>JABCZN010000002.1 GCA_013289665.1 Acidobacteriota bacterium | reverse complement strand
TCGGTATGCCGCACCTCGTCCTCACTGCGGTCTTTCAACGCTCCGCGCGATGACTCAAACGCCAAAAAAGCCAAAATTCCGACCGCCGAAAGACAAAACTTCAACTGTCGTGAATTAAGCAGGCTAGGCGTATTGTCGACCCCCGCCTCGCCCGCCTGATCCGTACCCGCAATCCGGTTTCGGAGCGAACTCATCCATTCCGTCGCCAAAGTCTTGAAACGAAATCGAACCGCACAGGAGGCTTCCATTGGGCCGACGAGATGCCCCGGTGTCCGGATGACGTCCGGATGGATTTTTGTGGTGTAATGTCAGGATGGAACAGGCTCAAATGAATCCGCGCTCTGTGGTTGGGGCGATCGTCGTGGTGAGCGGCCTTGCCGTGTCCTTCCTGCTGTGGCTACTCTACGTGCATCATGCGTCGGCTGATTTCGCCGGGCGCTGGATGTTCTTGCCGGCCCTTAACGCACTCCTGAATGGATTGTGCGCGATTGCGCTCTGCGTCGGATTATATTTCATCAAACAGCACAGGAAGGAAGCGCATCGCGCGAGCATGCTTTTGGCCTTCGCATTCTCTGCGGTTTTTCTGGTCAGCTATATCGTGAACCATACACTGCATGGCGATACGATCTTCCCCGGCCACGGCTCGGTGCGCACGCTGTACCTTTCCATTTTGGCCAGCCACGTAATCCTGTCCGTCGTCGCGCTGCCGATGGTGCTGACGACGTTTTTTTTCTCGCTGACGGGCCGGTTCGCGATGCACCGCCGAATCGCGCGCTGGACGTTCCCCATTTGGCTCTATGTTTCGATCACCGGAGTGGTGGTTTTCGTGTTCCTCGAAGCGTACGCGTACTAGATTTGACTTGGTCCGGCCTGATTTAAGCAAAGTGAGGGCGAGAAGGGCCCGGTTGCCGGCCTCGATCTCAGGCCTTCGCCCTGGCCGCGAGCACCGCCCTAGCTCTGGCAAGCGCCTCTTCGCGGTACTGGGCGAGACGCTCCGGCCGAGCGTCAGCGAGCGCTCGTTTCATCGCGTGGGCGTCAAGATCGTGACAGTACGAGGGCGTTCCCGGCTGTTGCCGCCACGACTCGCCAAGCGAGCCGCCATTGATTGCGTCGAAGCCTAGCGTGTCCACGAGATCCATTACGATTGCCTTGGATTCGGCGCGGTCACCCGCCACCGGCAAGGCGACACGGCCCGGCGTACCTGCGGGGACACCCTTGTCGCGCAGGCTTGCGGCAACAATGTTGTTGAAGGCCTTGACCACAGGCCGACCGAGCTGTTCTGAAACCCACTGACTCTCGATCGCGCCGGCGTCCAGCGCCGGGATACGCCGGTCTCGCACGTCCGGGTAGTAGTTGCCGGTATCAACCACGACGACGTCCTCGTCCGCTCCTGAGAAGAGGTTATGGGGGAGGTTCGCGATGGCAAATTCGGGGATCGAGACGACCACCAACTGCGCGCCCTTGACCACATCGGCAATCCCGACGACAGTGGCACCAGTCGCGACAGCGATCTTCGCCAGGGACTCCGGTCCACGCGAATTTGCCACGCGAACTTCATGACCGAGCTTTACGAGATCGCGCGCGAGTGTGCTCCCGATGGCGCCAGCGCCGATGATTCCAATCTTCATGACAACTCCCTTCTTCGCCTTCTTGGTGGCCGTCACGTTCGATGTCCGTCAAAGATTCTACGTTATTTCTGCGACCGCACTTCGACTGCCAACTGGCGGGGCAGATCCGGAAGCAGACGAACTTCTCGTCACTCTACATTCGGGGCCTTGACGATGTTAGAGTGGGCTGGATTGTCAAATTCGGATGGTTGTAGGGTTCGCGGAAGTTGATGATGGAAAAGATTTCCTGATTGAACTGACCTCATCTGAACCATGGACGACGACCAAAAGCTTGCTTTGCCCTCCACG
This sequence comes from Acidobacteriota bacterium, assembly GCA_013289665.1. Lineage (GTDB taxonomy): Bacteria > Acidobacteriota > Terriglobia > Acidiferrales > UBA7541 > Acidiferrum. Next base: position 490,736 of record JABCZN010000002.1, on the reverse strand, counting down.
TGGCCGGAGATTGTGCGCAAGATTCAGGCACGCACGCCTGCGCGCATTTTTGTGGAGCGAGGTCTTGCCTATTCCACAAAAATGGCACTGGAACTTCGCGGCGCGCACGCGAGTGCGATAGATGCGGTTTGGACAGAGTTTGACCTGCAAAAGGATTTCTCGCCTGAGTTCGTCGCGCAATGGAGCCTCTTCGAGGTTTCGAGCAAAGCGGAATCGAAATCGCAATTCTTGCTGCGCCCGGACCTGGGCCGCGCTCTCAGAAATAGTGCGAAGAGCCTAATCCTTGAGCGCTGCCCCAAAGCGGCCGACATCCAGATCGTGATCGGCGACGGTTTGTCCAGCGCCTCCCTTTCCGCCCAGGTGCCGTTCCTGTTCCCACTTATCCAACAACAAGTGCAAGCCCGTGGTTGGTCCGTAGGCCAGTCCTTCGTGGTTCGTTACTCCCGCGTTGGCATCATGAACGACATCGGCGATCTGCTTTCGCCCCGTGTGATCGTGTTGCTGATCGGCGAGCGGCCCGGGCTGGCCACCGCGGGAAGTCTCTCCGCTTACATGGCCTATTCTCCCCGCCCGGGAAACACCGACGCGGACAGAAATCTCGTTTCCAATATTCACGCTCGCGGAGTCAGCGCGGAGGATGCCGCGGGTCGCATCACGCAGCTAGCGGCGCAAATGATGGCGCTGAAAAGCAGTGGCACGAATCTCAAGGAAGAGACTCTCCGGTTGCCGCTCGCAAGTCTCTAAAACGAACGGCGAGGGTTTTCGTCGCGGCCGTGCCGTTGTAAGAAGCCGAGATTTCGGCGGAAGTGGACACGAGAACGACGGACGTGCTGACCTGGAAGGTAACGCTGGTGGCGCCAGCTGGAACCAGCAAGGGTTGAAGGCATGCTGGCCGCGCCGTTGCCGCTGGAAAGAGAAACTTGAGCGCCACCAGGGGGGCAGGCCCCGGTCAACGTTGCGGTGCCCGTCGAAGATGGTACTCCTCCGACGGCGCTCGAAGGATTGAACGATAACGAAGATAGCTTGGGCGGCGGAGGCGACGCAAAATACGGCACACACACTATGTCGCCTTCATTTCAAGGGCCGCCCCCATCGTCGAGCGCGCCACAAACCTGAAGGATCGCGAGCCTCGATCGACGAGCTGCGAACGTAACTATAGAGGTTGATTCCACCAGCGAATCTTGCCGGATCTTCACTCAGGAATCTCCCTGTCCGAGGATCGTAGTATCTGGCGCGGTAGTAATACAGGCTGGTTTCCGAGTCCGATTCATGTGGGATGGGACGTAATGACTTGGTGCCAGCCCCCGCGGAGGCAGCGAAGTCGATTTCAGAGTAATGCACGCTCATGTCCATGCAGGAAAGCCTGATGCCTCAGCTAGCCCGCCGCGTTTGAGCGACGCCGTTATGACCCGGATTGCTAGCTCGGTCCCAACCACCCCCCTTCCTTCTTTTCGGGTTCAGATCGCCCAGCATGGCATCCCGTAGCAGAGCATTTGCGCGGGTCTGATAGCCCTTGCCTTGCCGCCGCAGCCAGGCAATCACATCGGCGTCAAGGCGAAGAGTCAGCTGCTGCTTCAAAGGTCGATAGAAGGGATTGCGGACTGCGTTTTGCCAGAACTTCTCCGTCAATTCCGGGATGTCGGAAGTATCGATCTCGTTGTCAGGCCGCTGAGAGAGCTTTTTAAGACGGCGCTTGTGCCCAGCTGTGAGGCGGCTATCCGAGAGACTCTTCCTTACGATTTTCGTCATACCGTTTGCGCTCCTTTCGAACTGCTCTTCGAGCTGAGATGATACGAATGATTTCGTCCTCTTCCTCATTGCGAACGGTGTGGGCAACGAGAAGTAGTACGATGCCCCCGACCAAACCGAGGGTTTGCCATCGGAGTTCACCGCCCTCTACGCGATCTTGGTCGACCAGCGCGTAGGGATCTGCAAAAACAAGCATGGCATCCTCAAAACGCACTCCATGCTTTCGTTCGTTAGTCTTGGCCTTGGCTTCGTCCCACTCGAACCGAACCATGGACGAATAGTATAACTCCAAAACTGTAGCTACACAAGAGTAGTCCGGGAATGCACCTTCGTATTGGGTCAAGAATAAGTATTTCAGCAAAAGACCCAAAGTGTCGCGACTGCCGTACGAAAATACTGATACGTTATTTCCGTCACTCGCTAACGATCGCAAAAAACTAAACTGCCGGACTCCTCCGGGGAAACGGGATGGGCAGCAGGCGCGCTGCACTTATGGGCGTCGGAGTATGTTAGAAGCTGATCTTCAGGATCTGACCTCCATTGCCCACGAACCATCCAGCTTCTGGATCCGCAAAAGCCACGGCCCAGAAGCCGCTCACTCCAGGCAGGTGAAGCCAAGTGCGACCTTCATCTGGAGTCCAGGCGGCTTCTCCTGAGGTGAAGTTGGGCGCCGTCTCGGTGGTGATCACGACGACATGCTCGTGTTCCTCGCCGGATTCTTCATCCTCGGCATGGCGAATGCCGCGGACATACGCCAGACAGAAAATGGCACCCTGCACGGGGGGCTTGTTGGTAAGAGTCCACGTTTGGCCGCCATCGTCGGAGGTTGCCGTGTTGGCGGCATCGTTTGAGGCCAAATCACCGCCACCCACGATCCCATTCAGGGGATCGCGGAAGGCCACTGAGATTGCTCCAGCGCTGGGCGAACTGACTAGCGGAGTGTCATATGCCTTCCAGGTGTCGCCGCCGTCTCTGGTGGCTAAGATCCTCGCAGTTGTTGAGCCGCCGGTAGCGGTCCAGGCGTTTCTTTTCCCCTGTGTTGTGATGCAAGTTCCACTGGCCGCAAACGAGGCTTCCCCGGGCAACGCGGCGGGCATATTGGCGGCGATGGATTGCCAGGTCATCCCGTCGGTCGTGCGAATATCGGGAAACACTCCGTTCACCGAATCGCTGTGCGTGACGCCCCGCTCCGGAGTCCAGAACGCGAAACAATCATAAAATGCATTAGAGGTCTCATTCGTGAACTCTATGTTCCAGGTCGCGCCACCGTCGACAGTTTTGTAGATACGAAAATCTGTAGTGTTGTTTCCAATGGACATTAGATAGGCAACCTTATCGCTCACGCCGTGCACATCACGGAATTGAAGGGTTTCGGCTCCCGGCACGACGGCGGCTCTCCAGGTCTCTCCGCCGTCAGTCGTCACCACATATGTTCCGCCGGTTCCAGCTGCCCAGACCACACGCGAGTTCACCGGACTTACAGAAATCAGCAGCTGCGTAGTGCCGCTGTGTTGCGGAGTGAGTTTGGGCTGATGAACTTTCCCATCTTCTTGCGCAAGGGCGAAGGTTGCGGAGGCAGCAATCAGGAAAACGGCCAGCGAATGTTTCAACATTGGAATCCTCTCGGAAGGAAATTCGAGGCGTGGAGGAGTATAGGAACGCTGCAGAGGGGTGTCAAGCCGGCAAATACTCAGTCTCGACAAGGCTAAATGCCCTTCGTGGCGGGGGAAGGCGCCTGTCCGTCCGCGCCGTCAAGCCCGCGGGGTGGGCGTTCATCGGAGCGAAGCGCAGAGGCTTGACGGAAGAAGCGGACGGATCAGGCGCAGGGTCCAGCCAGGAAGGGCAGGGAATCAGGAGAGAATCGCCCGATATTTGGAGCGGAACTTCCGCGAGGATCAGGTTCATATCCTTGTTATTATGGAAGAGGCCGCGATCGCGCTGTTTTCCTCCCTGCCGGAGCATTTCGTCTTGGTTGGAGGAGCGACACTCGTCCTGTTTCACAACAGCCCGCGGCTCTCCAAGGACCTGGACCTGCTGGCGCGTCGGCGCCACCCGCCCGCGGGAGATTGCGATCTGTTCTTGACTCCATGGATTCTGCTGCCGAATCGTTGCTCGAAGCGACACCATCCATCGACCGTGACAGACAAGCAAGCCTGACATTTGTTCATGCCCTTCCACGCGAATATCTCATCTGCCAAGCAACTCTTGACCGTTGGGTGTGCTTTTCTGTCCCAGAATGGCACGCACGTGCCGTTGCGGCAGTCCATGTTTCCTGTGTCTTGATATTTTGGAAACGGAGTGCTTGCGAGTTACAGATACTAAGCCTCTTAGAGAGATGAAATCCGCAGGCTTTTCAGGCGGTAGTGGCGGCCTTCTTGCACTTAATCCCCAAGTGAGTGTGTGTTCAAAATACTAATCGGAATTGTTCAACAAGCCAGAGGTACGTGCCTTGGCGGTGGTGTGCCATCTTTGGCTTAATCCTAACGGCGCTCGTGCCGGTTTCGCCAACCCTTGGGCAGGCCCAGACGCCTGATTGGCAAGTGCAAGCACGCAAGTACGCCGCAGCACAGGATTGGGAGTCAGCGCTGCGGATCGTCGACGAAGCAGTCGTCCGTTCCCCACAGGACATGGATGTGCGTGCCTGGCGTGCCCGCGTTCTGACTTGGTCGGGTCATCTCAGAGAAGCCGAGAAAGAATACTTGGAAATCTTGAAAGTATCGCAGACGGATCCGGATATCTGGATGGGACTCGCGAGCGTTTACTTGCGCGAGGGAAGAATTCCGGAGGCCCAGCGAACAATTGACAGGGCCGTCGAACTCGATCCGAAACGCGCAGACCTGCACGCAGCCCGTGCGCGCGCCCTTCGTGCGGCGGGTGAACTAAAGGAAGCGCGATTGGAATTTCAAGAGGCGCTCAGTCTGGATCCCACAAGCGTCGAAGCGTTGGCAGGACTGACTTCCGTCCGCCGCGAACCGAGACACGAACTGCGGTTTGGGCAGGACAACGATCTGTTCAATTTCGCGGATGCCAATCACGATGAGTGGGCAAGTCTCGTTTCTCGGTGGACTCCGCTCTGGACCACGAGTGTTGCCGGAGATTTTTATCAGCGGGGCGGGGTTGATGCAGGAAAGTTTGTGGGAAGCGTTACAAGGCGCCAGCCGAAATGGGGAGCGGTGACGCTGGGCGGCGCAATTGGACACGACAACGCGGTGATCCCCAAGAGCGAGGCCTTTTTTGAGTTGGGCCACGGCTGGAAAACCGGCGAAACGAGTCTCGTGCGTTCGGTGGAATTCGTGTATGGACAACACTGGTATTGGTATCAAGCGTCGCGGATTCTTGCGCTGAATGGGAACGCCATTGTGACCCTCCCGAAAGAGTGGACGCTGTCACTAGGCGCGACAGGTGCGCGCAGCACATTTTCCGGAACAGGTGCGGAATGGCGTCCCTCGGGAATTACGCGACTTGGATTTCCTCTGGCAGGCTGGAGCGACAAGAGGCTTTCCGGAAACGTGTTCTTTGCCGTCGGGACGGAAGACTTTGCACAGGTCGATCAGATCGGGAGATTCGCCTCGCAAACTTATGGTGGCGGATTGCGGTTTCAGTTTACGGCCCGGCAGGACATAACGGGATATGCGGCCTATCAGAAGCGGACACAAGACAGGAACGACACAAGTTTCGGATTGAGCTATGGCATCCATTTTTGAAAAGCTCTGGAGACTGGGCCCGGCTGCCTTTGTGGCAAAAGCCATTTTGGCGGCCATCGTGGCTGACGGACTGCTTCTCGCGTTTATTCTGCTTCGGAGAACCTACCGGAAGCGGTATTTCGTGAAGCGGGATGCGCGTGTCTTCGAGTTGCGGCAGAAATGGGATGCACTGGTTTCTGGAGAGATTCCCTACGAGACCTGGCGGAAGAAACCCTTTGACCGGAGGATCGTTGAGTCCATGGCTTTGGACGCGTTCGAAGCGGCGGGACCGGAGGAGTCGGCGCGGTTGTTGAAATTTCTGAGGGCCAGCGGGCTCATCGAAACGTGCATCTTTGAAGCACGACAGCTCACGAGTTGGAGGCGCATGCGGGCCCTCGTGGCGCTCGGCCGAACCCGGGCGCCGGAAGGTATTCCCGCACTCGCAGAGGGATTGCGCGACCGCGCTCTGGAAATCCGGCTGGCGGCGCTGCGGGGATTAAGCCGGACGGCTTGCCCGCAGGCAGCTGAGGAAATCCTCGCTTGGGTGGGTGAAGCAGGATTGACAGTGCCGGCGCTGCCGCTGCAGAGCGCGCTCATCCAGTGTTGCGCGGAACGTCCGCAGGTGCTTCTCCCCTACGTACAACATGCGGAAGGACCATTGCGTGAAGTCCTTGGCCGGGTACTCGGCGAAGTGGCGACTCCCTCACTTGGCCTAGATCTGTTGCAGTTCGCAGGAGATGACCTGGATGAATTGCGAGCCGCGGCCGCGCGGGCAATGTCCCACGCGAAATCCGGCCTGGCGTTTGACCTCCTCACCGAGCTGGCGCGGGACCCCACGTGGTTTGTACGTTTGCGCGCTATCGTGAGCTTGGGAAAGCTATCCGGCCCGAGGGCGGTTCCCGCCCTTTTGCGGGGATTAACGGATGCGAACCGGCTGGTGCGATTGCGCGCGGCAGAAGCGCTTATAGAACTCCAAGGCGAGATGGCTCCGATATTCGAACGGGTCGTGCAGACCCAAGACCGTTACGGATTGCACGCCTACTTGACCGCGCTTGAGAATGCGGATCTGCGGGGAAAGCTGGAGGAGGAACTCCTAGACAGCGCAAAAGTCAGAGAAGAAGACAAGAACCGCTTGCAGCGAGTTCTGCAGACAGGGACGCTGCTACCGGAAGAGCCTGCGACAACGGAAAGCGCCACGGACAAAACACCGTCGCCGCCATGATTCGCCTTCTAGACATTTCGAACTCCATCCTGTTCTGGTATTACCTGGCAACCAATATTGCCTACCTGTTTATGTTGATTATCGCGCTGAAGACAAGCGCGATGCATCAGCACAGGCTGGAGAGTCATCGCCTAGACTGGATCAAAGACTCTCCGATGGCGCCACCTGTAACCATCATTTCGCCCGCGCACAACGAAGAGAGCTCTATCCGCGTGGCCGTACACAACCTTTTGCAGCTTGATTACCCCGAACTTGAGATCATCGTCGTCAACGACGGATCGGAAGACCGCACCCTAGAGGAAATACGGGAAGAATTTCGCCTGCGGCCTGTTAGGACGGTGTACGTTCCGGAAGCCAAGAGTGCACTCGTACGAGGACTGTACCGAAGTGACGTTGACCCAAGGCTGCTGGTCATTGACAAGGACGCGGGAGGCAGCAAGGCAGACGCGGTTAATGCGGGTTTGAACGCGGCAACTTCGCCATACGTGTGTATCGTAGACGCGGACTCCGTCCTTGAGCGCGACGCGCTGTTGCGAATCATGGTACCAATCCTCGCGGACCCAAAACGCGTCGTTGCGGTCAGCGGAATCATCCGGGTATTGAACGGATCGGAGATCGAGGGAGGGAACTTGCGGCGCGTACGTTTGCCGCGCAAGAGCATTGAAGTTATCCAGGTGGTCGAATATCTCCGCGCGTTCTTGATTGGCAGGGAGGCCTGGGGGCAGGGAAACATGCTGACGATTATTTCCGGGGCGTTTGGAGTGTTTCGAACGGATCTGGTGCGCGCGGTCGGCGGCTATAGGTCGCACGCGATTGGTGAAGACTTCGATTTGGTAGCGCGCCTGCACAGGCATTTGCTCGAGAAAAGGGCCGATTATGAAATTCGTTTTGTGCCGGACCCCATGTGCTGGACGGAAGTTCCCTCCGACTTGCAGTCGCTGGGGAGGCAGCGAGCACGTTGGCAGAACGGTTTGATGGACGTGCTATGGCCAAACCGGGACATGCTCTTTCGGCCCCGCTACGGCAGGATTGGTTGCATTGCCCTTCCTTACTTGTGGTTGTTCGAATTGTTTGCACCCGTGGTCGAAATTGTAGGGATTGCGACGATTACCCTGGCGGCTTGCCTGGGCGTGCTGAGCCGGGAATTTTGCCTGCAGTTCCTGCTGTTCGGGTTCGCATTCGCGACGGTGATTTCAATGGGGGCCGTCCTGCTCGAAGAAATCACTTACAAACGGTACAACGACTGGCAAGACGTTGCCCGGCTCATAAGTTACTGCTTCTTCGAGCATTTCCCATACCGGCAGATGCATATGATGTGGCGGTTACAGGGCCTTTGGCAATACTTGCGCGGCGACCGCGCGTGGAAGCCCCTGAAGCGCAAGGGGCTCGCATCCGCGCAAATCCCCTAAGCCCGTCGCGCCGTCCAAACTGGCGGATTGGTTACAGATAGTAGGATAACGGGTTGTCCGTAGGGATGATGCAGTTGACAGTTCGGTTCGAACCGCAACGCGGCAACCCCGAACCGTCGCCCATCCTGAAATTATATGCGACCCCTGTCAAAGGCAGGAACATGATTCCCGCGTATGCTTGTTCACCGATGACATTTTGAAATCCGAGAGTTAACGAGGCAATGAGGTTGCCGCTCTTGTTTACATCAATCAAGCGAACGGCAAACGATACCGCATGACAAACCTCAACGGATGCTGATTCTGGAATCTGGAAACCGTGGATGTAAAGTTGCCTTCGGAAATTCTAAGGGCGGCAAATTTGGAGCAGAGCACGCTCTCTGAGGAAGCCGCTCGATTGCTGGCCCTCGAACTTTATCGCGAGGATAAGGTCTCGCTCGGACGCGCTGCGGAGCTATGTCAGACTCCTGTGGCGGCTCTCATGGATTTCGCGGCGAAACACAGTGTTCCCCCGCTACGGTACAGCTTTGAGGACCTGGAAGAGGAACGCCAGACTGCTGATCGTCTCCAAAAGTGATGATGTGGTAGATAGTTTAGCTTCCTTTCGTTTGCTTAGCCACACTTAGGAAAATAGCTCGAATCCTTGAATTTCCAGGATTTCGACAACGAAACGAAGGCCAGGGCGAGGCTCCATCTGGATAACGATGTCTAAAAAATCCCCGATGTTCCTCTCGATCGCTAGATAAGGCAATTCAACGCCGCTCTGCAATACGCAGGTCGCTCAAATACGAACATCCGTGGAACTCATTATGGAACGCGGGTACACCCGCAAGGCTGTAACCTTTTGACTACAGAGGCTTTAATATGGTGGAGGCGGGGGGAGTCGGAATATTCAGGGGTATTGAAAACACGCAACTTATTGATTTTTCGAGACGCTCAAAACGCAGCACGCGGCGAAGTTGTGCTTAACTGGAACGTATCTGGAACGTGAGTTTTTTCAATTGCTAAACGAAATTCAGATTACCGCGTCACGTTTATTTCCAAGTTGCTGACCAGAATATCCTCTCGCTTCCCATAACCCGTCTGCCCAACTTCCGAGTGGCCGACAGAACCATTACCAAAGCAAAGGACCGAGGGCGCTCCGGAAGTTTATCTCACCAGCCAGGCTTGGACATAGGTCAAAGAAGTACAGGGACGATCGTGATGTGGTTGGACCTCACGAGGACAGGGGACCATCTCCGGTCGGTCAATTTGACCGGCCAACTGTAGTGAGCTGGTTGGCATTCAGAGCTTGCAACGCTTCGCGTGGAGCAACAGATTCTCTTCTACCTCATCCCGAACGATGCTTAGCCTATACGCTGCTTCGCAGTGGATTGGCGTGCCGCAGCCAGATAGTGCTGGTCAAGCGCTTGCCGGATTAGCGTCTTGATTACCGCCTGCCGGCTAATGTTCAATTCCCTTGCCGCGTTATCCAATTCGTCCAGCATTGGCGACGCGAAGTCTACATTCACCCGCTGGATTGGGCCCATCATTTGCCCGACGTTTGTGAAAAAGCGCGAGACATCCTTTCCCTGGTCGGCGAGGCGGGCAATGTTCTCGGCCGACATACGCCTTTTCTGTTTACGAGTGCTTTTCATAGAGTTGGTGCTCCTGCGTCGTCGCTTTCCACAGTGTCACGAGGTGATAGTACTCTCCGTCGTTATCTTCCCTCACCTCAAAAATGAGCGCGTACAGCTTTTCTCCTACCCAGCCAATGGCTCTGTACTGCTCTGGCATATCAGAGCGCTGGTCAAGGTAGAAGGGATGCTTAAATATCTCCTGCGCTTCCTCAAAGCCGATCCCACGCTTGGGGTTCGCCCTTAACCGCTTGCTCTTCTGGGCATCGAAGTCGAAACGCATCGTGGTATAACTGTTATACCATAACGAGCTACCTCAGGAAAGCCGAGACCGCCTTTTAAGAAATCTTGTAGTGGTGGATGAGGAGGGTTGGCTTTGCGGTTTAGTTTGTTCGGGTTTCGAGTTCGGTTTCCCGGGCGAACACCCACTTAGGCGCGGGGGGTACGCGAAAAAGTCCTGCTCGCTAACTAATTGAGCTTGAATGCTCAAATTGGTGGAGGCGGGGGGAGTCGAACCCCCGTCCGAAAAGCGCTACGCCACGGAGCCTACATGCTTATCTCAGTTCCGTTTGTTTCGCCCTCCGCGCTTAGAACGAGCAAGAAACGCAGCTGGCTAGTCCGATGGTTCTCGCCCAAGCCTTACGGACCGAAAGGCTCGGGCCAGCTCACTGTTTGACGCTTCTTGCCGGGCCCATGAGCAAAGCCCGGGGAAGCGTGCGCTTAATTAATTAAGCAGCAAGTGCCAAGTTGTTGTTGGCAGTTCTAGTTTCCAGCCGATTACGGGTGGTTGGCCCCCGGCATGCCTCCGGGACGCGACAGCTTCCGTCGAAACCGGGTCGCCCCCTTGAGTCTCTAGTTTACCACGCAAGTCCACACCGGGTGTTCGCGGCCTTTGCGGCACACTTTGCCGCCCACTGAGCCTCCCTGGGCAAACCGCGCCGGGTAATTCTCATCGCTCGAGGAGCTTCTTCCCAGCGGCCAACAAAGCTCTCTGCTCACGCCTGCTTCCGGCGCAGAGCAGCAGCCCGCTGGCTACCGCCGTTTCGCAACTGGCGCAGGATCTGAAATCGGGTAACACCCGAGCAACGCAATCGGATCTCGCCACCGTCCAGCAGCAGGGCGCGGGTCAAGCACATCATCATCACCTTCACGGCAGCGGGGAATCCAGCCAGTCCCCAGCGAGCAGAGAACGCCGACTCTATAGTGTTCGGCCAACTCGGCCAGCAACTGCAGGCGGGCAATTTATCGGGTGCCCAACAGGCCTATTCCACAGTGCAGCTGGGCTTCCAGCAGTTCGCTCTCAACAATTCTTCCTCGTCCACCGTCGCACCAATCCGCCGCATCGGGGGCCAGCTTCCGTGTTTCCGCTTGGCAGGCTTGCCGAACATTCAACAGTCTGTCATCCCGAATCCCCTGTGCTTTTTGAACGGGGTTTGGAACTCTTCTCCACCGCCCGGTCTTTCTGGCACAGCGGTTCCTCGCTGTGTTCTTGCTTTTCTACTCCCGGTCTAAAGACCGGCCTCTGCGTAGTATGATCCTTGTCGCCAATTCTACTTTCCTGCAAAGGCGAGATCGCTTCTCATGCCCTTCGCTAGCGCCCGTGCCACTCTGGCAGATCTCGAATTGTTGCTTCTGATGATGCGCCACATGCAAGCGGATGACCCCTGGTCGGAACAGTTTCACGAACCCACAGTCCGGACCAATCTCGCCGAGCTTCTTGAAAATCCTGTTCACGGAGTCGCCTATCTCGTCTGCGAAGAAAATACGCCGATCGGCTACCTGGTGATCTGTTTCGACTACAGCCTCGAATATCGCGGCAAAGGCGCATGGATTGACGAACTCTTCGTCGAGCGATCCCATCGCGGAAAGGGAATTGGAACGCAGCTTCTCGATCTGGCCGAGGCCGCATCGCGCGAGCACCACGCCAAATTCCTTCACCTCGAGGTCACCCACGGCAATCCGGCCATCGAGCTCTACCGCCGCCGCGGCTTCTTCGACCACCACCGCTACTTGATGTCCAAGGCCCTCGGCCAAAAGCCCACCTAGCTCCAGCTCCCCAACGCCCCTCCTGCCTCCTGATCTCTGATCGCTGTTATCTGTTTGCCACTCAATGCTTTCGGGGCGGGGCAATCGCTCATCCCCCTCCGACCGATTCCAGATAACCCGACGCCCCGAGCCTCCCAATTCCGCATCATCCTTTTAGTCACACCCCCTCCCCCTTACCGTTGACGCTCCCGCGTCCGCGCCCCACAATGGCAAAACGGGAGAACATCGGGCAAAACGCCCCTAATAGAGGGTATGGCACCTGAATCCAACGCCGTCGAACAAGCCGTCGCTCGCGCTCTCCGCGACAACCTTGAGCGCATCCAGCGCACCAGCGACGAGCTTCAGCAGTCCATCAATGACATCGTCGCCGCCTGCTCGAGCAGCAAGCCCACCAACGCGCTTCCCCCCATGCTTCGTGCGCAGACCGCCGCCGCGTCGCTCGCCGCCGCTCTTGAAGTTCTTACACGTTTCACGGCCATGGCCCTTCAGCCCGGCCCGCGCAGTCCGCTTGAGGAAAAAATCACCGAAGCCATCGGCCGCGTCGCTCCCGAACCCGCTGCCCCGCCCGCACGCCCGGCCCCCAGCTATCCTCAACCAAAGGCCGCCTCTCCGGCTCCACCTACCCGTGTCGAGCCGGCCCCCGAGCCCCGCGTCGAAACCGAGCTCCATGTCACCGAAGTAGGCCCCATCTCGGAAGCCGACTTCAACGTCAACCAGTTGACTCCTGAGGAACAAGAGCTTCATCGCCGCGCAAATCGCGTTGCGAAAGTATCCATGCAAGATATTAAAATGTTGAGACCGGAACAGGTCAGACTGGGCCGCGAAAACAGAGATATCTGCATCCGACTGAAAGACGACATTGAGAAAGCTCATCGAGAATACGACCGTAGATTCAAACCCATCATGGACCACCCGGTGGATTACTTCTATCGCTGGATGGTGGAAATTCTTGCCGATGGCGATTCCAGCGCGCTCGGTGAATATCCTTACGCCACGGCCGGGAAATCGCGGTAATCCCGCCCGCCGCCGTGTAGCTCAGGCCTTCAGGCCTGAAGCTTCGCATGGCCGCGCCACAAAATTATCCGTCGCGCCGCGATCCTGGCCCGCAATTCTTTCCGTTCTCTTCCTCTGTCTCTCCCTCCTCTGCGCCGGCGACCTTTCCGCCCAGACCAAAAAGAAAAAGAAAAAATCAACTCATCCGAAATCTCCCGCGTGCGCCACCGGCTGCAAGCCGGACACCACCTCTCCGGCTCTCGACGCTTCCACTCCCGAAGACGCCGCCGCGCAAAAGGAACTCGCCCTGCTCGCGCGCGATCTGCATCGCGGCACGCCCGGCGCATACGAAAAGCTCGCCGCCTTTGCCAGCAAAAATATTTCCAGCGTCTGGGGCCAGCGCGCCGCACTCGCCCTCGGCTACGACGACTATTCGAAAAATCACGCCCAGCAGGCCCTCAACTGGCTGCAAAAGGCCAAGCCCGATACGCTGCTTTATGAATACACACTCTTCTGGACAGCGCAGGCCGAACGCGCGCTGGGCAAAAACGCCGCTGCCGCACAAGACCTTGCGCAAATCCTGAAGGATTACCCGGGCGCGGCTTTCAAGGACCAGGTTCTTGAAGCCTACGTTCCCGCCGCCATTGCCATCGGCCGTCCGCAGGATGGTCTCGACGCGCTCGCGACCTATCCCGCCGCCGGTTCGAAGCCCAATCTTCTGCTCGCTCGCGCTCGCGCCGAGGAGTCCGCTCGCAAATTCGTGCCTGCCGCGAAAGATTACCAGGCCCTGTTCTACAAGTATCCGCTCGCCGACGAGTCAAAGGACGCGGCCGCCGCGCTCGCTCGCCTGAACAAGCAATTGCACAGTGAATTTCCCTATGCCACCGGCGAAATGCAGGATCAGCGCGCGCAGATTTTCTATGACGCGCACAAGTGGCACGAAGCCCGCACCGAATTCGAAAAGCTCGCCACGATCCTCAAGGATCCCGAAAATCCCATCCGTCAGCGCGCCCTGGTTCGCGCCGCGGAATGCCGCCAGCATCCCAAAGCCGCTCCCAGCCTATTCGTGAAACTTTCCGTCACCGATCCTGAAGCCGATGCCGAGCGCCTCTACCAGCTTTCCCAGGCCTGGCGCTCCGACAAAAAAGAAGTCGAAATGCTCACCGCGATCGAAAAAAATGCCGAGAAATATCCGCAGAGCCATTGGACGGAAGATTCGCTGATGGCCGCCGGAAACTACTACTGGGTGGAACTTGATCGCGCGAAAGCAGGGAACTACTACCAGCGACTGCTCGACGTCTTTCCGGCCGGCAAGCATGCCCAGAACGCCGAATGGCGCCTCGCGTGGATCGCCTACATCCAGCGCCAGCCGTTCGCCGATGAAAAAATGACCAATTTCCTGCGCAAGTATCCCGCCACCGGTGGAGCGGTAAATGCCCTTTATTGGCTGGGCCGAAACGCCGAACGCGGCGGAAATCCCGCGCGCGCCCGCGCCTTCTATGAAAAGGCCACGGATCGTTTCCCGTCCACGTATTTTGCGCACGCCGCGGATCAACGCCTGGCAAAACTCGCTCCAGGCGATTCCGACCCCGCCGACGCGCTCGCGGAAATTCCCGCCTCCCCGCCGCTGCGTCCTTTTGACGAGCCCATCGCACCCCTTGTTGCCGATCGCTGGAATCGTGCCCAGGCTCTGCGCACAATCGCCTTTGACGCTTCCGCCGAACTGGAACTGAAAGCCGCTTTCGCCGCCACCGCTTCGCCGCGTTATCTCGTCGAAGCCGCGCAAGCCGCGTTCGATCAAGGCCATTTCGCCACTGGCATGGCTTACGGCCGCATGGCCGTTCCGAATTTCGATTCCCGCAAACTGAACGAAGTCCCGTCGAACGTCTGGAAAGTCTTGTTTCCGTTTCCCTACGAAGCCGCGATTCGCCACGAAGCCCAACGCAACAATTTTGATCCCATGTTCGCCGCCGGCCTGATCCGCCAGGAATCCACCTTCCAGGCCGACGCCGTCTCCCATGCCGACGCCATTGGCCTGATGCAGATTCTTCCGAAGACCGGGCGCCTGCTCGCGAAGGAACGCAAGATTCGCTACACCAAGAATTCGCTGTTCGATCCCAACATCAACATCGAACTTGGCATGCTCTACATCGCCAACCTCACCCGTGCCACTGGCGGCCCCGAATACGCCGCCGCCGCTTATAACGCCGGCGAAGACCGCATCGCCCTCTGGAAATCCGAACGCACCTACGACGAAGTCCCCGAACTCGTCGAATCCATCCCCTTCACCGAAACGCGTGAGTACGTCCAGATCGTCCTGCGCAACACCGACATGTACCGCGCCCTCTACGGCGAAACGCCCAAAAGCACGGTCTCCGCCGCCACCCCAAAACCATCCACCTACCTCGCAGCCCAATCCCGCTAGCCCTCGCACTCTTGTCTCTGGGGCACAGCGATTCCTGCCTGCCCTGAGCGAAGCCAAAGAGGCGCTGCACTTCCTCTTCTCTCTGAACTCAGCGCCTCAGCGTCCGCTGCGTTAATCCTCTTTCCCACCCGATCTAACCCCGCGGGCCGCGAAACAATCTCCGCTCATTTGCTACAATCTCCCAATGTCCGCTCCGGAAGCCAACATGACCCAAATCGCCCGCCGCATGCTCTCCGCCAAAGCCGAGCAGTTCACTGAATCCGTAATCCGCGAAATGACCCGCCTGGCCATGAAGCACAACGCCGTCAATCTTTCGCAGGGTTTTCCCGATTTCGCCGCTCCCGCGGAAATCAAGGAAGCTGCCCGCCAGGCCATCTCCGACGACATCAATCAATACGCCATCACCTGGGGCGCCAAGCCGCTGCGCGACGCCGCCGTCGAGAAATTCGCCCGCACCCAGCACGTCGCCTACGACCCGGAGCGCGAAATCACCATCTGCTGCGGCTCGACCGAAGCCATGATGTCCGCCATGATGGCCATCATCAATCCCGGCGACGAAATCGTCGTCTTCGAACCCTTCTACGAAAACTACGGTCCCGACGCGATCCTCTCCGGCGCCACGCCGCGTTTCGTCAAAATGCGCCCTCCGGCCAACGAAAATTCCAACTGGTCGTTTGACGAAAGGGAATTGGCCGCTGCCTTTGGCCCGCACACCAAGGCCATCATCCTCAACACGCCGAACAACCCCACGGGGAAAGTCTTCACGCGGCAGGAACTCGAATTCATCCGCGATCTCTGCGTCCGCTGGAACGCCTTCTGCATCACCGACGAAATTTACGAGCACATCCTCTACGACGCGACCGAGCACATCTCGATGGCCCGCATCGACGGCATGCGCGACCGCACCATCGTCATCAACGGCATGTCCAAAACCTACAGCGTCACCGGCTGGCGCGTTGGCTGGGCCCTCGCTCCTCGCGACACCACGCAAGCCATCCGCAAGGTCCACGACTTCCTGACCGTCGGCGCCGCCGCTCCCCTGCAGCAAGCCGGCGCCCTCGCGCTCAAATCGCCGCAGTCCTACTACGACAAACTCGCCGCCACCTACGCGACCAAGCGCGAACGACTGCTAAAAATCCTAACCGCCTCCGGCTTTACCGTCTACAAGCCCCGCGGCGCCTACTACATCATGACCGACATCTCCCGCTTCCATTTCGACGAAGCAAAATATCCTGCCGAATCGCGCGACGTCTCCTTCGCCAAATATCTCGTCGAAAAAATCGGCGTAGCCTGCGTCCCCGGCTCCAGCTTTTACAACAACGCCCAGGACGGCGCCTCCCAGGTCCGCTTCACCTTCTGCAAAAAAGAGGATACCCTAGCCGCCGCCGAAGCCCGCCTCGCCAACTTGCATGCCTAAGGGACAAGCTTTACCGATCGAGGCTGATCACAAGCAGGTCGAAGTCACCATCAGATCTCCATACTGTAAATTCCAGCTCATCCGACGGTTCCGCTACTTGGCATTTTCCCCTCGAATGTTATTCTGATTCTTGCGTCCACCCTTCCGCGCGGTGGCATCAAATGTGCGCTGTCGCGAAAGGGACTCGGCATGAAATTCCGGAGTATTGTTCTCCTGCTGGTAACCGCGGTGCTTGTAGTCGCGGGCTATTTCGCCGCGCGCATCCTGTTCTACGGTTTCACCACCGCAGCCGAGCCTTCCCGCCTGGAAACCATCGTCGCCCGGGCCGCGCGCAATTTCGCCATCCCGCGGAAGGCGGGACTTGAACCCAACCCCTGGAAGCCCACTCCTGATGTTTTGAAAGACGCGCGCGAAAGCTATTTCGCTCGTTGCGCCGTTTGTCACGCCTCGGACGGCACCGGCCAAACCAACGTTGGCCGCAATCTCTATCCGAGAGTCCCGGACCTGCGCGCACGGCAGACGCAAAATCTCACCGACGGCCAGCTCCGCTTCATCATCCGCAGCGGCGTTCCGCTCACCGGTATGCCCGGCTGGGCCAAGCCCCACGACGAGCAGTCCGACGACAGTTGGAAGCTGGTCCTCTATATCCGCAGCCTGCGCAACCTAACCAGCGAAGAGCGTACCCAACAAGCCGCCGCGATCAGCGCGGCTCACTACACCGGCTCCGCCTCCTGCCAGAAGTGTCACGCGCAAATCTACGAGCACTGGCGCAAAACGCCCATGGCCAACGTCGTGCGCGATCCGCGCGAATCTCCGAACGTCATCATCCCCGACCTCTCCACAAACAAAATCGCCAAGTTCACCAAAGACCAGGTTGCCCTCGTCTACGGCAGCCTCTGGAAGCAGCGCTATTTCACCAAAATCGGCGACGACTATTATCCCGAACCCGCGCAGTGGGATGTCACCAACAAAGTCTGGCGTCCCTATTTCGTTCCGAACGGCGCCGATTGGTGGGTGCCTTTCTATCCTCCCGACAACATGCAGCGCCCAACCGGCCCCACCTGCGATGGCTGCCACTCCGTCGGCTATGACATCCACACCAAACAAGTTGCCGAATGGAACGTTGGCTGTGAAAAATGTCATGGCCCCGGCAGCGAGCATGTGGCGCACCCGATGCGCGCAAATATTTCAAATCCCGCGCACATGGACTACGTCCAGGCCAGCGACACCTGCATCCAGTGCCATTCCCAGGGCCGCCCGCTCACCGTTCCTATCGAAGGAAAATATTACGACTGGCCCGTCGGCTACCAGGCAGGCTCAAATCTCGAGGATTATTGGCAGCTAGAGGAACACAAGCTAGGCGAGACCACCTTCACGCATTTCCCCGACGGCACCGCCCACAAAAATCGCATGCAGGGCAACGACTTTGTGCAAAGCGTGATGTACCGCCGCGGCGTCACCTGTTTCAGTTGCCACGATGTGCACGGCACAGACAATTACGCACAACTAATAAAGCCCGGCGATCAAATCTGCATCGATTGCCACAGCCCGCTATCCCTCAATGGCCCGCGCACCGCAACTCTCGAAGAACACACGCATCACAAGAAAGGCTCCACCGGCAGCAGTTGCATCGCCTGCCATATGCCAAAAATCGCCACCACCATCGCCGACGTGAAAGTTCGCTCCCATACGTTCGCCTTCATCACGCCAGACATGACCGACAAATACAAAATCCCCAATCCGTGCACCACCTGCCACACCGACAAAACCACCGCCTGGGCAACCGAAGCCATGCGCCACTGGCCCGAGCGTTCCCCCTGGCGCCTTCAGTGATCGTCAAATATCCCCCTAGGGCTGCTTGCTGCTGCAAGAACCTCGAGTAGGCAAACGGGCCCACGATCTGCTTTTCCCTGGATGCACACGAAGCGCAGCCGGGTGCCGCACCCTGCGCTTTTCAGGATGCGGGTTTGTCCCGGGTCCTTTCACGACTTTCTCTGCCCGCATCTCAACCCGACAACGATTTCAGCTGCGCTAAACTCCGCTCATCGGGAAAGAAAAGCAAATCGTCCCTCACAAATTCTCTCTCATCCCCCCGGCGCCCGCCTCGAATCGAACGGCGTTGGCGCACCCCTCGACATCTCCCTAACCGTCTCCCGCACCTTCTTCTGCACACTCATCGTCACCGAGCCGATCGAGCAGGAATCCCTCGACGTCTCCCTGCGACAGGAAATTAAATTCCTTCGCGCGCGATCTGAACTCAACCGCTGGGGTCGCGTCGCGCCAATGTTCGCGGCCAGCCTGCAACTGGAAGAGATTCCGCCGATGTCGCGCGACACCACCACCAAACGCGCGGTGCTCACCGCGCAATCCAGTTGATCGCTATCAAACCCTTTTAAATGTGATCTTTGTTGGAGGAAAGGGGCAAGAGACTCCCCGCCACTAGCCTATAATCCTGGAGCCTTGGCCGGCAGGGAAAGCAACAACCATGAGCTACCGACGTCTGCTGATTCGCGCTCTCGACAGACCGGGCGGACGAAGCGTTCTGGGCGCTGTTATCAACCGCCTGGCGCGAAGGTACGCTCCTGGCGTGCGGGTGTACTTCCGCAACGGGATGTGGATGCACCAGGAAAAAGATGTCACATTTGTTGATTCCCCAAGGTTGGGCTATCACTTTTCGATTTTTCCCACGTGGGCGAATGAGCTGGAATGTGATCATGAATGCAGGCGACTGTTGGTTCCACGCGTATAAACCCCGTCCTGGTGACCTGATTATCGACGCGGGAGCGGGCAAAGGCGAAGACACAGTCATTTCTTCCAAAGCGGTGGGACCCACAGGTAAGGTGCACTCCATCGAGGCGCATCCCATCACGTTTCGTTGCCTCCACCTCTTCTGCCAGTTGAACCTTCTCCACAATGTGACGGCAACGAACTTCGCGATCATTGATGCCACAAGGCCCGTGGCCATTGAAACCCAGCGAGGATGGCAAGCGAACCGAATCGTAACCATTGATGCGAAGGACTCAATTTGAGTCCCGGGCCTTAGTCTCGACGAATTGGTGCAGCGGCAGGGTGTAAAACGCGTCGATTTTTTGAAGATGAACATCAAGGGTGCCGAAGCGCTGGCCATACGGGGAATGGAGGAGACGCTCAGAATCACGCGAGCGCTGTGCATCTCCTGTCATGACTTCCGCGCTGACAATGGTGAAGGCGAATTTTTCCGAACCAAACAGCTCGTTCAAGAAGCCATTAAGCGGGCTGGTTTCAGGATTGTTTCCCGCGATGCGGACCCGCGACCGGATGTGGCTAACCAAGTAAATGCCGTTCGAGAATGAAACAGCGATTCTTATCTAGTTCCGTTTGTTTTCAGCGCCTGCGGCCCGAGAATTCCGTGGACGAATCGTTGATCGAACTGGCAGACGCAGCGGTCCATTCCAGCAAATTAGGAAAATGGGGCAGGGAAGACTGCCCTAATTTGCCTAAACAAGGCCAGTACAGCACGCCACGTTTGAGCAAGTTAAGTCCTTGTAAACCCAATAGATGAGGAAAGGGGTAGAAGACTGTTGGTCGGTTGCCCTGTGGTGGTCAGTCTCCTACCCCGCGAGTGGTCTTGCTCGTATAGACGAACATTCCCCTCTAAATGTTTCTAAGTTCCCGAAAGATTTAATGTCTCTTTTTTGTCACGTGAATTGCCGCCGATTGGGCCTAACGCCGGCGGGCCAATTCTCCCGAATTTGGTAGTCTTCACCCGATCTCCACACTGTCCAGATACCGCGCCACCGCCGCCTTCCACTTGAACTTCCCTGTAATCGCCTGCTGCAACGCCTGCGCCGCCGCCGGCTCACCATGCGTCAGGTACACCTGTTTCGGCGCGGTCTGCAATCCGCCGAGCCAGCGCAGCAGCTCGCTCTTTCCCGCATGCGCGGAAAACTGTCCCATCTCCACGATCTCGGCCCGCACAGGCACCGCCTGCCCGTACAAATTCAGCGTCTTCGCCCCGTCCTGCAGCGCCCGCCCCCGCGTGCCCTCCGCCTGAAATCCTCCAAGGATCACGCAATTTCGCGCATCGCCCAGCCGCTGAGCCAGATGGTGCAGCACGCGCCCGCCCGTCACCATCCCGCTCGCCGAAATGATGATGCATGGCGTCTTCACATCATTGATGGCTTTAGATTCCGCCACGCTGCGCGCCAGGTGAAAGGTGTGCACATCCAGCGGATCGCCACCGCCCTGTTCGTCCCGCGTAAATTCCACGTCGTGATCTTCCTTGTACTTCAAATACAAATCCGTCGCGCTCAGCGCCATCGGGCTGTCCACATACACCGGCACTTTCGGGATTTTCTGCAAATCCTCGAGTTGCCGCAGGTAGTACATAAACGTCTGCGTCCGCCCGATCGCAAACGCCGGAATCACGATGGACCCGCCGCGCTTCACTACGCGGTTCACGATATCTGCCAACAATTGCAACGGATCGCCCGCCGGGTGTTCCCGGTCGCCATATGTCGATTCAGAAAGCAGGGTGTCAATCTGTTTTGCCGCCGGCGACACGGGATCGTTCAGGATCGGCTGGTCGTAGCGGCCCACGTCTCCCGAGAAAACCACCACCAACTTTTTCCCATTTTCCTTGATTGTTAATTCCAGGCTCGACGATCCCAGAATATGTCCCGCATCGTACGACTCGAAATGAAACTCCGGCGACAGATCAAATCCGCCGCGCCGCGCCATCGGCTTCAACTGCACCAGCACCGGCTCCACGTCAGCCGAGGTATACAGCGCGCGCGGGTCTGGATGTTTGCTCCATTTATTCTTGATGGCGTTCTGCGTCTCTTCTTCCTGCAGGTGCCCCGAATCCTTCAGCAACAGGTTCGTCAACTCAATCGTCGCCGGATTCGCATAAATCGGTTGGCGATAGCCGTCCCGCACCAGCACCGGCAGCCATCCCGTGTGGTCCAGGTGCGCGTGCGTCAGCACCAGGTAATCGATCGTCTTCGGATCCACCGGCAGCGGATTCCAGTTGCGCTGCTTCAGCTCATCCAATCCCTGAAACAACCCGCAATCAATCAGCAGCTTCTTGCCTGCCGCCGCCACCAGATACTTCGATCCCGTAACGCAACCCGCCGCACCCAAAAATGTAAGTTTAGCCATAGCTCAAGCATTCTACTCGAACTTCCCCGATATTCTGAAAACAGGCCTTCAGTCTGCCACGTCCCATGAATCAGGTCGGCACCGAACTACTTTTCAAGAGCATTAATATGGCGGACTAGGAGAAAGCTTATTCAATTAGAGGGGAAGAAAAAACGGGGCGAGCCTCAGAGCCCCCCCGTTCCTGACAGTTCTCTTCTTCCGCGGATCTCAGGCGAGGTCGAAGCGGTCGTGATTCATCACCTTGGTCCACGCCGCCACGAAGTCCTTCAGAAACTTCTCCTTGGAGTCCGCGGACGCATAGACTTCCGCGAGGGCGCGCAGCTGGGAGTGCGAACCGAAGATCAGGTCGACGCGCGTGCCGGTCCACTTGACCTCGTTCGTCTTGCGGTCCCGGCCTTCGTAAATCTCTCCGGAGCCATTGGAAGCTTTGGATGGCTCCCATTGCGTGCCCATGTCGAGCAGGTTGACGAAGAAGTCGTTGGTTAACGTCTCTGGACGCTTGGTGAAGACGCCGTGTGCGGACTTCCCGGTGTTCGCACCGAGGACGCGCAAGCCACCGACGAGAACCGTCATCTCGGGCGCCGTCAGCTTCAGCAATTGCGCCCGATCCACCAGGAGCTCCGCCTCCGACACGCGCTGCTTGCCGTTGAGGTAGTTGCGGAAGCCATCCGCCTTCGGTTCGAGCGGTTCAAACGAATCGACGTCGGTATGCTCTTCTGACGCGTCCATGCGCCCTGGCGTGAATGGGACTTTCACGTCGTGCCCGCCGGCTTTCGCGGCCTTCTCGATGGCCGCACAGCCGCCGAGCACGATCAGGTCGGCAAGCGAAACCTTCTTCCCCTTATTGCCGTTGGACTGCGAGCTGTTGAACTCCTTTTGGATCGTTTCGAGCGTCTGCAGCACTTTCGCCAGCTGCGCCGGTTGGTTGACGGCCCAGTCCTTTTGCGGTGCAAGCCGGATGCGCGCGCCGTTCGCTCCGCCACGCTTATCAGAGCCGCGAAACGTCGACGCCGATGCCCAAGCCGTCGACACCAGCTGCGAAACGGACAGCCCGGATGCGAGGATTTTCGTTTTCAGAGCGGCAATGTCCTGCTCCCCGATCAGCGGATGGTTCACTGCGGGGATCGGGTCTTGCCAGGGCAGCGTCTCTTTCGGGACGAGCGGGCCGAGATAACGTACGATCGGGCCCATGTCACGGTGCGTCAGTTTGAACCACGCCCGGGCAAACGCATCGGCGAACTGCTCCGGATGCTCGTAGAAGTGCCGTGAAATCTTTTCGTATGCAGGGTCAAAGCGCAAAGAGAGATCCGTGGTCAGCATGGATGGCGCGTGGCGCTTCGACGGATCGTGCGCATCCGGCATCTTGCCCGCGCCGGCGCCATTCTTGGGCGTCCACTGATGCGCACCGGCCGGGCTCTTGGTGAGTTCCCATTCGTAGCCGAAGAGGTTCTCGAAGAAGTTGTTGCTCCACTTGGTCGGCGTCTCGGTCCAAATAACTTCCAGGCCGCTGCCGATCGCGTCGCCTCCTTTGCCGGAGCGGAACTTGCTCTTCCAGCCGAGGCCCTGCTCCTCGATACTGGCCGCTTCGGGCTCCGCGCCTACGTTGGCCGCATCGCCCGCGCCATGGGTTTTGCCAAAGCTATGCCCACCGGCAATCAGCGCGACGGTTTCTTCGTCGTTCATGGCCATGCGGCGGAACGTTTCGCGGATATCCCTGGCCGCCAGAATCGGATCCGGCTTGCCGTTCGGTCCTTCCGGATTCACGTAGATCAGGCCCATCTGTACGGCACCGAGCGGATTTTGAAGATCACGGTCGCCGGTGTAGCGTTCGTCGCCCAGCCACTTGCCTTCGGGGCCCCAGTTGACTTCTTCGGGCTCCCACACGTCCGCACGGCCACCGCCAAAGCCGAAAGTCTTGAAGCCCATGGAGTCGAGAGCGACGTTGCCTGCAAGAATCATCAGGTCGGCCCAGGAGATCTTGCGGCCATACTTCTGCTTGATCGGCCACAGCAAGCGTCGCGCCTTGTCGAGGTTCACGTTGTCCGGCCAGCTATTCAGGGGAGCGAATCGCTGCTGGCCCGCCCCGGCACCGCCGCGACCGTCGTGGATTCGGTACGTGCCGGCGCTGTGCCATGCCATGCGAATGAACAGCCCGCCGTAGTGGCCGAAGTCAGCCGGCCACCAATCCTGAGAGTCTGTCATCAGGGCATGAAGGTCCTTGATTACGGCATTGAGGTCGAGAGTCTTGAACTCTTTGGCGTAGTCGAACTCCTCGCCCATCGGATCGGAAAGCTTGGAGTGCTGGTGTAGAACCTGAACGTCCAACTGGTCAGGCCACCAGTCACGGTTCGTGTGTGCGGGAGTTCCCGCGAACGGGCACTTCGTTTCAGTTGCCATGTTTCTCTCCGATCGTTATTCTTTTCGCGATTCGTAGTTTAAAAATCATCCACCCTTGAAATCGAATACAACCTCTTGGCCCGCCTCACATCGCGGAGGGAGCAGACATACTCAAGCCCTATACTATGCTTCCCCTACCCATTGCTCCAATATCTAGTTCGGATACAATCAATAGGCACAGCCTATGGCAGATTCCAGCCTCCTGATCGCTGCGATCTGTTCGCTGTTATGCAGTCGGATGAAATTCACCGACGCAGGGATGGTTTTACCGCTTACGGATTGCTTTCTTCCGCGATGGAACTACACCAACTCCGCTACTTCTCCGCTGTCGCCGAGACGGGCTCGTTCTCCCGGGCCGCGGAGAAATGCCACGTCTCGCAGCCCTCGCTCTCCCAGCAAATCCTCAAGCTCGAATCTGAACTCGGCGGCCGCCTCTTTGATCGCCTCGGCCGCTCCGTCCGCCTCACCGATCTCGGCGAAGCCTTCCTCCCCCGCGCCCGCTCCGTACTCCACGAACTCTCCAGCGCCAAGAACGAGCTCACCGAGCGCCTGCAATCGGAAGCCGGCCCCGTCGTTATCGGCGCCATTCCCACTATCGCTCCCTATTGGCTCGCGTCGCGCCTCGCGACCTTCTCCCGCAAATTTCCCAAAGTGCATCTCACCATCGCCGAAGAAATCACGCCGGTTCTCCTCGAGCGCCTCCGCGCCGGTTCCGTGGACCTCGCCGTCCTGGCTCTTCCGATCCGCGGCCACGAATTCGACGCCCACCCGCTCTTCAGTGAGCGTCTCTTCGCAGCGTTGCCCAAGAAGCACAAACTCGCGCGCCGCCCCTCCTTGCAACTCGCCGATCTTCGCCGCGATCCTTTTCTCTTTCTCCGTGATGGCCACTGCTTCCGCGATACCGCCGTCGCGGCCTGCGACCGCGCACGCCTCGATCCCCGCGTTGTCTTCGAAAGCGGCCATCTCTCCAGCCTTCTCGCCATGGTCGGCGCCGGAATGGGCGTCTCGCTCGTCCCCGAAATGGCCTTGGACAAATCCAGGCCCTGTCGCTTCGTTCGCATCGCCGACCCCCAGGCCGAACGCACCATCGCCGCCGTAGTCCTCCGCGGCCGCACCCTAAACCGCGGTAGCCGCGCCCTCCTTTCGCACCTCCACGCTTCCTCCCCACTTGCCCCGGCTTAGCAAATTGGTTTTCTTCCCCGGGGGGCTCACGCCGTCAAATTTGTCTTCCTCATCTCACACGTTTGTCCTTCTGCAGAAAAACATTCCCGTTGTGAAGATCCAGCGTCACGATGGCATCCACAAAGAGCTCCAATCCCACCGTCGCGTCAAACATCCCGTCGGGCTCATGCACCCCTGGCGTTGGGAAATACACCTTCGGCTTCCCATCGCCCAGTGGCACTCCCCGAAAGCTTTCGCGCTTGGCCGGCGCCACCTTCATCGTCACTCCGCCGTCTGTGTAGGCGAAGTGCCGTGTCTCTGTCGTTTTTGCAGCTTCACGCAGCCCGAGTTTGTCAATCGATGCGTTGTAAACCAGCAGCGAACCTGTGTACATGGTGTCGATCTGCGCGGTCACCTTCTTGCCGTTGATTTCAAAACCCTCGGCCACCACAATTGGGGGCCCCTGTTTCCCGAACGTGATCAACGAATACTTGGCACAGATATTTCCGCAATCCACTGGCCCCTTGAGGACATCGGAAATTCGCAGTTGGTGCGCGGCAAAATCGAGTTGCAGGATGCGGTCTTTAAAAGCGGTGTAGGCCAACGTCCCTGCGACACGCGGCATCTGGTTCTTTGCGATCCAATCCGTGAAGTCCATCGCCGTGACGTCAACACCCGTCAGTGTCAGTTCCCCGATCTCTAGCGCTGCAATTCTCGCTCGAAACGACCCCGGCATTCCCTCTGCCACAAGCCCGGCCGGTCGGATTCCTGCCGCCTCGGCCGACTTCGTATCCAAGACGCTATCCGCGTCGCCGGTATCAATCACCAACCGGACCGCCTTTCCTTCTCCAATTCGGGCCTCGATACAGGGTGCGCCGTCACAGTTGAGCAGTGGAACCTCCGCCACAAACGTCGTCTCCTGCTCGTTGTTCGCATATTGAGCGAACGCCACGCCCTGTCCCGCCATCACAGAGAGAGCCAGCAAAACAACCATAAAAGGCACTGTCATTTTTGACATGGTTCCGCCACCTTTTTTCTATTCGACGAACCCAATGGATAGACGGACGCCGCTCTCGGATGTTAATATTGTTCTCGCAGTTCTCCGGTGGGGCCGTGGCGCAGCTGGGAGCGCGCCTCGATGGCATCGAGGAGGTCGTGGGTTCGAACCCCATCGGCTCCACCATTACAACCAGCTTCCGCCGGAAGCAGAGGTTGTTCGGAGAGCGCTATTGAGCCAGACTCATCCCCCCGCGTGAACAGCTACAATCAGTCAAAACAGGCAGAAAGTCCGGTGGACGCAAAAGGGGCGTTCAGGTTGTCGAAGCATCATCGGTTCTTCGCCTCGAAGAGACTATAGTTCCCGGCTTTGGTGGAGCGAGGCGTCATTACTCAAAGTCCGTCAATACTGACTTGCGTCACACCAGGCTATCCGCAGGCTTTCAGAGGCAAGTCTGTCAGCATCGTGTATCGAAAGATCTCTCCCGAACTCTATTGGGGCTATGAGGAAAAAGCTACTCGCGACAACAAATATCTCATCGCGGAACCTGAGAAGGCGCTACTGGATTGTATCTACCTAAACCGTCAAGAAGGACTTCCGACGCCCTTAGACGAACTCCAATTGCAGTTTCTAGCTCCGGCCAGGCTTCGGGACTACGCGCTGCGATTTCCGCGCACAGTGAGCGAAACGGTTAAGGATTTCTTGATTGAAGCAGCCTTCCCGTCGCAAAATCCCGACGACCGACGGCCAAGGGCGGGGCGATGATTGTCACGGAGCGAGTCCCGGTGAAACAGAGAAGGTTGTGGGTTCAAACCCATCTGCTCCACCAGTTTTCCACCGGCATCTCCATTGGCAAGTACTTGTAGCGGCCACCTTCCGCCTGCCCTCCCGAGGGGGAGGCGGGCGCCTTTTACCCTACTTTCCTACTCGATCCCCATCTTTTTCACGCAACTCTTAGTCCTACTAAGGGCTGCCCGTTTCCTTGTCTTTTTGTAATCAGGTAAAGTGCTCAATTGAAAGACGTTAATGCCGTTCAATTGTGCACACCGCGCGCCCTGTTTTCCACCGTTTTTCCACCTATCCTTCGCTGGACAACCCACGTTGCCTTCCGGTATTCTCACCCTTCCCTAAGCCCCGGTCTAAATCTAAGGAGTCCCGCTCATGGCATCACCGGTAGTCTCTGAAAAATTCCGCGCCGTCGTCTGCCGCCACTGCAGCAAGCCCATTCGCGTTCCCGGCCTGGTCAGCAGAAAGGAAATCGAGTTCCAGGGACTCACCGATTCCGGCGACATTCACTACCATCTGATTTCCCGCGTCTTCAACGTGCGCTGCCGTTCCTGCGAACGCGAGTCGGTCTACTCGATCAATCAAATTGTGGACTACCCCTTTGCCCTGGCAGCTTCTGCCGCCGACCGCAAGTCCGCCGCTCTCTAAACCATAAATTGAAAAGCAGGAGCGCGCCTGCTTTTAACGTTCACGGCATTCACCCGTTGCGCGACTCAAATTGTTCCATCGCCAAAAAGGAATTTCCGCGCCTGCCGTTCCACCAACTTGGGTCCATACCCCAATTCTCCCTTCCTTCAAATCCTCTCCCGAGGCAGAATACCTCCGCAGCCCAATACCATGCCCGACACGACCGATCGTTATTCTCCCGGCGCCCGATTAATTCTGCGCATCGCCGCATCTCTCACACTGCTCTTTTTCATCACCTATGCGGTGGATCTTACCTGGTACCACGCTCGCCTCGCCGTTCCCCGGTTGGGCGCCGCCAACTCCTCCGTTCACCACGTTCGCCTTCTTGCCATTCCCGACAAAGGAAACAAAATCGAATACCAGATCGACGCTGTGCAGCCTGAAGAAGACGTCCCCTGTTCCCGCACACTTTTCCCGCACCGCGGTCTCAATCCCTGCTGGTACGTTTCGCGACACGCGAAAGATCCCATCAGAATGTAAGCGGCCTCTTCCATTTCACCTCCAACTCCGATATGAAGGTCACTCAGGAGGTACGCTCATGCTCCTGGCGTGTCGCTTCACCTTCCTGTTTCTGGCTGCGGTGTTTCTTCTCGCGCGACTTTCCCTGCAAACGCCCGCTCCTTCCGCGGACCCCAAAGCTGAAATCCTCGCCTTCAACGAAAAATTCATCAACGCTCACCTGCGCATGGACAATCCCGCCATCATCGCCATGTGGGCCGATGATGGCGTCAGCCTGCTGCCCAGCATGGCGCCCATGGTGGGCCGCGCCACCATCGGAAAATTCATCACCGACATCAACGCGCAGATGCCCGGCTACAAAATCGTCCGCGAAAAAATCGATTTTCACGACATTCAGGTTTCCGGCGACTGGGCCTCTGAATGGGGCCTCGAAACACAAGGCCTCCAGCCGCCGAATCAACCAACAATGGAAGGCTACGGAAAAATTCTCTTCGTCCTCCACAAAGACCCCATGGGCCAATGGAAAATCCAGCAAGAAATGTGGAATGCCAGTCCCAAGCCCTAGCCGCGTAGGGGCGGCTTTCGGCCGCCTTCCGGCTTTTCAGTCGAAAGCTCCCGCTTTTAGGCACACAACGGAATCGCCCAATCCTTGAATTCAGGACCCCGCCCGCTCGACACCGCCTAATGCATTCATACTATTCCCACCCTGCGCCAATCCCGCTACATTCCCGCTACTCACGCAATTCTCCATCGCAGGGGTCGCTCCACGGAGGCCCGCAATGTCTGCCCAGACTACCGCCCTGAACTTCAACGCATCCGCCGCCACCACTGGCAACTGGCGCAGCCGCGTGCTTGCCATCTTTCTAATCGTCGCCATCGCCGGCATCTTCTGGGTGGACTCTCGCTACCCCGCGCTCCTCAAGCGCTACCACGCCGGCACGCAAGTCAAAGCCTCGGGCGCGCTCACCTTCGGCACCGTTTATGAGGTCGATCGCTCCATGCCGCTCGCCTCCCGCGCCTGGCGCACCACGGTCAACTGGCTCGACGCCAACCGCATCGGCATGACCTTTTCCTTCCTCTTCGGCCCCGCCGCGCTCACATTTCTCGCCACGCTTCCTCGCCGCAGATTCCGTTCCCGCACTCTCAACACCCTCCTCGGCGCCGCCGCCGGCGTTCCTCTGGCCGTTTGCTCCAATTGCATTGCCCCCATCGCGCGCGGACTCTTCGCCTCCGGCATGAGCGCCGAATCCGTCCTCGCCACCATGTTCGCGTCGCCCGCGCTGAATGTCGTCGTCCTCGCCATGACCTTCGCGCTTTTTCCCGTCTCCGTCGCGCTGATCAAGCTTGCCACCGTTCTCTTCCTGATCTTCGTCTTCGCGCCCGCCGTCGCTTCGCGGGAAAAGGTGGAAGCCGCCACGATTCCCCGTCCCATCAAAATCCCCTCGACGGAAACCTGGCCGCAAGCCACGACTGGGGTCGCGCGCTCTTTCGCCAAAAGTTTCTGGTATGTAGCGCGAGTTGCTTTGCCGCTGATGATCCTCGCGGCCGCCTTGGGCGCGCTCGTCGTTGAACTTCTCCCGCCGCAGGCGCTCCTCGCCCCGGTCACGATCGGCGGCATCCTTCTCGTAGCTCTCGTTGCGGCGTTCCTGCCCGTGCCGATGGCCTTCGACGTGGCCATCGCCTACATCGCCATGACCAAAGGCGTCCCACTCCCCTACGTCGTCACCATTCTCTGTACGCTAGGCATCACGAGCGTCTATTCGCTTTCCGTCGTCGGCAAATCCCTATCCTGGCGCGTCGCCGCTCTAGCCTACGCCACGGTAGCCGCGCTCGGCACTCTCGCCGGCCTTCTTACCCGCATGTTTTTGTAAGAATTCCTGTCTCGAACTACGTGGCATCTCTGGTGACCGGGTTTGCCCGGCCGCTCTTTACTTCCTTCAACCGCCGCTCCAAATATCGCCGCTCACTATCATTCGTCACCAATGCCAACGCCTTCTGATACTCTCCCGCCGCGTCGGCAAAACTCCCCAATCGCCGGTGCATATCCGCCCGCGCCGCGTGCAGCAAATGATAATTCCCGAGATCGCTCGCCGCTGCCAGTTCCGTCATCAAGTCCAATCCGTGTTGCGGCCCATCCGCCATCGCCACTGCCACAGCCCGGTTCAGCGAAACCACCGGGGAGGGCTGCACCCGTGCCAAGGCATCATACAGCCTCACAATCTCTCGCCAGTCCGTCTCTGCCGCGCGCGCGGCCCGGCAATGCACCGCCGCAATCGCCGCCTGCAGCGCCAGCGGCCCCGGTGTCCCCCGCAACGCCTCCTCGACCAATTGCAGTGCTTCCTGAATCTGCTCCCGCTTCCACCGCCCGCGATCCTGCTCCTCGAGCACCACAAGCTCTCCCGCCTCATCCAGCCGCGCCTCGCGCCGCGCGTCGTGGAGGAGCATCAGCGCCACCAGCGCCGTCGCCTCCCGGGACGCCTGCGGCCCCATCAAACTTGCCACCACGCGTCCCAGCCGGATGGCTTCGGAGCATAAATCGGCCCGCAGCAGCGAACTCCCCCGCGTCGCTGCATACCCTTCGTTGAACACCAGGTAGATCACTGTCAGCACGGCGTCCAGCCGCTCGGCCATGGCCTGGGTTTCCGGCACAATGTAGGGAATCTTCGCATCGCGAATCTTGCGCTTCGCCCGAACCAGCCGTTGCGCCATGGTTGTCGTCGAAGTCAAAAACGCTCGCGCAATCTCTTCTGTTTCCAGCCCGCACAACGTCCGCAGCGTCAACGCCACCTGCGCTTCCAACGCCAGCGCCGGGTGGCAGCAGGTGAAAATCAGGCGCAACCGGTCGTCGGGTATTTCGCTGCTGTCGTAATTTGGCTCCTGGCTCTCCGTTCCAATCTCCGCATTCCCGTAAAGCGCCAGCTTTTCCGCGTACCGCCCCTGCCGCCTTATTCGGTCAATGGCCTTGTTTCGCGCCGTCTGGATGATCCACGCCCGCGGCAGCGCTGGCACCCCGGTCTGCCTCCACTGGTCCACCGCCGCCGCGAAAGCCTCTTGCGCACATTCTTCGGCAAGGTCAAAATCGCCAATCAGCCGGATCAACGTAGCCACAATGCGGCCCCATTCGGCTCGATAGACAGTTTCAACGGCGGTGGCTGCAGCGGAATTCATAGTTGGTCCTCAAATATCTTACGGTACGCTGTCGAATTATGTGTCGCCCGTTCGATTAAAAGGTAGAGTGCGAAGGGCTTCGAAACCCCACGTGGCCCAAACGACTTGTCGTCCCGAGGGACGCACCATTTGCGCCCCGAAGGATAGCAACGAAATGTGTCGGCAACCTCTCAGAGAGCCCAGTGGCGCGGCCCAAACCATACGGAGAATCCCATGAAATATATGTTAATGATGTACTTTGAGGAGAACGGCGCACTGACCCAGGAGCAGCGGGAGCATTGCTACGTAGAGTCCACCGCTTTTGCCAACAAGCTCCATGAAGCGGGCAAGTTCCTTGGCGCGGCACCCCTTCAGCCCACCTCGACGGCCACCAGTCTCCGCCTAGAGGATGGCAAGCGTCTGGTCACCGATGGACCGTTCGCCGAAACCCGCGAGCAGCTCGGCGGCTTCTTTCTTATTGATGCTAAAGACCTTGACGAAGCCATCGACATTGCCGCCCGGGTCCCCGCCGGTCGCTGGGGCACGGTTGAGATACGTCCCCTCGTCGAGGTGGACGGACTCCCCAAAATTTAATCACTCCGGCCTGTCGAATTTCCACCCGCCCGATCGTCTTAGAACTAGAGGGCAGGATGGGCCGGCCCGGCTCTTGGAGGGTTCTGGCCGTCATTCAATCCGTTCAGGAGAAAAAGCATGAGGTTCATGATGATCGTAAAAGCCAACAAAGACAGCGAAGCCGGGAAAATGCCCAGCGAAGACCTCCTTGCGGCCATGGCCAAGTACAACGAGGAGTTGGTCAACGCCGGAATCCTCGTGGATCTTGCCGGGCTCCAATCGAGCGCCAAAGGCTTCCGGGTCCGTTTTTCCGGCGGCAAGCCCTCCGTCATCGACGGCCCCTTTGCCGAAACCAGGGAACTGGTCGCTGGCTACTGGATTATTAATGTGAAATCGCGACAGGAAGCCATTGAGTGGGCCAGACGAGTTCCCGCGCCCCATGGTCCAAGTGAAGAGTGCGAAATCGAGGTCCGGCAATTCTTCGAGCTGGAAGATTTTGCTCCGAGCGAAGCCGTCGACCACCACAGGGAAGTCGGCAAGAAACTCGCGGCAGGCAAAAAGTAGCCTCGCGGAAAGGGAACTCGCATGCAAAAGATCACTCCGTTCCTCTGGTTTGATGGCAACGCCGAAGAAGCCGCCAACTTCTACATCTCCATCTTCAAAAACTCGAAGCTGGGAAAGATTTCGCGTTACGGCGACGCGGGGCCAGGCCCCAAGGGTTCCGTGATGTCGGTGACTTTCCAGATCGAAGGCCAGGAATTCTTCGCTCTGAACGGCGGCCCGCAGTTCAAGTTCACGCCCGCCATCTCGTTTTTTGTTAACTGCGAAACCCAGCAGGAAGTGGACGACCTGTGGGAGAAACTTTCTGCCGGGGGCCGCACGGATCGCTGCGGCTGGCTGCAGGACAAGTTCGGCCTCTCCTGGCAGATCATCCCCACGATTCTTGGCCAGTTGCTGGGCGACAAGGATCCGCAGAGAGCGAAGCGCGCCATGCAGGCCATGCTGCAAATGACCAAGATCGATAGCGAAAAACTCCAGCAGGCAGCAGCCGAACCGAAATCCTCTGTCACTTCTGGTGGTTAGGAAAGCTGAATCTCAAAAAGGAGCAAAACATGCAATTCAATTCTTATCTATTGTTCAACGGCGATTGTGAAGAAGCATTCAAGACGTACGAGAAAATCTTCGGCGGAAAAATCGAAATGATGCTCAACCACGAAGGCACCCCCGCCTCCGTTCAAGTGCCGCCCGAATGGCAAAAGAAAATTCTTCACGCTCGCATCACCATCGGCAATGCCGTGCTCATGGCCTCCGATGCGCCTCCGGGCCGCTACGCGAAGCCGCAGGGATTCAGCGTCAACATCGGCCTCACGGACATCAAGGAAGCCGAGCGCATTTTCGGCGCGCTCTCTGAAGGCGCCTCCGTCACCATGGCCCTCGGTGAAACCTTCTGGGCGTATCGTTTCGGCATGTTGACCGACCGCTTCGGCATTCCCTGGATGGTCAACGTCGAGCGCGCCGGCGTTCAGGCCGCGTAACTTCGCCCGTTTTAGGGTACGATCGTTTCCCGGATTCTCGAACGAATCGCACCAAAAGGAGCAGAGGCAAATGAGCAAGGTTCGAATCCTGGCCGGCACGCGCAAGGGAGCATTTATTCTTACGGCCGACGGCAAGCGCGAAAAATGGGAAGTCAGCGGCCCGCATTTCGCCGGCTGGGAGATTTACCACCTCAAAGGTTCGCCCGCCGATCCCGATCGAATCTACTGCTCGCAATCGAGCGGCTGGTTCGGGCAAGTCATCCAGCGCTCCGATGACGGCGGCAAAACCTGGTTTCAGCCGGGCACGCCTCCGGGCGAAACCAAAACGCCGGACGGAATGCCCAAGGGCGAGAGCAACAAGTTCTCCTACGACGTCTCGAAAGAAACCGGCGCGCCGCTGACCACCCACCAGTTTTACGACGGCACCCAGCATCCCTGGGAGTTCAAGCGCGTCTGGCACCTTGAACCTTCCCATACCGATCCGGATCTTGTGTACGCGGGTGTGGAAGACGCCGCGCTCTTCAAATCCACCGATGGCGGAAAAAACTGGCGCGAGCTTTCCGGCCTCCGCGGCCATGGCACTGGCCCGAAGTGGCAACCCGGCGCCGGCGGCATGTGCCTCCACACCATCATTCTCGACAAGAAAAATCCCAATCGCATCTACATCGCCATTTCCGCCGCGGGCGCGTTCCGCTCCGACGACACGGGCAAAACCTGGAAGCCGATCAATCAGGGCCTGGTCTCACAGTTCATTCCCGATCCGAACGCCGAGGTCGGCCACTGCGTCCACCACGTTGCCATGCATCCTTCGAAGCCCGACACGCTCTTCATGCAGAAGCACTGGGACGTCATGCGCAGCGACAACGCCGGTGACCGCTGGCACGAAGTCAGCGGTAATCTCCCCAGCGATTTCGGCTTCGTGATTGACGTGCACGCGCACGAGCCGGAAACAATCTACGTCGCCCCGATCAAGAGCGACGGCGAACACTTCGTTCCCGAAGGCAAACTCCGCATTTATCGCAGCAAGTCCGGCGGCAACGAATGGGAAGCGCTCACCAAGGGTCTCCCGCAGAGCGATTGCTACGTAAACATCCTTCGCGACGCGATGGCCGTTGACTCTCTCGACTCTTGCGGCGTCTACTTTGGCACCACCGGCGGCCAGGTGTATGCTTCGTCTAATGCCGGAGATTCCTGGGCCCCGATCGTGCGCGACCTCCCGGCAGTCTTATCGGTTGAGGTCCAAACGCTCCCATGAACCACCGACCGTCTAGTGGCCGATCTTTAGATCGGCCCCACGTGGCACAGGCTTCAGCGGCTGAAGAAATCTTCTCCGATGCTGCCAGCCATCGAACCAGGGAATTTATAAGATGAGACTGTCGATATTTTTTTCCGGGCTACAGGCTCTGCCATGATTCGCGTCGTACTCCCCGCGCATCTCCGCACCCTGGCTCATGTCGACGGCGAGGTCACGCTCGAACTCGCCGCTCCCCCAACGCTGCGGTCTGTGCTCGATGAACTCGAAGCCCGCTATCCCATGCTTCGCGGCACGATCCGCGATCACGACACGCTCGAGCGGCGCGCCTTCCTGCGGTTCTTCGCCTGCGCGGAAGATCTCTCCCACGAACCTCCGGACACCCTGCTTCCGCCCGAAGTGGCCGCGGGCGCTGAGCCATTCCTCATTATCGGCGCCATCGCCGGCGGCTAGTCTCCGATTTCCCGCTATCTTGTTTCCCGCCACCAAACTCCCGCATTTTCCATGCACAAAGCGATACGTTCTTTTTTGGGCATTCGGTCTCTCCTTTCCACTTGTACTAAAACCTGCATGTCTCAAGATGGCAGTACAGGTCCGCTGCTTTTAACACCTGAAGACCCAGCCCTGGCGTACTTTCTATCGCTCAGCGCCTAAAAAACTGGGAAATAGAAAAGGACGCATGCCCATGTCGATCCCTCGGGGTACCCTCGTCACGTTTTTCAAGCGGTTTATCGCCATCGCTCCTCTCGCGCTGGCCATCCTGGCAGCTGGTTGCAATAACAGCAGCCCGAAAATTTCCGTTACGTTGTCGCCGACTTCTCCGCAAAACGCCGTTGGCGCCCAGGTCATACCCGTCACTGCCACCCTGACGCACGACACGAAAGCCGCAGGTGTCACGTGGAGTCTCACTGGTGGAGGCGCCCTCAGTGGGCAAACCACCACCGCGGTTACTTACACCGCGCCGGCAACCATCGCTGCGGCGGGCACAGCTACCATCACCGCCACCTCAGTCACGGATCCCACCGAAACCGCCAAGCTGGTGATTAACCTTACCCCGATTTCTGTAACCTTGAATCCAAGCGCGGCGCAGACTCTCGATCAGAGCAAAACGGTTAGCGTCACCGCTACCGTCACCGCCGACCCTGCCAGCAAGGGTGTTACGTGGAGCCTCACCGGCGCCGGGACGCTCACCAATTCAACTGCCACCTCGGTTACTTACAATGCTCCCGCCACGGTAACCGCAGCCTCCAGTCCCGTCCTTACAGCCACTTCTATTTCCGACAACACCAAAACCTCCACGCTCACCATAAATCTTGTGCCCCCTCCGTCGGTTTCCACCGCCACGCTCAACGCTGGCATTGTAAACACGGCTTATTCGGCCACGCTCGCTGCCGCAGGCGGCGTCACTCCTGAAACTTGGAGCATCAGCACAGGCACACTTCCAAACGGCCTGCTGCTGAACGCCTCGACGGGCGCGATCACCGGAACGCCCACCGCCTCCGGCACCTCGATTATCACCGCCAAAGTAACAGATGCGGATGGTCTCACAGCCACGAAGGGCTTCACCATCACCATCGACCAGCAACCGAGCATTACCAGCGCCAACAGCGTCGCTTTTACGGTGAATACGCCCGGGAGTTTCACCGTCACCTCCACCGCCTTCCCCACGGCAGCATTGACGGAGACCGGCGCGCTGCCAGCCGGCGTCACTTTCATTGATAAAGGCAACGGCACCGCCACACTGAGCGGCACCTCCGCGACCTCAGGGGCCTTCCCAATTACAATCACCGCTAACAACGGCATCGGCACGGCGGCCACGCAGAGCTTCACGCTCACCGTTGGCCAGGCTCCCGCGATCACCAGCGGCGCTTCGACTACGTTTACTGTAGGCGCGGCGGGAAGCTTCTCCGTGGCGACCACCGGCTTTCCCGCTCCCAGCCTGACGGAAACCGGCGCTCTGCCGGGCGGCGTCAGTTTCGTCGACAACGGCAACGGCACCGCAAAACTCAGCGGCACTCCTGCCGCAGCCACCGGCGGCACTTACACCATCACCGTCAAAGCACACAACGGAATTGGCAGCGACGCAACGCAAACGTTCACGCTGACCGTGGACCAGGCCCCGGCGATCACGAGCGCCAGTGCCACCACCTTCTCTGTGAACGCCGCCGGAACCTTCACGGTAACTTCGACTGGCTTCCCGAAGCCGGCCCTCACAGAGACGGGCGCACTGCCGGCTGGCGTTACATTCGTCGACAACGGTAATGGCACCGCCACGCTCGCTGGCATCGCAACGACCTCAGGCTCTTTCCCCTTTACGATCACGGCAAACAACGGCACGGGCACCGCGGCCACCCAAAACTTCACACTCACCGTTGGCCAGGCCCCCGCGATCAGCAGCGGCGCTTCTGCTACGTTTACAGTAGGCGCGGCGGGAAGCTTCTCCGTCGCGACCACCGGCTTTCCCGCTCCCAGCTTGACGGAAACCGGCGCTCTGCCGGGCGGCGTCAGTTTCGTCGACAACGGCAACGGTACCGCAAAACTCAGCGGCACTCCTGCCGCAACTACTGGCGGGACTTATACCATCACCATCAAAGCGCACAACGGATTTGGCAGCGACGCAACGCAAACGTTCACGCTGACCGTGGACCAGGCCCCGGCGATCACGAGCGCCAGTGCCACCACCTTCTCTGCGAACGCCGCCGGAAGCTTCACGGTAACTTCGACTGGCTTCCCGAAGCCGGCCCTCACAGAGACCGGTGCACTTCCGGCTGGCGTCACTTTCCTCGACAACGGCAACGGCACCGCCACACTTAGCGGCACGGCTTCGGCCCAGGGGACATTCGCCATCACCATTACGGCCAGCAATGGCGTGGGCTCGAACGCCACCCAAGCGTTCACATTGACCGTCAACACGGCTCCCGCATTTACCAGTGCCAACCACGCCACGTTCACTGTCGGGACGGCAGGCACGTTCACGGTCACGGCAACGGGTACGCCGACACCATCCCTTACTGAGACGGGCACGCTGCCGACCGGGGTGACGTTTAACTCGACGACCGGCGTTCTGAGTGGGACCCCGGCCGCAGGCACCGGCAAGGCATACCCCATCACCTTCACGGCCAGCAATGGTGTGGGCGCCAATGCGACGCAAACCTTCACACTCACGGTGGATCAGGCCCCCGCGGTCACCAGCCTCAACAGCACGACGTTTACCGTGGGAACCTTTGCTTCCTTCACGGTAATGACGTCGGGCTTCCCAGCGCCAGCCTTGACTCTGACGGGTGCTCTGCCAGCCGGCGTGACGTTCACCGACAACGGAAACGGAACCGGCACGCTCAGCGGGACCCCGGCTTCAGGGACTGCCGCCACCTATCCCATTACATTTACGGCCAACAATGGCGTCGCTCCCAACGGCACCCAAAGCTTCACGCTGACGGTGAACACCGCCCCCGTCATCACCAGCGGCGCTAGCACAACATTTACAGTGGGCACTCTTGGCACCTTCACGGTGACCACGACAGGCGCACCCACGGCGGCCTTGACGGAAACGGGTGCACTGCCGGGCGGCGTGACCTTCACGGATAATGGAAACGGAACCGCGACACTGGGCGGGACGCCAACGGCGGGCGGAACTTACCCGATCACCATTAAGGCGACGAACGCTTCAGGGAACACTACCCAGAACTTCACGCTGACGGTGGATCAGGCCCCGGCCATCACCAGCTCCACCAGCG
This sequence comes from Acidobacteriota bacterium, assembly GCA_013289665.1. Taxonomy (GTDB): domain Bacteria; phylum Acidobacteriota; class Terriglobia; order Acidiferrales; family UBA7541; genus Acidiferrum. The sequence goes on along the minus strand of JABCZN010000002.1, from coordinate 452,312 downwards.
CCACGTTTAATATTGGCAGCAATGGGTCATTCACGGTGATGACCACCGGCACGCCGACGTCATCCCTCGCTGAAACCGGCGCTCTGCCAAGCGGCGTGACCTTCACGGACAACGGCAACGGAACCGGGACGCTCAGCGGAACCCCGGCGACGGGAACTGCAGCCTCTTACCCCATTACCTTCACGGCCACGAATGGAATAGGCGCGCCTGCAGTGCAAAGCTTTACCCTGACCGTCAGCGCGGCGGCCGCTTGCACCAGTGGGGGCAGCGAATCCCTCTTGAACGGTCAATACGCTTTCGTGCTCAAGGGCTTCGACGCCGGAACGGCAACTGGGGAAACCAGTCCGCAGCCGGTACTCATCGGCGGCGTGCTCACCTTCAACGGCAGTGGATCGATCACGGCCGGCACCATCGACATCAACCAAAACTCAGGCTTCACGACGAGTACCGTGACCTCCGGTTCCTACGGCGTCGGTTCAAATGTCGGAGATCATCGTGGGTGCATGGCGATTACCACCTCCGCAGGAACGCAGAACTACCGCTTCTCGCTTGCAAGTATCACCAGCGGCGTCGCCTCCACGGGGCACGTGATCGGCTTTGACACCGCGGGTCCATTCACGGCGGGCATTCTGCGCAAGCAGACTACCAGCGCGTTTGGCACCGGCAGCTCGCAAGTCAGCGGCAACTATGCCTTCGGCGTCGCCTCTCCTCAGAACGTTCTCTCGTGCAACAACGGCACCAATTGCGGCGGCAACTTCGGGGCGGTCGGCGTTTTCACTCTCTCCGCTGGCTCCGTCACCAGTGGCGAAGTCGACTTCAACAACAACGGTCAGTTGGATGGCAGCACTACGGCGACCAACTTCCCAGCCAGTCCCATCTCCATCAGTGCCGGCGGCACATACACCATCTCCAGCACCAGTGGCCGCGGCACTCTTGACTTTACTCCCGCAGGCACCGGCAGCACGGTTGTAACCACCGTGATTTACGTGGTGTCCTCAACCGAACTACTCGTCCTCGACAGTGACAACCAGACCAACAACAGCCTCTTTGCGGGCGAGCTATTGAAACAGTCCGGCACGCCCTTCTCTGCAAACCCCCTGTCCGGCGCATACGTTGGCTATCAGTCGTCGCTTGGAAGCTCGGCGGGGACAAGTCGCACTACTTTTCTCGTTCTGAACGCCTCGGGCACCGGCATCAGCGGGAACCAACTCAGGAACGACGGCGGCGGCTTCCAGTCAAAGAACATCACTGGAATAACATACTCGGTCGCTTCGTCCGGACGAATGACGGTTAACGGCGGCACCAATCAGCCGATCTTCTACCTTGTGAGCGCGAGTCAGGCATTTTTCGTGAACGGAAACAGCGTTGTTGACACGGGCTTCTTCCAGTCCCAGACCGGTGGCCCATTTACGAACTCTTCCGCCAGCGGAACTTACGCTTTCGGAACGATCGATCCGCAAGACGCAAATGTTGGAGACAACTCGGGTGTGGCGACGTTCACTCCCGCAACCACGACCATCAGCGTGACGGACGATAACAACGGCAGCGGCTCTCAAAGCACGGATCAGACACAGAGCTTCACCTACTCCATTGACTCGACTGGCCTCGTGCATATCCCGTCGGGCTGCACGATCTCCGCGACATCTACAACGTGCCAGACTGTCCTCTACATCATTTCGCCGACGAAGGCAGTCATCATGGATACCGGCTCCTCCAACCCGAAGGTGCAGGTCGGGGACCAGTAAAAGGGAGACCGCGGCCCGGCACAAACCAATCCGGGAAAAAAGTCCAACACAACAAAAGGGCCGGCGCACCAAGCGCCGGCCCTTTTGTTCCTCGTTGCTTCTCTTCCTGCTCGCCGCTACCTCGTATCCCGATCAGTGCGGCTGCCCCTTGGTCCGCCGCAGCTCCACAATCAGATACGCCACTACCAGAATGTTCACCAGCAACACCACAACCCTCGGCCACGTCGGATGCACGTAGATTTCGTAAACCTCAATCGGCATCAGCGACGCCGTCGTCACAATCGTCAGATACTCCGCCCAGCGCTTTGCCAGCGCCAGGCCGGTCCCCTCCAGCAAAAACAACGCCGAATAGAAAAAAGTGCCCACGCTCAACTGCCGCAATCGGTGCTCGTCCACATTGGAAAGTTTCTGCAACACCCAGATCAGGTAACGATTATGCGGATCCGCCCGCAGCAACTCCATCCAGTGCGCAAACTCTTTCGGCAGGTCTCCGTGCAGAAAATGCAGCGCGCCCAACCCAAGCGCCAGAAGCCCAAACCCGTTCGCGAACTTCAGCGCCGCGATGGCCATCAGCCCGCGGCTCTTCTTGTGTCCACTTTTTTCCGTCGTCATCCCTACCTGACTCTACCACGCCGGCTCCTCCGGGCGTCTCTGCTTCCTCGCTCTCATCCTGTCTGCCCCACCGGCACGCAGGCCGAGCGTCACCCATCGCGATCTTGACGGCCAATCGCCCCGCTCATCTCTCTCGGCTCATAACGACCCTCTTGGGACGTGTTCAATACTGAACAGACTCTTAGTGTATCCGTTGGTATACATGTTGCGACTTCAGCGAGTTGGGTTCTTTGCCCCAGCCAGCCAATCCCAGAGCCCCAGTGATCGCTGTACAAGTCGTCAGCAGTATCGTGCGCCTTCCACATGCATGGAGAGGAAAAGCTAATGAGCACATTGAAGGTTTCTAAGATTTGGATCCCCGCCTTCCTATTCGTCCTCGTCCTGGCAGGGTGCAGCGACCCGGACAAACGCGCCGGCACAGGAAACCCCGGTGATCCCCTGACTCCACCCACGGTGACCGCAGTCACTCCACCGAACGGCACTCTGCTCGTTTGCCCCAACAACGCACTCATTACCGCAACGTTCAGCAAGCCGATGAACCCTGCGACTCTCACCAACTCTTTTACCTTGACTACCGGCGGCGCGAACGTCTCCGGCACGGTTAGCTACGTCGCCGCCACCATGGTTGCCACCTTTACACCCTCCGCCAGCCTTGCACCCAGTGCCTCTTTTACCGCCACGATTACCACAGCGGCTCAAGACCAGTTCGGCAACGGACTCGCCTCAAATCTCACCTGGATGTTCACCACCAACTCCACGGCCAACTGTCCGCCGCCCGCTGGCGGGTTAGCCTTGGGCTCGGCCTGTAGTTTCGGAATCCTCGCCGGCTCCACGGTCACCAATGTAACGGGCACCGCCACCACCGTTAGCGGGGATGTGGGTGTGTCGCCAGGAACGGCCATCACCGGATTTGGCACGCCGGCATCCATCACGGGCGCCTTCCACATGAACGACACCACTGCCCAGAATGCGCAGATTGATTTGACTACCGCGTACAACAACGCCGCGGGAGCAGCCGGAGGGGCTATCCTCTCCCCCGATATCGGCGGGCAAACCCTCCACCCTGGCGTCTATAAGACCACCAGCGCCAGCCCCTCGTTGGGAATAACCGGGAATCTCACTCTCGATGGTTTGGGCGATCCGAACGCCGTCTGGATCTTCCAGATCGTGTCCACGGTCACGACCGCAAGCACCAACAGCCAGATCATCCTCATCAATGGTGCCAGCTCTCACAATGTCTTCTGGCAGGTGGGGAGTTCCGCGACCCTTGGAAAGACCACAACATTCGTTGGAACCATCATGGCCCAGGCATCGATCACCCTCAACACCGGCGCAACGCTGGATGGCAGAGCTCTGGCCCGCACCGGCGCAGTCACCTTGGACACCAACACGGTTGTGGTCCCGGCATGTCCATGACGGCTTCCGCGGCGGGCTCGCCGCACGGTTGGCCCGCCGCGCGTCTGACTGGAAAAGCATTGCACGTCGCTAAATTTCGGAGGAACATTCGTATGTCATCTCACGCAAAGAGCCATCCTGTTCGGGTCCTAACCTTGCTGCCGGCAATGATCGTGTTTCTGCTCGTGTTTGCCAGCCTCGCCGCGGCTCAGGACGTGCCTACCCCCAAATGGGAGCTTTATGGCGGTTACTCCTTCTGGAATCCCGGCGCGGACGTGCACGGCCAGCTTCCCGGCGCCATATTGCCGTTAAGCAGTCGCATGGAATCGAATCCCCGCGGGGCCGGCGCCAGCGCTACATATATTTTCAATCGTTGGTTTGGGTTGACGCTCGATACCAGCACCGATTGGGGCAGCGGTGAAAAGACTTTAGCCAGAAGGATTGACGACGCCGCATTCGCCAACATTTCCTTCGGCCCCAAATTTACCTATCGCACCAATCACTTTACGCCATTTTTTGAAGTCCTCGTTGGCGACCATCGCCTTACTCCCGATGCCTTCCACGATATTGACAAGCTCGGGCTTATGGTTGGCGGCGGTCTGGATGTCAACGTATCGCGCCACATTGCTCTGCGCCTCCTCAGGGCCGATTATGTAGCTTCCAACTATCGCTTTGGTCCTACCACCATTACCAGCACAGAGCTCCGTGGCGTGCGCCTCGAAACTGGCCTGGTCCTCAACCTGGGTGGTGGAGAGCCGCCACTCCCGCCCGGCGCGTCCTGTTCCGTGCAGCCGGTGGAAGTTTTCGCCGGCGAAACCGTGACCGCCACTTCCCGCGGCTCCGGTTTCAATCCCAAGCGGACCGTCGCATACAACTGGAGCGCCACGGGCGTAAAAATTTCAAGCGGTGACGCCTCCCCGCAGATCGACACCACCGGCTTGGCGCCTGGCTCCTACGTTGTCACCTCCAACATGAGTGACGGCAGCAAGCACGGCGTCGCATCCTGCAGCGCGAGCTTCACTGTGAAGCAGCCGCATCCGCCCGTCATTTCCTGCTCCGCAGATCCCGCGACCGTCCTCCCCGGCGGCACTTCCGCCATCAGTTCGAACGCCAGCAGCCCCGATGGCCGCAGGCTCATTTACAGCTACTCGGCAAACGCCGGCGATGTCAACGGCAATGGCAGCAGCGCCACCTTGAGCACCCGCGGTGTGCAGCCCGGCACCGTCACCGTCACCTGCAACGTCGCCGATGACCGCGTTCCCGCGCTCACTTCCTCGAACACCACCACCGTGCTCGTGCAAGCTCCGCCGCCGCCCCCTCCGCCACCGGAGATCAAGCGGCTGGAAGCCCGGCTGGCCCTGCACAGCATTTACTTTGCAACCGCTCGCCCCACCATCGAGCATCCCGAACGCGGGTTGGTAGACAGCCAGGCCGCAATTCTTGAAGCGCTGGCTGCGGACTTCCTCAGCTATCTGAAATACGTTCCCGACGCCCACCTGATCCTCGGCGGCCATGCCGATCCTCGCGGCGGCGCTGAGTACAACAAGGGTCTCACCGACCGGCGCGTCGGACGCACCAAGAGCTACCTCGTCGAACACGGCGTCCCGGCAGACCACATTGACACCAAGTCTTTTGGCGAAGGAGAGCAGCTCACTCCCGACGAGGTCAAGCAACAGATGGCCGACAATACGGAACTGACTGCCGACGAGCGCCAACTGATGACGAAGAACTTCCGTGTGCTCGTCCTGGCCAACAACCGCCGCGTGGACGTCACCCTCAGCACCACCGGACAACAGTCGGTTCGCCGCTATCCGTTCAACGCCAAGGATTTCCTGGCCCTCATCAGCCCCAAAGGCGGCGAAACCAAACAACCAGCCAGGCAACCAGCCAAGAAGCGCAAGCCCCAACCCTAGCGGGTGGGCCGCTTCTTTCTAGGGGAGGGGCGCCTGCCCCTCCCTCCTTGGTTTCCGCCCATGTAGCGGTCGTCGACCGTGGCGGGCCGCTCTTTTTTTTCCCCGCAACGAAACTCTCGATGGTCCTTGACTTGAGATAGCGGTCGGTCGTGTTGGTGCGTGTCGCCCTCCAGTGCTGAGATTTGGGGATCTCTTGCGCGGAGCGCTTACGCACCGGGCTGACTTTTGTCGCGCTTCCTGCGCTCTAGAGAGGGAGCGCCAGGAGGGAGAATGGCATTCCCGAGGCGGCCTGGGTCGCTCCGGGTGTGCAAGTTATAGTCTTTCGACCGTTCTCGTTTCGAGCAGTCCGGAGGGTCGCCAGGCAGCCCAAAAGGGCAGGGCAAACGGGTACCCCTAGAAGGAGAACGCCCGACTCCGCCCGCCCCATTGCGCTGCCGGCCCCTTGGTGCCAGAATCCTTGAGATTGCTGGCATCCGGCCCGGGGAGGACCCCTCTGGTTCCCTCAGGGCAAGCCTTGCTTCCGGTGAGGGCACAAATGCCGCTCTATGGTGTCTAATACCTAGAGCGGACAAAGGTTGGGGCAGAGTGCAGGATGGCGATGCCCAACCGAGCAGTGCCAGCAGGCCCCAGGTTTTGATTTGCAGGTGGGGCAGAAAGGCCGACCGTGTCCGATTGGGCCAGCGCACTCTCGTGGGGTAATGACGAATCCGAGCTTGTCACCGAACTGCAAGCCGGCTCGGAGACCGCTTTTGACTGGCTCGTCAATCACTACCACGCTCCCGTTTACAACCTGATCCTGGGGATGCTGGGAGATACGGCGGACTCCGCCGACGCGGCGCAGGAAGTTTTCTTGAAAGCTTTCAAGGGAATTCGCAGCTTTCGCCAGGGCAGTTCGCTAAAGACCTGGCTCTACCGCATCGCGATTCGCGAAGCCCTGAATCATCGCCGCTGGTTCAAGCGCCACAATCAGAAAAATGTTTCGATTGATGCCCAGCCGGCGGAAGGCTGCGCGCCAATGGAGATTGAAGATTTCAGCGCGACGCCGTTCGATCAGTTGGCGGCGCACGAGATTCAGGTGGCAGTGCAGGGAGCGCTGCAGCAGGTGCCGGATGTTTTTCGCAGCGCGGTGATTTTGCGCGACATCGAAGGGCTGAGCTACGAGGAAGTGGCGGAAGTGCTGGAGTGCAGCGTCGGCACCGTGAAGTCGCGGATCCTGCGCGGGCGGCGCTCGTTGAAACAAATTCTGGAGCCGCTGCTGTCGGATAAAGCGCTAGAAGCGAAGGCTGCCGAGCGCGACACGCAGACTTCGGAAGCGCAGTGGCGCAAAGCCGAAGTGGCACGGCATGCTGCGGCGGCAGCTTCGAGCACACATACCACGCAGCAGGTCGGCCTACAAATGGCCTATGTACGAGTTTCGACGCCGGCAACGGCGGATAGTATGACGCGCCCACAGCCAGCGCGCGAGGAGCTACCATGACGTGCGATAGAGTCCATCGCCGCCTCGCCGGTTATCTGGACGATGCGAGCGTATCGGCAGCGCGCTCGGCGGAGCGCGTGGCCATCCGGCAGCACCTGGAAAATTGCGAAACGTGCCGCGAGGAGTTGCAGCGGTACCGGAAGCTGGCCGTGTTGATGTCCCGCGTGCCGCGGGCCGTCCCCCCCGCGGATCTCGCCGTGAAAATCAAAGTGGCCGCTGCGCAGGCGCAAGCTACGCAGGATTGGCCCGGACGGTGGCAACGGATTAAGGACCGTTCGGAGATTTTGCTGGACAACGTGTTTCGTCCGCTGACGGTGCCGGCGACAGGTGGATTTTTCTCTGCAATCGTGATTTTTGTCTTTGTGTTTCACATGATGTTGCCCGGCATCACCGTGCAGGCGGATCCGAATGATGTGCCGACCGCGCTGTTGCGTCCCGCGGAGCTGATTTCGCTCTCGAACATGCCGGCTTCGGCGGAGATGCAACATCCAGACGTTGCGCTGCAGCACGAGCTGCTGGTGGACGTGGTGGTGGATGCGCAGGGGCAGATGTCCATGTACGAAATTATTGTCGGACCGGACACGCCGGAAATGCGGCATCATCTGGACCAGGTGCTGCTGTTTTCGCGCTTCCGCCCGTTGATGAGCTTCGGCCGGCCCACCCCCGGCGGCCACGTAGTCCTAAGCTTCAGCGCAGTCCACGTCCGCGGCTAAGCTGCAGCGGCCGCCTTCAGGTGGCCGCGTTTGTGCCGGTCTTGGCCGGCTGGAGCCGGCCGCTAGATTTTGCAAACTCTCCCTGTCCTCCCGGCCAGCTTCCCCTTTGTAAACGCCTGACCCTCTCCGCCGCGTCGTTTGCATCCGCATCGTGTTCAATAGAGTCAGGAGTTCATCATGCGCACCACACTGCGCCTCTTCACGTTGCTAACCGCGCTGCTTCTGGGCGCCATGCTATTCACCCCCGCGCTGCACGCGACCGCTGCTTCGTCTCGTCCACAGGGCAATTCACCCGAATCCATCCTGTTGAACGCCGCGAACCGCGACCGCGCGGCAATCGGCTTGCCGCTGTTTCAGTGGGACGCGAATCTTGCCGCCGCGGCGCGATTGCACGCGCAGCGGATGGCGCAGCAGAGTACCCTGTCGCACCAGTTTCCGGGCGAGCCGCCGCTGCAGGAACGCGCCATGCAAGCCGGCGCCCGCTTCAGCCTGATTGCGGAGAATGTTGCCGAAGGGCCTTCGCCGCAGGGATTGCACGTGCAGTGGATGAATTCACCGCCGCACCGGGCGAACTTGTTGGACCGCGAGTTGAACTCGATCGGGATTGCGGTGGTGCAGAGCGGCAACTTGCTGTTTGCCGTGCAGGATTTTTCGGCGGGAGTGCCGCAGTTGAGCATCGAGCAGCAGGAATCGCAGATTGATTCGCAACTTCTGGCGCGCGGGATGCGCGTGGTGGACGCGGCGCTGGACGCGCGGAAGACTTGCGAGATGGGCCGCGGATTTGCCGGGCAGCAGCCGTTCGCGGTACTGCGCTATGAGACGTCGAGCTTGAGCAGCCTGCCGGAAGATATCGAGCGGAAGTTGCGGACGGGGAAATATCATGCGGCCGCGGTGGGCGCCTGCGAAGCGGGCGGATCGGCGGGAGGATTCACGCGGTTTCGGATTGCGATATTGTTGTACTGAGGATGGTGGACGCTGCGCTTGCGTCACTCTTCTAGATGGCCGCGCGAATGCTTGCGATCAGAGAAATCCGGCTTGCCTTTTCCCCGAAAATCGGTAGACTCAGCAACATGACGTCCTCGCTCTATACCTACGCGTGGCGATTTACCTACCGGAAGGACCGGGTGCGAGAGGCCAGCGTCTAGTTCGAGAGCATCACAGGATTTTGGCCCACTCGCACAGAGTGGGCTTTTTTTTTTGGCCCCACGAAAGAAGCGACCAGCAAATTAGCGAAAGGCCAAACGCGAAAGGGAAGCGACCATGATTATTTCGATGAAGCTGCATTCGACGCGGGAAGAGATCGACGAAGTGACTGGCATCGTGAAGCACTTTGGGTACAAGGTGCACTCGATTGAGGGGGAGGAGCGCGTGGTGATTGGCGTCGTGGGCGTGGGCGACGTGACGGCGTGCTTGGAATCTGTCGAAGCGATGCCGCAGGTGGAGAAGGTGGTGCGGATTACCGCGCCGTATAAATTTGTGAGCAAGGAGTTTCGGCCAGGGAAGACGCGCATCAAGGTGAACGGCGCGGAGATCGGCGGCGACGAGTTTGCGGTGATTGCCGGGCCGTGCTCGGTAGAAAGTGAAGAGCAGATCATGCGCTCGGCGGAAGCGGTGGCCAAGGCGGGGGCGAAGTTTCTGCGCGGCGGGGCGTTCAAGCCGCGGACGTCGCCGTATGATTTTCAGGGGATGGAAGAAGAAGGACTGAAGCTGCTGCAGAAGGCGAAAAAGGCTACGGGCCTCGCGATCGTGACGGAGGTAATGGGCGACCGCGACGTGGAACTGGTGGCGCAGTACGCGGACGTGATGCAGGTAGGTGCGCGGAACATGCAGAATTTCATGCTGCTGAAGGCGCTGGGAAAATGCGGGCGGCCGATCCTGCTGAAACGCGGGCTGAGCAGCATCATCAAGGAGTTGCTGATGAGCGCGGAATATATCGTGGCGCACGGGAATCCCGACGTGATTCTGTGCGAGCGCGGAATTCGGACGTTTGAGACGGCTACGCGGAACACCTGCGACATTTCGGCGATTCCGGTGCTGAATGAGTTGACCCACCTGCCGGTGATTCTCGATCCGAGCCACGCGACCGGGAAACGCAGCCTGGTGCCAGCCCTAGCCCGCGCGGGCGTAGCCGTCGGCGCCGACGGCCTCATTGTCGAAGCGCATCCCGCACCGGAGCGCGCCATCAGTGACGGCGCGCAATCGCTCGACCTCAACCAGTTCGCCAAAATGATGGAAGACTTGAAGCCCTACATCGCATTGTGGAACGAAGCGCGGAAGAAAGAAGCCGCGGTGGCCGCGGCGCCGTAGATAGTTGCCACCATCAGGTAAACACCGGAGATGGTGACCTGCCCAAATTTGATTTTTCATAAGTCGTTACAGAAACTCACATAGATATTCATAACCTGTTAGGGGAGACACCTTCCTGTCGATTAAGGGTGGTATATTCAGCGACTTAGGTTAAGTCCAAAAACGGGAATCTGGCCACTGAATTGCCAAAGAATTGTCAGGAAGCGGGTTGTGGTCCCGCTGCTCCTCCAGGTCCAGCCTGCCCTCCTTAGAGGGCTTACTGCGGGTACGAGTGGTCTGAGCTAAAAACCACAGGGATCCGCGCGCTTCAGACCGCGAAAAAAAATCTACAGGGGGTTAGACGATGGAACGATCGCAGGGTACCGCTCTATCCAGACGATCCACAGTTCGTGTTGTGTTGGCGTTCATGCTGCTTCTCGGAGTGGTGTGGAGCGCGAACGCGCAATCGACGGCAACTTTGCAGGGAACGGTTACTGACCCGTCGGGCGCCGCGGTTCCGAACGCCAAGGTGGCGGCAACGAATCAGGCGACGGGTGTGCGAACGGATACGGCCAGTGACACGGCTGGCGAATTTCTGATTCCATCGTTGTCGATCGGGTTATACAGGCTGGAGATTTCTGCCTCGGGTTTTCAGACCACGGTCTTCACCGGGTTGAAGCTCGATGTGGCCACGACAGTTACAAAGAATATTAGTTTGACCCTCGGCAATGCATCGCAGACGGTGGAAGTAGTCGCCCTGGCGCCGCTGGTGGATGTAAGCACCAACGAAATCGGGCAAGTAATCAACGACAAGACGGTGCAGCAGATTCCGCTGAACGGCCGGCACTTCACGGATCTTAGCTTGCTCACCCCCGGGACCATAACGCCCCCGGCGAACGGGTTTCTCTCCGCTCCGTTGCGCGGGCAGGGATCGTTTGGAATCAATACGGCGGGGCAGCGGGAAGACACAACGAACTGGCTGGTCAACGGCGTCAACCTGAACGACAACGTTCAGAACCAGATTACGTTTCAGCCGCCGATTGACACGCTGGCGGAATACAAGATCGACAATTCTTCTTTCCCCGCGCAGTACGGACGGAACTCCGGCGCTATCGTGAACCTGGCCACGCGCTCCGGCACCAACGAATATCACGGGGAGTTGTTCGAATTCATCCGAAACAATGCCCTCGACTCCCGCAATTTCTTCAACGTCAGAGAAGGCTCGAACGGCCTACCTCTGATCCAGTCACCGTTCCGGCGCAACGATTTCGGGGTGGATTTTGGCGGCCCGATCGTCAAGAACAAGCTGTTCTTCTTTCTTGCGTATGAAGGGCTTCGCCAGAGTCAGAACCTGACTCTTTCGACGACCGTGCCAAGCGTGAATGACAGAGCAGGCGTGACCGCCCCGGCCATCCAGAAACTGCTCCCGCTGATCCCGGCGGCCAACCTGGTCGGTACCGGCACCCCCGGCGTCCCCAACACGTTCAATCTGTTCAGCGGCGGGGTGGTCGCGAACGTCTCTCTGAACCAGGGATCAGGCGACATTGACTACGAGCTCAGCCAGGCCGACCGCTTTCACTTCTACTACGTCGTGCAGAAGGATCTCCGGCAGGAACCGACCGCCGGCGGCGCCATTGCCGCGAATCTTCCCGGCTTCGGCGACACGCGCGATGGTTTCCGCCAATTGCTGAGCTTCAGCGAAGATCACACTTTTTCTTCCACGCTCAACAACACGGTTCGCCTGGGCTTCAATCGCATCCATTTGATCTTCACCCCTAACGGACTGCTTGATCCTGCCAACTTCGACATTACGATGCCGGCGGGCTCGCCGGCTGCATCCGGCCTACCGTTTTTCAATGTCGGTGGCACGATCGGTTTTGGCGGCCCGCTCGGCGAACCCCAGGGCCGCGGCGACACCACCTTCGTCCTCAACGACGGGTTGAGCTGGCTCAAAGGCCACCACACGTTCATGTTTGGAGGAGAAATCCGGCGAGCCTATAACAACAACATCGCCCTCAACATCGGGAGCCTCTCCTACAGCTCCGTCGCCAATTTCCTTGCGGACTCGGCCAACGCTTTTACCGTGCAGCTGGGTTCAGGAAACGACAAAATCCTCGCGCCTTCCTACGACGTCTTCGCCCAGGACAGCTTCAAATGGAAACCGAACCTCACCATCAACATAGGCCTCCGTTATGCCTGGAATGCCACGCCGTCAGAATCCATCGGCCGCTTCACCAACGTTGACCCCCTCACGGGCAACCTTGTCCCGGCAGGACAGCCCTATCAGCAGAACAACCTGAACTTTCAGCCGCGCTTGGGTTTTGCCTGGGATCCCTTTAAGAACGGCAAGACCTCCGTCCGCGGCGCCTATGCCATCATGACCCAAGCGCCGACAACCAACATCGTGTCGCCGCTGAGCAGCAACCCGCCATTTGCCGTGCCGATTTCGGCGAGTTCGGCGACCAATTCCATCACGGCGGAAAATCCCAGCGCCGCTGTTATAGGCACCAGCCTTGGTCCGGTCGTGATCAATCCCGGATTCGATAATTCCTATGCCCAGGATTGGAATCTTTCCGTTCAACGGCAAATCACGCAGGACCTCGGCCTGGAAGTTGCCTACATCGGCGTGAAGGGAACGCATCTGCAACTCACCCAGAACATCAATCAGCCGCTGGTCACCAATGGGTTCTACGGCGCAACGCGGCCGTTCCCGGCGCTGCCCGCGACGAGCCCGATCATTCCCGTGCAGTGTGCGGCGCCCAACCCGAACTGCCCATATGGAAACATCAACCAGGTCAACAGCGGCGGCAACTCCAGCTACAACGCCGTCTGGATTAGCGCGAACAAGCATGTTTCCCGCGGCTTGGAATTCCTCGCCACCTATACTTACTCCAAATCCATCGACTACAACTCTCTCTCGACCGGCGAGACCTACATCATCCAGAATGCGTACAACCCCCGGGGCGACCGCGGGCTGTCTGAGTTTGACGTGCGCAATCGCTTCTCGCTCAGCGGCTTCTATCAACTCCCATTCAAGGGTAATCGCCTTGTTTCCGGCTGGCAGGTTGGTCTGTTCTTCCAGGCGCAAAGCGGTAGCCCACTCAATCCCACGCTGTCCGTCGGCCCAGGTCCGGGCATCTCCTTGACGGTAAGGCCGGATCTGCTGGCTCCAATCCACACCACGGGCAACCCAACGAACTGGTTTAGCAATGCGGTTCTCTGCGAACCCTTTAACGGAACACCAACGGGCGGCGCACCGGCAATCCCGGCCTGTGCGACGACCGCCAACGCCACGATCGCGGTTCCCTGCACGTTCAGCAGCACACCGACGAAGGTCGGTGGCAACATTTATCCCATCGTGCCCGGCACTTGCCATCCGGGGACGCTCGGCCGCGACGCGCTTACCGGGCCCGACTTCGTGAACACGGATTTCTCCGTCACCAAGGACACGAAGATCACCGAACGCTTCAACCTGGAGTTCCGCTCCGACATGTTCGATGTGTTCAACCATCCGAACTTTGGCAACCCTGTCCTGACGGCAACCAGCAAGTCTCTAGGCATTATCGGCAGCACGCGATTCCCGACGGGCGACTTTGGGTCGTCTCGGCAGATCCAGTTCTCGCTGTTCTTGCAGTTCTAGGACATCTGGAGCCAGACCGGGCGAGGGCAGGCTCACCACCTGCCTTCGTCTTTTGACAATGGTGGTGCAGCCGAGGAATTGAAGAGGCAGGAACCCAAAAGGTGGAATTGGGAGTTTAACGTCCCTTGGCGCTGTCGCCTCGCAGGACCATACACGTTGACGATGCTTTGGCGACGAGGCGGCTGCTTTCATCGGTGATTTCGCATTCGATGTAGCCGACCGTGCTGCCGCGGCGCACCACTTTGCCTTCGGCGCGGAGACGGGCCTCCCACACGGGGCGGAAGAAATTGATCTTTAGTTCGATTGTCGTAAAGGATTCGTCCGGCGCCAGCGTGTTGGCAAAGGCCATACCCATTGCGGCGTCCGCGATATCGCACAGGACTCCCCCATGGAGGGTTCCCATGGGATTGGTGTGCTGCGGCCCGGCCGCCAGGGTCACGACCGCGCGTCCATCCGCGATTTCATTCATCTCAAAGCCGATCAGGCGCGCGATTGGAACCTCGTTTGGGTCAACGTTTTTCATGAATCCTCGTTGATGCGCGTATTGCCGTGTGTTGCGGCAACATATGCGACCGATTGGTCTCAAGTCTCGATATTAGCACGACGTAAACAAAAAGAATGCGCCTACACTACATCAAAGATGGATTGGAGTGCGAGGAATTGACCCCTGGAGCGGGCCAGAACAACAGCAGCTACGTCCTCGGAACGGAATTGTTGGTGGATGGCGGCTTTAGACAAGTCTAAGCCGGTTGGCCTGGGTGACCGAATGTCGCCGGCATCCGCCATCCGGGCAATGGCCTTGCGTTTGGGGGTGCTGCACGTCGGACCAGTAGGCTTCGGGGAAACACGGGCGTAGGCTTCTTGCTGCTGGGGCGGTGTCTCCATTGGGAGAGAAGCGAGGTTGCCGTGTATTGCGAGCATTGCGGGCTGAGGATACTTCCAGAGCGTCCGGTATGCACGCGGTGCGGGAAGTCGCCGACGTATGAGTGGATTCAGCTGACGAGCCTGTTGGTGATCCTATTGGCGGTGATCGGGAACGAAGTCACCGGGTGGCTGCTGCTGCCCAAGATGGCCGCTACGCATCCCACCGGCCATTTTTTCCGGAGTTGGCTCTGGGTGGATCATCAGACAAGCGTGTATGGATGGATGCCCCTGGCTGGCGCGCTGCTGATGTGGGAGTTCCATGTCTGGCGGAAGGTGCGCAAGGCGCAACCGGTCACGAAGATCAGGAGCTGGGTGAGCCGGAAGATTCTAACGTTTGTGCTGGCGGCGGGATTCGCGCCGATTTTGCCGTGGTGGATTCCTGCCGGGCAGCCCTCGGAAAAGACGATGTCTACCCTGGCGCAGTATCCGGGATTGCCGTGCGCAATTTCGTGGGGGGCAATCTTGATTGTGGCGACGGTCTTGTGCTGCAAGGCGGAGACGCGGAATCTGCTGCTGGGGAATGGGAAGACGCTGTCGCTCGTGAGCCTGACGGCGCTGGCGATTTTTATGGGGCTGACGTTGTTCGGGTGGTCGGTGACGTAGCATCCATTTACGTTTCCGGGCCAAAACGGGAAACCATTCAAAAGCACTGGTTCAGGCGCCAGGAAATTTCAGCGGTAACCGGTTTGTTCCGGGCCACTTGCGAATACTCTACCGTACCAGTATTCAGAAAAAAAGTTACCTTCAAGTGTTGTTTTAAGTGTCGACACGCCGACATTTCCTCTTCACCTTCCGGCTGCCTGGCTGCCGCGTCGAAGCTTTACACGTGCGCTCGATAACTTTATGCTGAATTTATGAGCGAGACCCGGTTTGGATTTGCCACGGTGGAAGAGGCGGTCGAGGAGATTCGCCAGGGGCGGATGATTGTCCTGGTGGACGACGAGGACCGCGAAAACGAAGGCGACCTGACGCTGGCGGCGGAGAAGATTACGCCGGAAGCCATCAATTTCATGGCGAAGTTTGGGCGCGGGTTGATTTGCCTGGCGTTGACCGAGCAGCGATGCGACGAGTTGAACCTGCCGCTCATGTCGCCGATCAATACTTCGGTGCATGGGACCGCGTTTTGCGAGGCGATTGACGCGAAGGTGGGAGTGACTACCGGCATCAGCGCTTCCGACCGGGCGATTACGATTTTGACCGCGATTGATCCGAAGACGCGGCCGCAGGATTTGGCGCGGCCCGGGCACATGTTTCCGTTGCGGGCGCGGAACGGCGGCGTGCTGGTTCGCGCGGGGCAGACAGAAGCCAGTGTGGACCTGGCGCGAATTGCGGGCCTCAATCCCTCCGGCGTGATCTGCGAAATCATGAATGAAGACGGCACGATGTCGCGGGTACCGCAGTTGGTGGAATTTTGCCGCGAGCATGGATTGAAGATGCTGACGGTGGCGGATTTGATTCGCTACCGGATGCAGCACGAACGCTACGTGCGACGCGTGGCGGAAGCGGTGCTGCCGACGCGGTTTGGCGAGTTTAAGATGATCGCGTATTCAAGCGACGTGGACCACGACCAGCATGTGGCGCTGATTCGGGGCGATCTGGAGGGCGCGCCGCCGCCCTTGGTGCGCGTGCACTCGCACTGCCTGACCGGGGATGTGTTCGGGTCCACGGCTTGCGACTGCACGGAATTGGTGGCGAAGTCCTTGGAAAAGATCGCACAGGAAGGGCGCGGGGTGTTTTTGTACCTGCACCACACGGGGCGCGGATTTACGATTGAGAATGCGGAGACGCCGACCAAGTTGCCGCAGATTCATTTTCATTCGCGGGGGCAGTTGGATCGCGAGCCGGCGCGGCAGCGCATGGTGCAGCATGAAAGCGGTATTGGGGCGCAGGTCCTGATTGATTTGGGATTGAAGGATATTCGCGTGCTGACGAATCATCCGAAGAAGGTTGTGGCCCTCGAGGGATACGGGATCCGGATTGCGGATCAGGTGCCGCTGAACCTTTCGGGGCAGAAGCCGACGCATCAGCGGTTATGAAACCGCAGGACATGCCTTCGAACGGGGAGGATTCTCCTGTCGTGTGTCGGGGTATTAATTCTTCTGAACGCGTCCTGGGTCAGTTCCTCGAGACTCGAAGAGCACCAGCGAGAAGAAACGCTCGCACCACAGTTGATCGCCGGGTTTCATGAAGAATTCAATTTAACTTCAGAGCGCCCCGCGACACCTCTGACAAACCCGCTCCTCTTCAGAATTCAGGAAGTGCGTTCTCAAACTGGAAAATTCAAGCACCTGGGGACCTCAAAGATTGCTGGAATCGTAGAACCACCCAGTCTGCCGGCCGGGCGTTTGTCGACATTTGAGCAGGGGGAAGCTGAAGAAAACTTCTCGTTTCACGATTTTAACGGGGACGACCGGGTAATCGGCCATTCGGCGGACCTGGTCGCTCGGGACTCCACAAACTACTTCAACTACCAACTAGAGCTGCTTTAAGGCTCCTCATCCTCCGACGTAAGGCGTCCTCTCTCTAAGTAAGACCATTTGAGGGTGCAAAGCACGCACCCAGGAAGGCGGCCTCTATAAAGCCGTTTGAAGCTAACTGGCGAGTAGGTTGCCCTGGTTGTCGAAGATGGAGAGGTCCCCGAAGAGGGCAACCTGGTCTTCGATTTGGGCGCGGTCGCCCACGATTACGATTTGCATGTTGGCAGAGTCGAAATATTTTCGGGCGGCCGCCATCAGGTCGGCGGAGCTTATGGCGCGGACCTTGTCGCGATAGGTTTCGAGGTAGTCGGCCGGAAGTTCGTTTAGTTCGACGGTGGAGAATTGCGAGAGCAGGCCTTCCTGAGTGGCGAGTCCCATGGAGAAGACACCGGTCAAATAATTTTGGGCGTCGGCCAGTTCGGCGTCGGGGACGGGAAGGGAGCGAAGCTTGTCGAGTTCATAGAAAATTTCGGTGAGCGAGGCGGCGACAACATCGCTGCGCACGGCTGCTGAAACGGAGAAATAGCCATGCTCGCGCAGCGGATGGACGCTGCTGCGCGGGCTATAGGTGTAGCCCTTGTCTTCGCGGATATTCATCACCAGGCGCGAATTGAAAGCGCCGCCGTAAAGGCTGTTGGTGAGGCCAAGCTGGATCCAGTCGGGATGCTTGCGGGTGATGGCGTGGCAGCCGGCGAGGATTTGCGTCTGGACTGAGCCGGGATTGTGGACAAGGTAGACGCGGCGGCCCTGGGGCTCGGGCGGGGCAGGGAATTCTTTGCTGGCGGGTTTCTTGCCGGACCAGTTGCCGAAGGTTTTTTCGATAGTTTTCAGCATGGATTGCGGATCGAAATCGCCGACCAGGATGAGCAGCCCGTTTTCGGGCGTGTAGATTTCACGATACACGTCTTCTAGGTCGTTGCGTTTGTAGGCGGCGACTTGCGCTTCGCTGGGCGAGACGCGCGCGTAGGGATGCGCGCCGAAGAGAATTTTTCGCAAACGTTCGCCGGCGAGGAAGCCGGGCGAGGTGCGTTCGAGCTTTACCTCTTCGAGTTTCTGGCGGCGTTCGCGTTCGAATTCGTTTTCGGGGAAGGAGGCTTCACGGGCGAGTTCGTTCACAAGTTCGAGAAGCGGCTGGGCGAATTCGCTGAGGCCTGCGAAACCGATGGCGCTGGTGTCCTGCCCGGCGCTGCTGCCGAGGTCTGCGCCGAGGCGGCGGAGATCTTCTTCGATCTGGCGGCTGACGCGTTTGGAGGTGCCGGTGCGCACGAGAGTGGCGGTCATTTCGGCAAGGCCCGTGGAGCGGCTGGAGACGAGCGCGTTGCCGGCGCGGAAATAAAGTTCACCGTGAAATTTGGGGATGGAATGGGCCTCGGCGAGAACGACTTCAAGGCCGTTGGAAAGGCGCGCGCGGGTGCGCCTGGGCCAGGTGACGGGGCGCTCGGGCGTCAGCGCGGGGACGGCGGCGGAGAATTCCGGGGCGCGGGATGCCATTATGCAGCCTCCTTTGCGCCCGCGTCCGAGCCTAAACCGGGGTTCACCGGCGCGCGGAAGACGATGGCGCGATTCTCGGGCACAAGATATCTTTTCGCGACGCGCTGAATGTCTTCCCGCTTCACGGCGAGGAAGCCGTCGAGGATGGAGTTGACGAGTTCCGGTTCGTTGTCGAAGAGCGTGAAGCAGGCGAGCAGATGCATCAGGCCGTAGCGCGGCATGTAGCCGCCGCGGCCGCCTTCGAGCGTGGAGTAGTAGTCGGAACGCCATTTGACCTTGAGGTGCCGGAGTTCGTCCTCGGGGATGCCGTTTTGCTGGACTTCGCGCACGATGGCGTCGAAGGCTTCGAGCGTCCGGACGTCTGTGCATTCGGGTTTGTGCAGGATGCGGGTGGTCATTTGCGCGGGGCCGTTGAAACCGAAAATGTCGTCAACGCCGCCCTCGGCTTCGACGGCAATCTGTTTTTCGAGGACCATTTCGCGGTGAATGCGTCCCGCTCTGCCGCCATGCAGGGCTTGGTCGAGCAGCGCCATGGCGTACCAATCGGGGGTGCGCCGGTCGGGCATGACGTAGGCGATGGCCATGGCCGGGAGCGTGCCGAATTTTTCTTCGACGCGGCCGCGGCGCTCTTCAGTTTGCGGGGGTTCGGTCGGATCGGCGAAGGGAGGTGCGGCGCCGGCGGGAATAGAGCCGAAATATTTTTCGGCGAAGGCGAAGCCGTCTTTTGGGGTGACGTCGCCGAGCATCAGCAGGACGGCGTTGTTGGGGACGTAGTAGGTTTTGAAGAACGTTTGGACGTCGGCGAGATTCGCCGCGTCCAGGTCATGAAAATCGCCGTAAAAGTTGTGCGCGTTGGCCCAGTTGCGGAAGGCGACGGGAGGCATGTCAAGCCACGGGAAACCGCCGTAGGGCTGGTTGAGGACGTTGACGCGGACTTCTTCCTTTACGACGTCGCGCTGGTTGCGGAGGTTTTCGTCGTCCACTTTGAGCGCGCGCATGCGGTCGGCCTCGAGCCAGAGGACGCGCTCGAGACCGTTCGAGGGAACCGCTTCGTAGTAGTTGGTGACGTCGTACATTGTGGAGCCGTTCAGGACGCCGCCGCTCGAATTGATGAGCTTGATGTGCTGCATTTTAGGCGCGTTTTCCGAGCCCTGGAACATCATGTGTTCAAACAGATGAGCGAAGCCGCTGCGGCCCTGGGGCTCCAGGCGGAAGCCGATTTTGTAGTAGACGCCGACGGTGACGACGGGCGCGGTCGCGTCCGGCGCGATGACCACGTGCAGCCCATTTTTCAGAGTGGTGTGCTGGATGGGAATTTCGAGTGAACTCAAGCTGAGCCCCCTTTGGCTTTGGAAAGCAACGGAGCATGCCGTGGAAGCGTTTCAAGACGGCCGAGGACCGCTGCAGGATCAGCGGCGAGGACATGGCCGGCGAGACGGGTGACGGCGATGTAGGCTTCCAAGAATTCGGGATGGTAGTGAGCGACGGCCTCTTCGTTCGCGGCCACGACCCCGTAATCGCCGCGGGAGAGTGGGCCGGTCCAGGCCTTGTGGGGGCCGAGTTTTTCGTAGTGTTCGAGAACCTGGCGCGATAGGGAGACCAGTGCGTGCTGGGCTTCGCGTTGCGGGAGGCCGGAGGTCCGGAGCATTTGCACGCCCGCTTCTTCAAGAGCGAGAACCAGGCCGGCGGCGAAGGCACCCGCGGCGTGGTAGAGAGGTTTTTTTTCGGCGGTGATGTTCAGGGGGACGCCGCCGAGGGATCGCGCGATAGAGCGGGCAGTTCGGACCGCGGGGGCGTCGCCCTCGATCGCAAAGATTTTGCCTTCAAGAGGCGGAACGCTGACACCATTAAAAGATTGCATCGGGTGCATGGAACCGGCGAAGGCTCCAAACGCGCGCACAGGTTCCAGGGCGCCGGCGTCACACGCGCCGCTGGTGTGCAGAACGATTTTCCCGCGGAGTTGCTGTGCGCCGATGCGGGCGAGTTGCGCGGCAACCTCAGGGATAGCGTCATCGGGAACGCTCACCAGGATGGTTTTGGCCGCCAGGGCGTGATGAGAGATTCCCGCGACAGGCTGACCTGCGCGGATGAATTTCGCGGCCTTGCGGGCGGTGAGGTCGGACTGTGCGGCGACGACGAGAGTGCGCCAGCCGCGTTCGTGCAGCAAGCGGCCTAATGCGCGACCCACGCGGCCAGCACCGAGAATGGCCAGGCTCTTTGGCATCCATGCTAGGATACCCTGAGGCTGGCATTCGACTCCAATCCGCATGCATCTCCTCTGGCTCGCTCTGTTCGGACTCGTCGCACTCTTCTGGATGACTTATGGACTGAAAGTGGCGTATGGCGCGCTGCAGCTGCCGTGGTTGAAGGACTACGCTCCGGCGGCGGATGCGGATTGCCCGCGGATTTCGGTGCTTTTTGCGGCGCGGGATGAAGAGACAAAGTTGCCGGGGGCGCTCGCGACGCTGGTGGCGGTCGATTATCCCAAACTGGAAATTGTGGCGGTGGATGACCGCTCGACGGATCGGACCGCGCGGATTCTCGATGAGTGCGCGGCGAACCACCCGCAGCTGCGCGTCGTGCACGTGCGCGACTTGCCGGCGGGGTGGCTGGGAAAGCCGCATGCGCTGCAGAAAGCTTATGAAGCTTCGAGCGGCCAGTGGCTGGTTTTTACGGATGCAGATGTGAAGTTTCGTCCGGATGCGCTGCGGCGAGTGGCGGCGCTTGCCAGGGCGCGAAGACTGGATCACCTGTCATTGCTCGGGGACGTCGAGCGAAGTGGGTTCTGGGATACGGTGCTGATTACGTTTTTCGGGATGGGATTTCAATTGGCGGCGGACCTGCATGAGGTGAGCAACCCGAATTCGCGGGCGTATGTGGGTGTCGGCGCCTTCCAGATGCTCGAGCGAGGGGCTTACGAGGCGTTGGGGGCGCACCGGCGGCTGGCGATGGAAGTGATCGACGATATGAAGCTGGGAAAACTGGTGAAGCAGGCGGGATTCCGCTCCGGCGTGGCGATTGCGCAGGACGCGGTCAGCGTCGAATGGCATCTGGGGCTGGAGAATTTGATTCGCGGCTTGGAGAAGAATTTTTTTGCTGCGGCGGGGTTTAGCGTGGGGATGGTGGCGCTGCAGATTCTGGGCTTGCTGCTATTTAATGTGGCGCCATTTTTGGGGCTGGCATTTGGCGGCGGGTGGGTTCGGGTGCTGGCGGCGATTTCGGTGACGATTGCGCTGGGCTTTCACCTGGGCGGTGACGCGGTGATGAGGGTTTCGCCGTTATATTGCCTGACGCTGCCGTTGGGCGCGACGGTAATCACCTACATCCTGTTACGCTCGACGGTGATTACGTTGAGGCAGGGCGGGATTTATTGGCGCGAGACTTTTTATGAATTGGAGGAGTTGCGGCGGGGAATGGTGTGAGGAATTGAAATTTCCAGCGCCGAGGGCGCTGGCGGATGGAAGCGAAGAGCGCTGGCATAAAAGCCGGCACTACATCGTTGAGCCGACTCGCTCTTGAGAACAATACTACGAGGCAGCGGCTGCTCCCCCGGCGGCATCCCTGGAGAAGAGGCCGGCAAGGTCTTGTTGTTTCAGGGAGCGGATGCGGTCGCGGAGTTGGGCGGCTTTTTCGAATTCAAATTTCTTGGCGGCTTCACGCATCTGGGTTTCGAGTTGCTGGAGGATTTCGGCGAGCTGGGCTTCGGACTTGACGTTGGCGACGGCGGCGTCCAGGCCGACGGTGTCTAGCGGTACGGTGACGTAGTCGGCTTCGACGATGTGCGCGAGTTCCATGTCCACGCCCTTGATGATGGACTGCGGGGTAATGTTGTTTTCCTTGTTGTAGGCGACCTGCTTGGCGCGGCGGCGATTGGTTTCGCCGATGGCCTGATTCATGGAGTCGGTGCGGCGATCGGCGTAGAGAATGGCGCGGCCCTCGATGTGGCGCGCGCAACGGCCGATGGTTTGGATGAGCGACGTGGTGCTTCGCAGAAATCCTTCCTTGTCAGCATCGAGAATGGCTACGAGAGAAACTTCTGGGAGGTCGAGTCCCTCGCGAAGCAGGTTGATGCCGATAAGGACGTCGAATTCGCCACGGCGCAGATCGCGCAGAATCTTGATGCGATCGAGCGTTTCCACTTCGGAATGAAGATAGCGGCAACGCACGCCGATTTCGGAGAAATACTCGCTCAGGTCTTCGGCCATGCGCTTTGTGAGCGTGGTGACGAGCACGCGTTCGTTTTTTGCGGCGCGGATACGAATTTCCTCGAGTAGATCGTCCACCTGGCCCTTCACGGGCCGGATTTCCACTTCCGGATCGACGAGACCCGTGGGCCGAATCACCTGCTCGACGAAAACGCCACCGGACTTGGTGAGTTCGTAGGGACCGGGCGTTGCGGAAACGTAAATGGCTTGATGGACGCGATGTTCGAACTCCTCGAAAGTCAGCGGGCGGTTGTCCAGCGCGGACGGCATGCGGAAACCGTAATCAACTAGGGTTTGCTTGCGTGCGCGGTCGCCGTTAAACATGCCGCGAACTTGCGGAACCGTGGCGTGCGACTCGTCAATGAAAAGAAGGTAATCCTGTGGCACGTAGTCGAGCAGCGTGGGCGGAGCTTCGCCCGGGAGGCGGCCGCTCAGGTGACGCGAATAATTCTCGACGCCGTGGCAATAGCCGATGGTGCGCATCATTTCCATGTCGAACATGGTGCGCTGGACGACGCGCTGTGCTTCTACAAACTTGCCCTGTTTCTCTAATTCCTTTTTCCACCAGTCGAGTTCGTCCTGGATGCTGACGATGGCACGGTCGCGCTGCTCGGGTTGCATGACGTAGTGCGTTTTCGGATAGATCGGGACGCGCGCGAGGTCTTCGTGGCCGGCGCGGATTTCGCCGGTCAGCGGATCGATCTGGCGAATCTTGTCAATCTGGTCGCCCCACATTTCGATGCGATAGGCATTGTCTTCATACGTTGGATAGATTTCGAGAATATCGCCGCGAACGCGAAAGGTGCCGCGGCGGAGATCTTCGCTGCGCTCGTACTGGATATCCACGAAGCGCCGGAGTAGGGCTTCGCGCGAGGTCTGGTGGCTCTTTTCGAGCATGACCAACATGCCGAAGTAGGCTTCGGGCGAGCCGATGCCGTAGATGCAGGAGACGGAAGCGACGACGATGACGTCCTGGCGTTCAAAGAGCGATCGGGTGGCGCTCATGCGGAGCTTGTCGAGTTCGTCGTTGATGGTGGCTTCTTTTTCGATGTAGATGTCGGCGGCGGGAACGTAGGCCTCTGGCTGGTAGAAATCGTAATAGCTGACGAAATATTCCACCGCGTTTTCCGGGAAGAAGCCTTTGAACTCGTGATAGAGCTGCGCGGCGAGGGTTTTGTTGTGAGCGAGGACGAGGGCGGGACGATTCGCCTGCTCGATCACCTTGGCCATAGCGAAGGTTTTTCCGGAGCCGGTGACGCCGAGCAGCACCTGGTGCTTGTCACCGGATTCAAGACCGCGGGTGAGCTGGTCGATGGCCGCTGGCTGGTCGCCACGGGGCTGATAGTTGCTGTGCAGCTTGAATTTCATCGTAGGAGTCTCCTGCGAGTTTTCCGGGCAAGACGGAAACTTTCATTATACCGCGAGTGGCAAGCGGAGGGCGGCCACTACGGTTGGGCCGGGGACGGTGGATTAGGTTGGGGGACCAATAGCGTTTCTAGATGGCTGGTGGCTTCGACCGTGTAGTGCACGCCGTTGGTACCATCGGATTTCATCACGGTTACGTCCATGGATTGCTGGACGTCTTCGTTGGCTCGCAGGACCAGGCCGGTTTTTTTCGAGATGTAGGTGATTACTTCGTTGTGGCCCTTGGCGGTGCCCAGGGTCTTTAGTTCGTGCAGGCGGTAGGCTTCGGGGGTGGAATCTTTCGTGGAAGATTTTTGCTTGAGTGTGGACTCTGTGAGGAAGACCGCACAGGATTCGGCGGGGATGACCGGGCACTGGTCATCGCGGGCATAGGTGGTTTCGCGTTCCCAGACGAGGCCGGCGATCACAGAGTCGTTAAGTTCCGGCTCTTCGAATTTCCATTTTTCGCCGGGCTTCAGGCGGGTGGGGGGAAGGGTCCAGCCAAAAGCGAAGCGGGCCACCCAGAATTGCCAGATGAGGCGCTGTTCGGGGGAGAGATCGCCGAGGTCTCTTACATTGCCGAGTTGGCCGTTGCCGAGAATATCGAAGCTGAGCTTTCCGGCCCGAGGTGCTGGCGAGTTGCCCGGTGGAGGAGTGGCGGCGAAGAGTTCTGTTTCTACGGCGGCGCTCGGGTGCGGCTTTCCCGCGGATGTTTTTTGCACCGACAAGTGAATTTGGATTGAGAGATCGCCCTGGAGTTGCTGAGGGCCGAACTGGCTGGAGACCCGGCTTTCTGTTTTGACGGAGCGATTGATGCGGCCGTGCACTTCGTAGAGAAGCGCATCGCCGGGTCTTAGCAGCGGCAGTAGCAGCGGGCTGGCATCGATTTCGAGCGTAAGCGCACAACAGGGAATCAGCGCAGCCAACATTGCCGCGGAGGCAACCCTGCGTCGGAAACCAGGCTGTGCGCCCGGCGTCGGAATTATTGTTGCGTTCATCTGAATTGCCGATCCTGAAAGCCGCGGTTGGCGCGGAATGCACGAAGCCAGTTGCAGGCAATCCTCTGGAGGGACGCGTTCTCTGTCATGGTTGTTTTCTTGCCTGAGCCACTGGGGTCAGTCGGACTGCGGCGACGGGCTTTTCAAGCGGGCCGCGCAGTTGAAACAGGCGCGGGGCCGCGGCGGATTTCGCGCCGCGGTTGTCAGAGCTTACAGGCATGAAGGTGAGGCTGAAGTCTTGCGAAAAATCGAGAGCCCCGTCCAAGCGCGTTTTAACGCGCAGATTTTCCAGGGTGAGAGCGTCAAAATGCACGGCGCGGTCCGCGATTGTGAACTCACCTTCAGCCGAAGCCCAGCGCGAGGCGCCCGGATGCACTGTGCCGGTGTCCATACTGGCGCCGACGTCCCAGCCGCGAAGTTCGAGGTTTTTGAGATGTAATTCGCCGCTGGCGGCAAGCTGCGCGAGGAGAGCATCGCGGCCGACGCCGGAGGTGGTTAGATGGATCCTTCCCGATGCGGTGCCGCTCCAGTAATCGGCCCAGCGGGCCGACCAGGGGAGTTCGGAAAGGTTTGCCCGGTCGATTTCGGCGGCAATTTCATATTTGGGCGGAACGGAAAATACCGCGCTCACGCTGCCGCGTGCCGCCCCGCCGGCCCACTCGGCCTGGGCGTCGCGGACTTCCAGATGCAGATCGTGAAAGGCGAGATGCGCGCGAGCGTGCGCGAGTTTTATTTTTTCGATGGAAAGGGAATCGGCTTCCAGATCGCCCTCGGCGGTTACGCGGCGCAAAAGCTCGCTAGGCTTGGCGCTGGCATCGGATTTGCCAAGCAGGGAGGGAAGAAGGCGCTCTAACCAGTTCGGCCGGGCGCGGGGGCCGAACCAGAGATCGAGGTCGGTGGCGTCCAGATGATCGGCATGGAGCTGGAATTTCCAGTTGTTGGCGGCGGAATCGTCGAGGGAGAGCGCGTCGCTCAGAGAGCCGGCCCAGGTGGCGCCGAAAGCGGCGGCGCGGGCGATGGTTAGATTGCGATGGCCGTTTTTCCACTCGATGCGCGCGTCCTCGAGCTTCAGCGGAAGATTCAGGCCGGCGGCCTGTAATTGAGCTTTTGTAAAAGTGAGAGAGCCGCTCCAGCGGCCATTGGCGGCGCCGTGATCCCATTCGCGGGCGACACTTCCCGCGGTGCCGCCGGTGATTTCCCAGCCGCGGTTCAGGGTCTGGCCAAATGCCGCGACAGCTTTGAAGAAGTCGTTGGCGTCGTCCAATTTACCGGTGACCCGCAGCGAGCCCTTTCCGGCGATGAAATCGTCGCGAAAGCGGAATTCGAGCAGATCGGCGGCGACAGCGGCGGCGGTTTTTGGCGTCGTTTTCTCAGCCTTCAGAGGGGCTTCTTTCCTCGTGGATTCCAGAGCGAGTTGAACGGGAAGCAACTCGAAGAAATTGTTGTGGGCCGCGCCTAGCACCGGGCCGATGCGGAGTGGGTTTGAAAAGCCGGGCAGGCGAAGTTCACCGGCAGCGCTGGAGACCTGCACGTCCTCCCAGGACAACGGGAAGCCACGCAGGGCAAAACTTGCATTAAATAATTGTCTGGCGTCGAGACCTTCCGCGACATCGGGATGAAACGCGCGGTACCACGCCAGCAGATCCTGGGCCTGGATTATGGATTCTTCGATGCGCAGATTCCAATCGGTCATTCCTGCGGTTTTCAGTCTGGCCCTGCCTTCGAAATGTGAGTGGGGAAGATCGAGGGTCAGGGTGTCCGCGTGGGCTTCGCCGGCCGCTACATCCCACAGGCCTTTCAGATGGAGACTGACACCGGGATTGTCGCCGCGTTCGGTGAGGTCCCAGCGATGAATTTTTTGGGCGCTGGCGTGCAGGGAGAATTTCCAGGCACCAGGAGGGACTCGCTCGCCGGGTTCCGGTTTGCCGACACTGGCGTTTCCATCGAGGGTGAAGGCGCCGCGCACGCCGTAATCGTTGCCGGTGATCATGCGGAACAGATCGGCGATCGAAACTTTGTCCCAGTGCAACTGGATTTCAGCGGGCTGCAGGCGTGCGGAGGTGCCAGCCACCTCGCCGCGCACCTGTAAGGTGCCGGTGGACTGCAGAGGGACACCACTTCGCCAGGGCTGGGCTTCAAGACGCAATTGCCAGCGGCCGGGGCCCATCTGCTCGACACTTCCTCTGACGTTGGTGAAGGCAAAGGGGCGCTTTTCGTCGGCGGTTTTGAAATTGATGCGGCCGTCGTCGAATTCAATCTGTTGCAGGTGGTTGCCGGAGTCGGCGGGACTTTCTGGGCCATAGGAAATTGTCGTGGCCGTGGATTTTGACGGGGCCGGGGGCAACCAGCCCTCCAGATTCCAGCGGCCCTGCTGGTTCTGAACCAGAATCAGGCTGGGGCGCGAAAGGGAGATGGTGCCGAAATCGAAGTGCCCGCGGAGCAAGCCGAGCCACCGCACGCTGGCGGTCAGACGATCCGCGCGAAGGAAATATTCGTGGCCGAAGGAGGGGTTTTCGCCGATGCTGACGCCTTCGACGTCCACGCGAGGGAAGGGGAGAATGTCCATGGAAAAACTGCGGGCTTCGACCGAGCGTCCGAAGGATTTTTCAAGATGCGCGAGCAGATAGGCGCGCATGCGGCTGGTTCGGAGCAGGAAGGGCAGACCCAATTGCGCGAGGACGAGCAGAACCGCGAGCGCGCCAATCCATTTTCCGTAAGTGCGAAGGCGAAGCATGCCGTTGAAGTTTCTCAAAAGAGGCGGGAAAAAAACAGGGTCATCGGAAATTGCAGGTGTGGAACCAGATTTCTGGCCGGGGCGGGGATAGAAGCACCAGGAGTTTTCGCAAGGCTAGAAAGGCGGGCCTCCTGGATGGCAAGAGAGGTTAATGGACAGTATGGAGCATGCGGCTCCAGCGGGTGCGCGCGGGAAGATGGGTGATGGTGTCGAAAATGGCGAGGAGGCGCTGGCCGAAGGAGGACTCGGAATAATCGTTGCCGTTGGCGTCCACCGACCAGTAGATGAGGAAGGGGCGGCCCATGATGGCTTCGCGGTCGACAAAGCCCCAGTAGCGGCTGTCGGAGCTGTGGTCGCGGTTATCGCCCATGGCGAAATACTTGCCGGGAGGTACGACGAGCTCGTCGCCCTGAATGTAGTTTCGGATTTCGCGGGCCCACTCGACCTGTACGGGCGGAATGAATAATTGATTGCTGGGAGGCGGAAAAGTGTAATTCAACGGATCGTAGCCCGAGGCGGGATCGTGGACGACGTACGGTTCATTGAGGGGCTTGCCGTTTATGAAGACCTGCTGATCCACAAGCTTCAGATGGTCGCCAGGCAAACCGATGACACGCTTCACGAAATGCGGATGATCCTGGTAGGGATATTTGAAAACGATGATGTCGCCGCGCTGGAGGTCGCGGTAAGGAAGAAATTTTTCGTACCAATGCCCGCGGCCGCCGAAGATGAATTTGTTGACGAGGAGATGATCACCGACAAGCAGGGTGCGCTCCATCGAAGGGGAAGGAATCTTGAAGGCCTGGACGACGAAACTTGTACCGAAGAGGGCGAGAATTACGGTCACCAGGAGAGATTCGAGATATTCTGAAAGGGTGGTGTAGTTTTCGTGCGCCGATTCGGTTGTCCGCGCCGATGCCACGGGCTCTGGCGCGACTGTCAGCGGGTCGTGAGCGAGCGTTTCATCCGGCATTCGGTCCAACCTCTTCCCCCTGGTTCGCTTCGGCCTGCAATAACTTATCGAGCGCGCTGCGGGCGGCTTTTTGCTCCGCTTCTTTCTTGGTGGTGCCTTCCGCGCTGGACATCAATTCGCCTTTTACCCAGACTTCCACGCGAAAGGTCTTCTGGTGGTCCGGGCCGGTCTCTCCCGCCAGCCGGTACTCGGCGGGCTGATCGCCCTTTGCTTGCAGAAATTCCTGTAGAGCGCTCTTGCGGTCCGATTCCGAAATGCGATCACCGTCTTCGAGCGCCTGCTCAAAGACCGTGCGTTTGAGTAAATTGCGGGCCGGAGCCAGTCCTCCATCGAGATACATGGCGGCGACGATTGCTTCGAAGGCATCTGCCAGGAGTGCCGGCTTATCGCGCCCGCCGGTTTTTTCCTCGCCGCGGCCGAGGCGCAGGTGAATGCCCAGCTGCAAACCGCGCGCGGCAATCTCAAGAGAGTGGGCGTTTACGATACGCGCGCGACTTTTCGACAGTTGTCCCTCGGTCCACTCCGGATAATTCAGCAGCAGATATTCGCTGGTGAGGAGTTCCAGCACGGCGTCGCCGAGGAATTCCAGCCGCTCGTTGTCCTGCACGACGGAGGCGGCGAAGGCGATGTCCTCGCCGCGCGCGGCGCGAAGCTCGGGGACCGCGGAACTGTGCGTCAGGGCGCGGTCCAACAAGAGCGGGTCGCGAAAGGAGTACCCGAGGCGTTCCATCAACCGGTCATCATCTCCGCGGGCCATGGTTTCCATTCATCTGCCGTGCCGCGGCACGGAGAACTTACTTGGGTGCGCTTAACTGCGTGGTGGCCATCTTCTTTGCTTCGTCCGCGCCGGTTTTGCATGTGGCCTGCAAGCCGCCGGGAACGGCGGCACATTTCGTGAAAGCGGAAACCGCTTCGTCGAAATGGGAGGTTTTTTCATTCGAGAGGCCCAGCAGGTAGAAATTCACGGCATCCGGAACGGGGTCCAGCTTGACGGCTTGCTCGAAATTGGAAATCGCTTCAGCAAATTTCGAGCGGCGGAAGGCGACGAGTCCGAGGCCACTGTAAGCGAGAGCGGAGGTCTGATCTTTGGCCCTGAGAAAATCCGCATCGCTCAGTTCGGCGGGCTTCGCGAGCGTGGGCAGAACTTCCAGGGCCTTCCTGGAATATTGTTCGGCCTTGTCCAGGCGTTTCTGAGGGTCAGGGGTGCCGGCATTCATCACCCGGGGAAGCGTTGAGCCCACAATGGCGAGAGTCTGAGCGTCGTTAGGGTTCAGTTCGATTTCCTTGTCGCCAGCAGATTCCATTTTTTCTATCTGCCCGAGGCTGAGGTAGCCGCGAACAAGAAGGGAGTACACTTCGGAGCGATAGCGGCTCTGCTGGTACTTTTGCAGGAACTCTTCGCCGAGTTGGTCCTTTTTGGCCAAGTCGGTGACGGGGGTGCTGCGGAAGGCCTGGATGGCAGCGTCTTCCTCGGCGCTCACTGGCGGCGGAGCGTTGTCCAGCGTGAGAGGAGTTACTTCCTGGGGCTTGTCCTGTTTTTTCTCGGGATTCAGAGTGGGGGCGGACTGCTGGCTGCCCTGGGCGGACACGCGCGCCCCGGAGAGTAGAATCGCTCCCGCGAAAATCATCGCTGCCAGTTGCACTGACCTTTTCATAGCGTTTCCGTCCTCCGTTTTAGCTCGTCTTACGGCCGTTCCGCGGATTTCCTGAGATTCAAGTTACCCAGTTCTGTCTGGGCAGCTTGCTGGGCCTTCACCGGGGCTCCCTCGACCGCGAGTGCTGCCTGATACTCTGATTTTGACTGCTCGAGTTGGCCTTCTTCGTCCAAAACTCTTGCCAGGTAGACGTGGGACCATGCCAGAACCATCGGGTCCCGGGTTGCGGCATGATCCCCCGTGGTGAGGCGGCCGAATACTTGCTTGGCGCGCGGACCGTCGTGATCTAGAAGCGCGACTAGCCCGAGCCCGTACCACGCGCGAATCTGGTCGGGATACTTTGCGAGGACATTCTTGAAGGCGGCCTCGGCGGCGCGCGGGTTCCGGTCGGCGATGAAGCGTTCGCCATCGGTGAGCTGCGCGATGGTGCCGGGATCATCCGGCAGAGTTGCCGGGGTGATCCGGCGTTTGCGATTGAGAGCTTCGGCGCCGAGCTGTTCGGATTGCTCGGAAGATGCTTCCGGAGCAAATTTGAGCGAGGCCGCGCGAGCTACTTCGGCCTTTACATCCATATTGCGCACCAACTCGGGGAAATAGTTGCGCATGGATGGCTCGTTTTTTTCGAAATCGGCGAGGCCCTTGAAAAGGGGGCGCACCAGCGCGTAGCCGTCGGCATCGTTGGTGCTGAGGGCCACTTCGCGTTCGCTTGGCGACATCCGCTTGAGCTTTAATTCCACGGCGCGGACGGTGCACTCTGCGAACCAGGAGGGAAAGTCATCCTGAAGGTCGGGTGAAAGCCGGGGTGCCTTGGCGGCCAGTTCATAGACCGGGCGCTTCACGGCGATGATGTGGGGATACATGAGCGGGAGCGGGTCGAGCAGGAAATGGAGGAAGGCGTGGCGGACGACATCGGTGGGGATGTCCTCACTGCCGCTTAGGATAATCGCGTAATGGTCACCGAAATTGCGAACGTTGGTGATGCGGCCGACGAGCGGCTCGACGATGATCGAGAACGTGCGCAGTTGGCCGGGATTGTTCAACTCACGCAAGTAGGAGTTCGCCACCAGGACGATTTCTGAGATGGGGTCGTGGAGGCGTTCGATTTCCTGGTTGTAGATGGGCTGGACCTGGCGCCAGAGCTGGCCGATGTGCTGCTCGGTGTAGTAAAGGGACAGAATTTCGCTGAAGCCCTCAAGGGTCAGCATATCGGGAGGAAGTTCGTCGCGGCGGAGGGCGGGCTGGAACTTTGGCGCGGGGCCGGAGACGATGCCAAACCAGACGTAGCGGGAGAGCATTTCCGCACTGTTGCGCGATTCATGCTGGCGGTAGAACTGGCGAACAGCGTCGACGGCGGGGCCTTGCTGCTTCAGCAGTCGGTCGCGCATTTGAGAGCGGAAGGCGGACCAGTTGTCGGTGCTGACGTCGCTTTCAAAACCGGAGGCGTAGAGAGCGCACATGGTGGTGAACATGGCCTCGTTGCCGTCCACGGTGATGTTGGTGACTGGGGCGACGTGGGGGCGTTGGCGGGGGATTGGCGCCTGGGCCCGCGCCGCCGTGGTCCAGACGACGAGCGACAACAGTCCAATACTGAGCTTTTCGAAGTGCTTGAAGATCATCTGGTCTTGGCGCACACGGCAGTCTGCCACTCTAGGCGGAACGGTATGGCCGGCTCATGAGTCTTGGATGGCGGTATCCCCTGTGGATACAGACATTCACGAATCGCGGTGTCGCAGCCTTTTGTCAATGTACAGGCGCTCCCCTTGGTAGTCAAGGATGTGGGGATTCCCTAACGTGCGGGCAATCCTACTATTAGTGGATGAGACGGGGTGCTGAACGCGTTGTCTGGGGGAGGGTTTCCTTTCTAGCAGGCGCGGGGCGAAACAACCGTCCGGAGGCGAAAGGCAACTCCCCGGCTTGCGGAAGTATCAACCCTTCTGTTAGGAAAAGGGGGGAGCACCCGCCCGTTCGAGGAGTTTTTGATGAACAGCAAGGCTCATTTGGGAATGTTCCTGTCTGCCGCGTTCCTACAGTCATTCCTTTCGCCCGCAATCCCCGCTTTGGCCCAATCTGCTGGCCGCGAGGGTGGGACCCAATCACAACAGCTTGCACCCAAAACCGGAGCAAATCCGGCGGCGGCCGCAGATGGCGGCAAGCTGATCCAGACGAAGAGTTTCACGCTCGAGGGAGAAAAAGTCTGGGTGGAAACGGGAATCAGCCTGGAGCCGGGGCAGCGGATACTGGTGACCGCGGAAGGTTCGCTGCGGTATGCGGATGCCAAGGCGGACAATGGCCCGGACGGATTGACGCGGGGGTTCAAAGACCTGATTCGCATTCTGCCGTACAACGACGCGGGGCGTGGCGCGGTGATCGGAAGAATCGGGGATGCGGATATTGTGCAGGCTTTTCTGATCGGCGCGAAGAAGGAGATGGTGGCGCCGGTAAGCGGTAAGCTGGCGCTCGGAATCAACCAATCGGAACTGGATACGGGGACAGGTTCGTACCAGGTGAATGTGGAGGTTTATGCCGCCGATTCTTCCGCGCCGCGCGAAGTGGCCAAGGAGGTTTCGACGATTCCCGGCGTGGACAACAGTTTGTTTGAGAGAATTCCCCGGCGGATTGGCGACAAAAATGGAAATGCGGGCGACATGGTGAATTTTCTGATTCTGGGCGACGAGGATCAGATGAAGAAAGTGTTCACTACTGCCGGATGGGTGAAGGTAGACGCCGGCGTGCAAGAGACCGTGCTGGCAGGATTCATTGCCAGTATGTCGAAGGAATCCTACCTGACGATGCCGATGAGCCAACTGTATCTGTTTGGGCGGCCGCAGGATTATGGATGGGCGCACGCCGAACCGATTACCGTGGTAGCTTCGCGGAATCACTTGCGGATCTGGAAGGCGCCTTTCACGGTGAACGGGCAGATGCTGTGGGTGGGGGCGGCGACGCACGACATTGGATTTGAGAAAGACAGGCGGAATAATGGGCTGACGCACAAGATCGATCCGGACATTGATTTGGAGCGGGATTATGTCCGGAAGACGCTTCTAAGCACGGGATTTGTCGCGGAGGTTGCGCACTTCTTGCCGAAGCAACCGATGCAGGAGGCCACGACCGCGACGGGAGGATCGTTCCATTCCAATGGGCAGGTGCTGGTGATGAAGCTTTCCGAGGCGGCGAAGACGGCGACTGCCGGCAACAAGTAAAGCTGCCGGTCTGCAGATTCTGACAAGGGGAGTGAACTCCTATGCCCAAGGCAGGCGTAACATCTCCTGGAAGTCCTTCCTTTTCAATTTCGGTTTTGATCTGCTGACCCGCAGCCAGCTCCAGAGCTTGAGCCAAGTTCCTGAACTATGGCCAAGGTAGTCTATCGAGTAGTGGCAGGCGCTTGACACTTCTCCTAATACAATCTAATAGTTAGATGTTAATGGAGGAGTCATGCGCAAGCAATGGTTAAAGCTGAAGCAGGCAAGCGCTGTCCTGCAGATTGAACCAAAGGAATTACAAAACCTGGTCCAATTCGGCGTTGTGAAGCCCAGGCGGTTTGAGGGAACGCACTTCTTCGACACAAACACCCTGATGGTAGCCAAGGTGGCGTTCTGCCTGAAGGAGTCGTTGGGGATGCGCACGAGTGTTTTGTCCAAGCTGATGGAAGTCTTCCTGGCATCGGAAAAGGAATTCGAGTCAGACAATCCGAACTACATCGTCTTCCAATGCCGGCTTGCAGCCGAGGAGGACCCCATAAAGGTCGGCGTAGCGTTCCGGGCACTCGGAAAACAGCTCCAAGAGCAAATGGTCCGGGCTGACCTGTACCGGGATCTGCCTCGCGGCCGCAAACGCCGGGGCTGGAAGAAGGAGTTTCTGGAGTCGCTGACCGAGGCGGTTAAAGGGATCGGCGAGGTCTCGGACCAGGAAATCTTGCAGACAGTTCGCGCCTACCGTAAGGAAAGACGAGCGCCGGAGATTACCGTTGTCGCGGAAAGCTAAGAAGCAAAAGTCTCGTGGTGTCGTTGACAAGAACGTGCTCGTAGCGGGCATTTCGGGTTTCAGAAAGCCATATGTCCGGGGCAAAAAATTCTAGCGCCGATGTGTCGTACAAATGGGCCGAGAAGGGCAATTTTGTCTGGCTTCTGACGGAAGACGGGCGGTCGCTAGCCAGGCTACTTGGGAGCACGGAGGGATTTGCTGGGGAGAAGAGCGGTTTTGCCGTAGTGCTCGCCTTCGAGGATGCGGGCTTCTAGCCAGCCTTGGGGGCCGTCGGCCGAGAGCGCGCGCACGGGCTTGCCCACCTCGATCAGCAGCAGGCGATTGTTGGTGATCATCATGGCGATACCCACGTCATCGCCGAGGGTCGTGAGGCGCTGCCACTCGTCGAGGGAAGCTTTGTCCGCGGGTGCGAGGACGCATTCGATCTCATCCTCTGCAAAAACCGAAAAGATTTTTCCTGCCAAGGCGGTCGTTCGCGGAGGATCTGCTGGGGGTTTTGCGCCATTCGCTTCCAGCCGGCCAATGAAGCGGTAGCCTTTTTTTGGCAGCGTTTCAATCAGGCCGGGTTTGGCGGGGTTGTCGCCTAGTGCCTGGCGGAGTTTCTTAATTGCGGTGTTCAGGCCGTGTTCGAAATCCACGAAAGTATCCGCCGCCCACAACTTCGATTTCAACTCCTCACGAGTAATTACCTCGCCAGGTTTTTCAAGCAATGCGCCGAGAAGTTGCAGCGGGAGCAGTTGCACTTTGATTTTTTTTCGGCGGCGGTAGAGTTCGCCGGCCTGGAGATCAACCGAGAAGGGGCCGAAGCGCAGCCGGCGGGTTTCGTCGGGCTTGGAGACATTCGCCATATTTTCTTGATTCTGAGGACTATAGCAAAAAGCCGGAGGATTCTGGAAGGGAATTGCCGGAGTCGGTAACTCTGCCGCGAGCCGAGAGCGCCTGCCGAACGCGCCAAACGCATCTGGTAAGTATTTTCAGCTCAAGCGATTAGATCGGTTCTGCAGTTCATGGAGAATGCACCCGCTGTTCACCTCGCGGGTATTGTGCTTTCGCGGACTCTGGCGCAAAGTGCGCACTGTCAATGGATGAGAGGACAGGTCGCTTGAGTCCAAAGACGACCGTGGAGATTGGAGGAGATTCCATGTACTCGCCCAACCAGTTCCAGTCCAGCATGAGGCCAGCGGTTCTAAAAGCCGGTGGAGCGGCGAAGAGGAATTTGCGGAATGCGAAAACCCCCGACATACGCGCGTTCCTGAGTGATCTGAAAATGCTTCCCCGCAGCCAGCGCAAATTGCTTTGCAAATTACTAAAGCGGGCCGCGTCGACGGCTCCGGGAAAGGTCTCCGTAGTACCCCTCGCAGATCCCCTCCAAACAATGAAGCCCTAACCCACCACCGAAGTTGGCGAGCAGTAGCGGCGCCGGCTTCGGGACCCTGAACCAGACGAAGCCCGGGCGTCAGCCCGGGCTTCGCTCTTTTTGTCTGGCCTCAAGAGTCGCCGCTACAAGCGGGAATAGAAAGGCCGGAGCAACCCGGGTGGAACAAGCTCCGCCCCTAGCAAGGGGCACCTTTAGGAGATTTGGGGCTAGACGACTTTCGTTTGGGGGTTGGATATTTCAGAGTCGGAGGGTAGAGGGTAGAGGCGGAGGAATTCGGAATCGTCGTGAAGGAGGGCGAGATCGGGGTCGCGGCGAGCCCAGACGGAATCTTTGAAGCCGGCTTCCCAGGCTTTCTTGATGGTTTCGAGGGCTTCGCGTTTGCGTTTCAAGATGGCGTAGGTGCAGGCGGCGTTGTAGAGAATGGATGCTTCGTTGGCGCGGAGGGTGATGGCCATGTTCAATTCGCGGATGGCGTCTTCGACGCGGCCGAGTTCCGCGTAATCGGTGGCCATCAGGACGCGGGCACGGGCGTCTTCGGGCACCTGCTTGAGATGATTTTCCAATGCCCCGATGCGGCGGAGCAGGAGATTGCGGTGAGCGTC
This sequence comes from Acidobacteriota bacterium, assembly GCA_013289665.1. Classification (GTDB taxonomy): domain Bacteria; phylum Acidobacteriota; class Terriglobia; order Acidiferrales; family UBA7541; genus Acidiferrum. The sequence goes on along the minus strand of JABCZN010000002.1, from coordinate 415,706 downwards.
TTTCTTGCCGAGGGCGCCCAGCGAGTTGGCGACCGGAACGTAGACGTTGTAGTCCTCGCCGCTGACTTCGAGCGCCGTTTCCATCACATCGATCACTTCCTGATAGCGGCCGGCGGAAAACAGCGCGCGACAGAGGAGATAGTAGGCGCCTTCGCAGTCGCGTTTGCGCTCGATGGCTTTTTCAACCATGCGGACGGCTTCGTCGTGAAGCTCGGTGGCGTAGAGCACCCAGGCCTGGCTGACCATCACTTCCGGCAAATCCCAGCGGAGGGCGACAGCTTTTCCGGAAGCGTTGCGAGCGCGTTCCACCCAGATGGCGTCGCGGCTGTAATTGCAATAAAACATGGCGCAGGCGTTGGCGCAGGCGGCATAGGCGAGGGCGAAGCTTGGATCCATGGCCACGGCATTTTCAAACATCTGGAGCGCGAATTCCAGGTCCTGGCGGGTCTGGCGGCGGGCATAGCGTTTGCCGCGCAGATAGAGGTCGTAGGCCTGGAGATTTTCCGTGGGCTTGGCGGCGAGGTCTTCGAGCTCCTGCTGGGACAGGGTGATGCGCAGGGCCTCGGCGATTTTGCGGGCGATTTCGTCCTGGACTTCGAAGACGTCTTTCATTTCGCGGTCGTAGCGTTCCGACCACAGGGGGAACTCGGTTTGCGTGTCCACGAGTTGGGTGGTGATTCGAAGACGGTTGCCGGCGCGGCGCAGCGTTCCTGTGAGGACAAAGGCGGCTCTCAGAAGATTACCGACCTGGGAGGGGGTGGCGGATTTGTCGCGGAACGCGAGCACCGTGGGGCGCGAGAAGGTGTTGAGGCCGCGAATCTTGGAGAGTTCGGTGATGATGTCTTCGGTGATGCCATCGCGGAGGTATTCGTCTTCTTTTGCGGCGCTGAGATTTTCAAAGTAGAGCACGGCGACCGACTTTGTGCCGGTTTTGGGGATGCCGGATTTTGACTCGCTGAGTTCAGCGGCGCGCTTGACTCCCGAATCGAGATTGCGTTTCAGGCGGTTCAGGTCGGTTTTGAGTTCCGTTGCCGACTGGCAGCGCAGGGTGCGGTCTTTTTCGAGCAGTTTGGAAAGGATGCGTCCGAATTCGGCGGGCAGCGACGGATTGACCTTGTCCACCGGCTCGGGATCGCGATTGAGAATGGCGTCGAAGATGACGGCGGAGGTGTCGCCGGCAAAGGGCATCACGCCGCCGGCCATCTGGTAGAGCACGGAGCCCAGGGAGAAGAGGTCCGTACGAGCATCCACAAGCTGTCCGCGGGCCTGCTCTGGAGACATGTAGGAAGCGGTGCCCATGGCCACGCCGGGCGAGGTGAGCTGGTTCTGCGGTTCGATCTTGGTGGAATTCCCTTCGCTGACCTGCAACTCGCCGGGTTCGATCTTCACGAGACCGAAGTCCAGAATTTTTACCTGGCCGCGATCGGTGATGTAAATGTTGGCGGGCTTGATGTCGCGATGGACGATGCCCTTGGCGTGTGCCGACTCCAGGGCGTCGGCCATTTGCGTGGCGATGGGGAGAAGCTTTTCCATGGGAAAGGTGACGCGGCCGAGCATTTGGGCGAGGGTTTGCCCTTCAAGGAGTTCCATTACCAAGAAATTCTGACCGTCCATGTGCTCGATGGCGTGGATGGTGCAGATGTTCGGATGGTTCAGAGCGGAGGCGGCGCGGGCTTCGCGCTGGAAGCGTTCGCATAGCTGGGTGTTCTGGGCCATCTGGTCTGGCAGGAACTTGAGGGCCACACGGCGCCCGAGGCGGGAGTCTTCGGCCTCGTAGACGATGCCCATGCCGCCGCTGGCGATCTTGCGGGTGATCTTGTAATGGGAAAGGGTCTGACCGACCCGGGACTCGCGATCCGACATGGTTTTTTGATACTAAGCAACGCAGGTGCAGCGGTCAAGAAGGGCTTTCCGCGAGGCCAATAAGCGGTTATCGAAATCGCCCCAGCCCCGAGGCCGCCACCTCAGGGTTTGGCCGGGCCATCCGGAGTCAGGAATTTCTGACCGAGGCTGTGCCCGCCATCACAATCGGCATCACCAGACTTGCCACAACGGCAACAAATTCCTCCGCCGGGATATGCCCGGGCGTATTGACCCACTGCTTTGCGGCGCCATAGATGGCCCAGCTTGTGGCGGCCGCGACCATCTCGGACGGAATGTTGCGTTCGACCGGGTGCTTCCCGAACCCGTCCATCAGGATGACGCGAATCTGGTCGATTACAGTTCCCTCAACGAAAGCTTCGAACTGGCGCTGCTTGGAGGAGTGGGACCTTTCGAGTTCGGCAAGGTAGTCACAGACGGCGAGGATGATGGGGTGAAAAGCTGTGGAGCAAGAGCCATCAAAGCGGACTTTTCTGCAATCGAGGAGTTGAAGGAAGCTGACGCGGATGAGTTCTTCGAAAAGAGCGAATTTGTCGGGGTAATGGGCATAGAAGGTCGCCCGGTTGAGCGTGGCGGCTTCGGTGATGTCCTGGATGGTGATTTTGTCGAACTCTTTCTCTTCGAGGAGGCGCTTGAGGGCATCCTGCAAGAGGCGCCGGGTCCTCCGGATACGGGGATCGAGCCGTTCGCAATCCTGGTGCAGCATCCTTGTCTCCTGGCCTCCCGGGTAGACAGTGTAGCAGATGGGGCCAAGTGTTGACTAACAGACGAATGCTGAGTTATTGTATGCAACATATGTCGTGTATACGGCATCTGACTATTAAGGAGATTTCATCATGGCTACCTTGCTGAAGGTCGATTCGAGCCCCATGGGCGACCACTCGATTTCGAGAAAATTGACGGCGCAGTTTGCCGCATCCTGGCGAAAGGCTCATCCGGGCGGCGAGGTGATCTCGCGCGACCTTACCAGGACGGATCTTCCACCCGTGAATGGCGTTTGGGTGGGAGCGGCCTATACTCCCGAAGATGCCCGCAGCCGCGACCAGCGGGAGGCATTGGCCGCCTCGGATACCCTGATCGCCGAACTCGAGCGGGCCGATGAGTATGTCTTCGGAGTTCCCATGCACAATTTCAGCATTCCTTCCACGCTGAAGCTGTGGATCGACCAGGTGGCCCGAGCGGGAAAGACCTTTTCCTACGGCGCCGACGGCCCGAAAGGGCTGCTCACGGGGAAGAAGGCAACCCTACTGATTGCCAGCGGCGGGGTCTATGAGCACGGGACCGCCATGGCTCCCTTGAACTTTGTGACCCCCTATCTAAAGGCTGTATTCGGCTTCATTGGCGTTACCGACGTAACCATCATCTCAGCGGAAGGCACAGCGCAATTGATGAGCGGCAAGGTGGATCGGCAAACTTTCCTTGCACCTTCGCTTGAAAAAGTGCAATCTCACGCGAGTCTCTGAGCACGAAAATCCCGGCACACGGAGAAGAACATGAAAATCGCATCTTTAATTGCGCGCCTGCTGTTGGGCCTGATTTTTGTGGTATTCGGCCTTAACGGTTTCCTGCACTTCATCAAGGCACCGATGCCCGAGGGGATTGCGGGACAGTTTGCCGGCGCTATTTTTGTTTCGAAGTACTACGTGGTGATTTTTGGGGTGCAGCTGATCAGCGGCGTATTGTTTCTGGTGAATCGTTTTGTGCCTTTGGCCGTTGTGCTGATCGGCCCCGTGATCGTGAATATCATTTGCTTTCACGCCCTGATGGGGGCGCCGGGACTGCCGCTGGCGATCGTGGTGGCGTTGTTGTGGGCGGTCGTAGCCTTCCGCAACAAACAGCATCTTGCGGGAATATTTGTGCAACGCGGGGAGTAACCCCGAAACACCTTCAACTCATGCTCACAGGAAGTGGCGCGCCGCTGCTCAGGGAGTTGTGTCTCCGGGTTGACCTGAGCGGCAGGCTCGTTCCGATCCGGAGGAGTTTGTCATATGCAAATTGGCGTTGATAGTTTTGCAGCCTCGATTGCCGACCCGACCAGCGGAATTCGACTCGAGCCGGTGGAGCGCATGCAGAATCTTCTCGAAGAGATTGAGCTCGCCGATCTGGCGGGGCTGGACGTGTTCGGGATTGGGGAGCACCACCGGCAGGAGTTTCTCGATTCCGCCCCTGCGGTAATTCTTGCTGCTGCCGCGGCGCGCACCAAGCGAATAAGGCTTACCAGCGCGGTCACCGTGTTGAGCGCGGCGGATCCGGTACGGGTGTTCCAGGAATTTGCGACGCTCGACCTTATCTCCGAGGGCCGTGCGGAGATCGTTGCGGGCCGTGGATCCTTTGTCGAGTCTTACCCGCTTTTCGGATTGCGGCTGGAAGATTACGATGCACTGTTCGCCGAAAAACTGGAACTTCTCCTCAAGATCCGCGGGAGCAGAAAAGTCCATTGGTCGGGAAAGCACCGCGCGGCGCTGACGGGCCAGGCCATTTACCCGCGGCCGCTGCAGGATGAGTTGCCGATCTGGATTGGCGTCGGCGGGACCCCTGCATCCTTCGTTCGCGCAGGAATTCTTGGGCTGCCGCTTATGGTGGCCATCATTGGTGGCGAGCCCGAACGATTCCGTCCGCTGATTGACCTTTACAGGGAAGCCGGTCGCCGCACGGGCCACTCCCCCGAGCAGCTCACGGTTGGCCTTCATATGATTGGGTTTCTGGCCGATACGACGGAGCAGGCCGCGGAGGAATTCTTCCCGGGCTATGCACACACTTTCACGGAGATCGGCAAGGAACGTGGCTGGCCGCCGGCAACGCGATCGCAGTTTGATCGACTGCGGGGGCCCACAGGGGCCTTGCTGATCGGCGATGCCGAAACGGTTTCAGAAAAAATCCTGCATGTGAACGAGCAGCTCGGTGGAATTTCGCGGATTACCTTTCAGATGGGGGTTGCCACGCTGCCGCATCAGAAAATGCTGCGGGCGATCGAGATTCTGGGGACGCGGGTGGCACCGGTTGTGCGCAAGGAGCTTGCCGCCATGAGTGTGCATCGTGAAGCGGGGAGCAACGCGGCCGGATAATGCAAATCGGGAGGAAGTTACCTGAGCAAGGGCACGAGGAAATGGTAGAGGCCTGCGCCGAGTAACGCGGCACCGGGGATCGTCAATAGCCAAGCCACAACGATATGCCGTGTGACGCCCCAGCGGACAGCCGTCAGGCGCCTTGAGGCACCGACACCCACAATTGCGCCGGTGATGGTGTGGGTGGTGCTGACCGGGATACCAAAGCGAGCGGTGGTGAATAAGGTAAGCGCTCCGGCCGTTTCTGCGGCGAAGCCGCCAAATGGAGTGAGCTTGGTGATGCGCTGGCCCATGGTTTTGATAATCCTCCAGCCACCGGCCATCGTGCCGCCAGCCATCGCCAGGTGGCAACAAAGAATGACCCAGTAGGGCACCGAATAATCCTTCATCAAACCTCCCGCGACCAGCGCGGCCGTGATGATGCCCATGCCTTTTTGCGCGTCATTGGTGCCATGCCCGAGGCTATAGCCTGCCGCGGAGATCAGCTGGAGTCTCCGAAACCAGCGATCGACTTTGCGCGGCCTCTGGTCTCGCACGATCCAGGTGGTAACAACCGTGACCAGGATAGCCACGACCATGCCGACCACCGGTGAGAGAAAGATAAAGAGTACCGGTTTTGACCAGCCATGAAGAATGAGGGCTTTGAATCCGGCGTGAGCGACAGCCGCGCCGCCATAACCGCCCATCAGCGCATGAGACGAACTGGTAGGCAAGCCGAGGGTCAGGGTAATCAGATTCCAGATGATTGCTCCGAGGAGGCCGGCGAGAAGAACTTTCTCGTTGACCATCTCGATGTGCACCATCCCTTTGCCGATCGTGGCCGCCACCGCTGTGCCAAAGACAAAGGCCGCGATGAAATTCCAGAAGGCCGCCCACAGGACGGCGCGGAAAGGCGTAAGCACCCGGGTGGAGACGACGGTGGCGATCGAATTGGCGGCGTCGTGCCAGCCATTGGAAAATTCAAAGGCCAGAGTCAGGAAAACGGTTACGACTACGAGGACGAATCGGCTCACGGAGATCAGGCGTTCTTCAGGATGACGCTCTCGATCACGTTCGAGACGTCTTCACACTTGTCGACGGCGGTTTCAATCACTTCAAAAATCTCTTTCCACTTGATGATCTGAACGGGATCTTTTTCTTCCTCGAAGAGCTGGGCGATCAGGGTGCGGCAGATGCGGTCGCTCTCGTTTTCCAAGCGGTTGATTTCGATGACGTGCTGCAGGGCCTTGTCCGGCGATTCCATGGCGTGAACGGCGCAGGAAAGCTCGGCGGTTGCGGCGGCAAGCACCTTGGTGAGATCGATGGTGCCGGAACGCACGCGGTCCACACGATAGAGCACGAAGCGGCTGGCGGCGGCGTCGATCAGGTCGATGACGTCGTCCATGGTGCCGCAGAGTTCGTGCATGTCCTCGCGGTCGAACGGGGTGATGAAGGTCTGGTTGAGTTTGCGGAAAATCTGGTGGGTGATCTCGTCACCCTGATGTTCGATGGCCTTCACACGCTGAACTTGTTCGGGCACGCCGGTGTAATGCTCCAACATGCTGGTGAACGCATTGGCGCCGCTGACGATGTTTTCGGCCTGTTTGCGGAACAAGACGAAGAAATCCCCATCGCGCGGCATGAAGCGTTGCAAAAATCCAGGCATGTGAGCTGCTCCCCCCTGAGGAGCCCGACCCAGGCAGGGGCAAGTCTACCGAACCTGCGGAAAGGGAGCAAGGAAGGACAGCCGTTGTAGCCGCCGGGGTTGCGTGGTACGGTAGGCGGCCATGAAAACAATGTTTTGGCGGTTTCTCGCGATTATGGCTGCGTTTCTAGCGGCTCGGCAGCTTTCTGGAGCGGACCTCAAAGAGCTGAAGGAGCGGCGTCAGCGTGCCGCGACGGCTTTTTCGGATGGTGTGCTGCTGCTGCACTCAAAAACTACGATGGATTTTCTCTCGGACGGTTATCGAGAAGAGGCGGCGTTCTACTACCTGACCGGACTCGAGGATTCGCCCGGCACGATGCTAGCGATCGTGGGGAAGAGTGGCGAGAGCTGGCTATTCGTGCCGGCTGCCGGATCGAAGGGAGGCGCAGAAACCATGCCTGGCGAAGAGGCCGCGCGGAAGGTCGACCTAGATCATGTGGTGGATTGGAAGGAAATGCAGGGTTTTCTCGCCGACCAGACGAGTCTAGGAGCAAAGATCTATTACAAGCCGGAAGTGGCCATGCTCCCCGAAAATCTTTCTGCAACGAAAAATAACCGGGCACCCAGTTGGATTCAGGTGCTGGAAAAGAATTTTCCGACGGCAGATTTTCAGCCCGTGGGGGCGAAGCTCTACACGCTCATGGCGGTCGAAAGCAGGACGGAACGGCATGACTCGAACATGGCAGCGCGCGCAACCGTTAAAGCGTTTACCGCGGGAGCTCGCTCCATCCATCCCGGGGCTTCCCAGCGCGAAGTGGAACTTGCCGTGGTGGATGCTTGCTGGAAACAGGGGCGCGGTGTTTCGTTCTGGCCCTGGGCGATGGCTGGCGCTAACAGCGTATTTCCCAAGCCATTTGAATCGGAATCCCGTTATGACCATCTGGATTCCTCGATGCAATTCGGCGATTTGGTACGCCTCGACGTGGGTTGCGAATGGCAACACTACCAGGGAGACCTAGGGCGCACGATTCCGGTTTCCAGCCATTTCAGCGACGAGCAGCGCGAGGTCTGGAACATCTTCGTCGCGGCTTACCAGTCCGTCAGACGAGAGTTGAAGGAAGGTCTGACCGAAACAAGTGCCTTCGAGATTTGGAAGAACGAGTTGCTGCGGCATCGCGAGTCGGTGAAATCCCTTCTGGCGCAGCGGGCCATCGAGACATGGTCGGAGCGCAAAAACGTCCCTTATTGGCAGATGCACACGATGAATCTGGATGCTGGTTCTATCGAGGGGCCGCTGCGCGCGGGCATGGTAATTGATTTTGAGCCCATCGCTTCGATCGGCGCGCAGGGATACTATCTGGAAGACATGTACCTTATCCGCAAAGATGGTGCGACGGTGATGACGCCCGGCCTTCCCTACACTGCTGAAGAGATTGAAGCATTTCTAGCACAAAAACCATAAGCCAGACCAGCAAGAGTCACGACCGGGAGGGGAGACGATGCTTCCCCAGAAAAAGCTTGACAGGAATATGCGTAAGCTGTAGCTTACCGTAAGTGGATACTTACATACAAAACGGACTGACGGCGCTGGGCGATCCCACCCGACTGGCCATCTTCGAGATGCTGGCGGACCATCCACAGGCAGTGAACCAGCTTGCCGCCGGCTTGCCGGTTTCGCGCCCGGCCGTGTCCCAGCACCTGCGCGTGTTAAAGGAAGCCCGGCTGGTGCGGAACCGCCGCGAAGGCGCCCGGCGGATTTACGAACTGAATCTCCATGGAGTGGCGCTGCTCCGCGATCATTTTGCGAACCTGTGGGATCAGGCTCTATCCGCGTTCAAAAAGTTTGCCGAGGAAGAATACAAAAAGGAGAAAGAGCATGACGCCCGAAACGGCTCAAGACGCGGTCGTAAGAAGAACCCTGCGCGTCGAGGTTCCGATTGAGAAAGCGTTCAAGGTGTTTACCGAGCGCATGGGGAGATGGTGGCCTGCAACGCACCACGTCGGCGGCACCCCGTTTAAGGACATATTTGTCGAACCACGCGTCGGAGGACGGTGGTACGAGATCAATGTGAAGGGCTCGGAATGCATCTGGGGGAGCGTGCTGGCGTGGGAGCCGCCGAAGAGGGTGGTACTTTCCTGGCACGTACAGCCGGATTGGAGCGTCAACGGGGATATGGCGCGCGCGAGCGAAGTGGCGCTGGAATTCTTAGCCGAAGGACCGGAGTCGACGCGAGTCGAATTCGAGCACCGGCGTCTCGATAAGCATGGCGAGGGATGGACGAAGATGCGGGAACAGGTCGGCGCACCGGGCGGCTGGCCGGCGATCCTGGCTCTCTATGTGGAAGCGGCACAGCGGAAGGAATCCTAGCGGGAGCAGTGAACGTGAAATCAAAATTGAAAGGATGAAGTCATGAGGATCATTTCGATGGCATTCGCATTGTTGTTGCTCAATCCGGGGGTGGAGCAAACCCTGTCGCCAGCCGAGCGGGACCACGCCGTGGCGGAACTCGAGGGTTCACGGAAGGCATTTCTCGATGCCACGAGCGGCCTCTCAGAGGCGCAGTGGAACTTCAAACCGGGGCCGGACCGGCGGTCGATCGCCGAATGCGCGGAGCATATCGGCGTGACGGAGGCATTCATCCTGAATCTGATTACCGAGCAGGCGCTGAAAGGCCCGGCGGAGCCGGAGAAGCGCGCCGAGGTAGAGGGGAAAGACAGCACGATGATGGTCATGGCCGTTGACCGCAGCACCAGGTTCAAGGCTCCCGAGCCCATCCAGCCCATACGGCGGTGGACTTCATCCGGGGAGATCAGGAAAAACGTGCTGGAGAATCGCGCGCGCACCATCGAGTTTGTTAATACGACGCAGGAGGACCTGCGGGATCATTTCATGGACCACCCGGTGTTCAAGACGCTGGATACCTACCAGTGGATTTTGCTGACCTCGGCCCACATGCGGAGGCATACGGCGCAGATATTGGAAGTGAAAGCGGATCCGAATTTTCCCAGACGCTAGGAGAAGAACCTTGATCGCAGCTTGTATCCCCCTGATGGTGGCGGGTGTCTTTACAGGAGCGGCGTTCTACATCAACTTCGCCGAACAACCGGCCCGCCTTGCTCTGGACGATCGAGCGCTGCTTGCCGAGTGGAAGCTTTCCTACCAACGAGGATTTGCAATGCAGGCTAGCCTGGCGCTCGTCGGCTTCCTGCTGGGGACATAGGCCTGGGACATCACCGGCAAAACGACATTTATCGCCGGAGCGCTGCTGCTGTTTGCGAACTGGCCGTGGACTATCTTTGGGATGTTGCCGACGAACAAACGGCTGCTGGCGACTCCGGCCGATGAAGCCGGCCCGGTCGAGCGAGCGCTCCTTCAGAAGTGGAACTATCTGCATGCCGTACGCACCTTGCTGGGTTTTTTGTCGGCGTTGGCATTCTTGTTTGGAATCACAACCAAGTAGCCCGAAAAGTATTCGGGGCGGCAGGGTTGGAATATCCGGGGATTCGGTAATTGCGCTGCAATCGCGGGAAGACGCGCGGGGATTGGGACGGAGACACCGGCAGGGGCACAGGAATCACCTTAGTTACAAAGCAGGGAAATCCCCGATGAAAATCGCACCAAGCACGAGTACAATCTAGGCAACTTCGTGTGTTGGCCCGCATCCAGGTGAACGCCTTAATCTGAGGAGGCTAACGATGAGGGGTCAATCGCTGTTGCTGTTGGGAGCCGGGATATGGTTTGGGACCGCGGGTGTCTACGCGCAGCATCCTGAAGGCGGACACCCCGAAGGGCAGCACGCCGAAGCACCGCGCGCCCAGTCGCGCAATGATGTGCCGCGAGCCAACCAGGGGCGGATTCCCCCAGCCCCCGCGCATCGGGAAGCTCCGCAGGGAAGGCCTGAAGTAGAGCGCCACCCAAGCGGCAAAGTCAACGAAACGCAGCATGTGAGCAACGACCATTGGTACGGACACGACAGTCCCGATGACAAGCGCTTTCATGTGGACCACCCCTTCGAGCATGGCCACTTCGAGCATTTCGGCGCATCCTACCGCTACCACGTTGAACGGATCGACCGCGACCACCATCGCTTCTGGTTCCCAGGCGGCTTCTACTTCCAGGTGGCGGATTGGGATTGGGCGACTTGCGCGGACTGGTGCTGGGACTGCGGCGACGACTTCGTGGTCTATGAAGACCCCGACCACATCGGCTGGTACATGCTTTACAACGTTCATACCGGGGCCTACGTGCACGTTTCCTATCTTGGGACCTGAAGGCTGCATCCAATTGCGGAGTGAATCCGCGCAATTCACCCTATCCTAGAGATTGGAGGCATTGATCATGGATCGAGTAGCAATCTGGGCAGTCGTGGAAAGCAAACCGGGCAAGGAAAACGAGGTTGAGGCCTTCTTGAAGTCAGCCCAGCCGCTGGCAGAGAGGGAAGTGGAAACGACAAGTTGGTACGCGGTGAAAATTGGTCCGGCGAAGTTCGGAATCTTCGATACGTTTCCGGGTGAAAAAGGCCGCGACTCGCACCTCTCGGGCGATATAGCGAAAGCGCTGATGGCGAAAGCGCCGGAGCTTTTTTCCAAAGCGCCCGAAATCAACAAGCTGGATATCCTGGCCTCGAAGACGCCAAAGGCAACAGGGGCAGCAGCGGGGCACCGCGATTGAGGGCAGGTTAAACGTAGTTGAGCTAATCGTCGCTATTGGAAGATGATATTTTCGCGACGGGGACGAGCTTCGGCGATTGCTGGAGCTCGTTCTGGGCGAGTGCTTCACGCGAATGCAGTGCGGATTGCATCGGAAGCCCCGCCCAGACGTTGATCATTCCGAAGATTTCGTGGACCACCTGGTGAGTATCTCCCGTGCGGGTCCACCAGGCCGAGGGCTGGAAGTCGTCGTTGGCGATGCCGTGGACGATGATTTTTCCGCGAGCGGAGTCGAACCTGTTCCACAATTCATGAACCCGCCTGGTGTGGGCCTTGTTGGTCACTATAATGACCGAGGCGCCCTGCTTCTGCAGGAGCGCGCTGCTGATGACTTCGAGTTCATCCGAGGTGTTGATGACCGGGGCGCCGAGGACGTGAATCGCTTTTGCCGGGACTCCCTGGCGGCGGAGAACCTGATAGTTGAAATCGGCTTCGCCCGGATAGTGAATGCCCATCTGAGTTAGCGCGTCCGATTGCGGACCGGGATGCGTCAACCATATTTCACCGGCAAAACCATTGCGAAAAAGCGAAGCGGCTTCAAGAGCGCGGGCGGGGAAATTGCCGCTGAGCACTGCGATGGCGCTGGCCTTTTCTAGGGAATCTTCCTTCACCAGCCAGTGGCCGACGCCCAGCAGCAGGGCGAATCCGGCGGAAAGCGCGAGAAGGGCCAGGGCGCCGAGGACTGCGAAGACGCGGAGCATGCGACCCACAAATTCGTTGGTTCGGCGCGCGTCGGCCGGCTTCAAGTGGACTGCGTAATTCGAGATGTTTTCATTCATTTGCATGTCGGTGATAGGAGAGCATGTGCAATGCCAAAGGCAGTCCGGCGGTCAAAGTTGGAGGACTCTTAGTGACCGGAAATGAGTCACTTACCTGCAAACGTGAGTCAATGTTTAGGGTGTGATTAGCAAGAGTTCCGAAGCGTGTAAAAGTGTCTCACTGGGTGCAATCTTGTCTGAGGGAAAATCCTGTCAAGTTTTCAGTAGGAAATTGCAGGCGTAGGTATTTTCCATAGTCCGCACTAACAAGGCGCAAAACCACATAGGCGGCCCCTAAATTGACCACATTGATGATCCCCAGGTTGAACATATGAGCGCTCATCATTGGCCCCCGAGAACCTCGAGCTTGGTGAGCCACTCATCGAAATGCGGACATTCCATGCGGATCCGTTCCAATTTCCTTCCGAAATAAAGGAGCGTGTTCGCACCTCCTTTGATCCCGGTATAGTCAGCCAAATTCTGGTTCACAATTTCGCGCAGGAACCGGAATACCTCAATTAAATTGGATTTTCCCGCGCCATTGCCACCAATAAAGACGTTGAGCCTACCAAGTGCAAGGGTGTCTGCTCGCGGATGGATTTGAAACTCTTTATTGTTAATTTCTCGAGAGTGCGCATTTTATGTAGGAATAATGAACGATTTCGATTTATTTTGCGACCATCCTGTTCGATGATCTCCAGCAAAGGAAAGGGGCGACCAAATCGGCCGCCCCCTTTGTTGGATTGAGATTCTGGGCTTACTCGGAAGGCTTAGTACATGCCCCCCATGCCGCCCGGGCCACCCGGACCGCCGGCAGCTGCGCCCTTCTTGTCGTCTTCCTTGAGCTCGGCCACCAATGCTTCGGTGGTGAGCATGAGGCCGGCGATGGACGCGGCGTTTTGCAGAGCGAGGCGAGTGACCTTGGCCGGATCAATGACGCCAGCCTTGACGAGGTCAACATATTCACCGGTGTCCGCGTTGAAGCCGAAGTTTTCGTCCTTGGACTCGCGGATTTTGCCGATGACCACCGCGCCTTCGAAGCCGGCGTTGAGGGCGATCTGACGGCAGGGCTCTTCGAGCGCCCGCTTCACGATGCCTACACCGACTGCTTCGTCGTCGTGCAGTTTCAGCTTGTCAATCGCGTTCAAGCAGCGCAGGAGTGCCGTGCCGCCGCCGGGAACGATGCCTTCCTCGACTGCCGCGCGGGTTGCGTGCATGGCGTCCTCGACACGAGCCTTCTTTTCCTTCAGCTCGGTTTCGGTCGCCGCGCCCACCTTGATGACAGCAACGCCACCGACGAGCTTGGCCAACCGCTCCTGCAACTTCTCGCGGTCGTAGTCGGAGGTGGTGTTTTCCACTTGCAGGCGGATCTGCTTGACGCGGCCTTCGATTTCGCTGGCCTTGCCGGCGCCCTCGACAAGAGTGGTGTTGTCCTTGTCGATGGTGGTCTTCTTGGCCTTGCCGAGGTCCTCGATCTTTACGTTTTCGAGCTTGATGCCGAGGTCTTCGGTGATGGCCTTACCGCCGGTCAGCACCGCAATGTCCTCGAGCATGGCTTTGCGGCGGTCGCCAAAGCCAGGAGCCTTGACGGCGGCGCACTGCAGGGTGCCGCGCAGCTTGTTCACCACGAGGGTGGCTAAGGCTTCGCCTTCAACGTCCTCCGCGATGATGATGAGCGGCTTGCCGAGCTTGGCAATCTGCTCGAGCAGGGGAAGCAGGTCCTTCATCGAGCTGATCTTCTTTTCGTGGATGAGGATCAGCGCGTTCTCGAGGACCACTTCCTGGCGATCCATATCGGTGATGAAGTAGGGTGAGAGGTAGCCGCGGTCGAACTGCATACCTTCGACGACTTCGAGCGTGGTGTCCATGGTCTTGGATTCTTCCACGGTGATGACGCCGTCCTTGCCGACCTTCTTCATGGCTTCGGCGATGATGCCGCCGATCTGCTTGTCATTGTTGGCGGAAATTGTGCCAACCTGGGCGATCATGTCGCCCTTGACATCTTTGTGGAGCTTCTTGATTTCCTCAACGGCGACTTCGACGGCTTTGTCGATGCCGCGCTTGAGGGCGGTGGGGCTGGCGCCGGCGGCAACCGTCTTCACGCCTTCGCGGAAGATGGCCTGAGCCAGAACGGTGGCGGTCGTGGTGCCGTCACCCGCGACGTCGCTGGTCTTGCTGGCGACTTCGCGAACCATCTGCGCGCCCATGTTCTCGAGGGGATCGCGGAGTTCGATTTCCTTGGCAACGGTCACGCCGTCTTTGGTGATGATGGGCGCGCCGAACTTCTTTTCGATCACTGCATTGCGGCCCTTGGGGCCGAGGGTGATCTTTACTGCGTCCGCGAGGGCATTCACGCCGCGTAGAATCGCCTGGCGGGAATTCTCTCCGGTAACAATCTGCTTCGCCATTTCTTGGTTCCTCCTAAGTTTCGTCCTTGCCTGAGTTCGATTCGAGAATCTGTTTTACTGCCGTGAAATTGATGAAGGTAATCAGTAATCAGATATCAGCGGTCAGGAAGCATGGACTGCGCTGCCCATTCCCGTTATCTGCTATCTGCTGGCTCGTCGCTGCCTTACTTCTTTGCTGCTTTGGCGGCGCCGCCGAGCTTGGCGAGAATTTCTTCCTCGCGGAGGATCAGCAGTTCTTCGCCATCGATCTTGATTTCGCTCCCGCTGTACTTGCCAAACAGCACACGGTCGCCAACATTCACGTCGAGGGGCACACGCTCGCCCTTCTCGCGCTTGCCGGCACCGACGGCGATCACTTCGCCCTCTTGCGGCTTTTCCTTCGCGGAGTCGGGGATGATGATGCCGCCCTTGACGGTTTCCTTCTCTTCAATGCGCTTCACGATCACGCGGTCGTGCAGCGGTGTCAGATTGACTGCCATCTTTGAAAAACCTCCATAGGTGATCTAGCGGTAAGACTCCAGAAACGGTGATTGAGGAGGGCAGGAAAAGCGATTAGCACTCCTCGATACCGACTGCTAATATAGCAATTTTTCCTATCAAGTCAAGCAAAATCCCGGCAATCGGACGGATCGCCGCGCATACTCAAAGATGGCATATCTGGTATAACCTGTTTATTTCCTTTGTGATATAGCCGCCAGATTTCCCTTGCACTTGGCCATTGCCCTGCTTTGCCGTCAGCTATAGACTCCGGCAAGGAACTGCATGCACTGGCTTTTGTATCTCCGATTAATCGTTCTGACAGCAGGAACGCTCCTGCCGTTTTTCTGGATGGTGGTAATCCTTGGCCATCGCCGGCAGCGAAATTTCGAGCGGCTCTTCTTCTTTCTGTGCTTGGCGCTCACCTGTTTTTTTGGCAGCAGCCTGCTTGCGCTCAACGCGACGCTCTTCTATGGGGCACCTCCCCCGGCGTTGTTGAGATTTGCGTGGACGTTTCTGTGCCTGGGTCTGTGGTTTATTCCGCCGCTGGTGGTGCAACTTCACACCGAGTACGCGTCTGTCCGGGAGCTCATTTCCTCGCGGCGCGCGAAAATCCAATGGTCGCTGCTTGCGTGGGTCCCGGCCGCGCTCCTTTTGCCCCGATTGTTCGCGACTCTAGAAGTAAGAGCCAACTTCCAATTTGAAACTTCGTCGCGGCAGCTTGGAATTGCCTTCCAGGCATGGCTGATCACCGCGATTCTGATTGCCGCCTACTGGCAGCGGCGCTTCAGAAAGACGGCTCCGGATGAAGCGCAGAAGGAATTTCACAAAGGACTCGGATTGGATTTTTTGGCGTTGGCATTCTTTTTGCTGAGCATGTTTTTGTGGGTCCGAAACTTTAACGGGGAACACGAGCCAGGGTTGTCGGTCATCGTCCTGATGCTTGCGCTTGGGCCACTCGTGAAACTATTCCGGGGCGTTCAACGATTCAATTTCCTGCAGATTGGCAGGCAGCGCAACCTGGTCTATGCGGTGCTGGGAGTCTTTCTGGCGCTTTTGTATCTGAGTTTGGTGCGCCGCGCCAGCTTGTGGCTGGATCCCTACCTTCCGCCGGAAGCTTCGGCCGCCCTCCTGCTATTTTTGCCCGTGGTGTTCTTTGAGCCGCTGCAGCGGGTGATACGGAGATTGTTGCGGCAGACCGCGCAAAGCGAAGTCGATCGCGCGCAGAAATTGATGCTGCCGATCAACGAAGTTGCCAGGCTGGGCGACCAGAGCAAACTGAGAAAATTCTGCGAAGGGTGGATTGCCGAGCAATTGCAATTGGCCAAGGTGGAACTGGAGTTTGACCTCTCAGGCGAGCGGCAAGACAGGAAAACGGAGGATGCTCGATCGGCGCAGAGTTTCGAAATCAGGCGAGCGGGAGAGCGGCTGGGTTCTCTGCGCGCGCAATCGTTTGGAGCGATGATTTCGGGGGAGACTTATGCGGCGCTGGAATTTTTGTGCGAGCAATTGCCGGGGGCGTTTGATTTGTGCCGGTTGATTGAGGAGAAGCTGCAACTCGAACGGGAACTGGCGGAGCGCGAGCGGCTGGCGCTGGTTGGGCAGATGGCGGCGAGCATTTCGCACAACCTCAAGAATCCGCTGGGCTCGATCAAAACGATTCTGCAGGTGCAGATGGAAAGCCCGGAGCTTCCCGCATCGCTGCGACAGGAAACGCAGATGGTGCTGGAGGAGATCAACCGGCTTTCGGCGCGGCTCAACCAGTTGTTGCAGTTCAGCCGGCCTGGACTACGCGTGGGGAATGGCGCACAGAGCTGCAACCTGGCACAGGTGACCGAAACGGTGGCCAACATGCTCAGGCACGCCGCGGACGAGCGGCGGGTTTCTCTGGAACTTAGGGAAGCCAACGGCGAATCACGGGCCGCAATCGGCGAAGAAGCGGCCAACGATATTCTTTCGAATGTGGTGCTAAATGCGATTGAGGCGGTCGAGGACGGGGGGCACGTGCGCGTCCAGCTGCGTTCGTCGGAGAAAGTCTGCACGGTGTATGTGGAAGATGACGGGCCGGGAATTTCCGCTGCCGACCAGGCCAAGGTGTTGCAGCCATTCTTCACTACCAAGGCGCGGGGAACCGGGCTGGGCCTGGCGATTGTTGACCGGCGGCTGCAGGAAGCGGGTGGCACGATGGAAATCAAGAGCCCGACAGGCGGCGGGCGCGGTACGGAGATTCGCCTGAACTTTCCCGTGGTGGTGAAGGAGCCAGCTGAATGAAAACAGTTCTGATTGTGGATGACGAGCCGGCGTCGCGTTATGCGTTGCGCCGGGCGCTGGAAAGCCGCTATCGCGTTGTGGAGGCGGATTCCGCTGCCGGTGGGCGTTCTTTGCTGCTCAGCGAGAAGCCGGATTTGCTGCTGCTCGATGTGGTGCTTCCCGGCGAAGACGGGCTTTCGTTCCTCAAGTGGTTACGCGCGGAGGGATACGATCTGCCAGTGCTGATGGTTTCGGCGTTGGATACGGCGAAAACGGCGGTCGAGGCGTTGCAACTAGGGGCGGCCGACTACCTGGTGAAAGGTTTTGAACTTGAGGAGCTGCGGCAGCGGGTGGCGAATCTGCTGAAACTTGTCGGGCTCGAACAGGAAAATGAAACGCTGCGGCGGCGGGTGGCCACCGAAGGACATTTCGGCCAGATGATCGGGCGCTCGGCGGCGTTGCGCAAAGCGTTTGAACTGGCTGACCGCGTGGCGCCGGCGGATTCCACGGTGCTGATTCTCGGGGAAAGCGGAACCGGGAAAGACCTGCTGGCGCAGGAAATTCACGCTCGCTCCGAGCGGAACGGAAAAGCGTGGGTGGCGGTGAATTGCGCGGCGCTGCCGGAAACGCTGATTGAATCGGAGCTATTTGGGTACGAGCGCGGTGCATTCACCGGCGCGGCGCAGCAGAAAAAAGGGCGGTTCGAACAGGCGCACGGCGGCACACTGTTTCTGGACGAGATTGGGGACATGAATCCGGTGACGCAGTCGAAGGTCCTGCGGGCGCTCGAAAATCGCACCGTGGAGCGGTTGGGCGGGACGCAATCGATTCCGGTGGATGTCCGGGTGATCAGCGCAACGCACCGGAACCTGCCGCTGGCGATTCGGGATGGCAAGTTTCGCGAGGATCTTTTCTACAGGTTGCGCGTGGTGACGATCGAGCTGCCGCCGCTGCGGGAGCACAAGGAGGACATTGCCATTCTCGCCGAAGCGTTTGTGCGGCTGCATGGCGCACGGCTCGGGCGCACGCCGCGCCTTCTGAAAGAAGCGGTGAAGGCGCTGGAGAATTACGATTGGCCAGGCAATGTGCGTGAACTGAAGAATGCCATCGAGCGCAGCCTGGTGCTTTCGCGCGGCGAGGAGATCGGGGCCAGCGACCTGCCGGAGGAAGTCCTGCTTGGCGCTTCCGTGGTGCCGAAGGGTGGGGGTGACGGTGAGGATCTGGGGCTGAAGGAGAAGGACTTTCGCGAGGCGAAGCGCAAGTTTGAGATTGCTTATTTGCTGCGGCAACTTGCCGTGCATCGCTGGAACATTTCGCGGACCGCGGCAACGATCGGCCTGCACCGGCAGAGTCTGCAGGAGCGCTTGCGGGAACTTGGCATCCGGCGTCCCGGACAGGAGACTCCGGAGGATGAGGAATGAGCGTGTTTGGCTTTGTCCAGGCGGGCGGCGGAAGCGCACGCTTCGGATCGGACAAGGCTCTAGTTGAATTTGGGGGAAAGACACTGCTGGCGTGGACGGTCGAACTTGTAGCCGCCGTTTGCGGAGAAACGAAAATCGTCGCAGCGGCCGGAAAATACGCGCATGCGCCCGCCCTGATTCTTGCTGACCAATGGCCCGGGCAAGGGCCGCTCGGAGGAATCCTCACCGCCCTCCAATCCATGAACGAGCGACTCGGCAGTTCCTCCGCTATGCCGGCCCGAGATCACAGACGAGATTCCTACGCACTGATCCTTGGTTGCGACATGCCTTTTCTGAAGCGCGAGTGGCTGGCGTATCTTTGCGATCGCGCCGTCAAAAGCAACGCCCAGGTTATCGTGCCGCAATCGGAGAACGGATTGGAACCGCTTTGCGCGTGCTGGCGGACGGACGCTGCTTTGGCGATTCAGACCGCTTTCGACGGCGGGGTGCGGAAAGTTACCGAAGCCATGAAACGGCTGTCAATGGAAGTGCTTGACGAGTCAGCCTGGAAACGATTTGATAGCGATGGGCGGCTATTCTGGAATATGAATACGACCGCGGATTACGAAGAGGCGCGCAGGGTTTTTGCCGAGCGGCTCGGCCAATGAGGATTGCCGCAACGAATCGATGAGTGAAGACCTTAAAGATAGCGGCTTGACCGATAAAGGCCCGGGTAGCGCCGCGGAATACTATTTTGAATTTCGCGGCGTCAACAAGGCCTTTGACGAACACGTGGTGCTGCAGAACGTCAGCTTCCAGGTGAAACGAGGGGATACCTGCGTGATCATGGGGCGCAGCGGCGTGGGCAAATCGGTTTCGTTGAAACACATCATGGGCTTTCTAACCGCTGATTCGGGACGCATCTTGATTGATGGCGAAGACGTAACGCATTTCACCGAGAGGCAGTTCGAATCGATCCGCCGCAAAGTTACGATGGTATTTCAGTCTGGCGCGCTGTTTGATTCGCTTAGCGTTGCGGAAAATATCGCGTTTCCGCTGGAAGGCCAGCCAGGCCTCACCGTCGAAGACGTGGAGGCTTATGTGGCAAAACTTTCACATATGCTGGAAGTCGAGGAGGTCTTGGACAAACTCCCCAGCGAACTCTCTACGGGAATGAAGCGCGCAGTGGCCATCGCGCGGGCCCTGGCGCAAAATCCTGAGGCCATTCTCTATGATGAGCCGACGACGATGGTTGATCCCATCATGGCCGGACACATGGGTGACCTGATCTTGCGGTTGAAACAAGCTTTCCACAAAACCTCGATCGTCGTGACGCACGATACACATCTGGCCAAGCGGCTTGCCGACAACGTAGTTTTCCTTCAGGACGGCCGGGCACAGGTCTTCGGCTCGTGGGCGGAATTTGAGAGTTCCACGGATCCGTTTCTGCGCGATTTCCTTGTGCAGGACGAATTGATCCCCGAGCTGGACGTGACCCTGTGAGCAGTTCGGCCACGCCAATTTCCGATCCCAAATCACAGTTACCTAAGACCATGGGCTTCTGGGATGTGCTGCTGTTTAACATCGCCACCGTGCTCGGTCCGCGATGGATCGCGGCGGCGGGGCACAACGGGACTTCTTCCATCAGCCTTTGGGTGATTGCGGCGCTGTTCTTTTTCGTGCCCGGGGCGTTCGTGATCAACGAATTGTCTTCGCGTTTTCCGCAAGAGGGCGGCTTGTATGTGTGGGCGAAGGAAGCGTTTGGAGATTTCCACGGGTTCGTTGCCGGATGGACCTACTGGATTTATACCGTGTTTTATTTTCCGGGGCTGCTGCTGGCCAGCGCTTCGATGAGTGCATACGTGATTGGGGAAAAGGGAGGGCCGCTTTCGCAGGACCGGACATTTCTGCTGCTGGTTTCGATTGCTCTGCTGCTGGTGGCGGTATTGCTGAACATCATCGGGCTAAACATCGGAAAGTGGCTGCAGAATGCAGGCGGCGTGGGCACGTATTTGCCGCTGCTGGTACTTGTTGGAGTGGCGCTTCTGATTTTTTTCCGCGGCGGATCGGCCACGCACTTTACCCTGGCCAACATGATGCCGACCTGGAATTGGGATACGGTGAATTTCTGGTCGCAGATTGCGTTCGCGTTTACGGGGCTGGAGCTTGTTTCCGCCATGAGCGAAGAAGTGCGCGATCCGCGGCGTACGTTGCCGCGCGCAGTGTTTGGCGCAGGCGCGCTGATTGCGTTCATGTACATCGTCGGGACATTTGCGATTCTTACGCTGGTTCCGGCCGGGGATCTTGACCCCAAGAGCGGTGTGTTTCATGCGATCACCGCGGGATCGGTTATGTTGAAGATTGGTTTCCTGGGGATTCTTGCCGCGATTTTGGTCACGGTGGGGAATGCCGGCGGCGTGGGAAGCACCGTTGCAGGTATCGCGCGGGTTCCGTTCGTGGTGGGGATTGATCGTTATTTGCCGGCGGCGTTCGGGAAAATTCACCCGCGGTGGAAGACGCCATATGTTTCGATTCTGGTGCAGGCGGGAGTATCCGGCGCCATTTTGCTGCTCAGCCAGATCAAGAGCGAGACCGTGCAGGCCGCTTACCAGATGTTGATTGATGCAGCGATCATTCTTTATTTTATTCCGTTTCTTTACATGTTCGCCGGAGTTGTAAAGCTTGCCGGACGAAAGGACCGCGCGGAAAATCCGCATGCGATTCTGATTCCGGGCGGGAAACTGGGCCTGTGGGTGTGCGGCATTCTTGGATTTGTGGTTGTGCTGCTGGGAATTTTCGTTTCTCTTGTGCCCCCGGGCGACACTGTAAACAAATTGAGTTTTGAGCTTCGGCTGGTTGGGGGGACGCTGGCATCCATTTTCCTGGGATTGATTTTGTATTGGCGCGGCGTGAGAGAGAAGACAGTAAGGGGAAAAGAATCATAGTTGTGGAATCGCGGAGGCAGTTTGCTCTCCTGTGGGGTATGGTTGCCGGCGCGGCGGAAACCCTTATCCCTGAAGGGATGAGCTACAGGCGCTAGAAGCCCTGAGCGACTAAATTTTCGATGGTCAGTTGGGAAACGGACTTGTTTCCCGTGTGGGTTTCCAGATATCGCTCGACGTATTTTCCGACGACGTCGCCTTCCAAATTCACGGCGTCGGCGATTTGTTTGTTGCGGATGTTGGTGTGCTCGTACGTGTAAGGAATCACCGCAACTTCGGCCACGCGGCCGTTCCAGCGCGCGACCGTTAAGCTGATGCCGTCAATGGTGATCGAGCCTTGCGGCACGATGTGGCGGGCGAACGATTCGGGAACTTCGACGCCGTACCACCAATTTTCGCCTTCGGGTGCAAGGCGTGCCACACGGCCGATCGTATCCACGTGGCCAAGCACAAAGTGTCCGCCGAATTCCTTCCCGGCGGTCAACGGCTGCTCGAGATTGACGCGTGTTCCTGCTTTCCATTCGCTGAGCGAAGTCTTACGCAGGGTTTCGCCGGATAGGTCGGCCGAGAAGCGCTCGCCATCCACGGCGACAACTGTCAGGCAGCAACCGTTCACGGCGATGCTCTTCGAGACCTCAAGATGAGTCGCCACGCTGGGCGCGTGAATTTTCAGGCGTCCGCCTTCAGAATTGGCTTTCAGGGATTCGACGGTTCCGAGGTGTTCGATGATTCCGGTGAACATGTTGGCTCTCGACTGGCGCGGCTTGGCCACCTGAAGGCGGCCACTACAGAATACCTTTTTTTGCCGAAAGAAATCCCTGGAGGATCCAGAAAGTGGCAGGTTCGGGGAATGGGCAGAAGGCGCCCGCCTCGGAAGGCGGCCGTTACAAGGCCAGTGGGAGGGGCAAGACCCTCCTCCGCAAACCTAGGTGGTTGCGTTTGCTGGCGGCATGGCAATTTCTTTCAGGCGACGCAAATCGAGTTTCCCGGTGCCAAGATAGGGGAGTTGCTCAACGTGAATGAATTGATCGGGGCGCGGCTTCCAAAGGGCGGGCAAGTCGCTCTTTGAGAGTTTCTCCAGGCAATCTTTCAAGATCTCTTCACTCAGAGTATGGACTACCACCAGCCGCTCGCCCTTTTTTTCATCGGGGATTGCGGTGACCGCAAGGACCTGGCCGTCGGCTTCGAGCAGTTCGTGAAGTTTTTCTTCCACCTTGATGTGGGGAACCATTTCGCCGCCGATTTTGCTGAAGCGGCTGAGGCGGTCGGTGATGCGCAGGAATCCGTCTTCGTCCTGCGTGGCGATGTCGCCGGTGTTGTACCAGCCATCTCGCAAGACTTCGGCGGTTTTTTCAGGGTGGTTCAGATAACCGACCATGATGTTCGGCCCTCGAACCAGCAGCAAGCCCGGCTTGTCCACGGGGAGCGCTTCACTGGTATCCGGATCGATGATGCGGACACCGATTCCCGGGAGCGGATGCCCGATGGTGCCGCGCTTGGCTCCTACCTGGCGGAAATAGGCGGCGCGAAAGTCGTAGGTGTTGACGGCAACGACCGGCGAGCATTCCGTGCAGCCATAGCCTTCGAGCGGGCGAATGCCGAAGTGATCTTCAAACGCCTGCGCCACGCGCTCGGGCAATTTTTCCGCTCCGGCCATCACAATGCGCAGGCTGCCGAAAGATTCCGGCGGGCAGCGGCGGGTGTAGGAGTTCAGAAAAGTCGGCGTGGAAAGCAGCATGGTTACGGAATACTTGCTGATCAGGGCGCCGATAGCTTGGGCGTCGAGCGGGCTGGGATGAAAGACGGCGCCGATTCCGGCCATCGCGGGAAGACAGAGCGTGCCGGTGAAGCCAAAAGAGTGGAAGAAGGGGAGGATGCCGAGGATGGAATCGCCTTTGTGAAGATGGAAGACCTGTTCGATCTGCTCGACGTTCGAGGCGAGGTTGAAGTGCGAGAGCAAGACGCCCTTGGGCTCGCCGGTCGAGCCACTGGAAAAAATGATCGTGGCTGTGTCGTCGAGCGAAGGCTTGCGCGTGAAGCCGAGAGAGCGTTCGAGCAGACGGGCGGGAAGCAGCTTCGCGGAAAGGAGCGCGATGAGTTTTTCAGAGAGCTGCGGCTTTTCCGCCAGATCTTCCACGTAGATGATTTTTCCTGGAGGTTCGATGTGAACTTTTTCGAGGAAGAGTTTTGACGTGACGACTGTCTGCAATTCACACTGCCTCGCGCAGGAGGCCAGGGATTCGTTTGAAGTGGTGTAGTTGAGGTTGATGGGAACTTTGCCCTGCAGCATGGCCGCCCAATTTACGAGCGCGCCCGGTATGGAAGGCGGCAGGAGGACCCCGACCATGTTTTGGCCGGCCCACAATGGGCGCAGGCGCCGTGCGAGGAAAACTGTTTTGGTCAGGGCTTCGCCGAAACTGACTTTTGGTGTGCGGCCGTCTGCCATCGCGAAACGCCGGGAGTGGCGCCGCGCCATCTTGATGAACGAGCGCGTCAGCGGCTTCATATACCGGCGGCGGCGCTGGAAGGCGTCCACACCCAGCTCCTGGACGGCGTTGCGTACATCCGTGGTGCTCGCGGTCGACGGCAACGGTTTCCCAAACGATACGCGCACGGGATAGGGAATGTGACGAGGCAGCTTCCAGAGAAAATGGCCACCTGAAAAACTGAAGATCGAGCCCCAGAGGCCGTCGATGTTCACAGGGATGATGGGAACGTCGATGCCCTTCACGATGCGCTCGAAGCCGCGGCGGAAGGGGAGCATCTGGCCGATGCGTGTGATTTCGCCTTCCGGGAAGATGCACACGACTTCACCATTGCGCAGGGCGTCGGAGGCTTCGCGCAGCGAGTGAATCATTTCGCGCGGGCCCTGATCGGAGGCGATGGGGATAATTCTGAGAATTTTGGCGAACGGCTTGATGAAGGGAAGGTCGTAAACGCCTTTGAACATGAGGAAGCGGATGGGCCGGTCGGTGGCGGAAAGCAGGAGTACGGCATCCACCCAGGAGGAATGGTTGGGCGTGAGGAGCGCTCCACCACGCGCGGGGATATTTTCCTGGCCTGTCAGATCAAGCCGGTATATCGAGTGCGTTGCGATCCACAACAGCAACCGCAGCAGGGAATCCGGCAGGAGCCATAGGAGATAGACAAGCGCACCGAGCGTCAGAATCGAAGCCCAGAAGAAAATTTCCGCCGGGGCTAGCCGCAGATAGTGCTTCAGCAGATAAAAAGCACCGGATGCGCCGAGGATGCCGATAAAGGAATAGAGATTTGCGGCGGCCAGCACGCCGCCGCGGTGCTGTTCTTCCGGCCGGTGCTGGATAAGTGCGCTGATGGGCACGATGAAGAAGCCGCCGAAGAAACCGAGCGCCGCGAGGAGAATGAGAACCGTGTTGAATGACAAGCCGGGAGCCGCGAGCAGGAAGCCAAAAATCGTGATGCCCGTGGCGCCCAGAGGAATCAGGCCGTATTCAATTTTGCCTCCGGAAAGATATCCGGCGGCCAAGCTGCCGAACCCGATGCCGATGGCGATGGCGGCTTGCAGCAGGCTGCCGTGGGTTGCGGTGACATGCAGGACGTCTCGGGCGTAGAAAACGATGTCGAACTGGAGGAGTGCTCCGAGGAAGAAGAAATACGTGTTCCCGAGGACGGAAAGCCACAGCACCTGGTCCTGCCCGATCAGCTTGCCTTGCGACCAGAGATCGCCCAAGAAATTGGCGCGGAACTTTTTCGCGGGATCGGCCGCTGGGACTTTCAAGATGCCGAAACTGGTGGCGAGGCCAATTAACGAGCAGGCCAGGAAAAAGATACCGGAATAGTATTCGCGGCCTCTGAAGACCTCCGAAAGCCTGGCTCCAACGACTGTGCCGGTGATGGCGGCCAGAAACGTGCCGAGTTCGATGACGCCGTTGCCCCAGGAGAGTCGCTTCTCCGGCAAAATTTCGGGAAGCAGGCCGTATTTCGATGGACCAAACAGAGCACCCTGCGTGCTGGCAAGGAATACCGCCGCCATGGACATGGCCATGCTATGGAGCGCAAAGCCCGCGATAGCGAATAGCATTACCGCGATTTCGAAGACTTTGGTCCAGATGGTGACGGAGCGCTTGCTGAAGCGATCGGCGAAATATCCGCCAGTCATGGAAAAGAGAATGAAAGGCAGGGCGAAGAGCGAACCTACCAGGAGCACTTTGGCTTCTTCTTCGTCGGAGGAGAGATTGGTGCCGATGATCAGGAAGATGACCAGGTATTTCAAGGCGTTGTCGTTGAAGGCGCCCTGAAATTGCGTGGCGATCAGGCTCCAGAAACCGAGACGCCAGGAACGCGGTGGTTCGCTCACGCGGAAAATCCTCCGTCAGGCGATGGGTGCAGGATGGTTCGAGGGAAATGGTCGCAAACAACTTGCGGAATGAGTAGTGAATTCTTGGTTTGGTGTGCTGCGAAGTGGGCGACGGGATTTGTGGCGGCCGCCAGAAAGGCAAGAGGAACCAGAGAGCGATGCGCGAGCCCCTCCCCTACAAAGACGATTTTCGCGGGTAGGCTTCGATGGCGACGTCTGGGCCGAATCGGCGCGTCGTGCTTACTCGCATTGGTGGCATCGCGCTTGCGCCGGGGGTGAGGAAAGGAACGCTGGCATCGCCGGCTATTTTGGGGGCGTAGAAGAGGACGAGTTTATTCGCGAGGCCGGCGGACAGGGCGGCGGCGTTGAGGTGAGGACCTGCTTCCAGCAGCACGCTTAGGATGTCGCGGCGGCCCAGATCCTTGAGGACTGCGCTTAGATCAAGACCGGTGCGGCTACGCTTTACTTCGATTAATTCGACGCCGGCATTTTGCAGCTTGCGGGCTTTCGGAGTTTTGAGCAGGGCGGCGGTGAAGACGAGGAGATCGTCATCACAGGTTTCTACGATGCGCGACTTGGGGGAAAGGCGGAGGCGCGTGTCGAGGACTACGCGGAGCAAGCGGCGGCGGCGGGGGAGGCCGCTGCGCTCGCTCAGCAGTGGATTGTCGGCGAGAATGGTGCCGATGCCGGTGAGCAGAGCATCGGAAGCGTGGCGCATGCGGTGCACTTCTGCGCGCGATTCTTCGCTGGTGATCCATTCGGGCTGCTTGCCCTTGCGTGGTTTTGGCAGGGCGAGTTGGCCGTCGAGCGTCAATGCAGATTTCAGAGTGACAAAGGGCTTGCGCGTGGTAATCCAGTGCGAAAACGCTTCGTTGAGATTTTGCGCTTCAGCTTCGAGCAGGCCGCTTTGCAGTTCGACGCCCGCCTGACGCAGACGGCCGAATCCGGTTCCGCTCGTTCTGGGGTTCGGGTCCTCCATCGCGGCGACAACGCGCGAAATTCCCGCGGCGATAATCGCCTCGGTGCACGGACCCGTGCGACCGGTGTGATTGCATGGCTCGAGCGTTACGTAGAGAGTAGCGCCACGCGCCCGGTCGCCGGCCTGTTTCAACCCTACAATTTCCGCGTGGTCTTTCAGGGCGTACTGGTGGTACCCTTCGCCGAGAATTGCGCCGTCTTTCACAATCACACAGCCGACGGTCGGATTCGGGCTGGCGAGGCCTACGCCTTTGCGCGCCAGGTCGAGCGCATGCTCCATGAAATGAGTGTCGTGGGAATTCACGGTGTCAGTTGAAAAGCGAGTCGGCGTAGGTCTGCGCGTCGAACGGGACGAGGTCGTTGATCTGTTCGCCGGTGCCTACAAAGCGGATGGGCAACCCGAGTTCGCGTGAAATGGCTACCACGATGCCGCCCTTCGCCGTGCCGTCCAGTTTGGTCAGGATAATGCCTGTTACACCTACTGCGGAAGTAAACTCGCGGGCCTGGGCCAGGCCGTTTTGTCCTGTCGTGGCGTCCATGACCAGGAGGACGTCGTGCGGCGCGCCCGGGATCAGTTTTGCGGCGGTGCGCTTCATTTTCTCGAGTTCGAGCATCAGGTTGGATTTGGTGTGCAAACGGCCGGCCGTATCCACGATCACCGCGTCCGCGCCGCGGGCTTTTGCCGCAGCCATGGCGTCGAATACGACCGCGGCAGGGTCGGAACCGGATTTCTGCTTGATTACTTCGACGCCGTTGCGCTGGGCCCAAATTTCCAGTTGCTCGATGGCGGCGGCGCGGAAGGTGTCGGCCGCGCAGAGCACGACGCTGCGGCCATCCTGGCGCAAGCGGTTCGCTAGCTTTCCGATGCTGGTGGTTTTCCCCGCGCCGTTCACGCCAACGATGAAAATTACGCGGGGGTCGTTGCCATTTGCCGCTCCCGCCAAGTGTGGTGTGTTCCCATACACATTGAGGGCTCGGAATACGTGCTTCTTGATTTCGTTTTTCAGCTGTTCGCCGTTGCTGAGGGCGTTGCGGGAAAGTTGTTCCTTTACGGAATCGAGGATTTCTTTTGTCGTTTTTACGCCGAGGTCGGCGGAGAGCAGGGCGTTTTCCACTTCCTTGAGGACGGAAGGATCTATTTGGCGACCGCCCTGGGTGATGGTGTCGAGTGTGTCGGCGAGGGCTTCCTTGGTTTTGCCTACGGACTCCTTCAGGCGCTCGAGCAGCGTGGGTTCGGGTTTTCCGAAGAGGGTGATCATAAGGGTGGTCTGCGCCTGACGAAAGGTGCGAAAGAAAAGTGTATCAGATTGGGTGGGGAGGAGGCGGGAGGCGGAGTTAGAAAGGGTTGAATGGAGAGGTTCGGTTTAGACCGTCAAAGCGGCAGCTTCGCCGTCGCACTTAAAAGTTAGACTTGGACTTCTACCGCGGATAGGCGGAGTTTGCCGGCTTTTACAGCGGATTCGAGCGCGATGACAATCGCTTCGTCGAACTTTGAGCCAGCTAGCGCTTTGATGCGGCCCAGCGCATAGTCCAGATCCATGGCGGTCTGATAGGGGCGATTGGTGGTCATGGCATCCAGGGTATCCGCCACGCCGATGATTCTGGCCATCTGTGGAATCTGCGGGCCGGTTAGGCCGTAGGGATAGCCGCGCCCGTCCATGTGCTCGTGGTGCAATTCGATGCCTGGCAGCATGTCCTTGAGCTGCGAGACCGGACGCATGATGTTGGCGCCCTTGGTGGTGTGGGTCTTCATGATTTCAAACTCTTCGGGAGTAAGCGATCCGGGCTTCTTGAGCACGCGGTCGTCCACGCCGATTTTTCCGACGTCGTGCAGAAGGGCAGCGATTTTGAGTTTGTCGAGATCCTCGGGCGAGAGCCGCATTTCCTGCGCAATGATCGTTGAATATTTGGCCACGCGACCTGAATGGCCTCGGGTGTACGGGTCCTTTTCGTCGATGGCGGCCGCCAGCATGCGGATCGAGCCGATGAACAGTTCGCGATTTTCCTCGGCGGCTTCCTTCAGCTTCTCGATGTACTCTTCGATGTCGCTGGCCATCAAGTTGAAGTTTTCCGCCAGCTCGCTGATCTCCGTGGCGCCGCGCACCGGAGTGCGCTGGTGGAATTCACCGCGGCTGATGGCGCGCGTGGAAGCTGCGAGCGAACGGATGGGGGTACTGATGCCCACGGCAAAGAAATAACCGAAGAGTATGGCCACCAGAACCACGATGCTGACGAATGCCAGCGCTTGCTGGTTGAGTTCGGTGACGCCGGCATCGGCCCGGGCTTCATCCACACTGCGCTCGGAGATCACCGCCCAGTTGACTTCCGGGAAGGTGCTGTAGGTGCCCAACATCTCCACCTGGCGGTTATTATCCTTTTCCGTGAAATGCACGGTTTCGGTATTGCGCAAGTCTTTGGGGAGCGCCTTAACCTGGGCCACCATGTGCGATTTGTCGCTCAAGTCCTCGCCGGGCACAAAATGCTTGGTATCAGGATGGGCCACGATATGGCCGTAGTGGTCGACGATGAAGACGACGCGCCCGCGCACGCTGGCGTCCTGCAAGCGGTGCAGAATTGGGTCCAGCGAAACCACCGCGGCGAGCATGCCGGTGAAATTGTCCTGCGAGTCTTTCAGCGGTACGGCCATGACGAACGCGGGACGATTATCCGGCGCCAGGGCCAATGGATCGCTGCGGAATTTCACCGACTGAACGCAGCTGACAAAGGCGCGCTGCAGGGCCTTGGCCACGAAGGGGTCCTGCTCCGCCCGGAAATTTCCCTGCGAAGCGGTGGTGCCCTTGCCGTCACGGCCGACGGCGGTCAGATAGACAAACGAGTTCCGGTTGGAATCGACGAAATTTTCGAGCAGCCGGGTGACTTTGGGTTCGGCCACGGGGTCGGTGACGTTATCAATCAGCCCCGTAAGAGTGAGAATCTGGCGCTGGCTGATCAGCTGTTGGGTCAGGTTGGATTCAAAGAACTGGACATCCTGCGCCAGCGAGCGGGTTATTTCTGTTTGCTGGACGCGCTCGGTATCCACCAGCTTTTCCTGGCTGAGTTCGAGAACTTGGCGGTGGTACAAGCCGATGGGAAGCGCGCTCACAAGCAAGAGCGCACCGAGCACGAGCCATAGGATGCGCACCCGGCCGGAACGGAGGCGCGTCAAAATCGATGAAATACTCTCAGCCATCGCAACACACTGATTTTAGAAGGTTAGACGTGAGAAAAGAGGCTGGCCTAAGGGACAGGAGGCGCGGAAGTGCAACTAGGCCGGAGGTACCATTAGGGAAAGTAGTCGGCAATCAGTGCGACCGGACACGAGTCCCGGTCGGGCTTGGGTGTCACGGGCGATGGCATAGCAGATGACAGATAACAGGACGGGAAGAAGCAGCCTCCCGTTTGGCACGGGTTTCTTGCCCCAATCGCCTGCCGGTGACGGCCAGATCCTTCGTTCTGCCCAGCGTCTACTCCCGTTTCAGCGGCCTTTCCATGATGGCGCGGATGGCCTCGCGCGGGGAATTTCCCAGGTGCAGGATACTGTGAACCTGCTGGGTGATTGGGAGTTCGATGCGGTTTTCCCTTGCCAGGGCCAACAGGGCTGCTGTTGTGCCCACTCCTTCGGCGACCATGGTCATGCCGGCGAGGATTTCGGCCAGCGAGCGGCCCTGGCCCAAGTCGAATCCTACGCGGCGGTTGCGGCTCTGCGCGCCGTAACAGGTGAGAATCAGGTCGCCCATACCCGCGAGGCCGCTGAGCGTTCCAGACCGTCCACCAAGAGCCACGACGAGGCGGGTCATTTCCGCCAGTCCGCGAGTGATGAGCGCCGAGAGTGAGTTTGCTCCAAGGCCCAGCCCTTGGCATGCGCCTGCAGCGATGGCCATGACGTTTTTCATGGCGCCCGCCAGCTCCACGCCCAAGACATCATCGTTGGTATAGAGGCGAAAGGCCGGGCCGGAAAACTCTTCCTGCAAAAAGGCGCCCAGGGCTGGATCTGGCGAAGCGAGCACCACTGCAGTCGGCTGCCCCAGGGCGGCCTCTGCGGCGAAAGACGGGCCGGAAAGCACGGCGACAGTGGCCAGGAAACGCGCATTAATGACTTGGGAGATGACCTCGCTCATGCGCAGGTGCGTTGCCGGCTCCAGCCCTTTGGTAGCGCTGAGGAAGACCGCGTCGCGCGAAAGATGCGGCAGGGCCAGCGCAAAGATGGCGCGGGTATGCGCGGAAGGCGCCGAACCGACAACGATCTGCGCTCCAGGTATGACCTCCTCGAGTTTCGTGGACGCTCTTACGCAGGCCGGGATGGAGACGCCGGGGAGGTATTTCCTGTTCTCGCGTTCCTGTTCGATGGACTGAGCCAGTGAGGGGTCGCGCATCCATAGGCGGATATCGTGCTTCCGGCGGCTGCTGGACAGCACGACAGCAAGTCCGGTGCCCCAGCTCCCCCCGCCGAGAATCGCGATCCGGCTCACGCGGCATCCCCCCTGGATTTGCCGAACGAGAATTTGGATTCTGTGCCGTCCACCAGGCGCTGGAGATTGGCGTCGTGTTTAACAATTACCAGCGCGGACGCGAAAAGCGTGCCGAAATCCACCGCCAGCGGCGGCGCATGGCCGGGCGCCCACAGGAAATACATCAGCAGGGGCATCGCCGCCGCCGCGGAGACAGAACCTAGCGAAACATAGCGCCACGCCACACCCACGACGATAAATACGAACAGAGCACCGAGGGCCGCCAGCGGCGCGAGCATCAAGAAAACACCCAGCGCGGTAGCGACGCCTTTGCCGCCTTTGAATTTCAGCCATATGGGAAAGCAATGGCCGATCAATGCGGCGACGGCGGCAAGCGTCATGACGGTTGAACTTTGTTCGGAGACCCGGCCAGCCAGCCAAACGGCGGAGGCGCCCTTTGCGGCGTCGAGCACCAGCGTCAGGATGCCCGCCGCGGGACCCGCCACGCGCGCGACATTGGTGGCGCCGATATTGCCGCTGCCGGATTTCCGGATGTCGCTCCCGGCGAGCAGCTTTGCGAGGATCAGGCCAAAGGGAATCGAGCCGAGAAAATACGCGGCGGCCAGGAGAAGGGAAGTGGTCGGCGTCAAAAACGACATCTGGCGCTAGTCCTCTGTTGCGAAACGAAACGTTTCGACGGTAGTGTACTCCGCTCCGGCGGGTTTGAGCTTGCTTTCGACGAGGTGAAATTCTCCCGTGCGCAAGGAGCCGAATCGCTGGGCCTTTTTTTCCTGGATTGCCTGCAACAATTTTGGCGAGATGCCGGGCGGCTGAAACCTGGCCAAGGTCAGATGCGGCAGAAAAGGGCGTTCTTCCAGAGGGAAACCGAGCCGGTGAGTGACTTGATCGATCTCGGCGGCCAGAGTCTCGAGATTTGCGGAGGCATCCATCCCGGCCCAAAACACGCGGGGGCGTTTCTGATGCGGGAAAAACCCGAGACCTCGGAATTCGAGATTCACCCCCACGGAGGAACGAACGGTGGAGAGTACGCTTTCTAACGGGCCCAGTTTCTCGGAAGCTATTTCGCCGAGAAATTTCAGGGTGAGGTGTAGATTCCGAGCGCGAACCCACTTCACCTGCGGGGCAATGACGCTGAATTCTTTCAGGAGAGACGCGAAGGTGGTTCGAATGGTTTGCGGAATTTCGATGGCGATGAAAAGTCGCACCTGGACAACCTGGTTCAGCTGGCCGGATTGACGCGGCGCGGCCGGGGCTTGCCGTCGAAGAGATAGTGTACGCGGACCATGTCGAGCGCGAGTTGCGAAGCGTAGAAGCGGATCATCTCGCGGTCGCCGGGAAGATGCACCAGGCGCTCTTTCGTCCCCGTTGGCGTCGCCAGAGCGATATGCACGGTGCCTACCGGCTTTTCTTCGCTGCCGCCGCCCGGCCCGGCGATGCCGGTAATGCCGACTCCGAACGTGCTTCCGACGCTGCGGCGAATGCCCTCGGCCAGCGCAACCGCCACTTCGGCGCTCACCGCGCCTCTCGAGGCAATCAGTTCCGCCGGGACTTCCGTCCACACCGTTTTCCGTTCGTTGCTATAGGAAATTACGCCGCCCAGAAAATACGTGGAACTTCCCGGGATTCGCGTGAGGCGTTCGGCGAGCAGGCCGCCGGTGCAGCTTTCGGCTGTGGAAATGGTGGCGCGGTTGGTGGTCAGGAGCTCCGCGACGACATCTTCGAGGGTCACGGCCTTGTGCGCAAAAATGCGGTCGCCCAGAGCCAGCTCAAAGCTGCGGACAATTTCTTCCAGGGTGGTTTCAGCCTGGGTCGCGTCTTCGGTCCAGATGCGCAGGTGGATCTGGATTTCACCCGGCGCGGCGAGAATCGTTGTGTTGATGTGCGGATAGCGGGTGTAAATCGGCCGGATGCGCTCTTCGACGTGCGATTCGCCCAGGCCGGTCACGCGAAGCTCGCGGTGGAACATCCGCACGCCCGAAACGTGACGGCGCAGGCGCGGCAGCACCTGCTCGAGAAAAAGCGGCTTGAGTTCCCGCGGCGGTCCAGGCAGCAGCGCCACCATGCGGCCTTTGTCTTCGATCCACAAGCCGGGCGCGGTGCCGCGCGGGTTCTCGAGGACTTCCGCGCCTTCAGGCACCATCGCCTGGCGGAGATTCACGGCCGGCATGTCGCGCTTGAAGCTGCGGAATCGGGCCTCAATCGCACGAACCACGTCATCATTTCGCTGCAAGCGGCGGCCCAGAAGTTCGGCGACCGTTTCCCGCGTCAGGTCGTCTTCCGTTGGCCCCAGGCCGCCGCTCGTGATCACCACCGGCACACGATTCAAGGCATCGCGAAACGCTTCCGCCAGCAACTCGCGGTTGTCGCCGACGATCGTTTTGCGCAAAACTTCGATGCCCAGCTTGTTCAACTCTTCGGTGAGGAAGAGCGAGTTCGTGTCCACCCGGTCCGGTGTGAGGAGTTCCGATCCAACGGCGATGATTTCGGCTTTCATGGAGATTATTGTAGCTCACCCGGTGAAGGAGCCGAGGGGAACGCCATTCAAATACCGGAGATTAACCGTGCAGGGGCAAGCCGCGGACATTCCAGTCTATGGTAAACAGGGAACTGTTGGCCGCGAGAATTCCGCGGCCGCTCGGAAGCAGCGCTAGACCGACCAGTGCCGAACCGCTCAGAACATGTTCGGCGTGACCTTGGGGGGAAATACGCACGATCCCGCGGCGCCCGCCAAGAGAGGCTACCACGTAGAGATTCGTGTCGTGGTCAAACGCCAGGCCTTGCGGACGGCCCAACCCGCGGTAAAAGACATGCACCTCACCGTTTTGCGTGATGCGGTAAACGCGGTCGTAGCTCGAAGTGGTCGGCCCGCTCACGTAGAGTTCGCCGCTGGGGTGAAACGCCAGGTGATACGCGGAGACGGAAGGCTCGAGCGTCGCAAAAACAAAAATTTCACGTTCCGGGCTGATTTTGAAAATGGTGCCGCTGCGGTCGCCGACGAAGAGATTTCCTTTCGAATCGAAGGCCAGGCCGGTGGCGATGCCCATGCCTTCGATCCATTGCTCGCTGCGACCGTCGGGGGTGACGCGGTAGATTGTGCCGTCATGTCGGCAGGAAACGAACAGATCGCCCTTTGCGCCCAGCGCCAGGCCGGTCGGATTCACCAAAGATGTCACGAAGGGTTTCACGTTATAGCTGGTGTTGATTTTGTAAAGCGAAACCGGGACGCGCTGGCCGCGAGGTCCGCTGAAGGTGACATAGATATTTCCTTCCGGGTCCACCGCCGGATTGCTGACGGGGTGCAGGTTATCGGCGATCTGGAATCCGAGGGCCACTGGGAACGGCTGGCTTTCGCTTTGCGCGTTCACGATCTGGATGGTGCTGCCGTTGGCGTTTTCGGGGACGCGCGCGATCAGGCGATTGCTGCTGGCCAGCGAAAGCGCCGCTTCCGCCTCGCCAAAGCGGACGAGAGGACGGCCGCCGTGCCGCGTGGTGAATCCACTGCCAAAAATCGCTATTTCGCCCCCGGGAATCGCAGCCGCGGGCACGATACGCTCAATGTGAGGTATGCCGTTCTTTTCCGGTGTGGAACCAAAACCGAATTTCATTGCCGTTGCCCAACGATCATAGCCAATGAAAGTGTAACGCGAGACGCAAGCAAATGGCAGCATAGACCCCGGCCATCCAATCGTCGGCCATGATGCCCCAGCCGCCAGGCAGCTTTTCGAGGCGCCGGCAGGGGAAAGGCTTGGCGATATCGAAGAGCCGGAAAAGGAGGAAACCAGCCAGCAGGAATTTCCAGTTCAGGATGCTCATGCCGCTAAACAGGGCGAACGTGGCCGCATCTTCCGGCCTCAGGAAGACCATCGGCGCTACCGGAGCGAGGCTCAGGATAAGTGTCAGATGCACTCCGGAAACCTCGTCGATCACCACATATTGCGGATCTTTGGTACCAGCATATTGCGATACCTCCCGGCTGGTGCGAACTCCGAGCAGCGCCAGAAACAGCCACACCGCCACGGAAGGTACCAGGAGGAGGACTGTTCCTGCGAACCCGGTCAGCAACGGAGCGGTTTCACCCACAGCCACTTCAATCCCTTTTCCAAGCAGCAAAAACCAGGTGAAAGGGTGCGAGACGACGGCGATCAGCAGGCCCACTGCGGAGCCCCAGGTGCCGGGGCCCGGTTTCAGGTAACCTGTGCCGAAAACTGTGGCGATAGCGAAGGCGAAGCGCGGCTTTGCGCCAGGGGATGGCCCGGCGGCCGGCTCAGTGGATGGTGTCATCGTTATCGTGCCCGTGTTCCTGCGGAGCGCGGCGATCGCCCTCGGGGAGATCCTCTTCGTCGAAGATGGGTTCGGACACAACGTAGTTCTCCGCGGCCCAAGCGCCCAGGTCCATCAATCGGCAGCGATCAGAGCAGAACGGAAAGTCCGCGTCCGTGGCGGAGTCAGTAGGTTTCTTGCAAATCGGGCAACGGTGCTTCATTTCGAAGAAACTGTTTTACCATCCGGAAGGTATCCGGACAAGCGCAGAGAAAATGTGACAAGTGCTCCTGGTCGGGATTTTAAAAATAGCGCCCCCTCAGAAGGTGGCCGCTAGAAGATGCCGTTGGGCTAAGCGAGGACCCGCAGCGCGGCGCCGGTTGCGATTCGGGTTAGTTTCTCCGGCGGAATTTCCGTTTTGCGCGGCGCCAGTTCACGGCCGGCCGTTCGCGACTGAATCTCAACGACGCGGCCGATCAAGTCGTACGCGTCCGTCTTCGTGATCCGAACCTTGACCACATCGCCAGACTCCGCAATTTCCCCGCCCGGCAACTCAATGTCCGTCAGATAGAGCTTCCCATCAATATCCGGGGCCATCGATTGCAGGCGCGCTTCCCATACCAGCGGATTGTCTTTTGAGGGGCCTTCGACAAGGGCGGTTTCCTCGCGGCCCTTGAACTTGCGCAGATTCTCGCGGGAGATTTTCTTTTGCAGCGCCATCAGGCGGTTACGACGGTCGTTGATCGTATCGGCGTCCACCTTGCCGTCCAGCGGGAAGCTGGCCGCGTTGTCCACGTCGGAATATTCGAACACGCCCATCCAGTCAAGCTTTGCGGCGGCGACAAAATCGCAGAGTTCCTGGAAATCGGATTCCGTTTCACCGGGGAAGCCCACGATGAAGCTGGTGCGCAGCGCGACACCGGGGATGGTCGTGCGCATACGATCCAACAATTTCAGGAACGCGTCGCCGTGCGAGCCGCGCTTCATCCGCGCCAGGACGTTGCGGCTGGCATGTTGCAGGGGCATATCAATGTATTTCGCCAGCCGCTCGTGGGCCGCGAGGGTCTCGAGCATCTTTTGGGTGACGCGATTCGGATAAGCATAGAGAAAACGCACCCACAGGAGGTCTTCGACCTTTGCCAGGCGTTCCAGCAATTGCGCGAGGCCGTCGCGCAAGCCGAGGTCTTCGCCGTAGGAGGTCGTGTCCTGCCCGATGAGTGTGACTTCACGCGCGCCTGATGCGGCCAGATTCTCTGCTTCGCGCACCACGGATTCAAACCTGCGGCTGCGGAAGGCGCCACGGAGCTGCGGAATAATGCAGAAGGTGCACGGGTGATCGCAGCCTTCGGCAATCTTGATGTACGCCTGGTGCTTCGGCGTGGTCACAATGCGCGGCGTCAGATCGTGGTAGAGAAATGCTGGGGGTTGCGCGGGCAGGACTTTAAGCTCGCCCTCGACCGCTTCGATGATGCGCTCGACTTCACCGGTGCCAACAACCGCATCCACCTCTGGAATCTGTTCGAGGATCTGGTTGCGATACCGTTCCACCAGGCAGCCGGCGACGATGAGTTTTTTTGCGGAGCCGAATTTCTTGTGCTCCGCCATTTCCAGGATGGCGTCCACGGATTCTTTTTGAGCCGGCTCGATGAAGCTGCAGGTGTTGACCACCAGTATTTCAGCGTCATCGGCGCGCGGCGTTAACTCGTAGCCCTCGCGCGCGAGAATGCCCATCATCACCTCGCTATCCACGAGGTTTTTGGGGCATCCGAGGGAGATAAAACCAACTTTACGCATACAGTGGAAATGGCGCCTTTACGCCAATCCTTTGATTTTAGCATGTCCGGTCCGAGGCGGGTGCGGACGGGGTTTCTGCGTCCTCATCACGCCCGCCAGAGAAGGCGGCCGCTACAAGGGCAAAGGGGAAGGGTGAGCCCCTCCCCTGGAGGGAGTGCGGGGCCACCTGAAGGTGGCCGTTACGCGCGAAGCGCGGAGACTGCTTAATCCGGGCGGGGGGAGGAACGAATCTGCTCGAGGAGGGCTCGCAGGCGAAAGGCGTCGCAAACGGCTCCACCAAAGCGGGCTTCGGCGTAGAGGGAGGTGAATTCATCCACGACGAAACCGAGAGCCGGCTGGACCCTAAGGGTAGCGGCGAATTCCCCGGGCGTTTGCGTTTCCGCACGCGGGAAGCCGCGCTGTTCAAGCACTCGCAGCATCTCCGCATACAGCCCGGAGGCAAGCTGCGGATTATTTCTTCGGGTGGTCGGCTGCCTCATTTGCAGGGCCAGGCCGAGCCAGCGGAGAGCGGCGCGAATCCAGCCGGAGCGGAGGACAACCAGCAGAAACACCAGCGCCACTGGAAAGACCAGGCTCAGATAGGAGTGGTGGCGCTGCCACTCAGTGAGGCCCGCCATTCCGCGCTCTTCGGCGCGCCGGAACCACCGCCGGAAAGATTCCGAATAATCCGTCGAGTTTTGCCGGACGTTTTTCGCCATCGCCAGTTGGTGCGTGAAATCGTAGTTGATCACCCATTCGTTCCAGTTCAGCTGCATCCAGTCGAGGTAGAGATTGAGCCGCGAAAACAATCCGCCCTCGGAGCCGCTGGCCGGGGGCGTGGGGTCGAACGTGATCCAGCCGCTTCCTGGGAAGTATGCTTCCACCCAGCTGTGCGCGTCGCTTGCGCGGACGATGTAGTCTCCCGCCAGGTCGTTATATTCGCCGGGAAGGAAGCCATTCACTTCGCGCGAGGGAATCCCCAGCGTCCTGAGCATCACCGCCATCGCGGAGGCGAAATATTCGCAATGCCCCGCCTTGGTCACAAAGAGAAACTGCGCCAGCGGATCGGCGCCAGGCTTTCCGGCGAGGTTCAGCGTGTAGCCGAAATTCCGCCGGAGGAAGCTTTCAAGGACTACCGATTTGTCGTAGGGATTATCGGCCGTTGCGGTGATTCTCTCTGCTAGTTGCGGGATGCGGGGATCCAGCTTCTCCGGCAGTTGCAAATACAGCTTTTGGATGTTTACCGGATATTCCACGCCCGCCGTCCGCGCTTTTAGCGGCCTCAACTCTGGAAGCAGCGAAACTCCTTCATAACGAAGCTGCGAGTAATTGCGGGCGGGATTGTAAACGCCCCCCGCGGCATCCATGCCCAACGAGCTGCGGCGGGCCGTCCCATAGTAGGTGCCGGCGTCATTCGAGAAATTTCCGCGCAATTCCATCACTTGCGCGGGAGCAAACAGGGCGTCGCTCGCCAGGGGTTGGAGCAGAACGATGAACCGCAATTGCGCGACGACGGGCACCTTCACATCCAATTGCGAACCGAGCGTAATCCAGCCGTCCGACCTCGCCTCATGGAGTTCACGCCGCTTTTCCAGCGAGTACCAGCGCCTTCCGTCGAACGTGGAAAGCGCGATTCCGCGCCAGCGCAGCATCGGGTAGTTCACCGTGGCTCCGGTTTGCACTCGCATTACGACCGAGCTGTCCTGCTTGATTTCGCCGATGCGCCCGAGTTCCACGTTGTCCGTGAATCCCGTCATCAGCGAAGGCTGGAATCCGGTGCGGGCAAAATAGCCGGCACTGAACCGGGGGAAGAAGAA
Source organism: Acidobacteriota bacterium (assembly GCA_013289665.1). Taxonomy (GTDB): domain Bacteria; phylum Acidobacteriota; class Terriglobia; order Acidiferrales; family UBA7541; genus Acidiferrum. The sequence continues at coordinate 376,558 of JABCZN010000002.1, read as the reverse complement.
AAAAAGCATGGAACCGAAAAAGATGGCGCCGGCGGCGACGCTGAAGGCGGCGAGCGACATCGCGCGGTAGAACTTGCGCTCGCGCGCCGGATCGGCGTCCAGCTGCGGAAAGACCGCCCCAAGCGCTCCGCGGCGGATTTCCAGGCTTAAGAAGGTGGCCACCCCGAACAGAAGATAAACGACAAACAGGAAAAAGAAGTTGGTGTCCACGGTAAAAACGGCGGAGGCGAGAATTGCCGCAAACGAAAGCATCGCCAGGAAGACGACGTCGCGATCCGTTGCGGCACTGTACAGGCGCAACACCGTGACGAACAGCAGGAAGTGCACCGCCGCGAGCAGGACCGCGTAGAGAGCGCTGTTTGAGGTGCCACTGGCCAGATTGCGGGAGACAAAGAGCGCATCAACGGGGAAGAAAAAGAGGTAGGCGAGGACGAACCTGGTTGCCGTGGCCTGGCGCAATTCGGGGGGATGACCGCGCCACCAGCGGAATCCCTTGAAAAGAATGGCCAGCGGAGCCGCCACAGTGGTCACCAAGTCGAGTTTTCCTGTGCTCACCAGCGTGAGAGTTGCCGTCAGCACCAGAAAAAAAATTGATGCGCGGAAGAACTGTTCCGCGGGGAGAGGCTGGGCCGGGGTGGTGATGGAGGAGTCCATCGCTTGAGTCTTTAGGATAACACCGGGGAAGTGACGCAGGATTGCGCGGGCGCGTAAGGATAAAGAGAAGCGCTTAGTTCAGCGCCAGGGCGGCGCGGGCCACCTTGCGGGTGAGATTGGAAACGGCCACAGTGGACAGGTCAGCCAGGGGAAACGCTTTTGACGCGGAAACTCGGGGCAGTTTAGCTACCCGCGCACGAAATGGAAAAATCGTGATCGCGCGGAATGTCACCGCGTGGCGCACTTTTTTCAGGGCGAAAAACTCCAGGCGAAATCCCCGGCCGCGGAATAACGACTCTTCCGCGAATTTCCTGAGCGCTTCGGCAGCCTGGCCCTGCAGGACGGCAACGCTTGGAAAATGCCACATTCGCGAAACCAGCGTGTGGACATCATTCGCCGCCGCAGATTTTCTGGCAGGTGCCGGCGGGGCCAGCAGCAACGTTTGTCCTCGCGGATCCAGGAGCACCAGAGATGCCAGGGTGAGTTCTACCGTGCTGCGTTTGCTGCGCTTCACGGGGATCAGGTCCGTCAGGCCCTGTTTGCGCGCTTCGCAAAATTCGCTGACAGGGCACAGGAGGCATTGCGGCGAGCGCGGCGTGCAGAGGGTCGCGCCCAATTCCATCATCGCCTGGTTCCAATCGCCCGGCGATCGGCCCGCCAGCAAATGGCCGGCGGTTGCCTGAAGTTTTTGCCAGGTGCCGTTTGCCCGCAGATCGCCGCGAACCGCATAGAGCCGCGCTATTACGCGAGCAACGTTTCCGTCCAGTACCGCAAGTTTCTTTTGATAGACGATGCTCAAGATCGCCGCGGCCGTGTACGCACCGATCCCGGGCAACGCGAGAGCATCCGCTGGTTCGCTTGGGAAGACACCGTTGTGCTTCGCTACAATTTCCTGAGCTGCTTCTGCCAGGTTGCGCGCTCGCGAGTAGTAGCCCAGCCCCGCCCAGAGCCGGAGCACCTCTTCCTGCGGGGCGCGGGCGAGCGCTTCGACACCGGGAAACCGTTCCAGGAAACGCTCGTAATAAGGAATGGCCGCCGCTACGCGCGTCTGTTGCAGCATGATTTCAGATAGCCAGACTCGGTAAGGATCGCGCGTCCGCCGCCACGGCAGGTCGCGCTGGTACTCCGCGAACCAACCCATCAAGTTTTTTCGGAATCTGGAAAGCGCCGCGCCGCTAAGCATGACAGACTTAGTGTCGCACAGGACTTCTGTTGTCGGGGATTGCCGGCTGTGGATACTCAGGCCGACAGGTCGCTTGCGAACACAATGTAGGAGGTGTTCCACAATTCGGCGGGGATCGAGCCGCGCGGCTGGGAGGTGACAATAATCTTGAACGATTCCGGATCCGCCGCCAGTTGATTCAGCAGTTCCGGCCGCGAATTTGGCGCTATCGGCTGCACCAGTGCCAGGTGGCGCAGAACTGCGAAAATATTGTCCGAGGCAGGCGCCAGCGGCGTGGAGGCTTCCGCGCTGCGGAATTCCAGCAGGGCGTTGCGTTCGTGAAAATTCCAGGCCAGTGCTGCGCAAAAGGTTACCGCCCGCTCGAAGCTTTCTTTCTCGCTCGATGGGGGCAGGGCGGCGGCCGCGGGACTTTGCGGATCGAATACCAGCAGCACCCGGCAATCATCCTCGCGCGCGAACTCGCGCACCATCAAAGCCCCGAACCGCGCGGAAGCCTTCCAGTGCACGTGGCGCGCGCTGTCGTTCGGCAGATAGCCGCGCAACGCATAAAGATCCTGTCCACGGCCCTTGGCGTTGCTTTCCATTGCACCCTGAAGCCCGGGCAAAACTTCCAGGAATTCCGAGGATGCGGCTACTTCGGGATAGACCAGCGCCTCCGTGGCTAGATCCATGCGCCTGGCTTTCTGGAGGAAGCCGAAAGGGAAACGCGTGACGATTTTGAAAGCTTCTTGCCTGTATACGCCGCGCTGGAGAAAAAGCAGCGGGACACTTTGTTTCACCGCCTGCTGACGGGGCAGGTAGGGGAAGTACACCGGGGTTTCGAGCATAGCCGCGGCAGGCTGATCTTTCGTTTTGGCCGCCTCGACGCGCAACGAGAACGACGGCATGGTCAGTTTTTCGTTACGCAATTCCACGGAAGCGCGCACGGACTGCCCGGCGAAAATATGCTCCGGAAGATGGAGCTTCAATTCCACGCCGGCGAGGGTGATGGACGACAGTATCCCGGACATCAGGATGCTGGCAATCAGGCTGGCCAGAATCAGGAACAATAAATTGTTTCCGGTGTTGATCGCTGCCAGCGCCACCAGCACGATGCCGAGAATGTAGATCCAGCCATAGCGCGTGATGCGGTACTCCATACGGTACCCGATCCAGCGCAGTGGTGTGCGTTTCGCCAGTGTGGGCACCAGCGTGACGGCAACCCATCCGGCGACCACCAGGGCGGTGAGCGCCGAAGCGCTGGCCAGAAACAGATTGCCAAGCTGGGCTGCGGCGCCGGAATAGAGCGCCAGAATCAGCGCAATCGAAAGCGCGGCCATCGAAAGGAAAAAAGCGCGCACGGCGGGACGGTCGGATTTGGCGAGGAGAGCGTTGACCGTGGAAATAAGCGAAGGCATTTCTATAATTCCCAGGACCAGAGGGTGGTGATCGCCGGTGTCGCGCTAGAGCGGTACGCGGACGGACTCCACGATTTCCCGCAGAACATTTTCGGTAGTCTCCGATTTCTTTTGCAGGGAAGCATGGCGCGCGCTGGCGACGACGCGGTGTGAGAACACAGCCACGGCCAGCTGCTTGAAATCGTCAGGCAAGCAGAAGTCGCGACCTTCAAGAAATGCCCGCGCTTGCGCAGCCCGTTGCAGCATCAGGGTGCCGCGCGGGCTGACGCCCAGGGCGAGCTGGTCGGACTTGCGCGTGCGGTTCACGATCTCCAGCGCGTAATCATGCAGGCTCGAATCCACCTTGATCCGGGTCACCGCCTGCTGCATGGTCATTACGTCGGCGACGTCGGCAACCGGCTCGAGAGTCTCAATCGGATCGTCTGTCGCGCGGTTTCGCAAGATCTCTTTCTCAGTTTCGTGCGAGGGATATCCCATCTTGATGCGCATCAGGAAGCGGTCGAGCTGCGATTCGGGCAGCGGGTAAGTGCCGTGATGTTCCACGGGATTCTGCGTGGCGATCACAAGAAATGGTTGGGGCAGCGCCAGCGTGCGGCCATCCACGGTCACCTGGGCTTCGTTCATCGCTTCAAGAAGCGCGGATTGCGTGCGCGGTGTGGTGCGGTTGATTTCGTCGGCCAGGACCACGTTTGCGAAAATCGGCCCCTGGCGAAATTCAAATTCGCGGGTTTCGGGATTGTAGACGCTGACGCCCAGGACGTCGCTGGGCAGCAGGTCCGAGGTGAATTGAATGCGCTGGAACGAGCAGTGAAACGATTTGGCCAGCGCCTGCGCCAGTGTTGTCTTCCCGGTGCCGGGAACGTCTTCGATCAGCAGGTGGCCGCGCGCCAGCAGCGTGATCAGGGAAAGCTGGATGACGTCTTCCTTCCCGAAAATCGCGCGGGCAATGGAGCGCTGCAGTTGTGAAACCACGTGAGAGGTGGCGATCGGCATCGGTTGAAAACCCCAGGTGTTCCTGCTTAAATAGATGAGCGTTGTTGCCGAAGCGTTTCGGCCGATTGCAACAATGTTTCCCTGCAAAGGGCACCCGTTAATAGACGGGCGATTAGCTCAGCGGTTAGAGCGCTCGCCTCACACGCGAGAGGTCAAAGGTTCAAATCCTTTATCGCCCACCATTCCTTCTAATTGTCTCACTTGTATCTGGTTCACCTCATAAAGGTGGTGAACCGGTTGTGTTCAAAGCTACATTTTCTGCGGAGTTCGGAATCTGAAGCCCCGCGTGGCTGTAAGTGCATTCCAGGCAGGGAGCAGCCCGTGTTCCCATAAATATGGGAGAATGGCCGGAATGAAGACCACTTTGGAGATCCCGGACAAGATCTTCCGGCGCGCGAAGTCCAAAGCCGCCGAGCGGTAAGTCCGGATCTCCGCTGTTGGCCCATCCGTTGGTTCTTGTATATGCTTGTGAAGTAGGCACCGTTTGCTCAGGACCGGTGGAATGGGTATCCTCTGTGACAACTCTCTTCCGAACGATTGAGTTTCTAAGCCTGAGCCTGTGGCTGGGGGCGGATGCTTTCCTCAGCTTTGTGGTGGCGCCCGGGGCGTTTACGACCCTGGGAAATCGAGACGCTGCGGGAATGATGGTGGGTTACGCGCTGGCGCGGCTCCACTTTGCGGGGGTTTTTCTGGGGCTTGTCTTTTTGGCTGCCCGGCTGGCCCGCACTCACGATTTCGGCAGCTTCACGAATGCTGCTGCACTCTGCGTCGTGTTGATGGTGCTGCTGACGGCCGCGTCACAATCTAGTGTGAGCAAGCGCATGGAATTGCTGAAAAAGGAAATGGTATCGGTCGAAAACACACCGGAAACGGATCCGCGCCGCGTGGAATTCAATCGTTTGCATCACCGTTCCGTCACTTTCGAAGGCGCGGTGCTGCTACTTGGCCTCGCTGGCATGTATCTGCTGGTCCGCGAAACTACAAAAACCTGAAAGTGTTCTCTGCCTGACGAAGGCAATACGCTGCTATCGCTGCTTGCGCCCTTTTTTCTTTCCGCCCCCCTTGCGATTTTTCTTCCTTCTCACGGGTCTGGGGCGAATTTTGTTCGTGACCTTGTAGCCGGCGCGTTCGAACGCGCGCCACATATACCAGCTTGCGACAGTCCGGTAGGGCCGCCACCGTTCGCCAAATTCCAGCAACTCTTTTGGTTTTGGCATGTGCTTCTTGCCATAGGCGACGGCCCAGCCTTTTTTCACGCCTAGATCGTGAATTGGCAGGACGTCCGGACGCCCGAGCCGGAAAATAAGGAACATTTCCACTGTCCACGCCCCGATGCCGCGGACGGATACGAGCCGTTCGACCAATTCCTCATCCGAGAGCTTCACCGCCTCATCATGCGTCGGCACAATGCCGGCAAGCGTCTTTGTCGCCAGGTCTTTCATCGCCAGAACCTTGGCACCGGATAATCCGGCTTTCCGCAGCTTCGCCGCTCGAATTTTCAGCATCTGCTCTGGTGTCGGCGGACGCCCGTCCGAGCCAAGCGCCTTGATCCGCCCGAAAATCGTCGCCGCGGCTTTGCCCGAAATCGATTGATACGCAATCGATTCCATGAGCACCTCGTATGGCGATTGGGCGTCGGCCACATCGATCTGAAATGGCACTGTCTCCGCGATCAGAGCGCGCAGCGTTTCATCCCTTTCAGACAGCTGGCGGACGGCGTCGGACAGTTCGAAAGCCAGATTGTTTGGTGGAGTGTTGACGGTCATGGCCGGCGAAAAAACATAGCACAGAGAAGTCACGCTCGGTAAGCAAAACCTGCATGCAAGGGAAGAAGTCGCCGGATGTGCTAAAATTTACGGTTTATGCAAACAGGAATTATCGGACTGCCGCAGGTCGGAAAAACTACGCTCTTCCGCATTCTCACAAAGGCGCATATTGACGCCAAAGGCGGGCAGACGGCCCACGTCGGGGTGGCAAAGGTGCCGGAGCCGCGGCTGCTTGAATTGGCCAAGCTCTACAACCCCAAGAAAATCACCTCTGCCACGGTGCAGTATGTTGACTTGCCGGGTGTTCAGAAGGAGCGCATGCGCGAAAGCCTCGCCACCTTGCGTGACGTTGATGCGATTGCTCACGTCATCCGCGTCTTTGACGATCCCAGTGTTCCGCATTCAGAAGGGGGCATCGATCCGCTTCGCGACGCCACCAACCTGGACCTGGAACTGATCCTTTCCGACCACGACCAGATATCGAAGCGCCTTGAGCGGGTTGAAAAGGACCTGAAGAAAAAGAAGGACCCGCTGCTGGAGCTTGAGAAAAACGTTCTGGAAAAATGCAAAGCACATCTTGAAACCGAAAAACCCCTACGGGAGCTTGAATTAACGGCCGAAGAGCGCAGGCCCATCGGAGGATTTCTCTTTCTCTCTCAACGCCCGATGCTGTATGTGCTGAATCTTGGCGATGAGGAAGCGGCCGATCTCGACAAGGCGGTTGAGAAACACAAACTCGCCGCGCTGCAAGGCAGGCCGAATACCGCCGTCGTTGCCGTTTGCGGCAGGCTGGAAGCCGAACTGGCCGAGATGGAAGAAAAAGAGGCCGCCGAGCTTCTTGCCTCTTACGGCTTGAAAGAGCCCGGGCTCAACCGGCTGATCCGCGCGACCTACGATCTGATGGGGCTCATCCAGTATTTCACGGCGGGCGAACCTGAAGTCCGCGCGTGGACCATTCGCAAAGGCTCCAACGCCGTAAAGGCTGCGGGAGAAATTCACAGCGACATCGAGAAAGGTTTTATCCGCGCAGAGGTCGTCGGCTGCGCCGACCTGCTTGCTGCAGGCAGCATTGCTGCCGCCAAGGAAAAAGCCCAGGTGCGGCTCGAAGGCAAAGACTACATTGTGCAGGAGGGGGATGTGATCCTCTTCCGCCACAGCGGATGAACTGGTTCTCGGTTTTTGGTTTCCGGTTATAAGATTCTAGTGAACCCGGTTCGGGCGGGGCGTTTCTGACTTTCGCTGGACCGCTTCTCGCTGCGGGCGGTCCGTTCCTTGAACTTAGGGCTGAAAACGAATAGCCAATAACTTCCCGCTCTCCATGATTCACGAACTTTCATTTCGCATCGCGCTCGCCGCACTGCTCGGCCTGATTGCCGCTGGCGGCAACCTGCTTGGCGGGTATTTCGTGGTCTATCGGGAATGGCCGCGGCGTTACCTGCAGTATTTTCTCGCGCTGGGCGCAGGCTATATGCTCTCGGTTGCTCTTGTGGAAGTGATCCCAGAGTCTGTGCATCTGGCCGGCGAAAGCGCACTTCTCTATGTCCTCGCGGGATTTTTTCTCGTGCACCTTTTCGAACACACCATCGCGCCACATTTTCACTTTGGCGAAGAAACCCACACCGAACAGATGCAGCACGGGCACGCGCAAAGCGCCATTTTCCTCGGGCTGGCCATCCACACTTTTTTTGACGGCGTGGCAATCGCTTCGGGCTTCCTTGTTTCCACCTGGCTGGGCTTCCTGATTTTCGTCGCCGTATTTCTCCACAAACTTCCCGAGGGGTTCACCGTCGCCTCCGTCGTGATGGCCCGGAGCCAAAGCAAGCGCAACGCGGTTCGCGCGGCGGGCTTGTTAGGAGCGGCCACCCTGGCCGGAGTTCTGCTTACCAGCCAACTCCAGGGGCAGCTGAAATACGCCCTTCCGCTTTCAGGGGGAGTGACGCTTTATGTTGCCGCCACGGATCTGCTCCCCGAGGTCAATAAGGAGCCAAATTGGCGCATGGCTTTGCTGGTTTTCGTCGGCGTCGCCACTATGCTGATTCTAAAGCTCTTATTTAACCTCTAGTTTCGCTGGGGCCCGGCCAGGTACCTTGCCGGCTTCATACCCCAGAACTGCAACTTTTTGAGAACAAAAGTGTTTGGTAGAGTGTGGCGGCTATGGTTAGGACCGACGTCCAACTGATGTTGGATGTGAAGGCCGGCGACGGGAACTCGTTCGAGCTCCTGCTGCAGCGCTATCGCACGCCACTCGTCAACTTCCTGTTTCGCATGGTGCGTAACCGCGAGCAGGCGGAAGACCTGGCGCAAGAAGTGTTCCTACGGGTGTACCGGGCCCGGGAGGATTATGTACCGAGCGCGAAGTTCACCACCTGGCTGTTTCGCATCGCAACCAACCTCGCGCTGAACTCCGTCCGGGACAACCGCTATCAAAAGTTGGAAGTTTCAATCGACGCGCCGGTGTCGTTGGACGCGGAAGACGGCGACGAAAGGACGATGGATGTCCCGGAGAAGCACCCGAACATCGAGCAGCACCTGGTGGAGGATGCGCGGCGGAAAATGATCCGGCACGCCATCGACAAGCTGCCGGAAAAGCAGCGGGCGGCGGTGCTGCTGCACAAATATGAAGAGCTGGATTATGCGGAGATCGCCAAGATTCTGAACTGTTCGGAAAGCGCGCTGAAATCGCTGCTATTCCGGGCGTACGAAGCGCTGCGAGTGGAACTAGCCCCGCTTGTCGCGCAGCGAGCAAGGCAATAAGGGCAGGGAAGGCAGGCAGACATGAGTTGTGAACGAATGGAAAGCCGCATCCTCGGATATGTGGATGGGCGGCTGAAAGAAAGCGAGCGGCTGGAGGTCGAGAAGCACCTGGCCGAATGCGCGCCGTGCTGTTTGCGCGTGAATGAATTCAGCGCGGTGGCCGGGCTGCTCGATGAACTTCCGCTGATTGAGCCTTCCGCGGAGTTCGACACACGGGTGCATGCCCGGGTCGCGGCCGAGCCGCAACCCAAAGCCGGCTGGTGGGCGTGGATGCACTTTTCCCCGCGCATTGCGTTTGCCGCGTCCATGCTGCTGTTGATGGCGCTCTGGCTTGGCTACCGCACCGGCACGCCGATTGCGCCAACCATTCCGAATGACGACCAGGCCATGATGCAGGATTTGCCGGTGCTTGAAGATCACGACGTGCTGCAGAATTTTGAGCCGCTGAAGGATTTGCCGTCTCCTGTGCAATCTGACGACGATTCCGATGCGCAGCAACCGCAGCATATGTAAGAAACAGTACGGAAGGCGGAGCGCAGATAAGAAAATGCGGTGCAGGAAACTCCAACTCGGTGTGAAGGTTTTCACGCTAGCTGCGTGGGTCTCGTTGCCCGCCTTCTCTGCGGCGCAGAATCCGCACACCGACCGGCCGCCGCAGACTCATGCGCCAGCGCCGTCGCGTCAAGCGCACCCTCAACCATCGAATCCGAATCGCCCTCCGGCGAACGCGAATCGCACGCCTTACAATCCGCCGCATCCGAATCAGGGGCCGCACAACAATTTCAATAACGGAGCAAACAACCGCAACGGCACGCGCAATGGGGCGAGTGCCGGGTATGTGCCAACGCCTCGCCAGCAACTTGGCGTGGGCGCGCCCCGTCCCTGGGTGGATCAGATGCGCGACTTGTCACCACAACAGCGAGAGCGCGTACTGCAGAACAGCAAGGCGTTCCAGAGTCTCTCGCCCGATAAGCAGGGCAGGATTCGCCAGCAGTTCAGTCAGTGGGACAACATGCCGGCTTCACAGCGGGCGGACCTGCGGCAGAAAGAAAATACCTGGCGCAACCTGACGCCTGGACAGCGCGACCACATCAAGAACGATGTCTTGCCCCGGTGGCGCCAGATGCCGTGGGATCGCCAACAGGTGCTCAAGCAAAAGCTTGGTGTGTTGCAGAATATGCCCGAATCCGCCCGCAACCAGCGGCTGAACGATCCGAATTTCACTCGGGGCCTCAGCGGCGAAGAACGCTCAACGCTGCAGGACCTGAGCCACATGCACGTGGGCGCCCCGGATTCTCCCGGTGAGTAGCGCTGCGTGATCGCTGCCTGTCTGACCTTCCAGACCGCTACCTCAGAGGTCTTCCCAACAACGCAAACTATTCAGTGACCAACGGTCCGATGGATTTCAGCGAGCTGGTACCCAGTCGCGATGGGAAAAAGTTTTTTGCTGTGGGCGCGCAGCCCCGCACCGAACTCCTCCGGTCGGACGGAAAATCCGGATTATTCGGGCCTTCCTCGGCGGATTGTCGGTCACCGACGTGGCATTCTCCCGACGGGCAGTGGGTTACCTACGTCACAATCCCGGACAAGACCCTGTGGCGAAGCCGCCTGGACGGCAGCGAGCGTCTGCAATTGACCGATCCCGGGAAGGTTTGGGCCAATTCTGGGGGGAAATGACGGAATGGACAGGACTCGCGCCGGATGATTCTTCTCCTCACGCGCGACGCCAGCCATCAAGAGGTCTACGCGATCGACTGGCAGGCAAGATAAACTGAGCCGAGCGACTTACAATCTTCTTCGACAGGGCCGCGATCGCTAGTGCAAAGCCGCGAACTCGGCTTTGGCCCGCTGATAGACGGGAATGTCGGGATCTGCATTCTTCCAGAGAGTGAAGAACTCCCGATAAGCCGCCTTTGCGTTGCCGGCGTTGCCCCGGACGGCATACGCGCGGGCCAGCCCCAGGCGCGCGAGAGCCCCAATCGGATCGTTCAAGACAACGCCGGGGTGGTCGAGGATTTTCTGGAATTCAGCAGCGGCTTCGCTGCCCTGATGAGCGGCCAGGTAAGCTTGCCCGCGGAGATAGACCGGATAGCCGGAATTGAAATGTTCCATGTCCCCCAGTTCATAAGGTGCGGCTGGTTGCAGGGCCTGGATCGCCCTGGATGGGTCTTGGCGATCGAGCGCGAGCTGTGCGCGCGCCGCAGGCAAGTAATTAAACTGCACGATTGTGTTTTTCGGAAACCGCGCGGCCAGGTCATCAATCAACGACTCTGACCCGGCGGTATCACCGGCGATGGCAAGAACCAGTGCCGCGACTCCTTCCACGTCACTCCCGTTGGAGATCGCGAGCCCCGCCGCGGCTAGTTGCCGTGCCGCGCCCGTGTTACCGAAAAGGGCTTCCGCCTGAGCCGCCTCGACTTCCATCAAAGCCGCCAGTTCCTTTCGTCTCGATTGCTGAGCCGAGTTTGTGGCTCCCAGAAAAAGCTCGCGGGTACGCTTCAACTGACCATAATAAGCGGCGGTGTGTGCCTGCAAAGGAAGCAGCCCGACGCCATATTTGCCCGCAGCTAAATCCACTTGCTGGTTCATCTCCGTGGTATCGCCACGCAGGAAGGCAAGACTGTAGAGAACGTAATTCAAGTGAACGCATTCGAGCTTTTTCGCCTGCGCCTCCTGGGCAATCGTGCGGGCGTCCTCCAGGCGATTTAGGTCAACCAGAGAACCCGCGACAGCTCCATAGCTGATGCAATCCCCGGGCAGCAGCCGCAAGCTCTCGTTCGCTTGGACCGGAGCTTTGTCGAACTCGCCCAGATGAAGATAGATCATGCTCAGATTGAGGTGGGCAACATCATCCCTCGGATAGGTTTGCGCCCACAATTCGTAGACATCCCTGGCCTTTTCCCAGTCGCCGGTGACGGATTCATGGTAGTGAGCTTCAATATAAAACCGCTCGCGTTCGCTCACTCGATCACGCAGCTCATAAGCCATGCGGTAATACCCCAGGCTCTGTTTCTCAGAGAGGTGGGCGTAGGCAAGACCCAGCGAAGCGTAGGCCATCGCGAAATTGGGATCCAGTTCGATCGCCCGCTGGAATAGCCGGGCAGCAGCCAGATGATCTTCCTTGTCAATGAGGGTGGTGCGTCCGAGACTGTATGCCTGGAGAGCCTCGAGCGAAGGTGTGGTGACTTGTTCAACCGGCGTACTGAATCTCTTGACGGTGCCCAGCGATTCGCCGAGCCGCCAGCGCAGGCTTGAGGAGGCCTCGGCCAACGTTTTCAGCACATGTTCTTTACTGTCGGCCGTGGCTTGTTCTTCCGCAAGCACGTCCCCGCTGCCACAGTCGACCACTTTGAGCCCCAAAACATATTGACTGCCAAGTTTGGCGATCGAACCGTCGAGGACTGCCGCGCTGTCCGTGCGCTGGCACAGTTGCCGAGCAATCTCCGGCGTAAGGTGCGCATCGGGTGGCTGACCCATCAGCCTGAGCGTTTGCTCTATGCGTTCCTCTGAAATCAGTCTGAGGAAAGGCGACTGCTCCAACTGCACGGAGAGCCCCTGCCGCAGGGTGCCATCGAAAACCGGGTCGCCAGTGGTGTTGGAGAGATCTGCGAGGACAACGGTGTCTTTGTCCGTGAGCATGTGCGGCTTGCGGGAATAAGACCACCACGCGATTGCTCCGGCTGCAACGATGACCGCCAGTCCGGCGGCCACTGCTCCCGGAGGAAATCGGGTCTTCTTTGCCCCGGTTGTTTCTGGGGGGACCCATGTGGCAACCGCCGGGCGATCGTGCGCCTCCGTTGGGAAGGTCACCGGGAAAATGAAACGATAGCCGCGGCGCGGCAGGGTTTCGATAAATCGTGGGGTGTCCGCGGAATCCGCCAGGGCGGCGCGTAACTTCGCCACGGCTACATTCACGGCATGATCAAAGTCGCCGAACGACTCCTCCGGCCAGATCCGGTGCTTCAGGTCCTCGCGCGTCACCACCGCACCAGGCTCATCGAGAAGCGCGATCAAAACTTTAAGCGGCTGAATCTGAAGTCGGATCCGGGCGCCCGCCTTGCGGAGTTCGCCGGAGCGCCGATCGAGTTCAAAGACCCCAAACCGCGTCGTACCATTTCGGCCGGGTTGCACCATCCGGCACCTCGATAACCTCTGCGCCATGGCAATCGCCCAATCCTGGCGCGGAGACATACTGGATAGACGGCTAAGCTAGCAAAAAGACGCAAGAAGTCAATTGGATGACAGGAGACAGTCGTTGCTAACCAGCTGGCTTTTCAAAAGATTCCACGTTGACCAAGGCAAGGCAGTTTGGAGATGTTTGCTCAATTGAGGCACTAGCCCACCTGACCCAGCCTCGGCCCACCGCTACTGCGGCCAAAGCCAGGGTGATGCGTCACGCAATGCTGTTTCTAGGCCGGTTTGTCTTGACCTTGGATCGCGTTCAGAAAGGATTGCCTCAACTGCGCACGGAGGGGCAAGCCATTGAGGTGGGTCTGGGGCGCCTGCAGCCGACACGCGTGAAGCTGCCGGGCGTTCGTCTCTCTGGGCCCGAAGCGGTCGCGACCGCATTCTTGACCGATGGACCCGCGACCGGCCAGATTTCCGGAATAGACGGCTACCTGGGCGTCGCTCCGCTTCACGCGAAGCGTGTTGAATTCGACTTCGCCGCCATGACATTGCGTTGGCAATGATCGGAAAGGTGGGGAAACAATGGACGGCCCCAGAGCGGGAAATCTCTGAGTTCCCGTTTATTCACTATCCGGCCGGACCAGGATCCAAATTAGCGCGGATCTGACTCCACCCGAACCAATTCCGCTCGTTGACAACCCACCACTTCTCGCGGCATGGTGACTTGTTGCGTTTCTGCGCATCAAATTAGCAGGGAGACTCCGATTCCAGAGTTGTCCATACGATTTCGCGCCCTCAAACACCGCAATTTTCGCCTTTTCATCATTGGACAGCTTATTTCGCTGGTTGGCACGTGGATGCAGACCACGGCACAGCAGTGGCTCGTCTATAAGCTGACCGGGTCGGTGGCCTTGCTGGGCGTGTTCGGCTTTGCGAGCCAGGTGCCGATGCTGCTGCTCGCGTGGATGGGCGGGTATGTGGGCGACCGCTACAACCGGCATCGCGGAGTGATTGTTACGCAATCGCTTTCGATGATCCTGGCGTTTGTGCTGGCGGGGCTGACGCTCACGCACCTAATCCGCGAGTGGCACCTGATCGTGATTGCGCTGCTGGTCGGCATTGTCAACGCTTTTGATGTGCCCATTCGCCAGTCCTTCTTCGTGCACATGGTGGGGAAGGAAGACCTGCCCAATGCGATCGCCCTCAACTCTTCGATTTTCAATGGCGCCCGCGTGGTGGGCCCGGCGATCGCCGGATTCGCCATCCTGCTGGTCGGAGAAGGCTGGTGCTTCTTTCTGAATGGCGTCAGTTTTATCGCGGTCCTGGTGGCGTTGCTGATGATGCGCATCGAACCCACGCCCAAGAAACCGCCGGACGAATCGCCCGTGCGGAGTTTTGTCGAGGGGTTCAAATTCGCGATGCGGGATGTCCCGATTCGTTCGTCGCTGATTATCCTTTGCGTGTTGAGTATGTTTGGCCTGCAATACTCTGTCTTCCTGCCGATCTATGCCCACGACATTCTCCACGGCGGGGCAGGAACCCTCGGTCTGCTGATGAGCGCCGCGGGCGTTGGCGCGTTTCTGGGTGCGCTGCAATTTGCCGCGCGGACGGACTACACCGGCCTGGCGCGTTGGATCGCCTCCACCTGCACCGTCTGCGCTGCGGGGTTGATCATCATGTCTCACGCCACCAAGTTTTGGCTTTGCGCGGTGGTTCTGTTTGTGGTGGGATTTGCGGCGACTTCACAGATGGCCGCGACCAATACCATCATTCAGGAGCGCGTGCCCGACCGACTGCGCAGCCGCCTGATGGCGGTTTACGCCACAATGTTTATGGGCGTACAACCCATTGGAGCATTGCTCGCAGGTGGCGTGGCCAAACGGATCGGTACGCCGAATACGTTGTTGGTGTTCGGCACGCTGGTTCTTGCGGGCTGTTTGTTTTTCATCTGGCGCGTGGCGATACCGATGGGAAGAGCGCAGGTAAGGGCCGCGGTGGGCGGGTAAGAAATTTTGGAGTGCGATAGCCGGCCTGCGGCGGGCAGGCGTTGCGGCCGATCTCCCAAGGTTCTCGCCCCTTCAGAGAGGGTTGGGACGATAGAGATAGGTAGGCTTTTGTTCCGGGATCGCCTGCTCGGGCTGATTCACCGCCGCGAGGATTAGATCCACCTTGCCCCGCGTCGGCGCCAGCGAGCAGACCGGATCCGTTGCCGCCGCATCGCCTGCCAGCAAGAAAGCCTGGCAGCGGCAGCCGCCAAAATCCTGATGACGGCGGTCGCAGGACTTGCAGGGTTCCTGCATCCATTCTTCACCGCGAAATTTCTGGAATGCCGGTGAACTCTCCCAGATCTCGCGCAGCGATTTTTCCTTCACGTTTTCAAATTGGATTCCCGGAATAACACGGGCTGCATGGCAGGGAAGCACGGCGCCATCCGGAGAGACCAGCATGAGCTTGCGGCCCCAGCCCCCGACGCAGGGTTTCGGAAACTTCGCGTAATAGTCGGGGACGACGAACACGACGCGCGTCTTGCCTTTCAGGCGTTCTTCGGCTTCCTTGAGTTTTGCGACGCAAAATTCAAGTTGGCGGCGCGTGGGCAGCAGCGCTTCGCGGTTCGCCAGGGCCCAGCCGTAATACTGGACGCTGGCAAACTCGACACAGCCGGGCCGGTGTTCGTCAACCAGCGCGAGCATTTCCTCAAGTTCCTGGATGTTCTGGCGGTGAATCACAAAATTGAGCGTCACGCCGACGCGGTGTTTCTTCAGCCATTGCAGCACGCGGAGTTTTTGCGGATGAGAAGTGGAGTTGGAGATTTCGCGCGCGGTCTCGTCCGTCGCTCCCTGGAAGCTCAATTGGAAATGATCAAGGCCTGCCTCCACCAATTCGGCGAGCTTTGCCTCGTCCAGCGGAAGGCCGCTGGTGATGAGGCTGACGTAAAGCCCGGCAACCCGGGCTGCGTGAACGAGTTCGACGATGTCGGGGCGAGCCAGCGGTTCGCCGCCCGTGAAGTCAACCTGCAGGACTCCGGCTTGCGCAGCTTCCTGAAATACGCGGATCCAGGTTTCGGAGGGAAGCTCCGATTCGCGCTTGGCGAGTTGGAGGGGATTCGAGCAGTAGACGCAGTGCAGCGGGCAGCGGTGTGTGAGTTCGGCGACGAGCGCGAGCGGTGTGGGAAGAGTGGTCGTCATGACTCGCTGAAGCGGACCGCCTCGGAAGGCGGTCCCTACACTAGAAATCGATGGCGCGCTGGTCGTGCAGCAGCGCTAGATAGCCGAGGAGATCATCGGTGATGCGTTTTGGCTCGGCTTTGGAATAGAGCGCGTGAAGCTTTTCCGCGATCTGCTGGACGGTGTGGTTGCCGTCGCAAAGTTGCACGATCTCCAGGCTTGGGCCGTTCAGGCGCAGAGCGCGTTCCGGCATCAAGAGCGTACGAGGCAGCTGCGATTTATCGTTGAGCCGCACGCCGGGGGCAAGTCGCGGCGTCACGGTGAGTTCAGGCTTCATCAAGATTCCTTGGCCGGCCGGAACGCGCCAGGGGGCGGCCAGCCGGGATTTACGTACGCGAAGTAAAGCGCGTCGAGCTGCGCCCACAGGATATCGCACTTGGCGCGCAGTGCGCCGTAGGCAAGCTCCTGCTGCTCCCGGGTGCGGGCGTGCTTCACGCAGTAGGCCAGCGCGAACTCGGCGTCTTCGGGAGCTTGCCTGAGGCGCCCTTTGAAATATTCGAGGGCGGGAACCAGCCACGGGTAGTGCTCGCGCATGCGATCCATGCGCAGCGAGATTAGTGTTTTGCTGAACAGCTCGGTCAGCGAAGAGGCCACTGCTTCTAGATGTGAGGTGCGCGAAACAAGTATCACGTAGGCCTGAACGGCGTAGCGCGTGGCGGGCAGAATGCCTCCGCCCTGAATGGCTTGTTCACGATCTAAGCCCGTGCCTTCGACGAGCTTCAGCCATTTCTCGATTCCGCCGGGATGCTTGCCGTCGCCATCGTGGTCGAGGATGCGCTTCCGCCAGGCCACCCGAAACGCGGGATCCTTGCTGCGCGCCAGAATCGCCGCGTCCTTGATGGGAATGTGCGACTGATAGTAGTAGCGGTTGAGCGCCCATGCTTGCAGTTGCCCGCGGTTGAGCGCGCCCTCGTGCATCAGGAGATGAAATGGATGCTTGTGGTGATAGCGCTCCTCGCCGATGGCGCGGAATCCGGCGATAAATTCCTTTTCGCCCAGGGGATTTTCGTTTTGGCCGTTCTTCATAGCGAAATGTTAAGGCCATCGTAGGCGATTTCAAAGCCGGCTTCCAGTACCGCGCGGTGTTCGGGCGAGTCTTCATCGAGGATGGGATTGGTGTTGTTGATATGAATGAGAATCTTGCGGCCCGTCGCATTGGCAGGAAATTGCGCGAGCAATCCGTCGGAGCCGGAGAGCGGGAGGTGGCCGATTTCGCGGGCGGTTTTGTTGGTGCGCCTGGTGCGCTGCAGTTCATCGTTGGACCAAAAAGTGCCGTCGATCAAGGTAACGTCCGCACTGACAGCCAGCTTTTGCCATTCCGCGTTTTCGCCGGAAAGGGAAGTCGCAATGAAGAGCTTCTTGCCATCCTGCTCGAACAGAAACCCGAGCGTGGCGTCGTCCGGTTCAGCGGCGCGAAGGAATTCTTCGCTGACGTAATCCGGAAACAAGCCTCCGAGGGAAATCGTGTTGCAGACAAACGTGGGCGATTCACCCGGGCTCGCCGAGAGATGGCACCCGAGTCGGCCGTTGTTTGAGAGGACTTGCCACTGCAGGGGCAAATCACCGCGCTCAAGCACTTTGAAGATGCGGTTTTCGGTCTTGAGGACGCACTGGACCGCCGGAGTGGCGAAAACGAAGAAAGTCTGGAATTCGCGCAGATGCAGCAGGCCCATAACCGCGTCCACGTCCGCCGATGGCAAAAAGATGCCGCCGATCGGGGAGAGTCCCGGGGCGTCAGCGTGGGGAACGAGTTCGGGAACCGAGAGAATCTGCGCGCGTAAGTCCGGTGAAGCGCCAACTAAAAACCAGACTCGATCATCGGGTGAAAATGCAATTTGCGTTTGCGAGCGCGGCTTGGCCTGAAGTTTCCCGGCTCGGAGCCTCGAGCAATTGCGGCAGGCGCAATTCCATTGCGGAAAGCCGCCGCCCGCTGCTGAGCCGAGGATCTTGATTTTCACAAGGAATTCTCCGGGGAGAAAAGCGAACATCGAACCGGGGCTGGAGAGTCAAAGGGGTACGGACACAAAACGGCCCGACCGCTGCGGCGGTCGGGCCCCACAACTCAGGACTAAAGTTCAGCGTTGGCGTACGAGCTGACTTCACAATTCAAATCGATTTCTTCATGTTGCGGGGTGACCCATTCCATGGCGATGGCTCCTTCAATTCGGATGAACAGAGTGGCTCAAACGACTCCAACTTAACATAGGAAAACGCCTAAGGGAATAGGGATTGGATGAGCTTCCAGAAGTGATGCCAAGCTGGCGGCCGGCCGGAGAAAAGACGAACATCAGGCGAAAGCAGCGAAGGCTTCTACTCAACTCTTCTGTTACCTGCATTCGTTAAATTCCACATGTTTTGCACAAATCCCGTTGAATTCCCTTGACATGTTTACCAATCGGAATAGGATGTGGGCAGAAGTGGTTTGAAGTGGTTTCCAGTAGAGTAAAGTAGGGTGGTCTAGAGGGCTGTGGTGGAATTGGGCAAACCGATTCTCCAGCGAAGTGGGCAACGTGAAACTGCGGGGAAACTGTCCAGCGAAGGTGGACGAGAAGGGTCGTCTGAAAATACCCGCCGTGTTTCTCGACGCTTTGAAGGAATTTGGCAACCAGTTCTACATTACCAGCCCAACCGGTGAAACGGTCCGCATCTACCCCATGAAGGTATGGGGCGAGATTGAGGACAAGTTGGCGAAGCTGCCCAGCACGCATCCGGTGAAGCGCAAGTTTTTGCTGCGGACCAGCTATTTCGGCCAGGCGGTCGAAATGGATGGGCAAGGACGGGTGCTGCTGCCTGCTGTGTTGCGGGAAGCGGCGCAAGCGAAGGGCGACGTGGCGGTGCTGGGGGCGTTGGATTACCTGGAGGTGATCAACAACGCTCGGGCTCTGGATCAGATGAAGAGCGAACCCTACACGGACGAAGACAACAAGATTCTCGGGGATTTGGGGATTTAGACAGGAAGTGACGAGTGGCCCTTCGGTCAGACTCAGGGCAGGCGATTGGCAAACGGGAAGAGATATCGGCGAGGCCACACGTTCCCGTGCTGTTGGAAGAGGTGCTCGAATGGCTGCAAATAAAGCCGGACGGAATCTACCTAGACGCAACGCTCGGAGCAGGCGGACATTCGGCGGCCATCGCCGCGCGGTTGTCAGGGGGAAAAGGCCGGTTGATCAGCCTGGACCGGGACGCACGGGCGCTGCAGATCGCGCAGGAGCGGCTGGGGGAGTTTGGGAGTTTAGTGAGTTTCGTCCACTCGCCGTTCTCGAAGATTGCGGAGGCCGTACACGGGTTGGGGATAGCGAGGGTGGACGGGGTCTTGGCAGACTTGGGAGTTTCGAGCATGCAGCTTGACCGTCCGGAGCGGGGATTTTCGTTCCGCGACGCGGGGCCGCTGGACATGCGAATGAGCAGCGGAGACGCGGAAGAAGACACGCTGACGGCAGACGAGATTGTGAATCGGTGGTCGGAGAAGGAAGTGGCCGACCTGCTCTACCAGGAAGCGGAAGAGCACGATTCCAGAAGGATCGCCAGGGCCATCGTGAAAGCGCGGCCAATTCGCGACACGGCGCATCTGGCAACGGTTGTGGCAGGCGTCCGGAAGCAATGGGGAAGGCAGAGACTGCATCCCGCAACAAAAACGTTTCTGGCGCTGCGGATAGCGGTGAATCGAGAGATGGAGGAACTCGGGCAGTTTCTTTTTCGGGCCCCTGCCACATTAAATTCAGGCGGCCGATGGGTGATGTTGACGTACCACTCGCGGGAAGACCGCCCGGTGAAGCGCGCGTTCCAGGAAGGCGAAAAAGCCGGAACGCTCAGAGTGCTCACCAAACACGTGATTGTGCCCCGCCCAGAAGAGCAGGCAGCGAACCCGAGATCGCGAAGCGCGAAGCTCAGGTGCGCGGAGAAGGTGTGAGATGGCGACAGCATTTCAATGGCAGGAAGTACCGGGCGGCGATCAGTTCCTTCGGGAGCCAAGAGTCATTCGCGGTCAAGGGGGAGTTCCGCAGCGCTTGAAGCCGGAGGTCGGCCGTGTGGGGCCGCGGCTGCACAGGGGCCTCTCTCTGCGCAAACCGCCGATAGTGGAATTTCACACCGTGAAGCGGATTGATAATTCCCGCCTGGTGCGCCACGTGGAGCCGGTGAAGCTGAAAAATTACTACAAGACGGCGGCGCTCGGCGGAATCGTGGCCATGTTTTGCATGCTGTACATCTACCAGCATTTCCGCTGCATTGACTTGAGCTTTCAACTGGAAGACCTGAAGGGCAAGCAGACGCAAGCGGTGGCGCTCAATGGACAACTGAAACTGAAAATCGAGACCTGGCGGAATCCGCACCGGATTGACGCAATCGCGCACCAGTTGGGATTCGAACGGCCGGATCCTTCGCAAGTACTTGAATACGCGAATTTCGATGGTTCCCAGGTCGAGTCCGCGCGCCTGGTGCGGCCGAACCGCGTTCCCTAGCTCGCCCGAATGATGGCGAGCGCCGAAATCCAACGAGTTTCGAAATACTTTTCCAGCCGTCCGGAGCGCGAGCCGAGTCCCAGGAACCATGGAGCAAGAAAAAGTCCACGTCCGATTACTGATTCTGGCTGGCGTGGCGTTTCTTTGGATGACCGCGGTTTTCGGCCGGCTGACCTACCTGCAACTGATCCGTCATTCCGAATATATGTCGCGTGCCATGCGCCAGCAGCGTCGCACGATTGAAATCGATCCGAAGCGCGGAACAATTTACGACCGGAACATGCGGCCGCTGGCGATGAGCGTGCCGGTCGAATCGGCGTTCGCGATTCCTTCAGAAATAAAAGATACAGTAATGGCGGCGCGGCTGCTTTCTGGCGTGCTCGGGGTTCCGCCGGACGCATTACGCGAGAAACTGGAATCGGGCAGCAGCTTCGTGTGGATCAAGCGGAAGATGGCGCAGGAAGAGGAGGAAGCGGTTCGTTCGCTGAACCTGAAAGGAATCTATTTTCAGGAAGAGAACAAGCGGTATTACCCGAAGCTGGAAATGGCGGCGCACGTCCTGGGTTTTGTGGATGTGGATGAGCACGGGCTGGGCGGAATCGAATACGAGTACGACAACCTGATTCGCGGCAAGGGCGAAAAAATCGTTGTGATGGCCGATGCGCGCCAGCAGAAGTTTGATGGCAGCGAATCGCAGCAGGACCCCGGCGAAAGCGTGGTGCTGACGCTCGATGAAAAGATCCAGTACATCGCGGAGCGGGAACTTGCGGCGGTGATTCAGAAAGTTCACGCGCCGGCGGGCAGCGTGATTGTAGAGGACCCCAACACGGGAGCGATCCTGGCGCTGGCGAACTGGCCCAAGTACAACCCGAACTCGGCTACGTCGGTGCCGACGGAAGCTCGCATGGACCGCGCAGTCAGCGCGATTTACGAACCGGGTTCGACGTTCAAACTGGTGACGCTGGCGGCGGCGTTTGACCAGAACCTGATTCGCCCCGAGGAGGTTTTCAATTGCGAGAACGGCTCGATCATCGTGGCCGGGCACCGGATTCACGATCACAAGAAATATGGCGAGCTTACCGTGGCGGAAATTCTGGCGAATTCCAGCGACGTGGGAGCGATCAAGATTGCACTGAAATTGGGTCCGCCACGGTTCAACGACTACATTCACTCGTTTGGATTCGGTTCTCCAACCGGGGTGGACTTGCCGGGAGAAAGCCGCGGGCTGGTACAGCGGCTGGATCACTGGGGTTCGTTTTCGATTGGCTCGATTTCGATGGGGCAGGAAGTCGGTGTGACGCCGCTGCAGATGATCAATGCGGTTTCCGCTGTTGCCAATGGCGGGCTGCTGTACAAGCCGCGCGTAGTTGTAGAGATGCGCCGTGGACAACAGGTTTTGCCACTCGCGGGCCCTTCCGCGCCGGCGGAACCTCGGCGCATAATCCGTCCCGAAACAGCCGCCACAATGCGGCGACTGATGGAAGGCGTGATTTTAAACGGCACCGGAAAATCGGCACGGCTGGATGGCTGGACTGCGGGCGGGAAGACTGGGACGGCGCAAAAGATTGATCCGGCAACGGGGCGCTACTCGCGCACAAAAGTGATCGCGTCCTTCACAGGATTTGCCCCTATTAACAATCCGGCAGTCACGATTCTGGTTTCGGTTGATTCGCCGGAAGGCTGGCCGCACGATGGAGCTTCGGTGTCGGCGCCGGTGTTCAAGCGCATTGCAGAGCAGGTGCTGGCGTATTTGGATGTGCCGCGAGACGTGCCGTTGAACCCGCGGCTGGTAGACGCCAGCTATCGCCAGAATCGCGAAAGCGAAACGGCGGCGATGGAGGATGACACGCCGATGGATTTTTCAGCGCCTGCGGAAATGACGGAGCAGGCTGCGAATTCATCGCAAGCGGCCCCGGTAGAACCGCAAGCGCCCAATGTAACTGTGGCCACGGACGAGGGCGGCGACATCGCGGTACCAGATTTTAAGGGCAAAACGATGCGGGAAGTGGCGGAGGCATGCATGCGGCTTGGCTTGAATCCGGTGCTGGTTGGCAGCAGCCTTGCAGTCCAACAAACGCCGGCGGCGGGAAGCAAGCTTCGCCGGGGATCGAAGATTCGAGTGGAATTCGGCACGCCATCCCTACACGCGGGTAAGGTGCACTGAGAAAACGGTTTATTGAACGCACATGAGCAAAGGATTGGGTATAACGGCGGAAGAAGAACGAATCGCTGGCAGACGCAGAGAGGACGCAGAAAGACAAACTGTGGCTGAACAGAGACACTCCAGGGGCGCGAGCCTGAAGTCCTTATTGGAGGGAGTGGAGCTGCGTTCGCAGACCACGGTTGCCGAAATTCCCATACGGCAGGTAACGCATGATTCGAGGAAAGTGCAACCGGGGGCGCTGTTTGTGGCGATCAGCGGTGTTGCCACGAACGGAACATTGTTTGCGCGCGATGCAGTTTCTGGCGGCGCAAGTGCCGTAGCCGGGGAAACACCAGCACCTGCGGATTGGCCTGTCGAGATCGCTTGGGTGCAAGTTGCGGAAGCACGGAAAGCCCTGGCAATTGCGGCAGCCAACTTCTTCGGGCGGCCTGCCACGGCGCTGAAGCTGACCGGGGTGACGGGAACGAACGGGAAGACCACCACTTCGTCGCTGATCGATTCGATATTGCGTGCTTCCGGCGCCAAGACCGGACTGTTCGGCACCATCAGCTACCACACACCGAGCGGCGAGTATCCGGCGCCGAACACGACGCCGGAGTCCGTGGACCTCCAGAATTTCTTGGCAGAGATTCGCGATGCTGGTGGAACCTACGCGACGATGGAAGCAAGCTCCCATGCATTGGCGATGGACCGGCTGTGGGGCTGCCATTTTGCGGCTGCGGTTTTCACCAACCTCACTCGCGACCACATCGATTTTCACAAGAATTTCGAAAACTATTTCGCAGCCAAACGCCGGCTGCTTGAAGGAACTGGCGCGGGCGAGCCGGATTTCTCGATCATCAATACCGATGATGAGTGGGGCAAGAAACTTGTGGGCATGGGAAAGACAACTCTGACCTACGGCCTGCAAAACGGGTCGGACCTGAAAGCCAAGAAATTTCAACTGAGTTTCAGCGGGCTGAATTTCACCGCGCAAACGCCACAGGGGCCGATTCAGGTGGAATCGGCGCTTGTAGGGCGCATCAATGTCTACAACATCCTTGCCGCGATTGGCGCCAGCATCGGACTGGGCATTCCGAACGGCACCATTGAAACCGGGATCCGGAATCTGCACGCGGTGGCTGGAAGATTCCAACGCATAGACCAGGGCCAGCCATTCCTGGTGGTGGTGGACTACGCGCACACTGACGATGCTTTGCAAAATCTGATTCGAACTGCGCGCGAACTCATCACTAAGGGGCGCATCATCACGCTGTTTGGGTGCGGCGGTTCGCGCGACCGCACCAAGCGGCCGATCATGGGCGAGACCTCCGGCAAACTGAGCGATCTGACGATTCTGACAAGCGACAATCCGCGACAGGAAGATCCGCTGAAGATCATCAGCGACGTCGTGGTGGGAATGCAGAAGTCCGCCGGAAAATATTTGATCGAGCCGGACCGGGCAAAGGCTATTTCGCTGGCCATCGAAGAAGCCCGGCCGGGCGACATCGTGCTGCTGGCCGGCAAGGGACACGAGGACTACCAGATTTTTGCCGATCGCACGATTCATTTTGACGATCGCGAGGTGGCGCGAAAAGCGCTGAGTGATCGCGGATACACGGAGCCGCCGGGCGGCCCAGGGTTTGGCACGTAACTGGCTCTCGTCTCGACAGGACCGACGAGGGCCCGCTGCGGGCCAGAGATGTGACTCGCGGAAAGGGAGGAGTCCTCTACCGGTGAAAACGCGCCTGGAAGTGAAGTACGGGCGGAGTGAACGCTTCGTCCGAACCCTGGGGAAAGCCAACCTATTGAGGCAACTATGCGGTGGACGCTTAAACAAGTGGCTGACGCGGTGGCAGGCAAGCCGGGGCATGGCGTGGATGCCATGGCCCGGGTGGCCGGTGTCTCGATTGATTCTCGCACGATACGTCGGGGAGAATTGTTCGTCGCGATACATGGTCCGCGCAACGATGGACACGACTACGTTGCCGATGTCGTGGAAAGCGGAGCGCTGGCGGCAGTGGTGGCGGGGCCGGTGGTCTCGCGCTACCCGGGCTGGATACAAGACCGCTGCATCACCGTGCCCGACACACTTGCCGCGCTCCACGAACTGGCACGAGCAGTGCGCAAAGACTGGGGCAAGAAAATTTGCGGGATCACGGGGTCGGTCGGAAAGACCACAACAAAAGAGATCCTGGCGGCATTGCTGGGCGCGAAGCTCCGGGTCCTGAAAACCGAAGGAAATTTTAATAACGAGTACGGTCTGCCGCTGACGATTTTCCGCTTGGAAGACGAAGATGACGCGGCGGTGCTCGAGATGGGGATGTCGTTTCCAGGCGAATTGAAACGGCTGGCGGCGATTGCGCGGCCGGATGTGGCGATTCTGACCCGCGTGGCGCCGGCGCACTTGATGAATTTCTCTTCGGTGGAGGAGATTGCGCTGGCGAAACGTGAACTGGTGGAAGGGCTGAATGGGACGAACTCGCTGGCGGTGCTGAATTCGGATGACCTGCGAGTTGCCGCGATGGCCAAGGTGGCTCCGGGGAGAGTGATTTTCTTCGGCGTGGATACACCGGCGGAGTACCGCGCGGAAGGAATTGAAGACCGGGGAGCACTGGGTTCGGCGTTCACGCTGATTCACAAAGGCCAACGGATGCGGCTGGAGATGTCGCTGCCGGGGCGGCACGTGGTGTGGAACGCGTTGGCGGCGATTGCGGCGGCGAGCGAATGGGGAATTGGAGCAGAAGAGGCCCGGCGCGTGCTTCCGAATCTGCGAACGCCTTCGATGCGCGGGGAACTGATCCGGTTCACGAATGGATTTGCTTTGATTAACGATGCGTACAACTCGAGCCCTCTGGCGTTAGAGGCCATGTGCAGCCTCCTGGCGGCGACGCCCGGATACCAGCGGCGGATTCTGGCGGCGGGAGAAATGCGGGAGCTTGGGCCCGGTTCAGGACAACTGCATCGCGAGGGCGGTGAATTTGCGGCGCGGACAGGGAAGATCGATTTTGTGATTGGAGTCGAGGGAGACGCTTTCGAGATCGTGGAAGGCGCGATTACCGCGGGAGTTCCACGCGAGCGCACGAAGTTCTTCGCTACGCCGGAAAATGCCGCGGAGTTTCTGACGGGCTTTGTTAAGCCAGGCGACCTGCTGCTGGTGAAAGGATCGCGCAGCGTGAAGATGGAACGCATCGTGGAGGCCATGCTCGGCAGGTTTGCGCCGGTGGATGCGGGCCGGAAGCCGGAGGCGGCACACTAGGATGCTTTACTACCTCCTCTACCACGTGCTGCAGAAATATTTCAGCCCGCTGAATGTGTTCCGCTACATCACGGTGCGCACGGCGTACGCCAGCTTGACGGCGATGTTTCTGGCGCTGGTGTTCGGGCCGTGGCTCATCCGCAAGCTGCGCGAATTGCAGATCGGGCAATACATCCGTGAGGAAGGGCCGCAGGAACACAAGAAAAAAGCGGGCACGCCAACGATGGGCGGCGTGCTGATCGTGCTTTCTACCGCGGTGCCTGTTTTGCTTTGGGCCGATCTGTCGAATCCATTTATTTTGCTGGCGCTGTTTGCGCTGTTTGCTTTCGCAGCGATCGGATTTGTGGATGACTACGCGAAAGTGGCCAAGCGACGTAACCTGGGATTGACGGGGAAGAAAAAACTGATCTTGCAGTTCAGCGTCAGCTTTGCCGTGGGCGTTACGTTGCTGATGCTTTCGACGCACAGTCAGTATTCCACACAGTTGATCGTGCCGTTCTTCAAGCGTTTCCGGCCTGATCTGGTGTTTCACGGCCTGCAACATTCCGCGACTTTTTGGCCTCTGGCGTTTCTGCCGTTCCTGGGGTTCATCGCGCTGGTGATAACTGGCAGTTCGAACGCGGTGAATCTGACCGACGGGTTGGATGGCCTGGCGATTGGCTGCACAGTGATTGCGGCCGGCGCGATGACGATTCTCACGTATGTCAGCAGCAATTACCGGTGGGCGACTTATCTCGAAATTCAATACATCCCCCGCGTGGGAGAACTGACCGTATTTTGCGGCGCGCTTGTTGGAGCATCGCTCGGATTCCTGTGGTACAACGCGCATCCCGCCGAAGTATTCATGGGCGACGTGGGATCACTGGCGCTGGGCGGAACGCTCGGAACCATTGCGGTGATCATCAAGCAGGAAGTGCTGCTGGTATTCGTGGGCGGCGTGTTCGTGCTGGAAGCGCTCTCGGTGATTTTGCAGGTGGGGTCGTTCAAGCTTCGCGGGAAACGGATTTTCCGCATGGCGCCGATTCACCACCATTTCGAATTGCTGGGATGGAGCGAAAGCAAGGTGATTGTGCGGTTCTGGATTGCGGCGCTGGTGTTCGCGCTGTTCGCGCTGACGACTCTGAAATTGCGCTGATGAACTGCGGAAAAGATTGAGTGTCTGAACTATGCCAGGTTCGATGGAGTTGCGGGGAAAGCGGGTGCTGGTCGTGGGGCTGGCTAGAACCGGTGTGGCGACGGCGGTATTCTGCGCGGGGCACAACGCCATGGTAACGGCCACGGAAACGCGAGTCGAAGGAGAATTGGGAGACGCGCCGGCAAAGTTGCGCGCAGCCGGAGTCGCTTTGGAGCTTGGTGGGCACACTGAAAAAACGTTTCTCGCGCAGGACTTGATTATTCCAAGCCCCGGCGTGCCAGCCGACGATGCGTTTCTGCTTCTGGCGAGATCGAAAGGCATCACGATCTGGAGCGAGATTGAACTTGCCTACCGATTTCTGGAGGGGAAACTGGTCGGCATCACGGGTTCGAACGGCAAAACCACGACGACCACGCTGGTTCATCACATCCTTGTGAACGGCGGGATGCGCGCCCATCTCGCGGGGAATGTGGGAACGCCGCTGATCTCGGAAGTGGAAAAGATGGATGCGGGATCGGTTGCGGTGGCGGAACTAAGCAGCTTTCAATTGGAGTTGATTGAAAAGTTCCGGCCAAACATCGGAGCGCTGCTGAATCTGACGCCGGATCATCTCGATCGGCACAAGACGATGGAGGCGTACGCAGCGGCCAAAGCGCGGATCTTTGAGAATCAAACCGAGCTGGATGCGGCGATTCTGAATGCGGATGATGCGGCTTCAGCGCAATATGCGCCGAAGAAACCGCAAGTGTTCTGGTTCAGCCGGCAGAAACGCGTGACCGAAGGCGCGTGCCTGCGCGGCGAAGAAATTGTTGTGGTGCACCACGGGAAGGAATATCCGGTGATGAGGGCTGCGGAGATCCCGCTCGCGGGCGCGCACAATGTAGAAAACGTCTTGGCCGCTGTGATCATTGCGCGGTTGGCGGGAGTGGACTCGGCGACGATTGCGAAGGCGGTGAAAAGTTTTGCGGGCGTCGAGCACCGGCTGGAGTTCGTGGCGGACATTCGCGGTGTGCGCTATTACAACGATTCGAAAGCGACGAACGTGGATGCGACCCTGAAGGCACTGGACGCGTTTCCCGGGAGAATTTTGGTGATCCTTGGCGGCAAGGATAAGGGCAGCGACTACACCGCGTTAGAAAAGCCGCTGCGCGGGAAAGCGATCCTTGCGCTTCTGATCGGCGCGGCGGCGGCCAAGATTGAAAAGCAGATTGCCGGCAGTGTGGCCATCGAGCGGGCAGGGACGCTGGAGCGCGCGGTGGAGGCTGCATCGTTGGCAGCGCGGTCCGGTGACGTGGTGTTGCTGGCTCCGGCGTGCGCGAGTTTCGACCAGTTTGAAAATTACGAGCAGCGCGGGCGGGTGTTCAAACAGTTCGTGCGGTCTTTGGAAAAGCGAGCGGCGGACGACGCTTAGGAATTGTGGGAAGAGCACAGGCAGGAGTGCCTGTGCCACGAGAGAGAAGAGGCGAGATGGCGAGACATTCAGAGATGGACCGCTGGTTATTTGTTGTGACGCTGGCGCTCTGCCTCCTCGGCGCGGTGATGATTTTCAGCGCCTCGGCGGTCACCGCTCAGCAACTGTATGGGCATTCCTACGTGTTCGTGTTGCGCCAGGTGGTGTGGCTGATGACGGGACTCGCGGGAATGTTTGGACTAATGAAGTTGGATTATCACCGTTTGCGCGAACCCGCAGTTGTCTACACGGCGCTGTGCGTCGTCGCAGTGCTGCTGGTCGGAACCTTTTTTCTGGATAAGTCGCACGCGACTCACCGCTGGATCAAGATCGGGCCAATCAACCTGCAGCCTTCGGAAATGACCAAGTTAGTCGTGATTCTCTATCTGGCTTGGTTCCTGGACATGAAACGCCGCGCGGTGACGCGCATGGAATTCACCAAGAAGGATTTGGTGCAAACGATTCTGCCGGCCGTGGCGCCGATTCTAGTTTGCGTGGGGTTGATCGTGATGCAGCCGGACCTGGGCACCTCGGTGGATATCCTGCTGATCATGACCGCGATTCTCTTTGTCGCCGGGCTTTCCTGGAAATGGCTGGCGGTCGGCGCGGCGGCGGCGTTGCCGGTGTTGATTGCATTGATCGCTTTCGTGTCATACCGGCAAGCGCGTATCACCTCGTTTTTGCATCCCGACTCTGATCCGCAGGGGGCGGGCTTTCAGTTGGTGCAGTCGCTGATTGCGGTGGGCTCCGGCGGATTCAACGGTGTCGGGCTGATGGAAGGCAAACAAAAGCTGTTTTATTTGCCGGAAGCGCATACGGATTTTATTTACGCGGTGATTTGTGAGGAACTGGGCTTCCTTGGAGCGGTCTTCGTCATCACGCTGTTCGCGATTTACGGCTGGCGCGGAATGCGCGCCGCGTTCAACGCGCCGGACCGGTTTGGCAGCATGCTGGCCCTGGGCGTGACCGCGATGGTGATTTTTCAGTCGCTGATTAATTTCGCCGTGGTGCTGGGCATGATGCCAACAAAAGGGATTCCGCTGCCGTTTGTGAGCTACGGAGGCTCGAGTCTGCTGGTGATGCTGCTGGCCACCGGCGTGCTCCTGAATATTTCGCAGCAGGCCGGAACTCATTCGAGTTCGCGGGCTTGATGGCGGATGCCGTGAAACTGCTGATTGCAGGCGGCGGCACTGGCGGTCATGTCTTCCCGGCGATAGCGATTGCGCGGGAGTGGTTGGCGAGAGGGGCAGACAGGGAAGTGGTGTTGGTGGGAACCGAACGCGGGATTGAAATGAAGCTGGTGCCACAGGCTGGGCTGCCGCTGGAGACGATTCGTGTGGCAGGGTTGAAAGGGAAGGGCGGAACAACGCTTTTGAGGAATCTGGCGATGCTCGGGTCGGGATTGGCGGACTCGTTTGGAGTTGTGAAACGACACAAGCCGGACGTGGCGTTTGGCGTGGGAGGCTACGCCGCGGGGCCAATGCTGCTGGCAAGCTGGTTGCGCGGAATTCCTAACGTGATTTTCGAACCCAACGCGGAACCTGGATTCACCAACAGGGTGGTCGCACGCTTTGCGAAGCGCATTGCCACGGGCTACGAAGTTACCGCGAAGGCGTGGGGTGCGAAGGCGAAGCTGACGGGCTGCCCCGTGCGGCTGGAATTTTTTGCGATAGAACCGCGCAAGCCGGAAAAGCCCCTGCACCTGCTGATCACCGGCGGAAGTCAGGGCGCGCTGCCGGTGAATCGCGCGTTTGAGGATGCAATGGATTTGCTGGCGGCGCGAAAAAATGAACTGCAGATTGTGCATCAAACCGGCGAACGCGATTATAATGCGGTGAGGACCGCGTATGCGCGACGCGAAATTCTCGCGGAGGTGGTTCCTTTCCTGACGAACATGGCGGAACGCTTCGCCTGGGCCGACCTGCTGGTCTGCCGGGCCGGAGCGATCACTGCCGCGGAGGTAGCCGCGGCGGGCCGCGCGGCGATTTTCATCCCGTTCGGGCGCGCCACGGACAGTCACCAATTGCGCAACGCGCAGGCGATGGCGGGCGCACAAGCAGGGCGGTTGATCGCGGAAACGGAACTCAACGGAGAACGATTAGCGCGCGAGATTTTCTCCCTCCTCGACCAGCCCCGGGAGATTGAAACGCTTTCCGCGAATGCGCGGGGCCTTGCCTACCCGCATGCGGCGAGCGACATTGTGAATTTGATTGAAGAAGTGGCGCGGCGGCGCGGCGAAAGGGATGGATCGAGGCCATGATGGTATCGTTTCGCAATTTTCAACGCATCCACCTGGTGGGCATCGGCGGCATCGGGATGAGCGGCATTGCCGAGGTGTTGTTGACGCTGGGATACTCGGTTTCCGGCTCCGACGTGAAGCCCTCAACGATCACTGAACGCCTGCAGAATCTGGGCGCTACAATTTTTGAAGGCCATCAAGCCGCGAATTTGGAAGGCGCGCATGTGGTGGTGATCTCTTCTGCGGTGAAAGCCGACAATCCGGAAGTGGTGGAAGCCCACAAGCAGAAAATCCCGGTGATCCCCCGCGCCGAAATGCTGGCGGAGTTGATGCGCCTGAAATACGGTATCGCCGTCGCCGGCGCGCACGGGAAAACGACCACGACCTCCATGGTGGCGTCGATCCTGGCGGCGGCGCATCTCGATCCGACCTTTGTCGTCGGTGGCAAAGTGAATCAGGCCGGGACCACAGCGCGCGTGGGTCGCGGCGAATATTTTGTGGTCGAGGCGGATGAAAGCGATCGCAGTTTTCTTTTGTTTGCGCCAGTGGTGGCGGTGGTGACGACGATTGACCGGGAGCATCTTGACCAGTACTCCTCGCTTGAAGACATTCAGGACGCGTTCCTCCAGTTTGTGAATCGCATCCCGTTTTATGGCGCAGCAGTCCTGTGCCTCGACGAGCCGAACGTACAGGCGATCATTCCGGACGTGAAACGGCCGATTATCACCTATGGAACTTCACCGCAGGCCGACCTGGTGATTAGCGACTTGGAGATTCGCGGATTGGGCAGCCGGTTCCGGCTCACCTATAAAGGCGAGGACTTGGGAATCTTTTTGTTGCCTCACCCGCCGGGTATTCACAATGTGCGCAATGCCGCGGCGGCCGCGGCCGTGGCGCTGTATCTGAACGTGGCAAGCGACCTGATTCGCGAAGGACTTGCCAAATTTGCCGGCGTAGGGCGGCGGTTCGATATCAAGGGTGTGGTGAACGACATCACGGTCGTGGACGATTACGGGCACCACCCGGCGGAGATTCGCGCGACGCTCAAAGCCGCGAGAGGGTGCCAGTTCAACCACCTGCTGGCGCTTTTTCAGCCGCATCGCTATACGCGGACGCAGCACTTGTGGGATGAATTTGTTCGCGCCTTCAACGAAGCGGACGTGCTGGCGCTGGTGGATGTATACGCCGCGGGAGAGGCACCCGTTCCCGGAATCACGAGCGAAGCGCTGGCCAACGGCATCCGTGAGGCGGGCCACAAAAACGTGCAATATTTTCGTTCGATGCAAGACGCGATTGAGTTTCTGTTGCGCGAAGCCCGGCCGGGTGACGCGATCTTGACGATCGGCGCGGGGAACGTCAGCCGAGCAAGCAGCGAGCTGATGGTGTTGCTCGGGGCGGAACTGCGTGTGGAGGACCGGATTCGCAATGCGGATTGAAGAACCAAAAATCCTGGCGGCACTTCCTGGGCTGAGCACAGATCTGCGGCGCGAGGTTTCCCTCGCAGGACTCACCTCTCTCGGAATCGGCGGCACGACGGACTTGTTGCGCATCCAGAGGCACGAGGCCATTCCTCGCTTGCTGAAACTGTTGGACGAACATGGTGTGTCGCACAAGTTTCTGGGTGGCGGCTCAAATCTGCTGGTGGCGGACGGTGAATTGCCATTCATCGTCTTGCAACTGGTGAAAGGCGATCCGGAAATCGCGCTGGATGGAAACAGCGCCACAGTAGACGCTGCTGCCGACCTGGGGCGCACGGTGACGTTTTGCGCAAAGAACAATCTGGGTGGCATGGAGGGGCTGATCGGCGTGCCGGGCACGGTCGGCGGAGCGCTGCGCATGAACGCCGGTGCCTACGGCATCCAGATTGGTTCCTACGTGCGGGAAGTAAAAGTCTGCCGCGCGGCGGAGCACAAAATCGAAATCCTGCGCGGTGAACAAATTTCGTTCGAATACCGGCACACTTCTTTTGCGCCCGATGATATGATGCTGGCAGTGAAGCTGGAACTTCCCTCCAAACCGTACCCTGAAATTCTCCAAGGCATTCGTATCTGCAACGAAAAGCGGCGTTCGAGCCAGCCGCTCGGGCAAAAGAGCGCCGGGTGCATTTTCAAGAATCCGCCGGGCGGATCCGCCGGGCGCATGATTGACGAACTGGGATTAAAAAGTTTTTCGCATGGAGACGCGCGGGTCAGCGACCGCCACGCGAATTTCTTCGTAAATGCAGGGCAAGCCTCAGCGGCCGACATGCTGGCGCTGATCGCAAACGTACGCGATCGCGTACAGCGGGCCCACGGGGTGACCTTGGAAAACGAGGTGGTGGTTTGGAACGCGTAAAACCCATCCAACGCAACGCCTCTGCCGCAGCGGCAGAGCAGGAAGCCTACCGGCCGGATCTGGTCACCGATGAGGAGCCAAAGTATCTGCGCCGGCAGAAGCCTGTGGAGATACGCAGGAAGAAACTTGGCGGAAAGACCTGGCCGTTTTATCGCCGCGTGTTTGTTTGGACGGTGACGGGCGCCGCGCTGATCACGGCGGGCTATTTTGGCGTTCGCTACGCGCTCTATTCGCCGCAGATGCTGCTGGTGAAGCCGGACCAGATTGACGTCAACGGTAATCACATCGTGGCGCGTGAGGAAATTCAGAAACTCTTCGTGCACGACCGGAACCGCAGCGTGCTGCGCATTCCGCTCGAAGCACGGCGAGCCCAGATTCAGGAAATCCCGTGGGTGGAAGAAGCCAGCGTGCAACGCATCCTGCCAAACCGTTTGCGCGTGGAAATCACGGAGCGGACGCCGGCGGCATTTTTCCGCAACGGGAACGAACTTGCGCTGATCGATGCGCATGGCGTTTTGCTCGAACGCCCGGAAGGTGAAGACTTTCATTACCCGATCGTGACCGGCATGTCGGAAAACCTGACGCGGGAAGAACGCGAAAAGCGCATGCAGGTCTATCAGGAATTTATGAAGAACATTGACCTCGTGAAACCCGGCTCCTCGGAACGTGTCAGCGAAGCCGACCTGGGCAATCCGCGCGATTTGTGCGCGGTGCTGACCGGATTCGGCAGCGACGGGAGCGCGCCGGCAATCACCGTGCATTTTGGCCAGGGCGATTTCACCGGCAAATACCGCACTCTGGTGGAGAATTTCACGCAGTGGCAGGCAAACGCTGGGCCAGTGCACGCGATTGATCTTCGGTATTCCAGGCAGGTGGTGGTGAACCCCGACACCAGCGCACCTGTGGCAAGGGCAAAATAGAAAGCAGGAGAGCGTCTTGGCAAAGAAGGACAAATATCTCGTCGGGCTGGACATCGGCAGTACAAAGACGTGCGTATTGCTGGCGGAAACCGAAAATGAGCAGGTGCGCTTCCTGGCGCTGGGCGCAGCGGAATCCAAAGGGCTGCGCAAAGGACTGATCGTTAATCTCGATTCGACGGTTAGCTCCATCCGCCGTGCAGTCGAAGAAGCCGAAGGCGTGGCCAATGTTCCCGTGGAGTCGGCGGTGATCGGCGTGGCCGGAAGCCATGTGCGCGGCGTCAACAGCCGCGGGGGCATATCGCTCGGAAATCGCGCGAGAGACGTGGAGCGCGACGACGTTCGCCGCGCCATTGATGCGGCCCGAAACATCGCCATGCCGGAAGACCGCGAAGTCTTGCATGTTCTGCCCCACGAATTCCTGGTGGACGCACAGGACGGCATCCGTGACCCCATCGGCATGATCGGCCAACGGCTGGAAGCAAACGTCCACGTAGTTACCTCTTCGATGGCCGCGACGCAAAATCTGATTACTGCCGCGAACAAGGCGGGGATTCTGATTAACGACACGGTTCTGGAGCCGTTGGCTTCCGCAGAAGCCTGCCTGACGCCGGATGAAAAGGAGATGGGCTGCTGCATTTTGGATATTGGCGGCGGCACGACGGATCTGGCCGTGTTTGGCGGCGGCGTGGTGCGCCATACCGGAACTGTCGCAATCGGCGGCGACCATTTTACGAATGACCTGGCGGTTGGGCTGCGCACGCCAATTCCCGAAGCGGAAAAGATCAAGCATCGCCACGCCTGCGCGTGGGCAGAGATTCTTCACAATGACGGTGCCATCGAAATTGCCAGCGTCGGCGACCGTCCGCCGCGCACCATTTTTGCCCGCAACCTGACTGAAATCATCGAGCCGAGGGCGCAAGAGTTGATGGCCATGATTCGGGACGACCTACGCCGCGCCGGAATGGAGCGGCAGATCCAGGCGGGATTCGTGCTGACCGGCGGCGGCGCTCAGTTAAATGGGTTCGATGAGCTTGCGGAGCATATTTTTCAGTTGCCGGTGCGACTTGGTGAGCCGCGCGGGATTCAGGATATGCCGGAATCGGTGGCGAGACCCGAATACGCGACGGTGGTGGGGCTTGTGATGCACGCAGCCAAGACCCGGCGGAGCAACTCGCAAAAAAGCAACAATTTCGTCTCCAAGCTGAAATCCATGTTCGCCGGGGCGTAGGCCGATCGGCCAAATCGGGATTAGAGGGCGCTGGGGGCAAGAGGGCGAGCGAAGGGCAGGGGCAAGAACGACCGACAGGCAGGACTGTTTTCCACAGGCCTCGAAAAGTCTATGTGGTATCAGGGGAATACGAGTTCTATAAAGGATTTGAACCAGCCGGACAGGGGGAAGGCATGACAGCGAAAGACGCAGGAATCCGGATGAGCTTCAGCGAAGAGTTGCAGCCCGCGAAGATTAAGGTGATTGGTGTGGGCGGTGGCGGATGCAATGCGGTCAATCGCATGATTCGCGCCAAGGTCGAGGGAGTGGAATTCATCACTGCCAACACGGACCTGCAGGCGTTGAAGATGTCGCAAGCGCCAGTGAAGCTGCAATTGGGCGCGAAGCTGACCAAGGGATTGGGCGCGGGCGCGAACCCCGAGATTGGCCGCAAGGCGGCCCTCGAAGACACCGACAAAATTATTGAGGCCCTCGAAGGCGCGGACATGATTTTCATCACCTCCGGCCTCGGCGGAGGAACAGGAAGCGGCGCTGCGCCAGTCGTAGCTTCACTCGCCAGCGAGTTGGGCGCGTTGAGCGTCGCGGTAGTGACGAAGCCATTTGCATTTGAAGGCAAGCGCCGGATGCTGCAGGCCGAGCAGGCGCTGCAGGACCTGATCGGTGTGGTGGACACCGTCATCGTGATTCCGAACGAGCGGCTAATGGAAACCGTTGAGCGCGGCACCAGCTTTTTTGACGCATTTCGAATCGCCGACGACATTCTCCGCCAGGCGGTGCAGGGCATTTCCGACATCATCACCGTGCCCGGCATCATCAATCGCGACTTTGCCGATGTGAAGGCCATCATGCATGGGCAGGGGTACGCGGTGATGGGCACGGCCGTGGCGACGGGCGCGAGCCGCGCTGTGGACGCGGCGAACCGCGCCATTGCGAGTCCCTTGCTTGAGGACAATTCCATCCAGGGCGCGCAGGGCATTCTCATCAATATTTGCGGAAGTTCTTCGCTCTCGCTGCATGAAGTGCATGAGGCCTCCAGCGTGATCCAGAAAGCGGCGCACGAAAACGCGAACATTATTTTCGGCGCGGTGATGGACGACAACATGAAGGACGCGGTGAAGATCACCGTAATCGCGGCCGGTTTCAAGGATGCGGGGAAGAAACAGGCCCAGTCAAAGCAGTCGGTCCTGCCGAGAACCTGGAAGGCCGGGCGGGAAAACCCTCAGCCGGAGTTGCCGCAGGCGCCAAACGTGGTGCATCAGGTGGCGCAGAACGTGCGCGAAGTTTCCCCCGAAGTACCGAAGGACGATCTGGATGTCCCGACGTTCCTTCGCCGGCAGGCGCAGAAAGCCTGAACCTGAAAACAATTTGAAGTTTCGCAGGGCACGCAAATGCGTGCCTTTTTTTCCGCTGGGAAGATGCCTGGTGGTGCCGGCTTCGCTGCGCCCAACTGCGCCAGGCATCCAGGGCGGCACCGGCACCTGGCCGGCAGGCTTGCCGTCAGGATAGGGGCGCTACATACCGAGACTTGCGGCGCAGTCTCGAACCGCCGATTCGAAGGCTTCGACGTTCTGGCTGGCGTAGGGGATTATCCGGCCGAGGCCGGTGTGCAGTTCCCTGGCACCGGTGGCGCGGGCCAGTTCCGCGATGTTGCCCGCGTGGAGGCCCCCGCCCGGCAGGATCGTGATGCGATTGCCAGCCCGCTCTATAAGGTTTCTGAGAGCGAGCGCGCCTCCCGGCGCATCAGCAGCCCCGCCCGAAGTCAGGATACGATGCGCACCGGTCGGGACAAGGTCTTCCAGAGACACGGCGAGATCGTTTGTTTGATCGAAAGCGCGGTGAAACGTTGCTTGCATGGGCGCGGCGAGAGCAACGAGTTCCCGGGTGCGTTGCTTGTCGACCGACCCGTCCAGCAGCAGCACTCCGGTGACGACGCCCTCGACGTGCTCCCCGCGAATTGCCGCGATTTCTTGCTTCATCAACGTGAATTCGTCCGGCGTGTACGCGAATTTTCCCGGGCGTGGCCGCACCAGGACGTGGACAGGAATCTTCACTGCCGCGCGCACCCGGCGAATCAACTCCACGCTGGGAGTTAGGCCGCCTGATTCGAGGTCCGAGCACAATTCCAATCGATCAGCACCGGCGCGTTCTGCCGCAAGCGCTCGTTCGAGTGAACCGACCGCAATCTCCAGCAGAAATTCTTTTGCCATGCCGTGGATGGAGCGACTCACTCGCGTTGCGGCAAGACCGCATATCGCGCAATCACGAAGCCCATGGCTCCCCCAAGGAACACGTCGGCGGGGAAGTGGTCGCTGCGTGTGATACGCGAGAAAGAAATAGCGCCGGCCAGACCGTATGCCACGAAGGGCACCCAGCGGTGCGAGCGGTACCGGCGGGCGATCACACTAGCCACGGCCATCGCACCCATTGCATGAACCGAGTAGAAACCGCCGGAGTGAACTGGATTGTGAGTTCCGTTAAAAAAACTGTCGGAGTACGGGCCGCTTCCGGTGTAGCTCAGTGGTTCCCGCCGCCCGGTGATGGCTTTAAGCGGCAGATCGATCAGGAAGCCGTCGGCGAAGGCTTCGCCGGCAAGCAGCGCCGTTTCCTGAGCGTAGGAATCTTTGCGAATCCAGCCAATGCCATACATCGCCGCGGGAACCGCCGCGATGAAAGCGCCTGTGGTCGTGCTGCTCAGAACGCGATTGAAGCCGCTGAAGCTGGTGGTGTTGCGAAAGGGGGGAGTTGAATAGGGGTCCGAGGCGACAAATCCGCCAGTAATGCCAACCACGGCGAGGGTGGGCCAGATATGCTTGCCCTTGGCCAGTTTCGTCGGAAACAGCCAGATCTCTTTCTGGTCGTCCAAAATATTTTTTGGCAATTGGCTAAGCGATACGCTGCGGCCAGTGTCCGAGCAGCATGCGGAAGCCCCGACGGGTGTGGTGGACGAGGTGGTTTCTGGCGTGTCGGGCTTTTCCTGGGCGCCCATGGGAAGGGAACTGACCACAAGAGCCAGGATCATAAGGGCAACATTTTGGTGATCTCTCGCCGAAAATGCCATTCGCCAATTTTAGTCCAAACAGCGGGCGAACGGATGTGTCATACAGTACAGCTAAGCCAGACCGTAAGAGGCGAACAGGACGATCGCGGTGACGCCCAAACTCGAGCCGAGGACCGCGCCGGCCAGCACGTCGCTCAGAAAATGCATTCCGAGCACCACGCGCGAGACCGCGATGCTGACGGCCAGAAAATAGAGCGCCCCTTCCAGGCCCGGATAGAAATAGCTGATCACCAAGGCAATCGAGAAGGCCGTCATGGTGTGCCCCGACGGGAAGGAAAACTGGTCCGGAGGCAGCACGCGCGACCAGCAATGCGGCTCCAGCTGGCAGGGGCGCTGGCGATGGCTGATTTTTTTCAGCAATTTGAAGACGAATACCCCGGCAATGGCCGCCGAACCCGCGGCGCAAACCGCGGCATACCGATTCGGCCCCCCGGCGATCAGGAGAATGAAGCCCAAGGTATACCAGAGCCACCCGTCCCCGATGCGCGTGGCCGCGAGCATCCAATAGCGAATCCAACGCGGCGCTTTCCAGCGATTGACGCGGCGCATAACGCGATAATCGCGGTTTTGGATGTAACCCCAGACGGTCTTCGCCACGGTCATGGCCTCACCTCAACTCGCCCAGTTCGCCTCGAATCCCGAATCAACGTCCCACAACATGCGGGGAGTCTTTTCCTTGCCGTCCAGCTTCGCGGCCCACTGCTTGCAGAAGCGGATCTCATTCAGCCAGTGAAATCCTGTAATTGCCGGAATGAGGACGGTTAGCGGCAGAAGCACGGAAGCCGCGGGAGTCTCTCTCAGCACGCTGCCGATAAAGTTGAAAATATCCAATGTGAGCTTCCTGTAGCCGCCGTCCTGCCCGTGGATGACGCCGCGCCCCGCGCGCAACCCGGCAAAGTATTCCTCAACGGTGCGCGCTCCGGGCACTTCTGTGAAGGTCCGCGCCACGCCAGAGAGGGTGTGTGAATCGCTGCCCGCCACGCCCGCCCTGCCATATTTCGCGGCAAGTAGCTGTGCCTGCTCGTTTGCGTCCTTCCACATCTGGCCGTTCCGCACTTCAAACGCCGGGACGTATGAGGCGAACCAGTCGAAATCCGCGAACTTCCGGCGGCCTGTGAGGCTCGAAAACACGTGATTCAGACTGAAGAAAATCTTACGCTCGCTGAGGTACATCACGAGCGCTATAAAATCGTTGCGGCGGCGCGAAATTTCCGCATGATCTTTCTCGGTGATTCCGTACACTCCCAGGTGGATTTGCGTGCCTGTGGGCATGCGGACGGTCGCTTCCTCGCTGAGGAAGAAATCCGGGTGTTTGCGCAGGGCTTCGGCGGCATCAATCGAATCGTGGTCGGTCAGGGTGACGATGGACATGCCAAGGCATTTAGCGCGCTCATAGACCTCGGCGGGGTGGTTATAGGACTCCTTGCAGATCCGGGTCAGACCCGGGGTGTCGCACATCCCCGAGGCGGTTGAATGGACGTGAAGGTCGCAACGCATGTTACGAGATTAGATGCGGGATATGAACAGCACATGAAACGAGGGCAAATTGAATATGAATCCTGAGGTGGAACTGATTGAACACAAATGGCTTGAAACGTTTTCCACATGGCATGGAGCGTGCCTTGCCGATGTTTGCAGAACATTCACATTTCTGTGGAACAATACCCCCCGATGAGGAAAATCCAGGTGCTTTTCCATGACGCCGGCGGTGGACACCGGAACGCCGCGGTTGCCCTTCAGACGGTAATTTCTGAACAAGATCGTGGCTGGGAGGTGGAACTGGTGCAGTTCCAGGAGCTGACGGACCACCTCGACGTGCTTCGCAAGCTCACCGGGATTCGCATCCAGGAACAGTACAACACGCTGCTGCGCAACGGCTGGACGCTGGGCGCGACGCAATTGCTTCGGGTTCTGCAGGCGACGATTCGGCTGTTTCACGGGCCACTGGTGAAATTGCTGGCTGGGCATTTCCGGAAGAGCGATGCCCACCTGCTGGTAAGTGTGATTCCGCATTTCAATCAGCAAATTGCGGAAGCGTGGAAACTCGTGCACCCGGGGAAACCATTCGTCACCTTGATCACCGACATCGCGGATTTCCCCCCGCATTTCTGGATCGAAGCCGCTGAAAACCAATATGTGATCTGTGGATCGGAAAAGGCGGTAGAGCAAGCGCGTGCCACAGGGAAGGACGCCGCGCATATTTTCGAAACCTCGGGGATGATTTTGCGTCCGGATTTCTATCTGCCCGATCGATCGGACCCGTCGGCGCTGCGTCAAGAGTTGGGGCTCCAAACGGACCTGATGACGGGTATGTTGCTATTCGGCGGATTCGGTTCGAAGCTGATGCTCGAGATCGTCGAGCAACTGGATAACGCGCAGTTGCCTCTGCAGTTGATTGTGATTTGCGGGCGCAACGCAAAACTGGCGGAAGTTTTTCGCGGTCGAAAATGGAATCTGCCGCTCCATGTGGTGGGTTTCACGAAGGAAGTGCACCGGCTGATGAGCGCCGCGGATTTCTTGATTGGAAAGCCTGGGCCGGGAAGCGTTGCCGAAGCAATGATGCGCAAGCTTCCCGTAATCCTGGAGTGCAATGCCTGGACGCTGCCGCAGGAGCGCTATAACACCGAGTGGGTGAAGGAAAAGAGAGTGGGCATCGTACTGCGGAATTTCCGTGAAATTGTTGGCGGCGTACGGCAACTCCTGGAGCCGGCCACGCTTGGGGAGTTTCGCCTGAATGTTGGTGCGCTGCAAAACCGCGCGATATTTGAAGTTCCGGAAATCTTTGCGAGGTTGCTTGGCGAGACGCCCAGGCAGAACTAATTGCTGGCGCGCTCGGCGCGCGGCTTGCGCGGGTAGTGGGGCCCTGCTCCCGGCGTTTCCGCGGGCGACTGTACGCGCGGCTTGGCGCAACTCACCGCCCACCAGCGTGACGCATATTTGGGCAATTCACACATCCTGGAGCACCCCGCGGAGGTCTTCGATTGCGTGCAACCGCAGTAGCAGCCTTCGACTCTCGGTTTGCCCAGTTGGCCGCGGGTGTCAGCCGAACTAGAAAGGACCAGAGCACCGGCGAAGAGTGCCAGATCGAGAAAGGCCCAGATGGCGAGGCGCCGAAATCGGCGGAGAAGGGGTGACGTCATAGAGACACAGTGTCCGGGAGAATCGAAAAAAAACCGATAGCGCTCTGTTACTGAGAGTTTTGTTACCCGGGTCATGGTACGAAGACTGACGGTGGCGAACGGAATCTGAGTTGGCAAGGGCCGGGACACGAGTACCGGTTTGAATCCGGTGGTCAATATGGGTACAGGGTGTGGTTCTAAGCGGGGCAGCTAACCGTAAATTTTTGAGCGGTTTATGAGAATGCTATAGGGGAAACAACTTGGCGCTGCTCGTGCATTAGAGGGACACGTGGGCGCGTTTCAGAAACGAGGCGCACAGAATGGCAAGTGAGGGGGAAGGGGCTTACTTGCTGCTTTGGCGAATCGTTACCACCTGCCTCTGAGAGGGAAGCCAGGATGGATGACCCCACGCGCCGGTGTGAAAACGACACTGGCATCTGAGATGCGCCTTCCGGGGCTCCCCGATCCCAAGCGGGGGCCCCACTTTTTTTCTACCAACAAGTTAGGGCTCGGGAACGCAGCCAGGAATATCTCGCACACGCATTCAAAAGCCCTGATAGTCGAAAACCCGATTGCACCAAAAATTGTGCAAATCGTCCGTGACCTGTCCGAGTAGATTTTGACACACAAAAAAGGCCGGGAAAAAACCCCGGCCGATAATCCTTATCCGAGAAGGTTCTATTCGGCGGCTTCGCGGTCGCAGTACGGTCCCACCTCCGCGCGTCGGCGGTAATCACGATGCTGTACCTATCCCAGCAAGAATCCGATATATGCCCGGTTATCGGTTTCGCGACTTCACGCGGCACGCGCGCAGGAAACTCATCGCGGAGGGGCCACATCGTCAAGACAATTCAACTATCGGGGCAATGCTGCCTTTTCAAGGGGTAAGGGGTCCGTTGCCCCGGCGGAGGAGAGTTTCTGCACAATGGGAATCCCTGCCTTGCCGAGGACGTGGGCGACCTGCGTTTCGCGAAGGCGCGAGGCGTCGTACTCGAGGGTCAGGCGATGCTGTTTTTCATCCACGCGGAAACGGCGCAGGCCATAAGTGTTGGCGAACTCGCCCAGTCTCTGAAGCTGCTCGCAGGTTAGAGGGGAATGAAGCTCGTAAGTGATTTCAAGAAGTGTCATGCGGGAATTATACCAGTGCGGGCGGCGAATGCAGCGTGGGAAGGGAAAGCGAAGCAGGAACCTTCGCGGCCAGGGTTGCGCCGCTTGACAGGGTATAGCCCTAGGGGGTATAAATACCCCTGAGGGGTATAATGCGATGGAAAAGCAGGCGCGCAAGGCGGTGGGAGTGGATTCGGAATTGAAAGCTGCGAATCTGAACCGGCTGAAGCGAATCGAAGGGCAGGTCCGAGGGCTGCAGAAGATGGTCGAAGGCGACCGCTACTGTGCGGACATCCTGGTACAGGTCGCCTCGGTGCAGGAAGCGTTGCGGGGTGTGGGGCGAAACCTGATGAAAAATCACCTCCAGCATTGCGTCATGAAGGCGATTAGCAGCGGCAAGCCGAAGGAAACAGCTGCGATGTACGACGAACTGCTGGAACTTGTTTACAAGCATCTGCGCTGAACCGGATGCTGAAGAGCGAAAGAAGGAGAGTCCGATGGAACGCGACCCAGTCTGCGGCATGAATGTTGATCCCGAAAAGTCCAAAGCGAAGGTAGAGCACGGCGGAAAGAGCTACTACTTCTGCAGCGCGGGGTGCGCGAAGCGATTTGAGCAGGCGCCAGGACAATTTCCTTCTGGTGTTGCTCCCACGGCCGTTTCACCAGGAA
Organism: Acidobacteriota bacterium; assembly: GCA_013289665.1. Taxonomy (GTDB): domain Bacteria; phylum Acidobacteriota; class Terriglobia; order Acidiferrales; family UBA7541; genus Acidiferrum. The sequence continues at coordinate 333,338 of JABCZN010000002.1, read as the reverse complement.
TTCAAATCGCGACGGCCGCGAAACCCGCTATTGAGGCTCTCCCAATTCTCACTTCAGCACCCAGAGTGAAGGACCCTGTTTGCGGAATGATGGTGGACCCGCAGAAAGCCGCGGGGAAGGTCGGGCACGGCGGGAGGACGTACTTGTTCTGCTCGGCGCGTTGTGCGGAGCGATTCAAGCAGGAACCGGAGAAATATCTGGCAACGCCTGGAATCGCCGGAATGGAGCATGCCCGTGCGTCAACGCCTCCAGCAGGCGCACAAAATATTCGATACACCTGCCCGATGCACCCGGAGATTGTACAGATTGGTCCCGGGGGTTGCCCGGTTTGCGGAATGGCTCTGGAGCCGATGGACATTGTGGCCGAAGAGCAGGCCGACCCGGAGTACGACTCGATGCGCAAACGGCTTTGGGTCGGTGCGGCGATCTCGTTGCCGCTGCTTGTGCTTTCAATGGCTGGCGATGCGCTCGGTCTTCATTTCGCTCCCGGCGTAAAGAACGGGATCGAGCTTTTGCTGGCCTCACCTGTTGTGATCTGGGGCGGCTGGCCCTTCTTCGAACGGTTCTGGGCGTCGCTCGCGAATCGCAGCCCCAACATGTTCACGCTGATCGGTTTGGGCACTGGTGCCGCGTATCTCTACAGTCTGGCGGCGACGATCTTCCCGCGGTTTTTCCCCGATTCGTTTCGCGGTACGCATCAAGAGGTCTCCGTTTATTTCGAAGCCGCGGCGGTGATCACAACTCTGGTACTCGTCGGGCAAGTACTCGAACTTCGTGCGCGGCAGCGCACGAGCGGCGCGATTCGGGAATTGTTGCATCTGGCGCCGCAGACGGCGCACGTGGTTGCAGAGAATGGCGACCGCGACATTCCGCTCGGGCAGGTGAAACCTGGCGATGTGTTGCGCGTTCGCCCCGGCGAACGCGTCCCGGTAGACGGCACAGTACAAGAAGGCGCGAGCGCAGTGGACGAATCGATGGTAACGGGCGAACCGCTGCCCCTAGAAAAGCAGCCGGGCGACAACGTCACCGGCGGAACGCTAAACGCCAGCGGCAGCTTCGTGATGGTGGCCGAGCGCGTCGGCAGCGAAACGTTACTCGCGCGCATCGTCAAGCTGGTGAGCGAAGCGCAACGAAGCCGCGCCCCGATGCAGCGCCTGGCAGACAAAGTGGCGGGATATTTCGTACCAGCGGTAGTGGGCGCCGCCATTCTGGCGTTCCTGGGCTGGACCTTCTTCGGACCGGAGCCGCGATTCGCCCACGCTCTGCTTGCTGCAGTCTCGGTTCTTATCATCGCTTGCCCTTGCGCGCTCGGGTTGGCCACGCCGATGTCCATTATGGTTGCGGTGGGCCGGGGAGCGACTGCCGGAGTCCTGGTGCGCAATGCCGGAGTTCTGGAAACGCTGGCGCGGGTAGACACACTGGTGCTCGATAAGACCGGCACACTTACCGAAGGCAAACCGCAGCTGGCGACTATTAAAGCGGTCGAAGGCAGCGGTTTCACCGAAGAAGCTTTGCTGCGGGTGGCTGCAAGCGTGGAACGCTCGAGCGAGCATCCGCTTGCACGTGCAACGGTCGAGGCCGCAAAAGCGAAGCGCCTGGAGCTAGGCGATCCTTCCGAGTTTCATGCAAGTCCCGGGGGCGGGGTGGAAGCTCGCCTGCACGGTGACCTTGTGCTGATCGGCACCCCAAAATACCTTCAGGAGCAAGGCGTCACCTCATCCGCCGATCCCGGCGCGAAGCCACTCTATTCGGGCGTCGGGGTTGACCGTGCGGCCTCGACGTCTCTGGTGTTTGTCGCCATCAACGGAAAGCTGGTTGGGCTCCTGGTGTTCACGGATTTGCTGAAGGAAACAACTCCGGAAGCGATCCGGGCACTCCGTGCCCAGGACTTGCGGTTGGTGATGCTTACCGGCGACCGGCGCGAATCGGCTGCGATCATCGCAAGAGATTTGGGCTTGACCGAAATTGAAGCCGAGGTCCGCCCGGAGGAAAAGGCGGCCGTCATTGAACGCCTCAAAAAAGAGGGGCGCGTCGTGGCCATGGCCGGGGATGGCATCAATGATGCTCCTGCACTCGCGGCGGCAGACGTCGGCATCGCCATGGGAACGGGGACGGACATCGCCATTGAAAACGCGGGAATCACACTGGTAAAGGGTGACCTGCGGGGCATCGTGCGGGCGCGGCGGCTGGCCAGCGCGACGGTCAGTAACATCAAGCAAAATCTGGCCTTCGCCTTCCTCTACAACCTGCTGGGAATCCCCATCGCTGCCGGGGTGTTCTATCCATTTTTCCACTGGCTCCTAAGCCCGATGATTGCCAGCGCAGCGATGAGCTTCAGCTCGGTTTCGGTCATTACCAATGCGCTGCGGTTGCGGGGCACGGAACTTTAGACTCTGGGCGGCCGGTCACCTGACCGTACCCCACCATCGTTCGTCTATAACCTGCAGAGCGGGAACATTTTCGGTGGAACTGCGTATTACTGTGCAGCAGCGCAAAAGAATTCCGTCCCGGGGGTGGTTATGTCCAGCAGTGGCAATGGTTTAACAAACGGGAAGGCGGCCAAAAAGCGCCGTCGGCGCCTGATCATCGGCAGCATTGCCGCGTTGATCCTCATTGGCGGGGGGTACGGCGTCTTTGCCGCCTTGCGCCCGAGCCACGAGATTGATCCTTCCAAGCTGGCCGCGGCGGAACGCGGTGACCTGGCCAAAGTAGTCGTCGCCACGGGCAAGATTCAGCCTCTCTCCAAGGTCGAAGTGAAATCCAAAGCCAGCGGCATCGTGAAAAAGTTGTATGTGGATTACGGCGACCATGTGAAGTCCGGCCAGTTGCTGGCGGAACTGGATAAGATTCAACTCGAAGCCAGCTTGCGCGCCGCGCAGGCGAATTACCAGGCGGCTCAAGCAGCGAAAGATTCCGCAACGGCCACGCTCGAGCGCAACAAGGTGGACGCGGAAGGGCCGGACGTGCCGTTCCTCAAGTTGAACATGGAGCGCGCGGAGCAGATGTTCAGGGACGGCGTGATGTCCAAGAGCCTGGTGGAAGACGCTGAGAAGAATTACCAGCTCGCGCTGAACAAACAAGTGAGCGCCCAGCGGAATCTGGCGGTATCGCGCGCGGAGATTGCCAAGGCGGTGGCGCAGGAGGCGCAAGCCAAGGCGGCGCTCGAAAACGCGGAAGAAGACCTGCGCAACTCCACAATTATCAGCCCGATCGACGGGCTGGTGCTTTCTCGCGACGTGAATGTCGGCGACGCGGTCAGCTCCATCCTGGTGCTCGGTTCGCAGGCGACGCTAATCATGACCCTAGGAGACGTCAGCGAAGTATACGTACAGGGAAAAGTCGACGAAGCCGACATCGGCAAGGTGTATCTGAATCAGCCCGCGCGCATCGTCGTCGAGTCGTTCAAGGACAAGAAATTCACGGGCAAAGTGACGAAGATTTCACCGCTTGGCAAAGAGAAAGACAACGTCACGACGTTTGAAGTGCGTGTTTCCATTTCGAATTCCACCGGCGAACTGAAGGCCAACATGAGCGCCAACGCGGAAATCGTGCTGGAAGAGAAAAAGAACGTGCTGATGGTGCCGGAGGCATCGCTGATTTATGACAAGGATCGCAAGGCTTCGGTGGAAATCCCCGACTCCAAGGCGGACAACGGAAAGAAAAAGATTCCCGTGCAACTGGGAATCTCCAACGGCGTGAAGACGGAAATCACCGCCGGCCTGAACGAAAAGCAGCAAGTGGTTCTCCAATAGCGAGGGGAAATGACGTTTCGGGACCTGCTGAGAGACACCATCGCAACGCTCCTGGCCCACAAGCGGCGCACGCTGCTGACCATGTTTGGCATCGCCTGGGGCATCATCTCCATCACCCTGATGGTTGCGGCCGGGGAAGGACTGGGCCGCGGCATACAAAAGCAACAGGAAAATTTTGGCAAGGACGTGATGATCGTCTTCTCTGGCCGCACCAGCATGCAGGCCGGTGGAACGCGTTCCGGGCGCGTGATTCACTGGATGGAAGGCGACTACAAGGAAGTGGCTCAGGAAGCCCCCGCCTGCAAGTACGTCTTGCCGGAACTCGGCAACAACACCAAGGTGCACAGCGCGTTCAACAGCGGCGACCTTGATACGGTGGGTTCGCTACCTCCCTTCACCGAGATCCGCAGTATCACCGTTGCGGAAGGGCGTTTCTATAATTACCAGGACAACGAAGCGGGCAGGCGCGTGGCCTTCCTCGGCAGCGATTCGAAGAAGCAACTTTTTGCAGAGCGCGAGGCGATCGGCCAGGCCATTGAGCTGAATGGGATACCGTACACCGTCATCGGGGTGATGAAGACGAAGGATCAGAACTCCAGCTACGACGGCGTGGATATCCGAAAGATCTTCATTCCGTTTAACTCCATGAAGCGGGATTTTCCGAACAAGCCGCCGGCCGTGGAACATACCGTGGACCGCCTGCTGGTGGCGCCGTGGTCGCTCGCAACGCATCGCGATTGTGTGAAGCAAGTGCGCCGCACCCTGGGGCGGTTGCACAATTTCGATCCGCGCGACGAAGAGGCGGCAAGCATCTGGGACACGGTGAAAAACGCGCAAGCCAACCGCATGATCTTTGTGGGAATGGAAGTGTTCATGGGCGCGGTGGGAGTGGCGACGATTTTTTTGGGTGGATTGGGCGTGATGAACGTGATGCTGGTGAGCGTGCGCGAACGGACGCGGGAGATCGGAGTCCGCAAGGCCCTGGGCGCTACGCGCGAGTCGATCCTCAAACAGTTTTTCCTCGAAACGGTCATTGTGGTGCTTATCAGCGGCGGGGTAGGGCTGATTGTTTCCTACGGCCTTTGCGGAGTCGTGAACCTCCTGCCCCAAATTCCGTATTTCGACGGGCTGGACGCCAGTTGGAAACTTGCAGCGCTGACGATCAGCCTGCTGGGACTGATTGCCGTGCTTTCCGCCCTGTATCCGGCAAATCGAGCAGCTTCGGTTGATCCGATTGAAGCACTACGTTTCGAGGCAGGCGGATGATGCTGATAGAAGTATTCAAGGAAGCTTGGACTGCGCTTGGGCGCAATCGCGTCCGCAGCCTGTTAACAATGACCGGAATCTCCTGGGGGATTGTTGCGGTGACATTGTTGCTGAGTTATGGTTCCGGATTTCGCAGCGTGTTGCTCTACACCTTCGAAGTGTTCGGCAAGGGGGCGGTGATCTGTTGGCCGGGCACGACCAGCGAGCAGGCAGGCGGCGAGCGCGCCGGCAAACCAGTGCGGTTCGAGCAGGAAGATGCCGATTGGGTGAAGGCGCAATCCCCTCTGGTCAAGCGCGTGACGCTAGAAAACGTGAAATTTCTGGGGATCTCACACGACGAACGGCTTTCAGACACGGCGATTCGCGGCGTATATCCCGAGTACGGCGAGATGCGCAACGAAGTCCCTTCCGAGGGCCGTTGGATTTCAGCGGAAGACGTTGCCGAGCGGCGGCGCGTCGCTTTCCTGGGAGCGCGGCTGAAAAAGAAGCTTTTCAGCGGAACGCCCGCGGTTGGAGAAACCGTGCGCATCAACGGCGTGCGATTCACGGTCATCGGCATCATGGACATGAAATTTTCCGACAGTTGCTATTTCAATTGCGACGACGAGTCCGCATTCATTCCCTATCCCGCCGCCGCGGATCTCTGGGATGCGCGCTATGCCAGCGTGATGGTTTTCGAACCGGTTGCGCCCGAGTTTGAAGCCCCGGCGATGCAGCAGTTTCGCGATGCAATCGCCAACCGGCAGCATTTTTCGGGAAGCGACAAGCGGGCCATCACCATGTTTGGCCGGCAGGAATTCAAGCCCGTGTATGAGGGCATTACGCTGGGCATCGAGGGTCTGCTATTTCTGATTGGCTCGATGACGCTGGCGATTGGCGGGGTCGGCGTGATGAACATCATGCTCGTCTCCGTGGATGAACGCGTGCGTGAAATTGGCCTGCGCCGCGCGCTGGGCGCAAGAAAGGCGCACATCCGCTGGCAGTTCCTCCTGGAAGCGCTCGTGCTCACCATCGCCGCGGGGGCAATCGGAATGCTTTTCTCCGCAGCGCTGACCTCGGCGATTGGAACTCTGCCGTTTCTGGGTCCGGCCTACGAAGACGATTCGGGCAAGGTGGATATTCACCTCTCGCTTTCCGTCACCACGATGGTGCTTTCCAGCCTGATCCTTATCATTGTGGGGGTGATTAGCGGCTGGATGCCTGCGATGCAGGCGGCCAAGCTCGACCCGGTGGAAGCGTTGCGCTACGAATAATTCATTGCCTCAACCAACTCGCGCGAGTTGGTTCCTGCCCATCCGTATTCTCCGTTCTCTGCAATGCCTGTGAAGTTGGGGTGAATCTCCGCCGCTGCTATAGTAGGGAAGAGGGGATTCGGCGCTCAACCGGCCATCTCTTGAGAGGAAAAGAATGGATCAAAGGCTTGCAATCGTTCGAATTTTCGCGGGGACCCTTGTCCTGGCAGTTTTGCTGGTTGCTGGACGCTTGATTGAAGCGCACGCCATCTTGAAGGAGAGTTCCCCCGCGGCGAATGCCACCGTTCTGGGGCCGGACGTTTCCATCACGCTCAAATACAATGTCCGCGTTGACTCGGCGCGCTCCAAGGTCCAGTTGTCACATCCCGACGAAAGCGTCACCGACCTGCCTCTCCTGAAGCAGGTTTCGCCCGACACCTTGTCGTCAAAGGCCACCGGCCTTACGCCCGGCGCCTACAAACTTCAGTGGCAGGTGCTGGCCCCGGATGGGCACATCACGCGCGGCGTGGTTCCTTTTTCCGTGAAGGTTTCCTGAGCAGGGCATGGCCGATCTGCTGGGCATCTTCGGTTTTCTGGTGGTGCTGATACGAGCCGCAATCCTGTGCTTCCAGACGATCCTCGTCGGCGGTTTGATTTTTCTGTCCTTCGTGGCGTCGAAAGAAGGTCTGCGGCCGGAGGAGTTGACTCGTCCGGCCTGGAAGCTCATCCGCTGGAGCGGCGTGGGTCTCGCGTTTTCTCAACTGGCCTTCCTGATCGTGAACTCGCTCGTTCTCGGCAATTCCACGGAAATTTCCATTCACGAAATGCTGGGCGCTAACTTTGCGCTTGCGGGGATCGTCGCGATTGTTGCGTCGCTCGCGATTGTGTCTTGGCCCGCACGTTTGCAGAAGAGCTTGAATCCCGTCGTGCTTGTCCCCGCGATACTCATCCTGGGCTCCTCGGTGGTTACCAGCCACTCGTTTTCGCGCATGGAAGGTCGCGCCGTGCTCGTTAGCTTGACGACGCTGCATTATCTGGCAACCGCGAGTTGGATTGGCGGGCTTCCCTACCTCCTGCTGACGATGAAACGAATTTCCGAACAGGGCGTTCGGATCAGAATCAGTCAGCGGTTCTCACGGCTTGCGCAGATCAGCGTAGCGGTCCTGTTTCTGGCTGGGTTGGGCATGAGCCTCGTGTTCGTCGGCTCATGGAACGCGCTCTATGGAACGGCGTACGGCATCATGGTCGGAACGAAAGTTGTTTTGTTCGGATGCCTGCTGGTTTTGGGAGCGGCGAACTTTTTCATCGTACGCGGGACCGGCGCGGCTTCCACCAGCCGGTCCACCAGCCTGATCCGCTTCGGGGAAGTGGAAATCGGTATCGGGCTGACCGTGATTCTGGCGGCCGCTTCGTTGACCTCCCAGCCTCCCGGAGCCGACCTTACCGAGGATCGCGTGAGCCTGCACGAAATTGCTGTGCGCTACGCCCCGCGCATGCCGCGGCTGACCAGTCCGCCGCTCGGCGATCTTTCTCCTGCTGGAAAAGAGATGGAGAGAAAAGCCAAACTCGCCGGAGTGAAAGTTCCCGCCGCCTTCATGCCTGGAGAAAGCTTCTCTCACCCGGATACTCCGGGCGACATTGCCTGGTCGGAATACAACCACAGCTGGGCCGGACTGATCGTCTTTTTCATGGGCCTGCTGGCGCTGCTCTCTCGCAACAAATATTTCCCCTGGGCCAAAATCTGGCCCTTGATGTTCCTGGGGCTCGCGGTATTTCTGTTTTTGCGGGCCGATCCCGAAAACTGGCCGCTGGGGCCGAACGGTTTCTGGGCCAGCTTTGGCGAAGCGGACGTGTTGCAGCATCGGGCGGCGGTAATCCTGATCATTGTTTTTGCGCTTTTCCAGTGGGCGGTGGAAACGAACCGGGTCAAATCTCATGCCGCGGCGTTGGTGTTTCCTGGCGTGTGCGCGATTGGCGGAATCGTGCTGCTGACCCACATGCACGCGGTCACCAACATCAAGCAGGAAATGCTCGTCGAGCTGAGCCATACCCCCCTGGCGATTTTCGGCATCATCGCCGGGTGGGCGCGCTGGCTGGAACTCCGGCTGCCGCAAGAGAACAACATCAGGAAATATCTGGGTTGGGTTTGGCCGGTGTGTTTTATTTTCGTGGGATTGATCCTGATGGATTATCACGAGGCGTAGGGGAGAAAGTAATCAGTTATCAGTAATCAGTAAGAAAGCGATGCGACGGCGGTTTTGCTGATCTTAGAACATGATTCGGCGGGAAAGGGGATGGCATGAACGAGTCGGCGCTGGTAGTGGTGGACGTGCAGCGAGACTTCTGCGAAGGCGGTGCTTTGGCGGCCGCGAACACGCTGTCGCTATTGCCACCACTCCAGAAATTTATCACTGAGGCGAAGCGGCATGGCGCGCTGGTCGTGTTCACGCAGGACTGGCACCCAACCAATCATAGTTCCTTCAAGGCCAGCGGCGGGTCTTGGCCGGTGCATTGCGTGGCCGGAACTCCCGGCGCGGAGCTCATGCAGCCGCTTAAGGCTGGGGCGGAAGACGTGGTGATCCACAAGGGAATCGGCGTGAACGGGGCGGGCTACTCCGGCTTCGATGGAACCTCGCTGCAACAGCAATTGCGCGACAAGGGGATCACCCGCGTGGGCGTGGCCGGAATCGCGACCGAGTATTGCGTGCGCGCGACCGCGCTCGATGCCCTGAAAGCCAAGTTTGACACCACCGTGCTCGAAGATTTGATCCGCGCGGTGCAGGAAAAAGAGGTCCCGCACGTTTTGGCGGAGTTAAGACAGGTGGGAGTGAAGCTGGGAAATTCGGCGTCTTGGCTTGCCGCCGCTAAATAGCTGCAGGAGGAAGGAACAGAAGGCGGCTACTCAGTTTTGCCCCAGCAGCGCGTCGAAATAGGCCATCATTTCGGCGGAATTCCAATCCTGTGGACCGATCACTTTCCGGGCGATTTTCCCCTTGCGATCGATGATGTACGTCTCGGGATACATCACCGTGCCGTAGTCCTGCGCCGATTTCTTCGAAGCATCGCGTGATGTCAGAAAATTGATGCCGTGATCTTGAATAAACTTCCGGTAGGCACCCTCGTCCTCATCCAGGCTCACGCCAAGAACAACTCCGTTGCGCGACGCAAGGCGCTTGTTCAGTTCAATCAGCGATGGGGTCTCTTCGACGCACGGCGGGCACCAGGTGGCCCAATAATTCAGCACCACCACTTTGCCACGCAGGTCGGAAAGGTGAGCGGCCTTCCCGTTCAGATCGAGCGGAATGTCTTCCGCCGTTCTACCGGCAACCGAGGATTCACCCTGGCGATAGTGGGGAAGCGTAAAGAATGCCAGGACCGCGAAAGCGAATCCCATGCTGCCCCAGGCCATGATTTTCCGGAGTAAGTCGCTCATATAACGCTATAATAACCGATAGAACCCGCGCCGAAAAGCCAGGAATCGCCCCACGGCAATGAGCCAATCGTCTTTGAAAACCGAACGCCTCAGCGCCATTGTCCCCGCGCGCAATGAAGAAGCGGTGATTGCCGCATGCGTGGAATCGCTGGCGGTGCAAAACGAAATTGTGGAAATTCTGGTGATTGATGACCAGTCGTCGGATCGTACGGCTCAGATTGTGCGCTCTTTTTCTGTCCAATATCCGAACGTTAGATTGCTCGGGGCAACCGAGTTGCCTCCAGGTTGGGTGGGAAAAAACAACGCGGTGTGGATCGGTGCCCGGGAAGCCCGAAGCGAATGGCTGCTGTTCACTGATGCGGACGCCGTGCACGCTCCTGATTCCGCCGCTCAAGCTCTTTCGATCGCCGCGAAAAGTGGCGCCGCCCTGGTTTCGTTTTCGCCGGAGCAGGTGATGGAAACGTGGTATGAAAAGGCTGTAATCCCCTATGTGTACACGCGCCTGAGCAGGCGGTTTGGTTTCACAGACGTGAATGACCCCAGAAAATCCACGGCTGCCGCCAACGGTCAATTTATTCTGATCCGCCACGACGCCTACGACGCCGTTGGCGGCCACGCGAGCATCGCCGGTGAGGTACTCGAAGACGTTGCGTTGGCCACGCGTGTAAAGGCCGCTGGCTACCACATCTGGTTCGGCAGCGGGAAGGGGGTTGTGAAGGTGCGGATGTATCGCTCGTTCTCGACGATGTGGGCGGGCTGGAAGAAGAATCTCTATACGCTCACGGGTGGGAACCTGCAGACTGCAAGGGCAGAAGTTGCCCGGGCCCTGCTGCCGATTCTGCTGGTGCTGCTGCCGGCGGTCGTCTTTGGTGGTATCACAGAATCCGTTCTGCTCGCTGCGAGCTTTCTCGTCGTGGGTCTGGTTGGAATCCAGGTCGCTTACAGGGAAGAACTCGAGTCTAGTGGCTTCTCCCCGCGCCTGTGGGCGTATGGCATCCCAGGGCGCATCCTGTTTTCCGCTATTTTGTGGGCCTCCTATCGAAGCCACCAGAACGGCCGCCTGGAATGGAAGGGGCGGGCGTATCCTGCGGGTACCCCGCGCGCATCTAAAGGATAGAAATGGCCATGGTCTATCTCACGCGAAAACTGGAGTTTTCGGCCTCGCACCTTTATCACAACCCCGCGCTTAGCGCGGAAGAGAACAAGCGGATTTTTGGCAAGTGCAATAACCCACACGGCCACGGACACAATTACACCCTGGAAGTGACGGTGGCAGGCGAACCCGATCCTGTGACCGGGATGGTGCTAGACCTGAAAGAACTGAAAGAGATTCTGGAGCGGGAAATTACGCAGCGCATGGACCACCGCTTCTTGAATTACGAGGTGGCCGAATTGAAGGGCCAGATTCCCACCTGTGAAAACATCGCCCGGGTGATCTGGAATCTACTGGAGCCGAAAATAAACAAGGGCCGCCTGCACAAAGTCCGCTTGTATGAGACACCTGACCTGTATGCCGACTGCTACCGGAACGGAGCCCACGGCGCATGACGGACGGTCTCAAGATTGAATTGGGGCGGCGCTACCGGTTTTCCGCGTCGCACCGGCTGCACAGCTCGAAGCTGGGCGAGGAAGAAAACCGCCGCGTCTATGGGAAATGCAACAATCCCCATGGCCACGGCCACAATTACGTGGTGGAGGTCAGTGTTTCAGGAACGCTGGACCCCGCCACGGGCATGATCGCGAATCTCGCGGACCTTGACGCCTTTGTGGAGAGGGAAGTGATCGAACCTTTTGATCACAAATCCCTGAACGAGGATGTCGCCGTTTTTCGCGAGAACGTGCCAACCACGGAGAATATTTGCACGGAGATTTTCGCGCGCCTGAAACACTTCCCGAAAGCGAAGCTCGAGCGGGTGCGGGTGGAAGAAACCGGCAACAACACATTCGAATACGCCGGGGAAGAACCTTAGGATCGCTTGACGGTCCGGCAACAGGAGATGGGTCCAGTGACGAAACCAACGGAAATTTTCTTGAACGAGCAGAAAATTGAACCGCCGAAAGAGAGCATTGCCGACCTGATGCGCAAGGTGATCGCTTTGCTCGGTGAGGATCCGGAACGCGAAGGACTGCGCAAGACGCCCGAGCGATTCGAAAAGGCGATGAAATTCCTGACCAGCGGTTACCACCAGAATTTGGACAACGTCCTGAATGGCGCGACGTTCAGCGTTCATTACGACGAGATGGTGGTGGTGAAAGACATCGAGTTTTTCAGCCTGTGCGAGCATCACTTGCTGCCATTCTTTGGCAAGGCTCACGTGGCCTACCTGCCCAGCAAGCGTGTGCTCGGTCTCAGCAAGATCGCGCGCCTCGTCAACATGTATGCGCGGCGGCTGCAGATTCAGGAGCGCATGACCAGCCAGATTGCCGATGCCATTTCGGAAAAGATCAGCCCGGAAGGCGTTGGTGTGATCATTGAAGCGCGCCATCTGTGCATGCAGATGCGCGGCGTTGAAAAGCAGCACGGCCAGGCGGTCACCAGCGCCATGGTCGGCTCCTTCCGGCACAACAAGCAGACCCGCGACGAATTTTTGTCGCTGGTCCGAAACCGACGAGCCTAACTCGCGTCTATAGAGGAGACGCTGGCGAAAGGCTTCAGAGTGGGGAGGAGTATGCCAAAGCGGGAAATTATCTTTTCCGGCGTGCTCCTCCTTGCTGTTTTTGTTTCGCTATGTTCGGCGATCTCAGAAAGTGAAATTCAGCGCCTCGCCCGAGTGATGGATTGGAAAGCCGGACAGGTGATTGCAGATGTCGGCGCGGGCGAAGGGGAGATCGGATTTGCCGCTGCGGCCGCGGTTGGAGAAACCGGCAAAGTCTACCTGACCGAACTGGACGAAGAGAAAGTTGCTGCCCTCCAAAAAGGCGCGAGCCGGCGGAAGTTGAAGAACGTTCTAATTGTGGCGGCTGCGGAAAAAAAGACGAGGCTTCCTGACAGCTGCTGCGACGCCATCATACTTCGCCGCGTTTATCACCACTTCACCGCTCCCTCCGAAATGGATGCGAGTCTGTTGCACTCATTGCGTCCTGGCGGCTTGCTTGCGGTGATCGAATTTCCTCCACGGAGATCGCTTACTGCCTCAGATCCGGTGAACGGCGTGCCAAGCAATCGCGGCGGGCACGGAATCCCAAAGAAAATCCTGCTGGAAGAGTTGATCGCGGCGGGATTCAAGCTGGACAAAACGTTTGACGACTGGCCGGAAGACGGCTACTGCGCGTTGTTTCGAAAGCCGTAGCTTCAGGGAATTTCAATTCTAACCTTTGTGCGCGGCGCGCGAACGCCGAACGCGATCGCGATTCCCGCAGGTGGCGTCGCTGCACCAGCGCCGGACTCTTCCCTTGGTGCGGTCCACGAACACCCAGGCGCAACCGGGGTTGGCGCAGATTTTCAGGCGGTCTTTTGAATCATGCGCCACCGCTTCGGCGAGGGAATCGGCAATCTGAGCCAGCACCGCGGGCCAGCCAATTTGCACCGGTCGATGGGTGAGCTGCAACCCATTTTGGTCCTCCACCAGGCGGCGAAATACAGGTACCTTCAGCCATGAGTTCAGCGCTTCCAGGTCTCGCGTTTGAATTGCAGTGCCCTCCGAAGTTTTCCCTGCGAAGTGGCGCAGCAATTTCCGCAATTTACGGAGATCGCGCAGAACGCCTGGACCCGGCGAAGGAACGCGGAATCGCCAGTATTCGAGGAAGTCGCTGATCCATTGGGGATCGTTCAGGAAATCGGTGAGATGGCCGTAGCCGTCCCACATCTCGCTGTTGGCCAGATCCATCCAGGGAGCGGCCTGGCCGAATTTGTGGATGCGAAACTGGTGAGACGCGGGAATCATGGTAACGAAATAAATCTCCTTGACTCATTACGAGGGCACACGTACGCTGTGAAATGAGCATACCACCTTTAGATCGTTACAGGAACCGGACATGAGCGACACGACGCAAGCCATCACGGCGCAAACCACCCTCATCGAGGCCAACGCGGCTCGCACCTCCTGGCGGATTCGCGTCTCCCTGGCTTTTCTGGCGATCTACGTCATTTGGGGTTCCACCTACCTTGCTATCCGCTACGCCGTCGAAACCATCCCGCCGCTCTACACCGCGGGTTTCCGCCATCTGATCGCCGGCAGTATTCTGCTTGCCTGGGCGTTGGCAAGGGGCCAACGCCCCACGTGGCCGCAGGTGCGCGCCAGCGTGGTCATTGGTTTCTTCTTCTTTCTCCTGGGCCACGGCTCGCTCCACTGGGCCGAGCAGCATGTGCCAAGCGGGCTCGCGTCGCTGCTGATCGCGATTGAGCCCATCATTGTTTTTCTGATGTCCTCTCTGGCGGCGCGCGTCTGGCGCGTGAATGGAATGCTGCTCGCCGGAATTCTGCTCGGCCTGGTCGGTGTAGGCATCCTCGTCCGAGGCACCGGCCTCGAAGCAGGCTCTCGAGGCTCGCTGGGGCCGATCGCGGTGCTCGTCGGAGCAATCGCCTGGTCCGCCGGAATCATCTACTCGCGCCGATCGAGACTTTCCGGCAGCCCGCTGCTGCTCTCCGCACTTTCCTTGCTGGCTGGTTCCGCGATGCTGCTAACAACCGGAACTCTTGTCGGCGAAGCGAAAGACCTGTCCATCGCCCATATCACCACGAAATCCTGGCTGGCCTTCGCGTATCTCATCGTCTTCGGCTCGATCATTGCCTTCACCGCCTATAACTGGCTGCTCGAACACTACTCGCCAACACTGGTGGCCACGCACACCTACGTGAACCCTGTCGTTGCCGTGCTGCTCGGCTGGCTCTATGGCGGAGAATCGATCACCCTGAAAGTGGGCATCGCAGCCGCACTGGTAGTGGGAGCCGTGGTGCTCGTGGACCGTGGCACCAGCAAACTTCAGCGCGTCGGCTGATTGCCCTCCGCATCCCGCAAAATAACGCGACTTTTCCTTGCCCCCCGGTGAAGCCTGTGGTGAACTCTCTTAGACAGCATAGCCATGCTAGGGCAAAGATTCGGCCACTACCTAATTGAACAAAAGCTTGGCGAAGGTGGCATGGGCGTGGTGTATCGCGCCCATGACGAAAAGCTTCGGCGAGACGTCGCCCTCAAGTTCCTCGGAATCCTTCCCGCCGGCAGCTCTGCCAGCCATGAAAATGTGCTGCAGGAGGCCCGGGCTATCTCTGCCCTCAACCACCCCAACATCTGCACAATCTACGAAGTGGGCGAAATCGAGGGCAAGCCCTACATCGCCATGGAATACGTGGAGGGCCGCCCTCTGGCCATGGAAATTCCCTCCAACGGCATGTCGCTCGATCAGGTCGAGCGCTACGGCATGCAACTTGCCGACGCATTGGGGCACGCGCACAGCCGCGGAATCATTCATCGCGACCTGAAGGCCGCGAATGTGATCGTGACCTCACAAGGCCGCCTGAAAGTGTTGGACTTCGGAATTTCCCGCCGCCTCGATACCGGGCAAGGCGGAAGCGAAACCACGCGTTTCGACAAGTCCTGGGAGTCCCAGCATACCTTCACCGGCACGCTTCCCTATGTTGCGCCCGAAGTCCTCAAGGGAGAAGACGGCGACGCGCGAAGCGACATCTGGTCCCTGGGCGTTTTGATTTACGAGATGGCCGCGGGCCGCCGGCCGTTTAAGGGGGCAACCGCCTTCGAATTGAGCGCTGCTATCCTGCGCGAGCGCGCGCCACTCATCACGCCGCCGCTGCCGCCCATTCTGCAGAGCGTGATTGACCGCTGCCTGGACAAGGATCCCGGCCAGAGATACCAGAGCGCGGGAGAAGTCCGCGCGGCTCTGGAGGCGGCGGCAACAAGTTCTCGGACGCATGACTATTTCACCGTAATGACCCAGCGTGAGGGAAATTCCTCCTCCAGCCGCACAACCAGAAATTTCACTCTTGTTGCGATTTCGCTGCTTTTCGCGGCCGGGTTCGGCTACTGGTTTTACGGCAGGTCCGGTTCAAAAAGAAAGACACCGACGGTCGGCGCGATCCAGTCTGTCGCCGTGCTGCCCCTGGAAAATCTCTCCGGCGATCCCGCGCAAGACTATTTTGCCGAGGGGATGACCGACGCCCTCATCACTGAACTCTCCCAGATCAAGAAACTGCGAGTCATCTCCCGGACCTCGGTCATGCAGTACCGGCACACCCAGAAGCCGTTGCAGGAAATCGCCCAGGAATTGAACGTCGACGCGGTTGTCGAAGGTTCGGTGGTTCGCTCCGGCGACCGCGTGCGTATTTCGGCGAAGCTCATGCAGACCAATGTCGAAGGAGCATTGTGGGCGGACAATTTCGAACGAAAATTCACCGATGTGCTGGCGCTGCAAAGTGATGTAGCCACTGCCATCGCCCGGGGAATCCAGGTGGAACTCTCCGTGGGGGAACAAAGCCAGTTGGCCAGGAGCCGGAGCGTGGTGCCAGACGCCTACGAAGCGTATTTGAAAGGGAGATACGAGGCGGCAAAGAGGACTCCCGAATCGTTACAGGATGCGGGCACCTATTTCCAAAAAGCGATTGCAAAGGATGAGACATTTGCCGCTGCCTACGCGGCCTTGGCGGACACTTACCTGAGCATGAGCATTTACCAGATGGCGCCGGCGGAGGCGTTGATTCCGAAGGCCAAGGAAGCTGTGGAGAAGGCGCTCCAGCTGGACGACCGGTTGGCCGATGCCCATACCTCGCTGGCGGCAATTCGCTTGTGGCACCTGGAAGGCGGAGAGATTGAAAACGAATTTCAGCGCGCGATTGCGCTTGATCCCGGCTATGCGCAGAGCCTGCACTGGTACGCGCTGTACCTGGGCGCGGTCGGACGACAAGAGGAGTCCATCCGGGAAATCAAGCTTGCTCGTGAAATCGACCCGAAGTCTCTGATCATTAATGCAAACGTCGGATTTCTGTACTACCTTGCGGGAGACTACAACCATGCCGAGGAGGCAGAGAAAAATACTATCCGGATGGATCCGAGTTTCTCCCCGGCTTACAGTTATCTCGGGCAGATCTACGTGGCGAAGAAGCAATATCCCGAGGCTATCGGGGAGTTTCGGACTGCGACGTCACTTTCTCCCGGAGACATTGCCGGGCTGGCGGACCTTGCCCATGGGTACGCTATTTCAGGGATGAAGAGCGAGGCCGAAGAGATTTTGCGCGGCTTGGAGAGTGCGCAAGGGAAAAAATATGTCTCCACGTACGAGTTCGCCGTGGTTTACGCGGGTTTTCATGATGTAAACGAAACGCTGGATTGGCTGGAAAAGGGATGGGAAGAACGAAATGGGCGGCTGGTCAATCTGGGTGTGCATCCACAGTTTGCGTTTCTTCGAAAAGAAAAGAAATTTCAGAACATCGTCGAGAGGATATGGGGCACACGGCTGATCGGCGAACCCAAGCCGTAGATGCCCCAAACATGGCCGGAGACGCCTTTATTGACATCGCCGTGGACCCGGCATAGACTGCGCTCGCTCGGCGGTCTCAAGCGGCACGCTAAGGTAAATAAATCCACATTCACCGCGATGCGACGGCCGAAAACGGAGGAAAAACCATGGCGGAAAAGGTCGAGATTTCGCTCAAGGGAATCGGGAGACAAATCGAACAGGCCGAAGGGAAACTCTCGACGGCCGCTCGCAGAGTAAAGGATTCGGAGCAGAAGAAGAAGGTAGTGGCAAAGATCAAGGCCCTGAAAAAGGTCAAATCGGACCTCAAGCTCATTTGCAGAAGCTATAACATTGTTGTGCCGCAGAATGGCTCAGGAAAATAGCAATTCCACCACTAGGAAATACGAACGCGACAGGTTCGCGTGGGCCGGATTCGGGTAGGCGCGCGCACGAGGTGACAAAAACGAGATACCGACGGAGTATCTCGCTGGTGCTCTATTGGGAGGACGGCGAACTGATTTTTGAAAATTTTGCGCTGCAAACCCGGATGAGCGCGGACCCTTTGGTCTGTTCGATCCTTCATTTTTGCGGTGCGTGGCGCACGTTTCGTGAGATTGCTTCTCACTTAAGTACCTACGACGAATCCTCGGTCCTGACGACTCTTGGGCAACTCTGCAAAAACAATGTCCTGGAGCGGTCCGACGCCGAGCGGGATCCGCGCAGTGTGGGGATGGAGAGCTGGGCGAACTGGAATCCTGCCGCCGGCTTTTTTCACTTTTCCACGAAGGACTCGGACTACTCTCCGGATCCCGCGATCGCCTTCGCTGAGTTAAAGCGGCGGGCGAAACACGACCCGATGCCGCTGCCTTTAAAGAGCTATTCGCGGGCGTCGCGGACGAGGCTGCCTTCCGCGCGCTCGTCCGGAGAATTCGCGGAAGTGTTGAAGGGGCGGCGCACCTGGAGAAAATTCGGTGCGGAGCCGGTTCGCCTCGAAGCGCTCGCCGAAACGCTGGCATTGACGTTTGGAATTCAGGGTTGGGTTGATGTGCCGGGATTGGGGCGCGCCGCCATGAAAAGCTCGCCGTCGGGCGGAGCTTTGCATCCCATCGAGGTTTACGTTCTTGCGCGGCGGGTGAAGGGGCTCAAGCGGGGAATTTATCATTACAACGCGGAACGGCATGAGCTGGAATGGATGAGGAAGGAAATTCCCCGGCGCACGCTGGAGCGGAGTCTGGGCAGCCAGTGGTGGTTCGCTCGCGGGGCTTTTTTCGTGCTGATGACCGCAGTGTTCGGGCGGACGCAATGGAAATATGATTTTCCGCGCGCGTACCGGGCGATTCTGCTGGAGGCGGGCCACCTGTGTCAGACATTTTGCCTGACGGCAACGTGGCTGGGGCTGGCGCCGTTCTGCACGATGGCGCAGACCGATACGAAATGGGAGGAGTGGCTGGGGATCGACGGTGTGAGGGAGTCGATCATTTATGTGGCGGGAGCGGGGACGAGGCCGACCGACGTGCGTGACGCGAACATCTTGACGATAGGAAAGGGCACGGCGTCAAGATCCGCTCGGAAATGACGAAGCCGTGCCCGAGAAACGCAGGGATTTTTTTACTTTTTGGCGATGGCGACCGAGGCGCGTGTGGTTTCCCAATCAATGTTGAGGTTTGCGCCGTTGGCCGCTTTTTCGAACGAAATCGTGAAGTTTTCGACGGCTGCGGGGAGCGTGGATACTTTCGTGTCCACTCGAGCCAGATCGTTCGAGGGACCCGGATAATCCGTTCCCCATTCGCCGGTCTTTTTGCTGATGATCAGCGTCCACTTGTCTTTGTTAGGGATCGTGAAAATTGTATAGCTGCCGGCTGGAACGGTTCCGCCCCCAATGGTCAAATCCACGGGAGTAACCAGCGTCGTAGCCTCATTCGCCCCGGTGCGCCACACTTGGCCGAACGGGATTAGTTCGCCATAAATCTTGCGGCCTTTCGCGCGCGGGCTGGAATAGTCAATCGTCACAGACTTTCCCCCGCCCAGATCCCACCTAGCCTGCGCCGGCGGACTCGGGCGCTTCGCCTTATCCTGCTGAGCCGCCACCAACAACGCAAACACAAGCATCAGCGACAACGCACCACCCGTCACGAGCATCTTTTTCATGTCATTTCCTCCCCGCCTACTTTAGCATGCACCACCGTGAATTTTGACCACATACCGATCCCTCCCGAAGCGGATTGTTTCCCGCGCTTTACACTTCGAACACTCCTGTGTTAGTTTAGAAGAGTCGAAGAAAAGAGGAAATTTCAAGGGACGACGGTGGGGGGCACTTGAGCGACGCCAAAGTTATGTTGATTGAGCAATTCCGGGCACATGTCAAGGATACGGGATCGCCTGAAGTGCAAATCGCACTCCTGAGCGAGCGAATCAACTATTTGACGACGCACCTCAAGTCGCACGTCAAGGACCACGCATCACGCCGGGGATTGATCATGATGGTCAATAAGCGGCGCCGTTTGCTGGACTATCTCAACCGCCGAGACCCGGATCGGTATCACCAGATTGTGGAACGCCTTAGCTTGCGCAAGTAGCGGTCAGCCGCGCGCAATGCGGCTCTGCTTGTGCCTTCACGAACGTACATATTCCCAGCGGAGTCTGTCGCCTGGCCGAGTTGCGGCCGGACGTGAATGTGCCAGGCCTGATTTTACGGGCTTGTTGGCGTTTGCATTGGTGTAACCAGAATCAAAGCCGCCTTGTCCTCGGCTGAACCTCCTCTGTTTCTTCCAATTGCCAGCAGGCACCGCCTGCCAGAAACGCTCCTCGGATGAGGAGCTAAAGGAAAACACTTATGTCTGAGAACAATCACACGCCAGCGCCCTTTCAGGTATCCATCGAAGTCGGGGGACGTCCCCTCATTCTCGAAACCGGGAAAATCGCCAAGCAAGCCAACGGCGCCGTAACCGCCCGCTATGGCGACACTGTTTTGCTCGTCAGCGCCTGCATGGCCAACAAGCCGAACGACCGCGATTTTCTGCCTCTCACTGTGGACTACCGCGAAAACACTTACTCCGCCGGCAAAATCCCCGGTGGATTTTTCAAGCGTGAAGGCCGCCCCACCGAAAAAGAAATTCTTGTATCCCGATTGATTGACCGTCCCATGCGCCCGCTGTTTCCCGATTCCTGGCGCAATGAAACCCAGATCATTGCCATGGTGCTCTCCGCGGACAGCGACAACGACCCCGATGTCATTGCGGTCACCGCTGCGTCCGCCGCCGCCTACTGCTCCGACCTGCCGTTTGGCGATCCCATCGCGGCCGTTCGCGTGGGCCTCCTGGACGGCCAGCTTGTTGCCAATCCGACTGTTGCCGAGCAGAAGACCAGCAAACTCAATATCGTTGTCGCCGGCACTGCCGACGGCATCGTCATGGTGGAATCCGGCGCGTTCGAAGTTTCCGAAGAAAAAGTCGTCGAAGCCCTCGAATTTGGCCATGCGCAGGTGAAGAAAATCGTCGCCGGCATCAAGCAGCTCCACGACCAGATCAAGCCCAAGAAAGTTGTCGTGGCTCCGCTGCCGTTTGATCAGGCGATCTACGACAGCATGAAGAAGACTCACGGTGCCAAGCTGCAGGATGCCTTGAACACCGAAAAGCATCCGAAGAAAGAAAGCTACCACCTGGTGGATGATCTCCAGGCAGAGATTCTGAAAACCGTTCCTGAAGAAAATGAAGAAAAACTCGCACTGACCAAGCGTGCCTTCGAACGCATGCGCGAAGACATCTTCCGCCAGGAAGTGCTGAAGGCCAAGCGGCGCCCCGATGGCCGCGCCTTCGACCAGATCCGCAAAATCACCTGCGAAGCCGGCTTGCTGCCTCGCGTGCATGGTTCGGCGCTGTTCACTCGCGGCGAAACCCAAGCTCTTGCCACCCTGACCCTGGGCACCAAGGAAGACATGCAGCGCCTGGATCTGCTTTTCGAACAGGACTCCTTCAAGCGTTTCATGTTGCACTACAATTTCCCGCCGTTCAGCGTCGGCGAAGTGAAGCCGTTGCGTGGCGCAGGCCGCCGCGAAATCGGCCACGGCGCTCTCGCCGAGCGCGCACTTGCCAACTTACTTCCGCAGGAAGTGGAATTCCCCTACGCCATGCGAGTCGTCAGCGACATTCTTGAGTCCAACGGCTCGTCCTCGATGGCCACTGTTTGCGGTGCTTCACTTGCCATGATGGACGCCGGTGTTCCGATGAAGGCGCCTTGCGCCGGAATCGCCATGGGCCTTGTCGTGGACGGCGGCAACTATTCCATCCTCACGGACATCGCTGGTGCCGAAGATCACTACGGCGACATGGACTTCAAAGTTGCCGGCACGCGCGAAGGCATCACCGCCCTGCAAATGGACATCAAGGTGACCAGCATCAGCATCGGGATGATGCGCGAAGCTCTGGCTCAAGCGAAGAAAGCCCGGCTGGAAATTCTCGACATCATGGAAAAGACGCTCAGCGCTCACCGCGAAAATATTTCGCTGTACGCTCCGCGCTTGTACAAGTTGAGCATCCCCACGGACAAGATCCGCGACCTTATCGGTCCGGGCGGCAAGAAGATTCGGTCCATCATCGAGCAGACGGGCGTGAAGATCGACGTCCTCGAAGACGGAACAGTGCACATCTTCTCCACCAGCGGCGCAGGAGGCGATCAGGCGCTGCAGATGGTGCGCGACGTTACCGCCAGCGCCGAAATCGGCAAAACGTATCTCGGCAAGGTCGTTCGCCTCGCGGAATTCGGTGCTTTCGTCGAACTCTTCCCCGGCACCGATGGTTTGCTGCACATCAGTGAAATTTCCGAACATCGCATCCGCGACGTTCGCGATGAGCTGAAATTAGGCGACCAGGTTCTGGTAAAGGTCCTGGCAATCGAAGGCAACAAGATTCGCCTCTCCCGTAAAGCCCTCATCAAGGAAGCCCGCGAAAAACAGGCCAAAAAAGATGGTGGCAGCACGCCAACGCCGGCCGCCGCAGCCAGCGGTGGCGGCGAAGGTAACTAAGGAAAACTGATCCGCCTCATCCTGAGGCTATCCGATAAGGTTCGGGGACTCCGGTGGAATCTAGGTTACGGACTGCAATCACCGGACTCCAAAAATCGGAGGCAGCCGAAGGACCTCAACCACTGACCTTCGACAGGCTATTGGTTGAGATCCTCCGGTGCGCATACAATGCGCCCCTCAGGATGACAATTTTTGCACCAATGTGCAGAGAAAACCGACCTGCCCGAGTGATCGAAATTAAGGTCAACCAAATTCAAAATTAAAAAGCCCCCGGCAAGAACCGGGAGCTTTTTTTGTAGCGGCCACTTTCAAGTGGCCTCGCATATCTCTGCGCAGCGGCGCCTTTGCGTCTTAATGCGCGGGCGCGCAATGCACCGCGTCCAACGCCCCCCAAAGCGCATCCAGCGCCTCGTTCGTCGTCGCCAGAATCTCCTCTTCGCTGCCCTGGGCATGTTCCGCCAGCCAACCGCGCCAGGCCTCCCGGTGCGCCTTGTCGGCCTCCTCATGCACTTCGAAATAAGCCAGCCCCTCCGGGGACTTCACCCCATAAAACTTCTTCAACCCCTCAATCTTGGTAGTAGCGATCTCCGGAACCTGCGCTTCGTAAGCGTAGAGCGCCGCAACCGCCTCCGCCACCGGCCGGTCCCCGACGATCTCGCGGAATGTTTCAACCACCGCCTGCGTCCCCGGCAGGGCAGGGCAGCAGGTAATATCGTCTTCGCCCACGCCCAGCGCGGCGGCAAACTCGCGCCACATTTTCGGATGCGGATGCGCGGGGTTCTCTTCCTCCGCCAGATTCTCAAGAACGATGTCGCGGACCGGCCCCTCGGTGCGCGCCGCCAGCACCCGCAAGTGCTTAGGGAAAGCCTCAACATGGCGGTAATACTGCGCCGCATAAAGCTGCAGCGCCTCCCGGCTCAATTTGCCCGACTGCCAGTCCTGGTAAAAGGGATGCTTCAACAGATTCTTCTCGGTAATCGCCGCATCAATCCTGTCTAGAAGTTCCGTGTTCCGCATGGTGGTCCCTCCGGTTATGGTTCTTCGGCAAAGCCGCATACACGCGTGCTCAGCCAACCAAAAAGCACTGCGGGATTGTAGCAGAGTTCCCGAAATTTTGCCGGAGCAGTCGCCGCATATAAAATCGGGCAGTCCCGCAATCTGGGAGGGCCGTTAAGGGAGGCTGTATCGATAGAAGCGTTCAAATCCCTTTCGCTTGTCGCTGTCGTGTCGCCAGATTTTGACAAGTGAGGTTTTGGTGTCAATCCAGCGGATGCCCGCAATGGATAGATGATCGTTGCGCTTGATGTTGTCACGTTCGGGAGCGGACACCCTGTTGAGTAGGTTTTCCAAAACTGGTATCGCCTCTGTCTTTCGTTCACGCTTACGATGGTGCAAACGGAATAGTCACTGCCTGCAAAATCCGAGAAAGCGGAAGACTTTCCGTCAGGATTCCAGAGCACCTCGGGGCCGCGTTTCGTATTTCAGGATTTCTCGTCGGGCTTTTAGCCTACGATCTTCAAGGAACATTGTGTGATAGGGTTCCACGTCGCTGTCAACGTTGATTAGTGCAAATCGTCCGTTTGGCGAGGTAGCGCGCCAATGGACCGGGAACGCTACTACATGTGTTACGGGGTTTTGAGCGTAAGCCAGACACGCGGCGAGACTAAGTTGAATTCTCAGCAGAGTCAATCCCACTTTTGCCCCATGAGCCATTTCTCAAACGCTATGACCCAGTCGCATGAAGGCGCTCGATGTCCGCACCCAGGGCCTGAAGCTTTTCGACGATGGCCTCGTAGCCTCGATCAATGTGATAGACGCGTTCGATGAGGGTTTCGCCCTCCGCCACCAAAGCGGCGAGGACCAGTCCGGCGCTGGCTCGCAGGTCCGAAGCCTGCACGGTGGTACCGGAGAGCTTCGCGGGCCCGTGGACCACGGCGCGGCGGCCATCAATGGAAATGTTGGCACCCATGCGCATCATTTCGCTGGCGTGCAGAAAACGGTTTTCAAATATGGTTTCGGTGATCACCGACGTGCCTTCGGCTTGCGTCGCGAGCGCCATGTATTGTGCCTGTATATCGGTCGCAAACCCGGGGTACTCTTCCGTAGTCACATCGGAGCCTACCAGCCGCTTTGCAGCGTGAACGCGCAAAGTGGACGGTTCCAGCCGTTCGACGCTAACACCGTCAGTCCCCAGCTTTGCCAGCAACGCGCCCAAGTGCCCCGGGTTGCAATCGGTGATGGTAAGTTCTCCGTCCGTGATGGCGCCGGCAATCAGAAACGTCCCAGCCTCGATGCGATCGGGAATCACCGAATGCGTCGCGCCATGCAGTTTCTCCACGCCCCGTACGCGCAGCGTGGACGTATCTTCACCATGGATCACCGCGCCCATTTTTCGCAACAGGTGAATCAGGTCGGTGATTTCGGGTTCGCGGGCGGCGTTTTCGAGAATCGTCTCGCCTTCCGCCAGGGTCGCGGCCATCAGGATATTTTCCGTTCCCGTCACCGTGATTTTTTCAAACACGATGTGCGCGCCCTTCAACCGGCCGCCATTCGGCACGCTGGCCTGGATATAGCCGTGCTCCGTGGCGATCCGTGCGCCCATTTTTTCCAGTGCCGCAAGATGCAAGTCCACCGGCCGAGCGCCAATCGCGCAGCCGCCGGGCAGCGAAACATGCGCCACGCCGGAGCGCGCAATCGCCGGCCCCAGTGTCAGAATCGAAGCCCGCATCGTCTTCACTAATTCATACGGCGCAACCGCATCGTTCATCGATTTCGTTTCGATGGTATAGCTTTCGGCGGGAATCTCATGCGCGGAAACTCTCGCCGACATGAACGCCAGCAGCTTGCTCATCGTGATGATGTCGCGCACCTTGGGAATGTTGTGCAGCGTCACCGGCTCGGAGGTCAGCAGTGCCGCCGCCATTGCCGGCAGTGCGGAGTTCTTTGCCCCGCTGATTCTTACCGTGCCATGCAGCCGCTTTCCGCCGCGTATCTTGAATTTATCCATTTCGAAATCTGCCGAAACCAGTGGCTCGGCTACTCTCCCAATGCTCTCCGCAAGTTCCCGCGGGATTGCAACAGGAGTCTGCGAGCTCGCTTTGCGGACAGTCCGCGTTTCAACATAATCAGCGCTAAACGAAGATCGTGTCCGCTTTGACGCAATGCCCGTGTAACCGCGGACACGTCTCTGTCGCTGGCCTGTTTCAAAATCCATTTGGCGCGCTCTCTAAGCTTCTCATTTGCCTCGCCGACGTCGATCATCAGGTTGTCGTATGCATGGCCGAGGCGAACCATCACTGCGGTAGAGAGCATGTTCAGAACCATTTTTTGCGACGTGCCAGCCTTCAACCGGGTGGACCCGGCTAGAATTTCCGGCCCCACTTCGGGCGTGATCGCAATCGCTGCCGATTTTGCCAAAAGCGAGCGGCGATTCACGGCTACTCCGATGGTCAGAGCGCCGCGACGCTTTGCATAACTAATCCCGCCAAGCACGTACGGTGTCGTCCCGCTGGCCGCAATCCCCACGACCGAATCAAGTTTAGTCAGGCGAATCTTCTTCAAATCGCGCGCCGCGTCTCCCGGCCGGTCCTCCGCGCCCTCCACCGATCGCGTCAGAGCTTTTTTCCCGCCGGCAATCACGCCGCGCACCAGATCGGCCGACACGCCAAACGTCGGCGGGCATTCCGAAGCATCCAAAACCCCGATCCTGCCGCTCGATCCTGCTCCTACGTAAATCAATCGTCCGCCGGATTTCATCCGTTTCACAATTTCATCCACCGCCCGCGCAATCACCGGAACGGCGCGCCCTACCGCGGGCACAACCTTCCGGTCTTCGCGGTTCATCAGCCCGATAATTTCCAGCGAGCTCATCCGGTCGAGGTCTTTCGACGCCGCATTCCGTTCTTCCGTAATCCGCCGCAAGCGAGGGTTCCGCGCCACCTTGGGTGAGGGCATTTCTAAAGTATAACGGGGCCTCCTACCTCCACGTAAAGGGACGCGCGTAAGTTTCGTTTTCCCTATCAACAGGAACAGCAACGCTCCCCCAATTGTATGCGTGCCGCGGCGAACAGCTATGATAGAAAAGAGCTTGTCTTGTTTCGCTTGTAAATCCGATTGAGCTGGAACCTATTTCATGGACGTTCTGAACAAACTGTTTGAAAAGCATTTCCACACCGCCCCGGAGCGCATCCAGCCGCTTCAGGGAGACCTCGGCGGTTCCGGACGCAAAATCATCCGCTTTTTCCGGGGGAATCAGTCTGCGATCGGCGTTTTGTACGGGGTGCGTGAGGAGAATGCCGCATTCCTGGCCTTCTCGCGGCACTTCCGCCGCCACGGCCTCCCGGTGCCCGAAATCTACGAAGAGGATCTGGACCGCGGGGCGTACCTTGAGGAGGATCTTGGCGACACGACTCTCTTTGATTTCCTTTCTGTGAATCGGTCGGGTGAATCCATCGCTGCACCGGTGGTGGAGTATTACCGCAAGGTCGTCGCGGAGTTGCCTCGCTTTCAAATTGAAGCTGGCCGCGACCTGGATTACTCCGTTTGCTACCCACGCGGGAGATTCGACCGCCAATCCATCGACTGGGACCTTAACTATTTCAAATATTATTTCCTTCGCCTGGCCGCGATCCACTTTAATGAACAGGATCTTGAAGATGACTTTGACCGCCTCACGGACCTTCTTCTGGCTGCCCCCGGCGATTATTTCCTCTATCGCGATTTTCAATCGCGAAATATCATGTTGCGCGGAGCGCAGCCATATTTTGTGGACTATCAGGGCGGCCGAAAGGGCGCGTTGCAATACGACATTGCCTCGCTGCTCTTTGACGCCAAAGCGGATTTGCCGCCGGATCTCCGCCAGCAACTCCTGAACGATTACCTCGACGCGCTTAGAACGCATATCAAGCTCGATCGCGACGCATTTCTAAGCTACTACTACGCCTTCGTCTATGTCCGGATCATGCAAGCCCTTGGCGCCTATGGTTTCCGCGGCTTCTACGAACGCAAACCGCACTTTCTGCAAAGCGTGCCCTATGCCCTGAAAAACATTCGCTGGCTGCTGCATCATGCGAAGTTACCCATTGAGCTTCCGACCCTCATGAGCGCGTTTCAAAACATGCTGGCATCCGAAAAGCTCCAGCGCCTTACGCCCGCCTCGCACCCGCAATCGCAAAAGCTCGTCGTGCGCATTTTCAGTTTCTCGTTCCACCACGATCTACCCAAGGACGACACCGGGAACGGCGGCGGATATATTTTCGATGCCCGCGGCTTGCCGAATCCCGGCAGGGAAGAGCGCTTCAAGCAACTGACGGGCAAAGATGCACCTGTGATTGACTATTTGAACCAGCAGGAAGGAGTGCATCAGTATCTTGCCAGCGCGATTTCGCTCATCGAAGCCAGCGTTGCCAGCTACCAGCAGCGCGGTTTCAAGAACCTAATGGTCTCGTTCGGCTGCACCGGCGGGCAGCACCGCTCGGTTTTTCTCGCAGAACACCTGGCGAAACGACTGCGCGGCCAGAGCGGCATCGAGGTGGAGGTGCGGCACCTGG
Organism: Acidobacteriota bacterium; assembly: GCA_013289665.1. Lineage (GTDB taxonomy): Bacteria > Acidobacteriota > Terriglobia > Acidiferrales > UBA7541 > Acidiferrum. The sequence continues at coordinate 305,679 of JABCZN010000002.1, read as the reverse complement.
AGATGGAGAAGATCGGCCGATGAGGGCCATGGTTCTCGCCGCGGGCCTTGGTACGCGCCTGCGCCCACTTACGAATGACCGCCCCAAGGCGCTCGTGGAAATCCGCGGCCGCACGCTGCTGGAACTGACACTCACGCGTCTCGCTTCATTCGGCGTGCGCGATGTCATCATCAACGTGCACCACTTTGCCGACCTGGTGATCCAATATCTGAAAGCCAACAACAATTTTGGCCTGCAGATCGAATTTTCCCGCGAGGAACTTCTGCTCGACACCGGCGGCGGACTGAAAAAAGCCGCGTGGTTCTTTCTCCAGGAACCCAACCGCCTGGATGAACCGTTCCTTCTTCACAATGTAGATGTCGTCAGCAACATTGATCTGCAGCAGTTGATGAAATTTCACTCGGAACATCCTGCGCTCGCAACATTGGTGACGCAGGAGCGTGAAAGCTCGCGGCAATTGCTGTTTAGTCCGGAGGGCGAGCTTTGTGGGCGGTGGGTTAGTGGTCAGGACCCTGAATTTGTTCGCGACACGCCGAACTTGCAGGCCCACGCATTTTCCGGCATTCATGCCATCTCCCCGCGACTCCTTGCAAAGATCAGCGAGGAAGGCGTCTTCTCGATTATCCCAACGTATCTTCGTCTCGCGAAAGAGGGCGAAAAAATTATGGCGTTTCGCGCGGATGACTGCTATTGGCGAGACTTGGGGAGGATCGAGGATTTGCGGCAGGTGGAAAAGGAGTTTGCGTGAAGCGAAAAATGGCCTCTTCAGGTGGCGTTCTGTGTGTCCTTTGGGGATTCTAATTGTTGGGGCAGTCCTTTGGAGAAAGGGGCATCTTGACACCCGAGCGTCGGATCCGCTTCGCACCATCTTCCTGGCTCAGATCGAATATGCCAGAGAACATCCAGATAGGGCTTCGCTACAAGCCTGGAGGAACTCGGCAATGATTCCAGCGGGTCTCTAATTGATTTGGTTCTGGCCAGTGGAACCAAATCAGGATACGAATTCATTTTATGGACAGCCGGGCCAAGCTCTCAGGGCCGCGTAGAGCGCTACTTTGTTGTCACTCGTCCGCAAAAGTATCAAGAAGGTGAACGTAGTTTCTTTATGGACGAGTCCGGGGTTGAGCGGTTCACTACCGCGAATCGCGCCGCTACAGCAGCGGATCCTCCTGTGCACTAGCGCGGCTATCTCGCGGGGACGGCTTCAGTGGCAAGGCCCAGGGATTTCATGATGGCGTCGTGGACCGCAGGCCGCAGTTCCGCGATTTTGTGGTTCTCGCGTGTCGGGTGCACGCGATTCGTCAGCAGCACCACGAAAAGCTGCCGGTCCGGGTCGATCCAGATCGTTGTTCCGGTGAAGCCCGTATGCCCGTAGCTGTGCGAAGAGAAATAGTGCCCGCTCGAGCTGCCTTCCGTCGGCACCACCCAGCCTAGAGTGCGCGTGTTTTGGGCCAACGGTTGCGGCGACGTAAATTCCGCGATCGTTGCGCGCCTCAGAATCCGGTGGTGCGCGTATACTCCGCCATTTAGCAGCATCTGGCAGAATACCGCCAAGTCGCCCGAGGTGCTGAAAACGCCCGCGTGCCCGGAAACGCCGCCGATGGCAAACGCATTTTCGTCGTGGACTTCTCCTTGCAGCATCCTATGACGCAACTGGCTGTCGAATTCCGTCGGCGCAATTTCCGGCCAAATCGCCTTCGGAGGGTTGTACATCGAATGGTTCATCCCCAGCGGCCCAAAAATATTCTCATTCGCCAGCACATCGAGCGGCTTCCCGGTCAGCCGCTGAATAATCTCCGCCATCAAAATAATTCCCAGGTCGGAGTACACGACCTTCGTTCCCGGCTCATATTCCAGTGGCTCGGCAATAATTCTCGCCAGCGTCTCCTGCTTGCTCGTTGAAGTGCGCCAGTATTCCTTAAACGGAGGAAGCCCCGAAGTGTGGGTCATTAAATTGCGTACGGTCACTTTGTGGCGCCACTCCGGCTGTGGCCCTTTCGGCCATTCCGGCAAATAGCGCTCGATCGGCGCATCCAGATTCAGCGGAGAAGGGAAGTCGCCCTCCACCAGCTTTTCCACGAGCGTCGTCGTCACCACCACTTTTGTGAGTGAAGCGATGTCGTACATCGTGTCCGCACTCACCGCGGGCGACTTTGCATCGTATTTCTGTTTGCCAACCGCGTGCACGCTTAACTTGCCGCGAAAGCCGACGGCCAGCGTCGCGCCGGGAAACGCCTTGTCGGCAATGGCCTTCTCCACCACGTCAAAAGCCGGCTTCAACAACGACTCTCCGCGCACATCCATTGGCTGCAATGTCATAGGATTGGCTGGCACCTGCATTCCGTAGCCAGCCTTCAAGTCAACGCCTGGAATCGTCACCGGCAAGCGCCCGCGAATCGGAATTTCCCCAAACAAAGCCCGCGCCACGGAAATCTGCGCTACGTCCGCGATCCCGAACACCGAAAGCCACGTCTCCGCCTGGGGAAACCGCTCGATCAAGTAAGGGCTTCCAAGGCCGACGGAAATCACGGGCTTTCCAGTTTTGTAAATCTGTTGGATCAGGGGGAATTGATCGGCCGGCACATCCACATCGCCCTTGCGATCGCTGACCCGCACAAACAGCGCCAGAATAGCGACGTCGTAGGAATCCGGGCCGGGTAGCTTCAAATTTCCCGCCTTCGCGAATTTCGTGTCCGCGCGCAGCGTCACCACGGAATCAAACCGCCTGCGCAGCTCACGCTCCAAATCTTCTCCCGGATACGGTTCCGGGTCGGCGTATAGGCAAACCAGCAACGCCCGCGACGGTTTCGTTCCGTCCAGCGGCAGGCGAAGCGGCGTGTCGCGCAACAGCGTGATCCCCCGGTCGGAAATTTCCTGCGACTCCGCCTGCCAAGCCACGAGGCCGAATTTTTCATTCAGGGCGGCGACATCCACCAGCCGGTTCTTCTGCAAGTCGAGGTGCGCTTTCGCTTCCAGGATTCGCCGCACCGAAGCGTCAAGCCGCTCCTGCGAAATCTGCCCGGAATGCGTGGCCGCCAGCAGCGCTTCATAAGCCGCATCGGGCACCGGCGGCATCAGCAACGCGTCCGCGCCGGCAAGAAAAGCGCGCACCGCCGCATCACCCGGCGCATATCGGACTGTAATCCCACCCATGTCCATCGCGTCGGTGACCACCAGACCCTGAAATCCAAGCTGCTTGCGCAACAAATCCGTCAACACTCGCGACGAAAGCGTCGCCGGCGTATCCGGGTCCGGCTCCAGCGCCGGAACACTCAGATGCCCGGTCATGATACTGCCCACGCCCGCTGCAATCGCCGCGCGAAACGGCACAAACTCCAGATTTTCAAGTCGCGCGCGATCCGCCGTCACCACCGGCAAATCAATGTGCGAGTCCGCCGTGGTGTCGCCATGCCCGGGGAAATGCTTCGCGGTCGCCAGTCCACCGTTCTGTTGCACGCCGCGGATAAATTCGGTCACAAACTCCGACACTCTTTCCGGATTTTCGCCAAATGACCGCGTGTTGATAATTGGATTTCCCGGATTGCTGTTCACGTCCGCGTCCGGCGCGTAAATCCACCGGATGCCCGCAGCGCGCGCCTCCAGCGCGGTGATCTTTCCCATCGTATAAGCGTCTTTCGGATTTCCAGCCGCCGCCACTGCCATCGCCGTCGGAAATGATGTCCCTTCGTCCACCCGCATCGCCGTGCCGCGTTCGAAATCCGCACCGATCAGCAGCGGCAGCCTGGACTTCGCCTGCAACTGGTTGCTCAGCACCGCCGAGGGATACGCCTGGCTCTTCAGAAAACCCAGCGGTGAACCTTGCGTCACATTGATGAAGCCGCCGACGTGCAAATCTTCCACGTCGTGCATCATCTGCGCATAAGCCGCGGAGTCCGTCGCCGTAAAGCTGCCGTGATACGTGGTAAAAAGAAGCTGCCCGACTTTTTCCTCAACGCTCATCTCCTTCAGCGTCGATTCCACCCACTTGCTGGCGTCTTCGGATGAAGATTTGGAGTTCGCAGCGGCCTGCGTGGGGTTTTGTTTCGCCGCGCTCTTTGAAGCTGCGGTTTTCCGAGACTTTCCACTGCGCGATTGACTGCGAGCTTTCGGTGTCATAAAGGATAAAAGAATCAGGGGCAATAGCATCAACCGGGCGCTTCGCCTGCTCATATTGGAGAAATCCCTGCCGTGCCCCATGCCTTGACTGTATATAGCACGCGCACTACCCGCTCACAATGAAGGTGCGGAACTCCCGTTCCAGAATATCATTGGGACATATGAAACATCGCTCCCGAGTTTCTCGATTTGCGCTTTCCGCCATTTGTTCCGTGCTTGCTCTCTCATCAGGCGCTGCAATTTCGGCTCAGACCCACGCCAAACCAGCCAGGAGCAGAAGCCGCGCCGGCCGCGTCCAGACCGGGCTCGACGTCCTGGAAGCGGAAAAATTCGCCCCCCTGCGCGGCAAGCACATCGGATTAATCACCAATCACACCGGTCTCGACTATCAGGAGCGCACCACGATCAACGTTCTCGCCCACGCCCCCGGAGTGCAAGTCGTAGCCCTCTTCAGCCCGGAACACGGCATCGCCGGCCACTCCGACGAAAAGCTTCCATCCTCCAAAGACGCTTCGACCGGACTGCCCATCTTTAGCCTTTACGGCGACCATCTGCGCCCCACCGACGAAATGCTGCAGGGCATAGACGCTCTCGTGTTCGACGTCCAGGACGCTGGCGTCCGCTTCTACACTTACACCACCACGATGGCCTACTGCATGGAAGAAGCCGCGAAGCGCAATATCGCGTTCTTCGTGCTCGACCGCCCGAACCCGTTGAACGGCGACATCATCGAAGGCCCCATGCTCGACGCCGAAAAAACCGCCTTCGTCGCCTATTACCCGCTCCCCGTCCGCTACGCCCTCACCATCGGCGAACTCGCCCAGTTTTTCAACGCGGAAAACCACATCAACGCCCAACTCCACGTGATTCCGATGAAAAACTGGCATCGCAACTATTTTTTTGAAAGCACCGGACGGAAATGGATTCCGCCCTCGCCGAACCTGCGCACTCTGAAAGGCTCGCTGTTCTATCCCGGCCTCGAAATCCTTCAGAATGCAGGCGTCTCGGTCGGCCGGGGGACAGAAGCGCCTTTTGAAGAATTCGGCGCTCCCTGGATCAACGGCGAAGAAGTCGCCGAACTACTCAACGCAAAAAATCTTCCCGGCGTCCACTTCGTCAATCAGCCGTTCATTCCCGTCAGCGGCCTCTACGCCGGCCAGCACTGCGGCGGCGTCGGCGTCCGCGTAACCGACCGTGCCGCGCTTCGTTCCATGCGCACAGGCCTCGAAGTTGCTGCCGCTCTCTACAAAAAATATCCCGACAATTTCGATCTAACCAAAATCCTCTTTCTCCTCGGCAACGATTCCACCATCCAGCAACTCCAGGCCGGCACAGCTGTCAGCGAAATCATCCTTAATTGGGCCAAAGACCTTGCCGCTTATGACGCGGTCCGCCGCCGCTATTTCCTCTACCAGTAAGCTCTCTGCGCCGCTCGCGTCCCTCTGGCATTTCTAGGGCCGCCTTCTCGGGCGGGCGCTTCGCCCTTCGTGAACACCCCGCCATGTTGAACTATGCTAAAGTCAGCTTATGCGTATCGTTTCCTTACTGCCCTCCGCCACGGAGATATTGTTCGCTCTAGGCCTGGATGAAGAAATCGTCGGCGTCAGCCACGAATGCGATTTTCCCCTCCGCGCAAAAACAAAAACCCCGGTCGTTTCCTCCCGCCTCCCGAAAGAAGCCACCCCCGCGGAAACCGATCGCCTGGTCCGCGAGCATGTGGAGCGCGGCGAATCCATCTACGCCGTGAATCGCGATCGCCTCGAAGCACTCGCTCCCGACCTGATTTTCACGCAAGACCTCTGCCACGTCTGCGCGGCCACACCCGAAGAACTCGGTGCCGCACTTGCCACTATCTCCAAGCAACCGGAAATCATCAGCCTCGATCCGCACGACCTCGGCGACGTCTGGCGCGACATTTTGTGGATTGGCGAAGCCACCGGACGCCGCGAGCGTGCTCAGGAACTCGTCACCCACATCGGCGAACGCCTCGGCCGCCTGAAAGCGCAGCTCGCCTCGCAGTCTGAGCAGCCTAGAGTCGCCGTGCTCGAATGGCTGCAACCGTTTTATGTCGGCGGCCACTGGGTTCCGGAAATGGTGGAGCATGCAGGCGGCGTCGACGTTCTGGGCAAAATAAGAACTCCTTCTCGCCGCGTCAGCCTTCGGGAAATCGTGGATGCAGCCCCGGAAGTCATCTTCATCGCTCCCTGCGGCTACGTCGCGGATCAAGCCCGCGATGAATATCTGTCCCTGGCGTTCCCCGACGAGTGGTACGCGATTCCGGCCGTGCGCGATGGCCGCGTCTTCGCCCTCGACGCCAACGGCCACGTCTCCCGCCCAGCCGGTCGCCTCGTCACGGGCATCGAATCCATGGCCAAGGCCCTCCATCCGCAAATCGAAGTCCCCGTGAAAGCTATACTGGGAATGTTATCCGTGCCAGCAGCGGCAGCGCGCAACCGCGCCGCAGCCGCCGGCACCCCCACCTTCTAACCATCCCGAAGCGGCTAGTTTCAAGTGCCCCCCTTACCTTTGGAGCGGCGGCCTTCCGCCTGCCCGCCGCAGGAGGGAGGCGGGCGGTCCGCTCTTGCCTCTGATGTAGCCGATTTCAAGATCGGCCAATCCATCGAAGCGTTGTTCAAATGGCTTCTCTCCGGTCATTATGCAACGTAGCGTTCGTTTCAACCCAGTCCCACCTCCGATTTCCGCCCCGCCCTCTGCCAATACCGATAAAACGGCAACCCCGCCAAAATCAGCAGCAACCCAACCGAAGACCTACCCGGCCGCTGCAACCAGATATTGAATGTCAGCGCCAGCGCCCCCAGCACAAACAATCCCGGCACCCACGGATATCCCCAACACCGATAGGGCCGAGGCATATCAGGCTCCGTCCGACGCATCCGGAAAAGCGCCACGACCGCAAGTCCGTAAAAAATCCACCCGGCGAAAATAAACAAATTCGTAAGCTCCTCAAACGTGCCGGTCAGCGCCATCAGGCTCGCCAGCACGCACTGAAAAATCAGCGCGCGCCCAGGCGTCCGGTACTTCGGATGAATCCCATCCGCAATCCTGAAAAAAATTCCGTCGCGCGCCATCGCATACGGCACCCGCGCCCCGCTCAGCACCGACGAGTTCATCGAGCCCAACGCCGAAATCACCATCGCCAGCGTCACCCACGCGGCGGCCCCGTGCCCGACCACACGCGCCACCACATCCGATGCCACATGCGCCGAGCTCGCCACACTTTCAAACGGCAGCACCCTCAAGCAAGCCGCGCTGAACAGCAGATAAATGATCGCCACCAGCGATACGCCGCCAACCAGCGCCCGCGGAATGTTCCGCTGCGGATTTTCCACTTCCGATCCCACCAAATTCAAATCTTCCCAACCGTCGTATGCCCAAAGCGCCGCCGCCAGCGCCGCCAAAAATGCGCCGAGCAACCCTGTGCTTCCGGCAACCGGCCACATCGGTCCCGGCATATGAGCGCCAGACGCCGGAAGCGCGAACGCAACCCCGATCACCATCAATACACTGAAGAGTTTGATCGCCGTCAGAAACACCTGCACCCCGCCGCCCAGCCGCACGCCCAGATAATTCACGCCCGTCATCAGCACCAACCAGAGCACGCCCAGCGGTTGCGCCCACGTAAAAACAAAATCGTAGGGCTTTAGCCACCCGGTCAGTCCCGGAATCGCGATATGTAGGGTGAAAATCGGTGCGGCCACCGCCGGAATAAAAAATCCCATGAACCGCATCATCCCCGCCGCAATCGAAGACGCGGACGACGGCCGCCCCACGATGGAATGCATCCACCCGAAAAGAAATCCCCACGCGGGGCCAAACCCGCGCCGCAGGTAAGCGTATTCTCCGCCGGCCTCCGGAATCGCCGCTCCCAACTCCGCAAACGAAAGCGCTCCGAACAGCGAAAGGATCGCTCCCACAATCCACGCCGCAAACACGATGGAGACGCTGCGGCCCTCGCGCGCCATTTCCGCCGGTTTCAGGAAAATCCCCGTGCCGATCATGGTGCCCACCACGATCGCCATGGAAGCCCATGCCCCCAGGCCGCGCACAAGTTCCAACCGCTTTTCGCTCATAGTCCCCCGAAGCCGCGTTTGGTGAAAGAGTGTAGCCCAACCAGCGTGCCACGACCGTCAGGAAGTCGCGGCCCGTTGCGCAAATACCCGGGTGACCAGCGCCCCCAGGGCAAAGGTCACGCATGATCCGATCAGCACGTACCAGGTGAATGCAATCTTCGTGTAACCCAGTACCAACAGCACGCTAGCCAACCCGCCAAACATCCCGACCAGCGATCCCGTGGCATTCGCGCGCGAATCGAAAGTTCCCAGCAGAAACAGGCCCAGCAGGCTGCCGAAGGGAAGCGACGCGACTCTCAGTCCCGCCTCCAGCAAATGTCCCCAGGGAAGCAAACCAAATAAAATCAGCAAGCCGCCCCACATCAGTGTCATTCGCCGGGACAATCTCAGAAACGCCGCTGGATCCGCTTTTCGTCCGCTCAGCGTCGCAAAGTCCAACACGCTCGACGCGGCCAGCGAATTCAGCGAGCCGCTGGCATTCGACATCGCAATCGCCAATATCGAAGCCAACAGCAATCCCACTAGCCCGGTAGGCATCTCGCGAATCAAGAAATGCGGCAGGATGCTGTCCGCGCGATCCCCTGGCCCCAGCAACGGCCAATGCTGCGCAAACACAAAAAGTAAAACTCCCACCAGCAGGAAAAGCGAGAATTGAAAAAGCACGATGAACCCGCTGGCCAGCAGTGCCCTCCGGCTATCCCGCTGGTTCCTGGCCGCCAGCAGCCGCTGCACGATGGTTTGATCCGTGCCGTGGCTCGCCATCGTAAAAAACGCCCCGCCGATCACTCCCGACCAGAACGTGTATATCGTCGCCAGATTCCAGGTGAAATTGAAAACCTGAAGCTTGTGGCCATTCGCAGCAGCCGCCTGCGTAACTTCATTCCACCCCCCCGGAATCCGATGCAGCAGCACGCCGAATGTCACCACGCTGCCCAGGAGATAAAGCAGGAACTGGGCCACGTCCGTCCAGATCACTGCCTTCATCCCGCCTTCGAACGTATACAGCACCGTCAGCGCGATCACGATGAACACCGCTAACCGCTGCGAAGTGCCCAGCGCAACGCTCACCACCAGGGCAATCGCCGCCACCCTCACCCCTTCGGCCAGCGTGCGCGTCGTCAAAAACGTCACCGCCGCCACGGTTCGCATACGTTGCCCGAAGCGTTTTTCGATCACCGCGTAAGCGGTGAGAAAATCCCCGCGGAAGTATCCCGGGAGAAAAAATAAGCTGATCAGGTATCGCCCCACAAGATAACCGAATACCCACTGTAGAAAAGTCATGTTACCGGCGTAAGCGAGTGCCGGCGTCCCGATAATTGTGAGCGTGGAAGTCTCTGTGGCCACAATCGAAAACGCCAGCGCCCACCACGGCGCGGTGCGCCCGCCCAGAAAATAGTCGTGGACGTCCCGCTGCTTTCCGCGGAAGTAAACGCCCAGCGCTGTCACGCCCAACAAATAAACTATGACGATCGCCAGGTCCAGGAGATGAATGTGCATGCGTTTTCGGACTCCGCTGCCCGCCGCGCGGCACCGCGAAGTGTGACGAGAATAGTGGCTGTGCCCCAGTGCGTCAAGAAAGCAATCCGCGCCACACAAGCCGCCCGGACGGTTTCAGCACCGTCTCCGCCATCGCTGTCCCAAAACCGCCCCGGCTCGCGTATGCTTTTTCCATGCGCTATGTTTTGGGTCTCGATGGCGGCGGCACAAAGACGGAGTGCGTCTTAATGGATGAATCGTGCCAGGTGGTCACTTCCAGCCGTGGCGGGCCATCCAATCCGATGCGCGTGGGATTCGGCGGCGCGTTAGCGGCGGTCTGCGAAGCCACGCGGCTGGCAATTCTGGCCGCGAAGATATCAGCTGACGCCGTCGTCTCGCTGTGCGCAGGACTCGCCGGAACCGCTTATCCGGAGTCCGGGCGAAAAATGAGGATGCTTCTTGAAGAAGAATTTCCCGGCAAGCTGGTGCGCGTTTGTACGGACATAGATCTGACTCTCGAGGCCATAGGCGGCGGCGCTGCCATCGTTTTGATTGCCGGCACCGGATCTGCCGCCGTCGGCCGTGACACACAGGGACGCACCGGGCGCGTCGGTGGTCACGGCTATCTGCTCGGAGACGAAGGCAGCGCCTACCATGTCGGCCAGCGTGCCGTGCTGGATGCCGTGCGTCACTTCGAGCGAACCGGTGCAGACACCCCGATGGGCAAAAAAATCCTTTCAGAAATCGGGACAGCCGCCTGGCCGGAACTGCAATCCCGCGTTTATGCCGCTCCGGACGAAGTCTTCCCGCGCTTGTTTCCCATGGTGCTGCAGGCGGCGGAAGCAGGTGATGTCAAGGCCCGGTCGTTGCTTGACGATTGTGCCGTGGCCCTCGCCGAACTTGTCAGCGATCTTGCCGATCGCCTTCAGCTACAATCACAGAAATTCCGGCTAGCAAGAACTGGCGGGATGCTGGGCCGGGGTGCTTACTTCGACGAGCGTCTGGACACGTGCCTAGAGAGGGCCGTACCGCTCGCACAGTTCAGCGCCTTGCAATTGAGTCCCGCGGAAGCGGCGGCGCATCTGGCGCTGCGGCTTCTGCAGCCTGTGTGAGGAAACGTATTTGACCGCGCTCGAACAGCAACGCGCCCGCGCCCGCCTCGCCGTCGGGGAGGAACTGAAATCGCTCCTCTACCACCCGTCGCCGGAAGTCTTGTTTGCCCTCCTTGAAAATCCCGCCCTCGACGAAACGCTCCTGGCGCTCCTGCTCTCCCGAAAAGACCTGCCTGCCGACATCATCGAAAACATTGCGGGGCGCAAAACATTTCTGAAAAGTTACGCTGTGAAGCGCGCCCTGGTTTTCCATCCGGGCACGCCTCGCCTCGCCGTGCTCCGTCTGTTGCGAGATCTCTATCTTATGGACCTCGTGCAGTTTTCCTTGTCGCCCGTGGCCGCCGCCGAGCTCAGACTTCACGCGGAGGAATACATTATCGCCCGCCTTCCGCAATTGCCGCTGGGACAGAGAATCGCCTTGGCGCGTCGCGGCCCGGCTCGCGTGGTGGGCGCACTCGTCGCCACCGGACATGCGCAGGTTCTGGAGATCGCCCTGAACAATCCCCGCCTTTCTGAGGCGCAAGTCCTGAAAGTTCTCTGGCGCGACGGTCTGCCGCAAGTCGTCGTCCTCACCCTCGCCAATCATCCGAAATGGTCGCAGCAATACAACGTGCGTCTGGCCCTCGTGCGCAACTCCTCCACCCCTCTTGCGATTGTGCTCAGTTATCTGCCCCAATTGACGGTCGTGGACCTGCGCGAACTTGCCGCTCCGGGCATCGTTCCCGAAAATCTTCGCAAGTATCTTCAAGCGGAAGTGATCCGCCGGATGCAAGCTTCCAAGCGGGAAGCCGCGGCGGAACCACAATCCCTGCGCGGGGAACTACTTTCGCAGCCGAAAAATCAGGATCGCTCCAACGAAGAATAAGACCGCAGAAAAAGAAAACGCCGCCCTCACGGACACGGCGGACCACAGAAACCCGACCACCATGCTTGACACAAAATCTCCCACGGCATTCACCGCCGCAAGCGTTCCGAACGCCATCCCGTGCTGCTCTTTGAGGATTAGTTCGGCGGCCAGAGAATCTTCGAGCGCCTCTTCGGTCCCCACGTAGATTCCCGCCAGCACAAACAGTCCGCCCAGAAGCCACACGGAAGCAGGTGTAGTCGTAAGAAAAATGGCCGTCACGCCCGCCAGCGCGTAGCCTGCGGTCAGAATGGCCTTCCGGTGCGGCACGATGTCGCTGATCCATCCGCTCAGATACGCCGAACCAGCATAGAAAACATTGTGCAGGGTGTAGAGCCCCACCGCTAGACTGGCTGCGCGCGCCGCGCCCTGCGTCGGAGCAAGCATCCTCGACGCGTACAAAATCAAGAGCGTGTGGGAAAAGTCACCCGAGCCGAAGACGCCGACTCCCAGCAGGAACTCCCGGAAATTCCGCGGCAAGCTGCGAAGCCCCGCCAAGAACGTCACTTTCGTTCTGGCCTCAAATGGCCGTTCCCGCACCAGCAGCCAGAAACTCAGCACTGCGATCATCCCAGGCAGTAACGTCCACAAAAATACCGCCCGATAATTGTGATTCGTCACCTTCAGCAGCCACAACGCCGTCAGCGGCCCAGCAATGGCGCCGACGGTGTCCATCAGCCGTTCCAGGCCGAAAGCCCGGCCATACGCTCCTGGTGCGACGTCCGCCGCCAGCAGCGCCTTCTTCACGGGCGAACGCACGCCGCGCCCAAGCCACGCCGCGGCACGCCCAAGCAAGACGTGGTAGGCATGCGTCGCAAACGCAAAGGAAGCCGTCGCCAGCGCGGTGAACGCATAGCCAAACACCGCCAGCGGCTTCCGTTTCTTCAGTTGGTCCGTATAATGACCGGAGCTCAGTTTTGCAAAACTCGAAAGCCCGTCGGAAATTCCCTCAATCGCGCCCAGCCAAGCGGGGCCTGCGCCAATCGTTGCCAGAAACGCGGGCAGAATCGCGGTGGCAATTTCGTGGCTCCAGTCGCTGAACAAACTGGTCACGCCCACGCCCAGCACGGTACGGTTCAACCAACCGGGGGAAGACTGCCGATCTGAAGTTCCCTGGGAGTTGACGTCGGCCACTGCGCCGCCTATCTCTTCGCGGGCCGGTAAAGAATGACCCGCACTTTTTCAAGCGTAATCAGCCCGCCGTCCACCATCTCGTCCAGCCGCGGCAGCATCTGATCAATCCGCTCCTCTGTCTCGATAACCTCGAGAATAATCGGCAAGTCCTGCGACAACCGCAGCAGCTTGTCAGTGTGATACACGCTCGAAGACCCGTAACCAGCCACCCCGCGCAGCACGGTCACCCCAGAAATCCCGTCCTTCCGCAATAGTTCGACAATCGCCTCATGCAGCGGCTTGCCGTGCCATTTATCCGATTCGCCGATATGAATCCGCATCAGCGTCCGCTCGCCCTCAAATTTCTGGTGCGTCATGGCCCGCTCCTAAAACCGATTCGCCAACCGGATCCCCGCCACCGAAAGCAGCAACCCAAACGCCACGCTCGATCCGACGTACGTCGTAGCCCACAGCCACTCTCCCGCCTCCAGCATCTTCGCCGTCTCCCACCCGAAGCTCGAAAACGTGGTGTACCCGCCGAAAAATCCCACGGCGATGGCCATCCGCCATTCCGGCGGCACAATCACGCGATTCAGCAGCAGCTGTCCGATCAATCCAAGAAAAAAGCACCCCGTCAGATTGATCAGCAGCGTTCCATAAGGAAACGTGCTCCCCATCTTCACCTGGACAAGCCCCTGTAGCCCGTACCTCGCCAGCGTTCCAATCGCCCCGAAAGCCCCAATCAGCAATAAACGCAAAGTGTCTCCGATCCGGCTGCTCCCGCCGCACTGAAGAAAAAACTCCTGGTGCCGCCTGGCAGCCAGGAGTCATTAGCCACGGCGCATTCCGCCCGGGCGGTTATGGCGAACTCCATCGCCGTGAAATCAACGAAAGTCTATCCTGCGGCCCGAATCCCGCGCAACTTATTCTAGTTCTAGTCGGCCTTCTCCTTTGCTTCGGGGTGCTGACGAAAAGCCTCTTCTATGGCCAAATCCATTTCGTCTGCTGGCGACACGATTGTCGGGCCATGTCCCACGGCAAGAATGCTTGGATTCAGCCGCCGCAGTTTTAGGGCGCTCTTCAGAGAGAGAGCGGCGTTCCACGAAAACAGGGCAGGGAATGGGAACAAGGGTTTAAGGACGCCGGCAACGACCATGCCGGTCTGCGTTGTGATCGCATCTCCGGCGATTAGTGCGTTGTCACGGACATCCAGATACGCCATGTGTCCCGGCGTGTGTCCGGGGGACGCCACCGCCTTGAGTGAACCGATGCGGTCGCCTTCTTCCAGAAATCTGCCGGGGCGCGCCTGCGCACCCGTGAAACCGGAAAGCGTCTTGCCTTTCTCGCCTTCATCCAAGGTCAAGTCTTTCCTGAGCAGACGACTTTCCCGCTTGCCGACGGCGAGTTCGGCGGATGGCAACGCGGCCATCAGACTGTCAAGCGAGCCGATATGATCGATGTGGGCGTGTGTCAAGACGATTCGTCGGATGGAAGCACCCCAGCACTTTGCTGTACCAAGGATCGCTCCAGCGGAACCCCGCAGCCCTGTGTCGACCAGAGTGAAACCGTCGGCCTCGCGCACCAGGAAGCAATTGATCATCCCGAAGCGGGTTATGCGGAATAGATTTTCAGTTTCCTCGACGACTCTCATCAAGATTGGGGGAGCAGTAAACCAATCGCCTGCGCCGCATCGGCCGGGGTCCAGTCGTTGTCCGAGTACCACTTCGCGACTTTGCCGTCGGGGGCAATCACCGTGGTGCTCAGCGAATGCACAATCTGCGCTTGTTCGGGTTGATACACGAACCCGAAGAATTGCGCCAACTCCGGCAAATCCCTCGCTGCGGGCACGGCAAATTGCCAATCAAACTGCTTCTCGCCCGGCGCGCGCTTCTTGTACAGCGAAGCGTAGTGCTTCAGCACCGTCGGCGTGTCGTGCTCCGGATCGAAGCTGACGCTCAGGAATTCCGCGCGCTCCGTCGCGTGCGGAACCTCTTGAAGCAACTTTTGCACCGCCCGAAAATTATCATTCATCCGCGGGCAAAAGTCCGGGAGCGGGCATCGCGTGTAGATGAAGGTCACCAGCAGAACCTTGCCGTGGTAGTCGCTGAAGTGAATGATTTTTCCGTCCTGATCGACAAGCGCAAAGTCGGGCACCGCGTCGCCTTTCTCAGGAACGCGTTGCGTCGTGCCTTGGGAAGTTTTTCCATCTCCCTTGCCGACCAGAACAATCCTCTCCAGCCGGCCCTTGTCTTCAGAGACTACCAGGTCGGCCGTTATCTTATCCCCGGGCTCTAGGCCACGGATCTGCTTTGCCTCCGCCACTTGATATGTCATGGTCATTGCCGGCATCAATCCCGGGATATCGCCATGCTTCACGGTAATCAGTTTCTTTCCGGCATCCATGGAGATCACTTCCCCCTGGATCGGGTAGTGCTTTTCGGGCGCGGACTGGCAGCCGGCGGCAATGCTTGCACAAATCAGCGCGACAATGGTCAATATTTGTTTCATCCTCTCCTCAGTAGTGAAAACGATAGCGCATCTGCACAAAAATCTCGCGCGGATTGTTGAAATGCGTCCCGCCGAACGTGAAGCTGTTGTCCAACAGCACGCGCCGGTTGCCTACGTTTAATCCCGTCACAGAAAGCGATACTCGCTCCCCAAAATCCTTGCCGAGCGTCATGTCAAACGTGGTGTGCTGCTCGAGGTGATCGCCCGGCAGGCTTGCATTCCCATTCGTGAACCCAGACCCGTAATACACGTCGGTGGAAGCGTAGCTTCTCCACGGGAACGCCCATTGCCCGCCAATGTGCAGCGTGTTGCGCTGGTCGTGGTCGAGCAGACCGAATCCCGGCGGTGGAACGGAGCATGGACCAATCAATCCTCCCGTGATGCAGCCGAACGAGAGCGCGATCTGGTTCGAATAGGTCAGGTAGACCTGCCCGCGCTTGCGAATTTGCGGCGACCTCAACGTCAGTTCCCAGCCGTTGATGCGGGCGCCCTGAATGGTGATGGGAAAGAACAGATTGGAGTTGTTGAAGTTGTTGTGGTCGAAAAAGTTTTTTGCGCGGGTCAGAAAAGTGTCCGCGTCTATCGTCCAGCCCCACAAAGGAATGGTGACGCCATACTGATGCTCTTCGTCGCGTTCCCCGTGCAGCGGAATGAATGTCAGATTCTGACTGCTCGCGGCGTCCAGCAATGGGCCGGAAACTGTCGAGAGCGGCGGCGCCTGGTAAAAGTGCCCGTAAAACGCGCGGAACACCCAGTTCAGCTTGGGAATCCGCAACGAAGCGCCAACGCGCGGGCTGCTGGCGTTCTCCACCACCTCCGCGGAATAATGGGTTTGCCGGATGCCGCCATCCACTGAAAGCCACGAGGTCAGCTTGACCTGGTCCTCAACATAAGCGGCGGCCAGGCCGCCCTCGGGGCTCGTGGTCACGGGAGTTTTCAAGCCGGTGCATTGTGTCGTGTCTTTGCACAGCAGATCAAACAACTGGCTCGACTGCTCCGCAAAGCCGAAAACGCCGGCCCGCAGGTTGTTGCGCTTTCGAATCCACGACAAATTCGCCTGCCCGCCTTCATAATTTGAGGACAGCGTCTCCGTCGCCGAACTTGGGAAGTCCGCCGGGCTGCTCCCGTAGCTGACGTTGTTGTAGTGATAGAAGGGCGAGACCGTCAGCACCAGCCCGGGACTGAACGTGCACACCCAGGAAAACAGCACAAACCCGTCCCGCTCCTTGTTTGAGTCGCTTAAGAACTGCCCCTGCGTGTTTGGATCGTTCGGATCGAACGGTACCTGGTAGAAATCCTGCCGCAGTTGGGCCACCAGCCGCAATTGATTCTGTGCATCCACGTTGTAGGTCAGCGAACCGAATCCGCCGTAGCCGTTCGCCTGATCGTGAATCACGGCGGAGGTCGGCGTTTGCAATCCCAGATCGCTACGGTTACCGTTCACGCTCGCGTAGTAGGCCAATCGGTTGGTGTGCCCGCCGAAATTCAGCTGGTCGTTGGTCTGGTAGAAATTGCCCGCAGTCAGTATCAACTCGGCTTCGTTGTTGCGCTCAAACCCGCTGCGCGGCGCCACGTTGAAAACGCCGTAGGTGCGGTCTCCATAGTCGGCCGAATAGCTGCCGCGCTGCACTTCCAGCATGTCGATATCTTTCGGATCGATTTGCGGCCCCAGATTGCTCGCGATATTCGTGTTCGGGATGGAGACGCCGTCGATCAGCCAGCTCACCTGGTGCCCGCCGCGTACGTGCAGTTGGTCGTGCGTGTAGTAAGCGCCCGGCACATAATCGGTGATCATCGCCAGGCTGTTCGATTGCCCCGCTCCCGGTGTCCCTGCAATCTCCTCGCGCGTCACCAGCGTCACGGGCGTCACGGACTCCTCCTGCGCCGGCGGCGCTTCCGAGGTCACCGTCACCGTCTGCGCCTGCTTCGCCACTTTCAATTCGATATGCAAAATCGGAGCGGTTCCGGAGAGCACGGTCAGTTTTTCTTCCTGCGGCCCGAAATCGGCTTTGCTCACCGTAATGCGATATTCGCCAATCGGCACGGAATCAAAATGAAATTCGCCTTCGCCGCTGGTGCGCGTCGTCTGCGTGAACTCTGAATGTTCCGCCTTCAACACCACCTCCGCATCCGCAATCGGCCGGTGCTGCGAGTCATGCACAATCCCCCGCACCGTAGCAACGGCCGTAGCCAGCAACACTCCTGCGCACAACAACAGCAGTCCCGCCAAAAATGAAGTCCGTCGAACCATTGTATTCTTCTCCATGAAAAGGCCTAAAGTAGCGGCCACCTTCCGCTGGCCACTCTTGCCTTTTGTAGGGACCGTCCGCCGTGGGGGACCGTCCGTTTTTAGGTGTTTTCCTGTATTTGTAGCGGCCGCCTTCTCTGGCGGGCGCTTTTACAGGCTTAAAAGGGAATGTTGCGGGATTTCTACAGGCTCAGCAGTAAGGTTCGCGGAGGAGGGGAAACCAGATCAAAAATTAAAGAACTCGCCGACCAAGCCAAGGTGGGCGCCGGAGGACCAGTGAGTAGCGGAACAGAAATCTCCACAATATTCGGCAGCACAAAAACAATCGCCCCGGTCACGGCCGGATCCGAGGGATGGCAAGATGCCATCGTGCAATCCAACGCCGCCTTGCGCCCATTATGCTCGCAACCAGCCATCGGCGCATCCTTCGCCGCATTGGCATCACCCGAACTCTTCTTCGGCGCATGACCATGCAGCGGACACATCGCCCCATCGCAGCAAGTCATTCCCGCGGCCTGCAACGCCGGAAGCCAGGCCGGCGCCCACAGCAACATCACTGCCACCAAACACACACATGCCCGGAGCTTTCTTCCCGGAGCATCGGAATCGCGGCGCATTCTCTTCATTTTCTCGAACCGCAAGGATACCTCACGCGTTAGCCCGAGTAAATTTAAATAGTGATAGCCCAATCGAATTCGCTCTGGCATTGACCACAGCCCAGCGACTTAAATCCACGTTACAAACGCTTGCTCCTCTCTCATAACCGTCGAAGGCGCAGTCGACCGTTCTTGCGCGAATCAAGGGTTGCTGCCCTGGTGTGACTGTTGGGGAGAAAATTCAGGCAATCATGGACCTTTTTGGGGATATGTGCCTGTCCGAGAAGCCGGGACGAACCGGTGACAAGCGCGGTTTCAGGACGTCTGCTCCCGGATTTCCTGCACTGGGAAGCTTCTGATCCAAATGAAGTTCTCTAGCTCCCGGCAGGTCTCAGGCAAGCGGAAGCGAAACGGGTGCCTGGCTCCGCTCCGTCTTGACACCCGGCCACTCAGGTCACAAACTAAATCCATGCCCCACATTTACATGCAATTCGACTTTGGCAGGGACGAAGAAAAGGCCCAGCTCGCCCGCCATAAACTGGAAGTCTGGAAACAAGCCTTTCGCCTGGACAAAAAACTGCTCTACAAATTCGAACGGGCCACCGACGGCGAGCCTGTCGAGGAGCCCGTAGCTACGAAATCCGAAAAATCCAAAGCCAAAAGCAAAGGCAAAGCCAAGGACGGACCAGAAGCCCCCAAATCGAGCGAAACCGTCAAACTTCTCCTGCGCCTCGGATTCTCCAACCACGAAAAACTCTCCGAGCAACGCTGGGTGGATCGCATCCCCACCGAAGAGCCCTTCCTCGCGGCCTCTCCAAGAGTCCTCAAACCCGGCGACGCCCAATTTGCCGACACCGAGAAGCAATTCGAGGATCTGAACTAAGGCGGGCGACCTGGTGCCCAAATGCGCCCGCACCGCAACCGCATCCGGGGCCCAAGAACCGGACTGAGAAGGCGGGTGCGACAGGGCGATACGGCCCGCCCCTCGACACCGATTGAGTACCTCGTTTTACACAACCCCGCGCAGGTTCCAGTGTGCACTCCAACCCAGGCTCCGGTATAATTGAATTCCGTAGACGCCCATCCCCATTCCAACGCGAGGCAGACTGAATGGCGGTACAAACGCGTGTCAAAGTAGCAAAGTTGGAAACCCCCCGGCATCAGGGACTCGATCGCGAAACTCTCATTCGCATTTATCGCACGATGTATCTTTCCCGCCGCCTCGACGACCGTGAAATTCAGCTCAAACGTCAGAATAAGATATATTTTCAAATCTCCAGCGCCGGCCACGAGGCGGTTACCACCGTGGCCGGCTTACTTCTTCGTCCCGGCGTGGATTGGATCTACCCTTATTATCGCGACCGCGCTCTCTGCCTCGCGCTGGGCGTCACCCCGCTGGAAACCCTTCTTCAGGCCGTGGGCGCCAAGGACGACCCCAGCTCCGGTGGCCGCCAGATGCCTTCCCACTGGGGCCACCAGAAATTCAATATCGTCAGCAAGTCCTCTTGTACCGGCACCCAATTCGTCCAGGCAGTGGGCGCAGCCGAAGCCTCTCTTTATTACGGCCATCATCTGAAGGCCCTGGCCCAGGCGCAAAAGGCTCCCCTCGGCGAATCCCTCGATCACGATCCCGAAGAGATCGTCTACGTCTCGTCCGGCGACGGTGCCACCAGCGAAGGCGAATTCTGGGAATCGCTCAACGCCGCCTGCGCCAAGAAGCTCCCGCTCTTCTATCTCGTCGAAGACAACGGCTATGCCATCTCCGTCCCAGTGGAAGTGCAAACCGCCGGCGGCAGCATTTCGAGACTCGTCCGGAGCTTTCCCAACCTGCACGTCGCTGAATGTGATGGCACCGACCCGCTCGAAAGCTACGCCGTCTTGAAGGAAGCCATTCGCTACGTCCGCGAACGCCGCGGCCCTGCGCTCGTCCACGCGCATGTGACCCGCCCTTATTCGCACTCGCTTTCCGACGACGAAAAGCTCTACAAGACCCACGAAGAACGCGAAGGCGAGGCCCGGCGCGACCCGCTCTCCAAGTTCTCACTTTTTCTGATCCGCGAAGGCCTGATGGATCAGAAAGAGATCGAAGCCCTCGAAGCCGAAGTCGACCGTGAAGTTCGCGAAGCCGGCGATCAGGCCCTGGCCGCCGCGCCGCCGGAAGCTTCCTCCGTCTACGAAAATGTTTATTCGCCGGACATTGATCCCACCTCGCCGGTCTTCGCCGCCGAGCCCAAATTCCACGGTGGCCCAAAGACCATGGTCGAAATGGTCGCCGCCACCCTGCAAGACGAAATGGCTCGTGACGAACGTATCACGGTCTTTGGCGAAGACGTCGCCGACGCCAGCCGCGAGGAAAATCTCCGCGACGTAAAAGGGAAGGGCGGCGTTTTCAAAGCCACTGCGGGTCTGCAGCGCAAATACGGGGCCGACCGCGTCTTCAATACGCCCCTTGCCGAAGCCAGCATCGTCGGCCGAGCGATCGGCATGGCCACCCGTGGCATGAAGCCCGTCGCTGAAATTCAGTTCTTCGATTACATCTGGCCCGCCATGATGCAGATCCGCGATGAGCTCTGCGTCATGCGCTGGCGCTCCGACGGCAGGTTCAAAAGCCCCGTCGTCCTTCGCGTGGCCATCGGCGGTTATCTCACCGGCGGCGCCGTTTATCACAGCCAGAGCGGCGAATCGATCTTCACGCACTGCCCTGGATTGCGCGTGGTGATGCCATCGACCGCGCTCGACGTCGCCGGCCTCCTGCGCACCGCCATCCGCTCGGACGACCCGGTCATGTTCCTCGAGCACAAGCATCTCTACCGTCAGCCTTACAACCGCTCCGAATATCCCGGCCCCGATTACACGGTTCCCTTCGGCAAAGCACGCCTGGTCAAAGAAGGCTCCCAAGTCAGCATCATCACCTACGGCGCCGTCGTCCGCCGCGCCGAAGTGGCCGCCGCCGCTCTCGAACGCTCCGGCGTGTCGGTCGAAATTATCGATCTGCGCTCGCTCTCGCCCTACGACTGGGAAGCGATCGCCGTCTCCGTTCAGAAAACACATCGCGTCATCGTGGCCTACGAAGACATGATGAGCTGGGGCTACGGCGCCGAAATCGCCGCCCGCATCGCCGAAGAACTCTTCGAAGAACTCGACGCCCCGGTAAAGCGCGTAGCCGCCACCGACACTTTCTGCGGCTATCATCCCAAACTCGAAGACGCCATCCTCCCCCAAACCG
The DNA here is from genome assembly GCA_013289665.1 of Acidobacteriota bacterium. GTDB lineage: Bacteria > Acidobacteriota > Terriglobia > Acidiferrales > UBA7541 > Acidiferrum. The sequence continues at coordinate 284,289 of JABCZN010000002.1, read as the reverse complement.
ACGACATCACCGCCGCTGTAAATAAGCTTCTCGAGTACTGAAGCGCATTCCAACCACGACCGGGTCTTCTAGGGGAGGAGCTCGCCCTCCCTCTTCGGTTATTCCTGCTTCTCTGGCGGCCGCCTCCCGAGGCGGGCGCCAGAGACCTAACCCTAGCCGCCCGAAGAGCCGGGCCGCTCCTTCGCTGAAACTTTCCTTCCCCATCTTCCGTATCTTTGTTTAGAATGCCGTCGGATGTCGCTCTGTGGGGGTGAACCATGCTCTGCCCGAAATGCCAAAAGGAAGTCGTCGAAGGCTCAAAGTTCTGCTACAACTGCGGCGCCCAGCTAACGGGCCAGGCCGCGGCGTCCGCCAGTGGCTTTGCAGCCCCACCCAAGCGCCTCATGCGCTCCAGTCGCGACAAAAAACTGGGTGGCGTCTGCGCGGGCGTCGCTGACTATTTCGACCTCGATCCCACACTCGTCCGCATCGTCTGGCTGCTGGCTGTCTTCTGCGCCGGCACCGGCGGCCTGCTCTACCTCATCCTCTGGATCGCCCTGCCCCTGGCCCCGGCCTCGCCCGCGCTGACCGTGCCCGGCTCCCCCGCCCAAGTCTAGCGGTGGCGTCGGCTTTTTTCTGGAGTGCTCTCTTCAAATTCCAAAAAACGCCGCCGTCTCTCTCTCCTCGCGCGGATTCAGTCCCCGCTAATCCCTGCTGCCCTTCGGCACTCTCCGCTTCGCCCCTCCACCTTCTCCGAACATCACATGATCCACCGACAAGCTCCCCGCCCCCACGGTAGCCAACGCCACGCACCCCGCCGCCAGCGCCAACTCAAACTGATACTCATTCACAGCAAAAACTCCGTGCACCATCTTCACCCTCCAGATCGCAATTCCCATTTCCGCAGCCAGCAGCAACGCCGCCGGGCGCGTGAACAACCCGATCAACAGCAGCCCCCCGCCAATACATTCGAGGATTCCCGCCAGCCCCACAAAATAACCGGGGAATCCGTGCTGCATAAAAAACTCCCGCATCCCCGCATCGGCCCGCACCAGCTTCGGATACCCGTGGTAAACAAAAATCAATGCCAGCGCGACCCGTAGAATTGCCAGCCCCACCGGCTGCAACGCATTCAGGAATCTCATCGCTCCCCCCGGGCCCACCATACACAACCCGCGCCGTTGATTCTACCGGTTCTCCTCTGCCATGTGTCACCTCGGCCACGCCTTCGTTTCAGGTACAATCTTCAGGATCACTCTTGAGGAGTCATGAAACGCAAGCTACTGGTCGCCGTGCCGCTGCTCTGCGTGGTGGCGCTGCTGGCCTGGATTTTTCGACCCAAGCACGAATCGCTCAGTGATGCCTACGTCAGCGAGCGCAGCGTCACGCTCTGGAGCAGCATCGCCCAGGTTCGCGAGCAGCTTGGCGTGCTTCTCTACGGCGACCACGTGGACGTCCTCGCCCGCCACAACGAAAACGTGAAGGTTCGCACGGCCTCGGGCGTTGTCGGCTGGGTGGACGGCCGGTATCTCATGGACCCGCAACTCTGGCAACGCAGCGCCAAACTCCTCCAGCAAGCTTCCGCCATCCCCATTCAGGCCCGCGGCCGCACCAAGGTTCCCACCAACCTGCGCGTTCAACCCGGCCGCAACGAGCCGCGTCTCTATCAGTTCTCCCGCAACGCGCCTGTAGAAATTGTCGGCCGCGCCACCGCCGACTGGGTGCAGGTCTCCGACGAAAAGGAGACCGGCGGCGAGCCCGCCGAAAGCAAGAAAGAAGACTGGTTCCTCATCCGCGGTATCGCCACACGTCCGCCGGGAGAAGGCGTGGTGCGCAATTCTGCCATCACCAACACCACGCAGCCCGGCGATCAGACGATTCCCATCGCCGGATGGGTCGTCGCGCGGTTTGTCTCTCTCGACCTGCCCGACGCCGTGCGCGAAGGCACCGAATCCGCCAATCTCCGCCCGCTAGCCTGGTTCGAGCTAAATCGCGTCACCGATGGCGAAGGCAACCACCCGCAATACCTCCTCGCCGGCACACGCGGTCCCGAAGGCCTGCCCTGTGACTTCACCACCCTGCGGGTCTATACCTGGAATACCCGCAAAACCCGCTATGAAACCGCATTTATAGACAACAACCTCTGCGGTGCCTTTCCCATCCGCGTCGAAACCGACCCCAAAGGCCAGCCTGAATTCCGCTTCCACCTCTTCGGCGAAAGAGAAGCTCGCCGCTACCGCCTGATCCAGACCGTCGTCCGCCGCATCAAGGACGAAAATCCTCCGACCCTCTCCAAATCCGAAAAAGCCAAGCCCCAACCAGCGCCGTCCAAGAAATAATCATGCGCTCCCAAAAGAAATCCCCCGCACCATCCGAAATCGCCGGACTCAGTCTGATCCTTGCTCTCGTCGCAGTGTTGAGTATTCCGCCTGTCGCCGCCGAAAATCCTGTCATTCTGAGGGCATCCGACAAGGTCCGGTTTTTGGACTCTGGCGAGTTTGCTCGAGATGCCCGAACAACCTCAACGTCAGAATCACCGGCCAAGGTAAATCCCGACCCGCTGTCGGATCGCTTCTTTCCCTTTACGCCCGGCACCTGGTGGCTCTATCGGGGTACCGTCACTTGGTCCGACCAGCAGACGGAAAAAGAAGCCCAGGCGGAGGTCACCGTCAAAATGACGGTTCAAAAAGTCATCGAGAAGCCCGAGTTCACAATCGCCATCCTCTCCGGCTTCCCCCGTGATCTTGATTGGGCCACCGGCGACGTAGGCCCCATGCCCTGGCTTCTGATCGAAACAAAGCGCCACGAAGTCTTCCTTGATTCGCTGCCCCCGGATTTCGATTACGCGAAACTCGAAAAAGACGCCGCCTCGCTCGACAAGCTCCTCTCCGGCGACAATCTCCTCTTTCGCTGGCCGCTCAAGCCGGGCATGAAGTTCGGCGATCCAGAATGCCTCCGCCGCGACGACGCTCAATACTGCTGGGTCGTAGCCGCCCAGGAAACGAAGAAACTCGTTGAAATCAGGGGGCTGCCTCCGCGGTCCGCCGAGGTCTTCCTCCTTGAATACAGCACCAATCCCGACGATACCAAAATGGAAATCTCCCCCGGCATCGGCATCATCAGCTACCAGTACCATCACCACGGCACCGTCGCCAGAACCAGCCTCGCCCTCGTCGAATTTCATCCCGCTCAACCGCCGCCCGCCGCCCCCGGACCCAAACCGTGACTATCCACATCAACGAAGCCGACGTCCGCCAGCTTCTCACCATACCCATGGCCATGGATGCCGTCGAGAGAATCTCCCGCAAACAAGCCGCCGGCCAGGTAATCCTGCACCCGCGACGCCGTTTCGAACTCCCCGCCGGTGGCGGATTCTTTCACTACATGGCTGCTATGGACACCGAATCCGGTTTCATCGCCATGAAGCAGTACACCTACGTGAAAGGCGTTCTCCGCTTCCTCGTTCCGCTTTATGAAATCTCGACCGGCGCCCTCCTCGCCCTGATTGAAGCCGACTTTATGGGCCAGCAGCGCACCGGCGCCGCTTCCGGCGTCGCCACCAAATATCTCGCCCGCCAGAATGCGCGGACCGCGGCCATCCTTGGCACCGGCGGCCAGGCAAAAACCCAGCTCGAGGCCGTGGCCGCCGCGCGAAAACTCGACCTCGTCCGCGTTTATGGCCGCGACCCCGAGCGCCGCGCGAATTTCTGTGCTGAAATGTCCCGCCGCCTGGGCATCCCGGTCGAGGCCGCTTCTTCCGCTGCTGAAGCGGTTCGCGGCGCCGACATCGTCAACACCGCCACCACCTCCGCCAAGCCCGTCCTCGACGGCCACGACATTGCCGAAGGCGCGCACGTCAACGCCATCGGCGCGAATCACGCCCACAAACGCGAACTCGACGACACTGCCATCCGCCGAGCCGCGGTCATCTTCGTCGATTCCATCGAGCAGTCCAAACAGGAAGCCGGCGACCTGATCATCCCATTCGAGCAGCAACCCGAGAAATGGGACACCGTCGACGAACTCGACCAGCTTGTCGCCGACAAAGTCCCCGGCCGCACCTCCGAACGGCAGATCACCCTCTTCAAGTCCAACGGCATAGCTTCGTGGGATCTCGCCGTGGCCGAAAAGGTCTACTCGCTAGCCCGACAAAAAAATCTCGGCCGGGAACTGCCGCTTTTTTCTTCAGGTGAATAACCGCGGGAGGGAATCGAGGCGGGAGGAAAACTTACGCCTCATTCCGGGAGCGGGGCGTTCGTCGGGCTCCCGGAATGAGGCTCCATGCGCACTTACGAGTGCAGGGCCTGGGCTTTGCGGTTGGGGAGTGCGTTCTTCCGCATGGATAACGAGTTGTGAGTCTTGAGGGTGTCATTCCGCCGATTGCCGGCGTTCTTCCAGAGGATGCCGCACGCGATCAGCAGCACGCCGAGCGCTATCAGTGATCCAAGCGCGCGCGGCAGGCTGCCCACGCTGGCTTCTTCCTGCTGGTTTGCAGGGAAGATCGAAGCTTCAGAAACCGCCGCATATTCAACCTGCGCGTTGTTCACTGCTTGAACTGCCGCTGCGGCCGTCGGCGTATTAAAATTGCTTCCGACCGAAGTTTCCGGAGATGCAAAATAGGCGTTATCGATTTCCTGTGCGCGAACCGTGCTCGCGAGAAAGAGTGCAACTCCCAGTGTTGCCAGAACCAGTTGCCACTTGCTGTTGCTTGTGAAGTTCATTTTCCACCTCAGTTTTTTTTTCCTAACTGTCCGACGCTCCTCTGGGAATGCAAGGTGGTGGCCATCCCGTCGCTGTTCCCTGCTGCCGCACGTCACCTTCCTCCATCTCGAGAGGTTTCAACGATATAGCATCGAAAATAGTTCTTCGTGCCGCGCGGTATTCTTCCCGGCCAAACTCTTCCGTGCTCGGGTGTCTATCCGAAGCGCGATTCCCCGTCACTGCTTGAGGCTCGATTTCCGGTCTTACAGACTTCCCGGCAGAAGCCCAAACACTCTTGCTATCTGCTAAGATATTGCTGGGTAAAGGCTTACCGGAGATGAGTCCAAAGCCTCACCAGCCATGGCCATTCCGTCAGCGGTTCACTAACAGTTCCGATAGTCACCCTAACTGTTCAGATAGCCTCACTGGGTGTGGATTATCGAAGGTCTCCGAGCTACAATACCCGCCCTCAGCCGATAGGCGAGCGCGTACCAGCCGCCCGAGCCCGAAAACGTGCCTCCAAGACTCAACGTCATCAGTGGCCCCTGGAAAAACACGGGTTTCTCCGTCGCCGCCCCTCTCTCGATCGGCAGCGATCCGTCGAATGCCGTCCGCCTCGAAGACCCCGCCGTCGCTCCGCATCATTGTTTGATCACCGAAGTTTCCGGCTCTTTCACCCTGCGTGACCTCGATTCTCCCGCCGGTACTTTCGTCAATGGCATTCCCGTCTCCGAACGTATTCTTGCTTTCGGCGACCAGATCTCGATCGGTGATTCTTCCTTCCTGTTTCTTCTGGAAGCCACCGCAGCCGCGGAAAGCAGACCCGTTGAACTTGACGAGCAAGTCGAGTTCAGCCTCTCCGCCCAGCAACTCAAGCCAGAAGATCTTCTCTACATGCACCCTGAATCTCTTGCCGCTCTTCCTCCGGCGGTCCGCCTCGCGCGCACTCTCTCCACTCTTCTCAAGATCAGCTCCGCCCTCGGCTCCATGCGCGACATTGACTCTCTGCAATGGCAGCTCCTCGCCATGCTCTTCGACGTAATCCCTGCCGAGCGCGGCGCCATTCTCCTCGTCGACCCCAGCACCGGCGAATTCTCCGCTCCGATCGCCTGGGACCGCGCTGCCGGCCCCGATCATCCCGTGCATCTCAGCCGCATCCTCGCTCAGCGCGTGATCGAAGAACGCATCGCCGTTCTGGACTGCGCATCGCCGCGAGATCCGGCATCAGCTCCAGGCGGCGCGTCACCGGCTCCCGGCCTCTCTCTTCTCTGCGTTCCGCTCGCGATTCCCACGCAATCGCTGGGCCTGATCTACCTCGACACACGCAATCCCGCCACGCGTTTCTCGAGCGACGACCTGCAATTGCTTTCCGCCATCGCCGGGCTCGCCTCCGTCGCCATCGAAAACGCCCGCCAGTTCGAACGCCTGGGCAGCGAAAACCAGCGCCTGCGCGCCGAAGTACAGCTTCAGCACGACATGATTGGCCGCGGCCCGCGCATGTGCCAGGTCTATCAGTTCATCGAACGCGTCGCGCCTTCCGATTCGACCGTCCTGATTCTCGGCGAAAGCGGCACCGGCAAGGAGCTCGCTTCCCGCGCCATCCACCTCAACAGCCCGCGCAAATCACACCCTTTTGTCGCGCTCAATTGCGCCGCCCTCACCGAAACGCTCCTTGAAAGCGAACTCTTCGGCCACGAGCGGGGGGCCTTCACCAGCGCCGTTTCGCAAAAGAAAGGCCTCCTCGAAGTCGCGGAAGGCGGAACGGTTTTTCTCGATGAAGTAGCGGAGCTTCCTCCCACGCTTCAGGCAAAACTCCTTCGCGTCCTCCAGGAACGCGAATTCGTCCGCCTCGGTGGCACCTCTTCGATCAAGCTGAACGTCCGCTTCATCGCCGCGACGAATAAGGATCTCCAGAGAGCCGTCGCCGAGGAAAAATTCCGCCTGGACCTCTTCTATCGCCTCAACGTCGTCTCCCTCACTATGCCCGCCCTCCGTGAACATCCCGAGGACATCCCCTTGCTCACGGACCAGTTTGTCTCTCGTTACTCGGCGCGTTCCAACCGCAAGGTCCGCGGACTCTCACCCGCCGCCCGCGCCTGCCTCGCCCAGTACGATTGGCCTGGAAATATCCGCGAACTTGAGAACGCCATCGAGCGCGCCGTCGTCATCGGCAATTCCGATTTCATTCTTCCCGAGGATCTCCCGGACGCTCTCAGGGATCGCGCGCTGCCCGTTTCCGAATCCGCCGCCAATTTCCACGACGCAGTTCGTGAGGTCAAAAAACGGCTCATCCTTACCGCCCTTGAACAGTCCCAAGGCAGCTTCACCCAGGCCGCCAAACTCCTCGGCCTCCATCCAAACTACCTCCATCGGCTCGTCTCCAATCTCGATCTGAAGGCCACGCTCAAAAACGCCGCGAAACATTCCTGAGAGCAGGGACGAAATCCACCCTTGACACGCCAAGTCCCAGGATTTACATTTGTCGAACGAACGTTCGAGACGCCTATGGTTTCCTCCATTCCCATCCCACGAGACTCTGAAGCCAAGCTCCAGCACATCCTCCGCACCGCCTCCCAGGTTTTTGCCCAGCGGGGCTTTGCTGGGGCCTCCATGCGCGATATCAGCCGCGCTACTGGTGTCTCCCTCGCGGGCCTCTACTACTACTTTGAGAACAAGCAGCATCTCCTTTATCTCATTCAAAATACAACCTTTACATTTGTACTCGAAAGTCTCAGGTTGCGCCTCCGCGGTGTGCATGAACCGCCCGAGCGCCTTCGCCTGCTGGTCCTCAACCACATCGAGTATTTCCTCTCCCACCCCAACGAAATGAAGGTTCTCTCCCACGAGGAAGACGCCTTGGGCGACCCCTACGGCGAAAAGGTGCAAGCCATCAAGCGCCGCTATTACGCCCTGGCCCGCGAAATCTTCGATTCCATCGCCGCCGAAGGCCTCGCGCCTCAGATCCACCCCCGTATCGCGGTCCTCAGCCTGTTCGGCATGATGAATTGGACCTACAAGTGGCATAAGCCAGGCGTTGATCCGGACGCCGCCGAACTGACCGCGGCCATAGTCGGCCTATTCCTTCATGGCGTGCTCCCTTCAGGCCCGGAGCCGAAGCACATGTTTAGAGAGGGAATCACTGCAGGAGACCCGCGTTAGGGAATTTTCAAGAAGTTCCAGATTTTCAAGATGAAGGGACGAAAGATAATCATGGCCACCACCACCAGCATCGCCACCAGGGAACTCGTAAAATACCGCATCGAAGACGGCATCGCCATTTTCGAACTGGACGACGCCCCCGCCAATACCTACACATACGACATGATGTTGCAGCTCGATGCGGCCATCCTCAAGGCTCGCATGGACGAGAGCGCCCACGTCATCGTCATCCGCGGCGCGGGCGAAAAATTCTTTTCCGCCGGGGCCAGCATTCCCATGCTCACCAAGGCCGATCCACAGTTCAAATACTATTTCTGCCTGCACGCCAACGAAACGCTCAGCCGCCTCGAGCAAACGCCCAAACTGGTCATCGCCGCGCTGAACGGCCACACCGTCGGCGGAGGCCTTGAAATCGCCCTCGCCTGCGACATTCGCATCGCCAAGAAAGAAGGCGGCAAAATCGGCCTGCCAGAAGTAAACCTGGGCGTCCTGCCCGGCACCGGCGGCACCCAGCGCTTTGCTCGCGCCATTGGCCGTTCGCGCTCGCTCGAACTCATGGCCACCGGCCGCACCTTCAGTTTCGAAGAAGCCCTCGAGATGGGCCTCATCAACTATCTCTATGAAAAGGATTCATTCTGGGACGACGTCCTCGCCTACGCCCGCCAATTCTGCCCGCCCAACAAGGCTTCCCGTGCCGTCGGCCGCATCAAGCGTTCCGTCGTCACCGGCATGGAAATCCCCTTCGCCGAAGCTCTCGGCCTCGAACGCGAACTCCAGCAGCTCCTGTTCACCAGCGAAGACGCCAAGGAGGGTCTTGCCGCTTACGTCGAAAAGCGTGCCGCCAATTTCAAAGGGAAGTAAACTCATAGGGCATCCAGGAAAGTGCCACTCGAATGAAAACCCTCCCAGACTATCTACGCAAAGGAATGAAGCTTGTGATTGTGGGTTGCAACCCGACGGAGTCATCGGTTCGCGCCGGCCACTATTACGCCGGCCGCGGCAATCCGTTCTGGCCGCTGCTCTATGACAGCGGCGTCGTTCCCGAACCGTTCGACTACCCGGACGACCGCCGCATTATCGAGTTCGGCATCGGCCTCACCGATCTCGTCAAGCGGCCCACGAAAACCATCGAAGAACTGAAGCGCGAGGATTTCGCTGAAGGCCGCTTCGTGCTCTCCCGGAAACTCGAGGAATATCTCCCGCGCGTGATCGCCTTCAACGGCAAGCTCCCCTTCGAGCAGTTCGCGCAGCGCAAATGCAATTACGGCATCCAAAAAGAACTTCTCTACGGCGCGCATGTGTACGTTCTGCCCACCACCATCGGCGAAATCGTTCGCAGTCGCAGCGACCGCCTGAAACATTTTCGCAAGCTGGCCGATCTCGTGAAGCGCACCGAAAAATCGCGCGACACACAGCCCCACTAAACGGGCCTCGACAGAAGGAGGCAACATGAGTCAAGCTCCACAAACCGCTTCCAGCTCGCCCGTGCTCGAGGAGACCCGCCGCGGTTCCATCATCACTCTGGTGATGAACCGCCCCGACCGCCTCAACGCCCTCAATAACGAGCTAACCACCGCTCTCAACGAAGCCCTCATCCGCGTCGCCAGCGATTCTTCGATCCACGTAGTTGTACTCACTGGCGCAGGCCGCGCGTTTTGTGCCGGGGGTGATCTGGGAGCCATCGGCAAGGGCCGTGAACGCGGCGATTCTACCGAACTCGCTCCCATCCTCCGCTCCGGCATGCAGGCGGTTCTGAACATCCGCACCATGCCGCAGCCCGTGATCGCCGCTGTCAATGGCCCAGCCGCCGGCGCCGGCATGAATCTCGCGCTCGCCTGCGACATCCGCCTCGCCGTAGATGGCGCCGTCTTCGGCCAGAATTTTGCCAAGGTCGGCTTGTTCCCCGATTACGGCGGCACCTACTTCCTGCCCCAACTCGTCGGCCCGTCTGTCGCCGCCGAAATGTTCTATCTGGGCGAGATGATTGATGCGCAATCCGCGCATCGTCTGGGCATTCTCAACCACCTTTTCCCCGCAGACCAGTTCGAAGCCGCCGTCACCGCCTTCGCCAGGAAAATCGCCGAAGGGCCGCAGCTAGCCATCCGCACCGTCAAGCAATCCATCTTCGGTCGCGACAAAGACGCGCTCATGGAGGCGCTCGAGCGCGAAGTCCAGGCCCAACTCAAATGTTTCCATTCGCACGATTGCCTCGAAGGCATCCGCGCCTTCATGGAAAAGCGCCAGCCCAAGTTTCAAGGAAGTTAGATTTTTCTCGACTGCCCAGGGTTTTGATCAAAGGAGACTTCCCTCATGCCGGCAACACGTCTTTCCACTTTCGACGATTGGGTCGACCTCTTCCGTGTCTGGCAAAAAGACATCGGTGTGGACTATCCCGAAATCACCGACTACAAATTTGAAGCCAAGTTCGGCCCCACCCGCTCCAACGAAATCGAATTCGGCGCCTATAAGGGACGTCCCAAGTGGGAAAAAGTTGTCAGCATCCCCGACCAGCGCATGCGCGACGCCCTGCTCAATTTGATCGTCTATCAGGGCGACACCGAATTTGCTTCCGTCGAGCAGCAGCGCCGGCTCTTTGAAACCTCGCCCAGCGAGCACGACCGCCAGTCGCTCTGCCGCGTTGTCACCGAAGAAATGCGCCATGGATGGCAGATGTGCCATCTCCTGATGAATCACTTCGGCTACAGCGGCCGCGTCGAAGCCCAGAAAATGCTCGAACGCCGCGCCTTCGACCAGAAACGCCTACTCGGCGCTTTCAATCAGGACGTCAACAACTGGCTCGACTTCTTCGTCTACACCGATTTCGTCGATCGCGACGGCAAGTACCAGCTCACCATGCTCAGCTATTCCGGCTTCGCCCCGCTCGCCCAATCCATGATTCCCATGCTCAAGGAAGAATCCTTCCATTTAGGTACCGGCCAGGACGGCATCAAGCGCATCGTCAAAGCCGGCGTCGTCCCCACGCAGGTCATTCAGAAATACATCAACAAGTGGATTCCCGTCAGCCTCGACCTGTTTGGCGTCGATCGCTCGAGCTCCGCCCACTGGTTCTACGTCTGGGGCCTGAAAGCCCGTTACGATGAGCCCACCGCCAAAGCCGCTGTCAATCTCGAGCGCATGAACGAGCACAGCCGCGAACTCTACTACCAGGAATGCATCAAGCTCGTCGAAATGATCAACAAAAACGTCCCCGTCGGCCAGCCGCAACTCTACGTCCCCGACTTCAAGTTCAACCGCTTCATCGGCGAACACGCCCGCAAACCCTACAGCGTCCACGGTGAACTGCTTGCCGATCGAAACTATGCCGAGCACCTCAAGGAGATGCTCCCGCAACCAGAAGACCTGCAACTCGTCAGCGAGATCCAGTCCATCGAAAAGCAATGGATCTCCCCCAAAGGCTCCATCCAGTAATCAGGCAGAAGAAGTAATGAATGAGGTATTCTAATGTTGTCGCCATCCGCCGCAGCGGACGGCCAACCTTGGAGTGCGGAAGCGCAGCTTCCGCTTTTGCGGAGTAAGCCCCGGGAAAGAACTCTTGAGACAAAAGGGAATCGGCCGTGCCGCGCCTCAACTCGGCCAAGCCCGCCGGCCTTTTCTGAGGAATCGAATGAACGATCTGGAAATTTCAGCAGTCGAACTCAAACAACGCTTCGACAGGGGCGAAAAATTCGTCCTCGTCGACGTCCGCGAACCCTGGGAAAACGCCCAATGCCGCATCGAAGGCGCCGTCCTCATTCCCATGGGCTCAATTCCATCCAATTTGCAAAAGCTCGACACCGACGAACCCGTCATCTGCTACTGCCACCACGGCATGCGCAGCCTGGACGTAGTCAACTGGCTTCGCCAGCAGGGCATCGCCACCGCCAAATCCCTCGCAGGCGGCATCGATCGCTGGTCGCTCGAAATCGATCCCAAAGTCCCCCGGTATTAGGGATATCATTCTGAGCTGCCTCCCCAGGGTACGACTTTGAGCTCTTGTGGCGGCTGCCTCTAACTTCAAATTTACGCCTAATGTTTAAATACGACCGGAGCCAGATGACGACCAAATGTATCTTCTACCAGAAACCCACTTGAACCACCTGCCGCAAAGCGAGAGGTCTCTTGCTCGAACTAAAACTCGACTTCGACTCCCGCGATTTAGACAAAGCGCCGCTTTCTGAATCCGAACTCGACAAACTCATCGGCACCGGCGATCACAAACTATTCCTAAATACGCGCAACGATCTCTATCGCGAACGCAACATGGCCGAGAAATCGCCAACCCGTCCCGAGGCCATCATGCTAATGTCCGAGAACCCCAACCTAATCCGCCGCCCATTGCTGCTCCGCGGGTCCCAAATTATCATCGGCTTCGACGAAGCCGCCTACCGCATCCTGGCCCTGGGCGCCAGGCCATAATCTTGTTGGCCTCTCTAGCAAGCCTCAAGACCAAACTCCCGGGTCCAGCTTGCAGGCCCCGCCTTCTGAGCCGGACCGTCCTTGGAGGAACTCTCGCATGCAAATCCAAACCATCGCCATCATCGGCGCCGGTACCATGGGCCGCGGCATCGCCTGTGCCTCCGCCGTCGGCGGCTACACCACCGTGCTGGAAGACGTCTCCGGCTCCATGCTCGCCAAAGCCATCACCTGGATCAGCGAATCCCTGGACGAAGGCGTCAGTCGCGGCAAGTTGGACGGCTCCGCCCGCGACGCCGCCCTCACCCGCATCACGACCTCCCAAGTCGTGGACGAAGCCATTCGCGACGCCGAGCTAATCATCGAAGCCGTCCCCGAAGAACTCGAAATGAAACTCGAACTCTTCACCATCTTCGACAAATTCGCCAAACCCAACGCCATCTTCGCCAGCAACACCTCCTCGCTCGCCATCAGTGATTTCAGCGACATCGTCCTCCACCGCGAGCGCTGCATCGGCATGCACTTCTTCAACCCTGTTCCTAAAATGAAGCTCGTCGAAATCATCCGCACCCCGCACACCTCCGACGAAACGGCAGCCGCCTGCGTCGCCGTCGCCACCCGCATGGGCAAGGAGACCGTAATCGTCAACGAAGCCCCCGGCTTCATCACCTCCCGCATCAACGCGCTCATCGGCAACGAAGCCTTCGCCATGCTTGAGGCAGGCATCGCCTCTGCCGCCGACATTGATAAAGCCGTGAAGCTCGGCCTCAATCACCCGATGGGCCCCTTTGAAATGGTCGACCTGGTCGGCCTCGACGCCCGCCTGAAAATCCTCGAATACCTGCACACCACCCTCGGCGAAAAATACAAACCCAGCCCCCTGCTCCGCCAATACGTCCTCGAAGGCCGCCTGGGCCGCAAATCCGGCCGCGGCGTCCACGACTACTCCGCCGGAAAAGATCCCCGAGTTGAAACCTAGAGGCGGCCAGCCCGCAATAGGCAGGCCCCGGGCCACTCTCTTGTCTTCCGCTCCTCTCTGACCTCTGCGCGCCGACACCTTGGCGCCCTCTGCCTTAAGTCCCCCTCTTCTCCTCCTACTGCCCATCCCAAATGTTTTAAACTATCCCCATGACCGCGCTAACCGACCGCATCCAAATCCAGCAGGGCGACCTAACCGAAATGGACGTCGACGCCATCGTCAACGCCGCCAACAACGACCTCATCCTCGGCGCAGGCGTAGCTGGCGCCATAGCCCGCAAAGGTGGCGAATCGATCGAGCGCGAGTGCGACGAAATCGGCAGCATCCCCGTCGGTTACGCCGCCATCACCAGCGGCGGCAAGCTCAAAGCCCGCCACGTCATCCACGCCGCCAGCATGAGCCTCGGCGGCATGCGCACCACTGCCAAAACTCTCCGCACCTCCACCGCCCACTCCCTCCGCCTAGCCGCTGAGCGCAATCTGAAATCCATCGCCTTTCCCGCCGTAGGTACCGGCGTCTCCGGCTTCCCGATGGATGAGTGCGCCCAGATCATGCTCGCCGAAGCCCTGCAGCACCTGAAAGGCGAAACCTCGCTCGAAACCATCTACTTCGTCCTGTTCGATGCGCCCTCGCGCGATATCTTCCAATCCGCCTGGCAAGCTCTTCAAAAAGAAAACTCCACCGGAGCCGCCTCCGCGTGACCCCGCTCGCCGCCCTTCTCGCCGCGTTTCTTCTAGCTCTAGGAAAGGGAAACGACTTCGCCGATCTCTACGACCAAGGCATGGATGAAATCGGCCGCACCCGCGCCCGCTTCCAGCTAAAAACCCTGATTTACCCGGAGGGCCTCGGCGAACGCTTCCACGTCCTCCTGCAACAAAAAAACGTTCCCCAATCCCAACTAACCGCCCTCAACCCACTCTAGCCGACGGGATGATTTCTATGTGGGGCGCGTCCGCCCGGGCGGACGCGACGCCTTTTCTCGTCTAGCGGCCGCGTTCTCGAGCGGGCGCTTTGGGAGAAAACGTCACAAATTTCCAGGAGGAAGTTTTCTTTGGCAGGCCGGGGCTCGGGCCCCGGCGCAAGACTTCGAGGATGAATGGGCTTCAGCCCCTGAAGAAAGTTTGTTTGGAATTATTCGCAAGCTGTTTCAGCCACGCCGGAACGCCTGAAACGCACGGGTTCCCCCAACTCCCCTACGGATTCGGCCTCTTCAACGTAGGCTTCTCCCCCGATGCCGGGGCCGGCACATCCGCCTGCTTACCTTTTGCCGGAGCCGCCACAGGCGTAGCTGCATCCGCAGGCGACGGAGTAGGCATCCCGCTCTCTGTATACGGTTTCTTAATCAATGCCTCCACCACATCCTGCGCTCCGCCCGTACTGTCATTCGTCTGCCGCGCCTTGTTGTACTCATTGAGCGCCCGTTCTCTCTGTCCCAAAATGTCGAAAATTTTCCCCAGATAGAGGTGGCTCCAAACCTCCGTCCACTTCTCAGAAGGTTCCGGCACCGTCGCCAGCGCTTCGCGAAACGCGTTCGCCGACGCCTGATAATTCTTCTGATAAAAGAACGCTTCGCCCATCCGGAAATTCGCCAGCGATCGGCTCGGCTGGATGCTCAGCGCCCGCTGGTACTGCTGCACAGCATCATAATATTTCCCTACCTCGGCCAGTTCTTCTCCGCGCGCTATCGCTGCCCGCGCCCGCAAATTCGGCGTGCTCTTCAAAATTAGATTATTCGGATCAATCCGGATCCCACCCGCCTTCGGCCGTCCAAACGTCTCCTCGGTGAACTGCGTCTCCGTCCCGGTAACATAAATCAACTTCATCTCCGGATTTCCCTCGGTATCAATGCGCAACTGCACCGGCATGCTGAACGTATCCAGCGGCTGTCTGATCTTTCCGACAATACGGAATCCCTTGCGCGTCCGGTAGACCACATCCTCCATTGAAAACTCCGGCACGCCCGTCGAATTCAACCACTGCGCAAAATATCCCTGCAGGTTCGGCGGCTCCTGGCCCGGCTTCAAGTTGGCGTTCGCCGTACCAATCGCCATTTTTTCAAAGTCCGCCATCGTCGCCGTCTTTCCCTGGTACTTCGTGTAAAACCCGTGCAGCAGGGACTTGAACGCGACATCCCCCATCTGCCCGCGGAGCATGTGAAACAGCATCGCGCCCTTGTTCATCACCACCGAGCGGTATTCGCTTGAATGAGGAGCCAACCGCGCCGACTGTGCGACCGGTGCCGAGTTCTCATACATCAATGCGCCAACCGCAAATTCGTCCAGTGCCCGCAGTCCCGCCTCCTTCCCGAAATTCTGCTCCGCATAAAGCTCTTCCGAATATCGAGCCAGCCCGTCGCTGATCCACACATCGCTCATGCTCATAGGCAACACCTGGTTGCCCCACCACTGCGTCGCCACCAGCCGGCTCAACGTCCGGTCGCTGTACTTTGGATCCCACAGCCGGTGGCTCAGCATCACCACGCCCGGGCCGGAAAAATCACGCAGCGTTCCGTCCGGCAATTCAATCACGGTCATGTCCGGATCCGGCAGCGCACCGAACATATCCGAAAAAAGAATCTCCTGGTGCGCCACCACGTTCGCGAATTCCTGCACCTTCGCCGAATCCGCCCGCGGTGCATACACCGCCACGCTGATACCTTCTGCCTGCTTCGGGCTCAGCTGCAGTGGCCCCGCCACGAACGACCCATTCGGTTCTCGCCGCTCGCAATGAAACGTATACATCAGCCGTTTCGCCTCGGCCGCGGACCGCGGGGCCAACGGCTGCGCCGCCTCGGCCTTTCCCGTTCCCGCCACCGCCATCGTATCCGGCACATTCAGCTTGAACGTCCCCGTATACCGGTTTGCCGGATAATTCGTCAGCGGAAACCACCGTGCCGGCAACAGCAGGTACGCCCACTCTTTCCCGATCGAGGCCACCTTCAGATTCGGCACTGGACTGTTCTCCTCATTCGCGAGCAACCCGCCATAAGCAAACGTCAGCGAAACTGTCTTGCCCGTCGCGACTGGCGCGGGCAGGGTCACCGAAAGATAGAGTGGATTGTCCGGCTCTCTCTGGAACGACAGCGCCTTTCCATCCGGTCCCTTCACTTCCCGCACTTCCAGATTCTCATGCAGCTCCACCCGCACGATCTGCGAAACATCCAGCGCGCGAAACTCCACCTTCACAATCGAATTGATCGTTTGCCCTACCGTATCGAGATAAGCGGAAAGTTCGTAATTCTCAGCCAGAAAATTCGGCGCGCGCGATTCCTGCGCCGCCAGCGGAGAAAGGAAAGTCAGAACAAGAAATGCCAAACCCAACCAGCACGCACCCCTGACATTTTCCCGCCGCGTCATCGAGTTCCTTTCCGTTCTTGCACCTAGGGACGATGGATTGATGTATATAGGATAACAATCCCCTAGAAAGCGTTGCCAGCCGCCCCTTGTAACAAACTTAGAATCTCATCCGCCGCTCGCCCGACCGCCCCCGGAGGGCCCAGCCGCTTCCGGACCTCTTCGAGGCCCCGCCGCTGCGCCTCCCGCGCGTTCGGTTCCTGCAAAAGCTGCAACGTCTCCTGCGCCACGCGCTCCGGCCTAAACTCTCCCTGCACCAACTCCGGCACCACGCGTCTTTCTGCGATCAAATTCACCATCGCAAAATAAGGCGTCCGCACCAGCGGCTTGGCCAGCGCCGCCGTCAACGGTGACACCCGGTAAATCACGACCATGGGCACATTCAGCAACGCGGCTTCCACCGTCGCCGTCCCGCTCGAAACAATCGCCGCGTTTGCCGACGCCAGCGCGTTATACGTCGCCCCCTCCACCACGCGCACCACCATCCCCGTCGGCCAGCCCGCTTTCAGATGTTCCACGTCCTGGGCGTGCGCCGCTGCAATTACAAATTGCGCCGGAACCCGGCCGTTAATCAGCGCGCAGGCCTCCCGCAAGACCGGCAGGTGGTGCACCAATTCTCCCGTGCGGCTTCCTGGCAAAAGCGTCACAATCGACCGGCTGGCGTCCAGTCCCAACTCCTCCGAAAACTCCTTGCGGTCCTTCGTCGCCTCGACCGCCCCCACCAGCGGATGCCCGATGAATTTTGTCGGCACACCTGCGTCCGAGAAAAATTTCTCCTCAAACGGGAAGATGCACAGCGCCTTCAGAAACCGCCGCCGCACCAGACGCGCGCGCCACGGCCGCCAAGCCCAGAATTGCGGGCAGACGTAATAAACGTTTCGAATCCCCCTGGGTTTCAGCTTCCGCGCCAACCGCAAATGAAATCCCGGAAAATCCACCAGGATCGCCAGCGCCGGTCGCCGCCTCTCAGCCGCCTCCACTAGCCGCTCCATCGCCCGCAGCAGCGAAGGCAGGTGCTTCACAATCTCCGTAATCCCCACCACCGCCACTTCCGAATAGTCCGTGACAATCTCCACGCCCGCCGCCCGCATCTGCGGCCCGCCCATGCCGAATAACTCCACGTCCAGGCGCTCTTTCAGAGCCGTCGCCAGGTGCGCAGCATACATGTCGCCGGAAGCCTCGCCGGCGGAAAGTAGTAATTGGATGGGGGGCATCAGCCTGAATATCTCACAAGTAATCGGCGACCACTTTTATTTCGCTCTGTGGCCTCTCCAGTTTGGCACAGGCACTCCTGCCTGCGCCCCTTTGTGGCATGGCATATCCATTGCTGGCTGCCCGCCTGAGGAGGGAGGTAGGCGCTTCGCTTAGGCGCCAAGAGAAACTCACCTCAGTCGCTCGCGGGCGTAGGCGCCGGCAACACCGCCGCTCCCGCAACACCATTCGCCTCGTGCAGTTCCTGTTCCTTGTATTGCAACTGGTATAACCGGTAGTAAATCCCGCGCAAAGCCAACAACTCCTGATGCGCGCCCTCTTCCCGCAGCCGGCCTTTATGAAACACAAGTATCCGGTCCGCATGCTGAATCGTGCTCAACCGGTGCGCAATCACCAGCGCCGTCCGCCCACTCAAGAGTCGATCCAGCGCCTCCCGAATCAAAAGCTCCGTCTTTGTATCCACACTCGAAGTAGCCTCGTCCAAAATCAAAAACCGCGGATTATGCGCCAGCGCTCGCGCAAAACTGATCAACTGCCGCTGCCCGACTGACAGTGTCGACCCGCGCTCGTTCACTTCCGTCTCCACGCCCTGCGGCAACGAACGAATGAAATCGCCCAGCCCAATCTCTTCGAGCGCCTTCTCCACATCCCGCCGGGTAATCCCCGGCGTGCCCAGCCGGATGTTCGATTCAATCGTTCCGCTGAACAAAAATGGATCCTGCAGCACAATCCCAAACTGTTTCCGCAATTCCTGCAAATCGAGCAGCCGGATGTCCACGCCATCCAGCAGAATCTGCCCGCGCTGGATATCATAGAATCGAAGCAGCAGCGAAATCAGCGTCGTTTTCCCGGCTCCCGTATGCCCCACAATCGCAAATGTCTGCCCCGATTGCATGCGGAACGACACATCACGCAGCACCCAGTCCTCTTCCGCCGGCTGCTCCACGTCCCGATAGCTGAACCACACATTCCGGAATTCAATCTCCCCGCGCGGCGACGTAATATGTTTGGCATCCGCACGCGACTGAATCGTGATCGGCTCATCCAGCAGCTTGAAAATCCGTTCCGAAGCCGCCATCGCCGACTGCAAAATATTAAATTTCTCGCTCAAATCCTGAATCGGCCGGAAAAACCGCTGCGCAAACATCGTGAATGCAATCAGCACCCCGATTTTCAGCGAGCCGCCCAGCACTCGGTTTCCGCCCGCCCAATAAATCAGCGCAATCGTCGAAAAGCTCAGGAATTCCACAGCCGGATAAAACACGGCATAGGCCAGAATGGCGTCCCGCCACGCCAGCATATTGTCCTTGTTTCGGTTTGCAAACTCTTGCCGCGCTTTCTTTTCGCGGTTAAAGAGCTGCACCACCGCCATCCCGGAAATATATTCCTGCAAAAACGAATTGATTCGCGCGATCGCCGTCCGTATCTTCCGGTTGGCATCCCGTACGTATTTCCGGAAGATCAGCGTCACTACCAGAATTCCCGGCAGCACTGCCAGCGTAGCCAGCGCCAGCCGCCAATCGATTTTGAACAGCAGTCCCGCCATCACCACCAGCAGGAAAAAATCGTTGATCATGGTCACGACGCCGGCGGCGAACAAATCATTCAACGCGTCCACGTCCGTCGTAACACGCGTCATCAACCGCCCAACCGGATTCCGGTCGAAATAGCTCATCGGCAGCCGCTGCAGCCGCCCGAAAATCTCGGTCCGCATGTCATACATCGTCTGCTGCCCCACGCGCTGCATGATGCGGATCTGAATATATTGCGCCAGGAAGTCGAATACGAGCACGCCAAGATAAGCCAGGCTGATCAGCAGCACCCCGTTCCACGCTGTGGCCATTGGCAACTTCCCGCCGAAACCCGGTACCAGGTAATCGTCAATTGTCTTTTTGAAAAGCAGCGGCGGCGCCAGTTCGAGCGGCGTCACAATCGCCACCAGTGCCAGCGCGATGATCACACGCCACCTGTACGGCCGCATGTAATCCAGCAGGCGCTTCATCAGGCGCGAATCATATGCCTTGCCCAGCGCCTCTTCTTCGTGAATATTGCTCATGCCCGTTCGAGCTCTTCTTCCAGCAGCTGCTTTTGGTACAGATCCGCGTAATATCCGCCGCGAGCCAGCAAATCATCGTGGGTGCCGCGCTCGACAATCCCACCGTCTTTAATCACCACGATCTGGTCGGCGTCGCGCACGGTCGAAGTCCGGTGAGCGATCAGAATCGTCGTTCGCCCGCGCATCACGCCGCGCAGTTGCCCCAGAATCTTCTCCTCGGTTTGCGTGTCCACCGCGGACAGGGAATCGTCCAGAATCAGAATCCGCGGATCCCGGATCACCGCCCGGGCAATCGCCGTCCGCTGTTTCTGGCCGCCAGACAGCGTGATTCCGCGCTCACCCACCATGGTCTGGTACTGGCCCGCAAAGTCCTGCACGTCGCTATCCAGGTTCGCGATTTGCGCGGCCTCGCGCACTTGCGGCAATTCGAAATTTTCCAAACCAAACGCAATATTTTCGCCGAGGCTCTCCGTGAAGAGATACGTATCCTGCGGCACATAGCCGATCGCCCGTCGCAGGCTTTCGACAGGCCATTCTCGTATCGGCCGCCCATCAATCAGAATCGATCCTTCCGGCGCGTCCCAAAGCCGCGCAATCAGCGCCGCCAATGTGGTTTTCCCGCTGCCCGTCGGCCCGACAATCGCCACGGTTGAACCGGCCGGAATCGTCAGGTTAATATTCTCGAGGACCGCCTTCGGTTCGCCCCCATGTCCATTCACGCCGTTCTTCCCGGTGTTCAGATCCGCGGTTGGATAGGTAAATTTCAGATTCCGGAATTCAATCGTTCCCTCAATCCGCGTCTCCGGGCTGACCTTTGCCGTCCGGTCATCAATCTGCGGTTTGGCCGTCAAAATATAGTTCAACCGTCCCATCGACGCGGCGCCACGCTGAAAAATATTCGTCACCCAGCCCAGCGCGATCATCGGCCACACCAGCAGCCCAAGATACGTGTTGAACGTAATCAACGCACCCAAAGACATCTGTCCGTGCAAATAACGGTACCCGCCCTGCCACAGCACGATCAGAAACGTCGTCCCGATCAGCGCCGTCAGCGATGGCATGAACATGCTCCAGGTTTTGATCAGCTGCATGTTCTTGGCCACGTACTCGCGGTTCGGCTCGTCGAACCCGCGAACCTCGGCTTCCTCCTGCGCGTAAGCACGAACGACGCGCACCCCCGAAAGATTCTCCTGCACCTTTGCCGACAAGGTCGCCAGCGAAGCCTGAATCTTCTCGTAAAGCTCGTGAATGACTTTTCCGAAATGCCGCACCGCAAACGCCACCACCGGCACCGGCAGCAGCACCCATAGGGTCAAAGAAGGGGAGATGATCGTCAGAATGAAGATGGAGAGAACCATCGTAATGACCGTGGTCCCCGTGTACATGATCCCCGGGCCAAGCACCATGCGCACGGCATTCAAATCGTTCGTTGCGCGCGACATCAGCTCGCCCGTCCTGTTGCGCACGTAAAACTCCGGCTCCATCACCAGCAGCCGGTCCAGCAGGTCGCTCCTGATATCAAACTCAATATCCCGCGAAACCCCGATCAGCACCCAGCGCGTCAGGAATGACATCAGCCCCTTCAGCGCAATGCACACCACAATCACCAGGCAATAAAAACCCAGTGTTCCCCGGCTGCTCGGCTGGTAATGCGGTACCAGTTTGCTCAGCCGATTGAGCGCTCCGATGTCTGCGGTGACCCCGGGAGCCACTTGCTCAAACGGCCGCGCACTCCCCGCAACAGTATCCGTAATAATTCCCGTCGCCAGCGGCACAATCACGCCGATCAGCCCCATGATCACCAGCGCCACCATCCCCAGCGCAATCGTTCCCGTATACCTTCCCAAGTACGGCCACAGCCCGCGCAGATTCTCCCAGGTCGACACCCCCGGCTTCCTCGGCCCCCCCGCGCGCAGCACTGCCGCCGATGTGCTCATCGCAGCATCGACCTCGGGTTTTCGAGCGTAGGCGCTTCATTCAGGAAATGCTGGTAGGAAAGGTCCATCGATTGGTAGCGCTTCGTCGCCGGGTTCCACGCAACCGCAATCGGCAGCGTCCGCTCGTTGCTTCCCGCCTTGATCGGCGTGAAGTAAATCGTCAACCCTTTTTCCGAGCTCTGCTCATACTGCAGCTTCCATCCGGTCACCGCCACCAGCGGCGTCTGTCCGAGAAAGCCCTTGGCATTTTTCAGATGCTCGTCGGCGCGCATCAGCTCCACCCACTGGCCGTCTTCTTCCTTTTCCGCCACTACCGCCCGCGTCACTACCGTCCCGGCAATCACGCTCTTCGGGGTGTTCGGCACCACGTTTGCCACCAGCACTTCCTGCTTTCCGGTCCTTGCCAAATCTCCAAACTGCAGCACCTGCGCCTCGCTTCCCAAAAGTGCTTTCGCCGCATCCTGCATCTCTTCAGGAACCGCCTGCTCCGCGGCTTTCTTCTCGGTCTCCGCGGTCGTCTTCGCACCTTCTGAACCGCATCCAAACAGCACGAAGCTTGCCGCCATCACAAGGATTAGGGGACGATGCATTCCGATCCTTTCTAGAGTAGACGTGCCTTCAACCGATGCGTAATCAAAGCCTTCTCGGAAAAATCCGCGGCTTACACCCATGATCGGTTCAGGCCGGGATACCCAATTCTAGCGGCTGCCAGTCCCGTGTGCTAGCACTCGCCGCATCCGTTTTGCCCTACAACTCAGCAAACGCTACCTCGCCATCTCCGACAGCCCCGCAGTACTCCTTCTTTACTCAAAACTGAAAACTGATGATTTAGCACTTATCTCTGTCCCAAAATTGCATCCAGCCTTGCCTCGAAATTTTCCTCGCCCTCGCTCCAAAGCACGCTCCGCTCCACTGGCAGCGCCGCCTCGACGGCCTCCACCCATCCAAACAGTTTTTGGATGTTTTCTCTTGTCCGCTGGTGATATTGCTTCAGATTCTCCCCGCTTCCCATCCACGCGCGAAAGCGTTTCTCGACCGGATGGTCAGAACTCGCAAACGGATTCGACGCCGCCCCGGGCGCCAGCAATCCCGCGTGCCCGGTGAACAAATGCTCGAACCCCAGGTCCGCGATGAAGTGCCCCTCAACGGCTCCCGCCCCGTCTTCAAACGCCGTTCCCTGGCAAATCAGCGTCAACGGCTGCGGCTCGTTCTCCCATTTCAACGTCTCAATGTCGAAATTCCACAAGCCCCATTTGGCGTCCACAAGAAACGCGGTGTCCGCATTCAGATCCTGGATCGCCAGCGCCGCAATCTCCGCCGGCCCATACTTGGCATCCCGCAAATCCCACTCCACCTCGGAGGGGATCGTATAATCCACCGGTTGCACCGTCAGCATCTGGAATCCGTTCGGCCGCTCCGACACCGGTGCCGTCGTCAGAAAACGTGCAAATTCCGCGATCATCGTCTGTTCAGAAAAGTCGCGTGTCCACACGCGCAGATACGCCCGGTTGGCCATGGTCAATCCCCAAATTATACAGGTTCTCGCCGCTTCGTGTGGTTGCGCGGGTCGCCGCGCCTAGTTCTGAGTGAGGGAGCGAAGCTCCCGCTTTTCGGGGGTAATCCGCATCACAAACCTAAAACTCGTCCACCCGCTTATGCTTCCTGCTCGCTCGTATCCGTTATCCACGATCCCTGGTCGCTTTTCTCCGAGAGCCCCAGCCCTACCCGCCTCCGGCCTTCGCCCCTCGCCCCTTCTCAAACCCCGCCGCAATCTGCTGCAATTTCTCGCGCAGCGTCTCTCCAAACGTCGCGAACACCTCCGCCGACGCCTCCCGCAACCTCTCCTCCGCCGTCGCCGCAATCTGCCGAATCACGTCCCGCGATTGATGATTCAGTGTGGTCACAGTGGCCACCATCCACGAATTCGAAATATTCTCCAACCGTCCGCGAAACTCCCCCACAGCCTCGTCGCCCAACTTATGCAACCCGCTGCGCACTTCCGCCTGTTGCTCCGCCGTCATCCTCTTCCAGGACTCCCACAGCGCCTCAAACTCCGCCCGCGCCTTCTCCTCTGATTCTCGAAGCTTCTGGTCCACGGATTCCCCCATCCCCGCCTGGAATCGCCGCAGAAACTCGTCCTGTTCCACAGTCAGTTTGTGGTTCATCACTTCCCGCGCCGCGTCCAGGCGCTCCCGCGACTCTTCCACCGTCTTCTGCATCAATTCCATGAACCCTTCGAGCTCCTGCCGCCCGTTCCGCTGGATCTCATCCGTGAATGCCGCCGAAGTCGTATCTGCCGCTTCTGCCGACAATATCCGTATCCGCTCAAACGACTCCCGCACCGACTCTTCCATCTGCCGGTGGCTCTGCTCCACATAGCTCCGGCTGGCGTGATTGAGCTCGCTGGCAAACAAACTCGAAACCTCTCCGGCCTTCTCCCGCAACTGCGCTCCCGCCTGCTCAGTCAGCTTTTCCGTCGTACTCTGCAGTTGCGTCTGCGCCTTCTTCTCATACCACTCCGCCGACTTGAACATCTCCTCCATCGTGTGGTGCTTCAGGTCCACCGCTTTGCCTTCTAGTTCCTCCAGGTGTCGCGTGGTGATCCCCTGCGCCGACTCGCTAAGCACTTGCTCGACCGTTCCCAGGTTCTCCCGAAACCGCGCCAGCGATTCCGCAAACGACTCGTCGGCCGAATTCCGGATGCGATCCTGCTGCATCGTCAGAGCCGCATCGAGCAGCGAGCGCCCTCCCGCCAACCGGTGCACCGCCTCCTCCGTCCGCGTGATATGCGGCTGCACCATCGATTCCACGTGCTGTTCGAACTTTTCGAGCGCCTCGCTGTTCGCCGCTTCAAAGCTGCCCCGAATGCGCGCGTAAACCTCCTCGAACAAAGTGTCCGACTGCCGCTGCAGATCATTCCGGTGCTGGCTCAAGAGATCCCCGAGCTGCACCTGGAACCCGCTGATCGCTTCCTGCTGCACGGTTTCAATCCGCGCGGCGTACTGCTCCAGGCGCTCCGTCGCCTGATTCGCCCGCGCCAGCACTTCTTCCAGTTGCTTCGCGTGCTCGCCCAGCGATCCCATCACCGACGCGCTTTGCGCCGCGCCTTCCTGCTTTAACTCCTCGCGCAACCGGTTCGCGTGTTCCTCTAACGCCACCGTCGTCTGCTGCTCCGCAAAGCCCATCTCCTGCGCCAACTGCTCGCGCATCACCGTCTGCGCCTCAGCAAAGGAAGCGCTCACTTTCTCCTGAATCTCCGTCAGCACTGCGCCCAGCGACTCTTTTTGCGCTCCTGCGGCTTCTTCCGCCTGTTGTCTTATCGCCTCCACCCGCGCCGCGGCCTCGGACTCCACCTGTTCGGCATGGGTCCGCAACTTTGCCGCCGCCTCCTCGGCCTGCGAGCACAGCGCTTGCAGCGCATCTTGCGCGCCGGCCAGCTGCTTTTCGTGTTGATCCCGCTGCAGTGCCCCTTCTCTCGCCAGGTGCGCCATGAGTTCATGGGTAAGCTGTTCCAGTTGCGGTGCCAGCCATCGCGGCAGCTCCTCTTTCAGAGATTCCGCAGCCGCCGCCTGCGCCGTTCGCGCCCGCACCTCGGTCTCTTCCTGGATTGTTCCGATGGCCTGTGCCGTTTCGCGCGCCACATCTTCCCGATAAGCCGTGTACTTCCGTTCCCACTCCTCGCCGCTCAGCCGCCGTTCCGCTGCCACTGCATGCGTGGCCGCTTCTTTCGCTGCGCTCTGAATCTGTTGCTTGGCCTCCGCCAGCAATCGCGCCAATTGCCGCGCCAGTTGCAATGACGCATCCGTCGCGCTCGCCGGGGCAGGGAAGACACGCACATTATCCGGCGTCGCCACTCCCGGTTCTGCCTCCACGATCGGCAGCGGAGTGTCTCCCATTGCCGGCATCCCGATGCTCGGCGGCAAATCCATCGCCGAAGCGGGATTCGAACCAAATTTGTTTTCTTCCGGAAACCCAAACCAGTCGTCGGGAGGAAACGCAATCCCCCAGGCATTCCCCGGCGCCTCCAGCTCCAGCGCCACCTGGAACAGTTGCCGGACCGTTCGCGGCCTCTGGATCCAAGCCACCTTCCCGCGCACCCGCCGCGGCGGATGGCCCTGTTCCGGGTGCGGAACCTCCAGGTTCACCCACATGTTTTTCAGAACGTAATGTTTCGATTGGTATCGGCACCCGTGGCAATTGATAATCAGCGTCGAAGTCCGCTCCGCAAACGGCCGCCCCAGCGCGTCGACCCCTGTCACCATCAATGGCACAGCCTGGACGATGCGCGTGCTTCGCCGCTTCCTCAATTCCTCGGTTGTGTTTGTTGCGCCCTCTATCGACATTTCGCCTGTTTCGTCCGTCAGTTCAGGGCCGCCGGGTTCTTCGTGCATGGTCGCCGTACCGTTCTCTTCGCTCGTCTAGTTACCGATATCTATGGCTTTTTCGGCTCGGCTGCATTCTGCTCGCTGTCTGAACCCGTCACGCTATCCCAAATTTCCTTCGCCACCCAGATTGGCCCAACCAGCAAATACACCGGTCCTTGAAAAAATGCCGGCTTGTTGCCCTCAATCCGGTGGCCCAGCAACAGCAGCACCCATCCGCCCAGGAAACATCCGACACCCCAGCGCCACCGTAGCAGCACCAGCAGGATCAATCCCGCAAAAATCAGCGGAATTCCGATTCCGTGCAATATCTTGTTCCAAACAGAATGATGCTCGTGGTCGTACTGTGTCATGTAGTGCTCAAGTCCAGCCATCTGAGCACCTCCTGCTCCAGTTCCATCCGGAACCACCGCGATTAGCGGGGACATCCGACCGCAGGCCTGAACTCTATCCTGATTCGATCCCCCTGCCTAGAGGACAATCATTCTGTACGTACTAGATCCCCAGTCCCACTCGTTTTTGAGTGCGGGAGCAAAACTCCCGCTTTTACGGCCTGACGCAATCTTCCCGGATCCAAATCCAACCACCCGGTAGCGGCCGCCTTCAGAGACTGACCGCCATTCCCGGGAACACCATTCTCCCGAATGGGCGTTTCTGTCGCCATCTGAAGGGCATTTCTCCCCCGGCAATGGCCGTTCCTCAAATCGGCCATAAAGCTTCCTGTTCAAATGCCGTCCAACACGCAATCCCCCAACAAAAAAATCCCCAGAAAACCTCTCCAGGGATCTCCCGGTCTTTCTTTCTTCCCTCAACCTGCGAACCTCTTTACAACTCCCTCCGCCCCTCCATCGCCTTCAACATCGTCACCTCATCCGCATACTCCAAATCCGCTCCCACGGGAATCCCTACCCCAATGCGCGTCACCCGCACTCCCAGCGGTTTCAGCAGCTTCGAAATATAAATCGCCGTCGCCTCCCCCTCCGCCGTCGGATTCGTGGCAACAATAATCTCCTCCACGCCCCCGCCCTTCAACCGCTCGATCAAGCTCTTGATATTCAGCTGATCCGGCCCGCGCCCCTGCAGCGGCGACAGCGCCCCCCCCAGCACGTGATACATGCCGCTGAACATCCGCGTCTTCTCAATCGCCAGGATATTGTGCGGTTCTTCCACCACGCAAATCGTCCGCTTGTTGCGGTTCGCTCCGGTGCAATAGAGGCATGGATCAGAATCCGTGATGTTGTGGCAAACCGAGCACGTCCGGATCTTCTCTTTGGCGTCGCGAATCGCGTCCGCCAGTCCCAGCGCATCCTCCGCCGGGATCCGCAGCAGGTAAAAAGCCAGTCTCTGCGCGGTCTTCTGTCCAATCCCAGGCAGGTGTTTTAGCTCATCGATGAGTCGTTCGACAGGCGCGGCAAAATCAGGCATGTTCCTTGATTAACACAAGCCGCTCTTCTCCGCAAATTTTCGTCGATCGGATCAGCTTCGGGTTATCCAAGCGTGGCATTGAGCGGTCAGATGGTTGACTGCAGAGCGAGCTGTGGCGGACACCAAACTTGTTCAACTCTGGTAAGCTGAACGGCTATGAAGAGACTGTCCTTACTCGTGCTGCTATGCGCCGCCACATTTCTCGTCAACTGCCAACAATCGACCAAGAGCGACACCACGCCAGGGGCGGATAAGGGCACTTTTATCCAGAACACGTACAGAAACGATTTCTTCGGCTTTACCTACGCGCTGCCGGGAGAATGGCACAAGAGCAGGGTGGCACCCGCAGCTCTTCCGCCAGGTGCATATTACCTGTTTATAGGAGACCGTGATACAGGGGAGTCTCTCTTGAATCGGGTCACAGTCGTTGCTGACCCCAGAAGCTACAACCGCCCTGGACTTTCTACGCAAGAATACTTGTCGGCGTTCATTCGTGCACAAGTAAGAAATTCCAACGCCGAAGTCATCCGGGAACCATCCTCATTCGTTTCAGGGGAGAACAATTTCTATAGAGCGGATTACAAATGGGTGCACAATGGGATTACGGTCTACAGCTCGATGGTGTGCGCGGAACGCAAGAGTTACTGGCTCAGTTGGAGTTTTGCGACGCCATCAGAACGGAACCTCGACGATGGGATGAATACGCTTCAACACATTTCTTTCGACCGCCCCTCGCCACGCTGGGAATAACAGTGTTTAGAACCTGAAGTCCTTCTGATCCCGCCTGATTCCCGCTCGCCAGAAACTGACCCGATACCAGTCCTCGTTGAAAGCGTGCCGCCGGATCCTCTCTTCCCGGTAGAAAAGAGGGAATCTGCTCCACTCTTCAGACTCCCGCCCTTCCCGACGCTCATCAGACCACTCCATCGTCGCGTCCTACTTCGCACCGGCTTGGCGCAGAGGCACGTTCACCGCTACCATCTCCTGCCGCTTCGCCAACTGCTGCTCTTCGCGCGTTTCGAGCAACTCCCGGCCTTTCTCTTGTCCCGACGCCCAGATCTCCGCCAGGAAATAACGTCCCTGATAGTTGTGGAACACCACATGCGAATGGGCCACCGTCTTCTGCCCGCGGCTGAGGACCGGCATCGTCAATGCATGCGCCGCTGCACTTCCATCTTTCCCCTGGATCTGCAACCAACCGCTCTCGACCAGCACCGTGTATTCTCCGGCAGGCAGCTTTCTCTGCTCCACCTCAAACGCAAACGGCGCCTCAAACGTCACCACCCGCTCTGCCTGCTGCGCCCGAACCCCGGCTCCGCTTCCCACCATCACCAAACCCGCCACCAGCACGTTCTTCAGAATATTCTTCATCTCGGTTCTCCTCGTGTGAAATTGGTTCCCGTTTTCCGGGAACGTGCCCACTTTCACAGAACCAACTGCTCCCCACAATGCACGCCGGGTAAGCCACGGGAAAAAGGAATCTCACCGTCTAAAACACTGAAAACCAAAGGCTTAACAACTCTTCTCAACTCCGATTGATACCGCCCGGTCGAACTTTTTGTGCTACAGTTTCGTCTATACCCGCAGGAGACTCGTGTGACCATGACCACCTCGCCCCAGCTTCCCTCCGTCATCCGCTTTGGCGCTTATGAAGCCGATTTGCTCTCCGGCGAACTCCGCAAATCCGGCATCCGCCTCAAAATCCAGGATCGCCCCTTCCAGATCCTCGCCATTCTTCTTGAACACCCGGGCCTTGTCGTCACCCGCGAGCAGCTCCAAAAACGCCTCTGGCCCGAAGATACCTTCGTCGATTTTGAGCACGGCCTGAACACCGCGATCAACAAGCTCCGCGACGCCCTCTCCGACGAAGCCGACAACCCCCGCTTCATCGAAACGCTTCCCAAACGCGGCTATCGTTTCATCGCTCCCGTCTCCGCCAGCGCGGCTCCCCGCGCACACCTCCACGCGGTCTCGCCCCCTCAGAAGCCAACTCCTTTTCCAACGCCCGCAATCTTAACAGCGGAATCCTCCGTCATTTCCGCCCCCGCGCCCTCCGCCGCCCCACCCAAATATCGTCCGACCACCTACGTCGCAGCCTCCGCGATGCTCCTCCTCTGCGCCGGGCTCCTCGCGGCTTGGCATTTTTTCTCGCGTTCCCGCGGCGCCGCCGAATCCTCCGAAATTCGCATCGCTCCCCTGAACGGTCTCCCCCGCGAAGGCGACGCCGCCTTCTCTCCAGACGGCAACCAGGTTGCCTTCCTCTGGGCCGGCGAAAAACGCGGCTACGCCCATATTTACGTCTCGCAAATTGGCGCCGACGCTTCCCCGCGTCAGATTACGAGCTCCGGTGAGGGTATCTTCGAATTTGCCCCGGTCTGGTCCCCCGATGGCCACTACATCGCATTTTTCCGTTTCAATAACAAAGAAAAGGATCTCGCCATTTATGTCACCGCCGCGCTCGGCGGCTCGGAACGTCGCCTTTATAAGGTGAACTCCTATCGCAAGGTGGACGCGCTCGATTGGTCCATGGACGGCAAATATCTGGCGTTCTCCGATAGCCCGTCGCCCAGCGAAGCCTCCCGAATCTTTCTTCTGTCCCTCGACACCCTCCAGGTTCATCCGGTAACCTCTCCTCCGCCCAGCACCCTAGGGGACACCACCCCCGCATTCTCTCCCGACGGGAAATCGCTCGCCTTCGTCCGGGACACTCTCGACGTTCGAGAGATTTTCGTGCTTCCTGTTTCCGGCGGTTCTCCCGCGCAAATTACCCCCACCCAAATCACTTTTGACCAAGCGGATGTTCAAGGCATCACCTGGACGCCGCAAAGCGACAAGCTGATCTTCGCCTCTTCGCGGCGGGGACAAACCAGCCTCTGGCGCATTTCCGCCAAGGGCGGAACTCCGCAACGCCTTCCGATCGCCGGTGCTGGCTGGGCCATGCGCCCTGCTCTCAGCCGGCAGGGGAATCGCCTCGCCTATACCAGCGTCACCTACTCTTCTTCTATTTGGCGAGCCTCGCTCAGTCCCGATCACAAAGTCATTGGCCCTCTGGAAAAATTCATTTCCTCCACGGGTCTCGAGGAAGGCCCGCAGTATTCTCCCGACGGCAAACACATCGTCTTTCAATCCACTCGCACGGGCTACCACGAAATTTGGCGCGCGGATGCCGATGGCTCCAACCCCATCCAATTGACGCACTTCGCAAAAAATCTAACCGGAACGCCCCGCTGGTCCCCGGATTCCAAGTGGATTTCGTTCGACTCGCGTCCCGCAGGTCACTCCGAGGTTTTCGTCATCAATGCCGAAGGCGGCCAGCCTCGCCAGGTCACAGAAGGAGATTCAGAAAACGGTGTCGCCAGTTGGTCACCGGACGGCAAGTGGCTCTACTTCGCCTCCAATCGCGGTGGCACCTGGGAAGTCTGGAGGATTACTCCAGAAGGAAATTCATCTGCGCGAATCACGCACCACGGAGGCTTCACGGCCATTCCTTCTCCGGATGGAAAATTTCTCTATTATGCGAAGGGCCGCGATGTTCCAGGACTCTGGCGCGTTCCCGTTGAAGGTGGGGAAGAAACGAAACTCTTCGACGGGCCGCCGGTCGGTGGTTGGGGATATTTTGCCGTGACCGCGGATGGAATCTACGTCCCCGACGTGTCCAGTCCCGGCAAAGCTGGCCTCTACTTTTATTCTTTTGCAACCAAAACAAGCTCTTTAGCGTGGTCTGTCGATCACGAGGAGCCGGACAACGGCGCACCCGCTCTCGGCATCTCCCCTGACGGCGGCACCATGGTCATCTGCCTGCTCGACCAGCCCCTCGTCTACATCATGCTCGTCGACAATTTCCGCCCCTAGCCGATTGAGCAGTCCGAGCAGGTCGAACCTGATGTTTCGGTTAAAGCAGATTTTTGTGAGTGAATATGTCGATGACCGGAAAGGATGTTTGGTTGTGGCGACGGAAAGGAAAAACCGGATTGAACGCCCCGAGAGGAGACAGCCTAGACAGTTTCCAACGAACAACTTCTGAAATTCCTAAAACAATCCCGGAATCTTCATTCCCGCCATGCCGGGAATTCCGCCCGCCAGGCTCTTCATCTGGTTCGCCAGCTCATCATCCACGCGTCGCGACGCTTCATTCACTGCCGCCCGCACCAGGTCCTGCAGCATCTCTTGATCCTTGCCTGCAAACACTTCCGGCTCGATTCTTACTTCCAGCACTTGCTTCTGACCGTTCATCTTCACGGTCACCATGCCGCCGCCGGCCGACGCCTCCACAGCAACCGAATTCACCTGCCGTTGCAAATCCTCCTGCACTTGCCGCAGCCGCGAAAGCATTTGTTGTAGGGCGTTCACTTCCATGTTCATGTCAGCCTCACTTTGCCGTGTGGCTTATTCTTCGCCTTGCCGTCGAACTTCGGAAATTCTCCCGCCGAATCGCTGCAACATCGATTTCACCATCGGGTCATTTTCAAACTGCGCGCGAATTTCCTGCGTACTGGCTGCGGCTCGCGATGCACTCGCACCCTTTGCCGCCCCTGTTTCCAGCTTAGCACATACGCGCACCGCTCGCCCTAGTACGTTGCCCGAAACGCTACGTATTTTCTCCAGCGTGTCGCGCCCTTCAATCAATCCCGCGAACGTGCTCTTCTCCGCTGGAAAATAAATTCGCAATTCGCTTCCTTCCAACTCCCACCGCGAAGAATGCTCCAGCAACTCCCCGATAAATTTCTGCTGCGCCTGTATCCCCGCCTTGATCTCCGCCACCTGCGCCGTATCCAACCCAGCCGCCACAGCCTCAGCCGCTTTTTCTTTCATCTCCCGTGCAGGTGCCACCGCCGCTCCCGATGCACTGACAGCAAGTACTTCGGGTTTTGCCACTGCCCGCTCCTGGCCTTTATCGTGGCCGCCTTCCGGGGCGGGCGCCTTTTGTCCCATCACGCTTGCCGCGCTCGAAGAACCGACTGCCGCCCCTGCCGATCGCGATGGCAAAGCCGCCGAACTCATCCCCGAATTTCTCTCTGTCGTTCCGCCACCCGAATTCCCACCACCCGCACTCTTCGCCTCCGCCAACAATTCCTCGAGCGGAGCCAACCGCGCCGCATTCACCAAGCGCAACAACCCCATCTCCAGATGCACCCGCGGATCCATCGCCCGCCGCAGCGAATCATCCGTCTGCAACAAAATCTGAAAATATCTTGTCAAATCTTCTTCACTGAAAAGCGCCGCCGCCTTCGCCAGTCCCGGCCGCTGATCCGGCGTAGCCGCCAGCAAATCCGAATCCGCCCCGCAAACTCGAGCGATCAGAAGATTGCGCATGTGCCGGATCGCCTCGCGGCAGAAATGCTGCAGATTCCGCCCTTCTTTCTGGAAGCGGTGCACCAGCCCCAGTGCCCGTTCCGCGGACTGCTCCGCAATCGCCTGTACCAGTTCATTCAGCGTATCTTCCGGCACCACGCCCAGCAAATCACGCACTGCCTGATCGTTTATATCGTCGCCGCAATACGCCCGTGCCTGCTCCAGCAGCGAAAGCGCATCCCGCATGCTGCCTTCCGCCATCCGCGCAATCACCGCCAGCGC
Organism: Acidobacteriota bacterium; assembly: GCA_013289665.1. Taxonomy (GTDB): domain Bacteria; phylum Acidobacteriota; class Terriglobia; order Acidiferrales; family UBA7541; genus Acidiferrum. The sequence continues at coordinate 251,119 of JABCZN010000002.1, read as the reverse complement.
CCCATCATCAATTTTCAGATTTTCCTGCGACGCAATATACTTCAGCCGGTCGGTAATCTCATTGAACGTCAACGCCCGGAAATGAAAATGCTGAGACCTCGACCGGATCGTATCCTCAAGATCCTCCGGCTGTGTCGTCGCCATCACAAAAATCACCCGCTCCGGCGGCTCTTCCAAAGTCTTCAGCAGCGCGTTCGATGCCTCGCCCGTCAGCATATGGGCTTCGTCCAGAATCACCACTCTGCTCCGCGAAGCCGCCGGCGCGTATCGCACCATCTCCCGCAACTCGCGAATCTGGTCAATGCCGCGGTTCGACGCCGCGTCAATCTCAATCACATCCAGCGAACTTCCCGCGGCAATCTCCTTGCACGAATCGCAGACCCCGCAAGGCTGCGCCGTCGGCCCGTCTACGCAGTTCAGCGCCTTAGCCAGAATCCGCGCCGCCGTCGTCTTCCCCACGCCGCGCGCCCCGGAAAAAATATACGCATGCGCCACGCGATCCTTCTTGATCGCGTTCCCGAGCGTCTCGGTCACGTGCTCCTGCCCCACAAGATCGGCAAACGTCTGCGGCCGCCACTTCCGCGCAATCACCTGGTAAGTCATAAGTGTCTGGGTGCCAAGCTCCTCGCCGTTTCAGCAAATCGTGGCTTCATTTTCAGCGCCCGCCCCGCAAAAGTCAAAACATAGAATTCCTCAGCACGCCCAGCTTCAGGCTTGCCCTGAGAGGAAGAAACGGGCGGACCACGTTGGAGTGCGGGAGCTCAGCTCCCGTTTTTCGGACGTGATCCTTTCCTCCCAGACTTGAACTGGCCTCACAACTTTTCCGGCAAGACTCGCTGGCGCAACTCGCCGATCGACACCCCAACGCAACCGGAAAGAAATGGGTCTCCGAACTGCAAATACTCCAAACAAATTGTTTGTGAAATTTACCGCCGAAAAACCGCCAACCAACCGCACGCTGATCGCTAGGATCTGCTCGCCTCTGGCTGATTACCGATTACTGATATCTGATTCCTTCTTCAAATCAAATCGAGGAACTTCGGGGTCTCCGCGGCACACTCGGCTTACCCGGTACCGTTGCTCCCTTCCGGGCCTGGCGGGGTTCGCGGGACCTCGTTGCACGAAGCCCGAAGTTCCACGATTCGACACTCACGCATTTCGCGAATGCCATCCCAGTCTAACACACACATCCGATCGTCAGAACGTCGAACCACTACTCCACCTTCATCGGCGCCATCACACTCCCCGTGTTTTCGTTCACTTTGTCCATCACCGCAAAACTCAGCGAATAGTCTCCCGGCGCCAGCTCGATTGTTCCCGTAAACAGAATCCCTTTCTCGCGCACCTGTCTGGCTTGCGATTCGCTCATCTTTCCTTCGACCACCTTGGTGAAGCTCCCCACCATCTTTCCCGTCGAGTCCCGGGCCACCGCGCCGAACTCCAGTTTCAGTTGGTTTCCGATCTCTTCGTCAATCCGCACCGCGGCTGCCGGAAGGGAATAGAGAAAGCCCACCTTTTTCACTCCGGGATTACTGCCCGCCGCCGGGTCCATCAACCGCACGCTCATCGGCAGCCCCGTATACTGAAACGGCGAAAACAGCGCCATTTCCATCAGTTTGGTGTCTGTCGGCGCGTCGTGAGCCGTCGCGTTGAGGTAATAGCCGCTCCGTGCCTGGATCTGCACGTCGCCACGCATCGACCGCACGCTCAACTTCCTCCACCCCGGTTTCTCGGTACCGCTCTTGTCGTAAATTCCCAGCAGGTAGTAATCCGAAGAATCGCTCGCCGCCTCCTTGAAGCATTTCGCCGCATCCATGTCCCGAGTGCACAATTTTCCACCGGTCATATTTGCAAGATTCTCCAGATTGGCGATATGCGTACCCAGCATCACGTGTCGGGGCATAGGTACTCCAATACCCGCACTCACATAACCCGGATTCACCAGTTCGCTCACGTCCAGCGGATACACAGCGATGTTCGCCGCTTCGAGCGTTCGCCAGGTCTGCTCGTAGAGCGGGCTCAGGCCCTGTTGTCCCAGGCTGTGCAGCGGCCCACTCTTTTCAAACGCCGACGCGTCTCCCATGTCAAAGGGAAACCCGGCCGTTGCCCAGATCAGCGACTTTCTTCCTGGAATGCCTCTAAATGCGTCCGCGATCTCCAGCATCGACAACAGCGTCAAGCGGATCCGTTCTCCTGCGCTAACGTCCTGAAACGTGCCTTCCATCTCCAGGATGTTCAGTCGCGACGCTTCCATCGCCGCGTTCGCTCCCGCATTCTTGGTATTCGCGCCTTGAACCATCCGGTAAAGCGCTTCTTCAGGATTCCTCGCCGGGGCGTCCATCTCCGTCCGCGATTGCTTCACCTTGTTCAGCGCTTCCAGCAACACCTTTGGGTCGGTCGTGAACCCATGAAGCAGCCATGCGCCTTTTTCGTTGACCGCGATCAGGCACACCGGTTCCTGTTCGTCCAGGGACTTCGACAAAAAATCCAGCAATTGTTTGCGTGCTTCCTTTTGCTCCTCGATCTTTGAATTCACCAGGTCCAGCACGAAGATGGTGACCCGGTTCCCGCCTTGCTGCACGGTATTTGTAAATACACCCGCCGGCATGGCCGTCGGCTTCATCACCTCCGCCTTGGTGGTGATGTGGTCAAACAGGGCGATCTCTTGCCTCTTTCCGTTCTCCAACACCACAAAATCTTCCTTCTTCATGTCGGTGACGCGGTTTCCCTTGGCATCCGTCACCTCTGCCGGTATCAGCACCAATCCCGTGCGCACCTTAATGACAGGAGCCTGCGGCGCTCCTTCACCCGGCTTGGTCTGTCCGAACGACAGCATCGCGCCAGCCAGAACGGAAAACAGGACGGGCAACATCGCGCGCGGAATCGGGCCAGGCGGCTTCATCGTGTATCCCCGGATTGGGTCTGGTTAGACTTCATTGTCTTGCCGGAAAGTGTACTCTCACTTGTGACGAATGCAAATAAATGGGCTGGCACCCGACGCCCGGCTCCGCCCACCCCGGTATCTTCCCCTGCAAACCGTTCCGCGACAAGCTTGCGCGGCCGCTCCTTCCCGACTATTGTTTCTCTCAGGTTGGAGTTCCTCCCCAACCGCCTGGCTTCCGTTTGCCGCCGAAGCCAGGTCCGCGCGCCAGCGCCAGCCCACCTCACCGGGGGCCGCTCCCCACGTTACGGGGACATCACACTTGCACGCGCGTGCAGCAGGAGGATTTTCATGAAAGCCGTTCTCTCAGTCCTTTTAGTTTTTGCGCTGGCCGTTTCTGCCGTTCTGCCCACGCCAGCCCTGGCCGAGCCGCACCAGATTATTCAGGGCACCGAAGTGCACCTCACGCTCCTCACTCCCGTCAGCAGCTTCACCAGCCGCGAAGGCGATCCCTTCATCGCTGTTCTCTCCCAACCTGTTGCCCTTGACAGCCGTATTGTTCTCCCCGCCGGTACCCGCGTTCACGGCGTAGTCGGCACCATCCAGAAAGCCAAAAACTTTTCCCTCTTCCGCGGCCAGGCCTCGATGAACCTCGCCTTCACAAGCATCGAACTCGACAGTCGCCTTATCCCCGTCCAGATGAGCCTCATCGCCATTGGCCACCCACGCATCGATTCCTACAGCACTCCCCGCCGCGACATGAGAATCACCGAGGGGGAACTTATCCAGGAAAAGCACGATTACAAAGGTGATGCCTTGGGCATGGTGATTGTTGGCGGTGGTGGCACCCTGATGGGCGTCCTCCTCAGCAACGTCGCTCGCGGCACGGGCATCGGCCTCGCCTCTGGCGCTGTCTATGTCGCCGCCCGCAAAGGCAAGGAAGTCGAACTCTCGGCCCAGACCGGTCTCCTCACCCGCCTAGACAGCACCTTAACCATCCCCCTGACCGGCGCTACCAACGCCAGCGACTCCCCCACCGGCGCCGCCTCCCGCTAACCAGCACACCCTCCGCCCAACATCACCTACGCCCGCCGCTTCCCCGGCGGGCGTTTCCATTCTTGTCTGATCTCGTCGCTTCCAGTTCTGTGGTCGCTGTTCTCTCCTATCGCCATCGCGCACCGGAGCGATCAGGTGAGGGCTCTTCTTCCCATCCCCAAAATATTGAGTTGGCTAATCCAGGGGAGGAAAGGGCGCCGCAAGCTGTTCAAACTGAACTCTTGGCGCCCAAGGGGTTTCTGGCAGGCTGATATGAGGTACTTTCTTTGGAGGTCTGTTCAAGTCTCCTCAGAGCAATTTTCGCTTACCCGTCGCTCTTCAGAGCTTGCAATGTACTTATTGCCCATTCTGATTGCAGGACGCTTGCCAATCTTTTTCTCCCAATTTCCATTGCAAACACTGGCCTTAGGCACTGCCCGCCATTTCCGTTCCTGCATCAATTCCACTTCCGTGTCCCCTTCCGAAACACGCACACTGGATTCTGTTTGCCCCGCTGTCCGAGCGTGCCTGTCATCCGGACCGGAGTGGCCGGCTTTTTCTTCCGCGCCGCAGCTTGGCGCGCCGGCCACGGAGTCGAGGGACCCCGGCAACCAAGCAACCTCTTCAAGATTCCGCCGGTCGAGCTGCCCTTTCCTCAGTTTTCAACCCCATCCCTCCTATTCACTTTTCTTATCCATCCCATTCATTTTTCCTCTTGTGGAAATTCCTTTTTCCATTTGACGCTGCATTTCCCCTCGCGCTACCTTTACATTGTCAGTGATGTCCATTCCCAAAATGCCAATCTGGCGTTTAGCGCTCCCAACCAAGGAGATTCATGTCCACTGAACTGCGCAATTTTCTCTCTCTCCCCTACGACGAACTCGAAGATCTCAATCTCAAAGCCAAAGAGCAGCGCCAAAGCCGCACCCCCATCCACAAAATTCAGGAAGAACGCCTCAAATACCTCGCCACAGAAAAGCGCATCAAGGCCATCACGGTCCTTTTCAGCGATCTCGAAGGCCGCCTCCACATGCTCGATTACGACAAAAAGTTCCTTCTCAAGTCCTGGGACAACCTCACCTTCGACGGTTCTTCGATACGCGGCTTCACCGCTCAGCGCGAGAGCGATCTCCGCCTGGGCATTGACTGGGGATCGTTCTACTGGGCCCCCGCCGACTATTTCGGCAGCGGCAAAGTCCTCGTCTTCGGGGAAGTGATTGACAAGGATGGCTCGCCCTATTCCGCCGACATTCGCGGCGTCCTGAAGGGCTACGCGGAGTCTCTCTACAAAAAAGAAGGTTACACGCTCAACGCCGCCAACGAAATCGAGGGCTTCCTCTTTAAAGGTCCGGACGCGGAGCGCCACTACAACGAAAACGGCAAGTTCGAATACGTCAACACCGGCGGCTACTACCACTCGCTCCCCGGCGATCCTCTCCGCACCTTCATCGACACCACCGCCGAAGTCCAGCGCGCCATGGGTTTCCAGAACGAAAAGGATCATCCGGAAGTCGCGCCCTCACAATTCGAAATCAACTACAGCTACTCCGAAGTCGTCAACGCCGCCGACCAGATCCAGCTCTACAAACTAATTTGCCGCCAGGTCGCCAACAAAATGGGCCTCACCGCTTCCTTCCTCCCTAAGCCCGTCGTCGGCGTCAACGGCAGCGGCATGCACACCAACGTCTCCATCAGCGAAAAAGGCAAGAATCTTTTTTGGGATCCAAAAGGCGAGGAAAAACTCAGCAAAACCGGCTGGTCCTTTATTGACCGCATCCTCACGCACGGCAACGACATCTGCCTGCTGCTCAATGCCAGCGTCAACGCCTATCGCCGCCTCGATCCGCACTTTGAAGCGCCCAACCAGATCAAGGCCTCGCCCGTGGACCGCGGCTCCATGATCCGCATCCCCATCGGCAACGAAAAATCCATGCGCGTCGAAGTGCGCTCCGTCTCTCCCGACGCCAATCCCTATCTGGTCATGTACTCCATCTTCAAGACCGGCATCGACGGCGAAACCTCCAAAATCAAGAATCTTCGCCAGGCCGAACGCTATCTCCCCGACAACATCTACACCGCCATCGACCATTTCGAGAAGGCCGACTGGACCACCAAACTCCTCGGCGCCGACGTCAAAGGCCGCTACGCCGATCTCAAGCACGCTTCCGCCGACCGCTGCCCCCGCGCCCTCGGCACCTTCGTCAAAGCCCCCGAAGTCCAATACCACCACGAGGTCTACAACCAGTTCCTCTGGAACCTCTTCTAGCCCATTTTTGAGCGCGGGAGCAAAGCTCCCGCTTTTGCGATGTAAACCAATCCACCCGACCAATATCCGCAGGCGACTCCGATTGAGTGGCCGATCTCCAGGTGGGCCATTCTTGTCTTTAGTTTCCTGATATTCAAATAGGCGGGACGAAACGCAACAATTCGATCAATTCGCAATAAAATTTTCCCAATTCTCCTCTGTGTACTCCGCGTCCTCTGTGTAAATCTTCCTCTTCTCTCAGCTTCCCGTTGTCTTATCACCCCTCTCGGCTATCTACGGAACGTCACTCAATCACGCGCACCTTCTTGTCATTCCCGCATTCAGATACCGGCACGCCCGTCCCTATTTCAAATTCGGATCAAACACCACTGATATCTCGATGCTCTCGTCCTTTTCCGACGCCACAAACAACCACTGTTTCACTGCCTTCACCGAGCAGTCCGACAGGATTGGATTCCCGCCCATCACTTGAACGTCTCTCACTGTCCCATTTGCATTTACCTGCACCCGCAGCTTCACCGTCCCGCCGATTCCCCTGACCTTTAATACCGATGGATATTGAACCGCCACCATCTTCAATGCCCTGCGATTGAACACCACCTCCTGCGCCGCACTCAACGCCGCGCTCGCCGCCAGCAACACAGCTCCTGCAAGCATCCCCCGGATCTTCCGTGAATTGTTCTGCATTGTCTTCCGACCTTCCCGCTTTGCCGGACTGGCCGCCCCGTCCGCCGGCATACCTCAAGATGCCATGAAAAACGTGCAAGCCCCGCTCCACACCCCAATCTATTTCCCCCATTCACGCCAGAATCTAACTACTCCTATCTCCAAGAAATAGAGCCAATTGCACCGCTGCGAAGCTCCAGTTCGCGCTCCTTCTCGAACGCCCCCGCTCATGGCATTCCATTTTCTCGCCCGACCCGTCTCAGCCCTGAGATTCCGATCGCCACCTTGCGACTCCGCTATTGGGTGCGGGAGCGGGAGCTTGCCCGCCGCAGGCAGGCTCCCGCTCTTACGCACTGAATCTCCGCCGATCCCTCCGGACTCTCGGTCCCCCAATAAAAAAAGGGGCGGCCCGAAAGCCGCCCCTCTTCTTTCATTTTCGAATTAACCTAGAGCGTAACCTGCGCCTTCAACTGAATCAACCGCGGCGAAGCATCCGCTCCCAGCACCGAACCAAAGGGTGATGTCGGCCCCAAAACCGAAAGGGTCGGCCTCCTTCTCCTGGTTTCTCTCGCAGCTTTATTCTCGGCGGAACAGAAAGACCCCACCTTTTCTCGGAAGAGAGGGTCGGGCACCCTCATTTCGGTACGTTTCGATCACCTCAACAAGTGGTATCCTCTCGCAATGGAAATGCGTCAAGCCCAATTTCCAGCGAATCGAGTTGGCCAGCCGCCCGGATATCCACAATTTGATCGCGGAAGTTTGCAAGACCCCGCATGAGGAACATCCAGAAGAAAAGAGGCCAGATGACTTCAAGATGGAGAGAAAAGAGAGCGAGAAACGGCAGAAACAAAAGGGGAAGAAGAGAAAAAAGAAGTCAGCCAATAACTGAGGCATATGAGACAAAAAGAATTTGCGTGCGCTGCGCAATGGCTGGCCCGATTCTTGTGATTCTTCTATTTGGCATCGCCTCCAATCGCGAAACCTACGCACAATCATCATCGGATGTGTCAACAGAACCTTCTCTCGCAATGCTCTCGGCGGAATTAAAGGCTGCGTTCGGGCCAGTGCGACTTCACAGGGAGGAAGAACTTGAAGATCGTTTCACTGTTCCCCGTCTGCCCCATTCAGACCCCGGACTTTTGCCGCGTTTTTTTCAGATTCAAAGGCCCCGCTACGATCTCTCAGGAGACCAAATTCTGGACAACGTAGCTAACGGGATTCCAACAATGTATGTTGCCAGCTCGGCGGACGAAAAGAAGATCTACAAACTCTATGGATTCGCTAACCCCGAACAGGACTTCAATCGTTTAGTTGGCGATGGGCGTGCGCAGCGCATTCTAAATTCAGAAGAAGCGGAGTCCCGCGGATTGCTGTGCGGTGAAGTAATTTATGGTTTGTCGTCCGAGTGGTGGATCGCTGATGCTTCCAACGCCAAACTTCAGGCGGCCAAGCACTACTTTGACACGAACCACCCAGATGCTTTCCAGCGGAGCACCAAGTGGTGGAATTCTCTCAAACGAAATCACGTGGTTCTTTCGATCAGTACGACAAAAATGGCGAGCGGAGGATTCTCTCTAAATCTGCCGGTCTTCTGGGCTAGTGTCGAAATAGAGACCACGCCGCAGGTCAGGGTTTATCATATCGAGGTAAGCGAAAACGGGACTTGCCATATGGACGCTAAGTCGACCGAGGTCCTCAAGTGAAAATTCGTACTCGGCGGGTGTCACACCCTTGCCGCACCAGAATCTCTCGGGTGGAGTCATTCTTTTCCGGTCGCTCGCCACTGGTCGCCGGTTACTTCTTCTTCTATACTCCAATCGAGGTGACTCCCAAATGATCTCCATGACTCTCGAGCAAGCCGCCTTTCTTCTCCAATACAATCTCCCGTCCGTCAAAAACGAGTACCGGACCACCAGCGGCATCATCGCCGCCATCCCCGCCTCCAACGCCGACTATCGTCCCGACCCGCAAGCCCGCAGCGCCGCCGAAATCGCCTGGCACATCGCCGCCGCCGAACACCGTTTCTACGGCGGCATCGTCTCCGGCGCCTTCGACTTCAACGCCATCCCCCGTCCCGAAGGCGGCATCACCCGGGAAAATATCCTCAAGTGGTACGCCGACTCCTTCGCCAAGAATTTCGACAGCCTGACCCGCCTCACCCCCGACCAAGCTGCCAAAATCATGGACTTCCGCGGCATGTTCGAGCTGCCTGCCGTCGCCTATCTCGATTTCAGCATCAAGCACACCGTCCACCACCGCGGACAGCTCTCCACTTATTTGCGCGCCATGGGCGGCAAAGTCCCTGCCATCTATGGGGAAAGTTACGATTCCGCCGAAGCAAAAAAAGTCGCCAAAGCCGGCTGAGCTCGTTCAGGCGTGCTCCCGCGTCCCCGCCGCGGGCAAAAACGCCACCCCGCACCGGAACATTTTCAGTTCCGGCAGCTCCGCGATATTCACCACTCGCGCCGCCACATAAATCGCCGGCGCGTCTGGCGACTCCGGCGAGAACGGCACCGCGATCGTCACGTCCGTTGAAATCGCATATGCAGTCTTTGTCCGGAATCCCAATCCTCCGCGCGACATATCAACGCAAGTCACCACATCTTTCCCGAACGCGGCGCTCTGCACGCAGGCAAAGTAGTTCACCTTCGCACGCACCCGCTGCCGCCGGTCCTTCGCCGCCGTCGTGGTTGCCGCCGCCACCACCACCCGCGCTTCACTCCTCGGCCATGCTTTCGCACGCTCTTCCACGCGCGGGTCCATCCGCCCCGCGCACGCCTCCAGATCGATCGTCACTCCCGGCGAAACGTACTCCGCGAAGCGTGGCGCCACTCTCTGTTCCTGTTCCTCTAGCTCCAGTCCTACGTGCTCAACAATCACTGACGTCCGGGGCGGTGGTTCCAACTTTCGTTCCACCTTCGACGCCGCCGTTCGCGAAGCGCCATCGGTCTCCGGCCGCCTCCACACCGTCGCAAACCCGCATTCCGTGCAGTAGCGCACCAGTCCGCCGTGAATCGCGCACACATCGAACTCATAATCGCCGTTCAGGAGCGTCACCGTCGCCCCGCAACTGCCGCACTCCAGCACCAGTTCCAGCGGCCGCTCTGTCGGCGAAGGAGACGCAGGAAAATCCATCTTCCAGAAGTCCAGCTCCGCGTCCAGGAATTCGACTCCGTATGTATAAAGCCCATCCTGTGATCCGATCTCGCCCACGACGCGAATCTCGGCCTCATGATTGGACGCCGTCGAGCGCAGAATCAACTCTTGCTCGGCAACCAGTTTATGCGTGGAAACAATCCCGGCTCCGTGCAGGCTCAGCACCACCGTATGCGTATCTTCCGAAAACACGCGGCCTTCGGCGTCACTGCCAATCAGGAGGATCGGGATGGATTCGAGCAAGCGCCCGCTGCGGCGCATTTTTTTCGACATCGTCCTGGCAACCTGGGGAAGGGGGCAAGGAATTAACCTCTTCAGAATACCGGAAAAATGGTGCGGAAGGGCGGATTTTCGGCGAGAGTTACGAAGAGAAAGCAAATTGCAGCGGGTTGGGACATTGTTTCAATCAGGAACATTCCTGCCAGCCGTCACCGCGGCAGACCGGTGCCGGCCGGGCGTCCCCGCAGATGCCAGAAAAGCAGTGCCCAGTGCACCGCAAATTTTTCTCTCCATCGCCGCGATCCTCCAAGCGTGATGGCCGCCAACAAACCGCTCACCGCCGAATCCACCAGCAACCGCAGCAGCAAACCGCAACGCAGCGCGATCCGATCCGTCCGGCTCCTGTGCTTGGCAAAATAAGCGTAGCGCGATCGCCAGTATTCAATCCGCGCCGCCGCGGGATCCTGTTTCGCGGTCTGTCCCTGGCTGTGCCACACATGTACCTGTGGGAGATGCACGGTGGCAAATCCCGCTTGCCGCGCCCGCAGACAGAAATCGGTTTCCTCCAGGAAAAAGAAAAAACGCTCGTCCATTCCTCCCAGTTTTTCCCACACTTCCCGGCGAACCAGAAGGAATGCGCCGATGACGGATTCCACTTCCATCGGCCGAGCGTATTCCTGTTCCTTCCCCGGGAACCGCTTCGGCCAAAACGTGCGCAGAAGAAATTTGTTTAGAAGTTCCGTTGCCAGGGAAGGGAAGTTGGCGATCGAGTTCTGTTTCGTTCCATCCGCATTAAGTAGCTGCGCCCCCGCGACGCCGCAGCCAGGATTGGAGCGCATCCACTCCACGGAAAGTCGAACCGTATCCCGGGTCAGTCGCGCATCCGAATTGAGCAGCAGCAAAAAATCGCCACTTGCCTCGCGCGCCGCAAGATTCACGCCGCGCGCGAAGCCAACATTCCGTTCCATCCTTTTGTAATGAATTTCCGGGAACACCGATGGCAAGAGGCTCGATGTCTTATCGGTTGAGGCGTTATCTATAACGTGAATCTCTTTGGTATGAGTGTCCGCGGAAGCAAATACCGAATCAATGGCTTCACGCGTTTGCTGACAGGTATTGCGCGTCAGAAGAATAACCGAAACGTCCAAACAGGGCTCTCCTCAAACCATCCGAGATCAGCCGCGCACGCCGGGCGATAGGCAACGCCCAAAGTGTATCAGGCACGGAGCCAGAGAGGACAGCATGCAGCCGAGCACAGAGTTTAGGCTGAAGCAGATTTTGAAGCGGTCGGCAGAAGGAAAATAAGGAGCGGGACGGCCCGCTCACGATGCAGGGTGGAGCTAAGAATCAGGCGGTGGCGCTGCTGGAACGTGGGCGAGCCGCGTAACCGTCCCGCTTCAGGTAGCGATACAAGCTGGTGCGGCCAATCCCCAGGATCTGCGCCGCGCGCAGCCGGTTGCCGTGGCACATCTGCAGTACTCTCTGGATGTGCACCTTGCGCACATCCTCGAGTGAAAGCGGCCGCCAGTCTTCCTCTCCCGCCAGCCGCGGGCTGCGATGCTGCAAATGCTCCGGCAAGTCGCCGATATCAATGGAGTCGCCCGTGGCGGTAATGCACGCGGTGGAAATAACGTTCTCCAGTTCCCGCACATTGCCCGGCCAGGGATGCTGCAGCAGCACCGTCTGCGCGCGCCGCGTCAGCCCGGCGATACTCTTTCCGTAGGAGTCGTTGTACTTCTTCAGGAAGAACTGCACCAGCAGGGGAATGTCTTCGAGCCGCTCGGCCAGCGAGGGAATGCGAATCTGAATCGAGCTCAGTCGGTAGAACAGATCCTCGCGAAACCGCCCGGAGAACACTTCAGTGCGCAAATCGCGGTTCGTCGCCGCGATCAGCCGCACATTCACCTGCTTCACCTCCGGCGATCCCACGTACTGTATCTCGCGGTTCTGGATCACGCGAAGCAATTTCGCCTGCATGGCCAGGGAAGTCTCTCCCACTTCGTCCAGAAACACCGTGCCGCCGTTGGCATACTCGAACACTCCCGGCCGGGTGTCCGTGGCCCCCGTAAACGCGCCCCGCACGTGCCCGAACAACTGGCTCTCCAGCAGCGTGTCCACCATCGTCGAACAGTTGCACATCGCCAGCCGCTGCTGTCCTACCGGACTGATCAGATGAATCGCCCGCGCCACCAATTCTTTCCCTGACCCTGTCGGACCCACCAGAAGCACATTGGTGTAATGCCGCGCCACCTTGCGCGTGAAATCAAAGACTTCCAGCATCGCCGGGCTTTTCCCCACAATGCCATGAAATTCCAGATCCTTCAAAAGCTCCTCTTCGAGCGAACGCACCCTTCGCCGCTGGTCAGTCAGTGCCGCAAGATCGTCCAGCGTGCGTTTCAACCGCACCTGGTCCAGGGGTTTGGGGAGAAAATCCGCGGCCCCGTGCCGGATGGCTTCGAGCGCCCCCTCCAGCGTGTATTGCGCGGTCATGATCATCACTTGCACGTCGGGATCAGATCGCAGTGCGCGGTCCAGAAAATCAAACGGGGCGGGATTATCCAGATGTGTGCTCGCAAAGACCACCCGGCAGCGGCCCATGCGAATCAGCCGCAGCGCCTCTTCCGGGTCCGGCGTCAGAACCGGCTCATAACCCATGTCGGTAATCAGATGGGCAAGCAAGTCCCGCTCGGCTGGGTCGTCGTCGAAGATGCACGGTGTAAGAGAACTCTGAAGTGAGGTTACCGCCACAGTCTTGTAAGTAAGGTAAGCCATGTCCCACAAAGAGGCAACCGCTGTGCCAAAGACGTGTTCAATTCATTCACTCGCTGAGATTGCCCGGAACCGCCGGCCTCATGAGCGGCGATGCTTCGCTAAGTGGAACACTTTCAACGTTGTGAAAGCGATGCAGCAAGAATTTTTAGGACCAGCCGATCAGAAAAAGCGCATCGGAACAAGCGGCGGAACCCAGGAAAGTACTGCCAAAATGGTGCATTGTCCCGAAGTGGATGGGAACCGTTTCTTGATTCACCGGGTAGTGTTCGCGGTTGCGCTTCAGCTTGCACTCCATTCAACCGGATCTGGGGATTTCCTTCCGGGCTAGAGCCCGCAAATCTTGCTTCGTACGGGACTGGGTCGACCCGGTGTTGCGCTGTCAGCTGAATCGGCCGCACAAAAATGATGGAGCCCCCCAGATAACATCCTTGACAATGTCATGTGATTTCCCGCGCACGCGTCTGAAACGAGTTCCGCCTGTTCCACAAAGAAACCTCGTCTTCATCCCAGCCAGATACTCCCACTATCCCGGTCCGGGCCCCAGCGGTTGCGTTTCCAAATCGGCCATAAATCGCCTCCGAGGTCAAAAGAGCAGCCGATCGGCCGCCGGCGGCATCGCAAACCCGCGAGGCATAAGCACTTAAATCCTGCACACCCGGCGATGTGTGCACAGAAGCCACAACCCCTTCAATCGTGGTCCAAACTGAACAGGCATTATGAAAGATTCAGCGAATCCCTGGCAGAACAACCGCCTCATTCGCTCTTAAAAGAAGATCCGCACGGCGAGTGCCTGAACATAGGGAAACACCTTGCTGAAAACGAGCATCCCGACGAGCAAGCCAGCCATCGCAAAACCGCTTCCGCGAATCCAGTCGAGGTATTTCTGCGCTTGCGTTTCGCTCATGAACAGCATGACGACGGTGCTGCCATCGAGCGGTGGAACCGGCAACAGATTGAACGTCCCCAGCAGCAGATTCAGAAAGAACAACACCTGCAACACGGTTCCCGCAAAACTTGGCGCACCTGTGACCGGATCGCGGTGGAAAAGCTGCAGCGCCATTCCCCCGTGGAGCGCCGCCACCGCCAGCAGCATCAGCGTGAAGTTGGCCGCCGGCCCAGCCAAGGCCATCCATGCTGAACGCCGCGGATGCCGCCGTTCCCACAGCGGATCGTACGGCGCGCTGGCCCAGCCGATCATGCCGCTGCCGGAGGAAACAATAAAACTCAGAATCGGGAACAACACCATTCCATACCAAGACCGCCGGATATGCGGAATGGGATTCAGGCTCAGTTGCCCGCCCAGCGCCGCCGTGGAGTCTCCTCCGATTTTTGCGGCCAAAGCATGTGATGCCTCATGGCAGGTTGTGGAAAAAAGGAAAACCACGTACCAGATGAAACCCAGCATCAGCAGGTTGGGAGACAGATCGCTCATAAGCATTCGAGCGTAGGGTTTCCGCGCACGGAAAGCAAGTCGCCCGCAAAATCTCAAATCCAGGTCAGGAAAAAACAGTCTTTCCTTCCCACGTCGTTTTGTGTATGTTTCTCCCAACTCGTGTGTTGGCCGCAATTCCTGGTTGTGCGGAGGAACTCCGGCGTGAATTCTGGCTGAGAAGGCTGGTTTTATCCGCACAACCCAAGATTGGATTTGAATTCTTTCCTCGTGAGGGCGTTCTCGCTTACTCCCGCCGGCATGAAAAACCGGGCCATCGCCGGCGATGAAAACCGCGATTGGACTGAGGATTCCCGGCGAACTCCCCCGGGGATAGCCAGCTCGCTTCCGGGTTTTTCCGGCACCAGCACGGGTCGTTTTCCAGTTTCATTTGGCTATCCCGCCGGAAGCGATGGCCGTTCGTCAAAATCCTTCCCAACTGCCGGGGGGCGCTCCGAATCGCCGCCCGACACTTCGCCCGCCTGGCCGGATTCAAGATATTCGCCGTCTTCGTTCACCGACCAGACGTCGTACTTGGCTTCACCGGCGAGGATATTCCGCGCCGCCAGCAGCGCCGTCATCATGGCGTGATCCTGATTGTTGTATTTGTGCATGCCATTGCGGCCGACGAGATGCAGATTGCGGCAATGGGCAGCCAGAGCGCGGCGAATCACGCCCACGTGTTGCTGATAGTCGTCATCGTAGACCGGATACGCCTTCTGCTGCCGGATCACGCAGCCGTCCAAAACGTCCGCCGTGGCGCCGAGTCCAACCTGCTCCAGCTCTTTCGCTCCGAGCGCGATCAGGTCCGCATCCTGCATCGTCCACAATCCGTCGCCTTCGAAGCAAAAATACTCGAGGCCGTAGCTGCAGTTGTCTGGATCCGGCACCATCTCCGGCGACCAGGACTTGTAATTCTGCACCCGCCCGACTTTGACGTTCGGATCGTGAATGTAAATCCAGTTGTCGCGGAAACGGTTGCGTTCCCGAAGGATCAGCCCGATCGTAAGAAAGTCCCGATAACGAAGGGCATTGGCCGATCGCAGCGCGGTTTCCGGAAGCCGCGGCTCGATTTGCGCAACCAACTGTCGCATCGGCATCGAGGAGATCAGGTGCTCCCCGCGAAATTCCTGGAGCTTTCCGTCCGCCGTTCGGGCCGAGACAACCCACGACGAATTTGCCTGATCGTAGCTGCACCCCACAACGCTCCTTCCCAGCAGCACTTCGCCTCCGAGCGCCCGGACTTTTTCAGCGCACGCCTCCCACATCATGCCCGGTCCCAGTCGCGGGTAGCGAAACGCGCCAATCAGGGTCTTCACCACCCGCGCGCGATCGTTCGGTTTTCTCTTTGGCAGCAGCGCGCTTTTGATCGCCGCGCCCAGTGTCAGCCCCTTGATTCGCTGGGCCGCCCAGTCGGCGGAAATATCCTTGCAGCTCATGCCCCACACTTTTTCCGTGTAGGTCTTGAAAAAAATCCGGAAAAGCCGTTCGCCGAATTCATTTACCACCCAGTCTTCAAACGATTTCGGATGGCGCACCGGTTTCAGCCGAGCCCGCAAGAATGACAAAACGCACAGAGCGGATTCCACCACCCCAAGCCTGGAAAGCGCCTCGATCGGCTTCAGCGGATAGGTGAAAAATTTCCCGCGATAGTAAATCTTTGACGACCGCGGGCGCTCCAGCAGGTCCGCGCCGAGAATCTCCGTCCATAGGGCTTCCACCTCCCGCGATTTGGAAAAGAAGCGGTGGCCGCCGATATCAAACCGGTAGCCGTGATACTCCGCGGTCCGCGAAATACCGCCAACATACTGGGAATCACTCTCCAGCACCACCACACGCTGGCCCTTCTTGCTCAGCTCATAGGCGGCCGTAAGTCCCGCGGGCCCGGCGCCGGCAATGACGGCTTTAATCGGGCAGTCGCTCATGGAAGGGTCTTCCCCGCGACCAGAACATGAACGAGCCTGAGCCTCAAGCAAACAGGAAACAGCCTCAGCGCTGCCGCGTCTGCGCCGTCAGTTGCAACACCGCATCCTTGCCGGGGCAGGCCGGACTCATCTCTGGCAATTTTTCCCAAGCGGCGACGGCTCCAAAGTTCATCTTTCCTACCTTGCCACTTTACGATGCCGAGATTAAAAAGGGTACCGGCCTTCCGGGGAAGGTAACGGCGGGCGCTCAGCAGCGTCCGCGTCTTTCCTCACGATCGGTTGTGATATTCGTCAAACTCGATTTGAGAGAGTCGAGGCGGGCGGGAAGGAAGAGGAAAGGGTGACGTCGAGAGGGTCAGGCATTGCAATGGCCTCCGGTTCCACATTTTCCCGAACAGCATTGTGCGTTGCTGACGCATGGCTGCCCATTGGCCCGGCAGGACGCCGCACGCGCAGGAGTCGGAGCAACCAGCGAAGTTACCAGCGGCAAAGCGATGGCTCCGGCAATGCCGATCGCGCGGATTGCTTCGCGCCGCGAGGTTCGCCGCGCCGGTTTTTCCGATTCGACCAGCAAACGGGCTTGCGACAATTCCTCGATCGCCAACAGCACCACAGACTCATTGACCGGCGCAGAGAGCTGCTGCGTCATCATTCTTGCCAATTCCGACGGGTTCTTCTTGCCGTCAGAAAGCCTCCAGGCAGCCGCCGCTGTAGGATTCAAACAATGGCCCACGCTGCGCTGCTGGTCGTACACCAGAAGCTCGTCGCCGAACTTGCGCGTGAGGCAATCCACGCGCGCCCGGGGATATTCCCCTTTTTTCATACCTTCTCCTGTCGCTTGCCCGGACTCAATAAATTCAAAATGGATGCCGCTGATTCCGAGGCTTCGCCACGCACTCCCTTGACGAAAACCGCGCGGCTCGCCAGCTTCTGGATTCTTCCCAGCGTCTGGTCAGGCTCGCTTCGCACCGCGATGCTGTTGGCCATCAATTCCAATGCGCCCTGTCCGCGGGAAAGCGGAGCCGGCTTCCACTGCGCTCCGGCTTTGTACTTGCAGATCACGACCGCCCCCAGCGGAAGAGGTTTGACGCCCGAGGTTGCGCCCAGCTTTTCCGCGGTGTAGTTGGTCTGCGCATAGGTGGAATCTTCCCGGATTCCGAGGGGCCGCGGAAACGGGTGCACTTTCCCGGAATCGTCCACAACGGCGAACTCATCGGAGTAGTACGTTGCGCCAAGCCGCAGCAACTCTCGCACCAGGGTGGTCTTCCCGCTCAAACTCCGGCCAGGCAACAGAATCGCGCGTCCTCGCCAGCCAACTACGCCCGCATGAAGAAATGTCATGTGGGGGGACGTTTGGGCGACGTACCGATGAATGTCCGTTTCCAGTGTAGCCAGCACCTGATCCAACTCCGTGTCTCGCGCGATCCGCTCGCCGTCCGCGTAAAGAATGTGCATACGCTTCACCCCGGCGCGCCGGTTGCTTTCCGCCACCACCAGGGAATACAGCCTCTGCATGGTCGCACGGCGCGAATTTTTCCAGCCAGCGGGCAGCAGGCGGGAAATCTGAGACAGCATTCCCACCGTGCTCACGCGCACTCCCGTGTGAACCCCGTACGTATACACCCGTATTCCTTCCGCCCAGCCCAGGCGATCGAGTTTCTTCATTCAATCGGAACTGAGGTCCAGACGTGGCAATCCGCGACTATGCATTCCCGCTCCAGTCTTCTCGGGGACCCGGAGAAGTATTCAGGCTGGCATGGTTCATTCTAGCACTCTGTTCCGGGCTGGCCGGGCGCAGGCGGAGGAAGCGGCGCCGATAAGTCAACTCCATAGAAAGCAAGTTACCGCGAGTCCAAGGCCGGTTATTGGGCCATGGGGGTATCCTGCTCCGGGTGGGTCGTAACCGACCCGACCACCGCCACCCCCCGAATTGCCAACCCCCAGGCAAGTTGAGGTAGACTGAACCTTCATCTATGAGCCTGCGCAGCCTCTCCAATCGACTGTTGCTTCCGGGGTTTGCGGTTCTCTGTCTGGTCGCATCCCTCTGGGTAGGGCACTCGCAAATCCGAACTACGGATCGCGCCATCTCTCGCCTCGTCCGCACCGCCGTCACGCTTCGCTCCACGCAATTTGCCATCGCGGATTTTGACGGCGACCGGGAACCCGATTTGGCTATGATCCGTGTCACGCGCGATGGCTCTCCCACCGCGCAATATTCGGTCGACTTTAACTTCAGTTCCGGAGCCAAGCCTGGAATCTGTATTCTCGGGCCTTCCGGTGGCCTTCAAATTACTCCCCGCGACGTGAACGGAGACAAATTCGCCGATCTTGTCGTCACTTCGCTTCTCGACTCTCATTTCGTGGCGATTTTTCTGAATGACGGCAAGGGTAACTTCGTTGCCGCCGAACCCTCGGATTTTCCCGGCGCTCTGAGTGGCACCGAGTTCCACTTCGTTGCGCCTGAGGATGTTCCCGCTGGTCAATTCGCGCTCCAGTCGGGCCGCGACACGACGGGAGAAGCGGGCGATTCCGCGGGTTGGCATGGCCCCCGGCAAATCTCCGCAGCCGCCCTGCCGGCTCAACCACTGACGGTTCGCACAGAATTGGCTTTTCCCAGTGCCGGCCGCGCGCCTCCGCTCGTTTAAAACCCATACATCTTTCTGCTATCTAATCGTTACAACTTCCCAATGAGGGTCCGGGTATCGTCCAAATGGGCACGCCACGCGTGTAGCACATCGGGGAACTTCCCGGCGGAGAGCGGGAGGCAGGTCCCCCCGCAGAGGTTCCGGTTTTCAGGAAGAAAGTAGAGGCGAGGTAGATTTATGCAGCAATTCATCCGGCGTGCGTGCATTGCCGCTCTGCTTGCGGCGGGATCCCTAAGCAACGCCAACGCGCAGAAAGCGTTGACCTGGGACGAGGTGCGCGCGCGTTTCGAGGCCAACAATCCCACGTTGCTTGCGGATAAGGTGAGTATTGACGAATCCAAAGCCCAGGAGATCACCGCGTATCTCCGCCCCAATCCACAACTCACTCTGTCAACGGATGGCACTCAAATCGCTCCTTACAAGGGAGTATGGGCGCCCTTCCGAGGCACTTCCGAAACGCCCAGTCTCAGCTATCTCCACGAACGGCAGCGCAAGCGGGAATTGCGCCTGGAAAGCGCCCAAAAAGGGACACTCATCGCCCAGTCAACTCATGCTGATTTGGAGAGAACCCTGTTATTCGACTTGCGCGGCGCCTTTGTTTCCACATTGCAGGCGAAAGTGGTGTTGCAACTGACGAAAGACAACCTCGCCTACTATGACAACGTACTGGACATCAGTAGAACCCGTTACAGCGTCGGCGACATCGCGCAAATCGATCTCGATCGCCTGGAGTTGCAGCGTGTGCAGTATGAATCCGACGTGCAATCCGCCGAAGTCAATTTGCGCACGGCCAAAATTCAGCTGCTCACGTTGCTGAACGATAGGACCCCGATTGAACAATTCGACGTCGCCGGCCCCTTTGACTTCACCGACCAGCTCCTGCCACGGGACGAATTCAGGAAGATTGCCCTGGACACCCGCCCGGACTTGAAGGCGGCACTCGAATCCGTGGACAAAGCCCAGACGGATCACAAACTCGCTGTCGCCAACGGCTCAACCGATCCGATTTTAAGCGCTTGGTATACGCACAACTCATCCAACAACAACCCGTTCGGAATAAATACTCTCGGGGTCAGCGTCAGCATCCCGTTGCGTATTTTCGACCGCAACCAGGGCGAAAAGCTGCGCACGCAATTGGATATTGACCGCAACGAAAAGTTGACCGGAGCGGCACAAGCGCTGGTCTACAGCGACGTCGATTCCGCCTACGCTGTTGTGAACAGCAATGTGATCCTGCTGCAGCCGTACAAAGCGAAATATTTGCAGCAAGCGGTGCGGGTGCGCGACACAGTTTTCTTTGCCTACCAGCATGGGGGTGCGTCGTTAGTGGATTTCTTGAATGCGCAGAGCGAGTACCGCACGGTGGAACTCAGCTATGTGAACCTGATTGGTTCTTATTTGACCGCGGCGGCCCAATTGAACCTGGCCGTCGGACGCGAGGTCCTCCAATGAATCGCAAGCTTGGATTTGCATTTCTCTCGGCCTGGGCGGTGCTACAGGCGGGCTGCAGCGGAAAGGCCGCGTCGGGCAGCGGCGCTCCGCCACAAGCAAAAGTGGAACAGGAAACCGACGTCAGCATCCTTCAGGTGGAGCATCCGGAGCAATTTCCTCTGGTGAAGGCCACCGAGTCTCTCGAAGCCGCGTCGCTAACCGTTACCGGCGTTGTTGGCCCGGACGTCAGCCGCACCGTTCCCGTGATCTCGCTCGCCAGCGGGCGCGTGGTGGAAATTCGCGCGCGCCTCGGCGACGCCGTCGAAAAAGGACAAGTGTTGCTGCGCGTGCAGAGCCCAGACATCGCCGCAGCATTTTCGGACTATCGCAAGGCCACCGCCGACGAAGTCCTGGTTCGCAAGCAGTTCGATCGCGCGAAAATTCTGTACGACAAAGGGGCCATTTCCCTCAACGATTTTCAGGTTGCCGAGGATACGGAGTCCAAAGCGAAGGTGGACGTCGAAACCGCTCAAGAGCACTTACACGTTCTGGGCGTCGACAAGGATCATCCGTCCGCCGTCGTGGACATCAAGGCTCCCGTCTCCGGCGTCATCACCGATCAGCAGGTGACCAGCGCCTCGGGAGTGCAGGGGCTCTCGGGCGCCAATCCGTTCACCATCTCCGATCTTTCCCACGTGTGGATTCTTTGCGACGTCTACGAAAACGATCTTGCCAATGTGCACGTCGGCGAAATCGCGCAGATCCGGCTCGTCGCCTATCCAGACAAAGCTTTGAGCGGAACGATCAGCAACATCGGCCCGATTCTCGATCCCAATCTCCGCTCCGCCAAAGTCCGTGTGGAAGTTGCCAACCCCGGGGCGCTGATGCGGGTGGGCATGTTTGTGAACGCCACCTTCCACGGCCAGAAAAAAGAGCGTTTCGCGGTGGTTCCCGCGTCCGCGATTCTGCATCTTCATGACCGTGATTGGGTTTACGTGCCTGTAAGCGACAAAAAATTCCGCCGTGTCGAAGTAAAAGCCGGCATTACGCGCCCCGACAAAATGCAATTGGTGCTTTCCGGCATCGAGCGGGGGCAGCCGGTCGTTTCCAATGCGCTGGTGATGCAGAATGCCGCGGAACAGTAGAGGCCCGATGAATTTCCGAGCGACACGCAGGAGCATTCGATGATTCGCGCGATCGTTGACTTTGCACTGGACAACCGCTTTATCGTGCTGGCCATCGCTGTGCTCCTGCTCGTCTGGGGAGCGGTCTCCTTCCACAATCTTCCGGTCGAGGCCTATCCCGATGTGGCCAATAATTATGTCCAGATCATCACCCAGTGGCCCGGGCGCGCCGCCGAAGAAGTCGAGCAGCAAGTTACCATCCCCATTGAAATCCAGATGAACGGCCTGCCGCACCTGGCGCATTTGCGTTCGGTTTCGCTTTTTGGCCTTTCGAGCGTGATGCTCATTTTTGACGATAGTTCCAGCAACGATTGGAACCGCCAGAAGGTGCTGGAACGGTTGTCGCAGGTGACCCTGCCAAATAATCTTCAGCCCCAAATGGGCACCGACTACAGCCCGGTCGGGCAGATTTACTGGTATTCGCTGAAGAGCACCAATCCGAAATATGACTTGATGGAGTTGAAGGCGCTGGAGGACTGGACGCTTGAAAAAGAGTTCAAGTCCGTGCCGAACGTGGTGGACGTGGTGAGTTTCGGCGGCACCACCCGCGAGTATCAGGTGCGCGTGGATCCCGCCAGGCTGGTGGCCTTCGGGCTGACGATCGGCCAGGTCGAACAGCAGCTTGCCAACAATAACGTAAACGCGGGAGGAAGCTTTATCGAGTCCGGCCTGCAACAAATCAATGTTCGCGCGCTGGGCCTGGTGACCAGCGTTGAGGACATCGAGCAGACCGTCCTGAAAACACAATCCGGCACGCCGCTGCGCGTCGAAGACATTGCCACGGTCACGCAAGGACCCAAAATTCGTCTCGGGCAGATAGGCAAAGCCGTGCGGCGCGAAGACGGTTCGGTCATTGACAACGACGACGTGGTCGAGGGAATCGTGCTGCTGCAGAAAGGCGCGGAGTCCGACAGCACCCTGGATGGCATTCACGCCAAGGTGAAGGAGTTGAATGAACGCATCCTGCCCAAAGGAGTGCAGATCGTTCCATTCCTCGATCGCAGCGATCTGGTTCACTACACCACGCATACCGTGCTGCACAACCTTTCAGAAGGTGTGCTGCTCGTTTCGATTATCCTGTTTTTCTTTCTCGGCAATGTGCGCGGCGCATTAATCGTGGCAATGACGATTCCGTTCTCGCTGCTGTTCGCCTCGATTTGCCTGGACCTGAATAAAATCCCGGCGAACCTGCTCTCGCTGGGCGCGTTGGACTTCGGCATGGTGGTGGACGGCGCCGTGGTGGTCATCGAAAACATCGTGCGGCATTTCGGATTAATCAGCGCCGCCGAAAAGACCCCGCTCGAGCGCATCCGGGAAGCCGCCCACGAGATTCAGCGTCCCGTTTTCTACGCGATTGCCATTATCATCACCGCCTACATGCCGATTTATACGCTGCAGAGCGTGGAAGGGAAGCTGTTCCGGCCGATGGCTTGGACCGTGGCGTTTGCGCTGCTTGGCGCCTTGATCTTTTCGATGACCATCGCGCCTGTGCTCGCCGAAGTGCTCTTCCGCAAGGGCGTGAAGGAGTGGCACAACCCGTTGATGGAATTTCTCCGCGAGCGCTACCGCCACTCGTTGCGCTGGGCCATCGAGCATAAGGCGGTTACGCTGTCGGTCGGGGCCTGCGTTCCGCTCATCGCCTTTGCCATCCTTTACAGCGGGGTGATCGGTTCTGAATTCCTGCCGCATCTGGATGAAGGCGCAATCTGGACGCGCGGCACCCTCGCACCAAGCACCGGGCCCACCGAAGGCACAAGGCTCATGAATCAGGCGCGCGTGCTGCTGGCCTCTTTTCCGGAAGTGAAGCAGGTCGTTTCGCAGGTCGGGCGTCCCGATGACGGCACGGATACAACCGGTTTTTTCAATACGGAATATTTCGTTGATCTGAAGCCCAAGGAAGACTGGCGCCCTATTTTCCGCGAAGACAAAGAAGCGTTGATTGACGCAATGGATCAGGAATTAGAGAAAATTCCCGGCGTGCTCTGGAATTTCTCGCAGCCGATCTCGGACAACGTGGAAGAAGCCGTAAGCGGAGTCAAAGGCGAGTTGGCGGTAAAGATGTACGGATCCGATCTTCGAACGCTCGAAGCCAAAGCCGAAGAAATCGTGAATGTGATGCGCACGGTGAAGGGCATTGAGGACTTGGGGCTGTTCCGCGTGCTCGGCCAACCGAATCTGAATCTCGTTGTGGATCGCAAGCAGGCCGCGCGGTTCGGAATCAACGTGGCCGATGTGCAGGACGCCGTTGAAACCGCCGTCGGCGGGAAAGCGGTGACGCAGGTGCTCGAGGGTGAGAGACGGTTCGATCTGGCGGTCCGATACGAAGCGCCGTTCCGAAATACGAAAGAAGCTATCGAAAGTATCCGCATCGTGGCGCCGAGCGGCGAAAGAGTTTCCCTGGCGCAGCTCACGCACTCCGAGACACTCGACGGCGCCTCCGAGATTTATCGCGAGGCAAACTCCCGCTATGTGGCCATCAAATACAGCGTGCGCGGGCGCGACCTCGGTAGCACGGTGGAAGAGGCCATCGGCAGGGTGCATGACCACGTCAAACTGCCAGAGGGCTATCGCCTCGATTGGGCCGGGGAGTACGAGAGCCAGAAGCGTTCCGAGCGGCGCTTGCTGTTTGTCCTGCCGATCACGCTGCTCATCATTTATGTGATTCTCTACAGCATGTTCGGTTCGCCAAAGTGGGCGCTGCTTGTTTTGGGCAACGTTGCGCTGGCTCCCATCGGCGGCCTGCTGGCACTGCTGCTGACGGGCGAGCACCTCAGCGTTTCCTCGGGGGTCGGTTTTCTCGCGCTCTTCGGCGTTTCTGTACAGACTGGCGTCATCATGGTGGAATACATCAATCATCTTCGCGCTGCGGGCAGTTCGATCGAGGATGCGGCCGTGCAAGGCGCGGTGCTGCGCCTGCGGCCCATCATGATGACCATGCTGGTGGCGACGTTGGGCCTGCTTCCGGCTGCGTTGTCGCGCGGCATCGGTTCGGATTCACAGCGCCCGTTCGCGATCGTGATTGTTGGCGGCTTGTTGGCTGCGCTTATTCTGAGTATCTATATGCTGCCCACACTCTACGTTACGTTTGCGCGCGATACCGACAAGCTGCCTCCCGCGGACACGGAATGGGAAGCCGCCAGCTAGAAAAGCGAGCGAGCCGCGCCGTAACCCGCGGGGCAAGAATTCCCTGCCGGATGCGTATTTGCAATCGGTTCGCTGGGGCAGGGATATTCTGGCCGAAGTTTCGCTAATCGCCTGAGCGCAAGGCTAAGTTCGGGATTCCGCGAAAACTTCCTCCGCGATTTGAAAGGCATGGTTTGCCGCGGGAACGCCGCAATAGATCGCCGTTTGCAGCAGTACTTCCTGAAGTTCTTCCCTGGAGACGCCGGTGTTTAGGGATGCTCGAAGATGCAGCCGCAGCTCATCCGTGCGGTTCAGCGCCACCATCATCGCGATGGTAATCATGCTGCGCGTTTTACGCGGCAAGCCGGGACGCGTCCAGATTTCTCCCCAGGCATAGCGGGTGATTAAATCCTGGAAGGGCGTGTTGAATCTGTTTTTCCTGGTCTCGGCGCGCTCCACATGCGCCGCGCCAAGCACCTGTTTGCGGACGTTCATTCCTTTTTTGTGCCGATCGTGGTCGTTCATCCGTGTGCTCCCTGGGACTTCAGAAAGGACAAGACTTCGCGATTGAAGTCGTCGCGTGCTTCGATATTGGAAAGGTGCGCGGCGGGGAGTTCCGCGTATTTTGCGCCGGGGATCTGCTCAGAGAGGAATCGGCCATCGGCGGGTGGCGTTGCCGGATCGTGCGCCCCCGCTATGATTTGTGTGGCGACCTGGATCTTGCCGAGCTTTGGCCGGAAGTCCGCGTCTCTGACGGCGCTCGAACTTGCCGCATAACCTGCAGGATTGCAACTTTCCAGCATCGAAAGCACCTGCGCCGTTTCACCGGGGTGGGCCGCGCGAAACCCCGCCGTGAGCCAGCGGTCAATCACCCCGCCGGCAACTGCTTTCATTCCGCCTGTCTGCACGGCGGTGATGCGTGCGTTCCAGATGTCCGGAGTGCCGATTTTCGCGGCAGTATTGCAAAGAACAATTTTGTGCAATCGCGACCTGTGGGCCGCGCCAAGAAACATTCCGATCATGCCGCCCATGGAGAGGCCGCAAAAATAAACGCGTTCCAGTTTCAGGGCGTCCAGAAGTTCGACGACGTCGCCGGCGAGTTGCTCGATGGTGTAGGGGCCGGGCGTGGCGCTTGATTGACCGTGGCCGCGGCCATCGTAACGCAGAACGCGGAAATTGCGGGTGAAAGCGTCGAGTTGCGGATCCCACATGCGATGCGTTGTGCCGAGCGAGTTGGAAAACACGACCACCGGCGCCGTCTCCGGTCCGTCCCATTGATAGAACAGTTGTGCATCATTCAATTTGAGAAAAGCCATGGCTATATTCCTTTTGCTCAGCTTGCGGTTGCTGTGCTGCTCACTTCCGCCAACACCCGCCGTATGAATTCTTCCGCGCTGCCCAGGTAATCGCGGACGTCGAAGAGTCGTTCGAGGTCCGCTGGCGTCAGGTAGCCCCGCAAGCCGGGGTCCTCGCGCAAAACATCTTTCAGATGACGATTTTCCGCGCGCGCTTTCTTGCAGGCACTTTCGACCAGCAAGTGAGCAGGCAACTTTCCGAGGCGATCGCCCAGGGACGTGGTGACGGCCTCGGCGAAAATCAGTCCATGTGTGGCTTCGAGATTAGCCAACATGCGTTTTGCGTCAACATCGAGACGCGGGAGCATTTCCGAGAGATGGTGCAATGCGCCGCCAGAAAGCGACACGATTTCCGGAAGCGTTTCCCATTCCGCCTGCCAGCCGCCGAGGCCGCGCTCCAGCTCTTGTACCATCGAGGAAAGCAGGGTGGAAACAAGGCCGGGGACTCGGTGAGCGGCGGCAAGAACGGTTGCGCAGGTCACGGGATTTCGCTTTTGCGGCATGGTGGAAGAACCACCGCGGCCCAGGCCGGCAGGCTCGGCGAGTTCAGCGATTTCCGTTTGCGCGTGAATGGAAATATCGCGCGCGATCTTGCCGAGCGTTCCGAGGCAAAGTCCGAGCGCCGCGGCAATTTCCACAATGCGGTCGCGGTGCGTGTGCCAGGGAATTGCTGGCAGCGGCAGGTGCAACTCTTCGGCCAGCGCTCTGGCGACCGCGGGACCACGGGCGGAAAGAACGGCGAGCGTGCCGGCCGCGCCGCCGAATTGCAGTGTCAAATTGCGCGCACGCAATTCCGAAAGGCGCGAACGGTGGCGGACGATTGCGTCCAGCCATCCGGCAACGATGAAACCAAAGGTAGTCGGCAGGGCTTGCTGCATCCAGGTGCGCGCGGCGACTGGAGTCGCGCGATATTTGTCCGAGAGGGTTGCCAGCGTAAAAATCAGTCGCTCTAAATCCTGATCCACCACTTCGAGAGCCTGGCGAAGTTGCAAGACCACGCCGGTATCCATTGCGTCCTGGCTGGTGGCGCCCCAGTGAACGAATCGGGCGGCGTCTTTATTTTCCTTTCTGACCAGTTCGGTGAGTTTCTTGACGAGCGGGATGGCGACGTTGCCGGAAAGCGCGGCTTGTGCGGCGAGCTCCTCAGTGTTGAATTGATCCGCTTGGCAGGCCGCAGCGATAATCGGCGCGTCCGAGGCAGCAATTACTCCCGCTTTGGCCTCGGCGCGGGCAAGCGCCGCCTCGAACTCGAGCAGGCTCTGAATGTATGCTACGTCGGAAAAAATCCGATCGATCGCTTCGTAACGAAACAGCTTGTCGAAGAGTCTCATCGGTGCGATCGTCTCCCGCTTTCAGCAGTCAAAGAATACCGTTTCCCTCTCGCCTTGCAAGCACACATTCCATTCCAGAGTGTTTTCGTCCTGCTTCGTTGGCCGTGCAATTAGGGTATCCCGCCGCAATTCCGGCACAACCTGCAGAACCGGGTCGGAAGCGTTCAGCGGTTCGTCCGGGAAATAGATTCGTGTCATAAGGCGCTTCAGAAGGCCACGCATGAAAATCGAAATCTGCAGGTGCGGCGCTTGCGGCTTGCCATCCGGACCATGAACGGGGCCAGGCTTGATGGTTGTGAACGAAAATTGCCCGCGCTCATCCGTGGGAATTCGTCCGAAGCCGAGGAAGGACGTTGCCTCGCTCGGCGGGCTAACATGTTCGGGATGATGATAATGGCCGGCGGCGTCAGCATGCCAGATTTCGACAATGGCGTCGGGGACCGGTTCGCCGTCGCCATCGAGCACCCGACCACGAATCGCAAAGCGTTCGCCGACACTTCCCTCGGCAAGATTCGCGCGGTTCAAGTGGTCAAGACCGATGCTGAAGAACGGGCCTACGGTTTGGGAAGGCGTGCAGGGGGCGGGCATTTCAGCGCTCCATGGGTGTGGCATTGCGTCCGCGCAGCACGATATCAAACCGGAAGCCCAGCGAAAGGTCGGGCTGTGTGCTCAGCCAGTCAAACGAAGAAATCAAGCGCCTGCGCGCGGCTTCGTCGGGAACACTGTGAAAGATGGGATCAAATTCGAGCAGCGGATCGCCCGGAAAATACATTTGCGTGACTAGCCGTGTGGCAAAAGCCGGACCGAAGAGTGAAAAGTGAATGTGCTGCGGGCGCCAGGCGTTGTAATGATTTTTCCAAGGATAGGCACCCGGACGCACGGTTATGAAACGATAACGGCCGTCATCGTCTGTCGAGGTGCGACCTTCGCCGGTGAAGTTGGGATCGAGCGGGGCATTGTGCTGATCATTTTTGTGCAGGTAGCGTCCGGCGGCGTTGGCTTGCCAGATTTCAATGAGAGTGTTCTGAACCGGGCGTCCATCTTCATCCACCACGCGGCCGCTAACGGCGATGCGCTCCCCGAGTGGTTCGCCTTTGTGCTGACGCGTTAAATCGAATGCTGTGGGCGAAGCGATTTCTTTCAGAAACGTGGGGCCTGTGATTTCAGAGAGTGTGACGGGAATTGAAATCAACGGCTGTTTGGGTGCGCGCTTGATCGAAGACACGTAGGGCGGGTAGAGATAACTGGGTTGCGTTCCTGGAGCCGGCTTGCGATAACCCAGCAGGGGCTTCATGCGGCAACTCTCCTTACTACTTAGACGCGTTCGATGATAACGGAAATCCCCTGACCCACGCCGATGCACATGGTGCACAGCGCATAGCGGCCCTTGGTGCGTTGCAACTGGTAGAGCGCAGTGGTGACGAGGCGCGCGCCGCTGGCGCCCAGCGGGTGGCCGATAGCGATGGCGCCGCCGTTCGGATTCACGTGAGGAGCGTCGTCGGGAACTTTCAATTCGCGCAACACGGCCAGCGCTTGCGAGGCGAAGGCTTCGTTCAATTCGATTACGTCCATCTGCGCGATGGTCAACCCTGTTTTGGCGAGAATCTTTCTAGTAGCCGGCGCAGGGCCCATGCCCATGATGCGCGGAGCGACTCCCGCGGTAGCCGCGGCGATGAAGCGCGCTTTCGGCGTGAGCCCGTGTTTTTCCACGGCGGCTTCAGAAGCAAGCAGCAGCGCGCAGGCGCCATCATTGATGCCAGAAGCGTTGCCGGCGGTCACCGTGCCTTCGGGTTTCACAACGCCTTTCAACCTGGCTAGGGCTTCAAGAGTGGTGTCCGCGCGCGGATGTTCGTCCACGCGAACCAGAATTGGATCGCCTTTTTTCTGGGGAATGGGCACGGCAAAGATCTCTTCCGCCAAGCGCCCGGCTTTGATCGCGGCGACGGCGCGCTGCTGGCTGCGCAGTGCGAATGCGTCCTGATCCGAGCGAGAAATGTGAAATTCCTCGGCCACAATTTCGCCGGTCTCCGGCATCGAATCGGTGCCGTACCTGGCCTTGAGAGCGGGGTTCACGAATCGCCAGCCGAGCGTGGTGTCTTCGAGCTTAAGATTGCGCGCAAACGCGGCATCGGATTTGCCGATGACGAACGGTGCGCGTGACATGCTCTCGACGCCGCCGGCGATCAGCAGATCCAGTTCGCCGCTCTTGATGCCGCGCGCGGCAACGGCGATGGCGTCCATGCTGGACCCGCAAAGGCGGTTCACCGTGGCGCCGGAGACTTCTTTCGGCAGGCCGGCCAGAAGCAATGCCATGCGCGCGACGTTGCGATTGTCTTCGCCGGATTGATTCGCGCAGCCGTACACGACGTCGTCGAGCGCGCTCCAATCCACGGTGGGATTGCGTTCGACCAATTGTCTGATCGGGAGAGCGGCGAGGTCGTCGGTGCGCACGCTTGAAAGCGCGCCGCCGTAGCGTCCGATGGGCGTGCGAATGGCGTCACAAATGTAAGCGATAGTCATTTCTCGGAGTTCTTTCCCTGACTCCCAGTCTACCGTAAACACACAGCAGAAAACCAAACGGCATACGCGGGGCGCACGGTGTGAGGTAGACTCTCAGAGGCCGGATTGGCCGCCGGGAATAACCTCTAAAATGCTGACCAACCGACGCGAAATCCTGATCGAATGGGGAGACTGCGACCCCTTCGGCATTGTTTTCTTCCCGCGATACTTCGAATACTTTGATGCATGCACGAACGCTTTGTTTCATCGCGCGCTGGGGTATCGGAAGGCGGAGATGCTACGGCGATTCAAGATTGCAGGCATTCCGCTGGTGGAGGCGAGTTGCAATTTCAAGGTGCCGTCATCGTATGGAGACATCGTTACGGTGGAATCATGCGTGACGAAGTGGGGCACCAGCAGCTTTTCACTCGAGCACAAGCTGTTCCGCGGCGACCTGCTGGCTGTCGAAGGACTCGAGAAACGTGTTTGGACGGTGCGGGATGCGGCTGAGCCTTCCAGGGTGAAGAGCCACCCGATTCCCAAGGAAGTGATCGAGAAGTTTTCCTGATAGGAGTCTGGCGCAAAGTTTCCATGGCCATTATCCGGACACAAGTTGGAATTGTGGGCGCTGGGCCTGCCGGCCTGATGCTAGCGCACCTCTTGCATTTGCAGGGGATAGAGAGCGTGGTGCTCGAAAGTCATTCGCGCCCGTATGTGGAGAGCCGCGTGCGAGCGGGCGTGCTGGAGCAGGGCACCGTGGACATGTTGCGAGAATCGGGCATCGGCGGGCGGATCGAGCGCGAAGGATTGCAGCATCATGGTGTCGAGTTGCGATTTGGCGGGGAAGGGCATCGCATCGACTTTCAGGACCTGGTGGGAAAGTCGATCACCGTTTATGCGCAGCAGGAAGTGGTGAAGGACTTGATTGCCGCGCGGCTCCGGTATGACGAGCCGATTTTCTTCGAGGCGGAGGCCATGCGGGTCTCCGATTTCGAGTCACGGCCTAGAATTCATTATGCGCAGGACGGCAGCGAGAATGAGATCGCGTGCGATTTCCTGGCCGGGTGCGATGGGTTTCACGGAATGTGCCGTCCGGCGGTGGCGGCGGGACAGATTAAATTTTATGAGCGGCAGTATCCCTTTGCGTGGCTGGGGATTCTGGCGCGGGTGCCGCCGGCGTCCGACGAACTGATCTACACCTATCACGAGCGCGGGTTTTCGCTTATGAGCATGCGCTCCCCGGAAATTTCACGCCTGTATCTGCAGTGCGCGGTGGACGAAGACATCGCTAACTGGCCGGACGAGCGCATCTGGGAAGAATTGCAAATGCGGATGGCGACGCACGATGGATTTGCGTTGAAAGACGGGCCGATTTTTCAAAAGGGAATTACGCCGATGCGGAGTTTTGTGGCGGAGCCGATGCAGTTCGGCAAATTATTTTTGCTGGGGGATGCGGCGCATATCGTGCCGCCAACGGGCGCGAAGGGGTTGAATCTGGCGGTTGCCGATGTGCGCGTGATAACGCGTGGGCTGGTGGAGTTCTACAAAAGTGGCAACCGCGAGGAACTGGAGCGCTACACGGAACGCTGTTTGCGGCGGGTGTGGCGCGGGCAGAGATTTTCGTGGTGGATGACTTCGATGCTGCACCGGTTTCCCGGCGAGGATGGTTTTTCGCACCACATCCATCTGGCGGAATTGGGGTACGTGACGAGTTCACGGGCTGCTTCTACCTCACTTGCGGAGAATTATGTTGGCCTGCCGTTTGATACGCCGGGGCTGTTCTGATTTTTCCTTTGCGCCTGCCTTTGTGATAGAACAACTGCACTTTGCACCTGAAAGCAGAATATGAGAATTGGTCAGACGCCGGCAATGAGGCGCCTTTGGCGGGATTGATTTACGGTCTGAAGAGGCCCCGACCCGGTCGGGGTCGCTAGGGGAAGAGCTTCAGATGAATTCATTGGCAGCGCGCTACGACGCTATTGTTGTGGGGGCAGGACATAACGGGCTGACGGCTGCGGCTTATCTGGGGCGAGCGGGGTTGAAGACGCTGGTGCTGGAGCGGCGCGAAATTGTCGGCGGTTGCTGCGTTACGGAAGAAATTGCCCCGGGTTGCCGCGCTTCGACTACTTCTTATATTGCGAGCATGTTGCGTCCGGAAGTGATTCGTGAATTGCGGCTGGCGGAGTTTGGACTGCGGATGGTGCCGTGCGATCCCGGGCTGCAGGTGGCGTTTCCTGACGGGCGGGTGGTGCCGTGGTGGGCAAATCGCGAGCGGGCGGCGGCGGAGTTCCGGAAGATTTCTGCGCGGGATGCGGAACGATTCGTGAAAGTGGATAACCAGCTGAAAAGGCTGGCCCGATATCTGCAACCGTTTTTCATGGAGCCGCCGCCCGAAATTGGTACGCGCTCGCTAAAAGGGTGGAGCGATTTGCTGCGCGTGGGGAAGAGATTTCGCGGGATCACGAACGCCGAGGTGGCGCAGCTGGTGGCGTTTTTGACGGGGAGCCTGGGGGAGTTTCTGGACAAGAATTACGAGACGGAAACGATGAAGACCATGTTTCTGGCGAACAATGTTTATGGGAAACATGGTGGGCCGTATCAGCCGGGGACGGCGATTGGACTGTTGTTTCATCTGTTGAGTGGTGGCGAGCACGAGCTGCAGGGATTTTATGGGCACGTGATGGGGGGAATGGGATCGATCACCAAGGCCCTGGCGGCTTCGGGGAAGAAGTTGGGAGTGGAGATTCGGACGAAGGCGACGGTGGGGAGGATCGACTCGAGAGAGGGGCGTGTGCTTGGAGTGACGCTGGAGGACGGAACGGAGATTCGAGCGAAGATGGTGCTGTCAAATGCCGATCCGAAGAGGACTTTCTTGCAGCTTGCGGACACCAAGGAGTTCCCGGTGGAATTTGTGAATGCGGTGCGCGGGATCAAGATGGCGGGGCCCTGCGCGAAGGTGAACCTGGTGTTGAGCGAAGAGCCGCGATTTACCGGGACGCGGCCGGAGGCTGCGCCACAGGAGAGGTCGCTGTTCACGCTGGTGCCTTCGCTGGAATTTGCGGAGCGTTGCTATGACATTGCCAAGTTTGGTGAGATACCGGACGAGTTGTGGCTGGATTGCGTGGTGGCGTCGAACGCGGATGATTCGCTGGCGCCGGCGGGGAAGCATATCATGACGTGCTTTGCGCAGTACGTGCCGTACAAGCTGCGCGAAGGGAATTGGGATGAGAAGCGAGAGTTGCTGGGGGATCGTGTGGTAAAAAAGATTGCGGAGTATGCGCCGAATGTGCCGGGAGCGATTGTGGCGCGGCAGGTGCTGGCGCCGCTCGATCTGGAACGGACTTATGGACTGACGGAAGGGAATATTTTTCATGGGGATTTGAATCTGGAGCAATTGTTTTTCATGCGGCCGGTGGCGGGTTGGTCGCAATACCGGACGCCGGTGGAGGGATTATATCTGTGCGGGGCGGGGGCGCATCCGGGAGGAGGAGTTACAGGAGCGCCAGGGAGGAATGCGGCGATGCAGGCGATTGGGGATTGGAAAAGAGGGAAGTAACGAACCAGAAAACAGAGGCTGTTGGTTTGGAGGAGAGCGCGTCGTGTAATTTTATACGAGGGCGTGTGTCGAGGTCCTTTCACCCATCCTGGTCGGATGGGCTCAGGATGACAAGGCTGGATAGTTGATTGCATGTGGGAGCAAGTTGGTAGGCTATGACGGTGGATGCGGGCGAAAATTCAGGGATGCAGAGGTCGCTGCCGAGCGGGTATTACCGGTCGGAGGAGATCTTTGCGCTGGAGAAGGAGAAGATTTTTTTCCGGGAGTGGTTTTGCGCGGCACGCGAGGAACAGATTCCGGCGCCGGGTGAGGTGCTGGTGCTGAATGTTCTGGGCGAGAGCGTGATTGTGGTGCGGACGAAAGAGGGAGAGATTAAGGCGCATTACAACGTCTGCCGGCACCGCGGGTCGCGGTTGCTGCCGGAGCCGGGCGAGGTGATACCCGCGGACATCACGTTGAATGGCGGAGTGCTGGGGGCGAATGGGATACGGTGTCCTTATCATATGTGGACTTATGGGCTGGATGGGAAGCTGCTGAATGCGCCATACACGAAAGAGGCGGATGGATTTTCTAAGGCGGAGTTTTCGTTGTACCCCGTTGGCGTGGAAGTGTGGGGCGGATTTATTTTTCTGAATTTGACGCCGGAGGCGGCGGTGCGGGAAGGACGGACGCTCGGCGGGGCGTTTGGCGAGGCGATTGAGCGGGTGAAGAGATACCCGCTTGGAGAATTGCGGACGGCGAAGCGGATCGAGTACGAGGTGCACGCCAACTGGAAAATCATTTTGGAGAATTACAACGAATGCTACCACTGTGGGGCGGTGCATCCGGAATTGTGCAACGTGGTGCCGGCGTTCAGGCAGCAGGGCGGCGGAGCGCTCGAGTGGGAGCGGGGAATTCCGCACAAAGAAGGAGCGGTGACGTTCACTTGGACCGGGAAGACGAACCGCGCGGCGTTTCCAGGACTGGATGAGGATGAGAAGGTGCGGCATAAGGGCGAGTTGATTTATCCGAACCAGATGCTGAGCCTGGCGTGCGAGCACGTGGCAGCGTTCACGTTGTGGCCGAAAGCGGCCGGCCGGACGACTGTGGTTTGTGATTTTCTGTTTCATCCGGACGAAATGAAGAAGACAGATTTCGCGCCGGGCGATGCGATTGAATTTTGGGATTTGGTGAACCGGCAGGACTGGGAGATCTGCAAGCGGGTGCAGCAGGGAGTGCAGTCGCGGGTGCATGAGTCTGGGTTCTATGCGCCGATGGAGGATATGAGTTTGGATATCCGGCGGTACGTGCTCGAAAGATTGAAGTAGGAACGTCCATCCAACCAGGAGTAAGGTTCATATCTCAAATTGAAAACTAGAAACCGCGAATGACCTGGCCGGGTTGACAGCCTTTTGTGAAATTTGGGAGCCCCGAGTAGGCCGCAAAAGCCAAGCGTGACTGTGCCACGCGGCCGGCTCGAACAGCGACCCGCACCGAGCGCGGGGCAAGCCCCAAGCTTGTCCGAGGGACGGTCAGGGATTTTGCGGAGAAAGAGTGACGGTGCCGACGATATTGGCGGTGACCACTCCATTCCCGATGGGAACTGTGGCATGCAGGTTAATGGGTTCCGGAATCCCGAGATGAACGACAAAGGGAGCGAAGGAGTTGGTGGCGGGCCCAAATCCATCCGCAACGATGTACAGGGCAAGGTACAGGGTAGTGGGTATGGTGGCGGAGGCACAGGGGGTCATGGGCCCCTCAGCAGCAAAGGTAGAAAATTCCATAATGTCGGGAAAGACGGTGAGAGTGAGCTCGATCTGGTCGGGCGTGAGAATGGTCGAGGGGTCGATGTTGAGATCAAACTTGGCTTCGGCATTGATGGTGCCGGGGCCACCCACAAAGTTTGAACCACAATCAAAAACGGGTGGCGGCCAAGTGACAACGCCGAATAGGGAAGAGTAGAACAGAGGTCCGGTGCCGAAATAGCCGGAGGAAGAAAAGAGCATCGGGACTTGATCGGCCTTGACCTCGCCATTCAGGGTAAGTGCGCCGCCAGCTCCGACGGCTCCGCTGCCGATCAACTTCGTGTCATAGGTCATTTCCAGAGGGCCGGCGATACAGGTGGTGAGATCTGAATTGAAGTTGGGGAAGGCGGCGGAGCCACCGGCGCCAACTGCCTGAGGGGCGGAGAAGAGCCACTGCATTTTCTCGGCTTCAAGCAGCCGGGCATTTTCTGAGGTGTCGCCTTCGCAGCGGGCGAGAGCGTTGTCGTAGGCGTTGGCGACGACGAGCGGGACAGAATGATGGATGAAATCGAGATCGGCCTGGAAGGTGCCGGGACCGGAGATAAGCGGTTGAAGTTGCTGGCTGAGGTCGATGGAAGATTTCACCGCATCCACCGCTTGTGCGTCGTTGGACTCCGCGGCCTGAAGTTCGGGCTGCAAGACTTGCTCGAAGTATTGCTGCAGCAGACCGGCGCTTTCGGCCTGGGCCTGCTGGTTGGGCGGGGGATCGGTGGGGAAAAGAGTCTGACGTTCGATTGCGAGGAGCGGGGCTTCCGCATTGTCGAGCCGATCGAGGGTGCTGGTGGGAGTGCCATCCGCGGCGGGCGTACCCTGGCCGACGCCGACACCGCTGAAATGGAGAATCGAGAAAGTGATTGCCTGGGTTAAGCCGAGAGGTTGAAAGTGAAATTCAGCACCGCTGCCGTGATAGCCGAAGCCAACTTGCTGGCCGACGGGAACGGAAACGGCAGGCTGGATGGTGAGCGTTGCCGGTTGCTGGAAGAGCAGGCCTTCGGGAGCGAATTGGACAGCGGCGAGGAGACCGTTGCTGACGGGGAGGCCGGTGATTGCAGAAACCGGGGTGAGGGTGATGAGCTCGTCGTTGAGAAGAGCTTTGGGAGGAATGACGAGCGTAAAGACGGAGCCGTCGGCGCCGGTGGCGGACAGGGTGCCGCCTTTCGAGGCAGAGATGGGTTGTTTGACGGAATGAGAGGAATCAAGCGTGGGAGTAACAGAAAGAGGATTTGCGGGAAGCTGGAAAAGACTGGGCTTTCCGAAGGTGAGGATGCGGCTGACGGCGAAACCGAACGTTGTTCCGCCGGCCCGATACGTGCCGCGGACGGTGAGTAGATAGTTTTTCCCGGAGATGAGTGAGGAAGAGCTGAAGGTGAGAGTGGATTCATCAATCGTACCGGGGGCCAAGTCGCTCAAGCTGAAAGGCAACGTCGGGGACTGCAAAGCGACTGGGCCGAGAGTGGCGGCGGTGACCTGAATGTTTGTGGCCGAGGAGCCGCCGGTATTGGTGATCGGGAGAAAGACGAAAAAGGAGCCGCCTGCGCTGCCGGAAGTTGGAGGGAGGGTTGCGAAGACCGGGCCGGAAGTGGCAACACACGGGGAGGGAGCGAAGCAGGCGGAGAGCACGAGAAGCACGAATACCCGCGAGAGAGGAGTTTGAAAATTGTCGAATCGCATGGCTTTCTCCTTGGGAAAAGGTCTGCAGGGCCGAGCGACGGAAAAAGAGAAACCGATCAGGAAGCCGTCAGAGAAGAATGGTCCTGAACTTTACGAGCAAGGCCGCAATTGCACAGAAGCTTGCAAGGAGGAGGACAGCGGTTGGCGGCTCTGAGATCGGAGTTGAGCCCAGCACGGAGACGGTGACGATTTGCGTTACGGACTGATCGCCGAGGGAGTCCTCGAGTTGAAACTTGCCTGAGAAATTGGAGCCGGGCGTCGCGCCGCCGAGCGAAATATCGAATAAAGCGACCTCAAGCGAGGTGGAGTTGTTGGGGATCAGGAAATCTGTCGCGACGCCAAGGTCCTGGGTAGGAGTTAACAGAGGATCGAATTCAAAGAAATTGAGGAAGAAGTCGCTGGCGTTGAGATCGGAGCCGGAGGCATTGGTCACGGTGCCATCGAAGGTGACGGTGCCACCACTCGCGGTGGTGAGGACAGAGTTGGAGATTTGAACGGAGATGGCATCAGCCATCGCGGCTGGCGGGAAGGTGAGCAGAAAAAGAGAGAGCGAGAAAAACGCAACGGTGAAAATCCGATGCCGGAGGGGGGATTCCACGGGGTCCTCCTTGTTAAAGAGTACGCAGGGGACAAAAACAAGAACGCAGGGGCAGGTTCGACCGCGGGGATGTTCGTACAAAGAACGGGGAATGTCAACGGGAAGAATCTGAAAAATCAGGGGAGAAATTGCGGCGGCCGAGGTGGAAGATGAGGAGGCCGAGCGCGATGAGAGCGGCGGCGGAGCCTAGTAGTTTTAGGAGATATAGGAGTTTGTGTGGTTCTTCGGGGGGCGGGATGAGGGAGAGGAGGGTGGCGAAGGCGGAAGTGGTGAAACCGATGAGTCCCAGAGTCTTGGAGGTGAAAGAGGTAAAGGACGTAGAGGCTTCTGACGCGGAGTTGTTGAGTTGGTCGGGGAAACGGTGGCGGCTTTCGAGGCGGATCATGGAGGCGAAAAGGAACATGAAGGGGACCATGGTGATGACGACGGCGATGGCTACGAGAATGTTGTAGGCGCCAGCTACGGAAGAGCCGGCTTGGCCTAGGAACACGAAGAGGATTCCGAAGAGGCCTTGGCTGAGGACGGAGATCCAGGGAGTTTTGTAACGCGGGTGGAGTTTGCCGAAGGCGGCGGGGAGATAGCCGTCGAGACCGGCGACGAAAGGTAGGCGTGCGGCGGCGGCGAGATAGGCTCCGGCGGCGCCGATGTTGCTGATGACGATGAAGAGAGCGGCAAATTCAGTGATGCCGTTGAGGTGGAGTCGGGACGTGGTGTGAGCGACGGCCTGAGCGATGCCGTCTAGATTGGAAGATTCGGCGCTGGGGATGGCGAGCAGGACGCAGAAAGTGCCGAGCATGTAGCAGAGAGCGACGGTGACGCCAGCGAGGAGCAGGGCGCGGGGGATGTTGCGGCGCGCGTCCCTGATTTCTTCGGCCATCAGGGAAGCCGATTCGGAGCCAATAAACGAAAAAATAATTACGGACCAGAAGAGCATGTCCTGAACACGCGCGGTGGGAATGAAGTTGCGCGGGGCGAAGGAGGTGGCCGAGCCGAAGTGTCTCCAAGCGATGAAGCCGAGGATGACGACGATGAGGGCCGGGATCCACATGGCGATGGCGCCGAGGTTGTGAACCCACTTGGCGAGATTGAGGCCAAGGATATTCAGAACGGTGAGGCCGACTAGGAAGAAAACCGAGAATGCGATGAAGTAGATGGGCTTTTGCGCGTATTGGTGAAGCGCTGGATGGAGGAAGAGGACGTTGCTGGCTGCGAAGTAGAGGACGGCGGGGAAGTAGGGGAGATTGCTGACCCAGTACATCCAGGCGGAGAGGAAGCCGGCTTGTTCGCCGAACGCGAGTTTGGTCCAGACGTAGAAGCCGCCTTCGGCGGGATAGCGGGAGGAGAGGTGGATGACGGAGAGGGCGAGGGGAATGTAAAGGAAGAGCCAACCGGCGAACCAAATGACGAGGGAGGAAGGGCCGTGGCCGGCGGCGGTGGCGATCCAGCGGAGGCTGATGCCGGTGACGACGTAGAAGAGGAAGAGGTCGCGAAAGCCCATGACGCGGGAGGGAGCAACTTTGGGAAGGGAGGGAGCGGTGGACAAGAGGAGAGAGCCTCCGGAGATTTAGTGGGGAGACAGTAGCGGAAGAAGTGGAGAGAAGTAAAGAAGCAAGGAAACATGGCAGTGGTGGAAAGGCGGGAAAGAGGAGAGAAACGCAGTTAGCAAGAAATCGCTGCGCGACAATGGAACGGAATTCTGTATTGTTCTAATCGGTTATAGGAATGAAGGGCCACCGGGCGATCGGGCGGGATTGTGGGGCGCGGTCCTGCGCTTGATCGGTGTGCGATTGCGGGCGGGGAATGGGGTGATTTGCGAGAGTTGAAACGGTTCGACAATCCGATTTGCCGCATGGGGAAAGAGGCGGCGGCAAAACTTCTTGACAAAGATATGGCGCTGAACTATAACGCGTGCCAAGCGATAACCGGTTAGATTCAGGCGGCAATCGGGAGAAGAACGGTGCGAAGGGGTGCGCCGCCGAACACCGGAGGGCCAGGAGGCCGAAAACGGGGTTGGAGTCAGATAAGTTCACTCGGAGGGGAAAATGCAAGTCACGCGACTTCGCACGTATGTGGGCGTATTTGTGTTGGCGCTGGCAGTATTGTTTTGCGGCCGGCTGAACGCCGGGGTAACGGCGAGTATTTCGGGAACGGTGACGGACCCGAGCGGCGCGGCGGTCGTGGGAGCGACGGTGACCGCGACAAACGTGGCCACGGGCATTACGACGACGCAAAGCACAAATGGCCAGGGGTATTACTCGTTCCAATCGCTGCCGTTGGGAAAGTACACAATTACAGTGCAGCAGGCGGGATTCAAGACGACTGAGAAGACGGACATCATCCTCGAAGTCAACGACGCCCGCGTTGTGGACGTGACTTTGCAGGTGGGACAAGCCAACGAAAAGATAGAAGTATCGATTACTGCCCTGCACGTGGAGACGGCCAACACCCAGATGGGCGAAGTGATTGAAGGGAAAGAGATGACGGATGTGCCGCTGGTGACCCGGAGTTATACGGATTTGCTGGCGTTGCAGGCGGGTGTAGTATCCACGCCTTCGGGAATGACGGGGGCCTATGCGGGAAGTTTCATCTCCGCGGGCTTTGCGCTGCCGGCAGTCTCCGGTGACCTCAATTCTGGCGCTCTGTCGGTGAACGGAATGAGAGAGTCGGCCAACGGTTTTATTCTCAATGGAATTCTCGCGCAGGAGACAGGATTCTCAGGAGCCGGAGCGATTCCCAACCTGGATTCGATCGCCGAGTTTCGCATTCTGACGAATAACTTCGATGCGGAATATGGGAACTATAGCGGCGGGCAGATCAATGTGGTTACCAAGTCGGGAACAAACGATTGGCACGGAAACGTATTTGAGTTTTTCCGGAACACGAATTTAAATGCTGCCAATTTTTTTGCCGCGGGACAAAGAGGAGCATACCACCAGAACCAGTTCGGCGGGACATTCGGCGGGCCGATCAAGAAAGACAAGCTGTTCTTCTTCGCCGATTACCAGGGAAATCGCAAGGTAGTCGGAGAGACAGCCGTGATTTCCAACGCGCCGTCGGCGGCCCTGGAGCGCGGGAATCTTTCGTCGGTCGCGAGCGCATTTTACTCCGTCAATCC
The DNA here is from genome assembly GCA_013289665.1 of Acidobacteriota bacterium. GTDB lineage: Bacteria > Acidobacteriota > Terriglobia > Acidiferrales > UBA7541 > Acidiferrum. The sequence goes on along the minus strand of JABCZN010000002.1, from coordinate 210,478 downwards.
CGTTACCAATGTCGTCACGCCGACCACCGTACAAGGGGCGGCATGGGCGAGCCAGCTGACAACCCAACTGGCAAGCCAACTCAACGGACAGACAGTGAATGCGGGCGAAGCCTATTACGTACCGAATTGCACGGCCGATGGGTCGGGTGGAACAACAAAGTGCGTGTTTCCGACTTTGACGTTGAATCCCGCGAACATCAATTCGATCTCGACGAAGCTATTGCCGTACATCCTACCAGCGAATAACGCGAACGGAACGTTCTCGACGAGCGCGCAGAAACTGAACCTTACAGACAACAAGTTCAGTGGACGAGTGGACGACAACACCCAATTTGGGCTGCTGTCGGCCTACTACTATTTCGACAAGTTCGACCGGATAGATCCGTACTGGGCGTCGAATGCGCAGTTGTATCCCGGGTTTAGCGTGGACAGCAACGGCCACACACACACAATTGATCTTGGCTACACCAAGACGTTTTCGTCCGCGGCGGTGAACGAATTGCGTGTCGGTTATTTCCGGCTGGATACCAAATTCAACCAGCCGCTGGGCGGAAAAGGGACGACGCTTGCCAGCCTGGGATTCCAACCGGGCGGTAACCCGAACGCTCCGGGCGTCACGATCGGCGCGCCGAGCGTGCAAGGCATCCCTGAGATTGATTTCAACAACTGGGTCATAGGAGTTCCCAGCCGGCCGAACCGGGTTACGGAAAACATCTACCAGGCGCTGGACAATTACAGCAAGGTGATTGGCACGCACACGGTGAAGATTGGAGCGCAGTACCACTTCAACCAGTTGGAAGAAAATCTGTTCAACGTAGCTAACGGAAACTACTTTTTTGGGACAAACTACAACGGCGGGTTCAGCGAAACGGGCAGCGATTTCGTCGATTTCCTGCTCGGTGCGCCAAGTTCTTATGTGCAAGGCCAGTCATACCCTTCGTACGGAAGAAATTTTTACTTCGGGATGTTCGGGCAGGATAGTTGGCGAATCAAGTCGAACCTGACGTTCAATTACGGTTTGAGGTACGACGTCAGCGCGCCGTGGCACGAGAAGTACAACGAAATCCAAACCCTGATTCCGGGCGAACAATCGTTGGTGTTTCCGGGATCACCGCTGGGCTGGGTATTTCCGGGCGATCCGGGAGTGCCGCGTGGCCTTGCGCCGACACGTTGGAACAATTTTGCACCGCGGTTCGGTCTAGCCTATTCCTTTGGCGACCACGAAGGAGCATTGGGGAAAGTGCTAGGCAAGCCGGGGACAACCAGCATTCGCGCCGGTTGGGGGATGTTCTACACTACTTTTGAGGGCGCGACCGATTTCAATGAAATTGGAGACGCACCGTTCGGCAATTACACGGGGCAGTTTGCTTCCACGTTCGCGGCGCCATTCATCGCGCGCAGCAACGGATCGGTGACTTCCAACCCATTCCCGGTTGCGCCGCCGCCGAAGAGCTTCTCCATTCAAAACCCGGGCACGGGACCGTCCTACAGCACTCTGCTGGGCTTCTATAATGCTTTCGGAACGATCGGGAGTTCGCCGGCCTATTTCAATCACAACAGTTTGCCTTATGCGGAAAACTACGAACTGTCTATACAGCGCCAGCTCACCGCCGCAGACCTCCTGACAGTCAGTTATGTCGGGACGCAGGGGCACCACTTGCTCTCATCACTGTCTGCGAATCCAGGGATCCCGTCTTTGTGCATGCAACTTGCGGCGGAAGGCGCCGTGCCATTCGGCTCGACCAGCGGAACTTGTGGGCCGAGCGGCGAGAACACGGTTTATGTACTGCCAAGCGGGGCGCAGGTTGCCGGAACACGAGGACCGTTCAGTACCCCATTTCGGATCAATCCCGTATTGTTGAACGGCCAGGCCATTGTGCCGTTTGGCAACGACTCCTACTTCATTACCATAGGCAACTCCGCATATAACTCCGCGCAGATCAGTTGGAGACACACCAGCGGGCGGCTGCAGACACTGCTCGGGTACACGTTCAGCAAGTCGCTGGATGACTCTTCCGGTTACGGGGAGCAAATCAACCCCTACAACCCAAAGCTCAGCAGGGGACTGTCGGCGTTCGACAGCACGAACAATTTCGTGATCAGTTACAACTACCGGTTGCCGCTGGACAAGGTCGAAAGCCCGAAGTGGTTGACCCACGGATGGGAACTTAGTGGCATCACTCGCTTTGCTACCGGACTGCCGATCACGCTTGTCGAAACGGATGACCGGTCGCTGGAAGGCACAGCCTTCGGCGGCCCGATTCCACTGGCCGCGGATACGCCGAATTACAACGGACAATCGCTCGGGACCACAAATCCGAGGAACAATCCTTTGCACTATTATTTCAACATTCAGGATTTCAGTCAGAGCGCGGTGGGATCCGAGGGAAGCGCGAGCCGGCGGTTTTTCCACGGTCCTGGCATCAACAATTGGGACATGGCCCTGAAGAAGATCACGCCAATTCGAGAGCAGCTGACACTGGAGTTCCGCGCAGAGCTTTACAACGTGTTCAACCATGCGCAGTTCGCGAATCCGAGCGGATTGGTTCCGGGACCTTTAGGCACTTCCGCGGCCCCTCTGACTAATTTTGGCCAGGTCACTGCAGTTTCAATCCAGCCGCGGGTCGCGCAGCTTGGATTGAAGCTGAATTTTTAGCGGAGGCTTAAGCTTGTACCCCCATTGACCCGAGCGGGGAATCATGGCCCGGCCGATTCCCCGCGATTTTTTGAATGAGTGCATGGCCTCCAGGCCAATTCCACAGGAAACGAAAGAGACTCGGCAATGTCGGCCCAAGGCGTGCTCGCGGCAACACTGGTAAAACCTGGACAGTATGAATTGCGGGAGTATCCGCTGCCGGAGCCCGGGCCGGGGTGTGTGCTGGTGAAGATGGAGATGTCCGGGATTTGCGGGACGGACAAGCATACGTTTCAGGGGTATGTGACGCAGTACGGCGACCGCAAATTGGAGTTTCCGATTATTCAGGGCCACGAAAATGTGGGAACGATTGCGGCGATTGGAGGAGACGGGCGATTCGCTGATTTTGAGGGCGTGGCGTTGCGGGTGGGCGACCGCGTGGTGGTGGGAGCGAATGTTTCGTGCGGCGAATGTTACTACTGCCGCCACGATTTTCCGTACTACTGCTGCGAGAAGACGACGGATTACGGGAATAATTTGAGCGCGAAGAATCCGCCGCATCTGTTCGGAGGATGGTCGCAGTACATTTATATTGTCCCGGGAAGTTTTCTGGTGAAGGTGCCGGACGATTTGCCGCCGGAAGTAGCGGTGTTGACGGAGATTTTTGCGGTGTCGGTGGGACTGGATCGGGCGAAGCAGATGTCGGCGTTCCCGAACGAGTCGTTCCGGTTCGACGACACCGTGGTGGTGATGGGCGTTGGGCCTCTGGGGATGTGCTTTTTGATGAAGGCGCGAATGCTTGGGGCGGGGACGATTATTGCAATGGATTTGTCGGAGTACCGGCTGAATTTTGCGAAGAGGCTGGGAGCGGATCATACGGTCAATTCGGGGAAGATGCCTCAGAAGGAGCGGTTGCAATTTGTGAAAGCGCTGACGGATGGGCGCGGGGCGGACGTGGTGGTAGAGTGCGCGGGCGTGCCGCAGGCGGTGCCGGAGGCGCTGGAGATGCTGCGGGTGAGCGGATTGCTGGTGGAGGCGGGGAATTTTTCGGATTTGGGCGAGGTTTCGATCAGTCCGCACCGGCATTTGTGCGCGAAGAATGCGCGGATTTTGGCGGTGGGCGGGGAGGAGCCGGCGGCGTATGGGCCGAGCATGCGGCAGATGGCGCGGTATATGAAGCATTATCCGTTGCGGGAATTTGTTACGCACAGATATGCTCTGCGCGATGTTGATGCGGCGATGGCCAAGGCGATTGAGGCGGAGTCTATGAAGGTGGTGTTGGAGCCGTGGCGGTGAGGGGCAGGATTTTGCGGTTGTGAAAGGCGGCCCCACCAGGTCGGGGCCGCAACAGGAGAGAGGAATGAGCGGATTGAAGGAACGATTTTTGTTTGCTTGCGCGCCGGATAGCTGGGGCGTGTTGGATTATCCCGGGCCGTCGTGGGAGCAGTCGTACGAGAAGATGCTGGATGAGATGGTGGAGGCGGGGTACACGGGGACGGAGCTGGGGCCTTATGGATTTTTTCCGACGGATGCGGCCGTGTTGAAGCCGCAACTGGAGAAGAGAAAGCTGAAACTTCTGGGATCGTTTGTGCCGGTGAAGATGACGGATCCGGCGGCGGGGAAGGCGGCGATTGAGCGGATTCGGAAGGTGGGGGATTTGCTGGCTACGTTGAAGGCGCCGTTTCTGGTGATGGCGGATGATCAGTCGCCGGAGCGGAATGCGTATTCGGGCCGCGTGTATGAGAAGGGCTGCCCGACGTTGACGGCGGCGCAGTGGAAGCACGTGGGAAATATTGTCGCCGACGCGGAGAAGGTGGCGCAGGAGTTTGGCTTGGATTTGGTGTTTCACCCGCATGTGGCGACTTATGTGGAGACGCCGGAGGAGTGCGAGCGGTTTTATGATGCGACATCGCACACGAAAATCGGGCTTTGCCTCGATACGGGCCACTGCGTGTATGGGCACGGGGATTCGGTGAAAGAGGCGGAAAAGTATAAGGATAAGCTGCGGTTCGTGCATATCAAGGATTGCAACAACGCAGTGCTGGCGGAAGCGCGGAAGAATATGTGGACTTTTGAAGAGGCGATTGAGCACAAGGTGTTTACGGTGATTGGGCAGGGGAATATCGATTTTCCGGCGTTCTTTCGGACTTTGATCAAGAACGGGTATTCGGGTTGGTCGGTGATTGAGCAGGATGTGAAGTTTGGGGCGACGCAAATTCCGCCGAAGGATAGTGTGGCGAGGAGTTTGCGGTATTTGGAGGGAGTGATGGGGCAATTGGGGGCGGCGGCTAAGGCGTAGTGGTGGACAGAAAATAGAAAATAGACAAGATTTAAAACCCCGACCGGGTCGGGGTAGGTGCCGGACGCTGAGAAAAGAAATGCAAGAGCACAGAGAGGAGTGCCTGTGCTGCCGGGGAGCGGAATGCGGAAGATCAAGATGGGCGTGCTGGGCGTGGGCGAGATGGGGAAGCGCCACGCGGAGAACTTGCGGCGGCTGGTGCCGGGCGCGGAGTTGATTGCGATTGCGGATGTGGCGGAGGCGCGGGCGAAGCAGGTGGCGGAGGAGTTGGAGGTTGAGCACGCTTTCGGCAGTTTGGAGGCGATGCTGGAGCTGAAGGGATTGCAGGCGGTTCTGATTGCGACGCCAGACAAGTTTCACGCTCAGGCGGTGATTCAGGCGGCGAAGGCGGGGAAGGATATTTTGTGCGAGAAGCCGCCGGCGTTGACGATGGCGGATGCTTATGCGGCCCTGGATGCTGTTGGTAAGGCTGGCGTGCGACTGCAGGTGGGATTTATGCGGCGCTATGATCCGGCTTACGCGGCGGCTATGAACCGAATTGGGGCGGGGGAGATTGGGACACCGCTGATTTTCAAGTCCGTGGGGCGAGACAAGGATGAACCGCCGATGGCTGCCTTGCAGTCCGGCATGAACGGGATGCTTTTGTACAGCAATACGATTCACGACTTTGATCTGGCGCGGTGGATGATGAGCGACGAAGTGGCCGAGGTGCAGACGTTTTCGACGGCGGCGACGCGGCCGGAAGTGGCGAAGTATGGAGATGTGGTGGCGAGCTCGGTGAATTTACAATACCGGAATGGCGGGATTGGGAATATTGAGTCGTACGCGTCGGCGGTGTATGCCTACGACGTGCGGACGGAAATACTGGGAACCAAGGGCGCGGTTTTTGTGGGGAGCATTGAACAGGCGCCGGCGGTGTTCTTGAGCGCGCATGGAAGTTCACAAGCGCTCGCGGATCATTTTCTGACGCGGTTTGCGGATGCATATCTGGCCGAGGCACGGGATTTTGTGCAGAGCTTGCTGCAAGATAAACCGGTGCGCGTGACGGGCGAGGATGGATTGAAGGCGCTGGCGACGGCGGTGGCGGCGGAGAGTTCGATCAAGCAGGGAAGAGCGGTCAAGGTGACGCTGGAACGCTCGGCGACAACGTAAAGAGCCGACGAGAGACTGGCTGGAGGGAGGAATTCATGGCCAACGCGATCGCGGCGGCATTCAAGAGTCCACTGCACAAGATGACGCAGACGACGCCCACGTGTTTGTGGAACGATTCGGCGTCGATCGAGGAGCTGACGTATTCGATCGAGCATGGCGGAGTGGGGGCGACTTGTAATCCGGTGATTGTGCTGGGTGTGCTGAAGAAGGAGCTTGCCAACTGGAAGAACCGGATTGAGGGACTACTGAAGGAATTTCCGACGGCAACGGAAGATGAAATTGCGTGGAAGGTGGTACGGGAAATTTCCGTGCGGGCGGCGGCTCTGCTGAAACCGGTTTTTGATTCGCAGGGCGGGAAGAACGGGAGGCTGTCGATTCAGACTGACCCGCGATTGTATCGCGATACGAAGAGCATTGTGGCGCAGGCGGAGGAGTTCAGCCGGTTGGCGCCGAACATGATCGTGAAGATTCCGGTGACGTCGGCGGGGATACCGGCGATCGAAGAGGCGACATACCGCGGAATCAGCATCAACGCGACGGTGTGCTTTACGCTCCCGCAGTGCGTGGCGGTGGCGGAGGCGGTGGAGCGTGGTCTGAAGCGGCGCGAAAAAGAAGGCAAGGAAATTCGGAGCATGGGGCCGGTGTGCACGATCATGGTCGGGCGGCTTGACGATTGGCTGAAGGTCCTGATCGAAAAAGAGAATGTGGCGATTGATCCTGGTTATACGGAGTGGGCCGGCGTGGCCGTGTTCAAGAAGACCTATAAACTTTTCAGGGAACGCGGGTCCCGGATCCGGTTGCTCTCGGCGGCGTTTCGGAATCCCATGCATTGGAGCGAACTGATTGGCGGGGACATTGTGGTTTCACCACCGTATCCGTGGCAGGTGCGGTTGAATCAGAGTGGCATTGAGGTGGTGTCGCGGATTGATAAGCCAGTCACAGGGGAGATTGTAGAGGAGCTTGGGCGGAAGTTCCAGGATTTCCGGCGTGCGTATTCTGAGAATGGGATCTCGATTGCGGAGTTTGATTCCTTTGGGCCGACGCGGAGAACGCTGCGGCAGTTTGTTGCGGCTTGCCATGATTTGGATGCGGTGGTGAGGGATATTATGTTGCCCAATCCGGACGTGTAGAGAGGAAGAAGAAAAGTTTTAACGCCGAGGGCGCAGAGGCCGGTGCTGAGAGCAGAGAGAGAAGAGAACCCGAAGAGTGCGGGGCGAGCCCCGCACTTACAAAAGCCGACCAAAGAGCACAGGTTCGGCGACGACCGACGAGTACGAGAAAAGTTTCTGAGTTGGCATCCCGTTTGACATCTTGAATGGAGGTACGAGCACGTGGGGAAACTTGCGATTACGGGTGGTAAGCCGCTGAGGAAGACGCCGTTCACGCGGTGGCCGATACCGACCAAGTCGGAATCGGCCGCTTTGAAGGATGTGCTGGAGAGTACGCTTTGGGGCGGCCAGCCGTTCCCGGGAAAGCACGCGGCGGCTTTCGCGGCGAAATTCGCGAGGGTGCACACGGCGAAGTACGGGCAGTGCGTGAATACGGGGACGGTGGCGATTCAGGCGGCGCTGAAGGCGATCGGGATCAAGCCGGGGGACGAGGTGGTTGTGCCGGCGTACACCTGGGAAGGTACCGTCGGGCCGGTGCTGCTGGTGAATGCGGTGCCGGTGTTTGTGGATGTAGATCCAGATACGTATTGCCTGGATGCGAGGCTGATTGAAAAGGCGATCACGCCGAAGACGAAAGCGATTTTGCCGGTACATCTGGGGATGCGTTTTGCGGATATGGATGAGATTTTGCGCGTGGCTTCGAAACACAAATTGAAAGTGGTGGAGGATTGCGCTCATGCGCATGGCGGGATGTGGAAAGGCAAGGGCGCAGGCTCGATGGGGGACATGGGCGCGTTCAGTTTTCAGTCGAGCAAATTGATTACTTCGGGTGAGGGCGGAGCGGTCATTACCAACAACCTTGAGTATATGGAGCTGGTAGAGAGCTACATCAATGCGGGACGGGCTAGCCTTACCGACAAATATAAGAAGCGGATTATCGGCTTCAATTACCGGCTGGGGGAGTTTCAGGCGGCGGTGCTCGGAGCGCAGTTGGCGCGGATGCCGAAGCAGAGTGCGATTCGCGAGAAGAATATGAGGCAGTTTGAGGCGCGGATGACGAAGACTCCGGGGATTGGGCTGTTGAAACCGGATCCGCGGATTACGCGGCTGGCGCCTTACGGGTATGTGATGAAGTATTTTGCTGAGAAGGTGAGTGACATTCCGCGGGCGGCGTTTGTGGCGGCGATGCAGCTGGAAGGCGTGCATTGCGACGGGTTGTTTTACGAGCCGGTTTACAAGAGTTCGTTGTTTCCTGTGGATGCGACGGATTTTCCGGCGTTGAGCTGGGGGCGGGAGAAGGCGCTGGATTTGCGATCGATGTATTCCTGTCCGGAGTCGGAGAAGGCTGCGTATCAGGAGGCGGTGTGGTTTCCGCATCAGCATTTTCTGGGGACGACGAAGGACGTGTACGATATCGCGGATGCGATTCATAAGGTGCTGGAGAATGTGGAGGAATTGAGAGGGTTGGATCATAAGGCGATCCGGAATCAGAGGTTGGGGCGAGCGGATCGAGAGAGTTGACTAAGACGAGAAGGAAGAGGATTTAACACAAAGGCACAGAGGTCGGAGCGCAGAGTGCACCGCGATGAGAGACCGTAGAGCACAGCCAGGAATGGTTGTGCCACAAGATTATGAACCACAAAGGGAAAATAGGATTTGCGGTAGTGGGGTTGGGCGCGATTGCGCAGGGGGCAGTGCTGCCGGCGTTTCGGCATGCCGGGAAGGCAAAGCTTGTCGCACTGGTCGGCCGGGACCAAGGAAAGGCTCTGAAGTTGGCGCGAAAGTATAAGGCTCAGACTGCTTACGGAGCGGAGGAGTTTGGCGCTTGTCTGGAGAACCCGGCTGTGGACGCGGTTTATCTGGCTACGCCACAGAGCGAGCATTTGAGTGCGACAGTGGCAGCGGCGCGGGCGGGGAAGCATGTGCTTTCTGAGAAGCCGCTGGCGGTTAACTCGGAGCAGTCGGCGGAGATGGTGCGGGTTTGCCAAGAGTGCGGCGTGCAGTTAATGACGGCTTACCGGAAATATTATGAGCCGAGCGCGTTGGAGCTGAAGAAATTGATTCGGAGCGGGAAGCTGGGGAAGATTGATGTTATCAATACTTCGTTCAGCGAGTTGCATGTGGCAGGCAAATCGATTCCATGGTTGCTGGATTCGCGCATGGCAGGCGGCGGACCGCTGATGGATTTGGGCGTGTATTGCGTGAATACCAGCCGGTGGCTGGTGGGTGAGGATCCGGTGGAGGTGAGTGCCCGGACTTGGAAGAAGAATGCGGAGCGGTTTCGGGACGTGGAAGAAGGGATTTCATTCCGGATGCAGTTTGCGAGTGGGCTGGTGGCGCAGGGAACTTCGACTTACAGTTCGGCAATTTCTTCGTTTGTGTTTGTGCAGGGTTCGGAGGGATGGGCTTGTTGGACGCCGGCTTTTCCGTTTGATGAAGAGCGGCGGTTGATGGGGAAGATTGCCGGGAAGTGGTTCGAAAAGAAATTCAAGGTAGTGGATGAGTTTGCACCGGAATTGGATTCGTTTGCGGCGGCGATTCAAACGAAGAAGAGCGTGGAACCGGATGGGCGCGAGGGGCATCGGGACATGATTATTCTGGAGGCGATTTATGAGTCCGCGAGAAAGAATGGGCCGGTGAGCGTAAGATACAGGGTTCCTTGAAGGGCAGAGAAAGAGAAGATTCTAACACCGAGGACACAGAGGGACCCGAGAAGACACGGAGAGACCAGCCGGGGGATGGACAAAGCGCATCTATGAGCCCAGGGAAAAATGCCGGACGGAAGAAGATGGGGAAGGCCGCTAGCATTTATGATGTGGCGCGGGAGTCTGGCGTATCTGTGTTCACCGTGTCGGCCGTGGTGAATAACAAGAGCCATGTGGGCAAGGGATTACGAGAGCGCGTAGAGGCCGCGATACGGAAGCTCAATTACCGGCCGAATCTGATCGCCCGCAGCCTGGCGAACCAGAGGACGCATACGATCGGAATGATTGTGCCGGACATCGGGAACCCGTTTTTTCCGCTGGTGGTGCGCGGGGCGGAGGATGCCGCACAGAAGCATGGATACAATTTGCTGCTGTGCAATAGCGACGATTCGCTGGACAAGGAAGAGAAGGCGATCGAGTTGCTGCTTTCAAAACGCGTGGATGGAATTTTGCTGACGAAGGCGGCGGGAGATTTCCGCCCGCCGCTGCGGCAGATGATCAAAGAAGTGGATATTCCCTTTGTGCTGGTGATGCGGACGTATCCGAAGCTGACGAAGGACGCGGTGATTACGGACGATTATCACGGGGCGTATGAAGCGGTGTCACACTTGGCGCGCGCTGGACGGAAGCGGATCGGACTGGTCAGCGGGCCACTGAAAGTGAGCAATGCGAAGGAGCGCTGGCAGGGATTCCATGATGCTCTGAAGGCGGAGGGATTGCCTTACGAGCAGGATTTGGTGATTGAAGGAGATTATCGGTTGGAGTCGGGATTTCGCGCCGGGCATTCGTTGTTTTCGCGGCGGCCGGATGGGATTTATGTGGCGAATCATTTGATGACGATTGGATTGCTGCAGGCCGCGGAGGAGATGGGGCTGCGCTGCCCGGAGGATTTTGGGCTGGTGAGTTTTGATGATTATCCGTGGTTGGGGATTTTCCGGCCGCGATTGACTACGGTCGAATTGCCGAAGCACCAGTTAGGGACGGAGGCGGCGGAGCTTTTGATAAAGAGGATTACGGGAGATGCAAGCAAGCCGGTGTTGAGGAAGTTGCAGCCGGAGTTGCGGATTCGGGAGTCTTGCGGGTTCGGGTTGCGGGCGGCGGAGGAAGAGAAGGAATAAGAATTTAACGCAGAGGACGCTCTGACGCAGAGGGTGCTCCGAAGGGTAATCCAAGAACACAGACTGAGTGTTCTACCTAGGTTTCGCTGAAGTCGAAAAGCTTGGGGTGAAGAGTGAAGCCTTTGGTCTTGTAGGCAGCGTAGAGAATCCCAACCACCAGCCAGAGGATGCCGGCCCATTTGGTCCAGTTTTGCAGGCTGAATAATAATCCAAAACAGAAGACGAAACCGAAGCCGGGGACGAAGGCGTCGAGGAAGAAGTTGCGCTTGCCTGCGTTTTCGGGGCCGAAAGAGAAATGCAGGAGGGAGACGAGGTTGACTCCCATGAACGCGATCAGCGCGCCGAACGTGACGATTTCAGCGGCGAGTTCCCAGGGAATCGTAAGCACGCCGATGTAGGCGAGGGCGCCGACGATCCAGACGTTGTAGATCGGATTGCCTTTTGTGGGGCTGATGTGGCCGAAGATTTTTTTCGGGAGGACGTCGTCGCGGCCCATGCTGTAGAGGAGACGGGAAGCGCCGACGTGCCCGGCGAGGCCGCAAGCGATGCTGGAAACGAGGAGCATGATGCCATAAGCGTGGAAGAGCCAGGGGCCACTGGCGGCGCGGGCTACGTCCATGAAGGCAGTTTCGGGATTCAGGTAAGTGGTGTAGTCCGGCAAAACACGCTGGGCCATGTAGACCTGGAACCCGCTGAAGAGTCCGGTGAAGACGCAGACGAGAACGGACGCGAGGAGGACGTTGCGGCGGGGATTTTTTACTTCTTCGGCGAGGATGGAGACGCCGTCGAAGCCGATGAAGACGAGAGCGGCGAGTCCGGTGCCGGAAGCGACGAGGCGAAATTTGAAGGTATCTGGATTGTAGATGGGCCGGAGAGAGAGCAGGCCGGAGAAATGCTGATGGAGAATGATGTAGCGGAAAGCCTCGATGATGAAGGCGAGGGTGACCAATACCATGAAGGCGAGGAGAACTTCGTTGGTGCGGGCAGTGAATTTGATGCCTTGAACGGTCATGAAGGTGATGAGGCCGACGGCGAGAGCGGCGAGTATGGCAAAGGGAATTTTTGGCGCCATGCGCTGAATGGCGAGGACGGCGTAGAGGGCGTTCTGGATAGGTTGAAAAAGATATTCGAGGAACATGGCCCAGCCGACGACGAAGCCGACGTGTGGATTGAGGCCTTTGCTGATGTAGGTGTAGACGGAACCGGAGGAAGGATAGACGGTGGCCATGCGGCCGAAGCTGACGGCGGTGACGGACATGGCGACCATGGCGAGGAGCAATGTCGTGACGGCGTGGCCGTGGGAGAGGACTTGCGCTTCACCGAAGAGAGGGACGGCGGCGATGGGCGACGTGAGGATGACGCCGTAGTAGATGAGGTCCCAGAGGCCCAGGACGCGCTTCAGCTGAGGCTGCGCGGAAGTTCCCGCCTGGAGTGTCCCTGTGGTTGTTTCCACGCCGGCCTCTTTCGACTGAGAAAGGAACTTGGGGCCCGATTGCTGTTCCTCGATCCGAAAGTTATCCCCTAAGAGAAAAAGCGTTCCCTCTTGCGCGCTTCCTCGTATTTCATGCGCGCAGCACGGACCGAATCGCGCTCGGAGACTTCGGCGATGGGTACGTCCCACCAGGATTCGTAGCCGGGAACGCGGTCGTCGTAGGAAGTTTCAACGACGATGACGGAAGTGCGGTCCTGTTTGCGGGCGGCGACGAGCGCGTTGCGAAATTCGTCGTGTGTTTTGACGCGAATGGCCCAAGCTCCGAGGCTGGCCGCGTTGGTGGTGAAATCCACGGGGATTGGGTCGCCGTCGTATTTTTCACCGCGGCGGTAACGATAGTTGGTCCCCAGGCCTTCGTTGCCGCAACTGCGGCTTAGCCCGCCGATGCTGGAGAAGCCGTGATTGTCGAGGAGGACGATGTTGAGTTTGATGCCTTCCTGCAGAGAGGTGACGATTTCCGTGGCCATCATCAGGTAAGAGCCGTCCCCGACCATGACGTAAACTTCGCGCTTGGGGTTGGCCATTTTTGCTCCGAGACCGCCGGCGATTTCATAGCCCATACAGGAGTAGCCGTATTCCATGTGATACCCGCCGGGTTGGCGGGTGCGCCAGAGTTTGTGCAGATCGCCGGGGAGGCTGCCGGCGGCGCAGAGGAGAATGTCGGAGGCTTCGCTGAAGGAGTTGAGCACGCCAATGACTTCGCCTTGGGAGAACGGAGGAGCTTTGCGGACAGCGTAGATGCGATCGACTTCATTTTCCCAGCCAGCGCGGAAGATGGCGATTTGCTTCGCGTAACTTTCGTCGATCTGGTAGCCGGCGATGGTGGATTGGAGTTCTTCGAGAGTCGCGCGGGCGTCGGCTACGAGCGGCAGAGCGGCGTGTTTGTAGGCGTCGAATTCGGCGACGTTGATATTGATGAAGCGGACGGAGGAATTCTGGAAAGCGGTTTTCGAGGCGGTGGTGAAATCGGAGTAGCGGGTCCCTATGCCGATGACGAGATCGGCTTCGCGGGCGGCGATGTTTGCGCCGGGTGTGCCGGTGACGCCGACGGCGCCGAGTTGCTGCGGATGGTCGTAAGGAAGAGATCCCTTGCCTGCTTGCGTCTCGCAGACGGGGATGCCTGTGGCTTCGGCAAAATTTGCGAGAACGCTAGAAGCTTCCGAGTAGAGAACACCGCCGCCGGCTACGATGAGAGGTTTCTTGGTGTGGCGGATGAGAGTGGCGGCTTGGGAGAGGAGTTCTTTGTCGCACCGGGTGCGGGGAAAGATCCAGACGCGTCTGCGAAAGAACTCTTCAGGGAAATCGAAGGCTTCGGCTTGGACGTCTTGCGGAAGGCTGAGGGTGACGGTGCCGGTGTCGGCGGGAGAGGTGAGAACGCGCATGGCTTCGGGGAGGGAAGTCAGGAGCTGCTCGGGGCGCTCGATGCGGTCCCAGTAGCGGGAGACGGGCTTGAAGCAATCGTTGACGGAAATATCTTGAGTCGAAGGTGATTCCAATTGCTGAAGGACCGGAGCAACGTTGCGGCGGGCGAAGATATCGCCGGGAAGCAATAAAACTGGAACCCGATTGATGGTTGCCGCGGCGGCGCCCGTGATCATGTTGGTTGCGCCGGGGCCGATCGAGGTGGTGCAGGCGAGGGCGCGCAGGCGGAAACTGGATTTGGCGAAGGCGGCGGCGGTGTGGACCATGGCCTGTTCGTTTCGGCAAAGGTAGTAGCGGAGGCCGGGGTTCTGCTCGAGGGCCTGGCCCATGCCGGCGACGTTGCCATGGCCGAAAATGCCGAAGCAACCTTCGATGAAGCGATGCTCTTCTGAGTCGCGGCTGGAATATTGGGCTTGAAGGAAAGCGACGATGGCCTGGGCGACGGTGAGGCGGCGGGTCATGGAGAAATTCTCCTTGGCAGAGGAGCGCGGGACAGGGGACCAGACTGAAGCAGAAAGGGCAGAAAATACCAGCAGGAAATCGCAAGAATCTCTAAGCGCTTATCGGAGATGTGTTTCCTGAGTTTGCCTGGGTGGTTGTCTGCCATTCGCCCGTCCAATTGGAGTTGTGGGAAGTGTACTGCTTCAGCGCACCAACGGCAATCGCGGATCGGTGTCTCGCCAGGTGGATTTCAGCCAGACGTGATTGGGATCTTCGGTGACCGCGAGGGTGCGGGAGGTTCCCGCGAGGAAATTGAGGTAGTAGACGTCGTAACCGGGACCCGCGACGACGGGATGAAAGCCGGAGCGCACAAGGACCGCGTCTCCATCCTGCGCGCGGATGGTGATATCGCGTGAGAGATCGGGGGAATAGAGACGCTGGAGGGCGAAGCCTTCTTTCGGGCGATTGATCCGGTAATAGTAGATTTCGTCGAGGTCGACCTCGGCGGGCGGATTGTGGACGTCGTGCTTGTGCGGAGGGAAGCTGGACCAGTTGCCGCCGGGTGTGTAGACCTCGATGACGACGAGTTTGTCGGCGGGGAACTCGGGACGGATGATGTCCACAATCTGACGGGATGCGTTTCCACCGCCACGGAGGCCGCTAACGACGTCTTTTGGAGTGATAAGTTTGGGCTGGAGTTTTGCCTGGGAAGGGACACGGCATTCGGCAATTTCGCAGACGGTTTCTGCCTGGAAGGTGACGGAATGATTCGTCGGGAGGTACAGGCAATAGGGCAGGCCGTCGAAAACATTTTTGCGCTGGCCGATGGAGCGGGAGCCTTCGCCCCAATTTACGGTGCAGCGGCCGCCAAGGAGGACGAATGCGGCTTCTTCGCCATTCGTGGAGGAGGTATACGATTCGCCGGGATTCTGACGGCGGGCGGACATGCTCATCCAGTCCCACTGGACGCTCTCGCGGGAAAACTGGAGCAACTCGCCGGACTGGGCTTCGGGGAGAGAGCGGGAATGGACGACGTTTGGAATAGTGGACATGAAACACTCCAACCTGCCCCGGGCTTTTCCCGGAGAGTCCGACAGCCGTAAGACGGCAGCGAACGCAGGACAAAATCAAAGCGCTTTGCCGCCTAGAGTAACCACAACCGGAATCAGCAGAAAAGCGTGTGGAAAGACAAAGGTTTCCGGGTATGGGCCACTCGCTAACCGCCTAGAGTGTAACGCAAGAAGGGGAGATTTTGCCAATGATTCGGGGAATAAGGTGGGAAAGAGGCCAAGGAAAAGCCGAAAAAGCACAGCCATGAACCACCCAGAAAAATGCGCGGGACAGGGCGGCAGTGCCCGAGCGACGGAGCAGGTTGGGTGCTGGGTTGAATCCGTCGCAGCGGTGGCAGAGCTACCGTACTCCAAGGCAAGTGCGGCCACTTGAAAGTCGCCGCTACAGGGGGTTCATCTCGCGGTTGAGGGCGGCTAGTTCGGCGGGGGTTAAGGGGCGGTGGGCGGCTTTGGGGAGGTTGCCGAGCTGGAGAGGGCCGATGGAGACGCGGATCAGGCGGAGGACTTGGATGCCGAGGGCGTCGAAGATGCGGCGGATTTGGCGGTTTTTGCCTTCGTCGAGGGTGATTTCCAGCCAGGAGTTTTTTTCGCCCTTGCGGAGGAGCGTTGCGCGTTTGCAGCCGAGCGTTTCGTTGCGTTCGGTCTGGACTCCACGCCCGAGCGATTCGATAAGGTTAGTGTCGGCGACGGCGGTGATTTGCACGTGGTAGGCCTTTTCGAGATGGGTTTCGGGATCGGTGACGCGGGCATTCCATTCTGAATCGTTGGTGAAGAGGAGGAGGCCTTCGCTGGCTTTGTCGAGGCGGCCGACTGGGGCGAGCCAGTTCCTGCCGGGAGGCAAGAGGGAGTAAACGGTGTCGCGGCCTTTTTCGTCGTCGGCGGAGGCGATGACGCCTCGGGGCTTGTTGAGCATGAGGTAGATTTTTTCGGCGGGCTTCAGAGCCAGCCCTTCGACCTCGATGCGATCGGTGCCGAGGCGGACGGGGGTTTCCGGATTTTTCGGAGTGGAGCCGTTGAGGCGGATTTTGCCCTGGCGGATCAGTTCGAACGCTTGTTGGCGGGAGCAATAGCCGAGCTTGGAGAGGGCGCGGGCCAGTCCGATTTTGCGGGCGGAGTCGGAATTCGGCGGCGATTTGCGGACGTTGCGATGGGGCACGGCGGGAGCGCGCGGGGCGCTAGGTTTTTTTGTCCGGTGTCACGGCTGCGGGATGCTTTACTTCGCCGAAGCGGTTGGCGAGCCACGCGCGGACTTCCTTGGGATCGTATTTGAAGGGGCCGTTGCCGCCCTTGTAAGAGACCCGGCCTTGTTCGTCAACGATGTACAGGCGCTCAGGCCATGCGGCGTAGGCGTCGTTGGCGGCGTTGTTCATTTCGTCGATGCCGAAGGGGACGGAATATCTGAAGCGCTGGGTGAAATCGTTGGCGATGGCGACGCGCTGCTCGAGGGTTTTCGGCTGGGCGTAGCAGACATTATCCTTGTCTTTTTCGTTTGATTTCATTTGCCACTCGTCGAGCGGATGGGCTTCGCGGACGTAGATGGTGAGGAAATCGGCGCGGTCCTTATAGTCGTTGAAGATTTGCGCGATGTCGCCGACCTGGCGACGGAAGGGCGGTCAAGTGAAACTCCCGAAGACCAGAACTAGCGGTTTGCCTTGGGTGCGTTCACGGATGTGAAAGCGCGTAGCGCCATCGAGGGAGACGAGAGTGGCGTCGGGGGCGTCGCTGCCGACCTGGAGATTGCCTCGGTGCATGTGCGGGAGAGCGTAGCGGACCATGCCGATGGCGTCTTTGGGACTGCCGGCCATGATACTGAGGCCAACGCAGATCGCCACAAGAAGGATGGCTACGGCGCATAGGGACCATTTGAGGATGGGGTGCATGGGTTGCCTTCGTATCTCTATGGTCTCATAAGTTGGGAAGAGTTTTTAGTGCGTGGGAAAAAGGAGCACGAGCAGATTTTGAAGCAGAGGTCGGAGCACGGAGGACGCAGAGAAGAGAACCCAAAAGGACTGCCCCTTCGGTTTCGGTCCGGGCAGGCAGGAATGGCTCCTGCCACAGGAAAGCGCCCGCTTCAGAAAGCAGCCGCTCGAAAGGCTCGGATTAGTAGTTGGCGGAGGCGCGGAGTTCGTCGCGAAGAGCGGTGTAGCGCGCCAGGGATTTTTCGATGATGTTGAGGGCTGCGTAGGCTGGGCGGATGTCTTCGACCTGGACTTGTTTGCCTTCGAGTTGTTTATAGTCTTGAAAGAACCGCTTCAGGACGAGCATCCGGTGCGGGGGAAGGTCGCGGGCTTCGATGTACTCGCTGAATTCGGGGTCGTTAGTGGCTACAGCGATGATTTTGTCGTCACTGGCGCCGGAGTCGACCATGGTCATTACACCGATGGCGCGGGCCTTGATGAGGGCGAGAGGCTGGATCGGTTCCTGGCAGAGGACCAGGACGTCGAGAGGGTCGTTGTCTTCGGCGTAGGTTTGCGGGATGAAGCCGTAGTTGGCGGGATAGAAGACGGCGGAGTGGATGATGCGGTCGACTTTGAGGAGGCCGGTGGCTTTGTCGAGTTCGTATTTGACATTGGAGCCGAGGGGAATTTCGATGACGGCCTGGAAATCGCGGGGGAGTTCCTTGCCGGGGGAAACGTCGTGCCATGCATGCATCACGCTGGGATACCTCGCACCTAACTAAGAGACTGCTATCTATTATGTATTGAGATGGGACGGAAAGGTAAGCGCGGATCGTGGAATTCGAAGAAGGAAGAACAAGATTTAACGCAGAGGTCCCCTGAGGCGCACCGGACGAGGAGAAGAGTCAAGAGGCCTGCCAAGGTGGGCGGGCCAGACAAAACAAAGAGATGGCCGAGAATGGCTAGGCGGATTTCTTGGGCCAGGCACCGATTATGGCTCCCATCAGGACTAAGCCTGCGAGCGGAAAGAATTCGTTGATGGCGAAGAGTTCTTTGGGGCGCATTTCGTACATATAGGTGGTGTAGGTGATGGGGCCGACGAAGCCGAGCCAGAGAAGGACCCCGACGGAGGCGCCGCGGCCGGCGGTGTTGGCGTTGCGCCAGATGCAGATTTGGGCGAGGGCATAGGCGATGAGGAGATTCAGGACGAAGGTGATGACATAGGGCAGGATGGGGTTCATGCTTTTGGCCTGCTCGTCGGTTATGTGCTCAAGAGCCATCCAGGGCTTGCTGAAGAGCGCAGCGTACCACACGCCGCCGAGGATCCAGTAAGCGACGGCCGCAACGACGACGGCAGCATAATTTGTTTTCATTCGACTGATCCCCCGTCAGGAACTTGTGGCGGGAATGTAGCACTAGGCGCGGGCTTTGTCGATAAGTTCGTCCCAGATCCCTTTGGATTTGAGGATTAGCTCGATGGCTTCGCGGATAGCGCCTTTTCCGGCTAGGGCTTTGGTGGTGTAATGGGCGATTTTCTTTACGTCGGCGACGGCGTCGCCTACCGCTACGGCCAGTCCGACACGTTTCAGGATAGGAATGTCGGGAAGATCGTCTCCGACGAAGGCGACTTCGACGTCTTTTACGCCGGCTTTGACTAATATTTCTTCGTAGGCGGGCAGCTTGAGCGGAATCTTCATGTAGATGTAATCCATTTTCATTTCGTGGGCGCGGCGGAGGAGGGCGGGGCTTTCGCGGCCGGTGATGCAGCCGGTGCGGATGCCGGCGGTGTGGGCTAGGGTGAGGCCCTGGCCGTCGTGGGCGTCGAAGCGTTTGATTTCAAGAGCGGAGCCGTCGGGCTGGGAGAGGAGGATGACGCCGCCGTCGGTCATGGTGCCGTCGACGTCCATGAGGAGGAGTTTGATTTGTGCGGCGCGTTTTTTCAGGGCGGGAGAGATTTTGGGGGTTGCGGACAAGACGGCCTCCGGTGAAGTAACGAGCGGACAATCTTAGCAAGATTTGGATGCGGTTGCAGAAACCGGGGGACAGGAAATAAGTAAGAATTTAACGCTGAGGACGCTGGGAGCGCGGAGTTCAGAGAGGCAGAAGCATTCAGATTAACTCGAGGGTCCAGAGGTCGTGGAGGTGGACTACGCCGACTACTTTTTGGGAGGCGTCTAGGACTACGACGGAGGTGATTTTCTTTTTTTCCATGAGGTTTAGGGCTTCGCTGGCCAGGAGTTTGGCGGCGATGGTTTGCGGATTGCGGACCATGCAGTCGCCGGCGGTCAGGGAGAGGGTGGCGCCGCCGTGCTTTTCCATGAGGCGGCGGAGGTCGCCGTCGGTGAGGATACCGGCTAGTTTGCCGTCGGCGGTGGTGACAGTGGTCATGCCTAATTTCTTGGCGGACATTTCGTGGAACGTGGCAGGCATCGGAGTTTCAGGTGAGACCCGGGGAAGAGCTTCGCCGCTATGCATGAGATGTTCGACGCGGAGAAGTTTTTTGCCGAGGCGGCCTGCGGGATGGAGGGCGGCGAAATCGTCGTGCTGGAATCCCCGGCGATCGAGGAGGGAGACGGCAAGGGCATCGCCGACGGCCATGGCGACAGTGGTGCTGGAGGTGGGAGCAAGATTGAGGGAGCAGGCTTCTTCCTTCACGCTGACGTCAAGAACGACTTCGCTGGCTTCGGCAAGCGTGGATTTGGGATTGCCGGTCAGCGTGACGATCGGGATTTCTAGGCGCTTGAGGGATTCGAGGAGATCGAGGATTTCCTCGGTTTCGCCGCCGTAGGTTATGGCGAGGAGGGCGTCGCCTCGGGCGAGCATGCCGAGATCGCCGTGGAGGGCTTCGGCGGGGTGGAGAAAAAAGGAAGGCGTGCCGGTGCTGGAAAAGGTGGCGGAGATTTTGCGTCCGACCAGGCCGGACTTGCCCATGCCGGTCACTATAACGCGGCCTTTGCAGGCGAAGAGAAGATCGACGGCGCACACGAAGGAGTTGTCGAGGCGCGCGAGGACGTCTTGAATGGCTTGGGCTTCGATGCGGAGGACGCGGCGGGCGGTATCGAGGCTCATGCGTTGCTCCAGCGACGGACGAGAGCGGAGAGTTCTTTGAGGTGCGCGAGGAGTTGTGGGAGTTGCGCGAGGGGAAGGGCGTTCGGGCCGTCGGAGAGAGCGGCGGCGGGATTGTCGTGGGTTTCCAGGAAGATGCCGTCGATGCCGGTGGCTACGCCGGCGCGGGCGAGGGCTTCGATGAATTCGGGCTGGCCGCCGCTTACGTGGCCCTGGCCGCCGGGGAGTTGAATGGAGTGGGTGACATCGTAGACAACGGGATAGCCGAATTTTCCGAGGACGGGGAAGGTGCGCATGTCCACGACCAGATTGTTATAGCCGAAGCTCGCGCCGCGCTCGGTGAGGATGATTTTTTGATTCCCGGCGGCGGAGATTTTTTCGGCGACGTTGCCCATGTCCCAGGGGGAGAGGAACTGGCCCTTTTTTACGTTGACGATGCGGCCGGTTTTCGCGGCGGCGACGAGGAGATCGGTCTGGCGGGAGAGGAAGGCGGGGATTTGCAGGATGTCGGCGACCTCGGCGGCGGGAGCGGCCTGGGAAGCATCGTGGATGTCGGTAAGGATAGGGAGATGCAGGTCGGATTTGATTTTGGAGAGGATGCGGAGGCCTTCGCTCGGGCCGGGGCCGCGGAAAGCTTTTCCGGAGGAGCGGTTGGCCTTGTCGTAGGAGGCTTTGAAGATATACGGCACACCGGCGTCGAAGGCGATTTTTGCGACGCGCTCGGCCATCGAACGGGCGTGGGCTTCCGATTCGATGACGCAGGGACCGGCGATCAGAAAGAGCGGATTATCGCCGCCGAGGCGGACAGAGCCCAGAGAGATTTCGCGAGTGGTTGCCATCTGTCAATTGAAGATATCACAGGCGAAGCTAGCGCCGTCGAGTTGGGCCGTTTCTAGCTCCCCTTGGGGTAGAAAAATAATCGGCGAGGCGTCAGGGCGTTACGGGCGGGTGATGCGGAGTCGCCAGACTGCGATCATGCCCAGCACCATGAGGTTTGGAAAGAGGAGCGGGGCCATAGGAGGGGCTCCATAGACTAGATTATCGAAGGCATGGACCGATGGGCCTTGCAGATTGCGTTCGGTGTGCAGCAGAAACCCCCATAGACCGACAAGTGCCTCCAGGAGGAGCAGAAGGGCGCACAAATCAAAGAAGCGGCGAGAGACCTCCATTATGAGCGGCACGGCCAAAAAGCCGATGGCAAGCCCGCTGGCCAAAACAGGCACCCATTCCAGGGGATTGAAGAAACCGTTTTCTGCATGGTCACTGAGGGCAAAAATAAAATTCCCGAAGAAGCCGCCCAGCGTGAACAGCAATACCCATTGCGGCCATTCTGAGGATTCTGGGTCCACCATGCGATTCATGATGAGCAGAAATCCCAAGCCCGCGTAGGCGAGGGGAGCGGCAAACGGAGCCGAGTAGGTGAGGCTGCGAATCGTATGTTCGTAGAAAAAGCGGCTTTCGAGATGGAGAATTACTCCGCTGAGGCCAATCAGGATCGCAGTCCATCCAACCAGGTAGCCCAGAACCTCCCAGACGAGGGGCCAGCGGCGGCGGAATGGCAGGGCGAAAAGGAGTAGCAGTGGCGCAATGGCCGAGAAGAAGAGGGGAACATATTCCTCGCTTCTTCGGAACTGGTTGGTGGAGTGGGCCAGATAAATGTCGAGCGTCAGGAAGCCGATATTCAGGATTACGAACGCTTCGACCGAGAACTGGTGATCCATCCACCAATGCCTACCTGGATTTGCCATTCCTTCTCCTGAGTTCATCGGCCATCGCTTTTAACTCGACGGTTTTCTGAAGCATCGGATAGTTTCCGTGCCACTGCACAAAATCGGCGCCGCCCATGAACGCGCCGTGTTTGCTGGTTCTCCCGTCGTAATGCCACAGGTCGAAATAGACAAAGTCGATGGGGTTTGAGAACGGAGGGCCTGTGAGGACGCCTTGTTTGCGGAGTCCATCCATTATCGCCTGCGCCCCGCGCACGCGTTCATTCGTGGCTTCAATCACCTTTTCGCCCTGCGAGTAAACATTGTCAATTACGAGTCGGGTATGGCACTGCGCGCAGATTTGTTTCATCTTGACTTGATTGGAGGCAAAGTTTGGACGCTTCCCGGTAACCGCATTTGCCAAATAGTAGGACAATCGCTCGGATGGATCGTGGGTGACGCCGAGTCCGTTGAGCCCGCTCATATGACACGTGGCGCAGGTGGGCACGAACATATCGCGTGTCGTGAGCTTCCCTGGTTCGGCATCCAGATTCATCAGATGCTCCTGCGCCTGGAACATCACGCCGTGCTTCGATTCCTCGTAGATTTCGATTTGTGAATGGTCCGGTCCCATGTGGCATTGCGCGCAAGTGCCGGGCAGGCGGGCGATGCGCACCGAACTGGTGTGACGGGTGTGGCAGACGGTGCAGGTCCCGATCGTTCCGTCCGTGTTGGGCTTGCCGACGCTGTGGCACTGTTCACAACCACTGGCCATCGCAGAGCCGCCTTCGAGTTGCACGAATGGATGGGGAGGCCTGCGCGTACCGCCGGGCTGATAGGTCTCTGAAAAATCCACTTGCTCCGGTGTGAGGCCCGTCTCCCCATAGATTGCGCCCCATGCCGGGGCCGCGTGGCGGCTGCGCAAGAATTGTTGATAGATATTCTCGTGGCAACTCCGACAGTTGCCGGCAGTCAGTTTCTTGGAGATGACGAAACCGTGGTGATCTTCTTTCTCCTGCCCCTTCGCCGGTTGATGGCAGTCCAGGCAGTTCACGCTCTTCCTGGCGTGTGCGCTCATTTCGTATTCGTGGACGACCGAATACTGGGTTCGCGCGTGACACTCCGCGCACTTTCCCGTGGCGCGCACCATTTCTGAGCTGGGTTGATCCGTCTCTACCCGCGGCCGGGCTCGATTCAGGAGGAAGGCGCCAAGGATCAGCACGAAAGCGATTACCACCGCGAGGAAAACGGATCGGAAGGACATGGGACGTTCCTTACTGCGGGAGCGCGCGCGTCTGAGGCCGCGGGATCAGGATGCCGGTATTGTAATGTAAAGTTACAGTGAAATGAATGAGACTTAGCTAAACAATTCCCGGTGCGAGGGTGTGGAAGGTGCAAAATTTGCTCTCCATGCAGGTCGCTACTTCAGCCGAGCACCAATGTAGATGACACGGGTGTTAGGCGGCGGCGTGGGGAGTGGCGCGCAAGGTGGGTGCAGGTGGTTGCGTCTCGGCTGAATTGGTTGCGGCGGCTGGGCGTGATTTTTGGAGTTTGTGCTCGAGCGAGGCGCCTATGAAGGCGGCGAATAGGGGGTGGGGCTCGAGGGGCTTGGATTTGAATTCGGGGTGGAACTGGCAGCCAAGGAACCAGGGGTGGTTCGGGGCTTCGATGATTTCGACGTAGTTGTCGTCGGGGGTGCGGCCGGTGATGCGGAGGCCGGCGGCGGTCAAAACTTTCTCGTATTCGCGATTGAATTCGTAGCGGTGGCGGTGGCGTTCGCTGATTTCGGTCTTGCCGTAGGCTTTACTGGCCAAGGATCCGGGTTCGAGCTTGCAGGGCCATGCGCCGAGGCGCATGGTGCCGCCCATCTCTTCGACGCCCAGCAATTCCCGGAGTTTATAGATCACGCGATGCGGGGTTTGCGGATTGGACTCCGTGGTGTCCGCGTCGGGCATAGCCGCCACATCCCTCGAGTATTCGACTGTTGCGCACTGCATGCCAAGGCAAATTCCAAAATAGGGGACTTTGTGCTCGCGCGCGAATTGGATGGTGTAAATCATCCCCTGAAGGCCGCGTTTGCCGAAGCCCCCGGGAACGAGGATGCCGTCGTAAACTTTGAGGCGTTTTTCGGCTGTTTCGAGGGAATTGATTTCTTCGGATTCGATCCAGTCGATAACGGTTTTGTGGTGGTGGGCGAGACCGCCGTGCAATAGGGCTTCGCGCAAACTCTTGTACGCGTCTTCGAGCTGAACGTACTTGCCGACGATCCCGATGCGGACTTCGCCAT
Organism: Acidobacteriota bacterium; assembly: GCA_013289665.1. Taxonomy (GTDB): domain Bacteria; phylum Acidobacteriota; class Terriglobia; order Acidiferrales; family UBA7541; genus Acidiferrum. The sequence continues at coordinate 186,078 of JABCZN010000002.1, read as the reverse complement.
TCGGATGGTGCAAGCCCTGCAGCATATTTAGCCAGGGTTGCATGTCGGCGGGACGCTCTTCGAGGCGAAGGAGACGGATGATTTGCGTGTCGAGACCTTCCTTGCTGAGTTCGACGGGGACTTCGTAAATCGTCTCCACGTCTTCCATGGAAATGACACAGGAATCGGCGACGTTGCAGAACAGGGCGATCTTTTTCTTGAGATCCTCGGAGATATGGCGATCGCTGCGGCAGAGAAGGACATCGGGCTGAATTCCGATGCCAAGCATTTCTTTCACGGAGTGCTGGGTGGGCTTCGTCTTCAGTTCACCGGCGGCGGCGATGTAAGGAACCAGGGTCACGTGAACGAATAGCGTATTTTCGGCGCCGAGTTCCAGGCGCATCTGGCGGATGGCTTCGAGAAAGGGAAGCGATTCGATGTCGCCGACAGTGCCGCCGATTTCGACGATGACAATGTCCACGCCTTCTGAGACGCGCTTGATGCAGCGCTTGATTTCGTCCGTGACGTGCGGGATGACCTGAACGGTTTTGCCTAGGTAATCGCCGCGGCGCTCTTTGGAGAGAATGGTTTCGTAGATGCGGCCGCTGGTCCAGTTATTGTCGCGCGTGAGTTTGACATGGGTGAAGCGTTCGTAGTGGCCAAGGTCGAGATCAGTTTCGGCGCCATCGTCGGTGACAAAGACTTCGCCGTGCTGATACGGGCTCATGGTGCCGGGATCCACGTTCAGGTACGGGTCACATTTTTGGATGGTGATTTTGAAACCGCGACTTTCGAGGAGACAACCGATTGAAGATGCCGCTACGCCCTTGCCTAGAGAAGAAACAACACCGCCGGTTACAAAAATATATTTTGGCGCCATCCGGGTCGCTCGCCTCCGCACCGAGCAGAATTGAGCTTGTCGAACCTCCGCAGGATTGACGTACATATAATTATCTTCGGAAGGGGGAGTTGTGTCAATGAGAAGTCTTTGCTGGAAAGAATCGGAAAAATTTCTAGGAATGCGACATTTGTTGGAGGGTTGGGTTCGTAAATTGCGAAAAGTGGAGTAAGGTTTGTTGGGTGACGGACAAATTTTTCGGGGAAGAGGCAGACATGAGCAGCAGAAAGTTGTTGATGATTGGTGCGGCGGCAGCCGCACTGTGCGGCGGGGCGTGCGGACAGCAGGCCGTGGCTGTGCCGGCCGCGCGGGCGGGCGACTATGACGTGAAACGCGAGAGCGACGTCGTGGGGACGGTCGTGGCCTATACCGTGAATTCGAAAATGGCGCCGTTCGGCGCGCGGGCGACCGTCCAAACGAGTTCCGGAGTGATTGAAGTACACCTGGGAGACCCGCGGCTGCTGGCGGCAAATCATTTTTCCATTGCGACGGGGGACACGCTGCGGATCGTGGGAGAAACCATGGGCGCTGGAAACACCAATTTGTTCGTCGCACGAATCCTACAGAAGGGAACAAAGGCGCTGGCAGTGCGCACTTCGCGCGGATTTCCGATCCCTTATGTGGCGCCACCCAGCAACCAATCCGCAGCAGCGCGCCGGGGTGTGGCATGAAGTGGATTTTGGCCACGATGACGATTGTGATGGCGGGCTTTCTGTCCGCTTGCGGGGGCAGCGGAGCAAATATCACGCCACCGCCGCCAACGGGAAATTTTTCGAATGCCAGCTTGAACGGGCAGTATGCATTTTCGATGAGCGGAGTGGACCTGAATTCGGGGGCTTACATCGCCCGGATCGGCAGCCTGGCGGCGGACGGGCAGGGACATATTACGTCGGGACTCGAGGACGTGCTGGATCTGGGAAGCGGGAGTCCGGCGTCCCTGGTGACGTTTTCGAATGGAACCTACCACATTCAGGCCAATGGGCGGGGACTCATTATTTTGAACATCACCGGCGGGGGGACGCTGCAGTTCAGTGCGTCGCTGCAGTCGAACAGCCAGGGGTATTTGGTGCAGACCGATGGTCTGGCTTCAACGAGCGGCGCGCTGGAGTTGCAGACGCCATTGCAGTTTTCCGCGAACGCAATCAACGGAAGATACGTGTTTGATTTTTCAGGAATTTCTTTTGCAGGCACCACACCATCGGTAATTTCGCTGATCGGGCAGTTTGGCGCAGATGGAAATGGAGTAGTCACCGGCGGTACGGCTGACGTGAACGACAGTTCGTTTGCGCCGACAGGAGCGGTCGCAATTGCGGCAAGCAGCTACCAGTTGGACACGAACGGGAACGGCACCAATTTTGGCCGTGGGACGATGACGCTGGGCGCGAGGACGTTCGCCTTTTATATCGTGGATAGCACGCGCGCGGAATTACTGGAGGAAGATCCGCTTGGAGGAACTTCGGGTCCTGCGATTCTGCAGACTGGCTTGATTCCGACACAAAATTCGGGGTTCAAAGGCAGTTTTGCGTTTTTGACGGGAGGATCCCAAACGACGGGGAACTTCGGCCCGGATGCGCGGGTAGGGCGGTTTACCGCGGATGGAGCGGGAGGAATCGGCACGATCTCATTGCATGAGAACAATGACGGAAATAACGCGCAGCTTTCGCCAGGCTCAAGCATTTCGAACACGAGTTATACGATTGATACGAGCAACGCGGGCAGCGGGCGCGGCACGTTCACGTTCCACAACTCGTCGATTGGCACGGTGACGTACGTGTTTTACCTGTCCTCGCCTACACGAGCGGTGATCCAGGATGTAAGCGCGGGGATTGTGGGCGACGGGACGATGGTGTCGCAGTCGGCGGCGTCGTTCACAACAGCGAGTGTGGCTGGAAATTACAGTTTCCGCTGGAACGGGGTGGAGCTTGTGGCGCCCTCGCCGTTCGATGAGAACTATGTCGGGCAGTATGCGCAGACGGCTGCCGCGACCAGTAATGTCGCCGGCGTAGTGGACTATGCGCAGTTGGGATTGAATACCATCAATACGAATGGAGTGACACTGAACGCGGGGATATCCGGGACCTTGACCATCGCCGGCGACGGGACACAAAACAATACCTACAAGATCGCCATCGGGGGACCAACACCCTTTACGGTGAATTTCGCGGCTTACTTTGCGGATAACGGGACGGCGTTGATGGTTTGCGCGGATGGGAACCGGACGACGGTGGGGGTCGCTACGGTCCAGACGCAGTAGGGAAGAGAACAGAAAATGCAAAAGAGAAATGCTTGACCGAGAGTACGCAGAGGTCGGAGCACAGAGACGACAGAAACAGCAAGAGGGGCGGCGCAGGCAGGCCGCCCCTACATTTTTGGATTAGAGTTTTTGCTCGTGGAGGAGTTTTTCTACGCGGGCTATGTCTTCCGGGACGTCCACGCTTACCGCGTCGTGTTGCACTTCGGCTACGCGGATTTTCCAGCCATTTTCGAGCCAGCGCAGTTGCTCGAGCTGTTCGATTTTCTCGAGCTCGCCTTGGGGCAGCGTGGGGTATTCGAGCAGGGCATCACGCTGGAAAACGTAAAGTCCCAAATGCTTCCAGTATTTGACGTGGATTTTCTGCTGGGTGTCGCGGATCCAGGGGATCGGCGCGCGGGAAAAATACAGGCCGTTGCCTTCGAAGTCGAGAACGGTCTTCACGACGTTGGGATCCATGATGTCGCCACCGTGGCGGATGGGAGTGGCGACCGTCGAGATCTGGGCGGCGGGTTCTTCAAGGAGCGCTGCGACCGCGGCATCGATGGCGGCTGGGTCGACGAGCGGTTCGTCACCCTGGACGTTGATGAAGACGTCTCCTTCCTCGTGCGCGGCCACTTCGGCGATGCGCTCGGTGCCGGTGCGGTGATCGACGCGGGTCATGCGCGCTTGGCCACCGAAGGCGCGGACGGCGTCCATAATGCGCTGGTCGTCAGTGGCTACCACGACGTGATGGACGGTTTGGGCTTGTCGCGCGCGCTCGTAGACTCGCTGGACCATGGGCTTGCCGGCGAGCGGAACCAGCGGCTTGCCGGGCAGGCGGGTGGAAGCATAACGCGCGGGGATGACCACTACGACTCTTGGTTCGTCGGCACTCATCAGAAGTTCCCCGGAGGTGGAGCCACGCTGCCGATGCTAGCACAGTCATCTGGATGGTGCGGGACGGCGGGCTTTCTGACGAGCTAGCGACGGGGCAGATGGATGTTTCGAGCCCGGGCAAAGGGCCCCCACTCTTAGCAGATGGCAGCGCGACGTCACGAGATCAAGGAAAAGTTTGGTGGCATAACTGCGGGAGCTCGCTAATTGGGTAACCGCATCTCGTTCAGAAGTTCACTAAAGCGCGGGTCCTGCCGGAGGCTTTTCATCAACGGATCGGTTCTGAATTCGGGTGTGCCGGGGTCGCGCTGACGATAGGAACGAACGAGCCAAGCGAAAGCTTTGTCCTGGCCCATTCGGAATTCGGAGTGCAGAACTGGGGGCGGACTATTGCCTTCCGAGGAACTCGTGATTATGATGGGTCATCCGCGCGGCCATCCTGGGGAACCGGGAGGATGGGGGAGCCGTGAAACGCGATTGGTGTAGGATTCGCGTAGTGTCCGTGATGGCTGCCGCCCGGCTATGCAGCTGCCTTTGTCTGGCAGCGAGTCTGAGCATGCTCCGTGCCCAGGAGTCAACCACCTCAAGTAATCCCGTTCCACCGCCTGCGCCTTCCAAGCTGACTGATGTATCCCACAACACACCTTCTGTAACCATTCACCCGGGAAAGGTGATTCGCACCGACGTGGATCTTGCCCTGGTTAACGTCACGGTGACGGATCCCTTCAATCGGCTGGTCACCGGGCTGGAGCAGGATAACTTCCGGGTATATGAAGACAACATCGAGCAGGAGATCGTGACGTTTTCTTCTGAAGACGTGCCCATTTCGATTGGCGTGATCTTTGATTTCAGCGGCAGCATGTCGAACAAGATTGATAAAGCGCGGGAGGCCGCGCTGGATTTTTTCAAGACGGCAAATCCGCTAGATGAATTCTTCCTGGTTACGTTCAACGAACGCGCGGAGTTGACGAGTGCGTTCACCAACAGCGTCGAAGACCTGCAGAGCCGCATGATGGTGACCGCGCCGCGGGGACGCACGGCGCTGCTGGACGCCATCTATCTGGGCCTGAGCCAGATGAGGGGTGCACATAACGCCAAGCGAGCCTTGCTGATTCTTTCCGATGGAGGGGATAATCATAGCAGGTACAACGAGAACGACATCAAGCGTTTGGTCAAGGAAGCGGATACCCAGCTCTATGCCATCGGCATCTACGACCCGCTTGGTTATCGGAATCGCACCCCGGAAGAGCTGAACGGCCCAACGCTGCTCTCCGAAGTTACGGAACTAACGGGTGGCCGCGTTTTCGCTGTCGAGCATCTAAATGAACTGCCGGACATTGCGTCGAAAATCGGCATGGAGCTGCGCAATCAATATGTGCTCGGATACAAACCAAGCAATCACGTTCACGACGCGCGGTGGCGGAAAATCAAGGTCAAGCTGCGCGCCCCCAAGGGACTCCCGCCCCTCTCTACGTATTCAAAGACCGGATACTACGCGCCCGCACACTGAAGCGCGCAGGCATTTCCGTCCTTTCGGGCTGACCGTTGCCAGCTTGTTGTTTGGGGTGCTCTTCGCGTCGAACGGTTCGTTCGCACAAATCCCCGTTGCCACTCCTCCGCCACCGCCTCCTCCAGGGCAGGAGAGCGGCGCTTCTCCGTCCGGCGGTCGCATCCGGGTGGATGTCAACCTGGTGGTGCTGCACACGACGGTAAACGACGACCGCGGCAAGTTTGTGGATGGACTGACGCAGGATAATTTCCGGGTGTATGAAGACAAGGTGGAGCAGAAACTTTCCATCTTCAAGCGCGAGGATATTCCCGTCAGCATGGGGCTGGTGATTGACAACAGCGGCAGCATGCGCGACAAGCGGCCGCGGGTGAACGAAGCGGCGCTGACGCTGGTGCAGAGCAGCAACCCCCAGGACGAAGCGTTCGTGGTGAATTTCAACGACGATTTTTACCTGGACCTGGACAAGGATTTTTCCAGCAGCATTCCGGAATTGAAGGAAGCGCTGGAGCGGATCGATTCGCGGGGCAGCACGGCGCTTTACGATGCCATCATCGGGTCGCTCGATCACCTGAAGAAGGGCGTGAAAGAGAAGAAGGTGCTGCTGATCGTCACGGACGGAGAGGACAACACCAGCCGGAATTCGCTGGAGAAGACGCTGCGGGAAATTCAGAAGACGTCGACAGTGATCTATACGATTGGCTTGCTGGGGCAGGAGAACAAGCGAAGCGCGAAGACCGCCAAGAAAGCGCTCACGGAAATCGCGCAGGCTTCGGGCGGGCTGGCGTTCTTCCCGGAGAACGTCGACGACGTGCACGCGATCTGCGAGCAGGTCGCGCACGATATCCGGCACCAGTACACGCTGGCTTATTATCCCTCGAATGGGGCGAAGGACGGGACATTTCGAACCGTGCGTGTGGACGTGATCCCGCCGCGCGGACATGGGAAGCTGGTGGCGCGGACAAGGAATGGGTATTACGCGCCGACGGCGAGCAGCGGAGTTTCCGGGAAGTAAAATCTAAGACATTTCTACGACAACGCCGGCAGAAAACTAGTGCCGTGCGGAATAGCTGTGGCGAAATTTTGGGCTATGGTCTGGCCCATGTCGGCCAGGCTTGTTCTCGTGCCGAGGTTTGCGCCGTTTTTTTGGGTGGGCGTGTAGGCGAGGATGGGAACGTACTCGCGGGAATGGTCGGTCGATTCCCAGCGAGGGTCGGGGTCGCAACCGTGGTCCGCGGTGATGATGAGAAGATCCGTCTGTCCGAGCAATTTCAGGTAGGGAGCTAGCTGCGCGTCAAACTCTTCCAGCGACCGGGCGAAACCTTCGAGATCCTTGCGGTGGCCGTAGAGCATGTCGAAATCCACGAGGTTGCAGAAAATCAGACCACTCTGTCTTTGCCGAAGCGCCTCAGTTAATTTTTCCATCCCATCAGTGTTGGATTTGGTGGTGACGTAGTCGCCCAGGCCGCGGCCGTTGTAGATGTCACGAATTTTCCCGATGCCGAAGATGGGGATTTTCCTTTCGGCGAGTACATCCATGAGCATTGGTTTTGGAGGATCGACGGCGTAGTCGTGGCGCCTGGAGGTGCGAGTGAAATGGCCGGTCGTGCCTAGGAAAGGTCTGGCGATTACGCGGCCCACGCGATGTTTGCCGTCGAGCAGTTTCCGCGCAATTTCGCACATTCGATAAAGTTCGGGGACGGGAATTACACTTTCATGAGTGGCGATCTGAAACACGCTGTCGCCCGAGGTGTAGACGATGGGCTTGCCGGTGCGGACGTGTTCCTCGCCGAGTTCTTTCAGGATTTCGGTGCCGGAGGCAGGTTTGTTGCCGAGAGTTTCGCGGCCGATCTGCTTTTCAAAGGGTTCGATGATTTCGGGGGGAAAACCGTGGGGGTAAACCGGGAATGCCTGGTCGAGCCACACGCCGGCCATTTCCCAGTGGCCGGTGGTCGTGTCTTTGCCGGGGGAATGCGTTGCGCCTTTTCCGTAGGAGGCTTTTGGAGCGGCGGCGGGAAGAAGGCTCTTTAGCGGGGCAATGTTGGCGAGGCCGAGTTCGACGAGAGTTGGAATTTCTAGGGAGCGATATTCGGCAATGTGGCCGAGCGTGGTGCGCCCGGTGTCGCCATAGTCGGCCGCGTCGGGTAGCGGGCCGATGCCTACGCTGTCGAGAACGATCCAGATCGTGCGGTCGAACTTTGCCACGGGCGATGGTCCTTTCGTGAGTTAGCGAACTGTAACATAAGGGTTTGGGAAGTTGTGAATTGACCTTCTGTCCGGGCGAACATAGGATGCCGGCATCGGTCCGCCCGCCGTTGGCGGGCGGCCGCTACAAGAGATGGTTTGGTGCGGCGGTTATGGTATCTAAAGCGGGCCGACCGGGTCGGCCCGCACAGCAAAGCAAGAGTGGAACATTCGGGTGGGTTTTGCGTACTTAATGGGGAGAGGTCGGTTATGTCAAAGGATCGCGGTGTTCGGAGCGGCTCGATTGTGTTTCCGGTGCTTCTGATTGCGTTTGGCGGGTTGATCCTGCTTTCGCGCGAGTTGCCCAATTTCGATCCGTGGCCGGTGGTGGGAAAGTATTGGCCACTGATTCTGATTTTTGCCGGGGTGGGAATGTTCTGGGACCGCTCGCAGCGGCTGCGCAATCCGGAGGCGCCGTCCGCGTTCCCCGTCGGGACCATGCTGGGGACGGTGCTGTTTTTGCTGGTGCTCTTCGCTTTGATCTGGCGGGGGCACACTTTTGCTTCGCATGAGTGGCCAAGCCACTCCTCGATGAAATCCCACAAGGTGGAATCGATTGACGGGAAAGGCGCCAAGTCCGTGCGCATGTCGGTGAAGATGCCGGCGGGAGACTTGGCCATGAGCGGGGGCGCGGAGTCTCTGTTGAACGCTGATTTTTCTTTTGGAAACTCGTGGGACGCGCCGAAGATCGAATATTCGGTTCAAAACGGCGCAGGAGAGCTGAGAATTGATCAGGAGGGCGGCGGGACCTTGGTGACGAATTCCGACAACACCTGGAATTTGAAGGTGAACGATTCGATTCCGCTCAATCTGGAGATTGATATTGGGGCAGGCCGCGGCGTTCTTCGCTTCGCGAAAGTGGACCTGACGCGGCTGGAATTGAACATCGGCGCGGGGCAGGCGGACGTGGATCTCTCGGGCGAGCGCGCGAAGGACCTGGAAGCCGAGATTCAAGGCGGGGTGGGCGAGGCGACGATTCGTTTGCCGAAGGATGTGGGAGTGGTGGCGGTTGTGCACGGCGGGCTGGGCTCGATTGACACGCACGGCTTGAAGGAAGAAGACGGGCAGTACGTCAACGAGGCGTATGGCAAGTCGCCCACCACGATTCATCTCTCAGTCAACGGCGGCATCGGGAGCATCAAGCTTCAGCAACAGTAATTCACCACGGTTTTTGCAGTAGTAAAGCCCGATTTGCCCGCATTTCAACCTAGACGTATACTTTGGAGTTTAGGCAGTGTGCGGAAAGCGCGCTGTCTGGGCTTCCCTTTGGCCACGACAGAAACCATACCCCCCATTCTCGAGCAGCAGGAGGTTTTGCGCATCCGCGGAGCGCGTGTGCACAACCTGAAGAACGTGAGCGTGGATATACCGCACAATGCGCTGACGGTGATCACGGGTGTGAGCGGGTCGGGGAAGTCTTCGCTGGCGTTTGATACGGTGTACGCGGAAGGGCAGCGGCGGTATGTGGAGTCGCTCTCGGCATATGCGCGGCAGTTTCTGGAACGCATGGAAAAGCCGGATGTGGACGAGATTTCCGGAATTGCGCCGGCGGTGGCAATTCGGCAGAAGAACTCGACGCGGAATCCGCGCTCGACCGTGGCGACCTCCACGGAAATCTACGATTATTTGCGGCTGCTGTTTGCCCGCTGCGGGCAGACTTTTTGCATCAAGTGCGCGAGCGAGGTGCGGCGTGATTCGCCGGAGGAGATTGCCAACCGCATCCTTGCGCTCGAGCCCGGGCGGAGATTCTATGTGCTGTATCTTCTGCGCATGCCCGCGGCCGAGCCGAGCGGTGCGGCGAAGCGCACATCGCGAAAGAAGCCGGCGCCCCTGACCGAGGAGGCGCTGCGGTTAATCCTTGCTGAGTTGCAGAAGCGCGGTTTCAACCGGTTGTATCAGGACGGGCGCGTGCACGAGTTCTCTTCGCCGGAAACTTTGCTGGATGTGAATTTTGCCAAGCCGGTGTGGGTGCTGGTGGATCGCCTGGCGGTGAATCCGGAATCGCGGTCGCGGCTCGTGGACTCGCTGGAAATTTGTTACCGCGAGGGCGGCGAGGCCATCCTGGAATTTGTGGGCGAGGGGTCAAGTGGCACGGCGGAGCGGCTGACGTTCAACGAGCGATTCGAATGCAAGAATGATGGGACTCTGTATCAGGAGCCGGAGCCGCGGCTGTTTTCGTTCAACAATCCCTATGGCGCGTGCCCGCGTTGCCAGGGATTTGGCAACACGATTGATTTCGATTTGAACCTGGTGGTGCCGGACCCCAGCAAATCGCTGGATGATGGCGCGATCGAGCCGTGGACCAAGCCGAAGTATCGCGTGCTGCTGCAGGAAGCGAAGAAATGGGCCAAGGGCCGCGGCGTGCCGACAAACGTGGCATGGCGGCAGCTTACGACGGAACAGCGGCGGCTGATTCTGGAGGGCGATCCGGAAAATGCTTTCGAAGGGGTGAAGGGGTTTTTCACCTGGCTTGAGCGCAAGAAATACAAGCTGCACGTGCGGGTTTTTTTGAGCAGGTATCGCGGGTATGCGACTTGTCCGGAGTGCGGCGGAACTCGGTTGCGGGCGGAGGCGCGGGCGGTGAAGATCACCGGGCAATCGATTACCGACCTCTGTAAGTTGACAGTCAAAAACGCGCGGATATTCTTTGCGGAACTCGAACTCACGGAAGCGCAGAGCAAGATTGCCGACAAGATTCTGGAAGAGATCCGGACGCGGTTGCAATTTCTCGATGAGGTCGGCCTGGACTATCTGACGCTTGACCGGCTTACTTCGACGCTTTCTGGCGGTGAATCACAGCGTATTCAGTTGGCGACGTCGCTTGGCTCGCATCTGGTGGGCGCGATGTACGTGCTCGATGAGCCTTCGATTGGACTGCACCCGCGCGATACGCAGCGTCTGATTGACATTTTGAAATCGCTGCGCGATCTCGGAAACACCGTACTGGTGGTGGAGCACGATCCGGACACGATTCAGGCGGCGGACCGGGTGATCGATCTCGGCCCGGGAGCGGGCGAATTGGGCGGGAAGCTGCTGTTTTCCGGGACCTACGACGAAATACTGAAGGATCTAAAATCCATCACCGGGAAATATCTGAGTGGGGAGTCGCGGATTCCCGTTCCGGCCACGCGGCACAAGCCAACTGGTAGATTCCTGCGACTTTATGGAGCGACGCTGCACAATTTGCAGAACGTGGATTTGATGCTGCCGCTGGGCACGCTGACTGTGGTGACGGGTGTCAGCGGGTCGGGAAAATCCACGCTGGTGCACAATGTGCTGTACCGCGCGTTGCTGGCGAGACAGAATAGCGCGAGCATCAGGGAATTTTGCGACCGGCTGGATGGCGACGAGCAAATAAAGGAAGTGATTATCGTGGATCAATCGCCCGTTGGGCGCACGCCGCGATCAAATCCGGCCACCTATATGAAGGCGTTTGATGCCATCCGGGATGTTTTTGCGGAGACGCCCGATGCCAAGCGGCGCGGATATGCGGCGGGGCACTTTTCGTTCAACGTGCCGGGTGGCCGGTGCGAGACCTGCCAGGGCGACGGGACGGTTACGGTGGAGATGCAGTTTCTTGCGGACGTGGAATTGATTTGCGAAGAGTGCCGCGGGCAGCGCTTCAAATCGAGCGTTCTTGAGGTGCGGTATCACGGGAAAAACGTGCATGAAGTGCTGGGCATGACGGTGCGCGAGGCGCTGGCGTTTTTTGTGAATGTGCCGAAGGTGGTTTCGAAACTGCGGGTGCTGAACGAGGTTGGACTCGGTTATTTGCGGTTGGGGCAGTCGGCGACGACACTTTCCGGCGGGGAAGCACAGCGATTGAAGCTGGCGGCGCATCTGACGCGGTCGGAAAATCAGGGCGTCCTTTATATTCTTGATGAGCCGACCACCGGCCTGCACTTTGACGATATCGCGAAATTGCTGGGCGCGTTTCGCAGGCTGCTGGAGTCTGGCGCGTCGCTGTTGGTGATCGAACACAATCTGGACGTGATCAAGTCGGCCGACTGGCTGATTGACATGGGGCCGGAAGGCGGTGACCAGGGCGGGAAGATCATTGCCACGGGAACGCCGGAGCAGGTGGCCCGGAATGTGCAGTCGCACACCGGCCGATATCTGGCAAAGGCGCTGGCGAACGGGAACGGCGCGGCGAAGCGCCCGGGCAACGGCATTGCTCCGGCCGATGGCGCGGCCGGTTTGCGCGCTGAAAGCGGCAAGGCGACTTCGCGGGAGACGTGATGCGGAAACGGTTCCAGCGAAGGATGCCGCTCGCGTTGTTCATTTTGCTTCCCGCAGTTCCGCCCGCCGCGATGGCTGTTAGGAATCTTGAGCAAGCACAGAATCCCTCCAGCAAACCCCCACAAGCCAGGGCGCAGAAAGTTCAGAATCCGTTGAACGACCTGCTGGACGAGGCGGAAGCGGCGCTCGATAAAAACAATTTTGAGGCTGCGATTCTGCCGCTGCAGAAATTTCTGGCGGAGAAACCCGATGTGGCGTTCGCGCATTTCCAGCTCGCCTACGCGTACACGGGGTTGAATCGCACGGAGGAAGCTCAGAGCGAATACGAGCGCTGCGTGGCGCTCGATCCGAAGATGGCGGAAGCGCAGCTCAATCTGGGTATTCTGCTGCTCGAGAGGGAACCCACGGCGGCCGTCGTGCCGCTCGGCAAGGCCGTGGAATTGTTGCCCAGCCAGAGCAGGCCGCGTTTTCTCTTGGGAGTTGCTCGGGAGCGAGCGGGAGATCTGGCGGGCGCGGCCGAGTCATTTGAGTCTGCGGCGCATTTGAATGCCGGGGACATTGAGGCGCTGAACCACCTGGGTGGGGTGTACCTGCAACTGAAAAAGCCCGCGGACGCTGAGAAAAAGTTTCGGGCGGCGCTCGAGGTACAGCCGAAATCCACGATGGCCTTGCGAGGACTGGCATTGAGCCTCGATCTGGAGGGCAAGCCGGAAGCGGTCGAGGCTTACCGGATTTATCTAGCCGTAGAGCCGCGGGACTCCGCGATGCGGGCGCGGTTTGTGCAGCTTCTTGTCGCGAACAAGCAATTCGACGAGGCGCTGGCGGAAACGGAGAAGCCGGCGAGCGGGGAGCCGGCGCTGAACGCGCTTCGGCTCCGCGCCGATATTCTGATTGGACAAAACAAATTGGATGAAGCCATCCAAACGTTGAAGCAGGCGATCGCGCTTGCGCCACAGGATGCGCAGCTACATGGCGGGCTGGGGCGATTGTATCTGCAGAAGCGCGAGTTTGCTGATGCCGAACGCGAATTGAAGATTGCCGTTCAACTGGACAAGGGCAACGTCTTGTACTGGAAGGACCTGACTGCGACTTTCTACCAGGGCGGAAATTATGCGGCGGCGCTGGCGGGTTACGACGTTGTGGACAAGATGGAAAAGCCGGGCGCCGGCGTGTGGTTTATTCGCGCGCTTTGTTACGATAAACTCAATCAGGTTCAACCCGCCCTGGATGCTTATCGGAAATTTCTGGACCTGGACGGGAACCAGCATCCGGACCAGGTTTGGCAGGCGAATCAGCGGATTCATGTCCTCGAAAAACGGGCGGAGAAGAAGAAATGACCGGCATCGCCGTCCAGGCCGCCGGTTGGTTGTGCTGATGGCTGTCGCACTGCTTTCGAGCGCCGTTCTGCTTAGGGCGACGGACAGACTGCGAGAACTGCAAGAACACTTTGACCGGGATACCCACGCGGGGGCCAAAATCAAAGACCTACAGAAACTTGCCGCGGCGGAGTTCGATGCGGCCACGCAGGCTGGCAAGACGGGCGATTTCGTGGCTGTCGGACTGATTTTTGAGAAATACCGGGACAACGTGCGGCAGGCCTTTGAGTTCCTGAGGAAACAGGAGCCGGATGCGGACCGGCATCCGGGCGGATACCGGCAGTTGGAGCTCGAAGTGCGGCAAGGCGTCCGTGAGGTGGAAGACACATTGCTTGTGACCCCCGAAGAGTTGCGTCCGCCACTAGAAATCGTGCGCAAGGATTTGATCGAGACGGACGACGCTTTGATTCATTTGCTTTTTCCGCGGCGCACCAAGGATCCGGTGAAAGTGGCTCCGGCGGCAGAGGCGAAACCATGAAGCGTGGATTTTTGCTTCTGGCGTTGCTGGTGTTCGCGGGCCTGGGTGTTTCGAGCGTGCTGCCCGCTGGTGCTTTTGCGCAGCGGGTTGACAAGGACTACCTTTCTACCGTCGAGGCGGGAAAGATCCGCGATGCTGAGACGACCAACGACCGCATCAAGCTGTTCCTGACTTTTGCCGAAGACCGCCTGACAAAATTCCAGTATGAGCTCGAGCATCCCTCTTCGAACAAGCACACGGAAATGCTGAACTATCTGATGAATTCCTACATCGGCTGCGTGGACGACGCCGCGGATCTGATTCAGCTTGGTTTGGAGAAGCAGGACAACATCCGGCAGGGAATTGACCTGATGGCGGCCAAGTCCAAGGACTTTCTGGAGATTCTGAGAAAGTATGCCTCCAGCGGGCCCGAGCTGGAGATTTATAAGGATAACCTCGACGACGCGGTGGAAGGCACCGAGGATGCGCTGCGAGAAGCGGAAAAAGCCAAGAAGAAAGCGGCGCCGCCACCGATCCGGAGAAAGAATTGAGGCGCAAGCATTGAGTCCGCGCGGCAAAGTTGGGTCCCGCGTTTCAGGCGGAGAAGCGCTGTTTCAACGGATGTTTACGCGGATAGGCTGCGAGGGGCGGCCGCCGCATTTCCATGTGGAGTTTTACGCGTACAGCAGCCTGGTGATCACCTTGCGGCGGCGGGGCGACGTTTATTACGTGCGCTTTTCGGATCTTTTGCGGCGCGCGCCGCAGGAGGTGCTGGAGGGCGCAGCGGCGCTCTTGCTCGCGCGGGTGTTCCGCCGGCGGCCTACGCGGGCGCTGGTCCGGCCTTACCTCGAGTATGCGCGGTCGGACCGGACGCGCAGCCGGATTAATCATTTGCGGCGGAGGCGTGTGCGACCGGCGCAGGTTTCTCCCCAGGGAGCGCATCACGATCTGGTGGCGATCTTCGAGCAGCTCAACGAAAAGTATTTTTCGCGGCAGCTGGAGCGGCCGCATATCGCGTGGAGCAGCAGGACCTGGCGACGGCAGTTTGGTTGCTACGATCCAGGACCGAACCAGATTGTGCTGAACCGGCGGATGGACCGGCGGGGCGTGCCGCAATTCGCGGTGGAATATGTTTTGTTTCACGAGATGCTGCATGTGAAGCATCCGACCCGGAGGTCGGGATGCAGCTTGATTTCACATTCGCCGGAATTTCGGGCGGAGGAAAAGCGGTACGAGCATTTCCGGGCGGCGAGGAAGTTTCTGGATCAGCTGGCGCGGTAGGGTGCGGTGGCGGCTTATTCGAAAGGTTGGATTCGGTTGTCGAGATAGGTTCTGTCCGCGGCAATGAATTTTGTCGGGTGGCCGTCTGGAGAGGTCAAAAGCGAGAGCTTCGCTCTCGCAGGCGAAAGTTGGTTGCTACAGTTTGGTTTTTTCCTTGTCGATTTCCTTGTTTAGTTTTTCTATTTTCTTGCGGATTTTGTCGCCGTCTTCGGCGTGGGGATAGAGATCGAGGTAACGCTGGTAGGCTTTTACGGCGGGCTTCTTCTTGCCTTTCTTTTCGTAGGCCTCACCCAGGTAGAGGAAGGGAATGGCGTAACCGGGTTTCGCGGTCGTGGCGTCTTCGAAGCGATCGATCGCCGCATCCACGTCGCCTCTTTTCATGTAGTACTTGCCGACTTCGAGATCCTTTTCGGCGCGCAGCGGATCCCACTGGGGCTGGTCGGGAGCCGAGTTCACTGCTCGATCAACGTTCTTTTTTTGCTTGGGGGGAGGCTGGCTCGCGGGCGGTGCGCTCGCTGGAGGATCCTGTGCTCGTGTGGGCACGGCAAACAGGAGAATGCCAGACAGGGACAAGGTCGCCAGGTTGCGCAGGGATTGTAAGTGACTCACTTCTGATTCTCCGTATTCCCGGATTCCATCTGTTCTGGGACGAGTTGCCCGAACGGGAGGCGCCATCGCCGATGGGTCAGCATAGCATTTGGGCGCGCAAATCTCATCGGGGCCGGGGAAGGCGTTTCTCTTTCCCATGGAATTCACCGTAAGATGAAAGAGGTGGCCGGAAGCCAGCCCGGGCCGCTTCAATTCCATGGAACCCCGCGAAAAAGCAGCGTCGCTCCCCGAGTCGCCCGGGGTGTACCTGTTCAAGGATGCGGCGGGGAAAGTTGTGTATGTCGGGAAGGCGCGGTCGCTGCGGAATCGCGTGCGGTCTTATTTTCTGGAATCGCGTTGGGCGGATGCGAAGACGGGTTCGCTGGCCCGAGAAATTTCGGACCTTGAAACGATTCTCGTCGAAAACGAGCGCGAGGCGCTGGCGCTCGAAAACAACCTCATCAAACAGTACAAGCCGAAGTTCAACGTCATGTTGCGGGACGACAAAACATACCCCTACATCAAGCTGACGCTTTATGAGAAATATCCGCGGGTTTATTTCACGCGGCGGGTGAAGAAGGATGGCTCGCTTTATTTTGGGCCGTATTTTCCAGCCAGCCTGGCGCGGCGGATTCTGCACTTTATTCACAAGCGGTTTCTCGTGCCATCCTGTTATGTGGACCTAGCGAAGATTCACCCGCGGCCGTGCCTGCAGTTTTATATTCATCGCTGCCTGGGGCCGTGCGCGGAAGGACTGACAACCGATGCGCGCTATCAGGAGGCGGTGCGTGACTCGCGGATGTTTTTGGAGGGCCGGAGGCAGGATCTGATGAAGAGCCTCGAGGAGCGGATGCTGGCGGCTGCCGAAGGCGAGCGATTTGAGGAGGCGGCTTCCTATCGCGATCTGTTGCGCACGCTGGATGATATCGAGGAGCGGCAGCGGATTGCTTCGGCCGAGGGCGATGATACCGATGTGCTGGCTTATTACGCCGAGCCGCCGCTGGTGGCGGCGAATTTGTTTCACCTGCGCGCGGGGCGCGTGGTCGACCGGCGCGAATTTTTTTGGGAAGACCTGGAGGCGTTTGATCCGCACGAATTCGTGCCTTCACTCCTGAAGCAGCTCTACCTGGAAGCGGAATACCTGCCGAAGATGATTCACGTGCCCATCGATTTTGAGGATCACGCGTTGTTGGGAGAATTGCTGAGCGAGCGGGCGGGACACAAGGTAGAGATTTTTACGCCGCAGCGCGGAAGCAAGCGCGCGTTTCTGGATCTTACGGAAAATAACGCCAAGCATATCTTCGAGCAGAGGTTCCGCGTTCTGAAACCGACGTCAAAAGCCATCGGCGAAGCGCTGCAGTCCGCCCTCAATCTTCCTGAGGAGGTGAAACGGATTGAGAGCTTCGACATTTCGCACATTCAAGGGACGGACACGGTTGCGTCTATGGTGGTGTGGGAAAGCGGACGGATGAAGAAATCCGACTATCGGAAGTTTATCATTCGCGGCGATCTGGCACCGGGAGGGCGGGCGCGGGCAGAAAACGATGATTTTGCCAGCATGTACGAGGCGGTGATGCGGCGATACCGGCGGCTGCAGGAGGAGAAAAGAGCATTACCCGGCTTGATCCTGATTGATGGAGGGCTGGGGCAGTTGCATGCCGCTGCGCAGGCATTGGAGTCACTCGAGATTATTAACCAGCCGGTGGCCAGCATCGCCAAGAAGGAAGAGATTCTCCACGTTTTGGGGCAGGAGGATGAGCCGGTGATTCTGGAGCGACACTCGCCGGTGCTGCATCTGATTCAGCAGATTCGCGATGAAACGCACCGCTTTGCCGTGGGCTTTCACCGGCAGCGGCGCGAGGCTCGGCAAACACACACACAGCTGCTGGATATTCCGGGAATTGGGCCGAAAACCTCACAAAGGCTGCTGCAACGGTATGGCAGCGTGGCGAATCTGAAGAAGGCCAGCGCGGAGGAGCTGAGCCGGATGCTCCCGCGAAAAATGGCGGAAAAAATTGTGCAACATTTGTCTCTGCACCAAGATACGACCTAACCGGCATGATGCAAGAGTAGGGGTTATGCTGTATTGCGGCGTTCAAACGCGTGTGCTACGTTCATTGCGTGGAGGCTAATATGGCTGACAACGTTGGTAGCAAGGTTAGTTACTTTCTGGTGGGACTCGGAGTGGGCGCCTTGATGGGCGTCTTGTTCGCGCCGAAGTCCGGCGAAGACACGCGCGAGTATCTGGCGAAGCGCGCCGATGATGGGCGGGAATTTGCCCAGAAGAAGGCGAAAGAATTGCGCGAGCGGGCCGACGAATTGATTGAGCGCGGCAAGGATGTGGCTTCGCGCAAGCGGGAATCGCTGTCCGCGGCGGTGGATGCGGGACGCGAGGCGTTTTTGCGCGAATCGAAGTCCTGAAGATTTGTTGGGGTGGCTTGGGTTGTTCCGCTGAGGTTCGGGAGAGGGTCGGGTGTGTATGCAAATAACAATGCAGGTTTTTATTCTTGCGGCAGCGATCGCGCTGCTGGTGCAGACGACCATCCTGATCGTACTGTTCCTGCAACTGAGAAAAACAACCGAATCGGTGAACAAGATGGTGGGGGATATGCACTCGCGCGTGGGGCCGATCCTGACGCGCACGCAGATTTTGCTGGACGACACGCAGCCGAAGATTTCCGCGCTGGTGGAAGACGCGGCGCACATCGTTTACCTGACACGTGCGCAAGCGCAGAGGTTCGACAAGATTGCCACCGAAGCGTCGGACCGGTTGCGCGGGCAGTTGGTTGCGGTCGACCGCATTTTGACCGGGACGCTCGAAGCGGTGGAGGATGCGGGTTCGCAGGTGCGGCGGAGTTTCTGGGCACCGGTGCAGAAGGCTTCGGCGATCGTGCAGGGAATCAAAATCGGGCTGGATGTGCTGAGGTCGCGGCGGACTGCGTCTCCGGCGAGGGAAACCTCGGTGGAGCAGGAAGACGAGTTGTTCATCTGAAGTTAGAATGTTTAGGCGGAATCGCTTTGCGCTCGAGTGAGTTGAGTTTCCTTCCATGAGCGGTTCTCGCGCCCTCCTTGTATTCGCAAAAACTCCCAAACCAGGAAAAGTGAAGACGCGATTGCTGGCCGCAGTCTCGGCGGAGGTTGCAGCAGCACTGCATAAGGCATGCATTGCGGACACGCTGCGGCTTGCGAGCCGGACGCGAGGCTGCGATGTGTTTGTTTTTGCGGCGGGCGGCAGGCGTTATTTTCGCGGGCTTTTGAAGAAGCAGAGCTGCGGTCGGCGGGTGCGGGTACTCTCACAGCGCGGATCTGATCTCGGGGTGCGGATGGAGAACGCGTTTCGAAAGTGTTTTCTGATGGGCTACCGCGAGGTGGTGGTGATTGGGTCGGATACGCCGTGGATGGGGGCGCAGCGGCTGCGGCAGGCGTTCGCGGAGTTGAAGTCGAATGGTGTAGTGATTGGGCCAGCCGAAGACGGCGGATATTATCTTCTGGGGCTGAGGAAAATGGTGGCGGAGATTTTTCGGGGGATTCCATGGAGCACGGAACGGGTGCTGGAGCTGACCTTGAAGGCAGTTGCGAGAACGAAGTTGCGGAGGAAATTGTTGCGGCGGGATTTTGATTTGGACCGGCCCGAGGATATGAAGAGAGCGGCGCGGATGTTCAAGAGGAAGCCGCGCGTGGCGCCGGAGTTGGCGGCGGCGATTGCGGAAATTGAGAGAGTTCGCTACCTGTGATCAGGTAACCCGGGCCCGCAGCAACGGATGGCTGTGCCACCAAAAGCGCCTGCCCCAGAAGGCGGCCGTTGCACAGGCCGGAAAGCAGTTATTTGATCCAGCCGCCCGCCAGGACGGTTAGGTTGTTGTAGAAAACTGCAGCCTGGCCCGGGGTGATTGCGCGCTGGGGAGTTTCGAAGGTGATGCGGGCGCGATTGTTTGGCAGCGCTTCGATGGTAGAGGTGGCGGGGACGTGCTTGTGGCGGATTTTGGCCTGGCCGCGGATCGGCGTGCTCGGTTCCGCGACGGAGATCCAGTTTACATTCTCAATTTCAAGGGTTGTAGTGAGGAGCGCCTGGTCTTCACCGACGATGATGCGATTGTTCCCTGCGTCAATCGAGAGGACGTAGACCGGCTTGCCGGCTGCGAAGCCGAGGCCTTTGCGCTGGCCGACCGTGTAATTGTGCACGCCGGTGTGGCGCCCGATGACGGCGCCGTCTTCGGTGACGATGTCGCCTTCCTGATTGTTTACAGCGATGCCTTCGGCGCGGGAATATGCGTGGATGAACTGGACGTAATTCCCGTTCGGAACGAAGCAGAGTTCCATGCTCTCCGGTTTTTCCGCGACGGGGAGATTCGCGTTGCGGGCCGCGTTGCGCACTTCTTCCTTGGTCAGTTCACCGAGAGGAAAGTCGCTGCGCGAGAGTTGCTCCTGTGTCAAACCCCACAAGAAATAAGACTGATCCTTGGAGTCATCGCGGGCGCGGAGGAGTTCGAAGCGGCCGGACGTTTCGTTCTTGCGGATGCGGGCGTAGTGGCCGGTGGCTAGGCGCTCGGCGCCGATCTGGCGAGCCATGCGCAGCAGCGGCTCGAATTTTACGTCAGTGTTGCAATTGGTGCAGGCGATGGGCGTGCGGCCGGAGAGATACTGCTCGACGAAGGGGCGCACGACGCGGGTTTCGAACTCGTCTTCGAAGTTGACGACGTAGTGGGGGAAATTCAGGTGCTGCGCGACGCGCTTGGCGTCATAGACGTCGTCGAGAGAACAGCAGCGGTGCTGCGCGGGACCGTCGCCCTGGAGTTCGGGGAGCCGGCGCTGATTCCAGAGCTGCATGGTGAGGCCGACGATGGGGCGGTTTTGCTGGAGGAGGACCGCGGCGACGGTGGAGGAGTCGACACCACCGGACATGGCAACGGCGATCAGGCCGGGGACGGCGTCAGCAGCGGCCGTCGCGGGGAGAGGTTCGAGTTGGAGTTGCCTGGACATGCTGGTTCTATTTTAGCGGTTTTGGTGGATTTGTGCTGGGGAAGAGGGGATGTAACACCGAGGGCACTCAGGGGAGAACGCGGACTGCACAGAGGTCGGACGGGTTAGCGAATTACGGCCGACTTTTGGTAGGTGGGGGAGAGTTTTCGGAGATGGGACACGGCGGCGGGGATGAGTTCGAGGGCGGCAGCGATTTCAGATTCGGTCGTGTGGCGGCCAAGGCTGAAGCGGATGCTGGCGCGGGCTTCGGCGGCGGGGAGACCGATGGCGGTGAGGACATGCGAGGGTTCAACGGCGCCGGAGGAGCAGGCGGCTCCGGTGGAGCAGGCAAGCCCTCTGAGATCGAGAGCGATGACGAGGGCTTCGCCTTCGATGCCGGGGAAAAGGATGTTGGCGGTGTTCGGAGTGCGCGGGGCGTTGGCCGAGTTGACGCTGGAGTCGGGGACACGGTCGAGGATGCCTCGTTCGAGCGTGTCGCGGAGGCGGGAGATACGCGCGGCGTCCTTTTCGAGGGAGAAGCCGGCGAGTTCGGCGGCTTTGCCGAGGCCGACGATGCCGGCGACATTTTCGGTGCCGGGGCGGAAGCCGCGCTGGTGATGGCCGCCGTAGAGAAGTTGGCGGAGACGTGTGCCGCTTTTGATGAAGAGCGCGCCAATGCCTTTCGGAGCGTAGAGCTTGTGACCGGAGATGGAAAGAAGATCGAGTTCGAGGGCTTTGACATCGACGGGAATTTTTCCTGCCGACTGCACAGCGTCGGTATGGAAGCGGACGCGGGCTTCGGCGGCGATGCGGCCGATTTCGGCAATCGGCTGGATGGCGCCCAGTTCGTTGTTGGCGTGCATCACGGTGATGAGAACCGTTTCGGGGCGAACAGCGCGGCGGAGTTCGTCGAGATGGATTAGGCCTTCGCGATTGACGGGGAGATAAGTAACGGCAACGCCTTGCTTTTCGAGAGCCTGGCAGGCATTGAGAACGGCTTCGTGTTCGATGGTCGTGGTGATGATGTGGGTGCCGGGGCGCACTGGACCTTCGACGCCGCTCGGGGCAGGCAAGAGCGCCTGTGCCACGCCGAAAATGGCGTGGTTGTCAGATTCAGTGCCGCCGCTCGTGAAAACAATTTCCTGGGAACGAGCGTTGAGGAGCGCGGCGACCTGTTCACGTGCGGTTTCGACGGCAGCGCGGGCGCGCTGGCCGAAGCTGTGGATGGAGGAGGCATTGCCGAACTCGGTGGAGAAATAGGGGAGCATGGCGTCGACGACGGCGGGCTCGACACTGGTGGTGGCGTTGTGATCGAGGTAGATGCGCTTCATTTGGCTATGAACAGGATACTACCAGCCGCGAATCGTGAGGAGTGGGAGAGAACTACTGATCTTGCTTCTTGGGGCGCCAGTTGAGGAGATTGGTCGCGTAGAGAGCGATGCAAAGAATATTGGCGGGTACGAAACCGAATTGGGCGGTGCGGACGCCGATCACACAGACGACGGCACTGTTCAGGGCCGCAACGACCCAGCCTTGCCAGAGCTTTTTGCCAATGAGGACGGTGGCCAACACAGTCAAAATACAGGAGAGATAATCGAGTCGAATCATTTGGAGCATGTTTACCATGTTTGGTTGTTGGGCCGTTGCCGCAGCCTGCTATCACAATTCACTGGCGCGATTGGGGTTCCAGTTCTCCTTCTGACTCGAATAATTCCTGCGTCCGGCGATCGACGAATTGTTCCCCGGGGACTTTGGGAGATGTGCGCTTGGATGACACGCGGAAGCCTGCTCCCTCCAGCAAGAGATGAGCAATTGCGCGGCCAATTCGCAATCGGCCCTCGAAGTGAGGTCCAGGTTTGAGGCCGTCAGTAAACCCTTGTGATGCGGATATTTAGAGCCTCAGGAAATTCACTCCGAATGGGAGAAGCGACCTGCTCTGAGCGACTCTGCTCAGACTGAGACTGTTTGTGTCACATCGAACTGCTCGCCAGGTGAGAACGAGACGACCTGCGCTCGCAATGAGCGGCTGATATCGGGCGAGATCGATCGGCCGCCACCTGTGATGAAAAAGGGTGGCTCGCGCTTGGCATGTCCGCGCCTGCCTGCGGCCAGCAAGGCCGGCAAGCAGGCGCCACAAGGAGCGAGCCACTGATCCGAGGTGGGTTGACTACCTATCGAACCCCGCAAGCCTCCGATTGATGTGGGTCCTTGGTGTGTATGTCGGAGGTCACGCAGCCGAAGAAACCGACGAGGCCGGGCGCTCCGGCATATCCGAGATGGCTGTCGGTGCCAAAGATGTCTTCAAGCGTCTTCAAGAAGGAGTAGTGGTTGAAAGGAGTGAGTGACACCGTGCCGGGTTCGATGAACGGGGAGAGCAGAACGGCGCCCGTGCGATCTCCACCATAGCTTTGGAAGGTCAAGCTGACGGTAGGAGCGATGTTGGTGGTTTGCGGGAAGGGAGCGAGGTTGGGACCGGGCTGCTCATTGCAGCAGAACAGTCCCGGGGCAAAGATGGAAATACCCTTGGAGGTTGGCTGGACGGTGAGTCCCCCCTCGTCAAAGTTGATGACGATAAGGCCGTCGCGCTGGTAAGCGGGAGAGTTGGTGATCATCGGGATCCATTTCTGGAGGAAAGCATCGGCGGAGACCAGGCCGCCGGGCTGGCCGTTTTTGCAGGGAGCGTCGTGGCCGTCGTTGCAGAGATTGGGAGTGATGAAAACGAAATTGGGCGTGCTGGACTCGCGAAGGAGATCCTGCGGCAAGAAGGCAAGGTTGACGACGTGGGTGCCGCAATCGGGCGAGTCAATGATGGAATGGAAATAGACGAAGGGATTGTGGCGGGAAGCATATTGGTCGCCCAGGGGAACGGCGGCCGAAGGAGCCTCGGATGCTTGCGTGAGGTCGGCAGTGTTGAGCGCCGGATGGCCGCAGGTAGCCGATTCGCGGTTGGGATCATTGCCCATGTCCTCGGCGTAGGCGCGCCAAGTCTTTCCGACCGCGTTCAATTGGTCGGGCAGGGTCTTGATGGAGGCAGGATAGACGCAACCTGAGCCGATGGCCTGGCCATCGGAGGTGATGCCGGTCAGAGCGAAATCCTGGTAAATCTGGCAGTCATTGCGGGTCTCGAGCGTGGCGGCCTGGCCGCTAAGCATCGCGATGTAGTTGTCCAGGCTGACGTGGCCGGTACCGTAATATTGATTCAGAAGCACGCCCTCTGACGTAAGGGTCTGCGAGAGAAAAGGGGCTTTCGAATTGGGGCCGAACGTGACGTCAAAACCTTCGTTTTCCAGGACGATGACAAAGACGTGCTTGATGCGGGGGAGCAAATCCGCCGGATCATTTGGCGCGGCCATCATTCGAGCCGGAACTGTTCCGAGCAAGGCTGCCAACACGAACAGCAGCCGGAGTTTCTTCAACATTAGATCGGTCTCCTGAATTTTAGATTTTCAAAGCGCAGGAGCCGCGCGGAATCGATGAGCTCCAGGAACAGGTTCACACTGGGGCGAGTTTAGGCACTGAATGTTACGCCAGGGTTATCAGGGCGTTTCAATTCGAGGATACGGTTATGGAATTTGTTGCCGAGCACCGTGCGCGAGAAGGATGCAGAAGAGGCGGAAAAACTATTGAATAGGCTGCCCGAAGCAGAGCAGGCAATTGAGGGCGCGGAAGATTTCTAAATACGGTGGACAGTTAGTCCTGATTGTTTGCTTCCTTCAAAATAGATGGCGCGACTGGCGCGTGCGGGATGTTTTTGCGCGCATGACTGGGGGCGTGGTAGTGTGAGCCAAACGTGGCCGATCTCTAGACCGGCCACTACTTCCCTTTTGGGCGATCAAACGGGTGCGGGGCGAGGCTCGGGCGAGCCCAGCCCCCCAGAACGAGCTCACAGTTGGCGGAGTTTTTTGGAGGAAGCAGTGGGATACGCGGATTTGCGGGAGTTTGTGAGGCGGCTGGAAAGAGAGGGAGAGTTGCGCCGGATCAGGGCGGAGGTTGATCCGGTGCTGGAAGTGACGGAAGTGGTGCAGCGGGCGCAGGCGATGGCGGGGCCGAAGGGGAATCCGGGCGGGATGGCATTGCTGTTTGAGAAGCCGAAAGGGTCGCGGTATCCGTTGCTAATCAATGCGTTTGGAAGCGTGCGGCGGATGGAGTTGGCGTTCGAGGTGGAAAAGCTGGATGAAGTGGCGGGGCGGATTCGTGGATTCCTCGATATGCAGACGCCGCAGGGGCTTTTCGATAAATTGAAGATGCTGCCGAAATTGGCGGAGTTGGGTTCGTTCATGCCCAAGACGGTTAAGGATGGGCCGTGTAAAGAGGTGATGCACAAGGGCAATGACGTCAACCTGTTTGATTTTCCGATTTTGAAGTGCTGGCCGCAGGACGGTGGAAGATTCATCACGTTCCCGCTGGTGTTTACGCGGAATCCGGAGACGGGCAAGCGGAACGTGGGGATGTACCGGATGCAAATTTATGATGAGCGCACCACGGGAATGCATTGGCAGACGCAGAAGCATGGCGCGGAACATTTCCGGCGGGCGCGGGCGAAAAATCCCGAGGGGCGGATTGCGGTGAGCGTGGCGATTGGCTCGGACCCGGCGACGACGCTGGGGGGGATTTTGCCCATACCGCCAGACCTCGACGAAATGATGTTCAGCGGTTTCTTGCGCCGCGAGCCAGTGGAGCTTGTGAAGTGCGAGAGCAACGATCTGGAAGTGCCGGCGAATGCGGAAATCGTGCTGGAAGGCTATGTGAACCTGAACGAGATGCGGACCGAAGGGCCGTTCGGCGATCACACGGGGTTTTATTCGCTCGAAGGGGAGTATCCGGTATTCCACGTAGAGTGCGTAACGCACCGGAAGGACCCGATTTACCTGGCTACGGTGGTGGGGCGTCCTCCGCAGGAAGATTTCTACATGGGGTATGCGATCGAGCGGGTATTTTTGCCGCTGATGAAGCTGACCCACGCGGAAATCGCGGACGTCTCGATGCCGGCGGAAGGGATTGTGCACAACCTGATGATCGTGTCCATCCGGAAATCGTTTCCGGGACACGCGCGGAAAGTAATGAACGCGATCTGGTCGCTCGGGCAAGCGATGTTTACGAAGGTGATTGTGGTGGTGGACGACGATGTAAACGTCCACGATTACCGGGAAGTGGTGTGGAAGGCGCTTTGCGCGATTGATCCGGAGAGGGATGTGCAGTTTACGTTGGGGCCGGTGGATACGCTCGATCACGCGGCACGCATGCAGGATTTTGGATCGAAGATGGGAATTGATGCGACGCGGAAATGGGTGAGCGAAGGATTTGCGCGGCCGTGGCCGGACGAAATGCTGGTGGAGGAAAAGACGAAGGCACGGGTGGAAGCGATTTGGAAGAGTTTGGGAATTTGAGGGATCTGAAGGGGAAAGAAGGGAATTAACGGGAGAAAGCGCAGTCGAAGCGCGCAGAGGACGCTCAGAAGAGGGGCGCAACGGGCGCATGTCTAAGAGAACGCTCAGATAGCGCGGAGCTTGCGAACTAACGATTACCGTCCGTGCGGACAGGCATGCGGGCGAGAAAAAGCACAACTGCTAGTGGTGGTTCGCTGCAGCCTATGCAATTAGTAGTCCCAGCTGCCTGCAATAACAGGTCAATTGCCTAAGATTACCTGCATTCTTAGGACAACTACAGAAGAGAATTGCTTGACGCTCAGGTGGCGTGAATGACATAACGTACTCACGAGCGGCACCCGGGTTATCTGTGTCCTGCAGCAAAAGCGACAAATTGGGTGCGGCGAAGTATGCAAGAAGGGCGAGTGAAAGATAAGGTGGGCGTTCCTCGTGAGCGAATCGCGCGAAGTGATGAACGTACGGCAGGCGTCCCAGTATCTGGGAATCAGCCCGGATACTCTGTACCGGTACATCACAGAAGGCGAAATACCTGCATTCAAGTTAGGAAATCGTTGGAAACTTAGGAAGACGATCCTAGACAGGTGGATGGAACGCAAGATGAGCCAGGTGGTTGCGAAGCGCCGCTAGACTTGTCAGAGCTTGAGGGAAAGAGGCCGCGATATGTGGTTACTCGGGGGAGCAAAAAGCAGGCAGCTGGTGGGGCTGGACATTGGATCCAGCTCGATCAAGGCTGTGGAGTTGAAATCGACGAAAGCCGGGTATGAACTGGTCAGCTTCGGAATGGAAGCCCTCGCGCAGGACACCGTGGTAGATGGCGCGATCATGGATGCGCCGCAAGTGGCCAACGCGATCACCAAGATCTTCGAAACCGAAAAAATCAAAACCAAGAATGTGGGAACGTCGGTTTCCGGCCACTCCGTAATCGTCAAACGAGTGCCGCTGCCGCTGATGACGGAAGAAGAGCTCTACGACCGGATTCCATCGGAAGCCAGCCAGCACATTCCCTTCGACATCGCCGACGTGAACCTCAGCTACCAACTGCTGGAAGCAATGGATTCGCAGATGGACGTGCTGCTGGTGGCGGTAAAGAAAGACAAGATTCTGAATCACACGAACGTGCTGGCGCAGGCAGGAAAGACGCCGGTAGTGGTGGATATTGACGCGTTCGGGCTGCAGAACTGCTTCGAAGTGAACTACGAACCGGATGCGGGGCAGACGGTGGCGCTGCTAAACATCGGCGCGAGCGTGATGAACATCAATATCGTACGCGGCGGCATTCCGTTGTTCACGCGCGACGTCAGCGTGGGCGGCAACCAGTACACGGACGCGCTGCAGAAGGAACTGGACCTGAGCTTCGACGACGCGGAGCGCCTGAAGAAGGGCGACACCCTGCCAACGGTTACCGACGAGCAGAAGGGGCAGATTCTGCGCAGCGTTTCTGACATCCTGACGCTGGAAATCCAGAAGACCTTTGATTTTTTCCGTGCAACGGCGAGCGGTGAAAACATCCAGCGAATCATGGTGGCGGGCGGGACGGCGCGCGTGCCGGGCCTGGTGGACCTGCTCCGTGAGGAGTTCGCGATGCCGGTAGAAGAATTGAATCCTTTCCGGAAGGTGCTGATCAATCCCGGGAAGCACAGTGAAGATCAAATCCGGGAATTGGCGCCAAGACTGGTTGTCGCCGTGGGACTGGCCCTGAGGAGCTTCGACTAGCCATGATCCGCATAAACTTACTTGGACAAACGAGGCCGAAGGCATCACGGCGGCCGGTGGACACCGGGGCGGCGCTGCCGCTCGTGTTTATCGGAGCAGGCGTGCTGCTCGGCGGACTCTTCCTCTTCTACTTCTATCATTCCTGGCAGACGCAGTTGAATGATGAGAACAAGCGCATCCAGCAATTGCAGGCGCAGAAAACGGATCTGGAACAGATTAAAAATCAGGTGGAAGCGTTTGAGAAGCAAAAAATCGTTCTGCAGCAGCGGGTGGGAACGATTGAACAACTGCAGCGGGACCGCACTGGGGCCCAGGAACTTCTTGACCAGGTTGCGAACACGGTTTCCCGGGCCGAGAACTTGTGGCTGATGTCGTTGTCAAAGAAGGGCACGACCCTGACGATGGATGGCGCGGCGGCTTCGCTGAATTCCGTGGCCAACTTCATCACCGCGCTGAAGCGTTCCGGATATTTCCAGAAGGTCGAGATTAAGGACGCCAAGCAGGACGACAAGAACCAGAACGTGCAGACCTACCTGTTTTCGATCAATGCGGAAATCGCGCCGAATGGACCGCCAGGGGCGACCCCGGCGGCTAAACCCGCAAGCACGCCAGGTGGCGCAGGTCCGACAGCAAACGCGCCGGCGAAGAAAGGATAGGGGGATACCATGGCCAATCCTTTCAGAGACATGTCCGTAATCATGCAGGGCCTGCTGGCTTTGGCGATCGCTATGATCCTGCTTCTGGCGGGACTTTATATGCCGGGTTCACCGGTCGCGCAGGTGCGCGCCGATGCTGACACGGCGGTGCAGACGCGCACGAAATTGAATCAGGAAGTGACCCAACTGCAGGTTTACAAACAACGGTACGGAGAGCTGAAGCAGCAGATGGATGCGCTGAACAAGCAACTGGACACGCTGAAGACGATCGTGCCGGAAGAGAAGGAAGTGGATGAGTTTATCCGCCAGGTGCAGGGTGCAGCGGCTTCATCGAACGTGCAGTTGAGGAAACTGACGTCGCAGAATATCGTGCCGAAGGAGTACCACTACGAGATGCCGTTTGAAGTGCAAGCGGACGGGCCGTATTTCAACATGCTGGATTTCTTCTCGAGGTTGAGCCGGTTGTCGCGCATCATCAACGTCGGGGATTTGCAGTTTGACGATCCTGGGCTATCGGGATCGAAATCGACAAAGTATCCGATCCGCCCGGGGACGACGGTAACCGGAGTTTTTACAGTCACGACATTCTTCACGAAGCCAGCTGATTTAACGCCAGCAGGTGGGGCCAAGGGTGCAGTTCAGCCGGTGAAAAAACCGTGAGCAGGGATGAGCGAGCCATGCGTCTAGCCATAACAGTGATGACGGGGATTTTGCTGGCAACGGCCGGGAGCAGTTTGCATGCCCAGACGCCGCCCGCTGCGCCTCCGAAAACAACGGCGAAACCGGCGGCACAAGCGCCAGCGCCTGCCGCAAAGCCGGCCACGAAACCTGCCGCGACGCCTGCCGCCCCTGTAAAGACGGCGGGGAAGCCGGCGGCACAAGCTACCACGCCAAAAGCAGGGGCGCCAAAAGCCCCCGCCAAGGCAGCAACGGTTCCGAAGGCGGCCCCAGCGCCTGCGAAACCCGTAAGAAAACCGGCGGTACGGAAGGCCTCGAGCACGGCTCCCGCAGGAACCTCGGGGGAGACGACTGAAGCAAAAATTTCACGGCGCGACCCATTCGAATCGCTGACCAGCAGGCAGGAGGCAGCGGCTCGGGCCGGAGCCAATCTGCCGCCAGGCAAGGCAGGATTGCAGGTGGGAACGCTGCGCCTGGATGGAATTGTGCGGGCACCAAACGGGATGATCGCGGTGGTAACGAATCCGCAAGCGCGGACCTATTTCCTGCGCGAAGGGGATCAGTTGTACGACGGGCGAGTGGAAAAGATTGCAATGGACGGCGTGTCGTTCCACGAAATCGGGAAAGATGCGTTCGGAAAACCAGTGGAACGTCAAGTCAACAAGAGAATTTACTCCAGTGCAGGAGAACAGCAATGAAGACGAACTGGCCGGCCTTCCGGTGTGGCTGCCTGATAGTAGCGAGCGCGGTGCTGGGCGGAAGCCTGGCGAGCGTTCGCGGTCAGGAGCCCGCTGGCGCGACATCGACCGCCGCGGTAATTTCGAGCGTGGCGATTACGCAGGAGCCGCAGCGGGCGGCAATTCGAGTCGAAGGAGCAGCCCGGCTCGAACTCCATACCTCCCGTATGCAGAACCCGGAACGCCTGGTGCTGGATTTCAACGGGGCACGGCTCGGAGTGCAAAGGACCGTGATTCCGGGCGTGTCGGCGCCGGTGCGCGGCGTGCGGATCGGGCAGTTCCGTCCGGACATTGCGCGCGTGGTGGTGGACCTGACGGGAGAGACCCCTTACCAGATCACCCATGAAGGCGATGCGGTGGTGGTGTACTTCCAGATGCAGGTGACGCCGGATAGCGTTCAAGGTGCGCCGGTAAGATCGACTTCTGCGGAATCCACAAAAAAGTCGATCGAGTACGCGGCCAAGGCACCCAAGACGAATCTAGAGCGGAACAATCGGTCTAACCCATCCGCGCCGCGGTTTTCGTTGCCAAATGAACTGACCCAGCCGGCAGTGGTTCTTGCCTCCTTGCACGAGAAGAGTGCACCGGCGCGCCCGGATGGCGGAGCGCAGCAGGCGTCAGAACAGGCGGCGCAGCTGGCGACTACGGCCGCGGCGACGGTCGCAACCCAGCAAGCCTCTAACGGGGGAAACGCCCCGCAAGCCGGGCACTATACGGGCGAGCCGATTTCAGTAAACCTGAAAGACGTGGACCTAAAGGACTTCTTCCGGCTGATTCACGAAATCAGCGGATTAAACGTGGTGCTGGATCCCAACGTGAAGGGCACATTGACGATCGTGCTCGATGAAGTGCCGTGGGATCAGGCGCTGGACATCGTGCTGCAGAACAACGGCCTGGACAAGCAATTGACGGGCAATGTGCTGCGCGTGGCCACCCGCGAGACACTGAAGAAGGAAGCGGAGGGGCAACGCGACCTCGAAAAAGCGCAAGCCGAAGCAGTGGCGCCAGTGACCGTTACGCGGGTACTGAGCTACGCGAAAGCAACGACGATGAAGGACACGCTGAAAAAGTTCCTGTCGGCCCGCGGCGACATTCTCTCGGATGACCGCTCGAACCAGCTGATTATCCGCGACATTCCCTCGGTGATTCCGACGATCGACAACCTGATCCGGCAACTGGACCGGAAGTCGCAACAGGTGGAAATCGAAGCGCGCGTGGTTAGCGCATCGAGAACCTTCGCACAAGACATTGGCGTGCAGTGGGGTTTTGCCGGGACCACGACGGGCGGCCGTTCGATCTTTGGCGGACCCGCAAGCGTCGGGGTGAGCCCGGTGTCAGTTACCGGAATTCCGCAACCTCCCCTGGTTGGAATACCAGCTTCCGGGTCGGGCAGCAGCACCACCCCTGGATTGCCGTTGAACGTGAACCTGGGCGCGGGCGTGCCGACAAGCGGCTTCTACTTCGGGCACCGTTCGCCGAACTTCGCCGTTGACCTGTTCATCACCGCGGCGGAGTCGAAGGGCGTCGGCAAACTGCTCTCGAAGCCGAAGGTAATCACACAGAACAACGAAAAAGCGATCGTGAAGCAAGGTACGAAGATTCCGATCCAGACGGTCATCAACAACACGATTTCAGTGCAGTACATTGACGCCGTGTTGCAACTGGAAGTGACTCCGCAAATTACCGCCGAAGGCACGGTGTTCATGGACGTGCTGGTGGAAAATACGCAGATCGACAACGGTATTCCGCGCGTCCAGGGCATCCCGGCGCTGGATACGCAAGCGGCGCAGACGAAAGTGACGGTTGCCGATGGCGGCACGGTGGTCATTGGCGGCATCATCGTCACGCAACAGCAGACCAACATCACGGAGGTGCCGATTGTGGGCAGCCTGCCGCTGATCGGGTATCTCTTCCGGCGGACCAACGTTTCCGTGCAATCTCAGGAGTTGCTGTTCTTCATCACCCCGCGGATCATTCCCGGATGATGAATTAATCCGGGCGCTCAGCGCCGCGGGAAAAAATCGGGTAAACTGAAATCGAGGAGGCGCAAGTCTCCTCGATTTTTTTATGGGCACACAACACGCGAAAAGACTGAAAGCCCTGCTGGCGGAATTGGCTGGCAGGAAGCTGGACTGCCTGGTGGTGACCCATCCGGCGAGCTGGTACTACCTGACCGGATTTACCGGGGAGTCCGGGGCCTTGGTGATATCGGCGAACGGCACGACGCTGCTGACCGACGGGCGATTTACCGTGCAGGCGGGGGAAGAAACCAGAGGAGTAAGAATCGAGCTCGTACAGGGCGGGTTATTCCCGGCGATGGGAGTGTTTCTTCGAAAAAAAGGCTATGGAAGAGTTGGCTACGACGCGAACCAACTGACGGTTAATCAATGGAATACCCTCCGGAAGGCCTTGGAAAGCAAGGCACGGGGAATCGATGCCACGGGACTGGTTGAGCGCCTGCGGATGCGAAAAGATGCCCAGGAACTGGCGGTAATGCGAAAGGCGGCCATTCTGGCCGGGGAAGTCCTGGAAGGGGTGCTGAAACTGATTCAGCCGGGAGTGCGGGAGAGCGAGCTCGCAGCGGAGATCGAGTATCAGATGAAAAAGCGCGGGGCAAGCGGGGCTTCGTTTGAAACGATTGTGGCGTCGGGAGAGCGGGGCGCACTCCCTCATGCGCGGCCGACGGCTAAGAAGCTGAGGAAAAATGAGTTGGTGGTGCTGGACCTGGGTGCTATACTCGGCCACTATTGCAGCGATATGACGCGCACCGTGCATGTGGGGCGTGCCAGCAAGCGCGTGCGGGAGTGGTACCAGTCGGTTCAGGAAGCGCAGGAAGCCGCGGTCAATGCCGTCCAGGCAGGGGTAACTTGCGGGGAAGTGGATGCCGCCGCGCGGGAAGTCCTTAAGAAAAATGGATTGGAGCAGTATTTCGTGCACAGCACCGGGCACGGTTTGGGCCTGGAGGTGCACGAAGAACCACGGGTAGCCCGCGGGCAGACGGTTCGCCTGGAAGCGGGAAATGTGATTACCATAGAACCTGGGGTTTATGTGCAAGGCGTCGGCGGGATCCGGATTGAGGACGACGTTGTGGTGGAAGCAGGCCGAAACGAAGTGTTGACCCGCGTGAAGCGGGATCTTATCGAACTCTAAGAACAGGCATGAAACGGAAAAAGACCGCGAAAGCGAGTGAAAGCCCGTCGTTTGCGAACCCCGAAATCGGGCAGATCGAACAGTTGCTGCGCTTCATGAGCGAGCACAACCTTGAGGAGTTTGAATATTCAAGGGGCGATCTGCGGATTCGTCTGAGGAAGCCCAGCGCCCAGGTGGTGGTCGCGGCGGCGCCCCGCGCGTCAGCGGAAATCATTGTGCCCTCGGCGGTCAGCGCGCCGGCCGCAGAAGCCAGCAGCGCAGAGCGCGCACACGCGGCGGACGTGCGCGGCGGAGAAGACCTGCACCTGATCAATTCGCCGATTGTGGGAACGTTTTATGGTTCTCCGAGCCCCGGAGCCGAAGCGTTCGTGAAGGTCGGGTCGCACGTGGATAAGGGGCAGACGCTGTGCATCGTGGAAGCGATGAAGTTGATGAATGAGATCGAGTCTGAAATCAGCGGAGAAGTGCTGCGGATATTTGCAGAGAACGGCCAGCCCGTGGAATACGGGCAGCCGTTGTTCGGGATTCGCCCAAGCCGCAAGCGGTAAGCGGCCTGCCTGACTATGTTCCAGAAAATTCTAGTCGCCAACCGCGGGGAAATCGCCCTGCGAGTCATCTGCGCCTGCAAAGAACTGGGAATTCCCACAGTGGCCGTGTATTCGGAGGCGGACCGCAACTCGCTGCACGTGCGGTTTGCGGACGAGGCGGTGT
The DNA here is from genome assembly GCA_013289665.1 of Acidobacteriota bacterium. Taxonomy (GTDB): domain Bacteria; phylum Acidobacteriota; class Terriglobia; order Acidiferrales; family UBA7541; genus Acidiferrum. The sequence goes on along the minus strand of JABCZN010000002.1, from coordinate 152,391 downwards.
GCATCGGGCCGCCGCGAAGCAGCGAGAGCTACCTGAATATTCCGCAGGTGATCAGCGCGGCGGAGATCACCAACGTGGATGCGATTCACCCCGGGTATGGATTCCTCTCCGAGAACGCGAACTTCGCCAAGGTCTGCGAAGCGTCGGAGATCACTTTCATCGGGCCGAAGCCGGAAGTGATCGAGATGATGGGGGAGAAGGACCGCGCGCGGCGGGAGATGAAGTCGCGCGGGCTGCCGACCATACCAGGAAGCGACGGCGTCGTCGAAGGCGAGGAGCAGCTCGGGAAAGAAGCGGAGCGCGTAGGGTTTCCGCTGATTCTGAAGGCGGCGGCGGGCGGCGGCGGGCGGGGCATGCGCGTGGTTCGCAGCAAGGAAGAATTGCTCGCGGCCTACCAGACGGCCCGGAGCGAGGCGCAGCAGGCGTTTGGGACTCCCGACGTCTACATGGAGAGGTTCCTGGAGCACCCGCGGCACATCGAGATTCAGGTGCTGGGCGATCAGCACGGGAAAGTGATTCACCTGGGCGAGCGGGAATGCACCATTCAACGGCGGCACCAGAAACTGGTGGAGGAATCCCCTTCGCCGGTGATCGAGGCGAAGCGGCGGAAGGAACTGGGTACGAAGGTGGTGAAGGCCCTGGAAGCGATTGAATACACGAACGCCGGCACCGTGGAATTTCTGATGGACACGGACGGCTCGCTTTATTTTATCGAGATGAACACGCGGATTCAGGTGGAGCATCCGGTGACGGAATTTGTTACCGGCGTGGACCTGGTGAAATCGCAGATTCGCATCGCGGCTGGGGAAAAGATGGAAGACGCGGTGGGCGAGATGCATTTCACGGGGCATTCGATCGAGTGCCGGATCAATGCGGAGGACCCGGAAACGTTTGTGCCCTCGGCGGGCCGGATTACGACATTCCAGGCGCCGGGAGGAACAGGAGTGCGCGTCGATTCGGCGGCTTATTCAGGCGCGGTGATCCCGCCGTACTATGATTCCCTGGTGGCCAAGCTGATTGTGAAGGGGCGCGACCGCACGGAAGCGATTGGAAGAATGAAGCGGGCGCTGGAAATGTTTGTGATCGAGGGCATCAAGACGTCGATCCCGCTGCAACGGCGGATTATGGCCGACGCGGATTTTGAGGCGGGCAAGTTCGACACCCACTTCATCGAAAAGCTTCTGAACGCCAACGGAAAATAGCGTTCGATGCGCCTTGTCCTGCCCAGGCTGTATGTGATATTAGACGCAGGAATGTTGACGGCGCCAGCCGGGGAAACAGCTCAAAAACTAATGGAAGCAGGGGTGAAGCTGCTGCAATACCGGGCTAAGAACGCGCCGGCGCGGGAGCTTTGGAAAGAGTCGCGTGCGATTGCGGAGGCTGCACGGCGAGCGAAGTGCACGTTTATCGTGAACGACCGGCCGGACGTGGCGTATCTGGCGGGGGCTGACGGTGTACACGTCGGGCAGTACGACCTGGACGTGGAGCACGCGCGCAAGGTGATCGGTCCGGATCGCTGGGTTGGCGTTTCGACCCACAGCCTTGAACAAATCCGGGAGGCGGCGGCCAGTTCGGCGGATTATATTGCCGTGGGCCCTATTTTCCAGACCAGCAGCAAGACGAATCCTGATCCGGTGGTGGGCACGGAGTTCTTATATCGCGTGCGGGCACTCACAATAAAGCCCATCGTGGCGATTGGCGGGATCACGCTGGAGCGCGCCGCGGATGTGCTGGCGGCGGGAGCCGATTCGGTGGCGGTGATCGGCGACATTTTGAAAGCCAGGGACCCGGGTGCAAAAGCGCGCGAATTTATCCTACGACTGGATGCCGTGAAGCCAGCGGCCTCAGACTGAGGAACCGAACGCATGGCCGACGCAAGTAGCGCGAAAACAACGGGCACGGTCGCAGACAAGGGCGAGCACCAATTTGTAAAGGCCATCGGACTCTACGATGCCACGATGATTGTCGTCGGCTCGATGATCGGCTCGGGGATTTTCATTGTGGCCGCCGATATCGCGCGGCAGACGGGATCTGCTGGCGGGCTGCTGCTGACGTGGATCTTGAGCGGCTGCCTGACGATCGCGGCCGCGCTTTCCTATGGCGAACTCGCGGCGATGTTTCCGCACGCCGGCGGGCAATACGTGTACCTGCGGGAGGCGTTCTCGCCGATGTGGGGATTCTTGTACGGTTGGACGCTGTTCCTGGTGATCCAGACGGGAACGATCGCGGCGGTGGCGATTGGATTTGCGCGGTACCTGGGTGTTTTGTTTCCCGCAATTTCTCCGAAGACCTGGATCATTCCTCCGATTAATTTTTCCTCGAAATTCGCGATCAGCCTTTCCGTTCAGCAGCTTGTTGGCGTATTGATGATCATTTTCCTCACGTACCTGAACACGCGCGGCGTAAAACTCGGGAAGTGGATTCAGAACATTTTCACTTCCGCAAAGATGCTTTCGCTGTTGGGACTGATTCTGATTTGCGTGTTTGTGGCGCGGAACGCTCTAGCGATTGCGGATAACTTTTCTCACCTGTGGGCGATCCGCGGCGCGCAGACGATTGAGCCGGGCGTCGGCTTTCTGGGAGGCGTATTGCGAACACTTACGGCCGCAAGCGGCTGGTATGGGCTGCTGATCGCGCTGGCTGTGGCGCAGGTGGGCTCGCTGTTTTCGGCCGACGCGTGGAACAACATCGGATTTACGGCGGCCGAAGTGAAGAATCCGAAGCGGGACGTGGCGCTTTCGATGGCCTTCGGAACGGTTATCGTCATCACCCTATATTGCCTGGCGAATCTGGCGTATTTGTGCGCGCTGCCGTTGGCGCAAATCCAGAATGCACCGGATGACCGTGTGGCCACAGCGGCGCTTTCTGCGGTGTTTGGAGCCAAAGGCGCGTGGATGATGGCGATCGCGATCATTATCTCCACGTTTGGCTGCAACAACGGGCTGATACTTGCCGGTTCGCGCGTGGCGTACGCGATGGCAAAGGACGGCTTGTTTTTCCGGGCGACGGGCAAGTTGAATGAAAAGGGAGTTCCCGGAGTGGCGCTGGCCTACCAGGGCGCCTGGATTGTGATCCTGATTCTGTTGCGGACGCGAAAGCCGGACGGAAGTTACGGAAACCTGTACAGTAACCTGCTCGAATACGTGGTATTCGCGGCGCTTCTGTTTTATGCGCTGACGATTGCCGGGATTTTTGTCCTGCGGGTGCGCCGGCCGGATGCGGAGAGGCCGTACAAGGCGTTCGGGTATCCGGTGCTGCCGCTATTGTATATAGTGGCAGCCGGCGGAATCATGGTCGTGCTGCTGCTCTATGAAACGCAGACAGCCGGCATGGGTATGGTGATCGTGCTGCTCGGGTTGCCGGTGTATTGGCTCTGGGCGCGCCTGAAGCGGGCCAGGCAAGCAACCGAGTGACCGGGAAATTCGAATCTCTTGATCAAAAAGGAGGAGTTGCATGGGCAACCCCTTGTTTGCGACGAAGTCGATTGACTCGCTGTTGACGGAGGCCGGGGACACAGGGGAGCACAGCCTGAAGCGCGCGCTCGGCCCTGTGAATCTGGTGACCCTGGGCATCGGGGCGATCATCGGCGCGGGCATCTTCGTGCTTACGGGCTCGGCAGCTTCTCTTTATGCCGGCCCGGCGATCATGCTCTCCTACGTCTTGGCGGGGATCGGTTGTGTGTTCGCCGGGCTTTGTTACGCCGAATTCGCATCCATGATTCCGATTGCCGGCTCAGCCTATACCTATGGCTACGCCACCCTCGGTGAGCTGGTTGCCTGGATCATCGGCTGGGACCTGATTCTGGAATACGCGTTTGGCGCGGCGACCGTTGCCAGCGGGTGGAGTAGCACGCTGGTGGCGTTCCTGCAGGACTATGGCATCAGTCTGCCGCCAGAGATCTGCGATGTGCCCGGAGCGAAATGGGTCGAGTATGAGGGCCGATGGTCACCTGAATCTGCCGTAAGCCTCAGCGCGGACCAACTTGCCGGGCTGCCTCACGCCACCTGCGCTTTCAACCTGGTTGCCTTTCTCGCCATTCTGGGCGTGACGACGATCCTGATTATCGGCATCAAGGAATCGGCGAACTTTAACAGTGTCGTGGTCTTTGTGAAGTTGGCCGCCGTCCTGACCTTCATCGCCGTAGCCCTGCCCTTTGTTCTGAAGCATCCCGCAATCGCGCATGAGAACTGGAAAGTCTTCCTGCCCCCGAATACGGGAAGCTTTGGTTCGTTCGGATGGTCTGGGGTGATGCGTGGAGCGAGCGTGGTGTTTTTCGCCTACATCGGGTTCGACGCGGTGTCCACAGCCGCGCAGGAGGCCAAGAATCCGCAGAAGGATATGCCGATCGGGCTGCTGGGTTCTCTGATCGTTTGCACCATCCTTTACATCGTCGTCTCCGGCCTGCTGACCGCGACCGTGCACTATTCACACTTGAATATCGGCGCGCCCGTCTCACTGGCCATTCGTCAGACCGGTGTGAAATGGGGAAGTTACGTGATTAATGCCGGCGCGCTCGCCGGGTTAAGCACGGTCATGCTGGTTATGCTGCTTGGCCAATCGCGGGTATTCTATTCGATGGCCAATGACGGGCTGTTGTGGAAGTGGGCGGGTGATATCCATCCGCGTTTTCGCACCCCCTGGAAGTCAACCGCGATTGTTGGGGTGCTGGTCGCCATTGTCGGCTCGCTCGTCCCCATCGGCACTCTCGGCCAGCTCGTGAGCATCGGGACGTTGTTTGCTTTCGTAATCGTGTGCGCGGGTGTTTGGGTTTTGCGGGTGCGGCGGCCGGAATTGGTGCGGCCGTTCCGGACGCCCTGGGTTCCGTTTGTTCCCATCATGGGGATCCTTATTTCGCTGGCGCTGATCGCCAGCCTCAATGCGCTGACGATCGTACGGCTGTTTGTCTGGCTGGGAATTGGCCTGGTTGTCTACTTCACCTACAGCGTGAGGCACAGCAAAGTGCGAAATTCCGGCGGGCAATAAAGCCTGCCGGTGTCTCGGACGTGTTCTCCGGTCCGGTGCCCGAACCGGGCCGATCCACAAAGTGACGCTCGTTCCTTCTCGCCAGATCGGTTAAAGTGTCTCTTCTAACTCTCGAGCCATGAGCGGACCCGGAAATATCCAAACATCCTTCTGGAAGAGCCTGTCGAAGCTCGACTGGCTTGCCCTGGCGCTGTGCGTGATCGGCCTCACGACTGAAGCGAATCCGGTGAGGAACCTGCCTGGCGCAGGGTTCTTTCGGCTTCTCGGAGTGCTAGCCGTTTTTTATGTGCTGTACCGGTTCTGGAGCCGGTGGCGTGAGGAACTGCTATGGAGTCTGCGGAACCGGCTGATCCTGGCCTACCTGTTTCTGGGAGTCGTTCCGACTGTGCTGCTGCTCATCCTGGCGAGCATGCTGGGCCAGATTCTGTATTCGCAGCTTGGCGCCTATTTGCTCTATCACGACATCGAAGACCGCGTCGCGATCATGTCGAGCTTGGCTGCGACCGAGGTATCCCTCCCGGCGCCGGTGGACGGAAAAGCAACGGAAAAGTCTCTGACACAGCAGGCCGGATTGAGCGTGGGGCAGAAGATGCCGAAACTCCGGGTGAATTTTGAGGTAAAGCCAAAATTTTTCTCGGAGATGGCGGGTCCGGCGGGACATTCCTTTTCAGGACTGGTTCAGAGCGGGAACCAGTTGCGGCTGGTGGGAATGAGAGAGCTTGAGAATTCAGAGGGGAACCGGATTGTTGAAGTGAGCGTTCCGTTCGACAGTGAACTACTCGAAAACGTTGCGCCAGACCTGGGACCGATCGAGATTACGCTGGCGCAAACGGTGGAGGACGAATCCGGGAAGAGCTCGGTGCGTATCGGAGGCAAGAATTACCGGAAGGTGGACAAGATCCTGACATACAAGCGGGAGTTGTCGCCCGCGGAGTCGTGGCTGGACCCTGTCGTCGAGGGGTTTTCGAAGCTCGAGGCGGTCTATGTTTCGCCGGAGGGGAAAGTAGAGCGCGCGCACCCGGTGTTTGCATTTTACAAGGCGCGGCGCTCGCAATTGAACCATCGGATTTTTAGCTCGGTCGGTGAATTCAGCGGAGCTCGCGTTTTGCAGATTCAGCTGCTGGCGGTGGTTTTCCTGGTGATTGAGCTGGCGGCGCTGATCATTGGAGTCGTGCTGGCAAAAGCCATAACAAACACAATTTCCGAGCTGTATCGCGCGACGCAGTTTGTCCGGGAGGGAAATTTCTCGCATCGCGTTGCGGTGGAGCGCAAGGATCAGTTGGGAGTGCTGGGTGAGTCGTTCAATTTGATGACCAGCTCGATCAGCCGGTTGATTGATGAGCAGAAGCAGTTGCAGCGGCTGGAGAACGAGATTTCCATCGCGCGCGAGGTGCAGGACCAGTTGTTTCCGCGCGGATTCCCCAAGGTGGAGGGCCTGGAGATCGAGGCGATTTGCAAGGCCGCGCGTTCGGTCAGCGGGGATTACTACGATTTTATTCAGCTGGACCCGACGCATGTGGCGATCGCGCTGGGTGATATTTCCGGAAAGGGAATTTCCGCGGCGCTGCTGATGGCCAGCCTACAGGCGGCGCTGCGCAGCCAGTTGCTGACGCCCGGCAGCGAACAGATGAGCACTGCGGAACTCGTGGGGCGCCTGAACAAGCACCTGGTTCGAAACACCGGGGAAGATCGCTTTGCGACCTTTCTGGTGGCCGTTTATGACATGGAGACGCGCAAACTGCGTTACACCAACGCGGGCCACTTACCGGGATTTTGCCTTTCGGATACAAAGTCCATGCACCTCGATGTGGGCGGCATGGTGCTGGGAATTGTGGAAGACTATCCTTATCTGGAGGGAGTGGTGGAAGTGCCGCGCGATGCGGTGTTTATCGCCTATAGCGACGGATTGGTGGAGCCGGAGAATGCCTACGGCGAGGAGTTTGGCGTTTCGCGGTTGGAGGCGGCGGCGCAGCGCGTGCGGCAAGGCGATCCGAAACGAATCGCAATGGCGCTGATGACGGCGGCGGAAGAGTGGTCCGGCAGTCCGGAGCAGGCCGATGATATGACCGTGATCGTGGCGAAGCTGAAGTAGAATGAGGACGGAATAGTTTAGGATCGTGTGAAGAGGTTGCTGCGAAGTTGGCGAGGAGAAGAATGTCGCTGCGAAACCGGGTTGCATTGGTGACGGGAGGAAGCCGGGGAATCGGCCGGGGAATTGCGCTGCGTTTGGCGCAGGAAGGGGCAAAGATTGCATTCGCGTATCGCGTGAACAAGGCCGCGGCGCAGGCGGCACTGCGGCGCATGCAGGCCCTTGGCGCTGACTGCGTGGCTGTGGAGACAGACATCACGGAGCCGGGGCGCGCGGAGCAACTGGTCGAGACGGTGGCCGATCGATACGGCCGCATTGATATTCTGGTGAACAACGTGGGTGATTTCCGGTGGAATACACTGGCGGAATCTTCGCTGGAAGAGTGGAAGAGCGTTTTCGACTCGAATGTGATGAGCGTATTTCTGATGTGTCATACGGCCTTGCCGGTGATGCGCAAGGGGCGCTGGGGCCGGATTGTGAATCTGGGAGCGGTGGGGGCGGAGCGCGCCTTTGGGCAGGCGAAGATCAGCGCGTATGCCGCGGCCAAGGCGGCGGTGGTGGCGCTGTCGCGTTCGCTGGCGCTCGAAGAGGCGAAGAATGGAATTACGGTGAACGTGGTGAATCCTTCGAGTATGGACGAAAAGGATCTTACGGTGGAAGAGGCGCGAAAACTGCGCGACGCGAGGTATCCGATTGGGAGGCCGCCGACGGTGGAGGACGTGGCCGCCTCCGTGGCGTTTTTTGCGTCGGAAGAAGCGGAGTATGTGACCGGACAGGTGCTCAACGTGAGCGGCGGGTGGATGCTCTGAGCCGGCGGCGGGATTGGCGATGAAGGCGCTGACAGCGGCGGAGATGCGGGAAGTGGACCGTCTAACGACGGAGCGTTTTGGTATTCCCGGGCTCGAATTGATGGAGGCCGCAGGGAAGAGCGTCGCGGAAGTTTTCCTGGAAAAATACGAAGCGCGGAGTCGAACGCTGGCGGGACGCGTGTCCGTGCTGTGCGGGAAGGGCAACAACGGCGGCGACGGTTTCGTGGTGGCGCGACTGCTGAAGGGGCGTGTAGGGCAGGTGAAGGTGTTTCTCTTCGGGGAGCCCGGTGAATTGCGCGGGGATGCGGCGAAGAATTGCGCACGGTGGAAGGGTTTGGGCGAGGATGTTGCGTTAGTGCGCAGCGAAGCGGAGTGGGTGCAGGCGTGGCAGGGAGTGGCAGCGAGCGAAGTGATTGTGGATGCCTTGCTGGGTACTGGGATTCGCGGCGGAGCGAGCGGCTTGCTGGCACAGGTGATCGAGAATGTGAACCGGTTTTCGCAGGACGCCAAAGCCGCGTGGCCGGCGTGGATTGTGGCGGTGGACACGCCGTCCGGATTGCCGTCGGATGGGGAAGCGGCACAGGGGCCGGTTTTGCGCGCGCATCTTACCGTGACTTTCACGGCGCCGAAGATCGGGCAATTGGTGTCGGCGGACGCGGGGAGTTGCGGCGCGTTGGTCGTGCGGGAAATCGGAACTCCGGCAGCGCTGGTGGAAGAGGTGGGGAAGGGAAAGTTGCGCTGGGCAGGACCGGAGGAGTTTTCGGAACTTCCGTTGCAAAGAGCAGCCGAAGTGCACAAGGGATCGTACGGGCACGTGCTGCTGGTGGCGGGATCGGTTGGGAAAACGGGAGCGGCGATTTTGTGCGGACAGGCGGCGCTGCGCGGCGGAGCGGGACTGGTGACCCTGGCGACGCCTGAGCCTGCGCTGCTGACGGTGGCCGCGGCGCAAGCCGAGTACATGACCGAAGCGTTGCCGGCGACGGCGTCCGGGACAGTTGCTTCGGAAGCGGCGCGGCTTGGCGGTTTCGCCACGCTGCTGCATGGCATGACAGTTTTGGGAATCGGGCCCGGAATCGGGACTCATCCGGAGACGCAAGAATTTGTGCGCAGCGTGGTGGGACATGCCGATTTGCCCATCGTGCTGGACGCGGATGGACTGAACGCATTTGCCGGGCAGGCGGAGATTCTGTCGAACCGGAAATCAGCGCACCTGGTGATGACGCCGCATCCGGGAGAGATGGCGAGACTTTGCGGATTCGCGACCCCGGAAGTACAGGCAGACCGGATCAGGATTGCCACGGAGTTTGCCGGGAAATGGAACGCCGTGGTGGTGCTGAAAGGGTTTCACAGCGTGATTGCCGCGCCGAACGGCGACGTGTTTGTGAATACGACGGGAAATGCGGGGCTGGCCAAAGGCGGGTCGGGCGACGTGTTGACGGGATTGCTGGCGGCGCTGATCGCGCAGTTTGGAGCGCGGGATTTGTATCGCGTGGTGGCATTGGGAACATATTTGCACGGGCGTGCGGCGGAATTGGTGAGCGCGGAGAGTGACGAATCGGGGGTATTGGCCGGCGAAGTGGCGCGAGCGGTGCCAGCCGCGCGGAGGAAATTGCTCGAGGAGTTAGAGGCGCGTGGATGAAGATGTGATCACGCATTCGGCCGAGGAGACGGTGGCGTGGGGACGCGCGTTTGCGAAATCATTGCAAGCGCCAGTGCTGGTGCTGCTCACCGGCGAACTGGGCAGCGGCAAGACCACGTTGACAAAGGGAATCGTGGCCGGACTGAACGCGGCGGAAGAGGACGAAGTGACCAGCCCCACGTTTACGCTACTGCATGAGTACGGAGCTGGCGGGAAAGTGTTCCACGGCGATTTGTATCGAGTGGAAAGCCTTCATGATTTTGAAACGCTGGGACTGGAGGACGTTTTTGCCAAGCCCGCGATCGTGATTATGGAATGGTCAGAGAAATTTCCCCTGAAAACCGAGTGGCCGCAGGTCCGCGTGCGGCTGGAACACCTGGGCGGAGATGCCCGGCGAATTTGCACGTTCTGAGTGACCAAAAGGGCAACGCCGCGCTAACTATCTGGCCACGACTGTACTTTCGGTTCCTTGCGAGGCGCAAAACCCGCTGTTAGGTTGAGAGATGGCGGGGTGCGGCTGCTCGGATGGCAAACGAACCGGCAAATCAATTGATGATGGAAGGATCGCGTGACGCGCTGAAGAGCTACGGCGTCACGCTGCCGATGGGATCTTTGTCCATTGGCGTGGACAATATCCACCACGACGTTTTCCTTAGCCCGAAATTTGTGCAGGTGGCGCGCGATTACCTGTTCGACCTGATCCGGCAAAACACCAGTGGCACGTACCTTTCGGGCATCGAATTCCGCAATGCCAAGCCGGTTGATTCCACAAGTTTCCGCAAGCTGCTGACGGAGCTGCTGCAGAGTTCACTGGGCCGTGCGAAACAGCAGAAGAATATCGAGATTGATTTATTGTTCCGGCTGGCGTTATTGAAATTTCTGACCGTGGAACTTGTGAATCAGTTTGGCAACGTGATTCTGGACGTGAAGGAGTACATCCGGAAGCGCGGTGAATATTTCGAGCGCAGCCAGCAGGCGCACGTGATCAAGGCGCGGCTTTCGGAGATGCAGTCGGCGCGGCGAGATGTGCTGCGCATCATCGGGCAACTGGTGGCGCAAATCTTCACCGACATTGAAGAGAATGTGATCGTGAAATCGCGGCGCGCTCTTTTTGGGGAAGAGATGCCGTACTACGAGATGCTGAAGAACCGCCTGGTATTTCTGGACGGCGGCAAGGACGATTTTTATTTTCTGGAGCACTACGTATTGCTGGGGAATTATTCGCGCGACCCTGACCGGCTGGAAGCGATGGACGCGCTGTTTCAGGATTTCCTGCGGGAAGCGGGAATCCGGGTTGCGCCGGACAGCGCTCCGGCCAAGGGAGCGGAAGAGTATCGAACGCTGTTTGCCGAGGCGGAGCGGATGCGCGGCGAAATCGCATCGCTCGAAGAGCAGCGGGAAAACTTCCGGAAGAGACTCGAGAAAGGCGACGGACTGCTGAATAAATTCCTGAGTTCGGCGGCCGATCCGGCAGAAGTAAAGGCTTCGTTGACGGACGTGGAGAACCGCTTGCGGCATTTCCAGAAGACGCTGGAAGGCATGGGTCCCCGGCTGGACCGCGCGAAAAAGCAGGCGGAATTCGTACAGAAGGATTATGAAGGGAAACTTGGCGACTACCTGAACGAGCCGGAAAACGCACGGAAGTTGTTTGACGTGACGAATGCGACAGACAGCGAGAGGCCCGCGCGCGCGAAGCACCTGGCGCAGCTTGTTAGCCGCCTGGAACAGCATGAAATAATGCCGCATGTTTTGGCGAGCTACGAAATTCGCCCGATTGCCGGTGATTTTTGCCCACCGGTCCATTTGCAGCAGTTGCGCAAGGCGCTGGTGTCGAAGGAAGAAGCCAAGCGGGTGGAAGAGATATTAAAACAGGTGCCGGCAAAGCGCCTTACAATGAAGCCGTTGGAAGAATTGTCGAAGCGCATCCGGAGGTATTCGCGCGAGGAGACGCAGGCGGCGGTGCTGCGATTTGCGATTGATTTTCTGAGGCTGCGCCGCGACCTGCGCGATGCGGAGCATCTGGCAGCGTGCATGGAGCGGATCAACCTGGTGACCGCGGAAAAGATCCGGGACCTTTCGCGGCTGAACAACCGGTTGTATGAATGCCTGCTGAAAGAGGAAGTGAAGTCCGAGCACGACCAGGTGGTGTCGCACGTGATTATCAAGGCGGACGTGCGCGGCTCGACGAAGATGACGCAGGACCTGCTGGCGCGGGGATTGAGCCCGGCGTCGCATTTCAGCCTGAATTTGCACGAGCCGGTGAAGAGGCTGCTGGACCGGTACTCGGCGAAAAAAGTGTTCATCGAAGGGGATGCAATCGTACTTGCGATTTTTGAGACGGAGGCGACGCAGGGGAGCGCGCGACCGGTGGCGAAGGCTTGTGCGCTGTCCAAGCAGATTCTGACGGTTTGCAATTCGTATAACGATGGCGCGGCTTCGGCGCAGTTGCCGGCGCTCGAGATTGGTATTGGCATAGCATTTCAGGGCTCCGCGCCGACGTATTGGACCGACGGCGACGCGCGCATCATGATTTCAAAGGCGCTGAATCTTTCCGACCGGCTTTCGGGCTGCGCAAAGCTGGCGAAACGCATGCTGGCTGGGCAGAAGACGCACTTTTCGGTTTTCCAGTTTTTGACGGCGCTCGAAGGAGCGTCGGCGGAAGAGCTGGACGAGTTTCTGGTGCGCTTCAACATGAACGGGATCGAGTTGAACGACGAGGGATTCCAGAAATTGTCTGAGGAAATTTCGCTCGAAAAGCTGGTTACGAAACTGGATATGCCGTGGGCCAAGCAGGACGTGACGCTCTATTACGGCGAAGTACCGATGGGCGAATCGGTGGAGCTGCTGGTGGTGCGCGAGGGGCTGGCGAGGGAATTGTTGCCGGACGGGAAAATCGGGAAGACTTCGGATCACCACTACTATGAGGTGTGCACCAGTCCCGTGATTTATGATCTGGCAGCGGCGTTGAAGCGGACGCAGGGGTTGGGACTGGAAACCGCTCGAGCCTGAACGGCTCGGCTAGCAGTACCTTTCTATGGAAGACCTGTCGGAGGCCGCCTTTCGAGGCCTTCACCTATTCTTTCCGACTCACGCTGCCACGCTCGGATCATGCGTTCGACCCAGTTCGGCCGGACTACCATCCCCAATCCAAGGAGCACCAGAGGCGCTAGGAGGAAACTGATGATTACCGCGCTGACGTGTATTCGTCTTAGGAAAAGTACAATCGGGAACATCGGCCACAAACAGGCGATCGCCATGATCACCCTGTTTCGCGCGCTTGCGCGATACCATAGTTCGGTTCCGGCATTTCTCTCGTCGGCCATTTATCGAGATGTTACAACGCTTCGCACGAACCTGCCCGATTAGTTCCAGTACCCACATGGAGGGTTAAGCGCGGTTACCAGGAACTGAGTTAGGTGTTCGAGCCTCTTACTTCGGTGGCTGTGCGGACTGGTTTTCACTTGTCGGCGGCACGATCCCCTTCAGTCGCAGATAGGTCACCATGTTCCCATAGTGCTCATCCGTGTGCGCCGTATTGATCGAGAATAACGTCAGTTTCGCCAGGTCGAAGTTGAAGAATTTCACCATCTGGCTGCCCTTTGCATCGGTCATGCTGTCGAATGCCTTGTTGCAGTACGCCACTCCGTCCTTGAGCGCAGCCACGAGGTCCGCCTTTGACGTCTTCGTTTTTTCGATGTCCTTCGCTGGGTTTGCTTCACCCATGGCTTGCGAGCAGAACATGTAGGAAGCGTCGGCCACATGGCCAACGAGCTGGCCAAAAGTGCGAACTTCCGGTGTTGGCTTGAAGGAGTAGTTTTCTTCCGGCATTTTCTGCGCCGCACCGACGACCGCGCTACTTACAAACGAGTAAAAACCCTTTTCGCTCGCTGTAATCGGGTTCGCGGGCGGAATGGACTGCGCCGGTGGAGCGGACGACGCCGGTGGTTTCTCCTGCCCGAGGAGAGCAACGGGAACTGCCATCAATGCAACAAACGCAAAAACAAGTCTTTTGTTCATGAAACTCCTTTCGGAAAATCGTGCCACCTTGCGGGTCATAAACACCCACAATCTACTATACGCACGAAGTGCCGAGTTATTTCGCGTCAGTCATTTAGGGCCTTCGGCCCGCGAAACTTCATGAAAGCCCAGTGGAGCACTGGCCTGCCCCCCAACACCAAGCCCTTTGTTTTCAGTTCGACTTTGATCGCGAACATAGTTCTTTCGACCCTGGGCATCGAGAAGGAAAATGTCGAACAGAATCCGGCGCACGCGGCGCGCCCACAGAAGGAAGATACCGGCCGCGTGCGCTTTCTGACTCCCAATGAGGAATAGAAATTGCGCGATGCCATCCGCTCAAAGCCGGAATGGGAAGAGCATGAGCCGGAATTCGACCTGGCCTAGCCACAGGGTTGCGCCGGGGCTCGATGAACATCGGATTAAAAGGAGCGTGGACCTGGCCACGGTCGCGGAACTCCTGGGACACAGCCCGAAGAGCGGCTTTGCCATGACCAAACGCTATGTTCATCTTGCGATTTCAAACCTTCTCAATAGCACCAGCGGCCAAGTCTGCGGAGAGTGAAATTTGCGTATAGAGTGTAAGCTCTGTATTCTGAGAACCTTGCAAACAACGGGGGCGAAAGGGGTCCGGTGACCTTCCCGGCCTTCAAAGCCGGCGATTCGACCCTTCGCGGGTCGAATGGTGGATTCGACTTCCACACGCCTCCGCCAAATCCCGTTGCGATTCAGCGGTTCGACTTCCCTGCAAGGGAACAGAAGGGAACACCAAATACTGGATCATCTTCCCGTAGGCAGCAAAAGACGAACGACCTTCCGATTCGCCTTTCGCAGACGCTCCGGCACAGCTGTGGTGTAAATGTTCAGGCTAATGTCAGAGCACGGTAGTTGATCTGCCGTTCGTGTTTCTCGTTTGACCGAAGAAAACGCAACAGGAATAGGATCGCGGCCGTTGCTCCCGCGACAGCGATAACCAGTAGGCCCGTGCGGAAAGGCGGAATTCTGCCGGAAAGGCTGACGGCGACAACGGAGAGAAACGCTGCGATATAAAAGTGTAAGAGCGTAGTTTTACGGCGGTCGGCCAACTCATCCCGAAAGGGCTGATGGGGATGGGGCACTATTACCTCCCTCGAATACACTCCTCGGAGTACGCCAAGGCGACCTATATGTCACGTATGAGTTACTTATTGTAATTCGTAAGATTACTAAGCGAGGGGACCGTTCCAATAGCGAAAAAGAGCGGTCCCCTAACCGCAGTTGGTCGAGTGAATTAAGAGTGGCGCGAGGTTGCACAGGCCGCGGCGGGGCATTGTTACGCGGCCAGAGCGTCTGAGGCGGCTCGGGATTGAGCCACTTTGGCCTTGGGCTTTGCTTTGCGCAGCCGGCTTCTGGGTTTTGGTGTAGTGTCCTCCAAGGCTTGTTTGAGGACGCTGTTTTCTTTCCCCTGTTTTTTCGGCTTCAAGAATTGGACGAGAGGCGGTTCGCCCATTTTCTTCCGTTGGTCTTCGAGGTAGCGCACGAGCTTGTAAATTTCCTCGTTGTCGAGGGGATCATCGGAGAGCCAGCGATTGAATTCTTCTTCGAAGAATGCGGCGTTGTCCTCTTCCTCGCCGCTCATCTCGTGCATGAACTGGCCGTTGATCAGCGCGCGGCGCCGTTCCAGACCGGCCATGGACTTGTAGTAGACCTCCCTAAATGCGTGGGGTGCCTTCTTCAGGCGCTGTACTCCGCGAACGGCTTCATCGATCCCGTGATTCACCAGGTACAGCGCTTCGTAGAGATGTGCTTTCTGCATGAGCAAATATCCTTTCTGCGGCGCAATAGCCGCGAGTCCGGAGGTTGACGTGGCGTCGGGACACACGTTCCCCGTTGGAGTGGCAACTCGGATTGACAAACAGATTCAGTTGAGCAGAACTGCGGCGGGGAATGTGCCATGCACAGAGGGATGGAGCGTGCAATGGAAACGATACGCTGATGAGCGGGTTGCACCCGAAGGGCGAACCCGATACTTTCTATTCCAGCCATCGTTGCCTCTAATCCAGGCGACTTTGGTTAGGGGCGCGTTTGGTGCTCAAACACTGGGCGCGTCCCGCTTGCCTTACTTTGCTTTAGCCTTCTTGCCCGTCTTCCGATTTATCCCTTTGCCCCAATATCCGGATTTCTTGTATTCCCGGATCTTCACAACGTCACTGTCTTTCCAACACATCGAAAGGCGTCCTCCGACAATTCCAGGCTTGGGAGTGGGGATTACTTTCTTTCGAACCCAGCGCCGCAGCGTCTTGGCATCGATTCCCAAGAACCTACTCGCTCCGGAAATAGAGTAAGTCTTCATTTCTAATATGCCCTAGATAGCCCATTTGTCAAGAACAATTCTCGAACAAGGGACAGACTAGCTTTGCGTAACGAATTAAAGATTAACTCATCCGAGACCCAAACGGGGCCTCGAGCGAGTTTGATATTCCGTTCCGACGCTAAAGCGACAACCTTGCAAAGGCAGGACGGCTCCGTGAGCAATC
The DNA here is from genome assembly GCA_013289665.1 of Acidobacteriota bacterium. GTDB lineage: Bacteria > Acidobacteriota > Terriglobia > Acidiferrales > UBA7541 > Acidiferrum. The sequence goes on along the minus strand of JABCZN010000002.1, from coordinate 136,341 downwards.
TGAGCGATCTTCAAACTAGAATCCTTGAAAAAGTCGATACCCATTACGAAAAGTACTTCCTCCCTAGATTCCGTTTCTTCCCAAGAGCTTTGTTCGATCCACGCCTTGGCGGCACAGCAGCTATGACAACATCTACGAGTTGCTAAGCGCCACGCAAGGGACGAACACGACGGAAAGCTACAGCTTCGATCCTGTGGGCAACCGCCTGAGCAATCTGTCCGGTTCAGGTTGAAGTGTCCTCAACGAGGGTTTCGACAAGTACCAAAACTGGATGGGCGCTTTCGTCACGTCTGAGCTTTTGGGTGAGCGCTACACCGATTATGATGCACTAGCGACCCTTGCCGATCTTGGGAAGAATGCTCGGCTTCCAGCAAGGGCGACTGTCCCTCACGGGCTTGAGACCCTGGCAAAGACGACTCCTGACGAATCACTGCGTAGGGTTGCCATTGATCGGCTTCAAGAGCTGCAAAAGAGCGAGTTCGAAGAGGTCCGGAACGATGCGCTGATCTCGCTAAAAAAACTCGGCCATTGAGGGACTCCCGACTGGATGGCGCCGACGTAATGCCGCAGAACAGATGTGATGATGGTTTCCAATTGCCCGAGGGCGGTTTTTCACTTAAAGTGGGTTCTATGGATTACTCAGACATTATTACGATGGAGCCGGGCAAACGAAGCGGAAAACCGTGCGTCCGCGGGCTGCGTATCACCGTTTATGACGTCCTGGATTATCTCGCCAGCGGCATGACGCACCAGGACATTCTGCGGGATTTTCCCTATTTAACGGAGCAAGATATCCGTGCGTGTCTCGCGTTCGCGGCTGATCGCGAGCGCAAACTGGAAATGTTGAACGCGTGAAGCTCCTTTTTGACGAAAATCTCTCTCCTCAGCTGATCGATGTCTTGTCCGACCTTTACCCAGGTTCGGCCCATGTCCATCAATGTGGACTGGGCAGCACAGACGATGCTGCGATCTGGGAATACGCGCCAAGACGAGCGGTTTCACCATCGTTTCGAAGGACTCTGACTTTGAGGAGCGCAGCGTCCTCTCGGGAGCGCCGCCCAAACTCATTTGGGTTCGTACACGCAACTGTACGACCTCAGAGATCGAAAGTCTCTTGCGGGCGGCGTTCCCGCTGGTAACGCGCTTCATTCAGGAAGATCATGAAACATGCCTGATTCTAGGACACCAGCAGAAGCAATGAGTACGCCCGTCGCGACCCCGGGGTTCCTCGCGGGCCACATCTTTCGCCTTATCGTATTACCGCGCCAGATACTACGACCCGTATGACGGCAGGTTCATCAGGGAGGATCTAATGTATGGTCTTTGTGATGGGCTTGCTGCCGAGGGAAGTACTCGGGTGAGAGCCGACACCCGGTCAAGGGCATTGGCACTTTTCTTATTTTCGGCTAACGACGCCTTCTACAATCGAGTTTACGAAAGCGCGCAGTCCCAGCAGATTTTTCTTTGCAACTCGCCAGCCTCCACTATAGCCTTGGATTCAGGAAATGCTGGGCGTAATCATTCAAAGCCATCCCACGCCAGTTGTTGCTCCAAAACCCCGCCAGGAATCTGGAGGAATGTTTCGTTCTCCCGCGAAACGCAATCTGGTACTGGGTCTTTTGCTTGTGATGGTCACCCTGGCGCTCTACAACCCGGTGACTCGCAATGGTTTTGTGGGCTACGACGACGAAGGCTATGTTACCGACAACCCCCACGTGCAAGCGGGTCTGAGTTGGGGCACGATTTCATGGGCTTTCACGACCTGGGATCAGGCGAACTGGCATCCGCTAACCTGGCTGTCGCATGCTCTCGACTGCCAGCTCTTCAGGCTCAACGCAGCGGGCCATCACTACACCAGCCTTTTGCTGCACGCCATGAACGCGCTCGTGCTGTTCTTGATTCTGCAGTGGTTCACCGGATACACCGGGCGCAGCCTGATGGTGGCTGCACTTTTTGCCCTGCATCCCCTCAATGTTGAGTCGGTCGCATGGGTGGCGGAACGCAAGAACGTGCTCTGCATGCTATTTCTTCTGCTCGCATTGGCCGGATACGGGTGGTACGTCCGGAGACCGGGGGTTTTGCGCTACCTGGTGGTCGCCATTTTCTTTGCTGCGGGCCTCATGTCGAAGCCGATGGTCATTACACTGCCGCTACTGCTTCTGCTGCTGGATTATTGGCCGCTCGGAAGAATGTCCTTCGCTGCTAATGAGGAATCGCACGATCAGGCTTCCCGCAGCGGCTTGCCCTTTGCCGCCAGCACCCAGCCCGTTAGTAAGTTGTGCCTAGAAAAAATCCCCCTTCTGGTGCTGTCGGCCGCCAGTGCAGCTATTACAATGATCGCGCAGAGCGTGGGTGGGGCCGTGGTCTCGACTGCTACAATTTCCCCTCTACTACGGCTTGAAAACGCGATTGTTTGCTACATGCTGTATATCGAGAAGACGGTCTGGCCGTCCCACCTTGTCCCCATTTATCCGTTTCCACACGCTTTGCCGAAGTGGCAGGTGGCTTCCTCGGCGCTTTTCCTGCTCGCCGTCACGTGGGCCGTTCTGAAATATCGCGAGTCCCGCTACTTGTTAGTCGGGTGGTTCTGGTTTCTGGGGACGATGGTTCCGATGATTGGCTTGGTTCAAGTTGGAAACCAGGCCATGGCTGATCGCTATGCCTATCTGCCATTGATCGGTCTTTTCGTGATGATCGTCTGGGCTGCAGGAGAATTGGCCAGCGTGCGTCATATTAAAGCGAAATACGTGGTCACTGCCGGATTGGCCGTCCTGTGTGGATTGTCCGCCGTCACCCGCATTCAGATGCGTTACTGGCAAGACGGTTTCAAGCTGTGGTCACACACACTGGCCGTCAGCCCGCTCAATTTCGTAGCCGAAAATAACCTTGCCGTGACCTTGATCAAGCATGGCAGGCGCGACGAGGCGATCCCGCATTTCCGCACTGCCGCAGCACTTGAACCCGCGGATCCCACTAGCCAACTCAATCTCGGAATCTACGCCCAGGAGCAGGGTGATTTGAAGCAGGCGGCGACACGCTATGAGTTGGTGCTCGAACTGACGACCAACACTCAACTTCGCGCTTCTGCCTATAGCAACCTCGGTTCGGTCTACTTTGCGCTCCGCGATTACACCCGCGCGCAACAGAACTACGAGGCCGCCCTGAAACTAGACCGGGTGTCTCCAATTGTTCTTCGCGATCTGGGGCTCATCGCCGAGAAAACCGGTGACTGGAACCAAGCCATTTACTACTTCGCGCGGTTGGTCTCGGCCGAGCCTAGCGACGTCGGCTATCTACTGCTGTCACACGCGCTCTACCAAGGCAAACGCGTCCAGGAAGCCCAGTTGAGTTACCAACAGGCACTCCGTTTCTCGACCGACATTAACCAGGCCCAGCAGAGAGCAAGCCAATTGATGGCTGAATAGCACCCGCAGAAACCTCAGATGGTATGCTATCTGGAAAATGGCAGCGGGAACTTCGTAAAACTCATCGGAACACGGCAAGCCAGAGATTCATGGCTGTGGCGGCTTAGAAAGAGGAGTCAAAAGGTGATTAACGGTAAGCGCGTTGTCGTTGTGATGCCAGCCTACAACGCAGCGAAAACGCTCGAGAAGACCGTTCGCGAACTCCCTGAAATTGTTGATACAACCATCCTCGTCGACGACCAAAGTGGAGACGAGACCGTGCGAATCGCAGAAAGCCTAGGCTTGCAGATTTTTGTCCACGATAAGAATTATGGATATGGCAGAAACCAGCAGACCTGCTACCGTGAGGCCCTGACTGCAGGGGCAGACATCGTCGTGATGGTTCACCCTGATTACCAGTATACGCCGCTGCTCGTAACCGCAATGGCTAGCATGATTGCCTTTGGAGTCTACGATGTTGTGCTCGGCTCCAGAATCCTCGGCGGTGGCGCTCTGCGAGGCGGGATGCCTTTCTACAAGTACGTGGCCAATCGCTTCCTGACAGCATTTCAGAACGTCTTCACGGGAGCGAAGTTATCCGAATATCATACCGGTCTGAGAGCTTTCGCCAAGGACGTACTGACAACTTTGCCTCTTCTTGAGAACTCCGATGACTTTGTCTTTGACAACGAGATTCTCGCGCAGTGTCTTTGTTTCGGCTATCGGATCGGTGAGATCTCTTGCCCCACGAAGTATTTCCCGGAAGCTTCCTCGATCAATTTTGCTCGGAGCGTGAAATACGGTTTCGGCGTCTTGGGCACAACCTTACAGTGCTGGTCACAAAAATATGGAATTGCTCATTACCAGCTATTCAATCCTGCCGGCAGAAAACTGTTATTGGATTACTATCAGCCTGGCTCTATGAAGGAATCAAAGGGAGGCGGCCGGAAAGCGTAATCCGATCACTGACGGCGACCGGTGGACTGAGCGTCAAGGTCGAGGTTGCGGACGTTCGGGTCGATCATCGATCAGTTTAAAAACCGATGCGAGAGTACAACCAATGGAGCGTTCTCTCAGTCGTCGCTGCCGGGAATGTCGGGCATGGACTCCGTCAACGGAGGACGCAGTACAGTCCCCCGCCGTCGAGGGGCTGGAATATTCTCTCAGCCCTGAAACTTTAAAACCCGCCAATCCTGTTCCATTTGCTCCAGTAAACCCAGGTTCTAACCCCGAACCTGGGGAACGCGGCGTCCGAAATGCCACGCGAAGAAACGGACATCCGAGGACCTATCCTCCCAACCCGACAGTCGGGCATAACTCAGAAAGGGTAGGCCACCCACTCTGGCCAACATTGGTTCAACGCCTTACGGTTGCGGTTGGCTGGAGCTCGGTTGGGTCTGGCCGCCGTTGTCCTGTACGTGTGCGGCAACCGGTCTGAGCGTGCCGGCCGCGCCGGATGTTGCGAGTTCAGACGGTTTGTATTTCGGGGCGCTGACGTAACCGTGGATCAGGTTCTTTTCGATGCGGTTCACAACGATCTGCACCGGTTGGGATTCGTTTTCGATGTGGATCCAGATCGGCTCGTACAGATTCACCTTTTTCTTGCCCATCTGGTTGTCGTCCACAATCATCTCTAGGTCGTAGTTTTTGTGTTTGGTGTCGGCCTTGCGTAGCGACAAGGTGACCGGTCCCACGCGCTGGAATTGCTTGGCCTTCATCAGGTCAAACTCTGTGTAGCTGCGCTCGCCGCGCTTTTCGAGCACCACCAGTTCCTCGTGGGTCTTGGCAATGGAGCCATTCAGTTCATCGCGCGTCGAACTGATATTGCCTTCGAGGTCGGCACGGTTCTTGGCCACCAGGTCCTGGGTGTCTTTCAATTGCTTCTGCTGCTCGGTGAGTTCCGATTGCAGTTGCTTGAAGCGCTTGTCCGTCACGGTCGTCCGCTTGGCGCCAGTTCGGGCGCCGCCTGCGGCTGTTTTCTTGTCAGCCTGCTTCGCTCCTAGCGACTGGGCTTGCGCCTGGGCCGCGGTCATGTCGTTCAGCTTGGAGGTCACGGCGTTCAGTTGCCCCTGCATCTGGGTGATGGTCGCATCGGCCACGGTTTGTTGTGCCGTCAAATGGCCAACCAGAAGCTGTTGCCGGTAGCCGTAACCAGCTGCCAAGCCGGCGACTACCAGCAGCGCCACGATGGCAATCACCAGCCAGCGATTCGTGCCCCTTGCGTCGTGTCCCATAACGTGTTCGTGTTCGTCCATGCCCTGGTGCTCTTGCATTTCCAACCTCCCCAATTTTTTCCTGGATGGCCGGTGTCGCGACCCCCGGGGCCTGTCCGCGGCCCAAAAAAATTCCGGGAGCCGCGCGTCAGTCCGCACAAATACACCTTGTTCGAAGATTCTTGTAGCAAGGAGGGGGCCGACTTGCGGGTTTCACGTGCGCCTGTAAGGCATGGACTATCAAGGAAGAAGAGCGCATCGAACGAAGCAGCGTCCGATCTGGCGGTACTAGAACTGGGAAATTTTCCTTGATGCCAGGCTGACTTTTCCAGGGAAGGACAGCTCGCGGCGCTGGGCGAGCCGCGATGAAAGGAGGCGCTAGTTTGCGGGACAGCCCCCTTTGTCGAGTTCCGCCAAGCGCTTGATGGCTGCCGCGTTGCGCTTTTCAGAGGCCACCAGCAGGAGCACGCGCGCCTGGGCGCAGCTCTGAGGGACCCCTTCGCCCTTGATATAAAGCTCAGCCAACGCTCCCGCCGCGGTGGTGTTTCCTGCCTGCACCAGAGCCCAGAGCTGATCTGGCGTCAGGGGATTTTTGGGGCGGCTAGGGCGGGCGCCAGTATCCACCGAGGGCGCGGCCGGAACACGGGCGGCGGTTCCCCCTTTTTTTGGAGTAGGGATGGCGAAGACATCCGCAGGGCCGGTGCCTGCGGGAATGGGCGATCTGGAGGATGCTGGCAGTCCGGTTTCAGGCGTTGCCGCTGCCGGCGCTTTTGGGGCGGCTGCATTCTTCTGGCGGTATTGCGAAATCTCGATCAAGGAGAGAGATAAGATGCCTGCAAGACTGGCGCCGAGCAAAACGCCAACGATCATCTGGCGCCGCAAGGCCGCGACATGCCGTTCGATGGGCACGAGCATTCCGCTGGCCGCCGATTCCTGATGCGCTGGGAAGGGAATGCTGGAATGACCGGATTCTCGAGTCCCGAAGAAACTCGTGGTTTCGCGGGGTTGCGTTCTGGAGACGATGGTAGAGACGGCGCCGGTCTCGCGAGGACCACTGGTTGCGGGAATTTCCTGGGTTGAAGGCCGGGAAATAGACGCGTGAATCTGCGCGCGACCTTCCGCGGAGAGGCGCAAGAATCTGAGACCGCCGCATTTTTTCGCCGCGTCGATCCAGGCGAGTTCGCCCCAGGCCTCGATGCGCTCGCGAAGATTCAGGGAAAACCAAAAATGCATTGGCCCGTTCTGGCGAACGGGGGCAAACGACTCAAAGCGGAGGCCGCCTTCGGAGATGTCCAATATCGTTCCGCCATCATCGCCTTCCAGCTGCAAAAAGGCAAATTGATCCGGCACCTTTCTCTGCCTTTCGCGACGTTCGAGGTTAATGTTTCGCAGGGTCATGACTCTCAAGAGGCGGGTTATATTTTCGGAAGGTCCTTCAGCAGCGGGGAAGCGAAGGTTTGCCGAATCGGTGGGCCCAGGGCGGGAGCGGGGCCTAGCCTCTGGACTCCACGCCCGTCATTATACTCTTCCGCGCGGGGAATGAAACCAGCGGATCGTGCACGAATCAGCGCCTTTAGAAGCCGCACACTATCGACGGCCGCTCGAGTAAGCCAAGATTGGGAACGATCGGCTGTGGGGGAATGATATTCTAAACCTGCATTACGAGTAAGCCGAGCCGCAATGTCTGGAGAGAGACTGCCCTCTCCTGCGGCTTCGCCGATCCCATGGATCGGTGAGTGAGGAATGAGCTGAAGCGAACGGCTCGCAAAAAGGAACATGGCTAAATCCCTGCGCCCGATTGTGGAAATCGCAAAAAAGCTGGATCTTCCTGAAAAATATTTCGAACAGATTGGCCCGTATGGCGGAAAGGTGCGCCTGGAGTTTTTGAACGACAGCGCATTCCCGCGGCGCGGCAAGCTGATTCTGGTGACGGCTACGACGCCGACGGCGAGCGGCGAGGGCAAGACGGTCACTTCGATCGGATTAACGCAGGGGCTGGCGCGCATTGGCAAGCGAGCGATCATCACGTCGCGGGAGCCGTCACTCGGTCCCGTGTTTGGCATGAAGGGCGGGGCGGCGGGCGGCGGCAGATCCACGATCGAGCCGGCGGCGAAGATCAATCTGCATTTTCACGGGGATTTTCACGCCATCGCCTCCGCACACAATCTGCTTGCGGCGCTGGTGGACGCGCATCTGTTTCACGGCAATGAATTGAACCTCGACCCGGAGCGTATCCCCTGGCCGCGCACGATGGACATGAACGACCGCGCGCTGCGGGAAATTGTGGTGAACGCGGGGAGCAAGAAAGAAGGAGCGGCGCGGCGCACGGGATTTGTGATCACCGCGGCTTCCGAGATCATGGCCATCATCGCGCTGGCCCGGGATCGCGTGGACCTGCGCCACCGGCTGGACAGGATCGTGGTGGGGATTACGCGGACCGGAAAGCCCGTTCATCTGGGAGATCTGCAGGCGACGGGCGCGATGATGGCGCTGCTCGCCGAGGCAATCGAACCCAACCTGGTGCAAACAGTCGAAGGGGTGCCGGCGTTCGTGCATACCGGGCCGTTTGGAAACATTGCGCACGGAACGAGCAGTGTGGTTTCACAGGAGATGGGGCTGCGGCTGGCGGACTATGTGGTGAACGAATGCGGCTTCGCGGCGGACCTGGGCGCGGAGAAGTATATTGATATCGTTTACCGCTCGACGGGCGTAAGCCCGGCGGCGGCGGTGCTGGTGACGACGGTGCAAAGCCTGCGGAACCAAGGCGAAGGCGACCTGGAAAAGGGGATTCCGAACCTGGCACAGCATTTAGAGATTCTCCGCAAGTTTGGATTGCCGACGGTGGTGGCCGTCAATCGTTTTCCGAAGGACACGGACGCGGACCTGGAGAGGCTGGAGCGCGCGTGCCTGGAAAATGGGGCGCCGAGCGCGCGGCACACCGCGTTTGCGGATGGCGGCGCGGGGGCCCAGGACTTGGCGCGGCAGGTGGTGGAGATTATCGAGAAAAATCCGGGCGTCCGGGCGAAGCAAATTTATGATACGGATCTGACTCTGGAAGCGAAGATTCAGAAAGTCGCGCGGGAGGTCTATGGGGCCGCCGGCGTGACACTAAGCGGGAAAGCCCAGGCGAAGTTGGAGGAGTTTACGACTTGGGGCTTCGGGAAATTGCCGGTGTGCATTGCCAAGACGCAGTATTCGCTCTCGGACAATCCGAAGTTGATGGGCGCGCCGAAGGGCTGGAAGTTGAATGTGACGGACGCGTCGCTCTCGGCGGGAGCGGGATTTGTGGTGGTCGTTTCCGGGAATATGATGCTGATGCCGGGGTTGCCGAAGGCGTCGCGCGCGCTGGAAGTGGATGTGGATGCGGCGGGGGAGATTGTAGGGATCTGAGCGGGTGGATTGGACAGCAGCAGGATCCGGATTTGACGCAGCGGGCGCTGAGCAGGATGACCCGGGCGCATAGGCTGAAGCCCCTTAAGTTCCATGAAACGCGAAAGGCCTTTCAGGCCGTCTAAACGACAGGTCTGGCCTGTAAGATAGTGGAGTGTGTCCGGGCCCGCCCGCGCTCCCACCCGTCAGAGGGAACTCGAGGAGAGTTGAATGCAAAAGCTGGGATTTGAAACACGCCGCGCCTTCGCTGGAAGTGCCGTTCGAGCGGGAATTTGCCTTTGCCTCTCGCTGATCGGCGCAGCCTCGACACTTGGACAGGCTGGAACACCCGCAACTCCTGCCGTAAAAACTCCGCCGGTCATGGGAACAATCAAAACGGTCGCCGGCGAATCGTTGACCATAACGACCGATACCGCGGCCGAAACCAAAGTAACTGTGACCTCCGCAACAAAATTGCTGCGCGTGCCTCCGGGCTCGAAGGACTTGTCGCAGGCGGAGGCTATTCCGTTCTCCGAATTTCAACAAGGGGATCGCGTGCTGGTGCGGCTGCGCTGCGCGGGGGACCCGGCGGTTTGCGAAGCGGTAACGGTGATTGCGATGAAGAAGAACGACATCGCGGAAAGACAAGCGCACGAAAGGGAAGAGTGGCAGAAGCATGGAATTGGCGGGCTGGTGAAGAGTGTGGATCCGGCTCAGGGCGCAATCACAATCGGAACGATGACCGCGGCAGGAAAGAAAGATGTGACGGTTGAGGCCGGGAAGAGCACGCTGATGCGGCGTTACGCGCCGGGCTCAGTGAAATTTGACGACGCAAGAATAAGCAGCCTGGCGGAAGTGAGTCCCGGCGACCAGTTGCGCGCGCGCGGGGTGCGCAGCGCCGACGGAGCCAGCTTTGCCGCGGATGAGGTGGTGACGGGAGCGTTTCGGAATATTGCAGGAATTATTCTGGCGGTGGATCCCGACGCAGGGACGATCACGGTGTCCGATCTGGCGACGAAGAAGTCCGAGGTGGTGAAGGTCAGCTCCGATTCGCAGTTGAGGAAGTTGCCGCTGCAGATTGCGCAGATGATTGCTGCGCGGCTAAAAGGCGGCGCAGAGCCGGGGAGTCCAACCGCGGCAGGGCAGGCGGCCCCTCCAGCTGGTGGCGCACCGCGAGCCCCGGGCAGCGGGGTGGGCGGACAGGGACGCAATGGCGGAGGAGATTTGCAGCAGCTATTGGGGCGGTTAACAGCGGCTCCGTTGGGGGATTTTCAAAAAGGCGAGGCGGTGATGATTGTCGCCACAGGCGGGCTGAAGGACGCGCCAGTGACGGCCATCACCGTGCTGGGTGGGGTGGAACCTCTTCTGCAAGCCACGACACAGGAACAAGCTTCGAGCATTTTGACGCCGTGGAGTTTGAGCAACGGCGGAGGAGACGCGGCGGGGCAATAGCGCCGGTGTTGGGGACGGAAATTGCAGAGGGGCGGAATCGTCGAGAGATGCGAAACAACGTGACGGAGAGACTTTGGCGAAGCGGCGTTCTGTCGTTGCTGTTGGCCATCCTGGTGGCATTGCCGTGCCGCGCGCAAAACCAGACCGGAGTGATACGCGGCCAGGTGACGGACCCATCCGGGGCGACGCTGGTGGGCGCGACCGTGTTGTTGACAACGCCGTCGGGCGCTTCCGTGGACACCACCACCAACAAAGATGGCATTTACGAATTCAAGAATCTGGCACCGGGAAGCTATGAAATCAAGGCCGTGGCCGCGGGTTTTGCCATGTTCGACAAGAACGGCGTTTCGCTGGCCGCCGGACAATCCCTGAGCTTGAACATTCCGCTTACTCTGGAAGTCGAGAAGGAAAAAGTGGAAGTGACCGCCTCCACGACACAGCTGGATGTCAGCCCACAGAACAACGCCAACAGCATCGTCTTGCAAGGGAAGGATCTGGAAGCGCTCTCTGACGATCCCGACGAGTTGTCATCGGAGTTGCAGGCGCTCGCCGGGCCGTCGGCGGGCCCGAACGGCGGGCAAATCTATATTGACGGCTTTACCGCCGGGCAATTGCCGCCGAAAGCGTCGATCCGCGAGATTCGCATCAACCAGAATCCGTTTTCGTCCGAGTACGACAAGCTGGGCTATGGACGCATCGAGATCTTTACGAAGCCGGGAACGGACAAGTTGCACGGGCAGTTGCAAATGCTCGGAAATGCTTCGGCGTTCAACTCCAGAAATCCGTTCGAAACCACGCAGGCCGGTGTGTCGCCGCCAGACTACAACTCCGAGCAGTACAGCGGAAACATCGGCGGGCCGATCAACAAGAAGGCATCGTTCTTCTTTAACATTGAGCGGCGCAACATCGGGGCGCTAAACGTAGTCAGCGCCCAGGTGCTCGATCCGGCCAACAACTTCGCGATTGTTCCCGAGAGTCTCGCGGTGGCAAACCCCCAGACCCGCACCAACCTCAGCCCGCGGATCGATTACCAGATCACGCCGAACAACACGCTGACAGTGCGCTACCAGTATTATCGGGACGTCGGAACAAACGCCAACGTAGGGCAGTTCAATCTGCCGCAGTTGGGGACCGACACGCTGGGGGTGGAGCACACGTTTCAGGCCACGGACACGCAGATCATCGGCGCGCATGCGATCAACGAATCGCGGTTTCAATTTGTGCATGCCGATACCGAGAGCACGCCGCTAGAAACCGGCGCGACTGTGGACGTTGGCGGAGCATTCAAGGGAAACGGCAGCGGCGGGTTCGGCACCTCGGACATTCAGAAGCGCTACGAGTACCAGAACACCACTTTCCTGAATTACGGCAAGCACGCCTGGAAATTTGGCGGCAGGATTCGCGCCACCGATGACCGCGACCAGGTAAGCAACAATTTCACGGGGACGTTTTCGTTTGGCTCGCGGCCTAGCCCGACCTGCTCCGCGCCCCCGCCAAATCCGTGTGTTCTGACACCCATCGAAGCGTATCAACTCACCCTACAACTGCTCGCACAGGGCATGACCATTCCCCAGATTCAGAGCCGAGGCGGCGGCGCCACGAACTTCACAGAAACGATTCCGGCCGGAGGCGGCACGCAAATCATTCCTTCGACGGTGACGTTGGTGGATGCGGGGCTTTTCATCCAGGACGATTGGAAGGTTCGACCGAACCTGACCTTGAGCTACGGCCTGCGCTTCGAGACGCAAAACAACTTCAGCGACAAATCCGATTTTGCGCCGCGAGTCGGATTGGCCTGGGGAATCGGGGGGAATAAAAAGAATCCGCCGAAGACCGTGCTGCGCGCGGGCTTTGGGATGTTCTATGACCGGTTCACCTATGATCTGGTGGAGACAGAGCAGCGGTTTAATGTGCTCAACCCGTTGCAGCAACAACTGCAGATCCAGAATCCCCCGTTCTTTCTGCCGGTCCCGAATCCCCCGCCAAACTCCGGCCAGCCGGGCACACAGTTCACCACCCAGTATCAGAACAACAACAATTTACGGACGCCGTACACGATCCAGACAGGCGTCACATTGGAACGGCAAATTACGAAGTTTGCCAATATCGCGGTGACGTATCTGAACTCCCGCGGCGACCACCAGTTCTACACGAACAACCTCAATGCGTTCCTCCCGGCGACCGCCACGACGCTTGCCGGGCGCCCCATCACAAACGAGGGAAATATTTTCCAGTATCAGTCGGCGGCGGACTTCGAGCAGAACCAGTTGATCGTCAATGGCAGGGTGCAATTGGGCGCGAAGCTCTCCCTCTTCGGCTACTACACCTACAATCACGCGAACAGCGACACGTCCGGCGTGAACAGCTTCCCGTCGAATCCGTTAGATTTGCGGCAGGATTACGGCCGTGCGAGTTTCGATATTCGCAACCGGCTCTTCCTGGGTGGAACGATTGGGCTGCCCAGGGGTTTTCGTTTAAGCCCGTTCGTGATTGCTAGTTCGGGGATTCCGTTTAACATCACGACGGGCACGGACCCTTACGAGAGCAATGTGTTCAACACCAGGCCTGGATTTGCGGCGTGTGCGCCGACGACGCAGACAAAATTTGGCTGCTTCAATGCGAATCCGACGATCGGTGCGTATACGCCGATTCCCGTTTATTTCGGGGAAGGGCCGGGACGCTTCTCTACGAACCTGCGTGTCAGCAAGACGTTTGGATTCGGACCCGCGGTCGAGGGCGCTTCCGGCGGCGGCGGAGGAGGCGGAGGCATGGGCGGAGGAACATTTGGCCGGGGGCCGGGCCGTGGCGGCGGTGGAGGCCGCGGAGGGGACGCCGGGGCGACGAACCGCCGCTACGCGCTGACGATTGGAGTGATCGGGCGAAACATCTTCAACAATGACAATGTTGGCACGCCGATCGGTAATTTGGGGTCGCCGCTGTTTGGCGAGTCAAATGGAGCGGCCGGCCGACCGTACAATGATTCCTCGTCGAATCGCCGGCTCGATCTGCAAGTTACCTTTACGTTCTGATTTCTGCTCCCCCTCCGGCTAGCGGCAATTTTCGCGTGATGTTGTCGGAAGGATTCCTGGAGAAATGCGCCCGGAAGGGGATTATTTTCGAGGGCCTTCGAATTCGGGTTATTCTCTTATCCATCATTTGGAATTTCGCGTGTACTGTTGAGTAGCGGTAACGCAATTTCATGGGAGACGCGTGTGAGTCAGGGTAAACGGGGGCGCGAACTGGGAATGCAGCGCAACATTGCGCGACGGGATTTTTTGAATGGAGTTGGAGTCACCGTAGGCGCTTCGCTGGTTGTGCCCGGTTCGATTCTTGGCGAGATGCTGAACGCAGCCGATCGGCCGTTCGCGCCGGAGGAGCAGGCCGGCTACTATCCGCCGGCGAAAACCGGGATGCGCGGCAGCCACGATGGTTCGTGGGAAACAGGGCACGCACTGCGCGACGGCAAGAAGTGGGAGCACGCCCGAAAAGACAAAGAAACGTACGACCTGATTATTGTGGGCGGGGGCATCAGCGGCCTGGCCGCGGCGTACTTTTATCGCCAGCAGGCCGGGAACAAGGCGCGTATTCTGGTTCTCGATAACCACGATGATTTCGGCGGCCATGCCAAGCGCAACGAATTCCTGAGCGGGGGGAAGAAGCTTATTGGCTACGGCGGGACGCAGGCGATTGCGGGCCCAAATTTGTACAGCGTCCAGGCCAAGCAGCTATTCAAGGAGCTGGGCATCGAAGTGAAGCGGTTTGAAACTTACAACGACCGCAAATTTTATTCGCAACGGGGGATGGGGCAAGCGGTCTTCTTTGACAAGGAGACGTTTGGCGCCGACCGCCTGGTTCGCGGCTACCAGGGCCACCTGCAGGCGCCTTCCGGGGAGTTTCTTGCCGCGGCGCAGCTTTCCGAGGCGGCGAAGCGAGACCTCGTTCGCCTGTGCACGGGGAAAGTGGACTATCTGGCGGGGATGGATGCGGCCGCGAAAAAAGCGTACCTCGCAAAGACCAGCTATCAGGACTACCTGCTGAAAAATGTAAAAGTGACCTTGGATCTGATTCCTTACTTCAAGCCGTCGATGCACGGACTGTATGGAGTGGGGATTGACGCGGTTCCGGCGGGCGACATGGCGGGCCTTGGCGAATTGCCGGGATTTGCGGGGCTTGGTATTGACGATCGAGACGGACCGGGGATCGGTCTGGAAGTTACGCGGCAGGACGCCGAGCCGTACATCTATCATTTTCCCGACGGCAACGCTTCGATCGCGCGGCTGCTGGTGCGTTCGCTGGTGCCGGGAATTGCCGCGGGGAGCACGATGGAGGACGTGGTCCTGGCGAAATTCGATTATGCGAAACTGGACGAGCGAAATGCGCCGGTGGCAATCCGCTTGAACTCAACGGTGGTGCACGCGCGGAATCTTGGAGGCGCGGCCCATCCGGATGGAGTCGAGGTGACTTATGTTCGCGACGGAGAGGCGCACGCGGTCGAAGGGAAGGCGTGCATCCTGGCTTGCTGGAACATGCTCATCCCCTATATTTGCCCGGAAATGCCCGAGGCGCAGAAGGAAGGACTGGCATACAACGTGAAGGTGCCGCTCGTTTACACCAATGTGCAGATTCGCAATTGGACGGCGCTCGATAAACTGAAATTGCATCGGGTGTACTGCCCGGGCTGCATGTTCACCGGCATTGATATGGATTTTCCGGTCAGCATGGGCGGCTATGAATTCACGCAAAAGCCCGAGGAGCCCTGCCTCCTCCACATGCAGCACGTTCCCGTGGGCCCGGGCGCGAATGCGCGGGAGATGCAGCGGGCGGGGCGGGGGAAATTGTACGCAACGAGCTTTGAAACATTCGAGCTGTCCATTCGGGATCAACTAGCCCGAGCGTTGGGTGAAGGCGGCTTCGACCCCGCGCGGGACATCGAGGCGATCACCGTCAACCGCTGGCCGCACGGGTATTCTTACGAATATATGTCGCTGTTCGATCCGGAATGGCCCAGGGGAGGAGCACCGCACGAGATCGGCCGCCAGCCGTTTGGGAGCATTCACGTAGCCAATTCGGATGCGGGGGCGTTTGCTTACACGAATGAAGCTATTGATCAGGGGTGGAGAGCGGTGACGGAAATTTTGGCAATGAAGGGCTGAAATGGTGAAGCGGAAAAGAGATCGATTGGAGAAGGGAACCGAGGCGCGGAGACGCGCCCGCAAGTCCGGATTGGCTCCTGCCGGCACACGCGTCATTCCCGACAAGCGGAAAAAGGCGGAGAAGCATAAGCCGGACCTGATTCAGGAAGTGGACTGAACAGGCTTCGTTACTATGGGGAAGATTTTCGATTTGCGTTAGGCCCCGACCGGGCCTAGTTTTTCGAGCTTCAGCCAGGTTTTTGGGCCGGGATTGCTTCATCCGCACGGAACAGCGGCGCTGCGGCGATTTTCTGGCGTTGGGCGAGTTCGGCGGCAATCTTCTCCAGATCCCCTTTGTCGAAGCCCATGCAACTGATTTTCGCCTTGCCGTCCGGCTCGATCAGAAAAATCGTGGGCACCATGGTGAGGCCGTACGCGTTCGAGACGGGGTAGCCGGGATCGTCCAGCAGGGTCGGAAATGTTACCCCATACTCACGATTAAATTCTTTGGTGCCGCGGGCGTCATCCTGGGAAACGCCGATGACCGTGGCGGAGTCGCCTGCGCAACGCTCCGCGAGCCGCTGCAGGTAGGGGAGTGTAAATTGACAGACCGGGCAGGAAATCTTGAAGAAGGCGACGACCACCGGGCCTTTCTCCAGCAATTTCCCGAGGGCGTATTCCTTGCCGTCCAGCGATTTCAGGATAAATCCCGGTGCAATCTGCCCCGCTACGATATTGGTCAAAGGCGCCTCCCACCCGAGCCATCTGGAAAATTTATGCGATAGCGACATGGCAACAGTCTAGCGCGATTCCCTAAAGCCGGGAACGCACGAAGTAATCAGTGAATGGTTTTTGTTTTGCGTTGCATGTAGTCCATCAGCAGGTACCGGCCGAGATTGTAGGGCGTGGTGAAGTACGCTTTGCCCTTGCACATTTGGGTGATTTTCTGCACGAACTGCACCAGGCTGTAATCAGTTGCGAGCATGAAAGTGTTGATCATGATGCCGGCGCGCTTGCACTTGTTCACTTCCTCCAGGGTCTCGCCCACAACAAAAGGGTCCAGCCCAAAGGCGTTTTTGTAGATCCGTCCGTCGTCGAGAGTCAAGGCTGACGGCTTTCCGTCGGTGATCATGACGATCTGGCGCATGTCCTTGCGCTGGCGGAGGAGAATGCGCTGGGCCATGCGCAGGCCTTCGCGCGTGTTGGTGTAATAGGGACCAACCTGAACGCGAGCAAGCTGCCCGAGCGGGACTTCCTCCGCCGAATCGTGGAACAGCACCAGGCTCAGTGTGTCACCGGGATATTGCGTGCGGATCAAGTGGGACAGCGCCATGGCCACGCGCTTGGCGGGTGTGAAGCGGTCCTCGCCATAGAGAATCATGCTGTGGCTGCAATCCAGGAGCAAAACCGTCGCGCACGATGAGTGGTATTCGCACTGGTGGACCATCAGGTCGCGATATTCCATCTGCAGGGGAACCTTCACACCTTCCCGGCGGATTGCATTCGAGAGCGTCTCGCTGATGTCCAGGTTCAGCACGTCGCCAAATTCGTAGGGACGCGAAATTCCGCCGGATTCGACGCCGGTGGACAAGTCGCGCGTGTCGTGGCGGCCGAAGCTGCTGCGTCCGAGCGAACCGAGCAGGTCCTGCAGGGTTTTGAAGCCGAGAAAATCGATAGCCTTGTCCGTAATTTCAAAGCGCGCTTCAGTGTTGGTGTCCTGCGGCCGGCCCAGATGCCCGCCGGGGGTGTTTTCTGGAGGCGGCGTCACTTGCGGAGGCTGCTGGGGATTGATGAAGCCCTCCTGCGCCATGCGTTCCACCAATTTATCAATCAGGTCGCGAATTTCCTCGTTGTTCAGCGCGCCGGGATCTTGGAGCATTTCGCGCAATTCATCGCTCATGGCATCTTCGGGGAACAGATCGCCTTCCTGCAGGGCGCGCAAAATCGCTTCGCGCAATGCTTCGATGGAGCGCGAAGCGTCCAGTTCGGAAAGTCCGTAGAATTGGGATTCGAAGCCGCTTTGCAGCAGGAAATCCCCGAGACGTTTCATCAGTTCGTCGAGGTCTACGGCGTCCGCCGGTTCGCCTATGTACTTTCCGTATTTGATTACTTTCATTCCGTGGCCCTCGTTGTTTTCTGCGTTTGGGCTGGCCGGCCCAAAGGCCGGCCACTACATCGCCAGGGCCGAATCCCCGTGGCTGGGGTTGAGATCCTTTGAAGGAGCGGACAACGCGCCTCCGAGGATGACGACCCTTTGTCGGGTCGTCAGTTGTAATTTCTACGCGGGCGGCTGACGGTTTCGCGCGGCTCCGGCGCGCGCTGCTTTTCCGCGTAGAAGCCGCGTTCTTCGCTGCGGCCAATCCGGCGGTGTGCCCATAGGCCTTCGAGGATCATCTCCGCCGCCGCGGCTGCGTGCGCCTCGTCCTTGCGGTTGGTGACCCCGAGTTTCCCGACGTTTTCGAGCAATCCCTGGACCTTGGCGAGTTGCTCGTAACGCTTGCCGGTCGGAATAAGATCCGGAAGCTTCAGTTCGCCGCCGGTTTCAAACCACTGCACCACGGGCTGAAAACTGACTTCGCCAAAGTATTTCGAAAACACGCGGCCGATCGCGGTGCGAATCAATTCGCGGGCGATGACTTCCGCGCCCTTTAGTTCACCTTCGTATTCCAACTCCATTTTTCCGGTAATGGAAGGAAGCGCGGCGTAGAGGTCGGCGATGCGGGCGACGGTGTGGCGTTCTGAAGTGCGCGCGGCGTGCTGCTCCGCGCTGCTGACCAGACTTTCGAGGGTGCTGATGGGCAGCCGCTGGCTGACGCCGGAACGCCGGTCCACACGCTTGTCTTCGCGCGCTTGGAAGGCAATCTCTTCGACCACCTGGCACAGGTAATCGGGCACTTCGACGGTGATGCCGGAGTCGCGCGCCGTCCAGGCTTCCTGCGTTGTGATGGCAATACCTTCTTCGACCGTGGAAGGATAATGAGTGCGAATTTCGGCGCCGATGCGATCCTTGAGAGGCGTTATGATCTTGCCCCGCGCCGTGTAATCTTCAGGGTTGGCCGAGAAGACCAGGAGCACATCGAGCGGGAGGCGCAGCGGATAGCCCTTAATCTGAATATCACCTTCCTGCATGATATTGAACAGGCCGACCTGGATTTTGCCGGCAAGGTCGGGGAGTTCGTTGATGGCGAAGATACCGCGATTGGCGCGGGGCAGCAGGCCGTAATGGATGGTGAGTTCGTCGGAAAGGTCGCGGCCGCCCCGCGCGGCGCGGATGGGGTCCACGTCGCCAATGATGTCGGCGATGGTCACGTCCGGCGTGGCCAACTTTTCGACGTAGCGCTGGTCGCGCGGAAGCCAGGCGATGGGCGTGTTGTCGCCTTCGGCGCCGACACGTTCGCGGCAGCCGCGGCAAATCGGCTGCAGCGGGTTGTCGTTGATTTCGCAGCCGGCAATCACCGGAATCTCCGGGTCCAGAAACTGCAGCAGGCCGCGCAAAATGCGGCTTTTGGCCTGGCCGCGCAAGCCCAGCAGAATAAAATTGTGGCGGGAGAGCAAGGCATTGACGATCTGCGGAATGACCGTGTCTTCGTAGCCGTGCACGCCAGGAAACAGCGGCTCGTTGCGCTCGATCGCCCGCAGCAGGTTGCGGCGGATTTCATTCTTCACCGAAACGCCCGCGGAACGGGAATCAAAATCTGGAATGCGCTTCAGTTCACCGATCGTGCGAGGTCTCGGGTGTCCTGCGGAATGTCCTGTGGTAGTTGGCGTCATTGGGCCCCTGTCTGCGGACCACTCGCGATAGTCCGCGCACCGCTAATTCAAACCGTGCCTGCTGCTTCCGGCACTTTGTCGCACAGCGTTCTCTTTCAGTAGATGCGGCGCCCAGTCGCAGAGGTACCTGAGCAGCCGCTCCTGCCGCTCACTCTCGGTTCGCAACTCAAGTATCTGCTGCTTGCACAGCAAATCTATGGGCAGAGTCGAGGCAACGGCGTAAGAAAGCTCGCCGTCCGACGCTGCTTCGAGCTCGCGGGGCAGGCTGTTGAAGAGCAGCGTGTGGCAGGTCTCGTACTCCTGGATCAGCTTGCGAGTGCATTTTTGTTCAAGAGGCGCTTCGCGGTCCTCGAGGTAATCGATCTGGCCTTCCAGCAAAGGATCTTCGGTAAACAGCTCGACAATGCGGAAGGGATCGCGACCGGCGGTGATGATGTCCATCCGGCCGTCGGGATAGCGCTTGACCACCTCCAGGATTTCGGCGGTGCAGCCGACGCGGGTGATGCCGTCATCCATGGCCAGCAACATGCCGAAAGGGGAGCTGGAGTCCAGGCACTCGCGCACCATGCGACGGTAGCGAGGCTCGAAAATGTGCAGGGGAAGCTCTTCGCCGGGGAAAAGTACGACGTTTAGAGGAAAGAGCGGAATGCGATCGGGCCGCATGAGTACTAAGGCTCATCATAGCAGAGCCGGGTAAAAAGGGGTGAATCGAGCATGGTAAGCGAGCGTGAGCCGGCTTCAGGTAACTGCATTAGCCGGTTTTTGGGGCGAGTAGTCGGGGAATCCTGGTGGTCGAGAGTCGGTCCCGAGGAAGCAGGGAATTCCACGCGTCGATTGGCCGTTCTGCGTGCGGCGTCTCCATGGAGATGATTCAGAAAGCTGTGTACAAGTGCACAGACACTCCGCGTGACGGCGGCTAGGATTGGGATGCAGGGGAAAAAGGCAGTTGTGCCGGGCGAATCAGCCAACCTGAGTGCATTCTCAAGCTAACCAGCCGATGAAGCTAGTCCAGCGGGGGATTCGGGCGCAGTTCAACCGCTGCATAACATCTCTGACGATTGCGTATTGAGGTGAGCGATGAAGCGATCTCTGGTAATTGGGGTGTGTCTCTCGTTCGCCGCGGGGGCATTGTACGCCGCAACGAAGGAACAAAAACGCCTGGAGAATTGTGGCTTGGTGATGCAGGAAGTATTGAGCATCCCGGATAATCTGCCCCGGCAGGTTTTGGATAAGGCACAGTGCGTCATCGTGTTCCCTTCGGTGTTGAAGGTGGCATTCGGAATGGGCAAGGAGTACGGGCGTGGAGCGATGGTTTGCCGCACGGGCAAGGAATTCAACGGGCCGTGGGGAGCGCCCGCAATGTATGCCCTGGAAGGCGACAGCATCGGAATGCAAATTGGTGGCGAGGCCACCGATCTGATACTTCTGGTGATGAACCAGAGGGGTGCGGCTTCCATCCTGAGCAGCAGGATCAAGCTGGGCGGAGACGCATCCGCCGCCGCGGGTCCCATCGGCCGTGACGCTTCTGCGAACACCGATCTCTGGATGCGCGCAGAAATCCTCAGCTATTCGCGTTCCCGGGGACTATTCGCGGGCATCTCGCTCGAAGGTTCCACACTGCGCCAGGACAAGAAAGCCAATGAGAGGATTTACCGGCGCAAAATAACTGCAAGAACCATCTTGCTGAGCGACAAAGTTGCCGTTCCCCGCGCAGGGCGCCATCTTGTGGGAGTCTTGCAGGCGAACGCGCCGCGGAATGAATCAAAGCAGGTTGCCGTAAAGCAGTGAACCGTCCACACGACTTGCGGCGAACTCCTCTATTCGGATGAGCGGGTTGTCCTGGCTGCTCCTGCGGTCTTCTGGAATCCTTCTCTAAACCAGGTCTCCGGAGCACCGGATGTTCGTCGCTCGATACCATGCTCGGCGGAAAATCGGTCAGGGATCAGGTGGTCTTTGTGACCTCGGCCGATGTCCAGTCTCCGGTTGGGTAATACATTTGGATTCCGATTACGAAACTGTTGTCCTTGTGCGGCTGGCAATGAACTACGCGGGCGCGAGAGTAGAGATTCCCGCGGATCGAGCGAACCGATAGCTGTTCCTCGGGCCGCCAACTTCTTCGGGTCACAAGCCGTGCGCCGTGGCAACTGATGTCAATGGTGGGAGCGATTTCAGCCGACGGACTATCCGGGCTGCTCAGCTTCACAAACATCTTCAACGGGATTCGTTGTTCTTTTCGTCCTGGAAGTTGCGTGCCCGCCACCGTTTCTCCATTGGGCCGGGCGGTCCAACAAGAACAGCTTACCGGCTGGGTGATTCAGCGCAATAGTACGAAAGGGCAATACCGAGCCTCAGATCCTGTACTTCGACGCCTCCGCCTCCAACAGCGGGATTCCACGCCTGCGGGCTCCTTTCGGGTAGAGCGCGACCACCCGGATGCCACGGAAGGCACGGGGCATCTATTGGCCATCCAACGTGATGGGACTACAATACGGCTGCCCGGAATTTCTCCTGAGACCGCCCAAGTTGGGGGTACGTTCGGCTGATGGCTCTGCCCAACCTAAAGAGCAAGATTGTCGAGCACTACGACGTCGTCAGCCCCTACTACTACAAATTGTGGGGCGAGCATCTGCATCACGGCTATTGGATCCGTGGCGATGAATCGAAGGAGCAGGCGCAGCAGCAGCTGATCGAGCTTCTTGCGCGGCTGGCGAAAATTCCCCAAGGCGCGACGGTCCTGGACGTGGGATGCGGATTTGGGGCCAGCAGCCTGTACCTCTGCAAACAATTTGGCGCCACGAGCACAGGCATTACCATTTCCCAGGTGCAGGTTGAAATGGCCAACGCGGCGGCGGGGAGGGAGTGCGCGGATGCGCGTTTCTGTCTGATGGACGCGGAAGCCATGACGTTCGACGAGCCGTTCGATGTGCTGTGGTCGGTCGAATCCATCTCGCACTACCACGATCGGGAGAGGTTTTTCGCTTCCGCGGCGAAGCTGCTCAAGCCTGGCGGCGTATTCGCGATTACCGACTGGTTCAAGCAGCCGGACCTCTCGCGCTCGGAAATCAGGAAGTACATCCAGCCAATCGAACAAGGGATGTTTGTGCGCCTTGAGGAGATCGGCCACTACGAGGATTTCTTGCGCGCCAGCGGAATGGAGATCCTGCGCCGCGAAGAGTTAACGAAGCACTGCGCGAAGACCTGGGATCTGTGCCTGGAGATCATCGGTGACAAAACAATCTGGGCCCTGGCCGTGAAATATGGGGGGAATTTTGTGCGCTATCTGAACGCTTTCCGGGCCATGCGCGCGGGGTTTTCTTCGGGGGCGTTCGTTTACGGATTGCTGGTGGCGAGAAAACTGGACCAAGCTACTCGAGTTGAGTCAGCAAGCCTTCCATTTCGGAGCGGGCATGCTGATTGCCCTGCCGATTAGCCGCTGCAATGCCCCGGCTTAGCAGCGCTTTCGCTTCCCCGGCGCGGTTGTGTTCGGCCAGCGTTTGCGCGTACATCTGGTATCCCGGAACATAATCGGGATTTGCTTCCAGCAAAGACTTGAAATGCGTTTCGGCAGCGGGGATGTCGCCTTCGCGGAGACATTCGAGCGCAATCCCGTAGCGCGAGAAGGCATCGTTTGGATTTTGCACGAGGAATTGTTCGAGTTTTTGCCGGCGGGTTTTGTTTTGTTCCGTCATAGGGGTCTTGCGTATTATACGTGTAGGGCGAGCAGTGGCCAACGGCGCTGCGCAAGGGAGAGCAATGAGGGCAAAGGAAAAGGCGACAGCTCGACTGATGGATGAGTGGAGAGTGAAGGGTAAACCGGCGAGCGCGTCGGCTTCGGAGATGGCGGAAGTGGTGCTGCCGGCGCAGACCAATGTCCTCGGCAAGCTGCTGGGTGGGCACGTGATGCATATGGTTGACATCGTGGCGGCCATGGCGGCCAGCCGGCATGCCAACAGTTATATGGTGACCGCTTCTGTGGACTACATTGATTTCCGGAATCCCGTGAATTTGGGCGAAATTGTGATGCTGAAAGCGCAAGTGAATCGCGTGTTCACAACTTCGCTGGAAGTTGGCGTGGAAGTCTTTTCAGAAAATCTTCTGACGGGTGAGCGGAAACATACCACTACCGCGTTTGTGACCTTTGTGGCGATCGACGAATTCACGCGCAAGCCGCGGCCCGTGCCGCCGTTGATTCTCCGAACCTCGGAAGAAAAGCGGCGCTGGCGAGAAGCCGCGAAGCGCAGGGAGATTCGACTCGCTCACAGGCTCAGAGAGAAAGGCTAGTTGGCGAAGCTGACGCGGACTTCGTCGGCGACTTTCATTGCGTGCTGGACGCAGGTGGCGATGGCGGGGCCATTCAGGTAATTCGCCGAAAAATAGAGGCCGGGAAAACCGGCACGCAGGGTTTCAATTGCGGCAATCCTTGCGGTGTGGCCCAGATTGTATTGAGGGATCGCGCGCTCCCAGATCGTCACGCTGGTGAAGACCGGCTCTTTGCGCAGGTCGAGCAAAGGCGTCATCTCGCGGTGGACCAGTTGAGCGAGAGTCTCCGGGGTCTTGCCGATGGCGCCGGGGTTTGTTGCGCCTCCAACAAAGCTGGTGAGCAGCGCCTGACCTTCCGGAGCCCGGCCGGGAAAAAGCGAAGAGTTCCAGACGGTGCCAAGCAGGCTGAGGCCGGAAGAGCGCGGCACGAGGAAACCGAACCCTGCGAGACTGTTGCCAATATCACTCCTCCGATAGCCGAGCGAAACGACCGCGACACCCGAATAGGCAATCGCGCCGAACTGGGCGGCGAATCCCAGATCCAGCGGTTCGAGCAGTCTGCCCGCGGTTTCCGCCGGCACCGCGAGAATCAACCGCTCCGTTTCCACGGTTTCTTCGCCCCTCGGCCCGCGCAGGCTGGCGCGAAAACGGGCGGCTTTTGGTTCGAGGCTGCAGTCCATGGCTTCAATGCGCGAAACTTCCGTGCCGCAAGTCAAACGCTCCCCCAATCGCGCGGCGATGGCGCGGATAAGTGTTTCGTTGCCCTCACGAAACGCTTGCAACGTAGCCTTCTCGAGCCGCGCTTCGGGCTGCGTGCCGTTGGCGGCTTTCCGCTGCTTCAGTACCTTGAAGATGCCACGGGCTACGCTTCCTGCAGCCTTTTCGGCTTCATAAAGAATCGGGAAAGCGGCGCGCAGGCTTAATTTTTCCGGATCGCCGGCGTAGATGCCCGAAACGAACGGGCCGACCAGGCGATCGAGCAGGGTTTCTGAAAATTTGCGGCGAACGAAGCCGGCGACGGATTCGTCGGGTTCCGGCGATTGGCTTGTGCCGAAGATATCGCGAAGAATTGCGGTGCGCGTTCCGCCGCTCATGAAGGGAGAAGCAAGCAAACCAGGGCCCATCGGTACATTCTGGAGTTTTCCGCCAATCAGGATATAGCGGGGCGCTTTGGGATCCGCGAGCACACGTTCGTCCTCGATACCAAGGTCGCGGCACAGGGCTGCCGTGGAGCCATTTCCGCTGAAACTCTGCGGGCCGCACTCGACAAGATACCCGTCGCGCTTGACCGACTGAATCACTCCGCCGGGGCGGGGCGCCGCCTCCACCACGCGCGTGGCGATGCCCGCCTTCTGCAAGGCGTACGCAGATGCGAGCCCGGAGACGCCCGCGCCCACAACCAGAGCTTCAACTCGATCGGACATGCGTAGAGCCCCTGCTGAGGTTAAAGGGTCTTGGAAAAGAGCGGCCGCGCGGCCAACTGCTGCTTCTCCAGATAGGGATCAAAAACCATGGCCAGGTTACGGATAAAAATGCGGCCCAGCCAGGCGGTGCGTATTTCCCTGTCGTTGATCACGACCAGGCCATCCTCCTGCGGGATTTTCAGCTGTCCGAGTTCCGGCGTGAAGTATTCATCGAAATGGATGCCGAAGTGTTTTGAAATTTCGTCTTTCACGATCACGGTGTGGCACAGCAGGCGGCTGATCACTTCGCGGCGGATGACGTCGTCCTCTGAAAGGCGGTAGCCGCGCATGGTGGCGACGCCGCGCTCCTCGACCGCTTTTTCCCACGACGGCAGGTCGCGATGGTTCTGCGCATAGGTTTCCTGAATGCCGCTGATGGCGGTGATGCCCATGCCGTAGAGGTCCGCGCCCGCTTTGGTGGTATATCCCTGAAAATTGCGGTGCAGTGTGCGATTGCGTTGCGAGACGGCGAGTTCGTCGTTTTCCTTGGCGAAGTGGTCCATCCCGATGTAGAGATATCCGGCTTCCAGGAATTTCAGCAGGCCGCTGCGGAAAATATCGAATTTCTTCATGCCCTCGGGCAGGTGTCCCACGAAGGAGCCCTGCTGTTTTTTGAGCCAGGGCACATGCGCATAACTGAACATGGCGATGCGGTCGGGAGAGAGGCCGACAATCTGCTCGACTGTGTGCGCGAAACTTTCCGCGGTCTGATACGGCAACCCGTAAATCAGGTCCACATTGATGCTGTCGAATCCGAGTTCCCGCGCAGCGGCGATCAGGTCGCGAGTCTGTTCGTAGGGCTGGATCCGGTGGATGGCCTTCTGCACGTCCTCCTTGAAATCCTGAACGCCCATGCTCAGGCGGTTGAAGCCCAACTTGCGCAGGATTTCCAAGTGGGCGGGCGAAGTCACGCGCGGATCGACTTCGACGCCGATTTCCGCGTCGGGTGCGAAGCTAAAGCGCTCCTTCGTGTAGACAAACAAATCTTCGATCTGCTCGGGCGAGAGATACGTGGGCGTGCCGCCGCCCCAATGGAATTGCGCGACCTGGCGATCGCGAGAAACCCGGCTGGCGATGTGGTCGATCTCTTTTTTCAGGAAGCCGAGATAAGGAGGGGTGACGCTTTTATCCTTGCGGATGATGACGTTGCATGCGCAGAACAGGCACAGGCTCTCGCAGAATGGAAGATGCATGTACAGCGAAACCGGGCTGCGCTTCACTTCGGCGGCCTGCATCGCCGCTTCGAAATCCTTCGGCCCGAAGGAATCGTTCCACACCGGAGCCGTGGGATAGCTCGTGTAGCGGGGGCCCGGGCGATTGTAGCGGGTGACGAACTCTTCTCCGACGGAGAGTTCTTCCTGCATCTCCCGCAACGATGGATTCATGCTCGACAAGGCGCTCGCCTCCTGCGCTCAACCGCGCGTTTCGACCGCCGGCTGCGCTTGCTGAAGCGCGGCCTGCTGGCCGGTGTAAATGAACAATTGCGCGTTTTCCACGGGGGTGTGCTGCAAAATCCCGTGGCCAAGATTCAGAATGTGGCCGTGGCCGGATAGCTCGGCGGCAATGTCCAGGGTCGCCTGGCGGATTTTATCCGCGGGCGCGAACAAAATGGCGGGATCGAGATTCCCCTGCAAGGCCACACGCGCGCCGGCCAGTTTGCGAACCTCGGTTAGCGAAATGCGCCAATCCACGCTCAGCACGTTGGCTCCCGCGCGGACCACCGCGGGGAGCAGGTGATGCGAGGCCTTGGTGTAATAGATGACCGGGACTTTATTCCCGAGGCCGGAGATAATTTCCTGCACCGCGGGCAGCACAAACTCCGTGTAATCTTTCAAATCCAGTTCGCCGCACCAGGTGTCAAAAAGCTGCACAGCGGAAACGCCCGCGGCAATCTGGGCCTTGAGGTAGAGAATCGTTGCGCGCGCGATTTTCTGCAGCAGTTCGCGGAAAACTTTCGGCTCGCTGTAGAGAAAATTCTTCACGGTCGCGAAGCCTTCTCTGGTGCGGCCCTCCACCATGTAACACGCCAGCGTCCATGGCGAAGCCGCAAAGCCAAGCACGGGCACCTCCGGCCCCGCTTGTTTCACGGTGCGGCGCAGGGCTTCCATCAAGAAGCCGGTTTCCACTTCCGGATCGAAGATGTGCAACTTGCGAACGCCGGCTTCCGTGCGCACAGGCTCCGGCAGATTGGGCCCTTTGTCTTCGAGTTCGAGCGGCAGACCCATGGCTTCGGCAGGAATCAGAATGTCGGAGAAGATGATGATGGCGTCCACCCCGAGGCGCCGAAACGGCTGCAGGGAAACTTCCACGGCCAGGTCTGGCGTCTTGCAAACTTCCAAGAACGAATGTTTTGCACGAATCTCGCGGTATTCAGGCAGGTAGCGCCCGGCCTGCCGCATCATCCAGACGGGTAGCCGCGGAACGGGCTCGCAACGTGTGGCGCGAGTAAACAGCTCCTTGCGGGTCAATCCAGTGGCCTCGTTGGTCATAAGTCCTGAAGTCACAGAATAACAAATCCGCCAGCTTCCCGCTTTGCCGGAAGGGTTGCACGTCACGGACAGAGAATTGCCTGCTCAGCCTTAAAAATCAAAGGCTATACCGATGGTAGGGGTGATGGGAACGCCCTGCGAAGTAAGGACGATCGTGTTCCCGGTCGGACCAACGTCAAAAGCAGAGAAGACGGGGTTGTAATGATTGGTGGTGTTGAGTAGTTCTCCATAGAGACCGAGTTTCCACTTCGGAAACTGCCAGGATTTGTCGATTCGCAGATCGAGCCGTTCATAGGCGCTGAGACGAAAATTGGATCCCTCACCAGGGATTACCGGAAAGCCGGAACCATAAAGATTTTTGACGCCAAGACGGACGGTGGGCGTAAGGCGATAGCTGGCGAACAGGTTCAGATTGTTCCTCTGGTCCGCAAGTGTTGGACCATAATTTGTCCCCGGAAACACCACCATTGGAATTTGCGGAAACCCGTAGGAAATGGTTTTCTCTCGAGCATAGACAAGCGTATAGCCAATCCAGCCGGACAAACGGTTTTCGCTGCGACGTTGCAAAAGCACCTGCACACCGCGCGAATAGTCCTTCCCAGTTTGCACGGAAGTTGCGATTCGAGTTTTAGGATTCAGAGTAAAGAAATCAGCCCGGTTGTCATTCTGCCGGTCGAAGACTTCGACCCGGAAGCGAGTACGTACTCCGAGCTTTTCTTCCAGAGCAACAAGATACTGACTCGAGGTGTAGGGCAGTGCAGCCTGGCAAAGGGTTTGTGAGTTTGGGAAGGTACAGAACGTGATACCGCCGTTGTTGCTAAAGAATTCACTATACTTCCCCCAGCTCGCTTCCACCTGGGTGTCAGCAAGCACGCGAAGGGAAGCGGAAGCCTGGCCGGTGAAGGGTTCAATGCGCACCGCAGCCTGCTTGGCCCAGCGCAAACCGCCGGCCAACACCAGGCGGCCTTGCCAAAATTGCTGCGTCGCTTGCGCGAAGGCGTTTTGCGAATGGAAAGCAAATTCGTCGTAGGTATGGATGGGTGGGCCGGGGAGAAACTCATAGAAGTTGTATTCTTCATTGATGAGCGGGCGGCGGTTGGAGTATCCGGCTTGGAAAACTCCTCCCTCCCTGTAACTCCAGGAGAGGATTGTGCCACCCGAGCATTCGCGGTCCAATTGGCGGCTGAGAACGACGCCAGTGGGATTGTCCTGTTGGTAGCCGGAGCGCACGTAGGCCGCGCGGCTGTCCAGGACGAGATTAGGGAGAATTTGCCAGCGCCAGCCGAAACGTCCGATGCCGAGGTCGTTACTTCCGGTCTTAAACGCCGTTGGCGGATCTGTCGTGGGGATGGAGGGATTGCTGACATGGGTCTGGCCGCCGGTGGCGAAGAAGGTGACCGTATGAGCCGGCGTGATGTCGTAGGTCACTTTCAGGTTGGTGTCGTAGATGCCAGCGTCTGAGTAGCTGCTACTGTCAATGAATTGGTCCAGATAACCGGTGTAGCTTTTTCGCGCACTAATCAGCCAAGTGCCATGGTGGGAGCGGCTGAATCCGCCTTCGGCGAGTCCTTCGACATCGACGAGTCCCAGAGAGAAGTGGAAGGTCGGTGGCCCTTCGGTTCCCGTGCGGGTGGTGATGGCTAGGGCCGCGCCGGCGTCCTCCGCGTAGCGCATGGGATAGGCGACCGGAAGGAGGCGGAGTTCGTCAACACTGTTGCCTGTAAAGAGGCTTAGCGAAGCCGCATCCGGGAAGCCCGGTATCGTGTGCAAAAGATTGGGCACGCGCACGTCATCCACATAGACACCCACATCTTCGTAAGGCGCGCCCATGACGGAAAACTGGGCCTGCAGGTCGTTATTGGCTGAGGCGGAAACGCCGGGGAGTGATTCTAGAGAGCGATAAGGATCGTTCACAGCGACGGTGGAGGTCTGCTGGAGTTCGGTCGAAGTGAGATTCAGATCGCCTACGGCAGGCCAATCAGAGGGTTCAAAGACGTCGCCACGCACTTCGACGACTTCATTGCGGCGAAAGAAGTCAGGCACCAGAAAGATCTCGAATTCCTTGGAATCATCCGGCGCGGAAAGGGAGAAGGTTTGGGTGGCGCCGCGATAGCCGACGCCGTTAGCGCGAAGGGTGTAATTACCCGGAGGGACCCCAGAGAACCGGAACTTGCCGTCCTTGGAGGTTTCGATGCGCAGGTTGGATTCCGCAATCGAGACCTGAATCTTGCCGAGAGGTTCGCCGCCTTCGGCATTCTTGACCGTGCCGCTGATTTCCGCCCCAACCGCGGCAAGCGGGGTAAGTATTAGAACGGTTGCCAAAATCAGGATGATTTGCGACTCATGGAGGCGGCAAACCGTGTTTGGGCCCATGGGTACCGAGTTCCCCAAGAATTGAAGTCGCGCGGCCTTCTTCCTGCTTAGACGGTCTTTGGGTAACCAGGTGTTTCTCTGACGTTGCTCTTATATAGCATTTGTATACATAAAGCCAACCTTAACCCGCTCTCCAGTTCACCCCTCCACGGGTGAGGCCGTTCCTAGCACTGGCTACCAGGCCTCCCGGCAGTAACACCCCTCAGGCCCTGCTTGCCGCAGGCAGGCTCAAAGGTCTGAGCTAAATCACATTGTGATTGTGAACTGCGTCACTCGGCGCCAGTCCGCATGAACGTAAAATTCTTTCGCCGTTGAGAATGCGGCGCCAATGGAAGATACCTGTGACTGCGATATACTGGGCCTATCTGAGATGTCGCGCAGGCCGGAGGGTGAGCCATCTCCCTCTGCGTCCCGGCCCGTCAAGGATTCAAGCCGATGAACCATATCTTCGTCATGTTGACCGTGCTGGCCTACCTGCTGAGCATGGGCCTGTACATGAGCTTCCTCTATAGCGGGAAAGAGGTTACCGGGCGACTTGCTACCGTGTTGATGTTCATGGGTTTAGTGTGCCATTACGTGGCCCTTCTGGGCCGCGCCCGGGCCATGCATTCCGTGCCGTACCATGATCTCCAAGGCTCGATGTCCCTGTTTGGCTGGCTGCTAGCGGTCACCTATCTTTGCCTTGAAATCTATCACCGCCAGCGGACCGTTGGCGCCTTTGTGGTTCCCATCATACTGGCATTCTTTCTCGCCGCCTCGTTTGCGCCGGACCATCCCGCCGCACCAACCGAGGCCCGCGGGATAGTCTTCGCCCTGCACGTCACCCTGAGCATCCTGGCCTACGCCGGGTTTGCCCTGTCCTGCGTCCTGAGCCTGATGTTCCTCGGGGAAGAGCGGTTGCTCCGCAAGCGCAAGGTGGGCGACATTGTCTGGCGCCTGCCGTCACTGGAACTTCTCGAGCGCATGAGCCACACCAGCGTCCTCGTTGGCCTCGTCACCATCACAGTCGGCACGGCTCTCGGATTCCTCGCCGTCGATCGCCAAGCCGGCCAGCACTGGTATTTCGATCCCAAGTACATCGTCACGCTGGTGGTGCTGCTGCTCTACGCGGCCTATGTCCAGTTGGCGCGCACCACGGCCTGGAGAGGGGCGCGTGCCTCCAAATTGTGTGTGTTCAATTTTGTTCTGGTGGTGCTCAGCTTTACGGTGGTGAATCTCTACTTTTCAGCGCATCACCGGTATTTCTAGGAGCGCGCTTCGCGCAGCATGGAGATCGTACTCGTTGGCCTGAACTTCCGCACAGCGCCCGTTGAGGTGCGTGAAAAGGTATCGTTTTCCGGCGAACAGGCGCAGAGGGCCGCCGAAGAGCTTCGCTCGCGGGGAATCCTCGAAGAGACGCTGGTGCTTTCCACCTGCAATCGCAGCGAAGTCTACGGCGTGCGTTCAAACGCCAATCACGAATCGGCGGGAGCCCTGTCGTCTTTCTTGAGTTCATTCCACGAGGTGTTGCCAGACAAGCTGAATCCTTCGCTCTATCACCACTACGATCAAGATGCGGTACGCCACTTGTTCCGCGTTTCCGCCGGCCTCGAATCCATGCTGTTGGGCGAAGCGGAAATTCTCGGGCAGGTCCGCGACGCGTACTTGCGTGCGCATGAAGGCCGTGTGACGGGCCCGGTGCTGAACCGGTTGTTCCAGGCGGCGCTCGAAATCGGCAAGCGGGTGCGTGCGGAAACGGAACTGGGCACGCGGCCGGTGGGCGTTGCTTCGGCCGGAATAAAACTGGCCGAGCGCATTTTCGGAAAGCTCCAGGACCGCAGCGCACTGGTTCTCGGCGCCGGCACCGTCAGCGAGCAAGTTGTTTCCCAGTTGCGCGACCGCAAAATCAAGAAGCTCTACCTGATGAACCGCTCGCGCGAAAAGGCCGAGGAGTTTGCGCGCCAATACAGCGGGAAAGTCCTCGAATGGGGAGAGTGGGACACCTCGCTGAAATTTCCCGATGTCCTCGTATCGGCGGTGGGCATACAGGACTTTGTAGTGACCAAGGCGATGGTCGAGCGGGCCATGGCTTCGCGCGGAAATCGCGCCCTGTTTCTGATGGACCTGGGCATGCCCCGCAATGTTGACCCGGCGGTGGCCGACATTTATAACGTCTATCTGTACTCGATGGAAGATTTGACGGAAATCGTGAATCAGAATCGCGACGCGCGGCAGAGCGAGGTACCCAAGGCGGAATCGCTGGTGGAAGACCACGTGGCCAAGTTCATCTCCTGGCAGGCCAGCGTCGAGCTGACGGGCGTGCTGGAAACCCTGCGCGACAGCCTGAAGCAGCGGCGTGCCACTTTCCTCGAGGAGCGCCTTTCGGGCATGAACCATTTCGGCGGAGAAGACCGTGAGAAAATCGGAAAGCTGATGGACGAATTGATCGAACACCTGCTGCTGCATCCCGCCGAGCGCCTGCGCACCGAAAAAGAGCTGCGCCGCAAGATTCAGAACGTCGAAGCCATTCGAGATTTGTACTTATCGGACCGGGAGAAACCGTGAAGCCCCTTCGCATCGGTTCAAGAGGCAGCATTCTGGCGCGCTGGCAGGCCGAATTCGTGCGCAAACAGCTTTTTCAGCTCACCGGCGTCGAAACCGAAATCATCATCATCAAGACTTCCGGCGACAAGGTGCAGCAATCTCCGCTGGCGAAAATTGGCGGGAAGGGAATTTTCATCAAGGAGCTGGAAGAAGCGCTGCTGGAAGAAAGCATCGACTTGGCCGTGCACAGCGTGAAAGATATTCCGACGGAAACGCCGGGCAGGTTGCACTTTCCCGCGGTTTGCCGGCGCGACGATGTGCG
This sequence comes from Acidobacteriota bacterium, assembly GCA_013289665.1. Lineage (GTDB taxonomy): Bacteria > Acidobacteriota > Terriglobia > Acidiferrales > UBA7541 > Acidiferrum. Next base: position 103,570 of record JABCZN010000002.1, on the reverse strand, counting down.
AGACTGCCTGATTTCGCACGCGGGAACGCTGCTGGCGAATTTGAAGCAGGGCGCGCGCGTCGGCACCGGCAGTCTTCGCCGTCAGGCGCAGTTGCGCCACTTTCGGGCCGACCTCGACTTTCGCGATCTCCGGGGCAACGTGGATACCCGCCTGCGCAAAGTGGAAAGCGGCGAATATGATGCGATCGTGCTTTCCAAGGCGGGGCTGGACCGCCTGGGCTGGACCCAGAAGATCACCGAGCCGCTTTCAACCGAAATTTCGCTGCCCGCCGTGGGACAGGGCGCTATTGCAATTCAGTCGCGCGTGAGTGATCGCGATGCCGACGAGGTGCTGTCCAAGCTGGACGATGTGGAAACTCGCACCGCGATCATCGCGGAACGCGCGCTGCTGTCTGCGTTAGAGGGCGGATGCCAGGTGCCCCTTGGGGCGTGGGCGCGCATGGAGCGTACCGAGCTTGTGATGGAAGCCGTGGTTTGCTCCGTGGATGGCACGCAATATGTTCGCGAGAAGGCCACCGCGCCGCCGGACCAGGCCACGCAGCTTGGCGAACACCTGGCCCGTGTGCTTGCCGAGGGTGGCGCGCGGAGTATTCTCGAAGGGGTGCAGCGCGCCCGTGGGTGAAACGAATCAAAACCCGCTCGTAGGGAAGCGCGTCGTGGTGACGCGGGCGCTCGAGCAGAGCCAATCGCTTGCTGACGCATTGCGCGAAGCGGGCGCCGAGCCGGTTTTGCTGCCTCTCCTTACCATCGCGCCCGCGGATAATCTCGCCGAACTCGACGCCTGCCTCAGGAATTCCGCGCGGTTCGACTGGGTGTTTTTTACCAGTCAAAACGCCGTGCGCGCACTACAGCAGCGCTGCGCGTTGCTGGAACTCCCGCTTCAACAGATGTTCGCTGGGGCGAAAATTGCCGCTGTCGGCCCCGCGACCGCGGAAGCGGCCGCCGCCGCCGGCCTACCCGTAGATTTCATTTCCAGAATTCACAATGGCGTTGCCCTCGCGGAAGAACTTCCCGCCGAGGCCCGGAAGAAACGAGTCTTCCTGCCACGGAGCGATCGCGCGAATCCGGAGTTGATCGAAGTCCTGAATCTCCACGGCTGGCAAGTGACCGCGGTTGTGGCTTACAAAACCGTTTCGCCAAATCCGGATTCACCCGAGGCGCATGGAATCCTGCGGGCCGGCGCGGACGCCATTTTGTTTTTCAGCCCTTCGGCGATACATCATCTCCGCGACCTTCTTGGCGCGCAACGCTTCCGCGAACTCAGCTGCCAATCCATTTTCGTTGCGATTGGCCCGGTCAGTGAAAACGCGCTCAAAGCAGAGGGCATCAGCCGGATCCTCCTGGCGCGGGACACCACGGTGGCCGCCGCGGTCGCCGTGCTCACAGATTTCTTCGCAAAGGCAGGCCAGCAGCAGCCTGCAGGAGCAAAACAAGGATGAGTTTCCCCATTCATCGCCCCCGCCGGATTCGACGCACCGAGGCTTTGCGCGGCCTGGTCCGCGAAACGCGCCTCACTACCGCCGGTTTTGTTTATCCGATGTTTGTCTGCCCCGGGGAGAAAGTTCGCAAGGAAGTCGGTTCCATGCCCGGGGTTTACCAGCAGTCGGTGGATCAGATCGTTGAAGAATGCCGCGAAGTGGAGTCGCTTGGGATCCCGGCCATCATTCTTTTCGGCCTGCCTGAAAGCAAGGATGCCCGTGGATCAAGCTCGCTCGCCAAGACAGGCGTGGTGCAAAGAGCCGTCGAAGCCATCAAGAAGGCGAGACTCAATCTTCTGGTGATTACCGACGTTTGCCTGTGCGAGTACACCGACCACGGGCATTGCGGCGTCGTGGAGGATGGCGAAATCCTGAACGACCCGACGCTGGAAATCCTGGCGCAGCAGGCGTTGTCACACGCGCGCGCGGGCTCGGACATTGTCGCGCCCTCGGACATGATGGACGGGCGCGTGGCGGCGATCCGCAACGTTCTCGATGGCCACAAATTCGAAGACACGCCGATTCTGGCCTACGCCGCGAAATACTGTTCCGGCTTTTATGGGCCGTTCCGTGAAGCGGCGCAATCCGCGCCCCAGTCGGGCGACCGCCGCAGCTACCAGATGGATCCCGCCAACGCGCGGGAAGCGTTGAAAGAAGTTGCGCTGGACCTCGGAGAGGGCGCCGACATCGTGATGGTGAAGCCTGCGTTGCCATATCTCGACATCATCCGGGCGGTGCGCGAACGCTTTGACGTGCCCTTGGGTGCGTACAACGTCAGCGGCGAATACGCCATGGTGAAAGCCGCCGCGCAAAACGGATGGATCGAGGAAAAACGCGTGGTCCTTGAGATTCTGACCGGAATTCAGCGCGCCGGCGCCGACATTATCCTGACCTACCACGCCAAAGACGCGGCTCGCTGGCTGAAATCCTGACTCTTGAAAAAAAAGGTGCCCCGATGAGTGCGACACAAGCGAAGGCAAAACCCGAACGCCGCCGTTCGCGGGAAATATTTGAAAAGGCGGAAAAAGTTCTGGTCGGCGGCGTCAACAGCCCCGTTCGTGCGTTTCGTTCCGTGGGCGGCGAGCCGCTGATTATCGAAAAGGGAAGCGGGCAATACCTTTACGATGCCGATGGCAACGAACTCCTCGATTACGTCTGCTCGTGGGGCGCGATGCTGCTGGGCCATGCGCATCCCGCGGTGAGTGCCGCCATTGCCGAACAAGCGCGGCGCGGCACGAGTTTCGGCGTCACCACCGAACTCGAGTTGCAGCTTGCGACTCTGATCACCAAAGCCATTCCCTTCATCGAAAAAGTCCGCTTCGTTTCTAGCGGCACCGAAGCCACGATGAGCGCTGTGCGTCTGGCGCGCGGCATCACCAAGCGCGATTTCATCATCAAATTCGAAGGCTGCTACCACGGCCATGCCGACAGCTTTTTATCGCAAGCGGGTTCCGGCCTTCTGACGCTGGGAATCGCCGAATGTCCCGGCGTTCCCCAGGCGCTTGCGGCGCTGACCTTGAACGTTCCTTACAACGACCTGCCGGGCGTCGAGAAACTGTTCAGTGAATACAAAGGCAGAATTGCGGCGGTAATCGTGGAGCCGGTAGCCGCGAACATGGGCGTGGTCCTGCCGAAGGAAGGCTTCTTGCAGGGCCTCCGCGACCTCACGCGCAAGAATGGCGCCCTGCTCATAATTGACGAGGTCATCACCGGCTTCCGGCTGCACAACGGGGCGGTGCAAACGCTTCTTGGCGTCCAGGGCGACCTGACCACCATGGGGAAAATTATCGGGGGCGGCGTGCCGGTTGCCGCGTACGGGGGAAGCGCGGAATTGATGAACAATGTCGCGCCCCTGGGGCCTGTCTATCAAGCCGGCACTCTCGCTGGTAATCCTCTGGCCATGAGCGCCGGAATCGCCACGATGGGCGAACTCGCGAAGCCCGGCCTCTACGACGGTGTGAACGCGCTCGCCAAAAAACTGGTGCACGGCCTCGGGAACGCTCTGGCCGGCGCGGGAATCCCCGCCCAGGTCAATAGCATGGGCTCGCTTTCCACCATTTTCTTCACGCCGGAGCCAGTAACTGATCACAATGGCGCCAGGAACTCCGACACGAAACGCTACGCCCGGTACTTCCGCGAAATGCTCAATCGCGGCATCTTTTTGGCGCCTTCGCAATTTGAAGCCGCGTTTGTTTCCGCGGCCCACACCCCCGCGGATATCGACCGCACCATCTCCTCCGCGCAGGAAGTGCTAAAATTCATCGCGGCTCAGCCGCGCGAATAAATTTACAACCAAGAGGGAATCCCGATGCACGAGGTGCTTGAAGAGCATGCCCATCATCATGAGGATGACGAGCCCTGGACGTTGCCCGTCGCCATCACCATCTCCATCCTCGCGGTACTCGTGGCGATGGCCACGCTGATGGGCCATCGCTCGAGCATCGAAGTGGTGCTTCTGCAAACCCAGGCGAGCGACCAGTGGGCCTTCTACCAGGCCAAGAATATCCGCCTCCACGAAATGCAGAGTATCGCGGACCTGATCGAAGTCCTGGATCGCGGGGAGAAAGAAAAGGCCGAGGCATTGCGCGAGAAGTACAAGAAGGAAATCGATCGCTACGAAAAAGACAAAGACCAAATCAGCGAAAAGGCCAAGGAGTTTGAAAACGAGCGCAGGGTGTTCTCCAGACGGGAAGACCGATACGATGCCGGGGAAGTTATCCTGGAAATCGCCCTGATCATCTGTTCCCTGACGCTTCTCACCAAGCGGAAAACATTCTGGTATTCCGGAATCGCGATCGGAACAGTTGGATTCTTTGTGGGCTTGAGCGGCTTTCTGGTCCACTGACCCAGCAAACTATGGCGGGACGAATCCGGGCTCGACGCGGACGCAAGCTGTCACCGGGACAAACGGCCTCTACGCAACGGAAGGCGGGCGGTTGCCCCGCAGCAGCGCCAACTCGTCCTTCAGCTTGTCAATGCGATCCAGCAATTCCTTATGCCGCAGCAGATCCGTGTCCGGTTTTTTGCCGATGAAAGTGAGCGTGCCCCCCGGCTCCAGGATGCACTGATCCACTTCGCTCAGCGATCCGAATCCCTGCTTTCGTGCCGCTGCTTCCAGTTGCGCAGTGGTAATCAGTTCCTTCTTCAAATGTTCAGGCCGGAGCTTGCCGCCCTCAATCAAAACGTCTGCATTGCCTTCGACAAGCTGGTCAAGATTCTTGTGCTTGTAGAGAAACCGCACGGTGAGGTAATTCACCGCCAGCAGGGAAGTGGCGCCCAAAATTCCGCCGGAGACGGAATTGTCGTCTCCGATAATCGCGTTCTGCACTGTATTCGACAGGGTTAGCAGCACAACCAGGTCAAAGGGATTCAATTGCACCAGCTCGCGCTTGCCTGCGAGGCGCAGCATGATCACCAGGAAAAAGTACACGATTACCGGCCGCAGGATCTTTTCCAGAATCGGCAGCGTGATCACAAACATGTCTTTCCACATTCCGTGCATGGGGCGATCCTCCAGGAGCCGGCCTCAGGCGGCGCAGCTCGCGCAGATTCAGCAACTTATGGCTAGGGAGAGTAGCACGACCCCGGCGAGCGCGGCAGACCGGTGGCCTAATCCGCCTGTCCTTTCGTACAGTCATTGTTTCGAAACCTGGCACTCTCAACTGCTATACGAAACTGTCCGGAATGGGTACAGTAAAAGCAGGCGAATTACCTTCAGCAAGCGCTTTCTGATTCTAGGTCGATCCTTGGAGGCTTCCGCAAGTCCCGCCGGTAGTTCTGCGTTCGAGCCGGCCAATGAAGCGACAATTAAATGGCCCAGAGAATTTTCTCGGACCCCGGAATCGCTCTCGGGACCGCACAACTTGCGTCCTTGCTGGACTCCACCAGGGAAATCATCGCGGTTCTTTCTGCCGACGGCACCCTGCGTTTCGCCAATTCCACTTTCCAGAGCAGTTTGGGTTATCGCCCCGATGAACTCATCGGCCGCAGCCTTCACGCTTTGGTGCACTCCGTCGACGTTGGGCCTGTTCGCACCCACCTGCAGCAGGTGGCCGCCGAGAACGGCGCTCCCCTCGTCAGCCGTTGCCGTTTCCGCAGCCGGGATGGCTCCTGGCGCTGGTTTGAAATCACCTGCCGCAGCCGCCTCTCCGATCCCTCGATCGAGGGAATTCTTCTCTACGGCCTGGACGTTACGGAACTTCATCGGATGGAATCCGAGCGCCAGGTGATTTCGGATATCGTCCACGCGCTGAACCAAACCGCCAACCTCGATCAGCTTCTCAATCGCATTCATGTCGCCCTGAAGCGCATCTTGTCGGCCGAGAATTGCTTCGTTGCGCTGCACAATCCTCAGCGGGATGTTTTCGAATTTCCGTTTTTCGCAGATGAATACGATACGGCTCCCCCGCCGCAAAAAGTGGACCGGAGCTGTACCGCGTATGTATTCCGCACCGGAAAAGCCAATCTGATCCCACAATCGGATTTTGACCGGCTGGCGGCACTTGGTGAAGTGGAGCTCGTGGGTTCGCCCTCGCCGGCATGGCTCGGCGTGCCACTGAAGACGCCCACGGCCACCATCGGGGTTCTCGTCGTGCAGCACTACCAGAACGAGCACGCTTACGACCTGCGCGACCTGGAGTTCCTGGACTCCGTCGGAGGCCACATCGCGCTGGCCATCGAACGCCGCCGAGCCGAAGAGGAATTGCGCAAGAGCGAGTCCATGCTCAGCCTGTTGTTCGAACACAATCCGCTTCCCACCTGGCTCTACGACGTCGAGAGTTTGCGCATTATCCGGGTCAATCAGGCGGCTGTCGGCCAGTACGGCTACTTGCAGGAAGAGTTCGAGCGCATGACGATTCTGGAGATTCGCCCGGGAGCCGAGCGCGCCAAGGCGGAAACGCACTTGTTACAGATGAAAGCTGAGAACGAAGAGCACGGTTTCTGGCTGCATCAGGGCAAAGACGGGAAAACGTTCGAAGTGGAACTGATCTCCCACGAGCTTGTTTATGCCGGCAGGCGCGTACGCCTGGTGGTCGCGCAGGACATCAGCGAGCGGCGGCACCTGGAATTGCAATTGCGCCAGTCGCAGAAGATGGAAGCTGTGGGGCGCCTGGCGGGCGGAGTCGCGCACGATTTCAACAATCTGCTGATGGTGATCAAGGGACACACGGAGTTGTTGCTGAGTGCGTTGTCTCCCACCGATTCCATCGCGCGGAAAATCGAGCAGATCGATCGTTCTGCCGACCGCGCGACAACCCTTACCCGTCAGTTGCTAGCGTTCAGCCGCTTACAGGTCCTTCAGCCGCAGATCATCAATCTCAACTCGGTTGTCGAAGAGATGGGCAAGCTCCTGCCCCGACTGATCGGAGAAGACATCGAATTGGTCCTTCGGCCCGACGAGAAGCTGGGCACGATTCGCGCCGACGCCAGCCAGATGGAACAGGTGATCATGAATCTGGCCGTCAATTCGCGCGACGCCATGCCGACCGGCGGAAAACTCCTGATCGGCACACGCAATTGCGACCTGGACCAATCCTACACCGCCAGTCATCCCCTGATGAAACCCGGCTCGTACGTGCTGCTGGACGTCACCGATACCGGCACCGGCATGGATGAAGAAACGCAGGCGCACATTTTCGAGCCGTTCTTCACCACCAAGGAAAAGGGCAAGGGAACGGGCCTCGGCCTGGCCACGGTGTATGGAATCGTCAAGCAGAGCGGTGGGTTTATTTGGGTTTACAGCGAACTTGGCAAAGGCACCTCGTTCAAGATTTATCTCCCGCGCGTAAACGAGGCGGAAATACGTGTCGGCACTCCGAAGCCAGTGGCCGAACTTCCCGCTGGCACGGAAACCGTGCTGCTGACCGAGGACGAGCAGGACGTCCGCGAAATTGCACGCGAATTTCTGGAATCCGGCGGTTACAAGGTGATCGAAGCCAAAAACGGCAAGGAAGCAATCACCATCGCCGGCGAGCATCGCGGCAAGATCGATCTGCTGGTCACCGACATGGTGATGCCGGGGATGACTGGCCAGGAACTCGCCGTGCGACTTCAGCAGGAACATCCCGATGTCTCGGTCGTTTTCATGTCCGGTTACAGCGAGCACGCGGCAACCGAAATGGCCAACGCGGATCCATCGGTTCGGCTTCTGACCAAACCCTTCAGCCGCGGCGCCATCCTGCGCACGGTCCGCGAAATCCTGCAAAACCGCAAAAAATCGTAGCCGCGTTTCTCTAGCCACCCCTTCAAGGGTGAGGGTTTCCCGAGCACAGGCAAAATCGCACCACAAAAATGAATTCGCTCAGGCCCTGCCTGCCGCAGGCAAGCTCGAAGACCTGAGCTAGAAATCGCAGGAATTTGTGAAACGTGTTTAGCGGGAAGTATTTCAGCTGACTTTTGGATGCTTCTTATGCCAAGAGGTCGATTGCTGAAAAATTCTCCCGCCCTGCAGGACCGCCGTATCATCTCCCGCGCGTCCCACAAACTGCAATCCAACAGGCAAATTCTTATCCGTGAACCCGCAAGGCACTGAAATCGCCGGCAGTCCACAAAGATTTCCAATCGCGCCCATTGGATCGGGAAAAGAAAGCCCCTTGATCAGGTTAAGGCTAAGCGGAGTCGCCGCTGTGGGAAGCGAAGCAGTCGCCAGCACGTCATAGGAATCGAAAAGATCCGCCATTTTCTTCTGTAGAATGTCTCGAATGCGCAAGGCCGTCGTGTAATCCGCACCGGAAACGCTTTGGCTCACATATCCGCCGACCCGCCCGACGGGATCAATCAGTTCCTTCACCCGTCCGGAACGGATCAATTGCGAAAACGCTGAACCTGCTTCTCCAGACAAAATTAGAGTAGCGGCATCCTCCCACGGCCCTTCGGGCAAAGCAGCGTCCCTTACGGAAGGGAAGTGGTGCTTGAGAGTGGCCTTTGCCGCATCAATGATTTTTCCAACGCCCGGTTCGAATTGCTTCCACGCGTTCGTCAGCCAGCCGATCCGCAGGCTGCGCCCCTTCAGATCCGCCGCGGGCGAATAGGTGAATGCCGCCTTGTCCACCGGAAGCGTGCTCCGATCCAAGGGATCGTGCCCTGCAATTGCCGCGAAAATGTTGGTGCAATCCTCCGCCGAGCGGGCCAGCGGCCCGATCTTGTCCATCGAGTAGGACAACGCCATCGCGCCGCGCCGGCTCACCCGCCCATATGTCGGCCGCAACCCGCTGACGCCGCAAAACGCCGAAGGGCAGACAATTGAGCCCCACGTTTCTGTCCCGATCGCAAATCCCGCCAGTGCGGCCGCGACAATCGCGCCCGACCCCGAAGACGATCCACAGGTCCAGCACTTCGTGTCCCACGGATTCCTCGTTTCGCCCTGCAAGGAGGCCGAAGCGTAGGCATAGCCCATCCCGCCGGCCAATTCGATCATCGCCGCTTTGCCGAGCAGGATGGCGCCGACGTTTCGCAGGTGCTCGATCACCGTCGCGTTGTAATCAAACACCTGATCGGCAAACGGTTTCGCACCCCACGTGATGGGAATTCCTTTCACGGCCAGCAAATCTTTCGCCGCATACGGGATTCCGTGCAACGGTCCGCGGTAGTGCCCGCGCTGAATGTCCTTCTCCGCCGCGTGCGCCTGCTCCAGCGCCAGATCGGGAGTGAGTCGTGCATAGGCGTTCAACTTCGGCCCCAGCGCCTCGCTTCGCGCAAGATAGCTTTCCGTCAATTCCACGGGAGAAATTTGCTTGGATTGAATTCGCTTCGCCAGTTCGCCAACGGAGAGGTAGAGCACCTGTTCGCTGAGCATTCGCCGTTCCCTCAGGATTTCCTCGCCGGTGTGGCCGGCGGCTGGACTGGTTTCTTTTCGCGTTCCACCAGGGGCTTCAGATAAAGCGCGGGCGCGTCTCCATTTTCAAGGGGATATGCACGCACCTTGTCGAGGCTCGCTTGGGTGACAAGATTCATTTCGCGCAGCGAAACTTTCTCTTCCGCGCTCAGCTGGCTGCCGTACTGGCCGAGTATCTGCTGGTAACGAGCCTCCGCCTCCGCCAGGCTTTCCTGAGAGAGGTTCGGATGTGCCTCCGCCGGCTGCTGCGCCGGAATCGCGATAGTGGAATCTGCAAAGACGCTCGCCGCCGGAACAATCGAGGCGCTTGCCGAAAGCAACGCCACTCGCCGGCCAAATTGCCGTCTTGAAATCCCGCCCTTCCTCGTTTCGTTCATCGTGCCTTCCCCCAGCAACGCAAGCACCCAACTCAATTTCGTCGTCAGCCGAGGCTACTGAATTCGGCGAAATGCGTCAACTGGCGGGTGGGATAAGGGATAGGAGCGAGCGAAACTGCCCTATGTGCGCATGCATATTGATTGACTTACGCGAATCCATTGTGGTTGACTTGCGGCGAATGACTATTGGGGATGTCCGATGGAGCATTTTCCAGTAAGTTTGGAGCGTTCGCCGCCGTTGATTATATGCAAGAATTTAGGCGGTTGCATATGAATGTACGACAAAATTTCCCAAACATGGCAATCGAACTGCAACAATACCTCCGCATGTTGAAGGAAACTCAACAGTGGCGACTGAACTTTGGTGATCCACGTGAGCGAAACAGATTTGTTCAAGCCGGGCGCATCGCAGCTGAGGCGTACGTCAATTATTTTGCAAAATCTTAAGGGTTTGATGCAAAGGCGGCCGTAGAGCAGTTCATCAAAGAATTGCTCGACCTGATGACCGGCTGGGGTGCACCAATCTAGAAAGCAGCTGGTGCATAGCAACTCTTTCGCAATAATAGAACCGAACGCATGCGCCTCTACTCTGGAACAACCAAATCACTCATAGAAGACTCGACCTTCAACCGTATCGCCCCGAAATTAAAGGATGCTTTCTTCACTAAGTTTCGCTACCAGCCATCAGTTGCTGAAGTGAACTCCTGGAACAACTCCCTCCGCGCCATCTCACAAGTGTTTCAGGCAGCATCACTGCTCGATCATGGAGTCTTGCTGGAACTTCAACTTCCACTTACCTCCAAACGGCTCGATTGCCTTGTGACCGGGTACGACGACAAAAAGGCACCTAACGCAGTCATCATCGAGCTAAAGCAGTGGAGCGGGTGCAAAGGCGCATCCGGAAAGAACGAGGTAGCCACCTTCGTCGGAGGTAATGTACGGGACGTGCTCCATCCTTCAGTTCAAGTCGGCCAGTACATGACTTACCTGACCGACTGCCATACGGCTTTTCAGGGTGAGGGTGGAATTAGTGCACATGCCTGTTCGTATCTGCACAACTACAGCCCGATCAAGGACGATCCTCTTTTCTTACCTCAATTTACAGAACAAATTAGCCGGTCTCCGGTGTTCACCGCCGATCACGTACCTGAGCTGACCATGTTTCTAAACGAACGAATCTACGGTGCTGACAGTGGCGATTTATCGGCAAAAGTCGAACGGAGCAAATACCGCCCCAGCAAAAAACTGCTAGAACATGTCGCCAAGCTGATTAAGGGCAAGCCGGAATACGTCCTGCTCGACGAGCAATTAGTCGTTTACGACAAGGTTGTGGAGGCTGCAACTGAGGGTGTCAAAGGAAAGAAGAAAGTTGCCATTATCGTTCGGGGTGGCCCGGGCACAGGGAAATCGGTCATTGCCATGAACTTGCTTGGCGATCTTTCTGGAATGGGCCTCAACGCGCATTACGTGACCGGTTCCCGTGCATTCACCTCAACTATCCGCGAGATCGTTGGCACCCGTGGGGCGGCTCAAGTCCGTTACTTCAATAGCTACATGGGCGCGGATGTGAACGTAATTGACGTCATGATCGCCGATGAAGCTCACCGAATTCGAGAGACCAGCAACAACCGGTTCACGCCGAAGGTAAAGCAGAGCCAACTTCCCCAAATCCAAGAGTTGTTAAAAGCCAGCCGTACCGCGGTGTTTTTCATCGATGACAACCAGATCGTGAGACCGGGGGAGATCGGCTCGACCGATTACATCAAGACGGAAGCTGAAAAACTCCACTGCGATGTTTCTGAATTTGAATTGGAAGCCCAGTTCCGATGTGCTGGCTCGGATGCATTCGTTAGCTGGGTGAACAATACTCTCGGAATTCATAGGACGGCACATGTGATGTGGAATCAGGCCGACGAGTTCGACTTTAAGATCATGCCAACACCCCAAGCTCTTGAAGACACGATCCGCAAAAAGTTGGACAAGAATTCCACTGCGCGTCTAACGGCGGGCTTCTGCTGGCCTTGGTCCAATCCTAAGTCCGATGGGACACTTGTAGAAGATGTGGTCATTGGCGAATATGCTCGGCCATGGAACGCCAAGTCTGATTCAGGCAGCCTTGCGCCAGGCATACCGAAAGAGAGTCTTTGGGCCTACGAAGCAAGTGGGATGAACCAGATTGGCTGTGTCTACACGTCTCAGGGATTCGAGTTCGACTATGTGGGTGTCATTTTCGGGCCTGATCTCGTCTACTTACCTGAGGATGCAGATTGGCACGGGGACAAGACGAAGTCCTACGATACTGTCGTGAAGAGATCAGGCGACCGTTTCACACAAATGGTAAAAAACACATACCGTGTTCTGCTGACTCGCGGCATGAAAGGCTGCTATATTCACTTCATGGATAAGAATACGGAAAACTTCTTTCGGAGTCGTATGGAGGACACAGGAAAAGCCAGCTGATTCAAGGCATGACGAAAAGTTCTAGACTAAACCGAGTTTTCTAGCAAGTAGATCGAACAACCCTGCATTGCGATTTCGAGTTTTTCCAATCAGAGTCGGAGGCGAGCAAGAGACAAATCGTATCTCCCCACCCCCTTGGGTACCATTAGTCTACTTGCGTGAGTGTGCGGACGTGGAGTTCGAGCGCCTGATTGTACTGGCGTTCGATCTGCAGTTCGGTTTGCAGCTTCTTTACCAGAATCTCGAGGCGCGAAATCTCCACGCGCAATTTCTGGATGTCGGTGGCTGTTCCAACGGCGCGAAGGGCCGCAGCCGGAACTGGCGGTGGAGTTTGTGGTGCGGGGGCATTGGCTTGCTGGCTGAAGGCCTCGGCCAGAGCGCGCGGCCAGACGTTGTCGGCCGGACGGGCTTCCGCCGCAGGTGGCGCGGCCTGGACCGGTGCCAGGGAAGGAACGATTCGAGGAGCTGCCGGAGCCGCAAACAAGCTGCTCAACGAGGGCACAGCCATCGGGCGTTCGGACGGCTGCTGCAACGCCGGCGCTCCGTGGCCAATCAGGTTCTTAACGCGGGAAATCAGCTCCTGCGGCTGAAACGGTTTTCGCACCAGTTCATCCGCTTGCACCGCAACTGCGCGGTCGGCCACGCTCTTGTTCACCACGCCGGACATCAAGATCACCGGGGTTTTGGCGAACTGCGGATTCTGTTTCACCTGGCTGCACACGGAATAGCCGTCCTGGTCCGGCATGATCACGTCGGTGATCACCAGGTCGGGCGGGTTCTCATCAAACTGGGCCAGTGCCGACGCGGCATCAGCGCAAGCCACCACGTTGATGTTCTCGCGCCGGAAGGCGATCTTGATGACCTCGCGCATGGTTGCGCTGTCATCAATAAAATAAACCGTCGGGGTTCGCCGCGGCTCGGCTGCTCCGGTCTCCGGCAGAACGATTGCGTCGCTCATTGGGCCTCCCTGTCCGCCAACTCGTCGGAGCCGGTTCGCTCCGTTTCGTCAAATTCACGCATGGCATCCAGCATCAGGTCGGTCGCCGATCGCAACACGGTGCGTTGGGCCGAAGCCGCGCCATAAATAAATTTGTAGACGCCGGATCCGCACCGGACGCAGTTCTTCAGGATGTGAATCACGGCTTCGTCGCCAAAAAGCGGGCCGCACTCCGCGTGGGTGATTTCTCCCCCGTCGTAGAACAAAACCGCGTCGGTCTCTCCGGCGTTAATCGTCAGTGCGCCCGTCTGCCGCGCCTGGCCCAGCATCTGCATCACGCCGGTCAGGTCGTGGTGCGTCAAATTTCCGCTCAGGCTCGTATCCGCCTGGCCGAGCATCTGCGTCGGCTGAAAGCCTTCCAGTTTGCTGATGACAATGTTCTTGATGTGATTCGCGATCACCCCAGGCGACAAGCGCCGGTCAATATAATCGTCGCAACCCGCTTGAAACGATTCCATCAGCGCGCGTTGGCTGCCGTCGCCCATCGCGATCACCGGCAGCGCCGCGTTTTTCGGGTCGGCGTGGATAATCCTGGCGATTTCGAGCGCCCCCATCTCCCGCATATTCGTCGCGCACACAATCACGGATGGCGCGTTGTACTCGAGGGTGGTCAGGGCAAACGCCGCCTGCGTGGCGGTCGTTACTTCAAACCCTTCGCGTCGCAGCGCGTCGCCCAGCCTCTTCGAAAACAGCACGTTGCTGTCAATCAAGAGAATCTTGGCCGGCTTTCCGGGCCCGATCATGCGTGTGCCTCCGGACTTCCGCTGTGCGCCAGGCTCACGCGTTCGCCCGGCACCGGCGTTAGCGCATCCAGGTTCAACACTTCTATCACTTCGCCATCATGCGAAAGCCATGCAGCCACGTGCGGCGAGTCCGACTCTCCCGCCGGCGTCAGATCCGCGGTGATCAATTCGCATTCGCCGCTGACTGGCAGCGCCACCCAATCAAGCGACGCGCCACGCTTCTGCGTCGCCACCAGATAAAATCGCCGTGACGTCAGCTTTTTTCCGGTGAGCCGCTCCGCCACGTCGCAGACTGGAACCACGCGACCGCGCCGCAGAATCACGCCGTCAATCTCCGTGGTACGGTGAGCGAAGCGAAAAACGCGGCTCGGCGCCACCAACTCCGCAATCTGCTCCGCGGCCAGCGCGAAACGCCGCTCTCCCAGCCGCAGGAGTACGCAGGAACGCGCGTCGTATTGCTCCACCGTGCTCATAGACCCAGGCCCATCCCGCTTGCCACGGGTGTTTCCGGCACGCCCATCCGGCTCACCAGCGCATCGAGGAGAAAAAGTTCATCGGGGGTCAGAAATCCCTCATGGCTCACGACCGGGATCACGCTCTGATCGAGCACCGTCAGCCCGCGATACCAGAGGCGTTCCTCATGGCAGAAAGCCGCCGGCAAAGCCTGCAGACGCGTCATGGTGGTCATTTTCTCGATGCCGTCAATCAGCAGCGCGGTCCTCGATTTTCGTAGAAGGAAAATCAATGACGCAGGCGACGGCCGCAATCCAAAATGCAGCGCTCCGTTCACAACATAGAGATTCTGTTCGCCCCGGCGAAACATGTGCCGCACTTTGGGCAGGGTGGACTCGTTGATTTCCACCGGGGAACCCGCGAGAGTATCAACGCTGCGCACTTCCTGCACCGACGCCGACGAGATCGCAAAGACCTGCGTGCTGCAGCGGAACAGTATGATCTGCTCCGTGCGCGCATGCGCTGCTTTATGCGTGGCTGCAAACCGCATCAGCGGACTCCCGTGGGTGACAACCGGCTCAAACCCAGAACGCGATTCTCTATCGAAGAGTAAATGTCGTCGAGGCCAAGCACCTGATCGACTGCTCCAGTCTTGATCGCTTCCGCGGGCATTCCGAAGATCACGGAGGTCGCTTCGTCCTGCGCCACCACGTATCCTCCGGCGTTCTTGATGGCTTTCGCCCCGCGCGCGCCGTCGCTGCCCATGCCGGTCAGCACCACGCCAATGCTCATTGCGCCTGCGAAAGCCGCCACCGATTCCATGGTCACGTCAATATTTGGCAAGTAACCGTCAATCCGTCCCGTTGCGGCGTCCAGTTGCATGCGCCCGGTGGGGGAAACGCGCAGGTGTTGGCCGCCCGGGCAAATATAAAATGTCCCCGGCTGTACAGACTCATTCGCTTCCGCTTCTTTCACGCGAATGCCCGTGAACTCCGCCAATTGAAGCGCGTATTGCGTGGTGAACGCCGCGGGCATGTGCTGCACCAGGATCACCGCCGCCGGAAAATCTTTGGTGAATCCAGGCGCCAGCCGCATCACCGTCGCCGGGCCACCGGTCGAAGCTGCCAGAACTACAACCGGGAAGCGCATATCCGCTGGAAGCACCGCAGTCGTGGCCGGACGCGTTACAGTTGGCTCGGGTTTCGGAGCCGCACCGCCATTCATTGGAGCTTGCAGCGCCGCCGCGAGCCGCGATGCAGTTCGTACAACGCGCACCTTGGCCGCGATCCGCACTTTCCGAAGCAAATCGTCCTTAACGCTCTGCATATCCAGATCAATTCCCGAAGACGGCTTGGTGACAAAATCAATCGCGCCCAATTCGAGCGCCCGCAAAGTACTCGAAGCGCCTTCCTTGCTTTCGGAACTGACCACCACGATCGGCCGCGGATTCGTGGTCATGATCTGCGCCGTTGCCTGCAACCCATCGAGGTGCGGCATGTTCAAATCCATCGTGATGACGTCGGGCTTCAGAGATTCCGCCAGCGCGATCGCCTCGCGACCGTCTTTCGCGTGGCCGATCACCACCAATTGCTCGTCAGCGTTGAAAATCGATTCCAGCACCTTGCGCATGAAGGCGGAATCGTCCACAACGAGAACGCGAAACTTTTTGGGGAGGGCGGTGGCCATGGCTCGTCTATCTAACCGGCACGATCGGACGTGCCGCCTCCGTTCCGATAAGTTGTTCCACCGCGGCCAGGAGCTGATCTTCCTGTACCGGCTTGGTCAAGAATGCGGACGCGCCTTCTTTCATCGCGCGGTCGCGATGCTTCGCGCCTGCGCGCGAAGTTACCACCATCACCGGAATTCGCTTTGTCGAGGGGCTTTGCCGCAACTGCGCCATCAATTCGTATCCGGTCATGCGCGGCATCTCCAGGTCGGTAATCACCATGTGGCATCCGTGTTGCGCGACCAGTTCCGCCGCTTCCAGCCCGTCCGCGGCGAGTTTCACGCGGTAGCCATTTTTCTCGAGCATCCGGCCGACAAATTTGCGCACGCTGATCGAATCGTCGGCAATCACAACCACACGCTCCTGCTCCACGCGATCGATCGCTTCCGTTGGGATCGTTCCGCGTGCCACGGCCGTGGAGCCGGGAGCAAAGATGCGCGCGGCGCTGGCGCTGGCTTGTACGGCGCGCCGTTCGTTCGGCTCGGTCGCCACCATGCGATTCAGATCGATTAGCAAAATCAAGCTGCCATCCGGGGCGATGGTGGTACCGGAGAACAGCTTCACCCGCCGCAGATATTCTCCAAGGTTCTTGATGACGATCTCGTCCTTGCCCAGCACCTCTTCGACTACCACGCCGATCTGGCGATTCCCGGCATTCGCCACCACCATGCGGAAATAGCCATTGATGGGTTCGAGCGGCGGCAATCCGAGATAGGAATCCAGGCGCACCACCTCGGTCACAATGTCGCGCACTTTGGTCAGCAGTTTTCCGCCGACATCTTCAATTTCATCCGCCCGCAAGCGCCGGATCTCTTCCACCACCGCCAGCGGCAGCGCGAAATGATGAGAACCACAGCGCACGAAGAGGGCCGGAGAAATAATGAGCGTCAACGGAACTTTCAGCGTGAACTTCGTGCCCGACCCGGCCACGCTGTTCACTTCAATTTCACCGTTCAGCGCATTCAAATTGGAGCGCACCACGTCCAGCCCCACGCCGCGACCGGCCAGCTCCGTCTTCACCACCGCTGTGGAAAATCCCGGGTGGAACAGCATCTCGCGCAGGTCGCGTTCCGTAAGCCGGTCCGCCGTTTCGTTCGAAACCAGCCCGCACTCGATTGCGCTCTGCTTCACGCGTTCGTAGTCGATGCCGCGCCCGTCGTCTTCCACTTCGATGTAAATGTGGTTGCCGCGATGATAGGCGCGAAGGGAAACCTTTCCTTCTTCCGGCTTTCCTTGGCCCACCCGAACGGCCGGCAGTTCAATCCCGTGGGCCACGGAGTTACGCACCAGGTGCACCAGCGGATCCGAAATCTGCTGAATGATATTGTTGTCCAACTCCGTTTCGCTTCCCGAAAAATCCAGGTCCACCTGTTTCTTCGAGGATTTCGCCGCGTCTCTCACCGCGCGCGAGAGCAGCGAATACAGCGTTCCAATCGGCACCATGCGCGCCGCGGTGATTTCATCCTGCAGGTGATGCGCCAGTTTCGTAAACTCGTCAATGTCGCCCTCGACCCGGCCGACGTACCCTTCCAGCTGCGACAGCACTTCGTTCACGTCCGCCGAGATTTCCGTCATCGAGCGCGAAAGAATATTGAAGTCGTCGTAACGGTCCATCTCCAGTTCGCTGAATTCTTCAAGATACGACCCTTCGCCGGCAGCGGCATTGGTCAGCAGCTTTTTCGTCTGCGAGCTGGCCCACGGGGTTGCAAGCTGCGAGCGAATCCGGTTGAACTCGTATTTCTCCTGGAACTCGTTCACTTTTCCCTGCAAGCGTTCCTTCGAGAAGCCAAGCGTGTCTATGAGTTTTTCCAGTTCCGTGACCCGGCCTACCATTTTCGTGCGGCTGATCACCAGTTCGCCGACCGTGTTCATCATGCGGTCCAGGCGACCGAGCGCGATACGCACCGACTTGTTCGCCGCCACTTGTTTTGCGGTAAGCTGCACTTTCGGCGCAGCCCGGTCCGAGCCTGCCTTTACCGGAACGTCTTCATCCGCCTCTGCGACCGTTGCCGCCGGGGCTGCTTCCTCAATTTCCTGCGGCACCAGTGCCGCGATGCGTCCCAGCAGGGAATCGACCCCCGCCCGAATTTCCGCCTCGTCCGCCCATTCACGGTGCAGCGTCTTTTTCAGTACGTCCACAGACTCAAGGCACAAATCGACGACAAATGGCGATGGTTGAATCTCTCCGTCGCGCAAACGCCCGATCAAATCTTCCACGCGATGCGCGATGGCGCCCAACCGCCGCAAACCGACCTGCGCGGCGGATCCCTTGACGGTATGAATCGCGCGGAACAACCGGTTTATCTCTTCCGGATTGTTGTTGCCTTCGAGCGAGAGCAGGCAATCCGCGACAATTTGCAGATGTTCTTCGGCTTCGGGCTGGAAAAACTCCAGAATCTCGGCGGGCACGTCGTCATCGAGGGGAAGCGCGTCGAAATAGGAGCCCGTCTGCCCAACATTGGCCGGCTCCGGCTCGTCCTGGTAATCCGACGGCGCCTGAGAGAGCGGCGCGGTCGAGGACATACCCAGATTGAGGGGGGGCGGCTCCGGCGGAAACGCAAAACGGTAGCGCTCCTTGAAGGTCGCCACATCTTCAACGTTTTCCTGACCGGTGTCGCTGATCTCGAGCAAACTGGTTTCCAGTAGCGAGATGCCGTCCGAGAGAAATTCGGTCAGCGGACCGTGCAGATCATCGCCTAGTGGCGCTTGCAGCGCGTACTGAAAAATGTGTGCCAGCTTCGCCGCCACTTCGGAAAACCGCGGGAATCCGTAGCTGGCCGAAGTGCCGCTCAGCGTGTGCGCCGAAATGTAGAGCCGTTCCAGATCTTCCCGCCGTGGCGCAACCTCCTGCAAGACGCTCACGTACTCCCGCAAATATTGCAGGTGCTCCGCGGCTTCCTGGAGAAACAATTCGACGGCTTCGCGGTCAGGCGTCGTCACGCGCGTCCCTCCGTCACCAGTTCGGCCTTCTGCTGCTCCTGAACCGTGGGCTTCCGGTAGAGAATGCAATCCCCGAGAACAATGGCCTGAAACTTCACCGGCATCTTTGAAATCGATTCCGAATGTCCCAGAAACAGGTATCCGCCCGGTTCCAGGGCCTCATAAAAGCGCTGCACCAGCGCGCGACGACGCTCTTCCGTGAAATAAATCAGCACGTTCATGCAGAAAATCAGGTCCATGCGGCCTACATACACGGGCGCGGCCAGGTTCATCGGCGCAAAGGAAATCATTTTCTTCAGCCGCGGCTTGACATGAAATTTGTTCTCCACCTTGGTGAAATGTGCGGCCAGCTGCTTTTCATTTACTCCGGACAGGCTCCGGCCCGAGTAGATCCCTTTTTCCGCGTTCTTCAGCGCCAGCTTGCCGACGTCCGTGGCAAGGATTTCAACGTTCCAGGCGTCCGCGAACGAAAGCGAATCTGCAATCGTGATGGCGATGGAATAAGGCTCTTCGCCCGTCGAGCAGCCCGCGCTCCAGACCCGTAAAGTCCGGGGGTTCTTCCAGAATTTCGAGACATGAATCTCCGGCAATACGCGTTTCTCGAAAGCTTCGTAAACCGCCGGGTAACGGAAAAAGGAAGTTTCCTGCGTCAGCATCCGCTCGAGCAGCGAGTCGTACTCCACATTCGTCTTCCTCACCGCCCGCAGCAATTCGCTCACGCGCCCGTAGCCGCGTTCATGCATGTGCTCACGCACGCGCATCGAGAGGAATCTCTCCCGCGACTCGTCGAAATGAATGCCCGTACGCTCCTCAATCAGCATGCGGATCTCGCTCAGTTCGTGGTCCGTCAAACCGTGTCCCGCCCCGTGGCGTTCACTCATGGTCTTCCCACTTGCTTCCCGGTTTACCCGCGGGAGTCACTTGCACCTCTAACGCACCGCTCCTGCCGGGACATGCCGGTCCGCGTCGTCCAGTGCCGCGGCCGCTTTCGAATTCGCCCGGAACTGGGCCAGGGCCTCATTCAGCTGATCGGACAATTTCACCAACTGGCTGACCGTCGCCACCGTCCCGCGCGTGCCTTGCGAAGTCTGCCGCGTGATTCCGGAGATGATCTGCATTGCGTGCGCCACGCCTTCCGTTCCGCGCACCTGCTGCTTGGAAGCCAGCGAGATTTCCTGCACCAACTCCGCGGACTGCCGCACCACGCTTGAAATCGCGTCCAGCGCGCGTCCGGCCTGATCGGCAAGCTGTGCGCCGCTTTCCACTTCCTTGGTGCCATCTTCCATCACCACCACGGCTTCGTTGGTCTCTGCCTGAATGGCCTTAATGAGCGCGGCGATGTCCTTCGTTGCGCTGCGAGAGTGTTCCGCCAGCTTGCGGACTTCGTCGGCAACGACCGCGAACCCTCGTCCGGCTTCACCCGCGCGGGCCGCTTCAATGGCGGCGTTCAGCGCCAGCAAGTTGGTCTGCTCGGTGATGTCGTTAATCACGTTGATAATTTCGGAAATTTCCAATGAGCGATCCCCCAGCGACTTGATCTTCTTCGCGGTTGCCTGCACGGAAGCGCGGATGCGCTGCATGCCTTCGAGGGTGTCGCGCACCGCCCGGTTGCCCTGTTCCGCGGCATCCAGCGCGCGCCGCGCCGCTTCGGCGCTGGCTTCCGCGTTGTTGGACACCTGTTTCATCGAAACCGTAAGCTCTTCCACGGCGCTCGAGGTGTTGGTAATTTCCTGGTCCTGCTGCGTCGCGCCGGCCTGCATCTCGTCCGCGGCCAGCAAAATGTTGTTGGAGCAGACGGCCACTTCCATGGCCGCCTTGCGCACGCGTTCCAGAACCTTCGTAAAGTTGTCGAGCATGTAGTTGATGGAGTCCGACACATTACCAAGCGCGTCGTTGGTGACCTTGCCGCGCAACGCCAAATCGCCACGCGCCACCTGGTTGATCACCGCCAGCAGGTCCGTGATGCTCCTCTGCAACGAGTCATTCGCCTCCTGGTTGCTTGAAGCCTTCGAGACCTTCGCCACCGCGCGGTTCAAATTTTCAGCGATGTAGCCGAACTCGTCGTTCGTGCCGACATCCGCGCGCGCCTTGCCGTCACCCGCCGCCAGCCGCTCGGAGAACGAGGCCAGCTCGCTGACGGGCGTCAGAACGGCCGCGCCAAGCCGCCATGCCAGAACGATGCTGATGGCAATCGCGATGACAACGGCGACGATCGTTCCGCTGCTCTCGAGCGCCGATCCGCCGTTCGCCGCCTGCTTCCCGGCGCTGTATGAGAACCAGATCGCCCCAGCCAGGGCCGCTGCGTTCAAGAAGACCAGCATCCAAATTGTGCTACTCAGTCGCGATTTCATTCCTGCCTCCCAAACACTTTCCTGTAATCCTCAAATACTTGGTCCCGGATAGACTTCGAGCAACCGCCGTAAATCGATTACCAGCGCCAGCCGGTCGTCGTGTCGCAGCATTCCCACGCAATGCGGCACATTTTCCGGCGCCTGCTGGATCAGATCCTCGGCTTCCTTGACCGAATAAGTCCCAACAACTTCATCCGCGGCTATGCCCAGGCGAATGTCGTCGTGATTCCCGTCTCCCCGCAGCGATGCCACCACCACGTGCTTGGGCAGCAATCCCGTCCGGCGTCCCTCGGTTAAAGCAATATCGATCAGCGGCACAATTGCTCCGCGCAAATTGAAAATTCCCAGCACGTAGGCTGGCGAAAGCGGCAACTTTGTCACCAGCGGCCACTCCAGCACCTCTTCGACATCCAACACTGGAAAGCAGAAGCGCTCTCGACCGCTGCGAAATACGCAATACTGCGACTCCGGTGTGCGCTCAACGCCCGGGTCCATCGCCTCGAGCAGTTCGCCCAGCTCCGCGTCGGCGGGTATCGGCGTCAATTGGAATTCTTCGCTCATGCTTTTGTTCTTCGAAACTCCCTCAAGCGAAGCGGCGTACCGCTCGCAAAAGTTCTTCGCGCGTGAACGGCTTGGTCACATAGCCATCCGCGCCCTGTTGCTGACCCCAATAGCGATCGCTGGCCGTATCTTTCGACGTCACCAGAATCACCGGAATCGAATTGAATTCCGCGTTGCTTTTCAGCTCCCGGCAAACCTGGAACCCATTGCGGTCCGGCATCACCACGTCGAGCAGAATCACACACGGCCGCTCCATCGCGATGGCCTCTTCCACCCGCCGTGGGTCGCTGAGGCCTACCGGCCAATAACCCTCGGGCTCGAGCAGGCTCTGAATCAGCTTCACCTGGGCCGGCGAGTCATCCACAATCAGAACTTTTTTCTGCACGCTCATTCGCTCCGCACAGTTCTCCACGTCGGAAAATTGCACGTGGGCGGCCACCTTGGGGGTCTTCTGAAGGGGTGTTCTGTCTTTTTATATCTACTTGACAATGAAGGTGTTAGCCGGTTTTGGGAGAGCTTTATCGGCGCGGGGTCGAGGTCGAATTCACTTCTTCTGTCTCAACTTGCGATTGCGTCTCACCCTCTCTCAGTTCGCTTGCCAGGGATGAGAATCGCTGCATCACCTCGTTGATCCGCAGGGCCATGGTATGAATCGTCTTGATCTGTGCCAGGGACTGGGCCGAGAGCCCGCCCGGCTCCAGCAAAAGCAATTCGGCATTCCCCAACAGCGAAGTCAGCGCGTTATTCATGTTGTGTTTCATGTCGTACATGTAGCGGCCGAGCGTCGCTTGATTGGCGTACTGCGCCGCGTGCCGCTCCGCCTGCCGAGCCAGTTTGAGCGCCTCGGTCCGCCGCAAAGATTCTCCCGCCAGCAGCAATACCACCTGCGTCCAGTCCTCCCGCAGCGGCACATGGAGCAGCTTCGGATATTTCTTGCGCAACAGTCCAAGTTCGCCTGCTTCTGAAGGCGCGCACAAGATCAGCGCTGTGTTCGGCTCCATCGACCGCAACACATCCCCAAGTTTTCCGTCTTTCAATGGGCCCACCACGATCAGGTCGGGCGAAGAAGTATCCGCTTCTTTCCAGAACTCGCTCGTCACCAAGCAAATTCCTGGAAGCTGCCGCTCCACCTGCCAGCAGGCCGTCAGCAACCTGGCGAATTCGGCATCGTCCGTCAGAATCAAAACGTTTGTATTTCTCAAGAACCCTGCTCCTGACCCGTTTTCCAAGCGCCCGGCCACGCAGCCCCGAACTAAAGCTTTTCGCCCTCGTCCAGCGCTGAAAGAAGCCGCTTCGTGCTGATTCCCAGATTCACAGCCGCTTCCGTATCCTTTGCCTGCTTCGCCGCTTCCACCCGCTCCTGCAGGCGCGATGCTTCCACACGCGCAATGGTCAATGCCCGGTCGAGGCCAGTGGCGTTCCCGGTCTCCTTTGCGCGTTCCAAGTTGGAACTCAGCAGAGCCCGTGCCACCACCGCACGGCGCAAATCTTCCGCCGCCGGCCCGTCTTCGCTGACGAACGCCGCCACTTCCCACGAAGACATCAGCAGCCGTGCCCCGCCGACAATCACCGTGGTCATCGAACGTCCTCGAGAAGGCGGCGCGGAAATCAATTGCTCCCAGATTTTATCCATGCAGGTTTCAAAATCCAGGCCAGGTCCCGCCGCTTCGGCGTGTTTTGCGGCAGCGGTTTCCGGCTTTTCCTTGGTTTTCACAGCTGGCGCGGTGATTTCAACCGGCAAACCCTTTTTGACTGACACTCCAGGCTCGGCAACTGGTGATACGACCTGCGACTTGCCGGTCACTTTTTCGACGGCGCGTTCCACTTCCGCGCGCAGTGCCAGCAATTTCTCAAATGCCTGATTTACCGTTCGTTCCGTATATTCCTTCTGGAACGGCTGTTTCCACTCGTCCGTCAACTGCTGCAGCTTTTCGATGGGCTCTGCTTTCCCGGGGCCCACGCTGTGGCATTCAATCGTCTTTGCTCCCGCTTGTTGTAAATTGACCAGGCCGGAGCGAATGAATATCAGGTCCGCATGCATTAACTCGATCAGCGTCCGCCGCATCAGGAAATTGAAGCGAATGAACGCCAGCATCGCCGATGGATCGTAGAACATCCCGCCCGCGGTTTCTTTCACGCGACGTCCCTGCTCGATGAAATTGGTCTGCAGCATGTCACGCAGGCTTTTGAATCCGCGCAAGGCGTGAATCATGTTCTCCAGCGGCTCGCACCACGGCAAGGGTGTCGAGTCCACTTCGCCAAACACCGGCTTCAGCACGTTCGCCACGTCTGAAAGCTCGATCTGCTTGTGATAAATCTTGGGCGGGGCGGTGAGCGCGAAGTACTGAACCAGCAGGAAATCGGCTTTGTCCCGGTCCGTCGTGGTTTTCGACGACTTCCGCAAGTGCCGCATGATCAGGGCGCGCAATCCGCTTTCGCTCGCGTTCAGCGTTGTCATCTGCAGAAGATGGCGCAACTGGTGCACGAGCACTTGCTGATCCATTACCTCCAACCACTTCTGGATCTGAGTGAATAGTTCCGGATCAACCTTCTCCGGCAGGATCCGCTTGTTCTGCGGGATGGGAATTTCCAGTTGCAGTTGCTTGGCAAGCGCCACGTAAATCGGGAAGACCGAGCGCAATTCCTCCCACTGTCCCTGCTTGGCCCCATCCGCTTTCGACGGAGCCGGCAAATTCAATGTCGTTGACGTTTTATTCACGATTGCCTCATCCATTCGCAGCGGCCTTCCACAAACCGCACCGCGACCGCTTTGCGCCCTTCGTGATACTGGAGCGCAATTACGGTAGCCTCTGCTGAACGCCCCCCTCCGTTACCCGAGATGCACACCCGATCGGCAAATTCCAGCGGCAACGTGCTCAAAAAGATCGCGTACTCTTCCGAACCATATTCCACTACCGCGGATTCCTCGAGCCGCGCGGGTGAACTTCCGGCCCTCAGAGGCCTGACGCGGACTGGAATTCGCACGCCAGGAAGGCTCGGAAAAAACCGCGCCAACTGCTCCGCACACCCCTGTTCGTCCGTAGTCAGCGCCATTGCTTGGTTCAGCCCCGTAAGCTTGACCGTTTCTCCATCCCCACCGGCTTCGCCCGCGCGCAGATACACACCTAAGGCGAACCCAGACACAATGTCCCAAGCAGGGAATTGCACGCCGAGCGCCAAAAACATCCAGGCATTTCTGATTTGCAACTTGAAGAAAGGAGGAGGCTTAAAACTTTCCCGATGCCAGGAGACGAACCGGACGTCTCACGCTGAAACGTTCTCGTCTCAGCTTTAGGTATCCTACCAGCTCTTGGTGTGAGACTCCCAATTGCTACATTTCGCCCGATGCGGCTCCCATCCGTTCTTCTTTTTCGTCTGGACGCACACCAATTTTGTAGCGTTTCAGCTTGCGGTAGAGTGTCGCGCGGCTGATGCCGAGCATTTTCCCCGCCAGCGCCTTGTCTCCGTGGGCCTGCTCGAAAACGCGCAAAATCGTCATGCGCTCCATTTCCGCCAGCGCCGTGGTAGAAATGGAGGCGGCATCGGATCCTTCTGTTTCACCACCGCTCGCCGGATGTTCGGTTCGAATCGCCGGCGGCAAATCCTTCACGTCCATTACCTCGTGGTCGCCCAGGGTCACAGCCCGCGCGATGCAGTTCTCCAGTTCGCGCACGTTTCCCGGCCAGTCGTATTGCAGCAGGCTCTTCATCGCCGCGGCAGTCACCTGCAAGTTTCCGTCTGGCGCGTAACGGTTCAGGAAGTGATGCACCAGCATCGGAATGTCCGAGCGCCTCTCGCGCAGCGGGGGAATGTGCACGGTCACGACGTTCAACCGGAAGTAAAGGTCCTTGCGGAAAGTCCCCGCGCGGTACGCCGATTCCAGGTCCCGATTCGTTGCCGCCATCACCCTCACATCCACATTAATCCTGTCGTTGCTGCCGACCGGCCGCACTTCCTTTTCCTGCAGCACGCGCAGCAGCTTGGCCTGCATCTCCAGCGGCAATTCACCGATCTCGTCCAGGAAAATCGTTCCGCCGTTGGCCGCTTGGAACAGTCCCGCCTTGGTCCTCGTCGCCCCGGTAAACGCGCCCTTCTCGTATCCGAACATTTCGCTTTCCATCAGCGTCGGCACCAGCGCGCCGCAATCCACGGCTACAAACGGCATCTGCGCCAGCGCTCCGCGAAAATGAATCGCTCGAGCCACCAGTTCTTTCCCTGTGCCGCTTTCCCCGGAAATCAGGACTGGAGTCCGCGTATCCTTTAGCCGCGAGATCATCCGCAGCACATCCTGCATGCCTGCCGAGCTGCCGATAATCCCGTCCAGGTTTTCTTCCGTGTTTACCCGCTCGCGCAGGAACGCATTCTCATTGACCAGGCGGACCTTGTCCGCCATCCGCTGCAGCAGCAGGCGCATCTTTTCCACGCGAAACGGTTTTTCAATGTAGTCGTACGCGCCCAGCTTCATCGCATCGACGGCCGATTCAATCGAGCCGTGGCCCGTCATGATCGCCACTTCGGTCCGCGGCAGCTGCGCCTTGATCTGTTTCAGCAGCTCCACACCTGTGAGATTCGGCAGCTTCAGGTCGGTCAGCACCAGGTCTGGCGGATCTGTTTCGAGCCGCGTTGCCGCCGCCTCCGCACTCTCCGCCTCCTGGCACAAAAATCCCAGCGAGCCGCCGATCGTCATGCACAGTCGCCGAATGCTCTGCTCGTCGTCAACCACCAATATTTTGATTTTCAGATCGTCGCTCATGGTTTCCCGAAGGTTTTCTCCACCATCGAAATAAGCTTGTGAACCCGAAACGGCTTCTCCAGGCAGGGAGTCTGGCTGGAGGCCAGCAAATGCTGCGTCTCGCTGTTCGCCGTGTCCCCGCTGATTAGAATAATGCGGCTTGCCATCTGCGGCTGGTTCTTGCGGATCCACGCATGCACGTCCGCCCCGTTGATGTTCCCTGGCATCCGGATATCCGAAATCACTCCCGCGAAAGCTCTCGCTTCCAATTGCTCTAAGCCCGCCGCACCCGACGATGCCTCGACAACCTTATAACCCCGGCGTTCGAGCGCTGCCCGCACGAATGCGCTCACTGACGGTTCGTCTTCTATCACCAGGATTAGAGCTGCAGGGCGCGGCATGGCGGTCGCGGTCATCGCCCCGCCTCTTTGACAGCCGCCGCCAACGAAGTCTCCGTCGCCGCCGGCAGCCGCACCACGAACGTGCTTCCGGTCTCGCCCTCATTGTTCCAGCAAAGAATCTCACCGCCATGTGCGCGCACAATCCCGTAGCAGATGCTCAACCCAAGCCCCGTGCCTTTCCCGGCTTGCTTGGTCGTAAAGAAGGGATCGAAGATGCGCTCCGGGTCCACAACCCCCGTCCCGTTGTCCATGAACGCCACTTCGACGTCATCTTCCGCGCGCCGCGTGCGAATCCGGATGCGCCCGTGATTGCCGGATTCCTGAATGGCGTCGTAGGCGTTATTCAGAATGTTCAGGAAAACTTGCTGTAACTGCTGCGCATCTCCCAGCGTGGGGCTCAGGTTCGCTTCGAAATCCTCGCTCACCTCCACGCCGTGGCTCGAAAAGTCGTAGCTCCGCAGCTTGATCGTCTGCCGCAGCACCGCGTTAACGTTCACCGGCTCCTTCTGGGTCGGCCTTTGCCGGGCGAAGCTCAGCAAATCCTGCACGATCTCTTTCGTCCGCTGCGTCTCCTGCAAAATAATCTGCAGATCTTCGCGCGCAGCGGCCGGCATCTCCGGGTTCTCCAGCAACAGGTCTGTGAATCCCAGAATTGCGGCCAAGGGATTGTTCACCTCGTGCGCCACGCCCGACACCAGCCGGCCAATCGTCGCCATCTTTTCCGCGTGCGCCAATTTTGCCTGCAACAAGGCCGCATCCGTGATGTCCGTCATCACCACCACCACGTTGTTCACCTGGTTCGCTTCGTCCCTCATCGGGCTCAAGCTGATTGAAAAGTGCCCCAGTGAGCCCTCGGCCCGCCGTGCCCGCAATTCCAGGTTGTCCACCTGCAGTCCATTCGCCGTGGTTTGCAGTGCCGCCTCAAAATCCTTCCGGTGCGAACCTTCCACCCAGTCCACCAACCGGTGCCCGATCAGCTCGTCCTTGCGATATCCGGCCTCATAGCACCGCCGGTTCGCATAGCTGATCAACCCCGCCGTATCCAGCACCAGAATCATGCTCTGGGTCGTATTCAGGATCTTCTGGTTAAAATCGCGTTCGCGCTGCAATTGCGACTGGAACATCTTCTGCTCCGTCACATCCAGCATCAGTCCGCGGATCTGCACCACATGCCCCAGCGCGTTGCGCACCGCGCTGATGTTCTGCATCGTGTGCAGCAACCCGCCATCCTTTTTCCGGAGCGTCTCTTCGTAATTCCGCAGCGCCCCGCGCTCCGCAATCGCGCTCACGAGCCGCGCCTTGGCCGCAGGCGTGGGATAGAGATGCGCGCTCACGTCCGCTCGCAGCAACTCCTCGGCGGACTCATAGCCCAACATGCGCACCAGCGCATCATTCACATCCAGGAACTGTCCCTCTGGCGTCGCAAAAAACAATCCTTCCTGGATGCTGTCGAACAGCTCGCGATACCTTCGCTCCGCTTCCCGCCGGTCGGTAATGTCCTTGAGGACGTGAATGGTACGCGATTCTTCCTCGTTCGCGCCGCGGGTTCGCGACGTCGAAACCAGAAACGTCCGCCCCGCGCTCGTCGCAATGTATTCTTCCCGCGCCTCGCGGGTATCGCGGCAGAAAGGGCAAGGTAGCGCGCTGCCGGTTTCAGCTATATGCCTGAGGCCGCTGATTGGTTCGCCTACCAGGGCCGCTGGCGGAATTCCAAGCTCCGTCGCCAGCGACCGGTTGGTGCGCACAATCTTCCAGGCCTGGTCGTGCACCGCGATGTAGTCGCTGATGGCATCAATATCTTCGACCCACTGCTTCTTGGACCGCTCGAGTTGCGAAAACCGCCGCACCTTCTCCATCGAAAGCGCCGCGTGGCTCGCCAGCGCCGCGAGCAGTTTTTCCTCCGCCCGCGAAAAACCCGCCGCTTTCCGTGCCAGGCAGAGCGTCCCCATCAGCTCCCCATCGCTCGCATAGATCGGATAAAACGCAATGTCCTGGCCGGTGCGCTTCAGTGGCAACACTTCCAGTCCCGGGCGCCTCTGCTGCAGGCTTTCGGCCAGCCATTCGCGTTCTTCTTCGTTTGCCGGGTACCCGGGGCTCCGCGTGTAAGTTTCCACGCGGCTTCCCACAATCTCCCCCACCCCTGCCCATTCCGCATCCAGCATCTCCGCGGCCCGCTCGGCAAAACCTTGCAGAAATTCCGGCAGCACGCGCGAATTCGCGGCTTCGACCACCAGCTCCATCAATTCTTTGGAATAGTCGTGCTTCGGGCGTCCGGGCGTTTTCCGGGCAGAAGCCGCCGCTGGGCGGCTCGCAGGGATACTCTTCCGTTCACGCATAGATGCTCAAGGGCTTTGCGCGTCTCAAAGTAAGAAACCACGCGCTTCCACGCTACCGAGCCATCTCATTCTGAGTCAATGGGTCTTCCTCCCGCTGACACGCATTCGTTACCTCGGGTCAGCCTAGCGGTCTCTCCCCCACGTCTCAGCGTGAGACCCAACCCTAGATTCCTCGTGCGCAATGAGACATCTTGGCAACGTGCGTCGCCGTACTCGCATCTCCTCCTTCCCCATAATCTTCTAAATCAAAAGCAGTTAATGCCCACTCACGCAAACTTGCCCGCTTCGCCGTCTCCACCGCAATCATGGCATTGGACTTGCCTTCTCCTAGGTGGGGTACTTTCCCACCTGAGGAGGGTGTGGTTCAAATGGCATTCAATTGGAGCAAGAAACTGCTCGTCGCCGCTGCCGCGGCTCTGTTCGCCGTATCACTGGCGTTCGCCCAACAAACATTCGTCGAAGAAGGCAAACGCAAGGTCAAAACAAAAATCACGCCCGCTATTCCGGAACTCGCTCGCCGGATGAACATCACCGGCAAGGTCAAGATTGAAGTGGTCATCGCGCCGGACGGGCATGTGAAGTCATCGCGCGCGGTCGGTGGACACCCGGTTCTTGTCCAGACCTGCCTGGACGCAATCAAGGAATGGAAGTTTGAGCCCGCGCCGGAAGAGACGACGCAAATGGTCGAATTCGACTTCAGGCAGTAACGTGGCCCCGCTGGGCCGTGCTTTTTGAGCGAATATGCGCAATCTGGATTTGATTTGGATGTGGAGGAAGTGACGCAATGACCATCAAGCAGCAACTCTATCGGAGCTTTGGGGCGATCCTGCTGATCCTCCTCATTCTCCTTTTTGTGGATATCGGCTCGATCTGGAAAGCCAGCTCCGCCAGCGGCGAAGCCGCCAATGCCCTGGAGAGCGTGCGCACCATTGGGGATGTCCGTAACCAGATCATGCAGAATCGCCTGAATCTCAATAATTTCCTGCTGAGCGGCGATCCTCGCGACGAAGACAAGGTGAATAAGGGATTCACCGAGCTTGCCGACTTCGTGAAGCAGGGCGAAGCGAAGACCAGCAACGAATTCCTGCACACCGCGCTCATTCAGGTCGAAAGCACAGAATCCAGTTGGGCGGACAATTTTGCCAAGCCGCTTTTGGCCAAGCGTCACCAGGTTGATTCCGGCGACGCCACCGTCTCCGACCTCCAGATCTTTTATTTGCAGAAAGATCCGGCTTCCTGGCTAACCAAGTCTTCCGCCGTCCTGGACCAGGCAAATACTGACACCAGCAAAGCACTGACACAGTCAGAATCTGCTGCATCCACCGCCGGCAGATGGAGTTTCGGCATCGTCGTTTTTGGCACACTTTTTGCCATCGGCTTTGGATTGTTCAAGGCCGTGCGGACAGCCAAGTCCATCACCGAACCGCTGCAGCATCTGATCACCGTCGCCCAGGAAATCGGCAACTCCGGCGATCTCGACCAGAACATTGATATTCACCGCAATGATGAAATCGGGGCGTTAGCTACGACTTTCAACAACATGGTCGCGTACCTCAAGGAGATGGCCAGCGTTTCCATGGCCGTCGCCGAAGGTGACCTCGCCATCGAAGTCACGCCGCGTTCCAAGCGAGACACACTTGGCAACGCTTTCGTGCGCATGTCTCACGGCTTGCAGGAAATCGTGCGCTCCACCCGCGACAGCGCTTCGCAGGTTTCCGCCGGTTCCAACCAGGTCGCAGGTGCGGCCGATGAATCCGCCAAGGTCAGCGTCCAGGCATCTTCCGCCATTGAAGAAGTCACCAGCACCATGCACGAGATGAGCATCAACGTGCAGAACGTCGTCAAGAACACCCAGGTGCAAGCGTCCAGCGTTGCGGAAACTTCCGCCTCCATCGACCAGATGGTCACCTCGATCCAGCGCGTTGCCGACACCGCCAAAGTTCTTCTCGACATCGCCAACCGCTCGCGCGAGGAAGTCATCACCGGCATTCAGACCATGGAGAAGACCACCGACGGCTTGAACCGCACCAACAAGGCCATCCAGTCCTCCGCGGAAATCATCAACATTCTCGGCCATCGCGCCGACGACATCGGCAAGATCATCGAAGTCATTGACGACCTCGCCGAGCAGACCAACCTGCTGGCGCTCAACGCCGCCATCGAAGCAGCGCGCGCCGGTGAACACGGCCTCGGCTTTGCCGTCGTTGCCGACGAAGTCCGCAAGCTGGCCGAAAAGTCCACGCAATCCACCAAGGAAATCGCCGACCTGATTCAAAGTATCCAGCGTGAAGCGCGCCAGGCCGTCGAAAACATGGAGCACAGCACCCGCATCGTGGAAGAGGGCCTGAGCCTCGGCAACGATCTGGGCAGCGCGCTCCACAAAATTTCCGACGTCGTCACCGAAGTCTACAAATTCTCCCAGGAGATCGGCGCGGCCACCAACGAACAGTCGGTCGGGTCCTCGCAGATCGCCAAGGCTACCAACCGCCTTACGGAAATCACGCAGGAGATCAGCTCGGCCGTCGAGGAACAGGCTTCCGGCGCGCAGGCCGTGGTCCGCGCCATGGACAAGATGCGCGAACTGGTTCAGCAGTCGGCTTCCAGCTCCACCGAACTTTCCGCCGCTGCCGAACAGATGTTGAAGCTTTCCCGCAACCTGCTCGACACGATGGATCGTTTCGTCATCGATCGCGCCACCCAGCCGCGCACTCGCCGCGACTCGCCGCTAAACCGGCGCTCTGCGGTATCCCGTGAATCCGGCGAACTGGAATACGCCGAACTGACGCGGTCCTGAGGCGGAGAAAACTTCATGGAGAAAGACCTCCAAATCGTCGGCTTTCGAATCGGCACTGAGACCTACGGCGTCCGCATTGCCTCCGTCCGGGAAATTGTCCGCGTTCCGGAAATCACCTCCGTGCCCAGCGCGCCGGACCTGATTGAAGGGGTGATCAACCTTCGCGGAAAGATCATTCCGGTGATGGACCTTCGCAAACGGTTCGGCAGCGCTCCGACGCAACCCGACAAAAAGAACCGCATTCTCGTCGTCGAGCTGGAAAACAAGCTCATTGGCTTGATCGTCAGCTCCGCCTCGGAAGTGCTGAAAATTCCGCCTTCCGAAATCGAAGCCCCAGGCTCCGTTTTTGCAGACAGTGAATCGAACTATGTGACGGGAGTCGGCAAGCTGAAGGGGCGCCTCATCATCCTCCTGGACATAGCCCGGCTTCTGCGCCAGCCCGAATACCGGAAGCTCGAGGAGGCCGTGGAACCCGTCGCGATTTCGAGGTAACGCCTTTGTGCGTTGCCGCCGCAACGGATTTCCGCATTACGCGAAATGGGCACGATCACAGCACAAATTCAACTCACCGAAGCCGAACTCAAGCTGCTTCAGACGCTCGTCTATCAGGAGTGCGGGATGTTTTTCGACGAACGCCGCTCGCATTTCCTGAAGGACCGCCTGCAGCGCCGCCTGAAGGCTTGCCAGCTCGATTCTTTCTACGCCTACTACCGCCTGCTCACCAGCCGCGAAGGCCGCGCCGAGCTTGCACTGCTCCTGGAAAACCTCACGGTCAACGAGACCAGTTTCTTCCGCAACCGGCCCCAACTCGATCTCTTGCAGAAATCCGTTCTCGAGGAAATTCTTCGCCACAAGCAGGAGCGCCGCGACTGGAATCTCCGTGTCTGGAGCGCGGGCTGTTCCGCCGGCCAGGAAGCCTATTCGGTTGCCATTCTAATCTGCGACGCGCTGGCCTACTACTACTTGCGCAATCCTCTGCCATTTGAAATGCCTTCTCCGAAGCCGCTGATTCCACCGCCCTGGAAACTCGAAATCGTCGCGTCCGACATCAGCTATGCCAGCCTCCGCTCCGCCCAGGAAGGCATTTACAACGAACTCCAGATGGAGCCCGTGGATTACACCACGCGTCTCCGCTATTTTGAAAAGTCCAGCGACAAATACTCCGTCAAGCCGCAACTCAAAGAACTCGTGCAGTTCGACTTTCACAATCTCAAAACCGAATTTCTCCCGCGCCGCAACGACATCATTCTCTGCCGCAACGTCATGATCTACTTTGACGAAGCCGAGCAAAAGCGCCTCATCGAAAAGTTCTGGCACTGCCTGAATCCCGGCGGTTTCCTTTTCGTCGGGCACGCGGAAAGCCTGTTCGGCCTGACGCAGAAATTCCGGATGTTCCACGAAAACAATGGCACCGCCTACAAACGCCTCGAGGTGAGTACTTGAGTTTCCTTCCAGACGAGCGGGGTGCGGAGCTTCGCGCGCTCTTCTTCGAGAGCGCCGGTGAGCTGCTCCAGACCATCAACGATGCGGGTCTCGAGCTCGAGAAGCGTCCCGCGGACGAGGAACTCATTCGCAGCGTCCGCCGCGCAATCCACACGCTCAAGGGAGATTCCGCCGCGTGCGGTTTTTCGAAGCTCAGCGAAATTGCGCACGAACTTGAAGACATTCTCTCTCCGCAAATAGGGCTGTTGCACGGCCAGCGGCTGGCCGAGGTCGTCCTCTCTGCCGTCGATACATTCGAGAGCATGCTTAGCGCGTATCAAAAGCACGCCGAACCTCCGGCGCCCGTGCCATTGCGCACGTTGATCCAACAACTGCTTCAGTCTTCTCAGGGTACCAAGCACTCGTCCAAATCCGTCGTTGGCTCCATCGCCGCGCGTTTTGAGTGGAACGAGTACGAACGACTGATGATCTCCGAGGCCCTCCTCCGCGGTGACAAGGTTTTCAACATCGCGCTGCGCGTCGATCCCAACAGCTCCATGCGCGCCGCGGCATTCCAGTTAATTCGCAACGTTCTCCACACCTGCGGCACGGTGATCGCTCTGCGGCCCGAAGACAATCTCGCTGCGGCTTCGGTCGAAATCGTCGAAGCTTCCATTTCGAGCAAGCATCCCATTGAACACATTGCCCATCGCTGCAAGATTCCCGCGGTGGTCTCTGAAGTCAGGATCGAAGCCGCGGAACACGCGGAATCTTCCGAACACGAGCTTCTGGGCGATCTCCTCGAAGCCCAGGCCGCCCAAATTTCTTCGCGGGCCGCCGATACCCCCGTCCCTGCTCCCGCGAACCAGGGCAGCAGCTCTTCCGCGGTCGCTGCCGTTTCTGAGAGTTCGCTCCGAGTGGACGCCGCGCGCATTGATGCGGTCATGAATCTGGTCGGTGAACTCATCATCGGGAAGTCCATGCTTCACCGTACGCTCACGGAATTCGACGTCCACCATGCCCGCGATCCGGTTCGCGCAAAGCTCGCCGAGGCCCTCGCGTTCCAGTCCCGCGTCCTCGACGAACTGCACAAGTGTGTCCTAAAAATCCGCATGGTGCCCGTCGAACAGCTCTTTCGCCGCTTCCCGCGCGTCGTTCGCGATATCGCCAAACTCTGCGGCAAAGACGTCGCCCTGGAGGTCTCCGGCGAACACACCGATCTCGACAAAGGTATCCTCGACGCGCTCTCTGAGCCGCTCACTCACCTCGTCCGCAACGCTGTCGACCACGGTATCGAGCCTGCCGACGAGCGTTTGGGCGCCGGAAAGCTTGCGCGCGGCACCATTTCTCTCAACGCGCACCATCAGGGCACGCAAGTCATCATTGAAATCCGCGATGACGGCCGCGGCATCGATCTCAATAACATTCGCGAACACGCCATCCACAACGGCCTCATCAAGGCGGAAGACGCCACCCGACTTTCCGATCAGGACGTCATGAATCTGATCTTCGAGCCGGGTTTCAGCACCGCCAGCGAGGTCACCGAAGTCTCCGGCCGTGGAGTCGGCATGGACGTCGTCCGCACGGTTCTCGATCGGCTCAAGGGCACGGTACACGTCACCTCGAACAAGAGCAAAGGCACCACGATCCAGCTCCGCGTCCCGCTAACATTGGCCAGCATCCAGACGCTGCTCTTCCGCGTCGGTGGCCGGCTCTTCGCCGTTCCGCTTTCCGCCGTCGTCGAAATCACGCGCATTCAGGATCAGGAAATCCACAGAGTGGACCAGCGCGAAGTCCTGCGCCTCCGCGAACAGATTCTCACCCTTGTCCGTCTCGACCAGCTCAATCGCATTCATCCGGTCGAGGCGCCGAGCGGCTCAAAAAAGAAGAGGAATTTTGTGGTGGTCATCGGCCTGGCCGAAAAGCGTTTCGGCCTGGTGGTGGACAGCCTGGTTGGCGAGGAAGAGTTGGTGATCAAGGCCCTTCCGGGCGAAATCGTTTCCAGCGACCTCGTGAGCGGCGCCTCGATTCTGGGCGACGGCACAGTTGTCCTGATTCTCAACGTCCCGGCAATTCTTTCCCGGCTTGCTCGATCCCTGCCACTCGGAGCAATCGCATGAAAGAGCGCGTCCGAGTCCTGGTCGTCGACGATTCCGCTCTCATGCGGAAACTGATTCCCATGATCCTCGAGCGCGACCCGGACATCGAGGTCGTGGGCACCGCTATGGACGGCTCGTTTGCCTTGCGCAAGATTGCGGAGCTTCAGCCGGACATTGTCACCCTCGACCTGGAAATGCCGCGCATGGACGGCCTCGAAACCCTGCGCATGATCATGCGTGGCGCGCCTCTCCCCGTGATCGTCTTCAGCACCCATTCAAAGGAAGGCGCCTATTCCACGTTCAAGGCCCTTGCGCTTGGCGCCATCGATTTCGTCGCCAAGCCCAGAAACGCCGCCGCCGGTAATCTCGAACCGGTCGCGCTCCAGCTTGCCGAAAAAATTAAAGTTGCCAAGCGCGCTGGCGGCCGCAAGTCCATTCCCAAACCGGTTCTTGAAGCTCCTCCGTCTTCCAACAAGCGTTCGCGCCCGGCCATCCCGCCAAACCGCGTGATCGCCATCGGCATTTCAACCGGCGGCCCCAACGCGCTGCAATATCTGCTCACCCAGTTTCCGGCGGATTTTCCCGCGACCTTCGTCGTCGTTCAGCATATGCCGGAAGGCTTTACGGACATGTTTGCCCGCCGCCTGGATGAATGCTGCGCGCTCGATGTTCATGAAGCCAAATCAGGCGACCTGCTCATCGCCGGCCGGGTGCTGATCTGCCCCGGCAATCGCCACATGATGGTTCGCCGCATGCCTCGCGGTGAAATGGTGGTCCTGTCGGACACGCCTCCCATCAATGGCCATCGCCCTTCCGCCGACGTTTTGTTCCATTCCGTCGCCCAGGAATTCGGCCTCACGTCTGTCGGCATCATCATGACGGGAATGGGTGAAGACGGGGCCGAGGGCATCGGCGCAATCAAAGCCGCCGGAGGAATGACCATCGCGCAGAGCGAAGAAACGTGCGTCGTCGCCGGAATGCCGCGCGCCGCCATGATGAAGGGTTTCGTTCAGAAGGTGGTGCCTCTCGATACTCTGGGAGCGCACCTGATCAGCCAGTACGGTTCCGATCGCAGCGGTTCGGACAAGCAGGACAGTTCCGAGAAATCCGACAAGGGTGAAAAAGTTCCAGTTCCAACTCCGCGGGCCTGAGGGGGCTCGGGAGCAAAAGGAGATGTTTATGCCACAGTTCGCGCCTCTACTTCGCAAGGACCACCAACCGGTTCGGTATCTCGTGGTGGACGACTCCGTCTTCGCGCGCAAGAACATTATGAAGATGATCGAGGTCTTCGGCGGCGAAGTTGCCGGCGAGGCCGGCGACGGGCTGACCGCCATCGCCGAGTTCAACCGCATCAAGCCAGACATCGTCCTGATGGACATCACCATGCCGCAGATGGAAGGCATCGAAGCCGTCGAGCGCATCGTGCGGCAACACGCCGACGCCCGCATCATCATGGTCTCCTCCGTCGGCTACCAGGAAAACATTCTTGCCGCGCTGCAAAAGGGCGCCAAGCATTTTGTCCAGAAACCGGTCAAGCCCGAAGTGCTCTACGAAATTCTTCGCTACGTCCTCGGTGACGATCCAAATGCCGCGGGTGCGCCCGTTGCCCTCGCAGGGGAGCATCAAATATGAGAATGGAACTTATCCAGCCTTTTATTAATGCCGCCGATGCGGTCTTCGCCGAAGCCTTGCAGGCTCCCACGAAAATCGCCGACCTTTCGATGGACGAAGACACCTATCGCCGCAAAGGTGTCGCTGCCCTCATTGCCATCAAGGGCGATATCGAAGGCCGCGTAATCCTTGATCTCGCGCCTGAGGTCGCCATGCGCGTCGCCAACCAGCTTGCCGGCGCCGCCCTGCCGGAAAGCGAGCAGGTCATCCGCGAAACCGTCTGCGAACTCGCCAACATGGTCATCGGCAACAGCGTTACACTCCTCAACGATCAAGGCTTTCGCTTCAAAGTTTTTCCTCCCGACATTCACATGAGCGAGGAAGGTTTGGGCGGCAGCGCCGACACCGAAGCCATGGTCCTGTGCATCGAAACCCCCTGCGGCGAGATTTATCTCAACATCGCCATGCACTACCTGCACCGCCGCCGCTCCGAGCGCAATACGGTCAGCACGCTCGACTAACCCCGCAATCCGAGCGGTAGCGGCCACATTCAACTGGCCCAGCCCGTCCTTTGCACAGGCTTCAGCCTGTGCGCTTCGATTGCCGTGGTCTGCCTCTGGCCACCCGCGACGAAGATCTCGCCGTCGCCGCAGCTCGCGCCGGTGCAATCCTGCTGCCCACCCGCGGACATTATCCGCCTTCATTTCTTCTTGTAGTACACTCCCTTCGCTCCTGTTCCATTCTTTCTTTACTCTGATTCTGGAGGGTCATCTTGATCCGTTGGTCTATTTTATTTCTCGTTCTGTCTTCATCCGCGTTCGGCACTCACGCGCAAAATTCCGTTTCTCCCGACACCCCCGAAGCCGGTTCCGCGGAGGAAATCTCCAGAGCCACCACCGAACCACGTTTCTTATCCCCCTGGGTCTCCTATCTGCCCGCATCCTCCACGGTTCCGTCCCCGCGCGCCTTCTTCGGCCGCATCATGGGCGCACCCGGCGAGCTCGTTGACTCCGCAAAGGCGTATGCCTACTGCCGCGCGCTAGCCGCCGCCTCTCCCCGCGTCCGCGTTTTCACCATCGGCAAATCCGAAGAAGGCCGCGACATCCTCCTGGTTGCGATCGCTGACGAGAAGGGAATTGCCAGTCTCGACCGGCTGAAATCCGCGACCGCCGCCCTCGCCGATCCTCGCAAAACCGATTCCGCCGCTGCTGAAAATCTCGTCTCCACTTCGCGACCCATTTACTATTTCAATGCCGCGCTCCATTCCGACGAAACCGGCTCCACGGAATCCGTCCTAGAACTTGCTTACCGCCTGGCTGTTTCCGATCAGCCCATGATTCGCCGCATCCGCGAAAATCTTGTCGTGCTCATCAATCCCGTCTCCAATCCCGACGGCCGCGACAATCAGGTCCAGTGGTTCTATCGTTACCTCAAAGGCAAAACCGATCGCGCCTCTCTCCCCCGCCAGGCTCCTCCTTATTGGGGCAAATACGTCTTCGTGGACATCAATCGCGACGCTCACCAGCTCACCCAGGAAACCACCAAAGCCGTCGCCCGGATGTTTTTCGACTGGCATCCCACCGTCATCCACGATCTTCACGAAGGCGAACCCTTCCTCATGTCCTGGAACGGCACCGGCCCCTACAACCCCAACGTCGATCCCATCACCTTCACCGAATTTCTCGCCCTAAGCTTCCACGAAGTGCAGACTCTGACCGGCCTCGGCATGCCCGGCGTCTCCACCTGGAATTTTGGCGAAGGCTTCGCTGAGCTTTTCCTCGACTCTGTCGCGATGAACCACAATTCCATCGGGCGCGGCTATGAAACCTTCGGCAACGGCACCGCCGAAACGCTCACCTGGTTGCTGTCTGCGGAGGAAACTTCCCGCGAGTGGTATCGCCCGCTTCCTCCATCCAGCGGAAAGGTCACCTGGTCCGCTCGCGACAACCTCAATTACAACGAGACCGGCGCTCTTGCCGCCCTCGATTACGCCGCCAACAATTCCCGCACATTCCTCCACAACTTCTACGAGAAAAGTTTGCACTCCTATCGCAAAGGCCTGGATGAACGGCCGACCGCCTTCCTCATCCCCGACGACCAGGGGGATCCCGCCCGCGTCGCGCAACTGGTGGCACGTCTGATGAGCCAGCACATCGAAGTCAACCGCGCGAAAGATACTCTCCACCTGAAAGAAGGCGGCTTCGCCGCCGGCACCTATGTGGTCCGTCTCGATCAGCCCTATCGCAATTACGCCGTCGATCTCCTCGCTCCGCAGCTCTATCCGAAAGACGCGGTCGAACCCTACGACGACGTCTCCTGGGAGCTTCCCGCGCATTACCATCTGGAGGTTTTGCCCACGGACGACGCTTCCGTGCGCTCCGCTTCACTCGCGCTTCTCACCGAACCACCGCAGCCGCACGGCAAAGTTTCCGGCACTGGCCTTGTCTTTCTCTTGAAAGATTCCGGACAGGAAAGCCTTCTCGCCGCGCGCTACCGCCTTTCGAACTTTACTATTGAAATTGCCGAGCGCACTTTTTCCTCCGGTAGCGCGGAATATCCCGCCGGTTCCTGGATTCTTCCGTCGCAGCCGGGCCTGCCCGATGCGCTCCGGCAAATTTCAGATCAACTGGGACTCGATTTCATCGCCGCCGCTTCCGCTCCCGATGTCGCTCATCACACCGCCAGAGCTCCGCGCCTCGGTGTCTGGGTTCCCTGGGCGGACACCGATTCCATCGGCTGGGTGCGCTACTCCCTCGACCAGCGCAAAGTCCCCTACATTTACATCCGCGACGAAGACATTCGCGCCGGCAAACTCAACGACAAGATCGACGTCCTCCTCTACGGCCACGTCGATCTCGAACTCTCCGAACAAATTCAGGGTCTCCCAAAACGCTGGAGCCCGATGCCCTTCAGGAAAACGCCCGAAACTCCCAATTTCGGTACTCCTGCAGAATCCGACGACATCACCGGAGGTATCGGCTATCAGGGTCTCGCCCAAATTCAGGATTTCGTCGAACGCGGCGGCCTGCTCATCACGCTCGGCAGCGGCTCGATGCTTGCGCTGGAAGGCGGCCTTGTTCGCGGAGTCCGGCGCGATGCCGGCGGCGTCCCGCGCAGCACGCAGGGCGGAGGAAGCGATGCCGCGGCAGCCGCTCAACGAGCGGGAACTCGCACGCCAGGCTCTCACCTGCGCGTCACCTTCGATCGCCCAGATCATCCGATCGCCTACGGCTATAGCGCGCACACGTCTGTCTTTCGCCAGAATTTTCCGTTGTACGCCGAGCCGCGACGCTGGCTTCGTATGGCCTATTGCACTACGTGTCTCGATGGGCCGGTTGACACGAGCACCGTTGTTCTTGAATGGGGCGACACGACTGGCGCGCCCATTCTCGTGAGCGGCCAGATTTGGGGGGAAGGGAACTTGATCGGGCGCCCCGCAATTCTCGATTCACCCGTTGGCGGCGGCCACATCATCACGTTCAATTTTAACCCGATTCACCGCGACCTGAACCGGGGTGACCAGCGCATGCTCTGGAACGCCATCCTCAATTGGCAATCCATCTTGTCTACCCCATCAAAATAGTTGTTGGCAGTTGAAAAATTCAGAACCGAATCGACAGCGAGGTGTCATCCTGAGTTCATCCGATAAGGATGCACGGAGGAACTCAACTAAACCCATCCGCAAATTGTAGGTTTGGAAAAAATCGACCCGCTACTCCGGCACCCGCAAATACGCCGCCCCATGCCGGAACAGT
Organism: Acidobacteriota bacterium; assembly: GCA_013289665.1. Taxonomy (GTDB): domain Bacteria; phylum Acidobacteriota; class Terriglobia; order Acidiferrales; family UBA7541; genus Acidiferrum. The sequence continues at coordinate 62,500 of JABCZN010000002.1, read as the reverse complement.
CCCGCCGACGCGATCGGCTGGGAAAACACAATCCGTATCGGCACAAAAATCGCTCCTGCTCCCGGCGTGTATGGCACCGCCACTTCCAGTCGCGTGCCCTGTGCATATTCGTTGCGGCTGCGGAAGCTGATCCCGCCCTTCGACAAATCCTCGCACACCGCCACTTCTTCCTGAAACCCGCGCTGCCGGATGCACGCGAGCACCCGCGCCTTCACCCGCAATCGGTTCCTCCGCGGCACCACGCGCTCTTCGGCCGCCGCTCGTGCAGGCGACACCTCCGCCCCGTTCGGATCCGACTGCGCTTCTACCCAGATCGAGGGGGCATCACAGTGCTTGCACACCCGCGCCGCGCACCGGCGTACCTCGAACGATTTCAGCTCCATCTCGTTCAGGTACACCACTTCGCGCCGCTGGCAGAAACTGCACTCCATCAGCAGCCGCGCCAGGGCTTCTTCTCCCTGCTGCATCGCCGGAAATTCGATCTCCCAGAAATCCGCGCGCGGTTCCAGAATGGCAACCGCGTAGAGAAATCCCTCCGACTCCTTGTCAATCTCGGCGACAATCCGCGCTCGCACTGATTTCACTTCGTCCCCTTCCAATGTCCGCCGCAGGGTCAATTCCTGTCCGGTAAAAAGCTTTTCCTGCAGCCGGATCACCCCGCCATTGCGGCTCACCAGCAGAGATTCCGCGGGTTTTGTCACGGCGACGCCATCGCTTCCGAACCAGGAAGCTTCTACTTCCAGACGCAGTGTGACTCGATCGCTCTGACGCATTCCTTCGGCTCGCATAGTTCAATTCAAGGGGAATTTGCTTACAGTTCAGGCTAGCATGCCGAAAATTCCGCAGCCCGGCCCTGCGGCCAGCATTGTCGTACACACTAATAACCGAGGGGAGGGCTCTCCCCTCGGTCCGGTTTACCCTTTCGCCGCCATCCGGCAGGCGCCCATATCCAAGCATCCCCACTTCCGGCAAACTGACCTTATGTTGATGCCTGACTCGCCATCGGGCCTCTTCCGCCCCGCTTGCAGTCAAGGTGTGTTAAGTGAGCAAAGTTATCTCCATGGCCGACCGCAATGGCTCAAATTCCAGTGTCACGGGAGTCCGTGACCGCCGCTACGCCATCCGCTTTCCCTTTGCTGCTGAAGTCGAGCTGATCGACATGGAATCCGGTAAACAGGTGGACGGCGTCACCTCGGACATCTCCCTGGGCGGATGTTTTGTTTGCACCAGCAAACCGCTGCCCATGAATGCCCGCGCACGCATGAAACTCGTCCGAAAAGGCCAGGTCCTCGAAGCTCTGGTCGTCGTCCGCATCGTCAAGCCCCGTATCGGCATGGGCATCGAGTTCTTCGACCTCGAGCCACACTCTAACGAATTGCTCATCGCCTGGATCGACGCCCTCCGGCAGGCCCGCTGACGGCTCTAGTAGTGGTCGATCTTCAGATCGGCCATTCGTCCGCTCCTAATGCACCGTCTCCACGGGTTTCCGGGTCTTCCCGTAAAACTCATACTGCAATTTCAAACTCTCCTCGTCCGCCTTCACCGCCCGGATCGCCCTCACTACGGTACTGATCCACGCCTGCAAATCTTCTTCGCCTTGTTCCTTGGTAGCCCTCGATCCATCGCCCGAATAATGATTGGGAAACCGCGCATACCACCAGATTCCGGTGTACACATTTTCCGGAAGCCTCACCCGCTTCTGGTCCGCTCCCGATTCATCCTTCGCACGGTCCATGTGGGTCAGGTTCGGATGCGTCACCAGCATGTTGGATGTCTCCGTTTCGCCTGCGTGCCAGTCCGGCCCTTCTTTCTCCGCGCCCACTTTCTTCGTCGCCTCGTGGCCCCATTGCACGTACACCACATAATCGTGCGGCGCATCGAGCTGCGATTGCGCGAAGTATGGCAGCAGATTCTCGTTCCCCCCGTGGCCATTCACGATGATCACTTTCCTGCAACCGTTCCGCCCCATCTCATCCGTCGTCGCCTGCAGCAATTTCATCTGCATTTCCGCGTTGTATGCCACCGTCCCCGGTTCGTGCCGCGCCTCCGCGATTTGTCCGAAATAATATTCCGGGAAAATAACCGCATACTCCTGTTCGACGGCGTGTTCCGTCACATAGCGCACATTCAGCAAGTCGGTTCCCAAAGGCAGGTGCGGCCCATGCTTTTCCAGTATTCCGAACGGCAGCAGGCACGTTTCTTTCGCCTTGCCAATTGCTTGTCGAAACTCTTCCGCCGTCAGCTCTTCCCATTTCGCAGGCAGCCTTGTCTGCCCCTGCGCACGACACACCCACACAACTCCCAGCGCCAGAATTACCATTGCCCGACGAAGCATCCCCACCTCCTAGTCGCGTCATGAAATTGACGCCGCCAGATTGTAGCCCAGGAATGGGGCCGAAGGAGATAGCGACGCAGAGTGCGGTCGTTAGAGTAGTGCCGCATGGTGGATCGGTCCGGTCGACTGGGGGAGGGCCGGTTGCAGTCGGCCAACGTTTGGGGGTCAAAACCGCGACTGCCCGGGGCAGATTGAAATTGTGACACGGTTTTTACCAGGTCATGACAAGTGAGGTGATCGCGCCAGCCAGAATGCATTCTGACGCATTCTAATCCGGTCAGGCAGGGTGGGGATTGTGGGTCGGCATACCGTCGGTCCCCGGCATGTCTCGATTTTCCAAGGCGGGGGCCCGCATGCATTTCATCCGGAAAATTGGCGCTCGGCTCGAAACCGTAATTGGGCTCTTCTCTTTCTTCGTTCGAAACCGGCGCTGGTGGATGCTGCCCCTGATTTGCGGCATTCTGCTGTTCGCCGTCGCAATTTTCTTAGCTCAGAGTCCGGTGTTTGGCCCATTTGTATACTTTCTTTTTTAGCGCCGGCAGGGGGCGAACCCGGTCCTGCGGAAGCGAATTGCGCGCGGCGTCCGTATTTCCGATCGACGGCAGATGCTTGGACGCTTTAGGTGAAAATGAGGAATGACGCAATCAGCCCCCAAGACTTACCCCGTCTTTTTCTCCTATCTTGGCTACCTAATCTTCAGCGTGCTGTTGGCGGCGGCAGGCCTGGAAACCGCCTCCGCCGTTGTCCGGGCTGCCTACCAGCGGATACACCCAGGGAAGGCTAGAGATCTTTCCGGTGCCAACCCGGCCTATCGGGGATACCCCTGGGCGGAAGAATACTGGACGGAGGAGCATCTCAGATGGTCGGCAAACAAGAAATTGAATTACGTTCCGTTCCTAGTCTGGGGTGAACGGCCCTGGCACGGCAAATATATCAACATCGATGAAGGTGTCGTGGTGAATATGCGCAGGACCACCACCCCTGCCTGTGAACAAACAGAGCGGAGAGTCATTTGGATGTTTGGCGGGTCCACCCTGTTTGGAATGGGCGCTCCTGACGAAGCGACCATCCCGTCTTATCTCTCAGAGAAGTTGAACTCGAGTGGTCCCACCTGCTTCAGAATCTCAAACTACGGCGTGGAAGGCTATCTGACGAATCAAGAGCTGATTCTGCTGGTAGAGTTGTTAAAAAGGGGGCAACAGCCCGACCTGGTGATCTTCTATGACGGAGTGAACGACTCCGAGGCAGCCGTAGCGCCTGGAATTCCTGAGGGCCACCTGGAATTCGGATCCACAAAATCGCGCATGGAAGGTTCGGTTTCAAGCAAACTCGATTTTCTGCGGGATTCGAGCTCCATCAAGCTCGCTGGAGCTCTTGCCGCGCGACTCCGGCACGGCGATTTAGAAAGCTTGCCGCCTCCGGAAGTCTCAGCGAGGGCTAGAGCCGCGCTCGACAACTACGAAGCCAACATCATCGTCGCCAAAATGTTGGGTCAAGCTTACAAATTCAAGGTACTTTCCTTCTGGCAACCCTCACTCGCCTTTGGCCGCAAACCGCTTGCACCGTTTGAGCAACAACTCTGGGACGGCGGCCCCGGCCCTGCCCTCGAGACGCCTCATCGAATCCTGGCGGCTGTGAATGAAGAAGCTGCTCGCCGATCGGCGCAGAAAATGGACTTCGTTTTCCTCGGAAACGTTTTTGACTCTGTAAAAGAGCCCATCTACATTGACAACCGCATGCATATAAGCCCTCAGGGAAACCAAATCGTCGCGGATCGGATGGCCGAATGGATTAGAGGCCACCCCGCGGAGTAACAGAAAACGAAAAGGAACCAGCGATCATTTGGCGGGGTGAGCCCGGTCTGACGGGACTGGTCGTTCCCGGCCTGAAGCAACCTTCGGCCGGAACCGTTCATCCATCACTTCAGATTGTTCCGCCCTCGAGGGCCAGGTGCAGCGAACCATGCCCAGTCGGGTTCCCGTAGTCGTGTCACTTCTTGGAATGCTCGTTGTCGCAACGGGCTTTGCAAGCCCTCAGGACGGCGATTCCAACGCTGCAAGCGGAACCACCTCATCATCTGGCCTCGCACCGCACACGGTAATCAGCGAAATCAAATTCGTAGGCCTTCATCGCATCGCGGCCGAAGCGGCCAGGTCGAGACTTTCTGTCCATCCCGGCGAGGAGTTCGACTCAGCGCGGATCGCGGCAGATGTGCGCGCCCTCAGTCAGGCGGGCTGGTTTGAAGATGTTCTCGTAAAGGCGGCGGATCCGGATGGCGAGCCCGAATCGAGTGCAGGGCCTCGGCGGGTTCAAATCCAATTCCACCTCAGCGAGTATCCCTATCTGGCTGCAGTCGTATTCACCGGTTCGAAACTCTTATCCCAGCAACAAATCAGGAAACTGCTCGATGAGGAAAAGCTCTTTCCGCAGATCGGAATGCCAGCCGATCCTGCGCGGCTGCATCGCGCCGCGATGACAATTCAGAGGGAACTTGCGGCAGGGGGACACCCCGAGGCGCAGGCGCTCATCCAAGAAGAAAACCTTTCCGGCCAAAGAGTAAAAATCGAGTTTCAGATACGCGACGGGCCGCGAATGCCGGTGGTGCGCGTAAGTTTCTCGGGCCATCCGGAAGTTGCGGACAAAGTTCTGCGCAAACAGATGCGGCAACTTTCCCCGGATGCGTGGTTTGCGGGATTCCGCAATAAGAATGTCTACACGCCCGGAAAGTGCGAAGCAGATCGAGCGAATCTGCTCACCTACTTCAAGAATCACGGATTTCCCCAGGCCCGTGTAGGCACTCCGGAGGTTACGGTCCTGAACGCTTTTTCAAGCCCTTCCTCGGGCTGGCGCTACCGCCCCGTCCAACCCGGTCTGACCGTTGGCCTGCCCGTCCAGTCCGGCAATTTCTACACGTTCGGTCCCACAGAGATAAGCCCCTCTCTGCGGCAACAACTGAACTTGATAAAAAGGGGCGATCTGATTTCTTCCGATGCCGCGCCTGGACGCCCATTCTCCGAACACGCTGTTGAATCTCTGCGCCGCGACTGGGAAGTTCGACTCCACCGAAGTGCACAACGAAAAAACGGCGCTACAGACTATCGTTTGCAAGCCAGCCCGACTTTCGATTCCGCAACGCACATTGCCTCTGTAAGGTTTGATTTCAACCCTGTGCCTCCTTACACCGTACGGCGAATCGAATTCCGCGGGAATCAGCGCTTCCCGGACAGGTACCTTCGCCGGCGGATGCCCCTCTCTGAAGGCCAGCCGCTTGACGAATACGCAATCGAAGCAGGCCTTGCGCGGCTTGCGCGAACGGGCTATTTCCAGCCATTCAGGCGAGAAGACGTTCAGATCGAAACTCACGAAGCAACCCGTACAGCCGACGTAACCATCCACCTGCGCGAGAAAGGCAAACAGCGAATCACCTTCTCCGGCGGACGGCAACAATTCGGAAGCAGCGTTGGAATCGCCTACAGCGTTTTCAACCTGCTCGGCGTGGACGAATTTCTTTCCACCCAGATTGACGGCGGGCCAGAATCGTTGCAGCTAGCCATCGGTCTGGCCAAGGAAGGGTTTCTTGGCTCGCGAGGTACCCTGGCGCTTTCGGTTTTTGACACATTTCTTCGCCCGCGTTTGACGCCAGCCGTCCAAGGGCCATTCGAGCGCTCGCAAACCGTGGGCGTCAATTTGGGCTGGAGTTACGCCGCGTCTGATGTGGATGGTATCGGACTCAACTTCGGAATATCGCGATCCCATACGGACTATCTGGTGAATCAGCCGTCAACCACCGCAGCTCCCGAACCTGTGGATTTCGAAAGCAAGACCTCCAGTCACTCGCTCGGAATCGGATGGACGCACGATGCGGGAGCGCAAAAAATACAGCTTGCCGATTCCGTGTCAGGCGGCTGGCTCGGGGGCAACGAGAACCTGCTGAAATCGAAGACAGAATACGGCCAGATATTTCCGGACGGGATTTTCGATCATCACAACGCCTGGGCCTTTCGAACGACGGTCAGTGCGGCGGCGAGTTATAAAGGCGATATGCCGCTGTACGCGCGCTTTTTCTCCGGCGACGATTTGGTGCGGGGGTTGCGGCCCGGGGAGCTCGGACCGTACCAGACCTTCACGAGCGTCTCACCTTCCGGTGCCACAACGTATTCAGCGGCGCCCAGCGGCGCAAACCTTCTAGCTGCTTCGAATTTGGAGTACCGCTTTCCCATCGGCCGCGGAGTGGAAGGAGCGACGTTCTTCGATTCGGGCTCCGGGTTCCTGTTGCCAGGTTGGCTGGGGCAAACGCGCCCTGCTTTGATCAATTCCACGAACGGGCTCATTCATGGCACAACAGGCTTCGAGTTCCGCTGGACCCTGCCCGTGGTCGGCGCTCCTGTGCGGGTAAATTATTCCTTCAATCTTCTCCGACTGAACCGCCTCATCCTCATGCCGGATGGCTCGGCGTTTCGCTTGCACGATCGCCTGGGCGCGCTGGGCTGGGGGCTCGGCCCGCTGTTCTGATCCATGCGATCGTTCCGGTCAGGATCGCGCTTCTAGAATATCCACTGGCTGGCCAGCCGCGCTTTTCCGCCGCAAAATCACGGGCTTGATGTAAAATCCACGCTGGTTCAGGTCCCGGTCAGCATACGCAATTGAATTAAAAGACGATTTATGGCGCCGGCCAGCAGAGAATGCCCGAATTGTCACGCGACGAATACTTCCTCCTCGTCGGTGTGCACTTCCTGTCAGACGCCTTTTCCCCTGGGCGATGCCACGTTTCTGGGCGACGCCCCTCCCGATGCCAACGCCACTTTCCTTGGTGAAGCCGATCACGGCGATCGCAGCGACAGTTCCCAAGCCCAAGGCTGGTCTCAGCCCGTTCCTCCCCCCAGTGCCACCGGCATTCGTGGCGGCCACCTGGCGAAAGGCATGCGCCTGGGCAAGCGCTACGAAATTGTGCAGATGCTTGGCGAAGGCGGCATGGGCGCCGTCTACAAAGCCTGGGACCTCGAACTCGACCGCCTGGTCGCTCTGAAAGTCATTCGCCCAGAACTCGCGGTCCACGAAGAAATTCTGCAGCGCTTCAAACAGGAACTGATTCTCGCCAGGAAGATCACCCAGAAAAACGTGATCCGCATCTTTGATTTGGGCGAAGCCGATGGTGTGAAGTTCATCACCATGGAGTTCATCGAGGGCAAAGACCTCACCTCGCTCATCAAAGAAAAAGGCCGCCTGAGTTTTGAGGAATGCGCCGACGTGATCCACCAGACCTGCACCGCGCTGGATGCCGCGCATTCTGAAGGCGTGGTGCACCGCGACCTGAAACCCCAAAACATAATGGTGGAAAAGAGCGGCCGCATCATCGTGATGGATTTCGGCATCGCTCGCACCATGGAGCAGGGCGGCGGCATGACCCACACGGGCGCTCTGCTGGGGACGCCGGACTACATGTCCCCGGAACAGGTGATGGGCGAACACGTGGACGCGCGTTCGGACCTTTTTACGCTGGGGATTATTTTTTATCAGCTGCTGGTGGGGCAGCTTCCCTATAAAGCCGACACCCTCCAAGGGGCGATGTTCAAGCGCACGCGCGAAAAACCCAGGCTGCCCGGCGAGGTGGACCCGAGCGTTCCCGCGCTTTTGAGCGACATCACCGCGAAGTGCATGCAAATGGATCCGGCGCAGCGGTATCAGAGCGCGCTGGAAATTCAACGCGACATCGATTCCTGGCGCGGCGGCTCAAAAAAGCGCATCGAACTCCCCGTCGAAAAAGAACCAGCTCCGGCGAAAGCCCCGCGTTCTCGCATGACCGTGACGCTTCTGGCAGCGGCCCTGATTGCGGTGGTTGGCGGTGGCCTTTACGTGGCCAGGAAGTACGTTTCGCCTTCCAGTGGGCCTGCCGTTCCTGTGACGCCATTGCATTCTCTGGCGATCCTGCCATTTCACAACGCAACTTCCGATCCGAAGCTCGATTGGGTAGGCTCGGCGATGGCCGATATGCTCAGCACAGACGTCGGCGAATCCGCCAGCGTGCGCGCCGTTTCTTCAGAACGCGTTGGGCAAGTGATGAAGGACCTGCATATCACGCCGCAAGCTGACCTGGACGCCTCTACGATCGGCCGCATCGCCAATCAGAGCAACGTGGATACGGTGGTTTCTGGAAGCTACGCGCAGCTGGGCAACCTGATCCGCATTGACGCCAGGATCCAGGATTTGAAGCGCGGACAGGCGATCAACGTCAAGGAAGAAGCCGCGGGCGACAAGGAAATTTTCGCGGCCGTGGACCGGCTGGCAAGTCAGATCCGTGAAAATCTGGCCGTGTCGAAGAGTTTGCTGAAGGAACTCCAGGAACACGCCTTCAAGCCTTCCACCGCTTCTGTCTCCGCTTTGCGCGAGTACAACCACGGCCTGGAGGAAGCGCGTGCGGGCAAACACACTGCCGCGGCGCAGAGTTTTCAGGCAGCGATCAAGGAAGACGGCCAGTTTGCGCTGGCCTACGTGAAGCTGGCGCAGGCGTACTCGGACCTCGGCCAGGACGAAGACGCGGAGCCCGCGGCCCAGAAAGCGGTTGCGCTCAGCGGGGCACTGCCGATGCAGGAAAAATATCTCATCCAGGCCAACTATGACCGGATCGAGAAGGACTTTCCGAAAGCGATCGAGGCGTACCAGAATCTGATTAAAGTCTCCCCCGACAACACCGACTATCTCTTTGATCTCGGCTTGGCCTATGAAAACACCGGCGCTTACGACAAGGCAAAAGAGATGTTTGCCAAAGTCGTGGAACTTGATCCCAAGCGCATCGCCGGCTTGCGCTCGCTTGGCCGCGTGCAAATTGAAAGCGGGAATTCCCAGGCGGGTCTGGAATACCTGACGCGCGCGCAGGCGCTTTCAATCGAACTTCAGGACGACGCCGAACGCGCGCAAATCCTCCAGGCCATGGGCGTGGCTTATTCTACGATGCAGCGCCCCGACGATGCGCTGAAAAACCTGCAGGAATCCCTGGAAATCAAAACGAAACTGGGATTGAAGAAGGGAATCGCCGATAGCATGCAGATGATCGGTTCGATCTACGACGGCACCGGCAAGCCCGATCTAGCGCTTAAAAATTACAATCAGGCGCTGGCCATCCGGCGCGAGCTCGGCGATAAGCAGGGCACCGCGAACGTTTTGAGCGACCTCGGGGATTTTTATGTCGAACACGGAAAGTACGACGATGCGCTGCGCTTGTTCAAGGAATCCCTGCAATCGCAGATCGAAATCCACAACGACCAGATGCAGGGGCAGGTGCTGAACAACATCGGCAACACATATTTCTCCAAGGGAGATTACGAAAATGCGCGCACCTATTTCGAGCGCGCGCTGCAGGTGCGTGAAAAGCTGAAAGTTCCTTCCGATATCGCCGACACGCTGCACAACCTGGCGGAAACTTCCATGCGCACCGGCCAGTTCGAACAAGCTCAGGATCAGTATCTGAAGGCGCTCGATATGCGCCGCTCGTCCGGCGACGGGCGCGGTGCGGCGATCGAATCCTCCGGCCTTGGAACGCTGTTTGGCTATCAGGGGAGATTTGGAGCCGCGGTCAGCGCGCAACAGGATGCGGTGAAGGGATTATCGGAGGCCAAGGAACAGGGATTCTTTTCCACCGAAATTCTGACGGCATACGGTAACGCGCTGGCACAGGCCGGCCGCAACGAAGAAGCCGCAAAGGCGTTGGGGGATGCCTTGAACGCCGCGCGCACCGACAAGAACCAGCCGCAGATTGCCGCCGCGCTCAGCTACGAGGGGGACAACGCCTACTATCGTGGCGATTTAAAAGCCGCGGCCGCGGCCTATCAGGAATCTCTGCAAGCCGCCGGAAAGAGCGGTGACGCGCACCTCGCGCTGCTCAACAAAATCAATCTGGCCAAGCTTGCCGTTGCCAACGGCAAATTTGCGGCCGCGGCCAATGAACTACGCGCCCTGGGCGAGGAAGCCGATTCCATGGGCCTGAAATACCTCTCGACGCAGTGTCTTGTGCTGCGCGGCGAAGCCCTGATCGGCGCAAAGGATTATGCCGGTGCGCTGAAGGAATTAAAGTCTGCCGCCCTGCGCAGCGAGAAACTCAAGTTGCGCGCATTGCAGGCCCAGAGCCAGTACCAATGGGGCCGGGCGCTGGAGCTTTCCGGAAAAGGCGACGACGCGCAAAGCCACTACGAGGAAGCCCGCCGCGCCGCCGCCGAAGTTCAAAAAGACGCCCAGAATCCCGCGCTGGCGAAGCGTTACGACCTTGCGCCGATCCTCGCCGAAAAGACTAAGTAGGCGCCAGAGCCAACGAAACGCGTTTGCGATCTCCAAGACAAGGGAGGGCGCTTCAGCTCGCTATTTTTAGCAGTTGGGAAAGTCGGATGGAATTCCACGCAACGGACAGGCTAGGTACACGGCAGAAATGCGGTAGACCCTCAGCAGACTCGGTGTTCCAAATAACGGGAAAATACTAACCAGACTCTCCCCGTCTGGCAGTCCGAGAAACTGTTTTGCAATCTCTGCTCTACTGCCATGCTCGGCGGATGACCAACAAGCCCGCTAACAGCCCGACAACAAGGAGCACCAAGGTGCCCGGCTCCGGTGTCGGGACCACGCCTTGTACGTTAACGGCGAACTCGACTGTTCCAAGTTGGACGCCACAGAGACTGAAGTCGAGGGTGCAATTGGCGTCGGTGCCCCCGAGTAGGTCGTAGAAATTCACATCGTACAAACCCGGGCTGGCATCATTCGCAATAAAAATGGTGAACAAGTCGACGCCGGTCAGGGTCGAGTTTCCACCAACGGAATTCGGTCCCAGACCCAAAAAGCCATTGAAGGCAAGGTCGGCGACACCACCGATGGCTGTGTTGTTAGGGGTGAGGCTGTCGTTAGCGAAATCTAGCGTGTTCGATGAAGTATTCGTCAGTTTTCCAAACACTACGATGGCGTCGCCAGCGCCTCCGGAGATTGTCGGGAGCGTGATGATCACGTCTCCTCGGCCGGTTCCGTCGGCTCGTACAACTGGTGGCAACAGCACACAAAGCAGGGTCAGCAGTCCCGCGCTGGTCAAAAATTTACTCTTTGTGATTCCGGTCATCGGTCCTCCCTTGAATAGTACTCCGAACTCACTTCCCATTCTTACGGCAACGTTGCTTTCAACGTAGCGCTTGCACTGCCGCCCGTGAACCCGAAGCCGAGGCTGATGGCCCCTGCTGCGTTCGGCGGGCCAGCGCTCGCGGGGAATGTGAGCGTTGCAGTCACAGAACTTAATGACGCGATGTTGCCCAGATTCAGGGGCAATGTCGTTGTACTTGCCGTAGCCACCCGTGTGGTTCCGACAACTGTAGTTAGCACGGCGGTCTTGATGGCTGCAGCGGTGGCCGTGGTCGCTCCGCTGTTGGTGATCCGGACTGTAAACACGTAGTTTCCGGAAACGTCAGTGGTTGCTGACTGCAGCGTTGTGGACAGGTTTACGCCAGCGGGCGGACTGACGACCGTCAGTGTGGTGCTGTTGTTGGTTGCGGTGCTCAAAAGCGAATCGCCCGCGTACGAGTAGGTTATCGGATAGGGCGTCGCGGAAGCTGGAATCCCGGCGGTGGGGAACTGCAGGGAGAAGACGCCATTGCTTCCGACAGTAGTTGGCAACGTGACTCCGTTAATGCTGATCGAAACGGTTTCGCCGCTGGGCGCGAACTGCGTGCCGTTGCCGATGACTCCGCCGAGCAGGATCGAACTAGTCCCAGCAGGAACGGATTCTGAAGTCGTCAGGCCGCTGAACGTCACCGTAATCGGCTGCACGACGATGCTGCCGATCGAAAGCAGCTGCTGAGTTCCAACCAGCACCGTACTTGGGCTGATGGCGGTTCCAGCCGCGGAGGAAGCGCTCTGGATGTGCACGCTCAGATTCGTGCTCGGGCTCAGAGTGCCGAACGCACAGTTGAGCACCTGGCTCCCGATCGCGCCGGTAATCGCGCACGTGCCGGGGCCCGCGTACGGACTGATCGTCCAGTTCACATTCGTTCCGCCAGGCAGCGGCGTGTTGAGGGAAACATTGTTCGCCGTTGCGGCGGCGCTGTTGCTGACGGCGATGGTGAAGCCGATCGGGCTGCCCGCCGTAACCGTCGCAGCGTCAGGCGTCGTCGCTACTGTCACCACCGGCGCAAAGATCGGCGGGAAGGCAACAACGACGTCGCTGAAGACTTTCGTCTTCGCACCCATAAGCGCGTCCACTTTCTTGGTGGGATCGTACATCGTCGTGATGTCGAAAACGAACTGGCAGAAGATCGCCGGATTCGTCGGTACGCCGGGATTCCCGATGAGCATCGGCGTGGTGCAATCCGTGCCATAGGGCGAGTTCGGCATAAAGAAGCCGGATGGATCGTAGTACACCCGCGGCGTGCTTCCGGTCCAGGGAGCTGGCGGAACAAACGTGTCGTTGTTGAACGTTATGTTCCAGTTGACGGGTCCAACGTACATGGATGGATCCGGTTCCTTTCCGGGCGTCTGGAAGAAGACCGAATACACCACACAGTTGCCGTTCGCGTAGGGATCGCACAGGGGTACGACGGTGTCGCCGTTCGGTTTGGTCTGGAACGTGAAAAACGACTTGAAGCGGCAATCAAGGTCCTGCGCCGCTGTCAGGCCATTCTCGCAGATGCCGTTACCGTTGGTCGGTGGCACTTCGGTGGCCACCACGGTCAGGGTGAAGGGCGTAAGCACCTGCCCAATCGTCAAGGAAGTTGCATGTGCATTCGGATCGAGGCAAGGATTGCCCGGCGAAGGATTCGGGTTGGACGGGCAGTCGTAGGTCGCCATGCCAGAGGCGTTGCTGCCCGGTGTGAACGGTACGGGGATCATCTTTGGCGCGGGCACAAACGAAGCCGTCACGGATTGCGCGGAATTCATCGTAACACTGCAGCCGCCCGTGCCGGTGCAGGCTTGCAACCAGCCGCCAAAGGTTGAGGGCGCAGTCGGAGAGGAAGTCAGCGTGACGACTGTGCCCATCGGATAATTCGCAGTGCAAGTGCCGGTAATCACGCCGGCCGTGTTCACACAGTCGATCGAACCTAATTTGTCCGTAACGCTGCCGGTGCCAGTCCCGATCAGCGTAACGTTTAGCGGGAAGTTAGTAACGACGACTGGCGTAACCGTCAGTTGTGCGGTGCCGAAAATATTGCCGCTCGTGGCGGTGATCGTGATGGGGCCGCCCGCAGTCACACCAGTGGCAACGCCGGAGGCGTTGATCGTGGCGAAGCCTGTATTCGATGACGTCCAGTTCACACTGACAGCACCGGTCGTGCCGTCGGAGAAGTGGCCCGTAGCGGTGAACGGTTGTGTGAGACCAGCCGTAACGCTTGCTGAAGTCGGAGCAACGGTGATCGTCTGCAGAACGGCCGCAGTGACGGTGAGTTGCGCGGTGCCGCTGATTGCCGCGTTGGCGGTCGAGGTAGCCGTGATGGTGACCGGCCCGCCCGCCTTCACGCCCGTGGCGACGCCAGAAGCGTTGATTGTGGCGATCGTGTTGTCGGACGAAGTCCAGTTCACACTGACAGCGCCAGTCGTGCCATCCGAGAAATGACCCGTAGCGGTAAACGGCTGCGTAAGTCCAGCCGAAACGCTCGCTGATGTTGGAGCGACGGTGATCGTCTGCAACGTAGCCGCGGTGACGGTGAGTTGCGCGGTGCCGCTGATTGCCGCGTTGGCGGTCGAGGTAGCCGTGATGGTGACCGGGCCGCCCGCCTTCACGCCCGTGGCTACGCCAGAAGTGTTGATTGTGGCAATCGTGTTGTCGGAGGAAGTCCAGTTCACACTGACGGCACCAGTCGTGCCATCCGAGAAGTGGCCCGTAGCTGTAAACGGCTGCGTGAGGCCAGTCGAAACGCTCGCTGAAGTCGGAGCAACGGTGATCGTCTGCAACGTAGCCGCGGTGACGGTGAGTTGCGCGGTGCCGCTGATAGCCGCGTTGGTGGTCGAGGTAGCCGTGATGGTGACCGGCCCGCCCGCCTTCACGCCCGTGGCTACGCCGGAAGCGTTGATTGTGGCAATCGTGTTGTCGGAGGAAGCCCAGTTCACACTGACGGCACCAGTCGTGCCATCCGAGAAGTGGCCCGTAGCTGTAAACGGCTGCGTGAGGCCAGTCGAAACGCTTGCTGAAGTCGGAGCAACGGTGATCGTCTGCAACGTAGCCGCGGTGACGGTGAGTTGCGCGGTGCCGCTGATTGCCGCGTTGGCGGTCGAGGTAGCCGTGATGGTGACCGGCCCGCCCGCTTTCACACCCGTCGCTACGCCAGAAGCATTAATCGTTGCGATGGCTGTATTCGATGACGTCCAGTTCACACCGACAGCACCAGTCGTGCCGTCGGAGAAGTGGCCCGTGGCCGTGAACGGCTGCGTCAGTCCTGCAGCGACACTGGTTGAGGCTGGCGCGACGGTGATTGTCTGCAACGTGGCCGCGGTGACGGTGAGTTGCGCGGTGCCGCTGATTGCCGCGTTGGCGGTCGAGGTAGCCGTGATGGTGACCGGCCCGCCCGCCTTCACGCCCGTGGCTACGCCAGAAGCGTTGATTGTGGCGATCGTGTTGTCGGACGAAGTCCAGTTCACACTGACAGCGCCAGTCGTGCCATCCGAGAAGTGGCCCGTAGCTGTAAACGGCTGCGTGAGGCCAGTCGAAACGCTTGCTGAAGTCGGAGCGACGGTGATCGTCTGCAGAACGGCCGCGGTGACAGTAAGTTGCGCGGTGCCGCTGATTGCCGCGTTGGCGGTCGAGGTAGCCGTGATGGTGACCGGCCCGCCAGCTTTCACACCCGTGGCGACGCCAGAAGCATTAATCGTTGCGATGGCCGTATTCGATGACGTCCAGTTCACACTGACAGCACCAGTCGTGCCGTCGGAGAAGTGGCCCGTGGCCGTGAACGGCTGCGTCAGTCCTGCAGCGACACTGGTTGAGGCTGGCGCGACGGTGATTGTCTGCAGCGTGGCCGCGGTGACGGTGAGTTGCGCGGTGCCGCTGATTGCCGCGTTGGCGGTCGAGGTAGCCGTGATGGTGACCGGCCCGCCCGCCTTCACGCCCGTGGCGACGCCAGAAGTGTTGATCGTGGCGATCGTGTTGTCGGACGAAGTCCAGTTCACGCTGACAGCACCGGTCGTGCCGTCGGAGAAGTGGCCCGTGGCGGTGAACGGTTGTGTAAGACCAGCCGTAACGCTTGCTGAAGTTGGAGCGACGGTGATTGTCTGCAACGTAGCCGCGGTGACGGTGAGTTGCGCGGTGCCGCTGATTGCCGCGTTGGTGGTCGAGGTAGCCGTGATGGTGACCGGCCCGCCCGCTTTCACACCCGTGGCGACGCCAGAAGCGTTGATCGTAGCAATCGTGTTGTCGGACGAAGTCCAGTTCACACTGACAGCGCCAGTCGTGCCGTCGGAGAAGTGGCCCGTAGCTGTGAACGGTTGTGTAAGTCCAGCCGTAACGCTTGCTGAAGTCGGAGCAACGGTGATCGTCTGCAACGTAGCCGCGGTGACGGTGAGTTGCGCGGTGCCGCTGATTGCCGCGTTGGCGGTCGAGGTAGCCGTGATGGTGACCGGCCCGCCAGCTTTCACGCCTGTTGCCACCCCGCCCGCATTGATCGTAGCGATTGTCGTGTTGGAAGAAGTCCAGCTCACGCTGACAACACCGCTCGTGCCATCCGAGAAATGGCCCGTGGCCGTGAACGGCTGCGTTAGTCCTGCAGCGACACTGGTTGACGCTGGCGCGACGGTGATTGTCTGCAGCGTGGCCGCGGTGACGGTGAGTTGCGCGGTGCCGCTGATTGCCGCGTTGGCGGTCGAGGTAGCCGTGATGGTGACCGGCCCGCCCGCCTTCACGCCCGTGGCTACGCCAGAAGTGTTGATTGTGGCGATCGTGTTGTCGGATGAAGTCCAGTTCACACTGACAGCACCAGTCGTGCCATCCGAGAAGTGGCCCGTAGCTGTAAACGGCTGCGTGAGGCCAGTCGAAACGCTCGCTGAAGTCGGAGCGACGGTGATCGTCTGCAACGTAGCCGCGGTGACGGTGAGTTGCGCGGTGCCGCTGATAGCCGCATTGGCAGTCGAGGTAGCCGTGATGGTGACCGGCCCGCCCGCCTTGACGCCCGTGGCGACGCCAGAAGCGTTGATTGTGGCGATCGTGTTGTCGGACGAAGTCCAGTTCACACTGACAGCGCCAGTCGTGCCATCCGAGAAGTGGCCCGTAGCTGTAAACGGCTGCGTGAGGCCAGCCGAAACGCTCGCTGATGTTGGAGCAACGGTGATCGTCTGCAGAACGACCGTGACGTTGATCGCACCGGACGTCCCCGTGATCGCCGGCGTGACGGTGTCCGTGGCTGTGACGCTCTGGGTGCCTGCCGTCTTCAACGTGACCGGGAAAATCCCCGTTCCACTCACCAGGGTGGTATTCGCGGGCAGCGTGGCCTGCCCATCGGTGCTCGTGAAGTGAACGGTGCCCGCGTAACTCTTCACGACATTATTGAACTGATCGAGGGCCGTGACGCTAACATTGAACGGCGTGCCTGCCGTCGCCGCACCCGGAGCAGTCACCAGGAAGTGCGTGGCCGCCCCGGTTCCGACCGTTACGCTGTTGGAGGTTCCGGTGATGCTTAACGTCGCCGTGTCCGTGGCCGTAACCGTCTGGCTGCCCACACTCTTGAAGGTGACCGGGAAGGTCCCCGACCCGCTTGTGAGCGTGCTGTTCGCTGGCAGTACTGCCGAGCCGTCGGAGCTTGTGAAGTGGACAGTGCCCGTGTATCCGGAAGCCACGTTATTGAACTGGTCTAGCGCCGTAACGGTGACGCTCGTAGCCGTTCCAACCGTCGCACTACCGGGCATGGACACCTGGAAATGCGTCGCCAATCCGGACCCCACGGTAATCGCTTGGGAGGTCCCCGTGATCGAAGCGGTCACCGTATCCGTCGCGGTGACAGTCTGGCTTCCCAGTGTTTTCAGGGTGACCTGGAACAGCCCGCTCCCGTTCGTTAAGGTCGTATTCGCCGGCAGCACTGCCGCGCCATCCGTGCTCGTGAAATGCACCGTGCCCGTGTATCCAGGGACAACATTATTGAACTGGTCTGCTGCAAACACGCTTACGTTGAATGCAGTACCCGCAATCACGCTACCCGGAGCGGATACGGCGAAGTGCGTTGCGCCGGTTACCGTCAACAGCGCCGCGGGGGAAGTGACCGCACCCTGCTTGGCGGTAATGTTGGACGTGCCTGGGGTGAGTCCCTGCGCGAGACCCCCCGCGTTAATCGTGGAGACGGAGGCAGTGGCCGAAGCCCAGGTGACCTGCGTGGTCAGATTTTGCGTGGAAGAATCGCTGTAGGTGCCCGTCGCGGTGAATTGCTCGGAGGTACCCTGGGGGATCGTGGGGGCGGACGGGGTAACCGCAATCGAACTCAGGACAATTCCTGTGCCGGAGAGCGCGACCGTTTGCGTGGAACCTACGATGTTGCCGGAATTGTCGGTGACTGTGATCTGCGCGTTATTGTGCGTTCCCGCCGTCAGCGGCAGGAACCCGATGTCCAGCATGCAACTGGCGCTAATGCCAAGTGTAGCGGGAGAGATCGGACAGGGCTGTGTCGCGTCCACGGTGTAGGAATAGTTCGCTGCATCCGCGCCCGTTGGCTGAATCGACGTGATGATCAGTGGCGCCGTGCCGGTGTTCTGCAACTGCACCTTTTGGATCGTTGCGGCGGTGTTCACGATCGTGTTGGGGAACGGCACGCTCCCGGGGTTCAGGTTGGCGACAGGCGACGACACGGTCACCACCGAAAGAACCACAGTCGTGGCGGTGTAAGTTACCTTCCATCCCAAGCCCGCCGAAAGCCCGGGGAGGTTGGTGCTGCTAAACGTGCCCGAAACGGCGGATGCTGTAAGGATGGTAAACGTGTTCCCCAATGCCGGTGAGAAGGGATTGATCAGGCTTACGTTCAGTGCTCCCGCAAGTGTAGCGGTACCCGTCAAGGTGACGGAGTCGAATTGTCCCGCACCCGTGCCGCCGATCTTCACGTTGAAAGCGCCCGCCGAACTTTGGGTGTAATTCCCAGCTGTGGACGTGCCAATAGAAATGGTTCCGGCGGTGACGACCGGTGTTGAAACGCCCGGAGAAAGCGTCCCACCGACATTCGAGATGCCAGCTGGTGAGCCAAAGCTCGTAATCGTTCCGCTGCCGGTAACCGCCCCGCCTTGGATGTTCAGCGGATTGACGGTCTGAATGCTACCACCGCCCAGAAACGTATTACCTGCAGTCTGGGTATAAGCTCCTTGGAAGCTGAGCGTATCCGCGTCGGCTAGCACACTCCCAGCGTTGTTGAACGTCACGCCCACTGCGCTGCTGGTTGTGCCGGCGGTCTTCTCGAACGTCCCCGCGTTGTTGAACGTTGCCGTTCCCGAATAGATCCCTATGTTGTAATCGGTGGTCAGATTCCACGTGGCCCCGGTCTTGTTGTTCACTATCGCCCCGTAGCCTTCATAGAAGGACGTGCCATTCGGGTTGCTAAATGTTGCCGTCCCGGCGTTATTCAACGTTCTTCCCAATAGGTACAGATAACCGGTTGACCCCGCGATGCCTCCGTTCGCATTGGTCACACCATTGGGCACACCAGTCCCCGGTGCGCTGCAGTCCGGCAGCAAGCACATAAACCCGCCGCTGGTCCACGTCAGCAGTCCGCTGATATTCACCGTGTCGGTGCCACCCAGAGTTCCGTTGCCCAGCGCCAGTGTTGTCATCGCAATTGCGTTGCCGGTCGAAAAGTTCAGCGTGCCGCCCGTTATCGTCACCGGCCCCGCATTGGTCACTACTCCAGGCGCCGTGAAATTTGCCGTGCCGCCGGAAGCCATCGTCCCGCCCGCGATGTTGTACGAACTCCCGGTGTAGTTCACCGTGCCGCCGTTGAAGTTCACCGTGCCGCCGCCTTGCGTTGCCGTGCTTCCGCCGATCGGTCCGGTCAATGCAAACGTGCCGCCGGAAAACTCCAGCATCGCCCCGGTGCTTACGGTCCAGGCGCCCGCCCCAGTCCCACCTCCACTGAAGTTCAGCGTCGCCACGTTATCCGCTACCGCCCCGGTGTTGGTGAACGTGACGCCCACTGCGCTGCTGGTTGTGCCGGCGGTCTTCTCGAACGTCCCCGCGTTGTTGAACGTTGCCGTTCCCGAATAGATCCCTATGTTGTAATCGGTGGTCAGATTCCACGTGGCCCCGGTCTTGTTGTTCACTATCGCCCCGTAGCCTTCATAGAAGGACGTGCCATTCGGGTTGCTAAATGTTGCCGTCCCGGCGTTATTCAACGTTCTTCCCAATAGGTACAGATAACCGGTTGACCCCGCGATGCCTCCGTTCGCATTGGTCACACCATTGGGCACACCAGTCCCCGGTGCGCTGCAGTCCGGCAGCAAGCACATAAACCCGCCGCTGGTCCACGTCAGCAGTCCGCTGATATTCACCGTGTCGGTGCCACCCAGAGTTCCGTTGCCCAGCGCCAGTGTTGTCATCGCAATTGCGTTGCCGGTCGAAAAGTTCAGCGTGCCGCCCGTTATCGTCACCGGCCCCGCATTGGTCACTACTCCAGGCGCCGTGAAATTTGCCGTGCCGCCGGAAGCCATCGTCCCGCCCGCGATGTTGTACGAACTCCCGGTGTAGTTCACCGTGCCGCCGTTGAAGTTCACCGTGCCGCCGCCTTGCGTTGCCGTGCTTCCGCCGATCGGTCCGGTCAATGCAAACGTGCCGCCGGAAAACTCCAGCATCGCCCCGGTGCTTACGGTCCAGGCGCCCGCCCCAGTCCCACCTCCACTGAAGTTCAGCGTCGCCACGTTATCCGCTACCGCCCCGGTGTTGGTGAACGTGACGCCCACTGCGCTGCTGGTTGTGCCGGCGGTCTTCTCGAACGTCCCCGCGTTGTTGAACGTTGCCGTTCCCGAATAGATCGCTATGTTGTAATCGGTGGTCAGATTCCACGTGGCCCCGGTCTTGTTGTTCACTATCGCCCCGTAGCCTTCATAGAAGTAGGTGCCATTCGGGTTGCTAAATGTCGCCGTCCCGGCGTTATTCAGCGTTCTTCCCAATAGGTACAGATAACCGGTTGACCCCGCGATGCCTCCGTTCGCATTGGTCACACTATTGGGCACACCAGTCCCCGGTGCGCTGCAGTTCGGCACCAAGCACATAAACCCACCGCTGGTCCACGTCAGCAGTCCGCTGATATTCACCGTGTCGGTGCCACCCAGAATTCCGTTGCCTATCGCCATCGCTGTCGTTGCGATTGCATTCGGAGTTAATTGCCCGGTGGGGGTCGTCGAAAAGTTCAGCGTGCCGCCCGTTATCGTCACGGCCCCCGCATTTGTCACTACTCCTGGAGCCGTGAAATTTGCCGTGCCTCCGGAACCCATCGTCCCGCCCGCGATGTTGTACGAACTCCCGGTGTAGTTCACCGTGCCGCCGTTGAAGTTCACCGTGCCGCCGCCTTGCGCCGCCGTGCTTCCGCCGATCGGTCCGGTCAGTGCAAACGTGCCGGCGGAAAACTGCAACGACGCTCCTGTGCTTACCGTCCAGCTGCCCGCGCCCGTCCCGCCGCCAGCGAAGCTCAGCGTCGCCGCGTTCGCTGCCACCGTCCCGGCGTTGGCGAAGGCCACGCCGATCGTGTCGCTCGTCCCCCCGGTCATCTCGAAGGTTCCTGCATTGTTGAACACCGGTGTTAACCCGCCGTTGTTGGCAATGCCATTTCCAAAGGACGCGCTACCGTTCACGATGTTCCAGGTAGCCCCCGACAGGTTGTTCAGCACCGCCCCGTTTTGCAGGTATAGGGTGCTCCCGCCTTTTATGACGTCCCCAAACGTGGTCGTTCCCGACGCATTCAGCGTCCGGGTGTCCAGAACCACGGCGGCGTTCGGAATGCTCAGGCCTCCCTGCGTGTTCGTCGTGCCTGTCCCGGTCCACGAGCCACCCGTCCACGTCAGCAGCGTCGTGAAGTTGATGTTCCCCGTATTCGTAATCGTTCCGGAGCTGAAAATCGTCGTCACCGACGAGATCGTTTCTGTTCCCGAACCAAAATTCATTGTTGCGCCGTTGAAATTCACGGTGCCTGGGCCATTGATCGGTCCGCTCTGAACGAACGTCCCGGCGGAGAACGCAATGGTCGCCCCTGTCCCTGCCGTGTACGTACCGGAGCAAATCGTTCCGCACTTGCCGCCACCGGTGAAATTCAACGTTCCGCTGTTGCCCATCACACTGCCGGTATTGTTGAACGCCACGCCGATGGTTTCGCTCGCCCCCCCGGTCATCTCGAACGTTCCCGCATTGTTGAACGCCGGTGCTACCCCGCCATTGTTGGCAATGCCATTTCCAAAGGAGGCGCTGCCGTTCACGATATTCCAGATGGCCCCCGACAGGTTGTTCAGCACCGCCCCGTTTTGCAGGTAGAGGATGCTCCCGCCTTTTGCGGGGTCCCCGAACGTGGTCGTTCCCGACGCATTCAGCGTCCGGGTGTCCAGAACCACGGCGGCGTTCGGAATGCTCAGGCCCGTCTCCGTGTTCGTTGTGCCTGTCCCGGCCCACGAGCCACCCGTCCACGTCAGCAGCGTCGTGAAGTTGATGCTCCCCGTGTCCGTAATCGTTCCAGAGCTGAATATCGTCGTCACCGACGAGATCGTCTCTATCCCCGAACCAAAATCCATCGTCGCGCCGTTGAAGTTCACAGTGCCTGGGCCATTGATCGGTCCGCTTTGAACGTACGTCCCGGCGGAGAACGCAATGGTTGCCCCTGTCCCTGCCGTGTACGTACCGGAGCAAATCGTTCCGCACTTGCCGCCACCGATGAAATTCAACGTTCCGCTGTTGCCCATCACACTGCCGGTATTGTTGAACGCCACGCCGATGGTGTCGCTCGTCCCCCCGGTCATCTCGAACGTTCCCGCATTGTTGAACGCCGGTGCTACCCCGCCATTGTTGGCAATGCCATTTCCAAAGGAGGCGCTGCCGTTCACGATATTCCAGATGGCCCCCGACAGGTTGTTCACCATCGCCCCGTTTTGCAGGTAGAGGATGCTCCCGCCTTTTGCGGGGTCCCCAAACGTGGTCGTCCCCGACGCATTCAGCGTCCGGGTGTCCAGAACCACGGTGGCGTTCGGAATGCTCATCCCCCCGCGGGTGTTCGTCGTACCCGCCCCGGTCATCGTCCCGCCCGACCAGGTGAACAGCCCCTCCAGGTCGAACTCTCCCGTACCTCCAAAAGTTCCTCCGGTCAGCCCCAGAGCCCCGGTGACACTGAACTGCCCATTGACGGTAAGCGTCCCGCTGCTGATGTTGACGACGTTAGCGACGGAATTGTTGCTGATCGTTAATGGTCCCGCGGAAATTGTCAGCGTTCCGGAACTGTTTAGAGCCTTGATGGTTTGATTGGCAGCGGCGAGCCCCGTGTCGATCAGGACCGTAATGCCGGAGGGGCTGCACGCGACGTCGTTAATCCCGGGAACTGCTCCCAAGCTCCAGTTTGTTGCCGTGCCCCACGAGCCGTTGGTAAGGCCGATGTAGTTGTCTGTACAGGCGCCGACGGAGGATTTAATCGTCGCCACGTCGGTGGCCGTGTCGTTGGCCGTGTTGGTTTCGCTGCCGCCGGAAACCACCACGGTGTTGGTCACCGTGGGTGGCGCGTTACCTGCGACATTTACGGTCAAGGTGATGACGGGGTACGACGCGCCGCCAGCCAGAGCGTCCGACCTGGTGCAAACCAACGTGCTGATCGAACAGCTCCACCCCGTGCCGGTCATCGCCGTCGCCGTCAGGCTCGAGGGAAGCGAATCCACCAGGCTCACCGTCCCCACGGTCGCGCCAGTTCCGCTATTGGTCACGGTAATCGAAAACTGCGCCCCGCTTTGCCCCTGGGAAAAGCTTCCGCTGTGCGACTTTGTCACCGTCAGGTCAGGCACGCTTGTGCCGCTCTGTGGCGTCAAAACAAAAATCGCGAGATCGTCGGCCGGAGTTCCGCCTCCGCAACTTGCGCAAGCCGTCTGGAACCCGTTCACGGTGGTGGCCGGCGATGTGTTCCCGAAGAAATTCGCCGATGCTGTTCGCCCCAGCGCATAAATCTGGTGATTCGAATCCGCGATCAAACCCCGCACAGACTCGCTTTGTCCAGAAATGGTTACGCCGCCGCCGAGATAAGTCGAGAACAAGAGCGACATGTTAAACGTGAAACCGGAACTGGGCACACTGAGCACAGAGACGACCGCATTCTGCCCCCCGACCAGAGATGCCTGCAGCGGATTCATGGTCGGGAAGTTCGTCGCCGTAGTTTGGCCGCCCACCACGATCCGCTGCGTCGGGGGATTACCTGCAACGGCATCAATCGCCACGGATCGCAGGGAGGTGCTTCCAGCTCCGGTGCTTCCGCCGAAGTAGGTCGACGCAGCCAGGCTGGGCATGCCGGTTTTCGTCGTGTCGATCACGGTAATCCAGCCCGTGCCTACGCCGGTCGGAGAATTATTCACGGACTGAATTGCATTCAACAGCGGGATGTCCGGAGCATTTGTCGTGTTATTTGAGATCGTGTCGCCAACTACCACCGCCATGCCGTGCACTACATCAACGGCTCCCGCTCGTATGACGGTGCCGCCTCCGCCTGCGATGTAGGTGGAGTACGTCAGCTGGCTCAATCCGCTCTGGCTCGGGTCCAATACGGCAACGAACGCATTAGGGGTCGTTCCCGGTGTTCCGACAAAAGTCTTCTGAAAACCGTTGGCCCCTGTGTTGCCATTGGTCAGGTTAAATGCCGTTGCAGAGACGATTGTGCCGCCGAAATATATTTTTCCGGCCGGATCGACCGCTCCCACTCCGCAGGACGCGGGAGTTCCACTCTTAGTGCTGCCGCCGACATTCGCGTACGTCAGATAGAGCACGTTAAACGAGCGATCCAAATTCGCGATGAAGCAATCGTCGAATCCCCCGGGCGTTCCGTTGTTGAGTGAAACCGAATACGCGTTAGAGGTCGCCGGGAAGTCGGTCGAAGTGGTCTGGCCGCTCAACACAATCTTGCCTTCGGGGTTCACAAATAAGGAGGCGCCCCCCCCAAACGTCAATCCTTCCGACCCGTTCCCTCCGAACAAAGTCGAACTATCGATCCCCGCCCCGCCCGGCGTAAGCCGCGTGATAAAAAGATCATCCGGGCCTGTCGTTGGCCCCCCGGTCGTAACAGGGAAGTCCCGGCAGTTGGTTTGGCCGAGCAACACTGGCTCAACCTGACCGGCCCCGCCGCTCACATCGAGCTTCATATCCGTGGCGAGGTTCTGGCAGGGCGCCGTTCCGCCGGTAAATACCAGGCTGCCCCCGATAAAGGTCAGAAAATCGAGCGACGCGCTTCCGGTCGTCGTTGGATCGATCTTGGCGACGAAGCCATAAGCTGCCGCGCCGGGAGCGATAGCGAGATTTGCACTCGTCTCGCTGAAACTCGTAATGTCCGTGGTTGCTCCGGACACATACAGCTTGGGCGCACTCGGATTTGTGACGTCGAGGTCCTGGCCACTGGGGACTTCCGCTCCACCCCCTCCCAGAAAACTGGCGAAGATGATCGTAGGATCGATCACCAGCGGGATCTTCTTGTCGTAGGCGCCTACATGAAACGCAACCAGCTTGTCGGCTACGAGCGAGAATCCTCCGTCAACCGGCTGCCGCCGTTCGCCAACCTGCTGGTAGATCACCGGTTTCCGCATGCGGAATTCGGTCTTCGCGGCCTTCAGCAGAAGGTCGCCGTTTTCCTCCACCGCAATCTTTTCCGCGCCCGATACCTTAAACCGGATCCTTCCAGGGTCCGCCCCCGGAGCGACCTGGAAATCGTATTCCAATTGTTGCTGGTCGCCGTGAAACACCAGGTCAATGCCCGGGTAAACCTCACGGGATCGGACCTGTTCATACAAGGGAATGCCGGTGTGCCAATCGCGGGGGTTGTTTCCGATCAGGTAGTTCACTTTGCCGGGCAATTCTTTCGCCCCGCTTACCTCCGGCCCCGGATTGCTCTGGAGCAGTTTCATGCGCAGCATCTTCGGGCTCGGCCCGTCGTCTGCCGCTGCCTTTGCGGTAGGGAACATGCCACGCGGGGCGGTCGTCTTCGCCCCCGCAAAAATCGTTTCTGTGGGTGTCACAAACAGGGTGTAGCCGCTGCTTCTGGCCAGAAATTTCACGTGGGCATCGGTCTGGCCCCGATTGGCCTCAAAAAACAATGGCAAGGATAGCGGGGCCCCGGACATCCTTGTCGCCTGGTTTGGTTCGAGCTTGCTAGAGGGGTTGCCGCGGGAAGGGCGGAAAAGGGAGGTGCCTTTGAGCAGACTGTCAGCAAGCTTCGCGATCTGGCTCTTGCCCGCAACCCGAGTTGTTCCAGACATATCCAGCGAGGCGGATTCCCGCCAGCTGTGACGAGCTCCGCCTGCAACCAGCACCAGCGAGCACGCAATCAAAAGCGCGTAAGAAACTTTCACGCGCTTTGCTCGAACGGACTCCGAGGGTGAAGCGAAGGAGGCCTCGGCCTGTGAGAGTGGCTCCATCACTTCGTTGGTGGATTTTTGGTTGACTCCCCAAGGTTCCATCAGAGCCTCCAGAACTTTCTCGGTGCCTGAATCCGCATCCAGGGGACATCGTCAATTTCGGGGGACGATTTCAAACCAACGTGCAAATGCTTGCTCGCCCGGTGAGCGCACGACCGGCCGGCCGCGGTTTCCACAATGGGACTGCTAAAGGTCCCAAGAACGGGGAAAAAGGGAATGTACGAACTGTATTGGAAAACTCAGGTTGGGAAGGTGGTAAAGACGAACTACTACGCAAGCCGCAAGAATTGCGGCGGGGCCCATTTGCCATTATTGGCGGGCTGGACACGCTTCGTACCTGATTCTTTACTGGCCACCCCCGGCTAATCGATCAACAGCGAAGATTAAGTTGAATGCTTGGCCCGGTTCCGGAGGTCCCAGTACGCGAGAAATCAACACAGAACGAACTTGCTTGGCGAAATTCAAGCACTCGAATCACCAAGTGTCTCGTCCCTTGAGGCCCTAATGGCTCATAGCTTTGGGCGGAATCTACTAACGCGGCTCCGCGAAGTTGTGCAAAAGTTTGCGCACTCCTGGCAAGCATTTGCATTGAGCGCAGTCTCTGTGGGCCGGCGGTACCGGCACCTGGCTTGGTTAGGAGGGGCAAAGTTTGGGAAGGAGGGGGATACAGTCCGCGTTAGGACTTGGACGGGAAGAGAGGAAAATCGGGTTGCTTGTGGGAATCTGGGTCTAAGCGGCGGTTGGCACTTGGACCCGCTAGGGGATGGCGCGCGTTGAATCCCGGACCACCAGCTCTGGCTCGACCGTAATTTGCTTCCGGAATTGCTCTGATCCAGTCAGCCGGTTCAGAACGCATTGGGCCGCAATCCTCCCCATGTTGGACAACGGTTGGCGGATCGTTGTGAGCCTGGGATTATTGAACGCCGCCACCTTGATGTCGTCGAATCCGATCACAGAGACGTCGCCGGGAACTTTGAGCCCGATGTCCTGCAGCGCCCGGATGGCCCCGATCGCCGACGGGTCATTGAAGGCCACCAATGCGGTGAACTTCTTGCCTCCGGAGAGCAGTTGCTGCATTACGGGGTAGCCCAGTTCGGGCGATGTGAGATCGCGGTCGAGCTGCACGGTGAGTTCTGGGCGAATCTCGATGCCGATCTCCGCGGCGACGGCCACAATGCTTTCCCATCGCTCCTCGGAGTCCGAACTGAACGCTTGCCCGCGCATGAATGCAATTTGCCGGTGCCCCAGCGAGTGCAGGTGGGTCAAGGTAAGTTCCGCCGCGAAACGGTGATCGAGGACGATGTTGGTGACCCCGGTAATCGGTTTGTGCCCGGCGACAGCAACCACGGGCACGGGAAACCCGTGTTCGAGCCTCGTGTCAATCGTGATCAACGCCTCAGCTCCGCGGCTGAGCAGCATCCGGCTGTAGTCTTCCACCAGGTTTTTCCGGTGTCTGTGGTGCGCGGTGAAATAGAAATACCCGGCCTCCATCAGATGATCGCCGATTCCGCCCATCACCTGCGTGTGGTATCCGTCGCCAAGTTCGGGGACCAGAATGCCGATGGTGAGTGTCCTGCGGTTGCGCAGCGAGCGGGCAAGATGACTGGGCTGGTAGTTCAGTTTTGCAGCGGCGGCTTTGATGCGGTCCCTCGTCGCCTGAGGGATGGAGCGCCCGGGCACATCGTTCAGCACAACGGACACCGTGGCCGGATTCAGTCCGAGGTGTTCCGCCAGTTTTCTCAGGCTGATCGGCTCGGGCTTGGTTTGTGACTTCTTTCCCAAAGCGGTGTGAATCCTTTATAGGCTCTCTGCCTGACCAACCCGGCCGGCGAAACATTCCCGGCAAAGACGCCTGGCCGTTAGACCGGATTCATTCTTGGAAGAAACAGAATCCTCGACGCGAGGGAATGCTCGCGGTTCTCTTGTCGGGTGAATCTTAACTCAAAGCGCAGG
Organism: Acidobacteriota bacterium; assembly: GCA_013289665.1. Classification (GTDB taxonomy): domain Bacteria; phylum Acidobacteriota; class Terriglobia; order Acidiferrales; family UBA7541; genus Acidiferrum. The sequence continues at coordinate 34,665 of JABCZN010000002.1, read as the reverse complement.
TTTTTTGTCAGGTGTGGGTTGCCTGTCGGATGTTTTCTCGGGGAACGCAGCTTCCGCTACTCTTCGCTAACACGCAGAATCCCCGCGTCCCATTCCTGGTCTGACTCGGCTCAGTCTGGAGCTACCACTGGAGCGTGGTGATCGACCCCGGGTCCAGAGTCAAATCGATCGCCCGGGTTCCTTCGACGCATTCCACCTTCTGCTCCGCTCCCTGATTGGTAAGCACAAGCACGCGGCTTCCGTCGGGGTTTTCAAAGGCCACATGATCAATGTCAGCGAGCGTTCCCTGGGACCCGATCACGTGCGCTCCCCTCACGACCAGCTTGGAATAATGCGCGAAGGCCCAATACTGGCCGCTGGGCTTCACTTCGTGCGTCTGCGAATCCAGGGTCACTAGCCCACCGCAGGAGAACGGCCCGATGTTCGGCCGCCCCTTCTCGTCGAGAACCAGGTTCCACCCCACGATGCAGCGTGCCCAGTTCCGCAATATGTCAGTGAACGTGTGCGACCACTTGGCCCAGTCGGTCGCGTAGTCCGCGTTCCTATAGTCCGGCCCTCCCTCGGTCCAGTAATTGCTCATCGCGGGGAAGGCTTCGTGCACGCGAGCCATGGCTTCCGGTTTGCCCATATAGCCGTGCCATGCAACTCCCTCGACGTACTTGCATAAGGCCGGATCGCTCAATTCATCCATCACCCGGCCCCACAAATTATAGTTGTGGTCGAGAATCCAGATCTTCGTATCGAGCGAAGCTCGCTCAATGGCCGGGCCGAGGTGGTTCTTGATGAAATCAATTTCGTATTCCTGACCCCAAAGCGCCGCGGGCATGCGCCCGTCCTGGTCCGTATCCACTTCGTTTTGCGTTGTGACCGCGCGAATCTTCACCCCTTCCTCCGAATAACTTTGCAGGAACTTCAGAAAGTATTCCGCATAAGCGGGAAGATATTTCTTGCGCATCGAGCCGCCTAGGAGCGAGCCGCTCGCTTTCATCCAGCCGGGAGGGCTCCAAGGGGAGGAAATAAGATACAAGTCCTGATTGAGTTTCTGCGCCTCGCGCAGCGTTGGCAGGATGTAGTCGCGATCGTGTTCAATCGTGAATTTGCGCAAATCCGGATCGGGATCCGTGCTGTCATCAAAGCTGTACGGATAGCGGGAGTAGTCGCTGGCCCCGATGCAGGTGCGCCCGACAGAAAGCCTCAGCCCCTCCGGCCCCAGCAAGTCGGCCAGCAAAGCATGGCGCTTGTCCGCCGCAAGCTCAGATAGCAGATAGCACGAGGCGTCCGTAAAGGCCGCACCGAACCCCAGAATCTCCTGGTAGCGGGCGCTCGGGTCAATCTGGATCCCGGAGCTTGCTGCCGGCGCGGCCTTCCGCCAGGCGGGCAGCTTGATTTCCTGCAGCCGGCGGTCCTGAGAGGTTGCCCAGGCGCGGACCCGGGTGGGAGTACTGGCCCAACTGAACGGGCTGTTTGCGGCTACCGCGGTTGCGGCGGCGAGTTTCAGAAACTCTCTTCGATTGCGCGGTGGCATGGGTCCCCTCGACAAAATACAAAATCACGTATCCGGCCTCTTACTGAAAAGCACCCTTTAAACAAACGATTGTCCGCAAACTATCCGACCTGCGCCCCAAAGACAACAAAAATTTCAGCACCCCGGGCTGTTCCGGGGCGCCGACGGCAAGAAATTGCAGACAATCGATTACCTGACTGCCTTTTATCACATTTTTTGCTTGACAACCATAAGTAAACGGATTGTAATGCGCCCAGAGTAAGTCCGCGCATCTCCTGATTGTTTGAAGACAACCGTTTGTCTATCCTGCTGGGAACAAGAAACCTCCCGGGGGACGGGACGTGGCAGGTAATCAGGGGCATGGTCTTGGTCGGGTTGTTTGTTGGGGTGTTGATCTCAAGCCGGTGGGGAGGATCTAACAATATGAAATACGCATTTCGCTGTGTCTTGGCACTCCTGTGTCTGTTTTGCGCGGCAGGTGCCGGTTTTGCCCAGAATACGAACTCGGGCGATATCCGCGGCACGGTTATGGATTCTTCGGGCGCGGCAGTCGCTGGGGCAACGGTCACGCTGAGCAACATTGATACCGGCGAGGTCAAGGACTTTGTTACCAACGCGAACGGTATCTACGATACGGTTTCCACGCGGCCGGGGAATTATACGCTCACCTTTTCAAAAGAAGGGTTTAAGAAGACTACCCACGGTCCCATCGTCCTGCAGGTTTCCATTATCACCGTGGATGCTACGCTCGAAGTCGGCAAAGTTTCCGAAGTGATCACGGTGGAAGATGCCGGCGCTCCGTTGCTGCAGACCGAGTCCGGTCAGCAGGGCACCATTATGGAGGCAAAGACGCTCAACGATCTGCCGCAGCTCGGCGCGGGCATCACAGGCAACGACTGGGCCAATTTCAATATCTTTCTTCCCGGAGCATCCAGCGCACCGTCACAACCCTCCTCCGAAGGCAGCGGCGCGTACAACGCGGGTGACGCAATTTCCATCAACGGTAATCTCCCCAATTACGCCAACTTCCTCGCCGATGGCGCGACCGTCGTACTGCCCGTCAGCGGCAACGTTGACAACTCCATCTTCGAGAGCATTTCGGAAGTCCAGATCACAACCTCTTCTTTCTCCGCGCAATACGGCATTGGCGGCGCGGTGTTCAACCAGATCAGCAAGAGCGGCAGCAACAGCTTTCATGGTTCCGCGTATGAGTATTGGCAGAACGACGTTCTGAACGCCAGGCCGTATTTTAGTACCCCCGGCGAGGCAAAACCCAGCCTGCGGTATAACGAGTGGGGTGGCTCCGTGGGCGGCCCCATCATCAAGAACAAGCTCTTCTTCTTCTTCGTCCGTGACAAAATTACGAACAATGGCAGCGGCAACCCGCACTTCAGCAATGTTCCCACGCTAGCGGAACGAGGCATGGGGACAGCCAATCCAGGCGCTTTCGATTTTTCCGGTCTCACGGACTCCAAGGGCAACCCGATAACCATTTACGATCCCGCGACGACCACAGCAGGTGGGGTACGAAGCCCATTCCCAGGCAACATCATTCCGGGCAATAGGGTCGACCCGGTAGCGGCAAAGATCTTGAGCTCGAACTTCTATCCCTTGCCGAACTTTGGTGGCCCTGGTGCAACAACCAACAATTTTTTCTTTTTGTCCCCGTCCTCCAACCCGAATCTTCGTTACTTCGGTCGCATCGACTATGATTTGACGAAGAACAATCGCGTTACCTTCTCGGTGACGGCGAAGAACAACCCGGGCGAGAACTTCAATCAGTGGCCTTGCCCGATCAACTGTTTCTCCGGAGACATCGACGGCTACAACGTGCAGCTTTCCGATACGTGGACCATCAACCCAACGACCGTGAACGAGTTCCGTATGGGTTATACGAAGCAGGGCAACTGGTTCGTGCCCCAGTCCCTCGGATTCAATTCCGCCACTACGCTGGGTCTTCAGTATGCGAAGGCGAATATTTTCCCGACGTTTAACATTAACGGCGGTTGCTGTACGTCTATACAGCCCGGCACGAACGCCATCTACATCGAAAATCTCTATGACCCGTCGGACGTGGTGACCCTGATCAAGGGCCGGCACATCCTCCACTTCGGCGTCGAAGTACTCATGGGCCAAGGCAACACTACCCCATGGGGTAACGTTGACGCGGGACAGTTCACCTTCACCGGCGCTTACACTCAGAGTGCCGGTGCCGGCGGCGCGGGCCTCGCCGACTTTCTACTGGGCGACGTACATAACTGGTCAGCGACAAACCAGGCCGTGACCTACATGCGCATCAAAGACCCGCAGCTTTTTGTTCAGGACGACTACAAGGTGCTTCCGAACCTCACCGTCAACCTTGGCTTGCGTTATGAAGCGACGACGGGCATGAGCGAGTTGCACAATGCCATTGGCGGCTTCGATCCAAACATCGTGAATCCGTTTAACGGTGCGCTTGGCTCGTTGTGGTTTGGCGGCCAGATTGACAGAACCACCCTGCAGAAGCCGGTCTACAACACTTTTCTGCCTCGCGTGGGTTTCGCGTGGAGCCCAACCATGTTCAAGAACACCACGGTTCGCGCTGGTTTTGGCATGTATTCTTATAACTTCAGCGAAGATACTTACGGCCAGGGACTGGGCGCTGGTTCAACCGGTAGGAGTCACGGCGACGCGACGGATCCGAACAACGGGCAAACCGCCAATCCACTGATCTCCCTTTCTGCCTCTGCTGCAACGGCGGGTCCAATCCTCAACTATGTTGTCGGGTCGCCGGCCGCGAGACAGCCCCTGACCTACATCACGCCGGCCAACCCGCAAGGTGTGACCTACACTCCGTATAGAGTCCCGGTAGCCAGAATCAACGAATGGACGGTGAGCGTTGAGCACCAGTTCGCGCATGATTACGCCGCATCAATCGCCTATGTGGGCAGCCACGGCAGCAACCTGCAGTTCCCGACGGATCTCAACCAAATCACCGACCCAACCGTTTTGGCAGCGGGCATCACCACGCAGGCTCAGCGCCCCTACCCCTTGTTCGGAGGCATAGGCGGAAACAACTACAACGCGATCTCCAGATACAATGCGCTGCAAATTGGTGTCACCAAGCGCTATTCCTATGGGTTGACCTTCCAGGCTAACTACGTCTGGTCGCACTTTCTGGACGAGCAGGATTCCTCCGGATGGGGCAACCGAGGTGGAACCCAGAACTGGCAGATCGGGAATAACCCGGCCGCCAATTACGGCAATTCCAACTTTGACATCCCGAATGCCTTTAAGGGCATCGTCTCTTACGAACTGCCTTTTGGGCAAGGCAAGCAATATCTCAACCATAATGAAGTGACAAACATTGTCGCTGGTGGGTGGCGCCTATCCGGAACATTCATCGCCCAGAGTGGAAATCCGTTTACGGTCATTGACGGCAATGGGAAGGATAACAACTCGCAGTGTGGGAACGGCTGCACCCTCTATCTTACTGAGGTCAGCAACCCCTTTGCCAATATCCCCGCCGTCCCCGCGGGTACTCAGGGTATCGCCTACCTCAACCCCGCTGCATTCACGCATCCGACACAAACCAACTTCACCTTCGGGACGCTAGGTAGAAATACGTTGCGCGGCCCGGATCTGAAAGTCATCAACCTGTCCCTGGCTAAAGAATTCCGCTTTAAAGAGCGCTACGGTTTGCAACTTCGGGCCGACTTCGTCAACGCGTTCAATCATCCCAGCTTTGAGCCTCCTCAACGCGACATCTCACAAGGCAACTTTGGGAGGATTGACGGATCACTAACGCAGAATGGCACCACGGTTGCCCCGCGCAGCGGCCAACTAGCGGCTCGCTTCTCTTTCTAACTTTCAACCCCACGTCGAGGGGAGGACGGCGGAACATCGCCGTCCTCCTTTTTTTCTCGGCGACCTGAACGCGAATGGCCATTCACTCGCCGTATACTAGCAATATGCGGAAATTAAAAAGGACCCTTTCTCTCTTCGCTCTGCTCCTTACGGCCGCCGTCCCCTGCTTTTCGCAATCCGCTCCCAGCCCTCAGCAGCAAGTCCAGGAACACACCCGCAAAGCCCAGGAATATCTCCGGGAAAACAGGCCCGACCTCGCCGTACCCGAATTCAAAGCCATCGTCGCCCTCGAACCCAGCAACGCCGACGCCCGCGGCAATCTCGGCGTTTTGCTCTTCTTCCAGGGAGCCTACACCGATGCCATTCCGCAATTGCGCGCGGCGCTGAAGATGCAGCCGTCACTAGCAAAAATTCAGGCCCTCCTCGGCATGGCGGAAAAGCGTTCCGGAGACCTCCACGCCGCAACGGGCGATCTGGAGAAAGCTTTTCCTAAGCTGAAGGAACAAAAGATTCGCATTGATGCCGGCATGGAATTGATCGACATCTATTCAAAAACGGGCGAAATGGACAAGGCCGCCGCGACCGTGAGCGTGCTGCGCGAACTGGATCCCGCCAACGTCGAAACCCTCTACACCGCCTACCGGCTCTATTCCGATCTGGCCGACGAAGCCAGGCTCAGTCTGATTGTGGTCGCCCCCAATTCCGCCCGCACACACCAAATGATGGCCCACGAACTCGCCCGCCAGGGGAACACGGCCGAAGCCATCGCCAACTACCGCGAGGCCCTGAAGCTTGAGCCGAACCTGCCGGGTCTGCACTTCGAACTCGCCGAGATGCTCAACACTTCTTCAACTCCCGACGCTCCCCAACAGGCCGAGCTCGAATACAGAGCGGCCCTGGCCGTCGATCCCTTCGACGAAAAATCCGAATGCCGCTTGGGCGACCTGGCCGCGGCAAAAGGCGATACCGCCGGTTCCTTAGAACACTACCAGCGCGCCCTAAAGCTGCAGCCCGCCGATCCAGAAGCCAACATTGGCCTCGCAAAAGCTCTCATGGCCATGAATCAACCCGAAAAGGCACTGCCGCTTCTGGAGAACGCCGTGAAGCTCGATCCCACCAGCGCGGTCGCCCATTTCCGGCTGAGCACCATCTACCGGCAGATGGGCCGCGCCGAAGACGCAAAACGCGAGATCGCCCAATATCAGAAATACAAGGAGATGAAAGAAAAGCTCCGCGAGGTTTACCGCCAGATGCGCCTGGAGCCGGACAAGAAAGTCCACGAGGATGAAGACGCGCGCCAACAGTAGGGAAGAGCAAATCATCAACGAGGTTCTCGCATGAGGAAAATATTCTACGCGCTTGCGGTTCTCGGGGTTTCAGCCGCTCGTTTGTGCGCCGACTCCCAATATCCAGTCCGGCTTGACGACGCAAAAGCCGTCTACCTGACCCCCGATCAATTTCCCGTCCACGCCGACGGCGCGGCCGACGATTCTGACGCCCTGCAGCAAGCCATCAACAAGGTGCAGGAAACTACCACGCAGGGCATTCTCTTCCTGCCCTCGGGCCGCTATCGCATCACCAGGACCATCTACATCTGGCCGTCCATTCGCGTCATCGGCTATGGAAAAACGCGGCCAGTACTTCTTCTCGCCGCCAGCACGCCGGGATTTCAGCAAGGCCCTTCCTACATGGTTTTCTTCACCGGTGGCCGCCCGACAACGAACCAGCCTTCCGGAGATGGCCACAGCACGGGCAAATCGGCTCCTCCGGATGCGAACCCCGGAACCTTCTACTCTGCGCTGAGCAACGTTGACATCGAAATTCAGGATGGAAATCCCGGCGCTGTCGGCGTTCGCGCCCACTACGCACAGCACTGCTACCTCGCGCACATGGATTTCCACATCGGCTCCGGCCTCGCGGGAATTCATGATGGAGGCAACGTCGCCCTCGATCTGCATTTCTTCGGCGGCAAATACGCCATCTGGACACGCAAGCCTTCCCCCGGCTGGCAATTTACCGTGATTGACAGCACCTTCGAAGGCCAGAGCGAGGCCGCGATCCGCGAGCACGAAGCCGGCCTCACGCTGGTCCGCCCGCGCTTCAAGAATGTTCCCACCGCGATTTCCATCGATCCAAACTATTCCGAAGAATTGTGGGTAAAGGATGGACGGATGGAAAATATTTCTGGCCCCGCCGTAATCATCAGCAATGAGAAAAGCGCGCGCACGGAAATCAACATGGAGAACATCGTCTGCCGCGGGGTCCCGGTTTTTGCAACGTATCGTGAGAGCGGAAAACAGGTGGCCGGCCCGCAGGCAATGTATGTGGTCAAGACTTTCTCCCACGGACTGCATTTCGACGACATCGGCGCGACCCCCGCCCTTCAGGATGTTTTTGAAACCGCGCCATTGACCGTTCTTCCAGAGCCCGTCCGATCCGACATTCGCGCTCTGCCGCCCATCGACACCTGGACCAGCATCCGCACACTCGGCGCGCGCGGTGACGGCACGACCGATGACACACAAGCCATTCGCAACGGCATCGCCGGGCACAAAGCCATCTACTTTCCCTCCGGTCAATATCGCGTCACCGACACCATCGCTCTCCGCCCCGACACGATTCTTATCGGCCTGCATCCCAGCGTCACACGCATCTTTCTCCAGGACGGAACTCCTGCTTTCCAGGGCGTTGGCAGCCCCAAACCGTTGATCGAAGCTCCCCACGGCGGCACGAACATCGTTACGGGCATCGGTCTCTACACCAACGGAATCAATCCGCGCGCTGTTGGCCTCAAATGGATGGCCGGCAAGGATTCGATGGTGGAGGACGTGCGGTTCCTGGGGGGCCATGGCACGGTGGATCCCGACGCCACTCCCGAAGCGCGCCGCAAGGTCTGGGAGCAGATCTACAACAACACGCACACTGCCGATTCCAATATCAATCGCCGCTGGGACGCCCAGTATCCAAGCCTCTGGATCACCGACGGCGGTGGCGGCACGTTCGTCGACCTCTGGACGCCCAGCACTTTTGCGCAGGCCGGTCTCTACATTTCGAACACTTCGACCAGCGGACGCATTTACGAGCTATCGAGTGAACATCACGTCCGCAACGAAGTGATTCTGCGCAACGTTTCTGGCTGGCAGATCTACGCCCTGCAGACGGAAGAGGAGCGAGGCGAGGGCGGATTCGCCCTGCCGCTCGACATCCGTGATTCGAGCGACATCACCCTCGCCAATTTCCACATATATCGCGTGGTCAGCAGCTACCAGCCATTTCCTTACGCGATCAAAGTGTCCAACTCCAAAAACATCCGCTTCCGCAACGTTCATTGCTACAGCGACAGCAAGGCTTCTTTTGACAACGCGGTTTTCGATCAGACCCATGACGTCGAGATCCGCCGGCGCGAATTTTCCTGGCTCACACTCTCCGGTGATCCGCCGTCACCTCGCGCTCGCGAAGCAGCGCCGGTTTTGGCTCCTGGCGCCAAGCTCGAAAAAGTCGCCGGGGGCTTCTTCAATATTTCCGGTGGCGCGGTCGATGCGTCCGGCAACCTTTATTTTGTGGATGCCAGGCGGCAAACCATCTACCGCTGGTCGCCATCCGATCGTCAGCTTACGGTCGTCCGCGAAAATTCACTCGATCCCGTCCAGATCGCGTTCGACAAATCCGGCAACCTGATCGTTGTTTCCTACGCAGGGCAGGGAACTGTATACACTTTCAAACCGGGCACGGAGTTTGACCAGATCACCTTGCTCAAGCCCGAGCCAGGCGTCCCGCGCCCCGGCATGACCCCCATTCTTCCTGTCGACTACTGGCGCAATGAGAACGATTTTCCCGCAACCGGGCTGAAAAAGAAGCCCTATCAATACGTCTCCCTGGATCAGAGCGTATTCATCCCCGCAGGAGAAGATTTTGTCAGCGGCGCACTCTATTACGGCTCCAAGATCCACGATGTGTTGCTTGCCTTCGGCCTGGCGCCCGCGCCGACTGGCCGCAGGTTCTACATCGCCGATGAAAATCAGGAGAATACCTACAGCGCCGCAGTCGGCGACGACGGGAGTCTCAACGATTTCAAGCTGTTTGCCGAGGTGGGCGGCGAGAGTGTTGCCGAGGATGTCGAAAGCAACGTCTACATCGCCGCTGGCCAGATTTACGTTTACAACCCCGCCGGCGAGCGGATTGGTACCATCGAAGTGCCGGAGCGCCCTTCGCAAATTCTGTTCGGCGGCGCCGACCGCAAGACTCTGTTCATTCTGGCGCGTAGTTCGCTCTATGCCGTCGAAATGCGCAATGCCGGCCGTTAAGGACAATCTCTTGCCACTCCATCCGACGACCGATACCGATGCGCGGGCGCGCCGATGCGCCTGAACCGCGTGATCTGCGCCGTTGGAGCACTGTACCTTCTCGTTGGCGCCGGATCCTTGTTTTCTCAATCCGTTGCGGAGCCGCACAAACCGTCACCACCGCCACTTCCTGCCGATCGCGGATCGGATCACAAGGCGAATGGTGTCGCACCGGCTCAGCTGCCTCAACTTGTGGACATTACGAATTCCACGGGCATCCGTTTCGAGCATCTTTCCAGCCCGGAGCAAAAATATATCGTCGAATCCATGAGCGGGGGTGTCGCCCTGATTGACTATGACCGTGACGGCTGGCCGGACATCTATTTCACCAACGCGCAAAGCGTGGAAATGGCCCGCGCCGGCCAGAAAGCCCGCAGCGCGCTCTATCACAACAATCACGACGGCACATTTACCGATGTCACCGACAAGGCCGGAGTCGGATCTCCCTGCTGGGCGATGGGCGTGGCCGTCGGCGACTATAACAATGACGGCTGGCCGGATTTGCTGGTCACATGCTTTGGTGGCGTGGTGCTCTACCGCAATAACGGTGACGGCACTTTCACCGATGTTACAAAAGAAGCGGGCTTGGGGGGCGACTCCGGCTGGGCAACTGGCGCAGCATTTGGCGACTACGACGGCGACGGCTGGGCTGATCTTTTCGTATCGCACTACGTCGCGCTCGGCCTGGACGACCTCCCGGTCTTCGGCTCCAGCAAGACTTGCAAATACCAGGGGATCGACGTGCAGTGCGGCCCCCGCGGCCTGAAGGGTTCACCGGACAATCTCTATCACAACAACGGTGACGGCACCTTCACGGATGTCTCAAAATCCGCCGGAGTCTCCGATCCCCAGAATCGCTTTGGTCTCACAGCAGTCTGGATGGATTTCGATGGCGACGGGCGCCTCGATCTTTTTGTCACCAACGACGGCCAGCCCAACTATCTCTACCGAAACGAAGGCAACGGCCATTTCAAGGATATCGCCTACACTGCAGGTGTCGCCGTCAGCCAGGATGGCGCGGAACAAGCCAATATGGGCGTCGCCTTAGGCGACTACGTTCACACCGGCCGGTTCAGCATCGCCATCACCCATTTCAGCAACGAATATGCGGTGCTCTATCGCAACGATGGCGACATGAACTTCAATGACGAGTCTTACCGCTCGGGCATCGCGCCGAGTACGACGTCTTACGTCGGGTGGGGCGATGGCTTCATTGATTGGCAGAACAATGGCTGGCCGGATCTCTTCATGGTCAATGGCCACGTCTATCCGCAGGTGGACACCGCGGATGTCGGCACTAAATACCGCGAGCCGATGCTGCTCTTTGAGAATCAGCGCAACGGCACATTCAAGAACATCAGCCATCTCGTCGGGCCGGACATTGAACGACCGCGTGTCGGCCGCGGCGTCGCTTATGGCGATCTCTTCAACGACGGCCGAATCGAAATCGTGGTGGAAAATCTGAAAGGCCAGCCGGTGATTCTCCAACCCCAAGGCGGCCCGCCGAACCACTGGATCAGCTTCGAATTGGAAGGCACCCGGAGCAACCGGCTGGCCTTAAATGCGCGCATTAAGGCAACCGCGGGCGACCTCGTTCAGACGGGCGAAGTGGTGAGCGGCGGCAGCTATCTTTCCCAGCCCGACCTGCGCATCCATTTCGGCCTTGGCAATCACGACCGGGTGGACCGCGTCGAGATTGCCTGGCCCTCCGGAAAAAAGGAGACGCTGACCAATCTGGCCGCCGATCGCGTCTACAAAGTAAAAGAAACCAAAGAATAGTTGACTCGACCATATCGCGATGATGTCGAGCTCCTTCACGAGTTAAGACTTGGAGTCTCCAGCTAGCCAACAGTCCCTGACCACAACTCTAGCCGCTTGTGGTAGCATGCTCGCACTTTGTCACAGAAATCCCAGCAGCAGAGCCTGTGGCTCTCCGTGGCGGTGCTCTCCGCCATCAATATCCTCAATTTCTACGACCGCCACGTCCCCGGTGCGCTCGTCGAACCCATGCGCAAGGAGTTCCATCTCAACGACAGCCAGATCGGCCTTCTCGGCAGCTCTTTCATTTGGATCTATGCCATTTTAGGCGTGCCACTCGGCCGCATCGCGGATTCTGCAAGCCGCAAAAAGCTCCTGGCCTGGGGAGTCGTCATATGGACCGTGATGACGGCTTCGGCAGGGCTCGCTACCACCTACGCGATGCTGTTCCTTTCCCGTGTAGGCGTTGGAGTCGGCGAAGCATCCTGCGCGCCGACCGCGACGAGCTGGCTCGGCGATCTGTTTCCGCAGACCAAACGCTCTCGAGTGCTTGCGCTTTTCATGCTCGGGGTGCCAGTCGGCGGCGCCCTGGGCTTTTTCTTTAGCGGCCCGATAGCACAGGCGTATGGCTGGCGAGCCGCAATGGTATTTGCGGCGGTCCCGGCGTTGCTGCTGGTTCCCGCTTTACTGATGCTCCAAGAACCGGAGCGCGGTGCCAGCGAGAGTCATCGCGCGCCGCAGGCATTTGACTCGATGTGGAATGTGCTGCGCATCCCCACGGTTTGGTGGATCATCGCCTCCGGTGCGCTGCTGAATTTCAGCATGTATGCTATCGGAACTTTCTTGCCGGCGTTTCTGAGCCGAGTCCACGGTCTGTCGCTGGCGAAATCCGGCATTGCGACAGGCGTAGTCTATCTAGCCGGAGGCATCAGCGGAGGAACTTTTGCGGGCTGTTTAGGCGATTTCATCGTCCAGCGTCGCAAAGATGGCCGCATGCTTTGCGCCGCGTTCATGGCTTTAGTGGCCATTCCGTTTGCATGCGCGGGAATTCTTCAGTCCGCTGGCTCTTTGTTCGTGGCCATGGCGTTCCTGGCGCTGACATACGCTGCTCTCACGACGTACTACGGGCTGGTTTACTCGGCGATACAGGATATAGTGGCTCCGAAGCAGCGTGGCGCAGCGATGGCGATTTATTTTATGGCGATGTACATGTGCGGCGCGTCCCTCGGACCGCTGCTCACTGGCAAGTTGAGCGATGTGTTGGCGCATCGCGCCGCGGCGCTGGCGGGTACAGCCACGGTCACGGAAACCTTCCGCGCCACTGGCCTTCAGCAAGCCATGCTGATTATTCCGGTACTCTGTATAGCGCTCGCGTTCGTGCTTTACATGGGCTCGCGCACTATCATCACGGACATGGCGCGGCGGGAAGCTATCGCTGGCGGCGCGCCGTGACCCCTGATATTTCAGATGGCCAGAAATTTGCTTCTAGTGGAGTGTCCCGAGATTTCCTTCGCTAAGTTCCACGGTCCGAGTTTTGCAAGATCAACTCAATCGCATCTGCCGCCCCGGTCTGCTAGTTACGGGGCAGCGCACCAGTACCCACTTCCTTCCTCCCCGGAGCGCATTACAAGGTCGTATTTATTTCGAGGAGCATCGTGGATCCCACCACGCTAGGGGTGGGGCCATGCAAGTTTCGCTTTTAGTTCCTCAAAAGCATTGAACGCGATCGGACAAACGGCAACATTGTCAATCACGCCCATCAACCGGGATGTGAATTCTGGTTGTTCTAGGTGAGGAAACGACCTGCAAACGTCTGGTCTATTCTCGTATGGAACACAGCTTCCCGTTTAGCATCGGGCAGGGCGGGTTCACCATGCCTTCTGACATATATTGCTTCTGGAATGCTTCTATCGACTGGCCAACTGTTTTTGCAATTGCGTGAAGGTCACTTTTCTTGAATTCCACATGCAATGATCGGCAGCAATTTGCGCACTTCGTGCAGTCGATGAGGGAGAAGTATTTCTGGCTTAGTGTCTTGACAAGGCCATCGATGTCCTCTGGGGCGTAGTGCCTTAGCCACGATCGGAATTCCCAGTTTTCGTCATTGTGCTCTTGTGAAAGCTGTTGGATTCTTGACAGATCGATCTCAATTTGTGGAACAGTAAACCGCTTCTGCAGTTTCATTGCGGCCTCATCTCGTGAGTCAATCCGACGCTTCAGCGATAATATCCAAATCGCCTGGCGACGACGAGATTATCGCCCGGGAAGGGCTCTGTGAAAATCGCGAGCAGAGAGCATCTCGGCACGAGTGTTGTGTCCCGCAAAGTTCTTCGCTGCGCGAAACGCAATTAGTGTCATTCCCGCCAGGTGATTGGGAGAAAAGCGTTAACTCAATTATTTTCGGGGCGCCACACTCGTGCGGACTTATCAGAAGGATGGAGTTAGCCTAGTTCTGCGAAATCAGCAATGGTGAGATGTAGTAGTGTTCGGCACTCCTAGAAGAGCCATCACCGCAAACAGCTCCATGCACAGCGGTGCAAACTAAATAAATGCCTCTAAGGAACTTCTGCGCTAATTCCTGCGTATCACAGAATATCCGTCGACTGACGACCTTGGCTCCTGTGCGACTATAAAGAGCGAAATTGTTGCCGTTGGAGGAAGAAGCAATGATCAACAAATCTGCGTTCCTTCCGATTCTTGGTCTGGCCTTTCTCACCATATCCTCCCAAGCTTCTAATGCAGGCCAGGCAGGATTTGACCTTCCCCAACCCAATGGCTGCAAGCCAGTAGGGACTAGAACGGTTGTGTTGAGAGACTCGCGGCGAAGCCGGGATCTTCTAGTCACGATATGGTATCCGTCGGTGCAAGGCGCTTCCGCACCTGCGCCGTACATGGACAAGAAAACTGCGGATGCGCTGGCCGAAGAGTGGAAACTGCAACCGGATTTCCAACGCCTTATGCGCACGCACGCCAGATTCCTGGGACCTATCGCTGAGGGCAGCCCCTTTCCAGTTGTGCTTCTCGAACACGGATCCGGTGTCGTGCCCGCTCTGTACACAATTCTGGCTGAGGGCCTGGCGAGTAGCGGCTTCATCGTAGTTGCGACCAATCATCCTCCTGACTCCCTAATTTCGGTGTTCCCGGACGGGCATGAACTGAAATTCACGCCCTACTGGCCCGCTGAAGCCGATCGACGAACTCAAGGCGTGGCCATTGGAAAATTCGCGGAAGAGGTTTTGGTGGCGGACGTGCGATTCGTCCTTGACCAGCTCCATGAAATGAATTCGCATGATCATTTCTGGCATGCCCACCTAGATTTGTCCAAGGTGGGAATCGTAGGTCACTCGATGGGTGGAACGACCGCCGCTCTGGCCACACAGAAAGAGCGCCGCATTCTGGCCGGCGTCAATCTGGACGGTTCCACCTATCCCGGCATGAATGGGGACATTCGCCCCGTCCCAGTACACAAGCCGTTTCTGTTTCTTGCTACCGAAGAACACGCGTCGGGTGAGGATCGAGCCCGTGAGTACATCGGCAGCGAATCTAATACGTACTACGTGGTGGTGGCCGGGGCCGATCACATGAGCTTTACCGACGCGAACCTGATTTCAAGCAGGTTTACGCGTGACGTGAAACCAGAAGACAGTGCATTTGAACGGGCTCTGCTCACGAGCATCTTAACCCGCTCTCTGGTCGAGGAATTTCTTGCCAAGTATTTGAAAGCTGCTACCGCCCCTGATCTCGACCTGATTGTGCGGATAGATAAAAAGTAGCGGGCGACCAATAGAGCGTACGCAACCCAACTGGATACGGCCATAAAACCGGTGGTTTTCGTGCCAAGATGGCCCCGATTATGGTATTCCTATGCCACAATGCCAGTAGAGTCCGTGCCAAATGGAAAGATACGGGCCAGCAGCGAATATTCCCGAAGAATTGATCGAGTCATTGACTATCTTCGCGAGAATCTGCATCGCCCGGTGAAGCTAGGTGAGCTTGCTCATGTTGCTTGCTTCTCGCAATTTCACTTCCATCGGATTTTTGGCGCGGTTTCCGGCGAAACCCTAAATAATTTTACGAATCGGCTTCGCCTTGAAAAGGCCGCTCGTCTTCTTCGTTATTCCGAACAAAGCCTGACCGACATCGCCTTGGATTGCGGTTTTTCGTCATCGGCCACGTTTTCACGTGCCTTCCGATCCGGCTACGACACTTCGCCAAGTCAGTTTCGAAAAAGTGGCGAGATCAAAAAGAGCAAGATTTGCAAAGAACTCTTCCCGGAAGAGGAATACGGTATCGCCATGAGCTTGGAAGAAAAGAGAGCTGCTTTTCCAGTGAGATTGATCGACCTTCCAGAAAGGCAAGTCGCCTATATTCGGGTTACGAATGCCTTCGAACTGGACAGAGTACTTGCCGCCCTCAAGACAGTGATCGAATGGGCCAAATCCCAGGATATTTGTTCGCAAGGAATTCTTTTCGGAATGACGGTGGACGATCCACACGTGACCCCAAAGCATCTTTATCGATATGAGGTCTGTCTTGCGTCGGCTTTTCCTTTCGAGTGCATGGAGGGAATGTCGAAATTGAAAATGCCAGCCATGCAATACGCAGTCATAAAGGTTTCCGGCGATATACACAAGGTCGCTACGGCTTGGGACTACCTTTACAGAGATTGGCTTATCAATAGTGTCCACGAGCCCGAGCATGCGCCAGCACTTGAGATTTTCTTAGACAAAGAAAACGCGGCGGATTGGTCGCATTTTGAATTGGAACTATGCCTGCCGGTTCGGAAGCTGGCAGAGATAAGGAGTTTGAACTCCGGGAGCCGAAAATCTGGGATGATCGAAATGAAGGACAATAAACGAGCCACTGCTTAAGGGAGGAACTTATGATCGACGGAATTGGCGGCGCTTTTCTGTTTTCTAACGATACAAAGAGACTGGCAGCTTGGTATCGCGATTGCCTCGGAATAGTTCCTCAGGGCGAAGATGCTGAGTGCAGCTCAATCTATGCATCGTTCGAATATAGGGACCTTGCAAACCCGGAGATCAAGCGAACGATAGCGTGGGCGATCATGCCCACGGATCAAGACATCAAGGATAAGCCACGAACGGGTAAGATTAATTACACAGTGAAGAACATGGGAGAAGCCCTCAGCCATCTTAAAAGTAAAGGCGTGGTAATCGAAAAGACAGAGGAATATCCTTCAATGGGGACCTTCGCGTGGCTTAAAGATCCAGATGGCAATCCGATCGAGCTTTGGGAGCCATCCAAAGAGTGAATAGAACTCCCTCATTCGTGAAGCCAGAAGGCCGCTCCAGGGCCCTGCCCTCCCGCCCGCATTCAGATGTACCCAACGTACCCAAGTCCCGTGCCTAGACTGAAACCTGCAGAGAAACAGCAACTGGACATGCTAGATGCGGCAAAGGACATCCGGACGCTCTCAACGCTGCCAGGAAACAGGCTAGAGAGCCTGAGAGGACACTGGAAAGGGCAGTACAGCATTCGCGTCAATGACCAATGGCGCGTCTGTTTTGAATGGCGCGATGGGCATGCCTATGAAGTTGAGATCGTGGATTATCACTAGGAGACAGAAGGATGACGAAGCAACTTAAGCCGGTGCATCCAGGCGAAATTCTCCGAGAAGAGTTTATGTTCCCTCCGGGACTAAGTATGAACAGAGTTGCTATGGCCGTGCGCGTCCCTGTAACGCGGATCGCTGATATCGTCAACGAGAAACACGCAATTACTGCTGACACGGCCCTGCGTTTCGCGCGCTACTTCAACAGCAGTCCGACGTTCTGGATGAATCTCCAAACCCGTTATGACCTGGAAGTCGCCGAAGAGGAGATTGCCTAGTTGGAAGTACCTTCCGGTTCACGCCAATTCGGCGACTATCGAACGGCTGATGCAGCACAACAGCTCCTCGCGACGGCCGAGGGGTCTTATGTTAGGTGCCGGCTTTCTTGCATTGCGGGTTCAGGTTGATGTTGCAGAAGAATTCGGAATCCGAGTCCGTGCGTAATCAGCAGCAGCGGCACTACCAACGTCGGAAGGAAGAATGCGGCTCCCAACTGCCCGGCCAATAATCCGGCGTGGTTGGCTTGGTAGAAGGCGTTCAGGATATCGGCAAAGCCCCACAGATTGAAGATCCATCCGGCGGCAACGCCAGACGCGCTGGGCAACAATTGCAGTGCAACCAATGCCAGTATCGCAGCGATGATGTCCCCATAGGCGGCAGAATGGGCGAAAGCAGCCGGCAAATCGGGTGACACGACGCCGGGAATTAAGAATGCCAACCCGATGAAGCGGAAGCTGTGCAGGATAAGCAGAGGCCGCAACGCATCGGCTTGCGGCAGGACGCGGAGTTCCGGCCAGATATATCGTGCGGCGACGATCCCCCACGCGATCAAGCTGAATGCGATGCTCACGAAAAACCAAATCATTTGTTGTGGCATGATGAAAATCTCCTTTTTTGAATTCCAACCATTGACACGTTCGTTTCCTTCAGGAGAAATGAGACTTACTGCAACGCTCCGGGGTTCAGTGCCCTCAGTGGCATTAGTGGTCCGACTGGGATGTACTGGTGATCCATCAAATGTTCCTTGGCAAGCGGCAGCGTTTCCATAATGGTTCGCGCCTCGTCCTCGGACTTCGCGTCGACGACAAAAACGACGCCGTTGCCATCGCCGCGCGAATACCACTGGCGAATTTTCCCGTCGAGGTAGAGCTTCACGGTTGCCCGAATCTCTTCCGGGATAACGGCCATGATTTGTTGAGGAGTTACGCCCTGCCTGGGAGTCTCAACGACGATTACTTCCGTCGTTTTAGGTATAGCCACACTGGGCACGCCTGAGCCGCCTCCGGACTGTGATTGCGCTCCGGACTGTGATTGCGCCAGAACCGCCGTGGGAAGTACTGCTGCCATAAGAAACGGGATCATGAGTTTCATCGGGTTAGCCTTTCGATTCAGTCTGTTTATTTGGCCCATTCACCCGCAAAGAGTACGAGAGTACTCTTTATGGGTAAAAATTTTTACGTTTCAGCGAACTGCTTTACGAAAAAGCCCTTCGCCTCCGTCAACATCTGCTCACGCTTTTCAGGCGACAGAGTCATTCGGACACTCGTCAACACTCCAGCCATGCTGGGAAACAGCAATTGAAATTTCATCAGTTTTTCTTCGCGCGTCCGGCCAGGCACAAACGGCAGCAGCCGCTCACGATACGCTTCTCGCACGGCCTCAATCCGTTTTCGCACCGACAAGGGCTTTCGTGCGATCTCTGGCCCGAGAGCGGCGAGCACACAACCCATTCCCGGAGAATTCGCGTGGCCTGTGCTCAGATAGCGCTCGATGATGGCCCGCAGGGCTTGACCTTTGGGCGCCGACTTTACAGCCTCCAGCATGCCCGTTCCCATCTCATCGAACGCTCGCGCTACTGCTTCAACGAAAAGATCATCCTTGCTCTTAAAATGCCGGTAGAAACCGCCTTTTGTCAGGCCTGCCTTCTTCATCACTGTGCCGATGCCACTCGTATCCCCGCCGCGCTCCCGGATCGAGCGAGCCGCCATAGAAAGAATCTTCTCGTGGTTCCGCGCTTTGTGTTCCCGCGAATATCGCATGACGTAAGAGTACGCACGTACTCTATTGCCTGTCAAGACAAAAATTGATCCTGAACCCTTGGTCTGGCTAAGCTGAACTGATGAAATACACCGTCGCTTCTATGCGGAACTGCCGGAAGAGCTTCTGTGGGTAGAGAATCCGGACACGCACGAGCGTCTGCGTGTGGTCCCTGGCGGGCTGCGACACAGAGACGTACGCGTTGGCCGGCATGTCCCGGTCAGTGCTGGTGCCGCGCCAAGATTCCTAGAACGCTTTGAGAACGTGTACAACCGACTGGGTCGAACGGAATCGATCCTGGCGACAGCGGCCGCGCACCACCGGTTGGCTTGGATCCATCCATTTCTCGACGGCAACGGACGAGTGATCCGGCTGATGTCGCACGCGGCACTTCTTGAGTCTCTGAATACGGGAGCGCTCTGGTCGGTGGCTCGTGGGCTGGCACGGAGGGTTGACACCTATAAGGAGCTCCTAGCGAATTGTGACCGCGAGCGCCGCAACGACTTGGACGGAAGAGGGCCTCTTAGCGAGGAAGCTCTCGTTGAGTTCACGCGCTTTTTCCTGGAGACGTGCCTCGATCAAATCGCATTCATGGAAACTTTGGTTCAACCGGAAAGATTGCGCAACCGGATCGTTCGCTGGGCCGAGGCACAAGTGGATGCGAAAACACTCACCGCCAAATCGAGCAACGTGTTGGAGGCGGCGCTGTATCGTGGTGAACTATCTCGAGGAGAGATCGCCGAAATCTTGCACACCGGAGTGAGGCAGGCCCAGAGGATTGTTGCGGAACTCGTGAAAGCAGGTGTCCTGGTATCGGACGACACGAGGGCGCCGCTACGAATCGCGTTTCCTGCGACGTTGGCGGCCGAATGGATGCCGGGCTTGTTCCCGGAGAAGCCAACGACCTAAAGTGAGGATTTCGGTTCACGCCTGAGCCAGGGAAAACAGTTGGCGGCGATTGCTCAGAGCGGTTCGCTTTCGGACCAAACAAAGCGGGATAGTATCTTGTCCTTGCGACGTTCGCGATGGGAAAGTGCTGGCCATGAAGCTTTAATGTTGGGGCTGCGAAAATATTGCTGCAATTGAGGAGCTCACCGCGAGATTGGTTCTCACGAGGGTAGAAATGCACCATTCCGTCCGCGACAACGGCAATATACATTCCCCGCTCCTGGAGCTGCGCCACAATACCTCTACTCACTCAAGCGTGACTCGACTCACATACAAGTGCAGTAAGAGGGCGGTTATTTGACTTGCAGCGTGATCGTTCCCGCGCTGACTGTCAGTGTAGGTGAAGCTGCTTGTACCGCCAAGGTGACGGTTGTCGGTTGTGGTGGAGGAGGTGGCGGCGGTGGCGGATTCCCACCCGAAGAACCGCCACCGCCGCCACCTCCGCCGCCACACGATACGAGCAGAAGTACCAGGGTTAGAGCAAAGATGACGGAGTTCACCGTGGTTGCCCAGTTCCATGCGAGACGCTTCTGAGGCTTCTTCCGCAAAGCCCACAGCGCAACGATCGAGTTTGTGAAAAGGATCAGAAGCAAGGCGAATGGAGGCCACGGGAACCGCGGTCCTTCCGGTAAACCTGGCGCCGCGGCCGGCATTGCGTTCGCCTTCACCGTCAGTACGCTGGCCAGGGTGCCGCCATTAGGCAGTGTGCCCGATGCTGGAGCAAACGTGCACGTAAGTCCGACCGGAGCCGCTGGGCAACTGAAGGTGAATTGGTCCGAATAGCCGTTATGCGAATTGAGCGTGACGTTGAAGTTCGTCGAGCTTCCGACAGAGACCGTGGCGCTAGTGGGGGAGACTGTTCCTGAAGCGCCCTGAATATGCAGAACCGCACTTGCCGTATGGGTGATGCCATCGGCAGAGCC
Organism: Acidobacteriota bacterium; assembly: GCA_013289665.1. Taxonomy (GTDB): domain Bacteria; phylum Acidobacteriota; class Terriglobia; order Acidiferrales; family UBA7541; genus Acidiferrum. Next base: position 13,731 of record JABCZN010000002.1, on the reverse strand, counting down.
CGAAATGTTGATCGTGTAGTCTCCCGCAGTCACGCCGGTGGTGAGCACCTCGAACGGAGAGCTCCCGATGAGATACGTTCCGCGAGCCGTACATTCGCCTTGCGTAGTCCCAGCAAGCGCGCAACTGATGTTCACGATGTCGGTCCAGCCGGAGTTGGTTGCGACTTGCAGGGAATAGTTTGCCGTGGCCCCGCTGAGCACGGCTACAGAGGCAGGCGTGATACTCAAACTGAAATCCGCAACGTTTAGCGTCAGGATTACTTGATCGGACGAGGCACCATCCGTGGCTAGCACCGCGATCTTGTACGAACCGAGCGGCGTGGACGAAGTTGTTTGAATCGTCAGGCTGCTCCCATTGCTCTGTCCGGCGGGCAGAACCAGGGGGTTCGTCCCAAACTGGCAAGCGGCGCCGATTGGAAGGCCCAGACACGAAAATTGCACGGTAGCGGCGTACCCGCCGACCGAGGTGACGCCCACCCCGTAATCCTGGGTGGCGCCGCCCGGAGGGGTGCTCTCCTTTACGGCATTGGTGAAAATATGAATCCCTGCCAGGCTTTGCAAGGTTTGGTAAGAATAAATCGTCGTGGTTTGCCCGTTGAGTTGTGCGCTTAGGGAAAAGACGCGGGTCGAGTCAAAGTTGGCTCCGATGGTGAACGGAATCGTCTTGCTCAACGTGGTTGCGGGAATGGTGACACTCGACGGAATCTGAATATTCGGATCGCTCGCTGAGAGTTGTACAGTGGCAGTTGAGGAAGGTACGAGGCTCAAATTCAACTGGAGGGTTCCCGTGCTGCCAACTATTGGCTGGCTCGCGAGGGCAAGTTGCACCGTCGGGCCGGTGATTTCGGGAATTACGTGGTAGGAGGAAGGCCAGCCGTCGAGTTCGAGCAGGTCGGCGCGGCCGTCGCCATTCACATCGGCGGCATTGCCGGGCGTTCCGCTCTTGCCAAACGGCGTGATTTCGTAAGTAGGTGTGAAGGTACCGTCACCATTGCCTGCCAAGACTTGCATGTAGCTTTGCGGATAGGGGAAGAACGCAGTCATCAGGACGCCGACATCGATATTTCCGTCGCCGTTGAAATCCGCGAGCATGGGATTTTGGCTCTGCCGTGCGCTGCTGACGCCCGAGTAGGGAGCGTAACTGTTTCCCAGCTTGAACGACCCGTCCGGCTGGCCAAGATAGACATCGACTGTTGGTGTATTGAAGCCGAGAGGCGCGGGAGCGGGTGCCGCCACCTGGTGAAATTCGACGATGTCCGGATTACCGTCATGATTCAGGTCGGCCATGGCAAAGAATCCCAAGGTTGGCAGAACAACTTTCGGCGTGGCAAAGGTACCATCTCCGTTGCCCAGGAATTCGTAGAGGGGGCTCTGGGTACCCACGACGTCATTGAATGCCCATACCAATACATCGAGCTTGCCGTCGCGATTGTAATCACTCGCGTATAGAGTGAATATCGAGGTAGAGCTCTGGACTCCTGATGGCGTAAAAGCTCCAACGCGGAATGTGCCATCGCCGTTTCCCAACAGGCTGAACACGCCCCAATTGTTTGTTCCCGGTGGCGTGCCCACTCCCACCAGGTCGAGTTTTCCATCGCCGTTAAAGTCTCCTGAAGCAGCGATGAAGATTGTGGAGACTCGAGTCGGATCCACGGTCGAACGGAACGGGCCGCTCAAAGCACCACTTCCATTGTTGGGCAGGAACGACAGAACTGCGTTCGTACCGTTGCTCTGATTGGCGTTGGCGCTCACTACCACATCAGGACGCCCGGTGTTCCGAAAATCGCCGAACACTATTCCGGTGGGGCTCTGCAGGAAGTCGGTGATTGGAGTACGGGCCGGCGGTCCAAAATGTCCCGTACCGTCGTTTAACAAGACCGCAAGTTCAAACGGCGTGGAGTACGACGGCTCGGCCTCAATGAACGCCAGATCCGATTTTCCGTCGCCATTCAGGTCCTGCACGTAGAAATTACCCAGGGGTGCGTTGACGGCTGCCTGCTGGCCTCCAGTGATGTAGCCCACGTATGCGCCGCTTGGTGCGTTGAGATTACCCTGGCCATCATTCAGCAGAACGGATGCGGTATCGGTATCCTGACTAGCAGCCACCACATCGAGTTTCCCGTCACCATTCACGTCCGCAATGGCAAAACCGTAGTTGGAAGGTTCCGCGCGAAAGACCTTTGGTGGAGCAAAATTACCTTTGCCATCGCCGAGAAGCACTGTAATCAGGTTCGAGGCTTCTTCTCCTAATGCCGGGTCAATTCCGAAATAGCCACCAGCCGTGACAACATCAAGAATCCCATCTCCGTTCATATCTGCCAGCGCAACGCTGACGGAGGATTCGCCTGCGCCAAGAGTCAGCACATTCGGGAAACCCTGGAAGCCCCCATCGCAGGTTCCTTTGAACACTCGAACAAGGCCGAGAGCTTCTACGGTGACTGCGTCGGCGCAGCCATCTCCGTCTACATCTCCGGCAGCCGCATTCGTAACGATGATCACACTCCCGTCCGACTCAAAAAAATAGTCGGCGTGCTTAAATGTGCCGTCGCCAACACCTAAATAAGAATGCGCCCCGGGGACAACGCCGCCTTCATCCACCACTAGGGCGTCCAAGATTCCGTCATTATTCAGATCCTTCAATACCACTGTCGTTGTGAGGTAAAAGCCGATGTCGTCGATCGAAGGCGTAGGAAGCGGAGCGCCTAATTTGCCGGTCCCGTCCCCGAGCAGAGTCACCAGGGGTCCAGCGATGGATCCGCCACCAAGGATTCCGACCACAACATCCAGCTTGCCGTCCCCATTCACGTCTCCAACAGCGATTGACGCTGGAGGCCCCTGCACGAAGTAAGTGGCCTCGGGCTGAAAAGTTCCGTCGCCATTTCCCAAGAGAACCCCGAGAGTTTGACTGTCAGCCTCGGCAACGATCAGGTCTAATACGCCAATCTTGCGAAGATCCGCGGCTACAACCTGAACGGGAGCCGCCCCGGTCAAGCGGATGATTCTCGGCAACTGGGCCGTGCCATCCCCGTTTCCGAGGTAAACCCACAGGTCGTTGCTGCCGCCATTGGTTACCACCCAATCCAACTTTCCATCGCGATTGAAGTCGCCGGTGGCTACCCCCGTCGGCAGAAAACCGGCTGGCAACGTCGAATGAAACGCAAATCCCGGGAGGCTGGACGGTTGGGACAAACTGATCGACGGAGTTGCGTCTGTTCCCGGGCCCGGCGCGGATGAAATCTTATTGCTCCGCATCAATTGTGGAGCGATACCGCCCGCGCCATAGCCTCGCGAAAAATATTTCACGTAGGCGGGACCTTGCTGGCGCGCATAATTCCATCCCAGAAATCTTGGCGGCTGGTGAATCGCCGGGAAGGATGGTCTTTTCGTTCCTCCGGAGTCGATAGAAACGTGGTTCGCCGCTTGCTCCGCTATCGATTGGGCTGGAGCTGCAGCTGAAGCCAGGGGTGGTCCAATCGTAAAGGGCACTGCAGCGGAGGTACCCCCATTCGGAACATTCGCAACGGCGGTTACTTGCGCAGTCCCCTGCGTTATTAAGAGCGACGATGGCACTGCCGCGTACTCTTCGGTGTTGCTGATCTGCGTAGTGAACAGCATCGAGCCATTCCAATAGATCACTGCGCCCCAGAGGTTGTTGCCCTTCACGTCCATGTAAATGCTGAAGTCACCGGCGTAAGCAGTGGAAGGTGAAAGAGAGGTAATCGAGGGTTTCCCTGGATAAGCAATAGAAATGGGAAGAGCATTTGAGGAAGTGCCCGGATTTCCCGGATTTGAGACCAGGAGCGATTGCACAGTGCCTACGGTGTAGCGGTTATACGGGGCGGCAAAGGCCGATGGCAGGATCGCTGTGAGCTGCGTGCCGCTCACGTAGTTTGTTGGAAGGTTGATTGGGGGCGGTAGCGGCTCGAGATTCGTGTTCTGCCATTGCACAACCGAAGTGGGCACAAAATTCGATCCTATAACCGTGATCGTCATGTCCGGGCTGAACAAAGGCACGCTTGAGGGAGAAATGGAAGTAAGCGTTGGTGTGGGATTCGAGCCGGCAGTTGGCGGAGGAGTCTGCCAAAGTAACGCGAGCCCATTGCTGAGGCTCGGTCCGCCTCCATCACCCCAAACTACCCCTTCGGTTGGCGAGGGGAGTATTCCGACCGTTGCGTTCTGGCCGTAGTCCAGATACGAGCATGCATCTCCGAAAACGACATCGCTGTAGTTGAACAGCACGTTGCTGCTGCCTTCATCAAAAACAACCTGGAAGGTGACGCTGGCTGTTTTGTCCGAACGGCACGGATAAGCCAAAACATTGCGCCATTCGATTACCAATTCGCGACTCGGCGTGCTCCCCGTAACGGCCCAGAAAACGTTTTGATTCGTTCCTTTGATCGGGTAGAGGTCTTCCCACATGGGAGCCACGAGCGTTGTCGGGAATGTTGGATCATTCGAAGAAATGCCGGGGATAAAAGGGAAATTCTGGTAACCGTCAAATGGATTGGTGAAGCTCACGGTTCCGTTGCTGCTCACGTATAGCGTCGTAAACGAGCCCCCACCAAATGCTATGGGAAAAGGAGAAGTCAGAGTGGCGACAGCGTCGTCGCCCACGTTCAGGCTTGCTCCGGCGATCGTCCGGTAATTGTAGGTTGTCTGCGAATATCCGTAGCTCGTCAGTACCTGCACGGAGGCAGTGCTTCCGTCCGGAAACGAGAGCGTGTAGTTGCCTGGCTGGCCGGGGGTCCATTGGCCGGTATAGATTCCATCGTGTGCGGCGAGATCTTGTCCCGTTCCGTCATCCACAAGAGTGAGAGTCTGATTTCCAGGAGTCACCGAAACCGTGATGCCGCCGGCGGGCTGACCGCAATCAATGTTTAGATAAGCCAAGGTCACGGGCGTTCCCACGCTGCCGGAAATTACCTCGGGAATGGGCAGGAGGCGCGATCCAACTTTGCTGCTGCTACAAGTGAGCGCCCCATACGCATCCAGACGTTTTTGACTGATCGTTGTTGACCGAGCCGAAGGAATCGCGTCTCCGCCACTCAGGATCAGATTCTTGATCGTGCGCCAATCGAGGCTGGGATTCTGGGCCTTTAGGAGAGCGGCGACCCCAGTCACGTGCGGAGCGGCCATGGATGTGCCGCTGTCATAGCTGTAGGTGTTGTTGGGCGTGGTGCTGAGAATATCGCGGCCCGGAGCTGCGATGTGAACCGTGTGCCTGCCGGTGTTGGAAAAAGTCACGATGGTGTCTGTGCGGTCGGTCGCGGCAACGGCAAGAACATTCGGCAAATAGAAGGTAGCGGGATACGTGGGGAACTCGTCGTTATCGGAAAAGTCGTTTCCCGCGGCAGCTACAAACAGCATCCCATCTTGCATCGCGGCGGCAATGGCATCGTGCAACGCCTGGCTGGAGTCTGCTCCGCCCCAACTGTTGTTTGTAACGATGATGTTGATGCCGCTGTCTTTCAACTCTTTCATCAAATTCAAGCAGGCGATTGCATTATCGGTACTTCCGGATCCGGTCGAATCGAGGAATTTGCAAGGGAGGATTTGCACTCTCCAGTTAATGCCGATGACTCCGACCCCGTTGTTTCCGACCGCGCCGATTGTTCCGGAAACATGGCTGCCATGCCCGTTGTCGTCCATTGGGTCGCAGGTATCGGCGACCATATTGAATCCATGGCTTCCCACACTGCACTGTAGGGTCGTTCCATTCGACGTGGCTACGGAATACCCCGCCGACGCAGTCCAGATGTTTGCTGCCAAATCCTGATGGTTATAATCCACACCTGTATCAATTACCCCGACGACCACATTAGGGCTGCCGGTCGTTAGGCTCCACGCCTGAACCGCGTGGATATCGGCTCCGGGTGTTCCGCCGTTCTGGCCGGTATTTTGTAAGCTCCATTGCGAGGGAAAATCCGGGTCGTTGGGAGTGCCCACGATGTGGAGGATGTAGTCCGGCTCCGCGTAAAGGACACTGGCGTCTTTTCGGTAATGATCGAGCGCCTGCTGAATGCTGACCCCTCCGGACAACTGCACCAGTTGCAATCCCTTGACTAGGCGAAGTTCTCGAAGGACCTTCGCGCCAATCGCTTCATGGACGGCTTGCATCTTTTCCGGGGAAGTACCCGGCTTGTAGCGAACCAACAATCGAGTTGGGTGATATTTGGGACCGGCCACGCGCTCCACAGTTGAGTTGTTCCTGCGAACCCGGATCTGGTCGTGTACCTGCGGTGAATCTGCGAAAATGGGGACGCTGCCAGTCAGGAGGAATATCAGTCCAAGAGAAAGGGGACGAGAGGAATCCCGAAAAGCCTTGAACCAACTCCAGGCACACCAAACTAAGTTCATATAGTCAGGCCCTAGAAACCAAGCGATCAAAAGTGCCGCGAGTATACCAGAATCGCTCGCAGATGGTTCCCCAATCGAGCACTAACACGAGATGTCACTCGACGGCCAATCTGCCTACACGAATACACCAAGGATGGAGGCCGCGGTTTGAAGCATTTACTAAATTCTTAGAAATACCCTTATTATCGGCGAGCATAATAGCTGGTCTGGCGGCGATCCGCGACTACTTGCGTCACAGCAACCTTCATGTGACGAACAAGCATCTTCAAGCAACGCCGTAGAGCAAGCGCTTGGCCCAAGAGAAATTGGTAGATGCGATCTTGCCGGGTGGTTTGCTGTCGGCGAGCAAGTCAACTCTGATTAAGCAGTTGATGCTGGGGAGTGCGTTCTTGAAGTTGTTCGAGGGAATGCGACGCGGGCGGAGTGCTTTTTGGCTTATCCGACCCAAACGGACCCAGATTTATTTCTGGGTCTATTGTAAGTGCTTTGAAAAGATGGCGGGGGACGACGAGACCCGAACTCACGACATCTGCCGTGACAGTGCACGATGCTTTGGTAACTGTTTGACTCTCCGCGGCACGGATGGCTACCAAGACCGCGTTTTGGAACCCCAAGTAACAAATATTGGACTATGAATGGACCAAGAAATGGACTCTGCCCTGCAACTCATTTCGCGCGATCAAAGACGACGACTGGTCCAGTTCTGGAGCTTAAGTCCGGGGACACGCTTGAACTCACGTTCATTGTGGGTTATGAGAGTGAGCCCCGCGGATTTGGCGTGAGCAGCAATCCAGAGATCGTTGCCGGCGATCATCTCACCGCGGGCCTCCATTGCTGCACGAATCTCGCCGTAGGCTGTCGCCGCTTCCTCCGGCAAGTGAACCACAGGCAAAAGAGATACAAGGCGCCCGAGAGACTCTAGAGCATGTGTGCGTTGTTGGCTTCGCTCTGCGCCGTAATGTAGCTCGCCATAGGTAATCACCGATATGACGGCATCGCCATGCTGCATTTGGCGATTGAATTTGTGGCGAACTTCCGGTCGCAACCGAATTTTGAATATCCCCTCAAATGGGCAACTTGATTCAAGAATGCTGTTCAGTCCCGACCAAGGATGATATCATGATATCGCATGGGAAGGAGGAGACGTGGCCCAGTTTGTCGTACGAAATATCGAGAAAGACGTTAAGGTAAGGCTGCAGCGGCGCGCAGCGCGGCATGGACGGAGCATGGAGGAAGAAGTCCGGGACATTCTCCGAAATGCTGTAAATGAACAAGATGCTGCTGCAGGAGGTCTTGGCACGGAGATCGCCTCGTTGTTCGCCAAGGTTGGACTCGAAGAAGACATCCCTGAACTCCGTGGATACCAGACCAAACCTGCGCGCTTTGATCGATGATCGTTCTCGATACCAACGTTCTCTCTGCGCTCATGCGGCGCCCGCCCGACGCAGGTGTTGTCGACTGGCTCGACAAGCAACCCCGCACATCCATTTGGACAACTTCCATCACGATCCTTGAAATTCGTTACGGATTGCAGATTCTGCCGATTGGGAAGCGACGCTCGGCCTTGCTTCAGGCATTCGAGAGAGTCCTGGTTGAGAAGATTGAGAATCGAGTCGCTCCTTTTGATACGGCCGCCGCGCAACAGGCTGGGGATCTGATGGCGGTGCGTCATAAGGAGGGACGTCCAGGTGAATTGCGCGACACGATGATTGCCGGCATAGTGCTTGCTTCGCACGCAAAGCTCGCAACACGAAATACATCGCATTTTGAGGATCTTTCGGTTCCGGTGGTCAATCCTTGGTCTAGCTAAGCTAAACTGATGATACGCGGTCTGAACGCCACGCTCCTGCATTAGAAGCGTCAAACATATTCGCTGTGAGCGGCCTGAGACATAGGTAACCCTGAGGGAATGGCGGGGACGACGAGACTCGAACTCGCGACCTCTGCCGTGACAGTGCACCAACTTTTGGTATCTACTTGAAACTGCGCGGCACGGATGGCTACCAAAACCGCGATTTGGAACCCCAAGTAACAATTATTGGACCATGAATGGACCAAGATATGGACTCTGCCTCAAAGCGGCAGAAACCTACTTAGGGCGCGCCAAGCAATCTGCGTCGCCCGGGAGTCGGTGTCGAGCGCGGAGATCACTTTCTACAGCCGACTTATCGGGAGTTGGAACCGTCCGTAACAAGAAATCGGACAATGAATGGACCAAAAACCGACCCTGCTGCGCAGACCTCATTGCGCAAAATTATCAGGCTACAAGCACTCTTGTCCCCCTTAATGCTATAAATCAGTGCGGCCATGCCCGACCAAGAACAGCGTGATGAAATGCCTGCAGACGCCACACGTCTGTCCCAAGCGCACGCGAGCGAGGTTGGAACCGAATGGGGCACATGGCGGCCGCTACACCTGCCTATGTTCCGGAATCTGCTGATTGCGGACCTGGTCTCAGATATGGGCACGTTTATGCAAGGTGTTGGTGCCGCATGGCTGATGGTTTCGCAAGGGGCCGGGCCGCTGCTTGTGGCGCTGACACAAACTGCCTCGGCATTTCCGTTTTTTCTTCTCGCGCTGCCTGCAGGAGCTTTGGGGGACATCTTTGATCGGCGGAAACTGATACTGACGACGGAAGTATGGATGTTTTCTGTAGCGGTAGCACTCGCTATTCTGACGGCGCTGCATTTAATTACGCCTTGGGCGCTGCTCCTCTTAACGCTTGCTTTGTCGATCGGAGATGCGCTCGAAGCGCCGACTTGGCGAGCGGTCCTTCCAGAACTGGTCCCACAACAAGGCTTGATGCCGGCTATTGCTCTAAACGGGATTGAATTTAATTTGGCCCGCGCGCTCGGTCCTGCGCTCGGGGGATTTCTGATTGTGGCAGCAGGAATTGGCACAGTGTTTTGGCTGAATGCCGCATCGTATCTCGGCGTGCTGTGGGTGATTGCACGGTGGAAACGACCGCCAAATCAGCCAGGCCCGCTGCGAGAGACCGTGTCGGGTGCGATCCGCGCGGCGGTTCGGTACACAAGAAACGCGCCTGACATTCTGACGGTTCTTGGACGAATCGGATGCGTTATGTTTTTTGCAAGCGCGTTTTGGGCGCTTCTGCCCACCGTCGCTCACGAATTGCGACGAAGCGCGACACTTTATGGGTTGCTCCTAGCAGTCTTTGGCGCTGGCGCTGTGCTAGGAGCCATGGCGCTACAACGAACACGTTCCTTGTTCTCGTCTGATGCGCTGCTCACACTGGGAACCACTGTCTTTGCAGCGTCGCTTTGGGGCGTCGCCGCATTCAAATCCGTAGTACTCCTGTCCGTTGCCATCTTGTTCGGAGGAATTGCATGGACCGCAATCATGTCTTTGATGACCACGGTTATGCAGAACTTGGCGCCAGACTGGGTGCGCGCGCGTGCAATGGCTGTGTTCATGCTCGTCTACATGGGAACGTGGACAGCCGGCAGCGCTTTCTGGGGATATGTCGCGGGCCGGCAGGGTACACATTTTTCTTTGATTAGCGCGGCTATTGGCACCGCCGTTTGTCCAATATTGGTTTTGATTTCGCGCTTGCCGGATACGCCTGTGGATCTGGGGGCTTGGGATCACTGGGGCAAACCGATGCTGGTCGGAGAAGTAGACCCAAGTCAAGGACCTGTACTGGTTACAGTGGAATATGAGGTTGAGCAGAGGAAGGCGGACGAGTTCCTGGAGGCTCTCCACAAATTTGCACGAGTGCGGCGGCGGGACGGAGCATCAAGGTGGGGCGTCTATCGCGATACTGAGCATCCCGCGTACTACGTCGAAACGTTCATCGTCGAATCTTGGGCGGAGCACTTGCGACAGCACGAGCGATTGACGAGAGGAGACCGCGACCTTGAGGAAAACGTGGGTCGTTTTGAATCGAAGCCTATCAAGGTGAGGCATTTCATCTATGCGCGCAGCAAGCGTGGGCGGAATTAATCGAGATACTCCGAGGAAAGTGTAGCCCGTATTACCTGGTATTGATCATAAGATAGGGCTGTAGATAGAATGGCGCGGCCAGGACGCGTTGGCCCAATTGAGACTTATTGACCAAAGGAGGGTCGCAAGAGTTGCGCACCGCAATCGTGTCCATAGTAATCGTATTGTTTCTCGCAATCGTATCCCCGCTATCTCTTCGTGCACAGACTCCGCCTTGCGGCGTTACAGTTCTTCAATCATCGGACGGTCCGAAAACCGACGAGCGATTTCTTTCCGCTTCTCCTGAAGTTGTGAAGCAAGACCTCTTGAAAGTACTGCCGGCGCTTGGCTATATAGTTCGCAAAGATCAGGGGCTTCACATCGAAGCCATGCAGGACATAAGGCGAGTACACAGCCTCCGGCAGACGAGCGTTGATGCCGGAGGCCGCGGACTCGACGCAGGTATCATCTCCGGCCCCGTCTTTGTCGACATGAAGGAAGCCAACCAGGCGGGGACGCATAGGGTCGCAGCTTTCAATCGAATTTAGGACGGGCTTTATGGGCCATAAAGGTTCCAACGCCGGGCCCCTCGCTGCGGAAACAGAATGCCTTGTAAAGCTATTGGGCACGAACGACCCGTCAAAAAATCCGCGGGGAGACGCCCCGGAGAAAAGTAGTTCTGCGCGAGCCATTACATTACCGGCAGGAACACCTGTGAAAGTACTGCTTTTCGCCCCGATGTACTCTAAGGATTATGAGAAGGGCAATGTCGGGCGGCCTATTCAGTTTGAGGTGGCCGAAGATGCTGTGGTGGACGGCGCCACTGTTTTTCGGCGTGGAGCCCTTGCCGTGGGCCATCTGACGGATTTTAAGAATGCAGGGGGATATGGCCGGCACGCAACCCTTGAGTTCACTTTCGATACGGCCACCGCAGTGGACGGCCAGCAAATTCCGGTTACTGGTGAAATCCAGCAAATCAAAGGTGGCCCAACATCCGACCAGCTCCAATCGACGGCCGAAGCACAACCGACATTAGGATGGCTCATTAAGGGCGCCGATATCCTTGTTCGTGCCGGGACCGGATACGATCTCGCGGTTTCCGGCCAGTCCTTGATCCAGACTGGCACCAACTAACATGATGGAAAATTGGAACCGTCATTATTCATCCCGGCTATGCGACTAAGTACCAAGTTGACGGTCCCCTCAAGCGCACATACCCTGTCCACGATGTTGCGTTGGTACGAGGTGGTTCTATGAATGGGGAACTGAGTCCGGAGCGAGTCAAGCGAATTGCCCACATCAAATCGCATCTGGATGTGGGATTCAAGCTCGATCAGCTCCTCCGCAATATCGAGAACGGCCTCGGTAACCCGAGAGCGTGCTTGATGTCATTGTCGCGTCATGCGGAAGCCAGTGGGTTCTATGCCTGGTTCGAGGAGCGAGATCTGACGTCGATGCGGCAATGGTTCCATACGGCCGCCAAACTGGATCGCAAGTGGTACCAGATGGAGGAGGACAAACAGGGATCCGGCTCGAACATGCTGAAGCTCATCAAGCCGCTGGTGTCGAATGACCGCTCGCTGATCGAATGGTTTGCCCATTACGACCAAGTCTATTGCCTGGATCGTGTGGAGAAACTGACCACATATGATTTTTGGGCGTACCAGGCGGTTGTCGCATTGCGTGGCGAGTGGCACCGTCTCATCGAGCGTTGCGAGAGGGTCATGCGCACCCCTCCGCGTGCGGCCTCGGAGCAAAAGTATCTGCCGGATCACGAATTCTATCTGGCGCTGGCCCATCGCGATGTCGGAACGATGACCGAAGCGTTGCACAAACTCGTAACGCCCAAGATGGTCAAGGCGCGCAACAACGATGACAGCGGCTACGGGGCGGATTTGATTTCCACCGCGGCAGTGATTTACACCAAGATTGCCTGGTTCCACGGATACGAGGTTCGGGTCGATTCGCCATACATCCCATCCGAATGGTTGCCGATGGAGCCGCTGCAACGGTACGACGATCGGTACGGATTCCTATGATCTGAGGCCGCAGAGCGCATTTAGTCTGAGGATCAATGCGGAAGCGATGTTCGAAGCGGCACGTCGCCGAGGCCAGGGAATAGTCGTCGCGAATTCATTCCGGCTTCCTGGAGATGTTCTGGGGGAAACATCCCGGATGACGATTTTGACCATACGGGGTTAGCAGAGATTCATGTTTCGTTCGAAATTATTATTGGATCGCCGCCAACATCGGGGATAAGGACCAACGGTCCTGAGTGTTTCGATAACTCACGAAGAATCGAAGTAATTAGGCTTTCCCAACCCTTTTCGAACCAAAGCTTCTGCTCGGCGTCGTCGCCAGAGTATTCAGTAATGTTGAGTAGCGTCCATTCACCGGTCCCACCTTGCTTTGAGACGATTGATGCTTGCCAATAAGAGTCAACGCCGTTGTCGTTAATTTCAACATTGAAGCCTACGAGGCCCCGAACTACGTCTTTTATTTCACGGCCAGTAGGAAAGCGAGAAGGTTCCTTTGGGTACTTGATTCCAGTCGAGTCGAGCCAAGACTTCATTTGATCGTCCAACGGCCAAACTGTCCAAAGAACTCCCATTGGCATGCCTCGTTTCAGCCCCGGCACTTCGTCGGGTTTTGATTTTCCCTTGGGCATGAGATATCAGATCCTGGCAATCCGGTATCGTAATCGCAGTGGGGCTCATCATTGCAAGCAACTGACGGGTTTCTTCGTCTTCCGACTGTGATTAAACGACAGAAGGGAACCGTCAATGGAACTTCGTCGCAAATCGCGAGTGGGCGACGGCCCTCACGCAGAAATTGACCTCCCCGCGCTCTACCACTTGCGTCAAGCTGGCACGACAGGATACAACAACCTATGTCTTGGGCAGATTCTATTGGCCGGGTTTGACCTGACCTTCCATGGCCGGTTTTGCAGTGACCACTGAGGCTTCCTTCGATGTAGTTCCAATCTGGAGTTCTCGGTCCGCTGTGGACACTCTTGTAAAACCCAACCCCTCAAGCTGGGCGGACAAAGCATCCCCCTGAACGTGAACTACTATGTGATCACTATGAGCGCGTTTGACGAAGGGCGGTGTTGTTCGTGACGGGTTCATTGATAGTCCTTACGGCTTTACGATTATCTTCATTATCGTTGGAACGCCAGGTCCATCGGTTGAGGAAATGGGTCCAATCGCCATCTCGGGTCCTCCGCCGGGGAGATGCTCTCCAGGCGGGTGGCCCAGCCGTCGGGCGGCTTTTCCTTCCCGGCGCCTTCTGGGCGTTGGAACGGGCTTCCGTCGTTCCTGATAGTAGCCAGCACCTTCGGTGATCAGCAGAACCTGACCGCCCGGATGACTGTGCCAATCCAACTTTGCACCAGCCTCATAGGTTTTTCCTCTTGCACGCCGCAAGTCGATC
>JABCZN010000001.1 GCA_013289665.1 Acidobacteriota bacterium | reverse complement strand
ACAAGGTGTCATCTCTGGGTGCTCCGAAAGAGAATGCCGGGTTCTGCTAAAACCCAGTGTTCATCAATCTTTTAGAGCACCTTTTCTTTTTTTGCTAGCAAAATCATGAATAATTCAGGCTAGGAGAGTAACGAGGGATCGAGCAGATAAGACGGGTGAAGCAGGCCGGTAGGCGGATAGAACTCTTCGTGCGTGGGGCGGAAACCGAGTTTAAGAATGAGGCTCTGCGAGGCGGGGTTTGCCGGGTGATGACCGGCGAAGAGGGCCTTGGCACCGGCGTTTTCGAAGGCAAATTTCACGACGGCACGGGCTGCTTCTTCCGCTAGGCCGCGCCCCCAATAGTAAGGGCGCAAATGCACTCCCAGTTCGAAGATGCGGGCCGCCGGGCGATAGGGCCGGAGACCGGCGCAGCCAGCGTGCCGGGATTTCTCGAGCAAGAAAAACGGCCAATATTGGATGCCATATTCCGAGGACAGTTCAATTTCTGCTTCCAACCTTTCTTTAATTTTTTCAGGTGAGAAAGGGCCGCCGATGAAGCGGGTGACTTCGGGGTCTCCCCAGAGAGCCATGGCGAGGGGCAGATCGGCGATTGACCAATGACGAAATCCGAGGCGTGGAGATTGCAGGAAATAGTGATGCATGCAAATGCCAAAGTGGTGATTTAGGAATTATAGTCACAAAGACCAGAGGGCGGCACCCCGACCGGGCCGGGGCCGTTACGTTACAGCCTCGGGCAGACAGTGTCGCGAGAAATGCGTTAGAATATTTTTGGCCGGAAGAGGGTAGATCCGGACCAACCCACCACCAGCCCAATGCAGCGGCGCGGCACATCCCAGCGGCTTGCCCGCAATACGAAGGTCTGGGAAACCCTGGCAAACCCGGGAGTATCCCAAGGCAACGAGACAAATAACAAGGAGGAGGAGATTCTCATGATGAGAACAACAGGGTTGCGAATAATAGGGTTGCTGCTTGGAGTTTTCTTCGTGGCGCTGCTGCCCGCGGCGGCGCAGGACGACAAAGTGGAGGTTTTCGGCGGGTACTCGTACATGAGATTTCGGCCTTCGCCCGATGTGAATTTGAACGGATGGGAGGCTTCGGCGCAGTACAAATTCAGGGATTGGATCGGCGGGGTGGCGGACTTCGACGGGCACTATGGATCGCAATTCGGAGTTGGGGAGTCAGTGCATTCGTTCCTGTTCGGGCCGCAGGTGTCGTTGCCATCGAAGGTATCGCCGTTTGCGCACGTGCTGTTGGGCGGAGCGCATTTCAGCGCCGGAGGAGTTGGAGATACGGCGTTTTCGATGGCGATTGGCGGAGGCATGGATTACGAAGTCAAGCAGGGAATCAGCTGGCGGATTATTCAGGGGGATTACCTGTTGACGAGGTTCTTCGGCGAGACGCAGAACAATGGCCGGCTTTCGACAGGCGTTATCTTCCGGTTCTGATTGAGACGCGAGGAGCGCACAATCCGGCCCGACAGCCTCATAAACGGGCTATCGGGCCGTCCCGCAATAGAGGGATTTATCCGATGGGCTTTTAGGGGTCTTACTCGATGGGGGAAGGCACTCCCGACAGTGAGCTTGTAACGAAACAGAGAGTAGGGATGGGACCGAAGCAAAGTCTGAGCCTACCGGGGGAGTTGTCATTCCTGGATTCCTTGAAGAGTGCCGCGACGTCGATTTGCTGCTCCCGCCGCTAGATTGAGGCGACCCAAAGGTCGAGAAAGATAGGAATTATTCAGTTCGTACCAACTGAATCGATCTGCCCGAATGCGAGTATCGTTTTTTTTCCTGGTCTGTACGACGTAAACCTAAGGCAACCCGGCCAGGAAGCGCAACCAATGCAGGAGACAGCAGACGATTCACGCGTCACGAGAGGTCCTGAACTGGCCATGCTCCGCAAGTTGATATGGATCGAGAATAAGCGCTTTCAGGGCTGCGCTTGCTTGAGCTATGGGTAAGTGGGGAATTAAATCATCGACCGGTCTTGGGGGTTTGCGGAGGAGGAAGGATACGAGAGGCGAGAAGATTTTTGGCCTCCGCGAGGCTTAGGTTGCTGGCGACAAGGCGGAAATCGGAGCGGCGCTCGTATTGGTCTTTGCTGACGGTCTTGAATATGGCGATACGGCCCGAGAAGTGAATGTTGATGAAGGCGGTCTTCCACTGTTGAGGGCCTACCTCGACTCGTCCGAATTCAACAGTGCCGCTGTCAATCCGGCCCAGCAAGCCGTAGCCGAACTCGACGCGATTCATCAGGTGGCCAACGACTTTACTCATGCGTTTGCGATCGGGATCAATCAGAAGCGTTCCGGCGAGGCTGTGGATGACCCGCGCTTCGTAGGACGGCGGAGTGTAGCCGGGGTTAGGACGAAAATTGATGCGGAGGAGATTTTCTTCGACGCCATCGAAGTCGTAAAGGAAAGCGTGCGGCATCAGGGTCAAGAGATTCTGCAGCTTGAGCTCGTCATCGTCCTGGGCTTGTTTCAACTTCAGCAATAGACCAGGATCATTCAGAAGGCGGCCGAGGCGGGCATCGTCCTGCTGGCGCTGGCTGAGATTAAGGGCCGCGCCATCAATCGCGAGCAAACGGTAAAGCGGGCCGTCGCGGGTCTCGACTTGCTCTTCGGTAAGTGTTTCCTTTCCCACACGTTTCTCGATCATCCAGATCCACTTGCGGAGTTGCTCGCGGTCCGCCAGTTCGTTCACGACGACAGCAGCCACCAGTTCGCCGGCGGTTGGCGCGGAGGGCTGGCCGGGATTCAGATGGGTGACGGAGATGGTCGCTGCCGAGTGGGCGGCGGCGAACTGTTGTGGCGCTCGGGATTCGCCCGCCGGGTTTCCGGAGAGCGCGTGCAACGCCGTAACCAGGATGAGGCCGCCGGCGGCCGGCAGGGACAAGAAAATGAGTTTCCTGGCTGT
Organism: Acidobacteriota bacterium; assembly: GCA_013289665.1. Lineage (GTDB taxonomy): Bacteria > Acidobacteriota > Terriglobia > Acidiferrales > UBA7541 > Acidiferrum. The sequence goes on along the minus strand of JABCZN010000001.1, from coordinate 772,007 downwards.
GAGGGCGGTTCGACAAAACAAATCATGAGTACGAAGGTTCTTCATGGGTGATTGGTCCATCCGGCGATTTAGCCGGGATTCCGTTCTTCGCGCAAGCGAGAATCACGGTGACTCCTGTTCTCAAGAGGCTAAAGCTGCTCTGCTAGAAATGGCCGGTCCAGAATAAAAACAGGACAATCAGGATGAGCAGACCGACGCCGCCGAGGGGATAAAAACTCCACTTCTTGCTGTGCCGCCAAATCGGCAGAACAGCTACAAGGGCAATGAGGAGAAATACCGGAAGAATGAATGTCAGCACAGCTTGGCCTCAACTTTCTTTTGCAGAGCGAGTTCGAGGCAAATTGTTTGCCCGATGGCGGGTTGCGTCCCTAGGAAAGCCGGACCAGCTACAAGCGTATTCCGCCGAACAGATACAGAAATAACAGAATGATGACGACCAGCCCGACAATCCCTACGCCCCCGCCCGTGCCCCATCGTCGGTATCCGTAATACCCGCCACCACCTCCGAACAAAAGCACCAGAACAACGATCAACAAAAGCAGAAACATGAGAGCCTCCTTTCGAAACTTGACCGGCTGGGTAATCGGCCAGCACGCGAGTCCAACCACGGGTTCGCGCGCGACAATTGTTCCAGCGCCTCCGACATGGTGCGTTTGGGGACCGCAACACTCGATGTGCCGATCCTCACAGTTGACCATCTCATGGCGCTGCGCTAAAAAGTGTTCCCTTTGAGACACAGCGCATCCATGGGTGAGCTAAAGGCAAGCCTGCGTGGGAGTGATGTGGCGGCACTGCGGACTGTCCAATTTAGGACAGACGCTATGTGGGACAGCGAGTAGCCTCGAAAGCAACTAGTAGACCTCGATTCAACCTATCCGAACACCCCAACCCTGAGCCCCAAATGCTCAGGGTGTGAGAACCCGAATGGCACGATTGCCGGCGCTAAGGGGATCACCCTGAGGCAAAGGGTGTTTCTCTTGAATTCGGCCCGGTCTGGCGAGTAGGATATAGCTTCCCACATAGGGTTGACCGCCGGATTGTTGATGCCCAAGCCCTTGGCAACGGCGGTAGAAACGAAGCAGTTCTGCCTTGAAGGGTGCAACATGAAACTCATATTCGAAGGAACTCGTCCCGGACATTGCCCGGACTGTGGCAGCGAATCCATTCACCGGTCGAGGAGAAAAGACTTTGTGGAGTCCTTTCTCCACTACGCTTTGTTCATCAGTCCGTATCGTTGCGACGAATGTTACGAGCGCCATTGGCGGTTTCGCACGGAGAAGCAAGGACAGCGATCCTCAACGCATAGCCAGAAACACGCCGCCTAATAATAAGGCGGCCGGGATGGGACTTAGGCGCCGCGAGCGGAATCCGGCTTGAGGGCCAGGCGGCCCGTTTCGCAGGTGTAGTCCTGCTGAGTGAAGATCTGGCGGATTTCGGTTTCGCCTTCCCAGCCTGGCCAATATTTGCGATGAAGCTCCATGAAACGCAGGGTGCTCTCGACGGCCTCTTGTTTCGACCTAAATTCAAAAACAGCATAGCCGCCGACGAATTCCTTGGTTTCGGCGAAGGGCCCGTCGAGGGCGGTGATTTTGCCCTGAGCGAGGCGGACGCGAGTGCTCATCGCGGACGGAGCCAAGCCGCCGCTTTCGATCATGGAGCCATCCTTGCTGGCCTCCTCGCCGAGCTTGGAAATGGCGTCCATCAACTCTTTTGGTGGAGGGCCGGAATTTTCCGTGGATTTGACCAACATCATGAAGCGCATTGTGGGTCTCCTGTGTTTAGAGCTGGGAGCCGGGTGGCGGGCGAACTGCGACCGGCGGACCGAGGCTCTAGCTATAGAACGAACGGAAGACGTCGAAATCGACAGCCATAATCAATTTATTTATCACAGTTGGCGAGTGCAGAGTGAAGGGATTCAGCGGCGCTTTTTGCCAGCGACTTGGGCAAGGCGAGCCTTGACCATTTTCTTGATGAGGGCGGCGGGCAAGGGCTTATCCGTGGGGAACTGGATGGTGCCTTTGGAAATGGTGAAGGGCTTCAGGTCAGTCTTGAACTGATCGATGATGCGAGCGGTCGGGAAAACACTGCAGTGGCCGGTGAAGGCGGCGAACCAGATGATGATTTCGCCATGCCGGAAGGCGGGCATTTTGTAGCTGATCGTTTCGGTGGCCGTTGGAGGCAGGGCGGAGCGGATGGCGGCGCGAACTTTTTGCAAGGTGGCGCGCGCGGGTTCGTGGACGGCGGCGAGGTAGGCGTCGATCGTTTTCGGAGCCGCCTTGGGCTTGGTTTTGGGCGCGAAACTACGTTTGAGAGTCTTGGGCGTGTTCATGCGGGCGAGGTTACAGGAACCCTGAATTGAAGTCCATGCTTCCGAACTATCTCGTGCTCTTACTAAAGGAGACAGGGCGGGACATCCATCTCTCTCGATGGGAGCCAAACGGCGCTGATTCTGCTCAGGGGAGAGGCACGAACTGGGAGAGGAAGGCGCGGGCCTGAGGCGTGTCGAGACGATAGGCGACGTTTTGTTCGATACCCCAAGGATCGCCGCCGATGGTGATCGCGACGAGCTGGGAAGGGCCGCCGTTGGGGCGGAGTGTTGTCGAGAGTGCTGTTGGTGACACAACGGGCAGGGGGCGAGCAGCAGAGTAAGGCGATAGCTAGGATCCATTTCATGAGTTTTTCTCGCTCTTCTCAAGAACAGAAATTTCCGCTCGCGGCGGATGAGCGGGCAGCGACCCGTCCGCCGATCTGTACGTCCTCGTTAAAACTGGCAATTCTCGATGTCAGCTTCATTGGCAATCGTTATGCAGCGGGCTAGGCGTCGGCGGACCTGCGACGCAGGGGACCGCGCTGAGATATTCGTAGATGGCGCGCAGGTCATGGTTCGTTAGGTTTCTAAGGCCAGGCCAAGGCATTGTCTGAAGAAGGTCTCCATTGAATGGAGCGGGAATGCAGCCCGTGTTAACAATAGGACCGGACGGGCCTATTGCACAGGTTGGATGGAGGTGATCCAAGTCCACGCCCGTCCTCATGATCTGAACAAACTCCCCAAACGTGCGGCCTCCTTCGGGCAGGCCGGTTTTATCGGGTGTCAGGTTGCGGGAGATGATGTGCGCCGAACCTGGCACCGGTGCACCAAAATCTCTGCCGCCACCCAAGTACGCCGCCGGATTGATTACCGCCGTCTGGCCAAAGTACGGATTATCCCCTGGCAAGAATTGATTGATCGCAGGGCCGGCGCCATGGCACTCATTGCAGGGGACGGTTGCGTTGACGATATAGCTGCCAAGTCCGACGAGAGCGCGGTTCTTGCCTTCGAGGTTGAGATGGACAGGTGCGATATCGAGTCCCCGTTGAATCCGGGAGTCGTTGCTGTTGTCATCGTCATCGTCGGTAGCTTTGACGCGTGGGGAAGTGTTCAACAGGGCTGCGAGGAGGATGGCGGCGAAGGCTGTGGCGGCGGCTGCGGGCTTCAATAATTTGCTGAATCTCATGATAGAGGTCCTTTCCGAATATTCATGCACCCCGGGGGTGGTGCCGCCACAATCGGGCAGCGAGGCGGGTGCGGTCAAACGGTAAGGAGCGGAATTACAGCGGTTAGCTGCGGTTTCCGTCGAATGCTGTACTATGCCGTTATCTAGCCATTGGAGTTACAATCCGGGCTAATTAAAGAGGAGAGGTTGATGGGCGACACTTTCCCCGACACAGCGGCATCTGTAAGGCCGCCCGAGGACCGGCTGGACTCGTGGAAGGAGATCGCGGCCTACCTGAACCGCGACGTGACGACGGTGCAACGGTGGGAGAAGCGTGAGGGGATGCCGGTTTACCGGCACGTGCACGACAAGCTGGGGTCAGTGTATGCGTCTCGCGCGGAGTTGGACGCATGGGCACGCGGTCGGAATCTTTCACCCGCAATAGAGAACGGCAACCATGCCCCCTCGCCCAGTCCCGCGGTAGTGCCGCCGCGCTCGGGAATTTCGACCTCGATAATCAGGTGGACGTTTGTGTTGCCGATGGCGGGAGGGTTTGCCGCGCTGGCAATTGGCCTGATTGTCTGGCTGCAAAGGACCGAATACTTCTGGCGGAGCCCCATCGCCGCCGCGCGTTTTCAGCAAGTCACGGATTTTGATGCAGTGGCGCAGGCCGCTGCAGTGTCGCGCGACGGACATTTCGTGGCGTTTCTTTCCGACCGCGACGGAGAGATGGACGTCTGGGTTACGCAAGTGGGGTCGGGAGAATTTCATAACTTGACCCGCGGCAGCGCGGCGGAACTTATCAATCCGTTAGTCCGCACGATGGGATTCTCGCCCGATGGTTCTCTGGTTACGTTTTGGGTTCGCAAGCAGGACGGCTCGAGCGGCGGCGGCATCAGTATTTGGGCGGTGCCAACGCTGGGGGGCCAGCCGAGGACATACCTTGAAGGCGCGGCTGAACTCGACTGGTCGCACGACGGTTCGCGATTGGTGTACCACACACCCGGACCTGGAGATCCGCTGTTTGTCTCCGACGGCAGCAGGCGATCGGAGGGTCAGCCCATATTCACTGCGCCTGCCGGGCTCCACTGTCACTTCCCGTTGTGGGCGACCGATAGCGCATTCGTCTATTTCGTCGAGGGTTCCCTCCCCGACAAATTGGACATTTGGCGAATCTCGCCGACCGGCGGAACCCCTGAACGGATTACATCGCACTCCGGGCGCGTAACTCATCCGGTCCTGTTGGATCGGCGTACGTTGATGTACCTCGCCAGCGATCCCGATGGTTCAGGGCCGTGGCTCTACAGCCTGGATGTGGAACGCCGCATTCCGCACAAGCTGAGCTCTGGACCGGACCGGTACACGTCGCTGGCGGCCAGTGCTGACGGTCGCCGTCTGGTTGTCACGCTCGCAAGTCCGAAAAGGACGCTTTGGCGCTTGCGGCTGGCTGATTCACCCGCCGAGGCATCTGGGGCGGCTCGAATTTCGCTGACGACCGGCACTGGGTTTTCCCCACGACTTGGTCCAGATTATCTTTTATATGTTTCCGCGACGAGCACGAGCGAGAGTATCTGGAAACTCGCGAACAGAACTGGAACGGAGTTGTGGAGCGGTCTGGGAGCGCGAATCTTTGGCGGGCCGGCAATCTCTCCCGATGGCGGATTCATCGCATTCTCGGTCCGGCAACACGAGCAGAAGCTGTTGTACGTGATGCGGGCCGACGGCACGAACGCAAGAATTGTGACCGATTCACTGGACCTGCAGGGTGATCCAGCGTGGGCGCCCGACGGCCAATCCATCACCTCGGCAGCGGACGATCACGGCGTGCCACACCTGTTCCGGATACCAGTCGACGGTCGCGCGCCCGCGCCTTTTGTCCAAGCGTACTCGGTCGATCCCTCGTGGGCGCCCAACGGCCGCTTCGTTGTCTATTCGGGTCCCGATATCGGGACCACGTTTTCGGTGAAGGCCGTCACGACTGAGGCTGCAGAGCAACCGCTGCCGGCGCTGACTCTGACCCGGGGTGCTCGACACTTGACATTCCTGCCTGGGGGACGCGCACTGATGTTTCTGCAAGGAGATATTCAACATAAGAATCTCTGGCTCATGGACCTGGAAACTGGCAGCAAGCGGCAGTTGACCAACATCGCCGCCGACTTCGACATTCGCGATTTCGACATCTCGCCAGACGGGCGTGAAGTTGTCCTGGAGCGGGTGCAGGAGCGTTCGGATGTGCTGCTGCTGGACCTCCCGCGACCGTAATCGGTGGATTTGAATCCGTTCGCCCCCAGCTTGAGCTATCCGTGCGTGGTGAACTTCAATCTTGACGCGATCTCGCTGCCGAGCGGCGGACTGATCACGGGAAGTGGGGACTCGATCCAGGCCTTGATCGGCGTAGCCGAGGCATCCACGCTCGGGTTCCTCGCGCTCGCCCTGCTGGCCGGATATCTGGCAGTGCGGATAAAGATGCGTGATAGGAAACGAATCAGGCTGAAACAAGCAGCGCGCCGACGATGGACTCGAAAAGCCAATCAGTGTTGTTCCAGCAGAATACCAGTTGAATCGGCCAGAGCGCGGGAGTAGAGTTTCGTCATTCCCAGTCGGGCCCCTTTCTGACAAATTGACCAATTGATTGGAGGAATCATGCGTCGATTGCCTCGAGTGCTTTTGCTGGTATGCCTTGTGGTTGCGGCGGGCCTAATTTATTTTGCCTCGTATGCGCAGGACAAATCGTCGAAGCCTGATTTCGAAATGACCGCCAGTTATATCGAAGCGTGCAGTTGCGACATGTTCTGTCCGTGCTACTTCAACACGCGTTCCACAAATCACATGGACGAGCATCATATGGACGCGCATTTTTGCCGCGCGAGCCTGGTGCTGAAAGTGGACAAGGGCCATTACAAAGAGACCAAGCTGGATGGGGCGAAGGTGTGGATCGCGAGCGACCTGGGGAGCGACTGGAGCACCGGGAAGGACTCCTGGATGGTGGCGAACTTCGATCCGAGCGTGAGCCAGGAACAAAAGGCCGCGTTGGCGGACATACTTGGGCAGTTGTATCCGATTCCGTGGCAGAAGAAGGGAATGGATACCGTCGCGTTTACCTGGGATGTGGATACGAAGACCGGAGTGGCGCACGCGAAAATGGATAACGGCAAGGGTGAGGTGGTGCTGGAACGGGTGGAGGGAAATAAGGCCGGGCGCGAAGTGGTGATGGAGAATTTGAAGTACTGGGGAGCGCAATCGAACGATGGTTTCCGAATGTGGAAGACAAAGCATGAGGCGTTTGAAGGCGACGGGCACAAGTTCGCATACGACGGGACGAACGGGTTCCTGATCACTATTCATTATTCGGGGATGGCGAAAGCTGCGGCGGCGGATTAGGCGGCGGTTCGAGCGTGACCGGGAATCGGAAGATTGCCTTGTGGGGGAGGCATGATTGCCGGCGTGCGCTTTTCGAGCGGATGCGAGGGCAGAGAGAAAAGCAAGAGTGGCCGATCTGAAGATCGGCCATTCCATTTCAGCGGGGGCCTTCGGTGTAGAGGCGGAGGACGTTGCCGGCGGGGTCGCGGAAGGTGGCGATCCAGGCGGAGCCGTCTGGAGAAACCGGTTGCACCGGTTCGAGGATCGCGCCGCCGTGGGCCGCTATCATCGCCAGGCTGACATCAATGTTGTCTACCCAGATGGAGGGCAGGAGGCCGGCGTCGCGAGAGACTTGCCGGTCGGTGACCCAGGTGCCGCTGATGTTGCCGGTGGCGTCGTCGAAACTTGGCTGGGGCGAGCCTTCCAGGCGGATATTCCATCTGAAAACCTTGGCGTAGAAAGCGGCGGACTGTTGGACATCTTGCGCGGGAATTTCAAAATAGCAGAAGCGCGGGCGGGGAAGAAGCGCGACGCGGTAGGCGGGTCGTGAAATTGTGGCGCCCCACTCGGTGGGGTTGACGTCGCGGGCGTGGCGAGAGAAGAGCCAATGGTGGCCGGCGAAATCTTCAGCGCCGTACTGGAGTTCGCCGTATTCAGTTTGGTGGAGATCCTCGACAATTTTTGCGTTGCCGGATTTTGTGAGCTGAAAATGTTTTTCAACGTCTTCGATGAAGACAGTGAGGCTTTGGGTGCATGAGCCTAGTTGGGCGGGAGTGCCGCGGCCTGCTCTGGCTTGGATGACCATGATCCAGGCATTGCCCAGGTGGAGTTGGGCGCCGTTGGCGGGGTCGCCGTAGTGGTAATGCTCGGTGAAGCCGAAAGTTTTGGTGAGCCAGGCGACGGCTTGGACGACGACTGGATAGACGACGTGGGGGAGGATGGTGTTTGGGGGAACGGAGCGATTTTCGATCATCGGGGGCACCTTAGGAAATTGGAGTGTTTGGCGGCGGCCACTAGAGAATGGTATTGAAAACTCTCAATTGGGGGAAGAATTTAAAGATAACGCCCGGACCGAGTCGGGCTAAACGCCGGGCGCAAAGAAGGGTGGAAGGATTTTTGTTGAGGGGATTAGAGTGTGGATGCCGTCGTAACGGAAGTCCTAGTAAAGTGCGTCCAATCGTAATTCGTGAGAGAAAGTTGAAGTTGAGGTTCTTTGGGCATGCTTGTCGAATGCCCTCAGAATGACCCGGTTTTCTGGATTGACGGGCTGGCTGGAGTGTTTGCGAAAATGAAAGGGCGGCCCGGTTGAGAGCCGCCCTGTTGTTGGATGAGGATTTTTTCTGAACATTGGCCGGGGAGATTCCCGGGGCATTCAGGATCCAGTTAGCGATGCCCACCGCCGCCGTGGCCGCCCCCGCCATGGAAACCGCCACCGCCATGATTGCCGCCGCCCGCGTAGCCGCTGTGGTTTCCACCACCCGCGAAGCCGTGGGATTCGCCACCCCGGTATGCGTAGCCACCGCGCCCATAGTTGCCCCCATGTCCGTAGTAGCCGCCATGCCCATCGTAGCCGTGACCGTAGTACCCGCCGCGACCGTAGAATCCGCGGCCATAATAGCCGCCATGGAACCAGGGGCCGGCGCCGATGAAGGCGCCCCCGACAAAGTAGTCAGGCCCATAGTAGCCGTACGGAGCGCAGGCGTAAGGATAGAAGCTGTAATAACCATAAGCGCAGGCAGGTGCTGGCCCGACAGAGCCGTAAACGGGACCTACCCCAATGCCCACCCTAAATTGGGCGTGAGCACTGCCCGCGGCAAAAAGCAAAACTCCCAGCAGAGCAACATATTTCAGATAGCGCATAATGTCCCCTCGATCCCGGACCGGCTTCGCGGAGTAAAACGAAGGGCCCGGCGCGCTTCCCGGAGAATTTCCCTGGGGAAGCGTCTTACAGTTGGTTAAACCCCGGCGGGAGGAAAGAGTTGCGTGGAAGGTTGATAGATATTGGATAAGCTGTGTGTTTGCAATTTGTTGCAGAGAGAATAAGGAGTCGCGGGATTTGCTAGGATTGCCCGATCGCGCCGGGGCGGGGGGAATCATCACCCCAAAGGGGTTAGCTACAGGGACGGGGCCGCACAGACCAGGCCACCAGAAGGTGGCCGCTAGGTTGGGAGATTCGCTAGGAGGGTGGCGGGGGAGGCGTTGTCACCGAAAGTCTGGCTCAGGTGGGCGAAGCGGTCAACATTACCGGGGCCGAAAATGAATGTGCCGCCTAGCTGGAACGGATCGCGCCCCAGCGGGTGTTGCTCGTGGCCTGCGGCGCGGGCGCGTTTGCGGCTTTTGAAATTGTCGCCGCGGAAGAGATGGAGGAGGTTGGCTTTTCGGAGGCTGGCGAGTTCGTAGGTCTGGCGATGCTCATCGATCAGCAGGGGGAAGGCAATTTTGGTTTCCTCCTGGAAGATGCGGGCGTAGTGGGAATCGCCGAGGCTGATGGCGGCCAGAGAGGCGTGTTTTTCGCGGAAGGCTTGCTGGTGCTCGCGCAACTGCGCGACGTGCTCGCGACAGAAGATTCAGCCGTAGTGGCGAAGGAAGACGAGGACGGCGGGATTATTTTCCCAGAGGGAGCCGAGGCGGATGGATTTGCCGAAGGCGTCGGGGAGAACGATGCCGGCGAGGCGTTGGCTGAGAGTATCGGACATGAAGGGAATGATTGAGGAATTGGGAGCGAGGTGTCAAGGGACGGTTCTTAGGTTACTCGGCCGCTTTTGCGGTGCCAAAACGGGAAGGATATAACAATCGCGGGACGTCACCGCCTAGACACTGAAAAATGAAAGTGTTAAGCTCTGCCAACCTCGGGGTCGGGCTTGGGCGGAAAAAGACTCTGGACAGTCGGACGGGTCATGCGAGCACACCGGGTTTGTCTTCGGAAGTTACCTCTTGCGTTTACTCTTTTCATTTTGGGATTTGGAGGGGGGGCGATGTGTGTCTCGGCCGGCCAGGAAACTCCTGCGACAGGTGCAAATTCCGAGCAAAGCCCTGCGCCGGCGCACGTGGTGAAGAAAACGGCCGCGCCCAATCCGGGCAGAATGGAGCAGGGGCCCGAATCGGAAAAAGAGGCGGATCTGTATGGGCCGGATGAAATTGATAAGCGCGCGGAATGGTTTTACAAGCAGCGCAGCAACGTGAACGGGCGGCTGCCGGCCGGGGCGCGGCTGAAAGCGTTCGAACACCTGCAGCGAATGATGGTGGCAGAAGGAAAACTGAAGCAGCGTGTGGACGGCAGATATGCCGAGGTGATGGCCGAGTCCGGAACTTCGACGACAACATGGACTTCGATTGGGCCATCGCCAACATCGGGCAGCGCGTTTGGTGCGGTGACAGGGCGAATCACGACCATCGCCGTGGACCACACGGACAGTACGGGGAATACCGTCCTGATTGGGGGAGCGCAGGGTGGAATCTGGCGGACGACGGACGGGGGAGTTACGTGGACGGCAGAGGGCGATCAGAATGCGTCGCTAGCGATGGGATCGATTGCGTTCGCGCCCTCGCAGCCTGCGACGGTATATGCAGGGACGGGCGAGCAGGCGTCAATTGGTTTCGACATTTACTATGGGGCTGGAGTGCTGATATCGAGCGACCACGGGCAAACCTGGAAGCAAACCTGCACAGTGGCGAGTCCTACATGCCCGTTCATTGGGCCTTATGACGATTTGACTCCGTTCGGGTATTTCACGCTGGGGGGAACGCGGATCAGCTACGTTTCGGTGAGTCCCTCGCACCCCAATCTGGTGCTGGTGGCGGCGCAGACGCAGTTTGCGGAAGGACTGACGGAAGGAGTGTATTGCTCGGACAACAGCGGGGCGACTTGGAGCAATATTCTGCCGGACCAGATGGCGACGTTTGTGGGGTTTGCGTCGTCGAGCGTGGCTTATGCGGCTCTGGGGAATCCGTTTGGAAGTTCCAGCGGGGCGCCGAACGGGAATGGGATCTACAAGGCGACGTCGATTGGATCGACGTGTTCGACGATCCATTTTGCGCGTTTGCTGAGCACCAGCCTGCCGTTGCAATCGAACATGGGAAGAATTGATCTGGGAATTGCGCCGAGCGACAGCAATACGGTGTACGCGTCAGTAGCGGACGGAACGAACGCTTCGCAACCAAATCTAGGAGTGTTCGTGACTACGGACGGGGGCACCACCTGGAGCGATACCCAAGCGCCGGACGTGTGCCAGCCACAATGTTGGTACGACAACGTGGTGAAGGTGGATCCGAACAACAAACAGATCGTCTTCTTCGGAGGAGGCGCGGCGACCAACGGGGGCGCACCGTTCTGGGTGGTTCGGACAAAGAGCGGTGGAACGAACTGGAGTTCGGTGATTCCGAATCTGGCGCCGCCCAACGCCGGGATCCCCCACGTGGACACGCACGCGATTGCGTTTGTGAAATTGCCGACGGGAAAAGTCAGGGCGTATCTGGGCAATGATGGGGGCATCTGGAGGACAGACGACGCGGAAGCGACGAACGTAACGTGGATGAACCTGAACGGATCGGCGCTAACGCTTTCACAATTTTATCCGGCGATTTCGATACACCCTTCGACGGCCGCGATTGGGCTGGGAGGGACGCAAGACAACGGAACGCAAACCTATGCAGAGGCGACAGCCTGGACAAATCTGAATATTTGTGGGGACGGCACCGGGACGGCGATCGACACAATGATTCCGAGCACGGTGTACATCGCGTGCAACGGGCCCAACGTACTGGTTTCGTATCAAAACGGCGGGTCGTCCACATTTTCGCCGGCCGTGAATGGAATCAATGCGTCGGATTATTCAAATTTTGTGCCGCCCCTGGTGACGGATCCGGGACAGCCGAACGTGGTGTATCTGGGAACAACCACGGTTTACCAGTCGGTGGATGCGGGAAATAGCTGGACGACGATTCAAGCAGGTCTTGGGAACGAGGGAAGCCAGACAGCGATAACGGCGTTGGCAGTGGCGCCCACAAACTCCAAATCATTGTATGCAGGTGTATCTAGCGGGCAGATTTTCGTGACCAGCAACGTCACACCGGGTGGCGGGATGCAACAAGTGACCGGGCAAGCGAGCCTGCCGCCGAGGGCAGTGACCGCGATCGCGGCGGACCCAGCGGATACGACGGGCCAAACGGCGTACGCGGCATTTTCTGGATTCTCGTTCGTGATCAATTCGACGAGCTTCACGGTGAATGATCCCATCGGGCACATCTTCAAAACGACAGACCGCGGAGCGACATGGGTGGATGTGAGTTGTTCGGTGGCGAACTGCATGACACCGGCGGCCACGGATTTGCCGAACATTCCGGTGAACGACGTGGTGGTGGACCCGGACGTGCTGGGGACAATTTACGCAGCGACCGACCTGGGAGTGTTTGTGAGGAATTGCACGCCGCTTCCGTGCACGTGGAGCACGCTGGGGACCGGTCTGCCACGCGTGGCGGTGCTGTCGCTGAAATTGCATGAGCCTTCACGGACGCTAAGGGCGGCCACCCACGGGCGCGGCGTCTGGGATATTGCGCTGAACAATTTCTCGTTCGGGGCAGGGCCGCACATCGTCTCGCTTTCGCCGACCTCCGCGACTAGCGGGGGAATTGCGCTGACCCTGACGGTGACAGGAAGCGGGCTGACCGGCGGATCGATTTTGTTCGGAGGGACGGCGCTCGCGGCGACGGGTACCCCCTCCGACACCACATTGCACGGAGCGTTGCCGACCAGCTTGCTAACGAGCGGAACACCGCAGGTTACGGTAAATACTCCGAGCAGCGGCACCAGCAACGGATTGACATTCGTGGTGACGGGAGGCGTGCCGACGCTGACGAGCGCGACTCCAAGCAGCACCCCGGTGCAGGCGAATCCCGTGAACAATATTCCGGTTACCCTGGCGGGGACAAATTTCGAGACGGGAAGCAAAGTTTTCTGGAACGGGGTGCAGGCTGGAATTAGCGCAACGGTCAACAGCTCGACGAGTATCGGGGCAACGTTGCCGGGAGTATTTCTGGGTCCCTATGGAAGCACGAATGACATTTCGGTTTTGGGTTCCCCGCCGGGAGGAGGGCAGTCGAAGGCGATACAGTTCAAGGTAACGGCAGCGGCTCCGACGAACGACAATTTTGCGAACGCGATCAACATTGGCACATATAACTTTACAGACGACAGGGACAGTTCAGGAGCGACGACGGAATCGAGCGACCCGACACCGGTTTGCGTAAACCAGTACACCGCGGCGCAAGGGAATACCGGCGGCCACCAGAATGGAACGTACAACACGATTTGGTACAAATTCACGCCGACATTTTCGGCAGGCTTGTCGGTGGACACGATTGGAAGCAGTTACGACACGGTGATTTCGATCTGGATGGGCAGCCAGGGGAGCCTGACGAGCGTGGCCTGCAACGACGATATCGTTTCTGGTGTAAATATACAGTCGCAATTGACGAATGTGGCGCTGTCGGCAGGAACGACGTATTACATCCAGGTGAGTTCGTTTGGGCCGCCGGATCCGAATCCTGTCGCGCTGGGCGGCCACGCGCACCTGGATTTTTTGTATAACTTCGGGCAAAACCCGGCGGCGACGCTGACGACGATTTTACCGACGAGCGCGAATTCAGGTGATCCGGCGGTGAATCTGACCGTCACAGGGAGCAACTTCCTCAACGGGGCACAGGTGCTGTTCATTAATGCGAAGACGTTTTACGCATCCTTTGTGCCCACGACCTTTATAAATAGCACCCAGCTTACGGCGACCATACCCGCTTCGGCGATTGTCCTGCCGGGTCCGTTTCAGGTGGAGGTGTCAAACCCGCAACCCTCGTCGGGGCCGTCGAACACCTTGAATTTCACGGTGAATCTGGGGACCTATCCTGTACCCACACTGAATGGCATCGATCCGACCATCGTCGTAGCCACGTCTCCAGGATTTACGATCAACGCCTACGGATCCAACTTTGCACCCGGCGCGGTATTGAATTTCAACGGCGTGGCAGAGACAACCACGGTATATAACACTACAAACTTGATTGCGACCGTGCCGGCTTCTCAAATCGGGCTTCCTAATGTGGGGACAGTCCCTGTAACAGTCTCAAACCCCACTCCGGGCGGCGGACCTTCGACTTCGATTTCATTTTCGATTCAGCAGCCCAGCGTGATCCCGACCATCACATCCCTAAGCCCAACGAGCGCGCCGGCCAATCCAGTGAATCCAGTTCCAATCACCGTGAATGGAACGAATTTTCAGCCATTTGCGAACGTATTGTTCAACGGATTCAGCCAGCAAACAACGTTTGTCAGCTCGACACAGCTGACCGCTTCGGTTTATCCAACGCTTCTTGCCGCCGCGGGCGTGTATCCGGTCACTGTTGCGGACCCGTACCCCGGTGGGTATTCAACCGCGGTGAATTTCACGGTGACGGCGCCGGTTGTGCCGGGGATTGCGGTGGCCGATAGCGCGGTGACGTTGAGTTCGGTGACAGGTGCGAGCCAGAGTTCGACGGTGACGGTTACGGCGAGCGGGGGATTCACGGGGCCGGTGACGGTGAATTGCCCTGCGACGATGCCGCCGGGAGTTGCGTGCAGCAACTCTCCTTTGACGATTATGGTGCCGAACGGGAGCACCAGCGCGACGGGCCAATTGACGGTGAGCGTCCTGGCGACATCGGGGACTTTGACGGCGTCGATTGTGCCGGAGGAACGCGAAACGCAGGCAGCGGGCCTGCTTTCCAGGCGCAGTGTAAAAGGCTGGTGGGGACTGAGCGCGTTCATCGGACTGGGAGCGATTCTGCTGATGTTGCTGCCGGGAAGAGACAAACATTGGAATGTGCTGGGACTGAGCCTGGTCTGCGTGTTGACGTTTGCCATAGGTTGCGGTGGAGGTGGGGGAGGCGGCGGGGGTGGGGGAGGCGGAGGCCCGGTAGAAACAGTGACGAGCGAGACGGTGACAAATGGCAAGGTCAGTTCGGGCAATCTGTTCAATTTCAGCGCGACAGTAACCGGCGGTTCTCCGGAGGGCCAGGCGCAACTGCTGGAGGGTGCGACTGTTTTGGCGACGGCAGAGGTGAGTGGAGGAGCGGCTTCTTTTCAAATGGCAGCGTTGCCGGTTGGAACACACTCGATCAGAGTGCATTACCTGGGAGATGCTGGTACCTTGCCGTCTACGAGTGGGACTCTGAATGTAACCGTGACGGGAACGACGAGCATCGCGATCACCACAACCCCGGTGGCAACTCCGGCGGTTCCGCCGATTAGTCTGACGGTCAATTAGCATCGCGGACGAAGGGCCACGAGTTTCGCATTCAACCCACTTCCCAAAAGAAAGTGCCGGTCGCCGTGTGGCGTGATGATCCTTAACGGCTGAACTGATATGGATGCCTCGACACATCGTCCGGCGTGGAAGACGCTGCTAGCGTTTGGGATTATTTATTTTGTTTGGGGATCGACATTTTATGCGATCCGGGTGGGGGTGCGGGAGGTGCCCCCGTTTTTGCTGGCGGCGATGCGATTCCTGATCGCCGGGGTGGCGCTCTATGGGTGGGCGCGAGCGCGCGGTGGGCGAGCACCTGGCGGACGGGAATGGGCCTCGATATCTTTAGTTGCGTTTCTGATTTTTGTGGGCGATTACGGGTTGGTGTTTTGGGCGGAGCAGCGGGTGGCTTCGGGATTGGCGGCGGTGATGCTGGGGACGATTCCGGCGTTCATGGCGCTTGGGGAGATCTTTATTTTGGAGACGCAACGGCTTACGGCGCGTTTGGTGGTGGCGTTGTTGATTGGATTGGGAGGAGTAGGTGCGCTGGTGAGCCGGTCACTGAATTTCGGCGGGGCGCCGATTGACCGGTTGGGGGCGGTGGCGCTGATTGTCGCGGCGATGAGCTGGTCGATTGCGTCGGCGCTGACGCGGAAGGTGCCGCTGCCGGAATCGAAAATAGTGAGTTCGGGTGCGCAGATGCTGGCGGGGGGAGTGTTCCTGGCGGCGATTTCCTGCGCGCTGGGGGAATGCCGGAATTTTCATTTAGCGAGTGTTTCGCGGGGAGCGTGGATCGCGTTGGTGTACCTGATTGTGGCGGGATCGATCATTGCGTTCACAGCTTATGTGTGGTTGTTGCACCATGAGTCGCTGACGAAGGTGGGGACGTACGCATACGTGAATCCGGTGGTTGCGGTGGTCCTGGGATATTTTCTGGGCGGGGAAGAGTTGGGGCTGCGGACGATATTGGGGACGGTACTTGTGCTGGTCAGCGTGGTGGTGATCACGACGACGAAAGCCAGATAAGGACCTGGCTCGTGAGAAAGGGTTGCGGTATCGTTGCGTGCGCGAGTGGTCGTTGTATACTTCGGCCAGATACTAGGAGCAACTCAAATGGAATCTGCCGCTATCTTTGCCCGGCGCGCGCTGATCCCCATTCTCGTATGTTTGGGACTGACTTTTGCGGCAGAAGGCGCGCTGGCGCAATGTCCGAATCGGGGCACTGTGTCAGACGATCAGGTCTCAAACTCGCAAGGGAAGCCATATCAAGCCAAGGAAGTCACGAAGATCGTGACTTACGGCAGTAATGAGACGAAACGCGTAATGGTGACCAAGTCGAACCTGTTTCGCGACAGCAAGGGGCGCATAAGAGTGGAGCGATTTTACGACGGAAGCGATGACCCTTCTGAAAACATTCCAATGGATATTTCGATTCTTGACGACTGCGGAACTTCTGTGATTCTTCTACCTGCCCGACAAACCGCTAGGATCGAAAAATGGCCCGGCCCAGAAAAAGTATCCAACCAACCGTATTGCGAAGAGGTTGATTTGAAGAATCCTCCCTACACGGGGCCAGAAGGGAAGTTTGAATATCTTGGACACAAGTTGGTGGACGGAGTAGAGGCTCGTGGGGAGAGAATAAGCTACTACAGCTCTGCTCAAGCGAAGTTATCCGGTGCAGCGCCCGTGCGCGTTTTTGAAAACTGGTGTTCCGTTTCGCTGGATACGAAGATGGGTCATTATATTCTAGACGACAAGCCGAGGCGAGAAATTACGACGGTCATCAGCGATATAAGGCAAATCGAGCCGGACCCGGCCTTGTTCGAGATTCCAGAGGGATACAAAATAATTCGCCTGGAGCAAACTGCCCCTGGCTCGAAGGCGAACGGCAGCTCGCCAGCCACTTCTCTGCGTCAGTAGATTTCGTTTGAAAATTCCGGGTGCACTGCGGGCTTCGCGATCTCATACCGGGTTAGGCAGGCTGGTTCTGCGCGCGGGAATTGCTCAACTTTCGCTACAGCACGAGCTTCATTTCGTTTGTGGGCTGGAAACCGACGGTTTCATAGAGTGGGCGTCCGGCGGGGCTGGCGTGAAGTGAAACAGCGCTGAATCCTTCGACACGGCAGCAGTCAAGCAGCACTTCCAACAATTGTCTTGCTACGCCGCGACGGCGTGTTTCGGGCTCCGTGTACAGATTCAGAATCCACGCGCGCTTGGCGTGATTTTCGCCGGGATAGCCCGGCCAATCGGCGATCAAAATCCCGCCACCGCCCACGATCCGGCCGCTCGATTGTTGGGCCAGCCAGCCTTTGTACGCGCCGGCTAGCAGAGCTTCACGGAAATACTGTCGCGAGAAGTCTTCCATGCGGTCGAGTGTTCTGATATCCCGGAATCCCATTTCTTCGAACATTGCTCGGCGGTGATGCAGAATGCGATTCAGGTCGCCGATGTCAGCAGTGCGTATGGAAAACTCCATGGCTTGCGATTTTGGTGGCGGCTGGTTGGGAGTGGTAGAGACAAAATGGCTGTCAGGGGCAGTTGTTGAATGAGGGGGGAATCGAGATTTTGGAGTTGCGGAGTGCTGAAAGGTTTATTGGAGGGGAACAGTGTGGAGTGAAATGAGGATTAGGCTGGCAGGCAGGTTTTGCGCCGGAAACCCGAGACGGCGATGCATTTGTTCAGTAATTTCTTGCGGAGGACTTTTGCACAGTCATGCACAAATATCCTCAGGGTTGCGGCGAGAAACCACTTGCCAAGTTTTCGCGGTGCTCCTACTATGCCCACAGATTGATCGGGAAGAGAAACTTCACGAGTCAATTCAGAGAAGGCGGCGAGGGTAAAACCGAGCCAGTCAATATCGAGTTGAATTAGAAGAGCGAACTTCGGAGTTCAATGCAGCGGGGAGGCGAGGGTAAAACCGAGCCCACCCTGAATGGATTGGGCTCGGAAGAAAAGCGCCGCGATTCGAAGTGCAGGAAACGGTGAGGGTAAAACCAAGCTAGTTTCCGGCGCGACGGGTTGCGGAGAGAGCTTCGCGGCGAGGTTCACGGCGGCACGGGTTAAACCGGGCTGGCGCGAACGAAAGCGGAAGCGAATGGCTTGGCGGAACTTTCAAGGATGCGGCTTGGGTTAAACCGAGTCGAGATCGTGAGAGGCACCAAAAAGAGGAGCTTCCCGGAGAAATTCACCGGAGGCGGGGAGGGTAAAACCGAACCGGCTGCGTGTGAATGGAGACGAGAAGCAGCAGCTTCGCGAATCAATCAAAAGAGGGCGACGCGGGTTAAACCGAGTCGCCCTTATTTTTTTGCGCGGAGAGGTTCGGGGATGGATTGGCAAAGGCGCGCCTCCCTCTTGCTACGGGCAGGCGGAAGGCGGCAGCTACCAAGGCAAAGGGGCGGCATAAAGCCACCCCTGCGGGGACCGGAAGCCCGGCCGCTTGACCTGGTGGTGGTGACCGCCTAACATGCGCTGAAATGAGCGACTTTTCCTGGCTGCGGTCCCCGTTGAGTTTTTTGCAGGCCCGGCTCCTTGATCTTACACACATTGACTTGCTGGTCGCCGAGGAAGCGTGGTGGAGGGGCGAAGGCGTTGCGATTTCAGGTGACATTGACCGCGCTGGAACGCCTTGGTTGCGGATGTTCGATCGTGACGGGCAGCGCGTGGACGAGATTCTTTACCCCCGCGAATACCAGACGATATTGAAGCGGGGTTACCGGGCCGGAGTGATCTGGCGGGCGTTGGAAGAGAAATCGCTGATTCCCACGTATTCGCTGATGCATGTGATCTCGTTCCACGATCCGGGCGTGTGCTGCCCGTACACCGTGTCGCTGGGGACTGCCGTGCCACTGGCGAAATATGGGAGCGCGGAATTGCAGGGGCGATTTCTGCCGCAACTTTTGCGGAAAGATGATTCCGTGTGGCAGGGCGCGACGTGGATGACGGAGATCAAGGGCGGGTCGGATCTGGGAGCCGCGGTGGAGACGTCGGCGCGGTCTGCGGGGGATGGCTGGCGGCTGACGGGCGAAAAATATTTTACGAGCAATGCGGGTGCCGAGCTGGCGGTGGTGGCGGCGCGGCCGGAAGGGGCGGCGAGGGGTGTGCGAGGAGCAGCGTTGTTCCTGGTGCCGCGAGTGCGCGGGAATGGAGAGCTGAATTATTTTGTGCGGCGACTGAAGGACAAGATCGCCACGCGCTCGGTTCCAACCGGCGAGGTGGAGCTGAAGGAGAGCGAGGGATACTTGTTGGGTTCGGCGGACTCGGGGATTTACATGATTCTTGAGGTGCTGAATCTTTCGCGGGTGGCGAACAGCGTGGTGAGCGTGGCGCTGGCGCAGCGGGCGATGGCCGGTGCGCTTTCGTATGCGGAGAAGAGAAGAGCGTTCGGGAAGAAGATTCTGGAGCATCCCCTGCTGCTGCGGCAGTTTGAAGAGCGCATGAAAGGGTTGCGATCGGCCTTTGCGCTGGCGTGGGAGTCGGTGCATTTACTGAACGAGGTGTGGATGGAGCGGTCGCCGTATTCAGAGCGATACCAGTTATTCCGGCTGGTGGCGCACCTGGCGAAATACTGGACGGCGGAGTTTGCGGTGGATACGGCGAAGTGGGCGATCGAAGTACATGGAGGGCTGGGCGTGCTGGCGGAGTATGGCGCGGAGCGGTGGCTGAGGGAGGCGATGATTCTGGCGATCTGGGAGGGGACTTCGCACCGGCAGATATTGGATGGAATGGAAGTGATGGAGCGGAAGCGGGCGCACAAATTGCTATTCGGGCGACTGGAGGAGCACGCGCTCTCCAAAGAGGTGGAGGAGATGGAAGCGGAGGTGGAGCAGCACTTGCGATTGCCGGTGGAAGAGAGAGAAGCGCTGGCGGAACCAATGTTCAGAAAGCTGGCGATTTTCACGGCGGAAACGCTTTCCCGCGCATCTAGGTGACGGGAGAAGGCTTCTGAGCGGCTAGTGCGACATTTCTGCCGCGCGGATCAGCGGAGAGTTTCTTTGGCGCCAAGATAGAGAGGCATCAGAATCTGCACGGCGATTCCGCGGCGTCCATGGTCGAGTTCATCAATCCGCACGACTTTGCCAAGGGATTCCTGATTGATCGAACCCGGAGTTTCTGAGTAAGGATAGGTGACGAAGACTCGGAGGCCTGCTTTGTACTTTTTGTTTCTGGAGACGAAGTAGACGCTGTCCTGCGCGGCGTTCTGGGTGGGAAGAATTTCATCGAATTCGGTAAGGCCCGGTTCGGAGGGGCGCACGCGAACCACGCGCGAAAGCTTCAGGCGACCTTTGCGGCGACGCTCTTCTGTTCCCAGGCGAGGCATGATCCATTTTGAGCATAAGAGCGGGAAGGGGGCCAAGCTCTAAGTATGGGTGAGTTTCTTGAATTGTCAGGCGTGCGGCAGGAAACGTCTCACGGCTGAATGGTGTGGAAGGCGACTTGATCCCTCGACAGCGAAGGCGGTGCTACGCGTAGTAGGAGGCGAGCATGGTGTGGCCTCTTAAGGGGAAGTATTCGCGGCCCTTGGAGATTTGGGCGAATTTCGCGACGACGAAGGAGTCGAGCCAGCCGTTTGCGGCTTCGGCGAAGAGAATGGATAACGCTTCGTTGTGAGGGAGGGCTTCGCGGTAGGGGCGGTCGGTGGTCAGCGCGTCATAGATGTCGGCGACCTGCAGGATTCTGGCTTTCAGGGGTATGGCTTCTCCACGAAGGCCGTCTGGGTAGCCGCTGCCATCCATTCTTTCGTGATGATGGCGAATGACGGGGAGAATGGGGCGAAGCGATTTGAGGGGCGCGCAGATTTGTTCGCCGATGACCGGATGCTGGCGGATGATGCGAGTCTCCGCCGCATCGAGTGGGCCGGGCTTGAGGAGGATACGTTGCGGGACGGAAATTTTGCCGACGTCGTGAAGCCAGCAGGCGAGGCGGAGTTCGAGGATGTCATCGTCGCCAAGACCAAGACTTTTGCCCAGTTGCCCGGCATAGGTGAGCAGCAGGTCGGAATGGCCGTTGCGGAGATTTTGTTTCGAGTCCACGCTATGGGCGAGAGAAAAGAGCGCGGACCGGGCCTGTTCGTCCATGTAGGTTTTCAGGCGCAGAAGAGTCTGGATCCGCTGGAGCATATCCCAAAGCGAGGAAGGATGGGCCCAAATATCGGTTGCGCCGGCTTCCTGTCCCCGATGGATGTCCCACTGATCGGGCGAAGGCTTCAATAAAACAACGGGAGTGAGCTGGTTGAGGGGGTCTTTTTTGAGCTGACGGCAAAGCGCAAAACTGCTGGTGTCCGGCAAGGTGTCGTAGAGGAGGACCAAATCGGGCTGCACGCGGGGGCAATGGAGGACCGCGGCCTCGGCATCCTGAGCGGCAATTACATCGCAGTTTTGGGTTTGCAAGAAGGACCGCAATCTATCGCGGTTCGGCGAAGCAACATCCACAAGCAAGATGGCCGGGTTCATGGTTCCCTCGCTGTTTATCCGCGCGAGAAGCGATGAAGACACCAGTCCTCGAGCGAACGATGAAGTTGTGGGTGGATTGGTCTCGCTTGGGAACTCCAATCCCAGTACTCGGAGGATCCCTGCCTCCGCTTTCCGGGGACGTGAAAGGATGTGTGGCTGGCGGGGTGGACTTTGCGTTTGACGTGCCAAACCGGAGCGGCGGAAGTGGCTAAGAATCCTGGTTTTGCGCGCAGGCTCGGGGAGGGGCGGCACGCTGACAGGGAATTATTTCCACAGGACCTGCAGTCTTTACCCGATGCCACACCAAGGGAATTGCCCGTTTCGCTGTGCTTTCGCCGGCGGGAAATAATGGAAGTGGACTGGATCCTTTTGGGGCCCGTTGACATCAGGTACTTTGAGCGAATTGCTGTTATATGAGAAAACCGATGTCGCGCTTGCCTGCTGATCTGGTTGACCGGCTGCGGGGAGCGGCGACAGCAGGCAGCCGACACGAGGACGAGAGGAAGTGAATCCTATGAATACGCTACGGACGGTATTGCAAGAGGCGCAGGCCCGGGGAGCAGCGGTTGGGCACTTCAACATTTCCGACCTTGTCTTGCTGAAGGCGGTGCTGGGCGCGGCGCGGGAATTGAACGTGCCGGTGATGGTGGGCTTGTCTGAGGGCGAGAGGGAGTTTGTGGGAACTCGGCAGATTGGGGCTTTGGTGCGAAGTTTGCGGGATGAGTTCGATTTCCCGATTTTTCTGAACGCAGATCATACGCACTCGCTGGCGAAGGGGATAGAGGCGGCGAGGGCCGGGTTTGATGCGATTGTGTTTGATTTGTCGGCGTTGCCGTTTGAGGAAAACGTGCGGCAAACGAAGCAGGCTGTGGAGGCGCTGAAAGCGATTCATCCTGCGATGCTGGTGGAGGGAGAAATCGGGGACATAGGAACCGGCTCTGAAATACACGATTCTTCGCCGGACTTGTCGAAGGGGCTTTCGACTCCGGAAGAAGCGAAACACTTTGTAGTGAGCACGGGAGTGGACATCCTGGCGCCCGCGGTGGGGAACATGCACGGGATGCTTCGGAGCATGGTAAAAGGTGAGACGAAGAAGCGGTTGGATCTCGAGAGGATCACGGGGATCAAGCGGGCGACCGAAACGTTTTTGACACTTCATGGGGGATCGGGAACCGACGATGATGACTTGCGGAGGGCCATCGCGGCGGGAATCAATATTGTGCACATTAATACGGAGCTGCGGGTGGCCTGGAGGCGTGGATTGGAGCAGGGCTTGGCCCAGCTGCCCGACGAGGTTGCGCCGTATAGGATCTTGCCGCCGGCGGTGGAGGCTGTGAAACAGGTGGTCGAGTCGCGCTTGCGGCTGTTCAACGAGAAGCGGCGGGCGGCTTAAGGATTTGGCGGCAGAGCGCGGTTAGGGGCCCCTTCACGGCGAGACTGAGGGGTTGTGGTTGAGTTTTCGCCACGTGGAATCTGCCAGCACGACGGAGGTTTCGATCTGGCGGTCGGGGATGCTCCAATATTTTCTGAGAAGCAGGTCTTTGTCGCCGGTGCTGACAATTTCAAATCCATGCTTTTCGTAAAAGCGAATGGCCCAGGCGGCGTCCGCCCAGGTGCCGATCAAAACAGGACCGGTCGCCAGTTCGCGCAAATGGGAGAGCAAGCGGGCGCCGATGCCTCGCTTCTGACTGGTGGTGAGGACGTAGGCGTGGCGGATGAGAGTGACGTCGCGAACCTGCTGCAGGCCCATCACGCCTGAGAGCGTTCCGGTCTCTTCGTAGCCCCAGAACACAACACCTTCGCCGAGTTCCTGCTGCAGGTGGTTGCCGGACATATAAGGTTCTGTCCAGCAATCGTTGGGGATGGCGCCTTTATATGCGCGGGCGCCATCGTTGATAATGGTGCAGATGCGTTCAAAATCCTGGCTGCCGCAGCGGCGAATCATGAGCGCCCGACCTCCCCGGCCGGGGTCTGGAGAGGTCCCGTCGGATTTTGCCTGCGCGCGGCGACGATGCCGACGAGAACGCCGTGCAGGACGAAGCGTGAATCGAGGCGGCGGCCGACCCAGATTGCAAACAAAAAACAGGCCAGCAGGGAAGCGGCTGGTGCGGCGTAGGTCAGGGCGTTTTTGCCGAAGAGTAAAGAGACCGGGATGACGAGCGCGATGACTAAGATCTCAGCCAGGAATCCGGCGAGCAAGACGCGTAGCCAGCGGATTCCTAAGGTGGTGGACATGGAAGAACTCCCTTTCGGGCAGCCGACGTACTGGAATTGTATCGCGGACGGACGGAGAAAGGCATCGGGGCAGGAGCGGTCAGGAAAAATCGGATCCATTGCCGGAGGCCGGAGTGGCTTGCGGGCTTTTTGTTTTCAAACAGAAAGAGTTAACGCAGAGTAGGCGGAGCAGAGAGCGAGTCCGGCGAGCCCCGCCCCTCTATAGGTGGTGGTTAGGCTGAGGGGTGCGTCAGGATTTCGGCTAACGCATGGAGGCGGGCCGCGTCGGCTGGATTTTTTGCTGCGGCGGCGCTTTTTTCCAGGGATGGCCCCATGTGCTGCAGCTTGGCCACCTTGTTTTTGCTCATGTGGGAAGACTCGGCGCTTAGGATGGCCTTTTCTAGGGAAGCGATTTGGTTTGACGGCAGGGCTTGCGAGCGGGAGAGTTGGTCGAGATAGGCTTTGGCCACAACCAGATTCGAAGGCCACTCGATTTTTTGCTGGTTTTGCACGTTGAGGTCGGCCACGTGAACGGACTTGGCCGCGTCGATTTCGTTTTGGGTGAGGAACTTGCTTGGCGTGAGTTCAAGGACGTCGAGGCCGCGGGCAATTTCTGAAGCGTAAATGTTGCCGTTGTACCAGTAGGCGGACCACTCGCCGCCCAGGACCAGTATGCTTGGATCGATCGGGCCGCGGTCGAAGTAGGCAATCTCGAAGGGTTGTGCCGGGTCGGTGAAGTCCACGACCGAGATTCCGCCCTGATACCAGGCTTGCACTTCGATGTCGCGGCCGGGAACGGGAATCAGCGAGCCGTTGTGGGCGACACAGTTTTCGGAGTCGCTCTGGGCGGCGGGCAGCTTGTAATAGCTTGCGAAGGTGAGTT
This sequence comes from Acidobacteriota bacterium, assembly GCA_013289665.1. Lineage (GTDB taxonomy): Bacteria > Acidobacteriota > Terriglobia > Acidiferrales > UBA7541 > Acidiferrum. The sequence continues at coordinate 747,355 of JABCZN010000001.1, read as the reverse complement.
TGTCATCCTTCAGACGGAAGATCGCGTCGGCTCCCCATTTGTTCGGATCGTTCGGACGGCAGCGCGCGCCTAGGCCCCCGCCCCACTCGTCGGTGAAGACAACCTTGGTGCCGTCGTTCGAGAACGAAGCGGAGTGCCAGTAGGAATAGTTCGGATCGTTGACGGCATCGAGACGCTTCGGATGGACGGGGTCTTTGATGTCGAGAAGAATTCCGTTGCCGGAGCAGGCACCCGCGGCCAAGCCGATCGCGGAGTAGACCGTGATGTCGTGGCACTGGTCGGTGTCCGCCGGCTTCTCCTGTCCCTTGTGGAGACTTCCGCCGCTGCTGAGGCCGTTCATTGCTCCGGTGCGCGGATCGATGAATACGCGAGGGCTGGAGACGATTTTTGCGTCCTGCGGCGCCGCGACGGGAACCTTGATCACATCAATGCGAAAGAGCGCGGTGTTCGGATCTTTGTCCGGCTTTTCACCGGAGCACCCCGCCAGTTCTTCCGGCTGGCGCACGAAGGATGTGCCGGAGACGTAGATATAAACGTTGTCCTTATCGCCGGGATCGAGGACCAGAGTGTGGGTGTGCGAGCCGCGGCAGGTTTGCACGGCTGCGACTTGCCTGGGATTTTTGATGTCGGAGATGTCGAAGATGCGCACGCCGCGGAAACGTTCTTTTTGCGCTGCGGGGATGCGACGCTTTTTTACTTTCTGGTTGTCCTTATCCTTTTCCTCCGCTGCGGGTGGCGGAGGTTCGGGAGGAAATCCCTGTGTGCCGCAATCCAAGCGGCCATTCGGCATCTCCACGGACATGAAGAGAAGGTTTTTGTACACGGACACATCGCCCTGGCCGCCCGGGCAGACCATCGAAGTCAGCAGCGTGGTGCTTGCCGGATTGGAGATGTCGTAGATATTCACGCCATAAAAATTGCCCTGAAAGAGGTGGTTGCCCTGGAAGGCGAAGTCCGAGTTCGCGAAAGCCAGTTGCGCGATGACGAGGTGAACCGGCTTGGGGAGTTTAGTCGTGTCGCCAATGCCCAGTTGCCCAAGTGTCTTTTGCACTTTCGGATCGTCGGGATCGGTCGCGCCGAGTTGAAATGCGTCTGGCTTCTTGAGCAGCAGGAGGTGCTTGATGCCCATGGAGGCTTCGCCTGCGTCGTAGAGACCCGGAGTGAGCTTGGCGCGCGGATCGTTGGTGTCCGACCCCTTCATCCCCGGGGGGAGCGCGGGAGCAGGCTCGGGCGCGAAGGGATTCGCTTCGGGTTCGGCGGCTTCCTTCTTGGAAGGGTCGGCCTTAGCCGGCTCGGGCTGGGCCGCCTCCTGTTTGGGCGCCGCGGCGGAGGGCTCTTGCGCCTGTGCCCGGTTCAAACCGCAGGTTAGAAAAATCGCCAGCCCCATCACACGCAAAGCGAAAGAAAGCAATCGGTTCATCGTTTCTCCTCAGCAGGTCTTTTCTCCAACATCAGCTGCATAATCTTGATTTCGGCGCGTTGGGTATTGTCGGCGTCGGTGGCGAAGTTGAACAAGTCGGCATCCTGCCCCGCGCCGGGAGTGTCGAAGAGATCTTTTACCATGATCAGCGCGCCGTTGTGGTGCTGAATCATGCCGGTCAAAAACAAACGATCGAACTCGGCGCCGTCCGCCTTGCGCAGCGCTTCCATCTGATCGGGGGTGAGCATACCGGGCATCAGAGCCATGGGGCGGCCGGACCTGTCCATGTCCGGCATACCCGGCATGGCCATGGAGATGGGTTCGCCGCGGGCCGCGAGCCAACGCTGCATAAACTTGATTTCGTCGGATTGGGAGCTGCTGATTCGCGCGCCGAGCGAGCGCAGATCCTTGTTTTCCGTATGCGATTGAATCAGAGCGGTCATCTCCACAGCTTGCTGATGGTGCATGATCATGCCCTGCATGAACTCGACATCGGCTGGCGAGCGTGGCGGCAGGGTGGCTTTGGTGGAGGGCGGGAGAGTTTTGCTGGGTTTGCCTGGGGCGCCGGGTTGCACGACGACCGGCGCGGCGGAATCCTTCTGCTGCGCGCGAGCTGGGGAAGAGAAGAAAGTCGAGGGAGCGCTGGCGGCGAGCAGGCTGGCGCATAGAAAGACAGATCGTGTGGCGGAGCGGGGACTGGGCTCGCGGCGGGAACGGTAAAGATGTTCCTTCGGCGGGCAACTATCCATTTGACCAGCTCGAGTTTTTTGGGGGAAGCACGCGTTTTTGTAGAATTTTCAAGCACAGAATTTATATCACGGCGGGGGACTGGCCGTGCGGGCTTTTTTGTGCCCGCTCTCCGGCGGGATTTCGGGTATTTGACTGCCGAGAGAGTTCTCGAAGTGAGAGGACCCAAGAGGGAGGGCCAAGCCCCCCTCTAGAAAACTGTCGCAGGGCAAAAGTTCAAGTTATTCGGTGCAGTGAGTGATCCAGAAAAGATGATTGAATTTTTGCGGGTGGCGCGGGTCGGAGTAGTCGGTGCCTTTGTGCTTGTATTCGACATCGGTGCAGGCGGCTTGCATGCCCTTTCTTGTTTTTCCAGTGGCGTGGGCGGTGCCGCCATCCATGGGACAACTGGCGGTTTTTGGAAACGCGGAGGGGGCGAAGGAGGCCGGCGGAGCCAGTGTCAGTGCGGCTGCAATCAGCAGCACGCAAAGAAGCTTCGTTTCCATGAGGGCCTCCACTCTGGACTTCAATCTGGGTGATGGACAAGATGCGGCAAAGTTTGCGACACGGAGATGATAGTTCGGATAGTGGCAAAGCGACACAGGATTGCTTGTAGCGATTGAATAAGTTTATCGGCTGCCGTTTGGCCGATTCTGCCGGGTTAGACCGCGGGAAACCGGATATTCAATTTGTAGCAGAGGTAGAGAACCAGAATGCCGCCCAGGGTGGATAGAATCAGGCCGGCGGGATGATAGCGTTCATTTGTGGAGCGCGAAAACATGTGGGCGACGCCGCCGCCAAGGATCGAGCCGATGATGCCGAGCACGACCGTCCAGAAGATCGTTATGTGCACGTGCATCACGGATTTCGCGATGACACCCGAGATCAGCCCGATAAGAACATACCAGATCAAGTGGAACATAATTGTTCTCCATCCTTTGCCATGAGAGGGTCGTCGAGTATCAACCGAAGTGTGGCAAATTACCCGGGACTGCCAAATTGAATCTCCAGCTTTGCAGGGTAGAGACTGTTGAGGATGCATACTGTTCACTTTTGTACAGTTTGCGGAATTTTATGGATTGGCGGCGGAAGCTCACAGGGAAGCGGGTCATATGCCCCCGGGATGAAATCCGCTCTTCCCATAAATGCGTTCATCCGGAGTTGGGGATCCGCGATACGGTATTTTCGTCCTGTGAACTACGGAGAGTCTGCCGTAAAGGCGTTCGCCCGTCCAAATCGCCAGTAGCGTTACCTGGGATTCCTGGGAAACCCAAAGCGGCGGAACAGTTTCACCTCTCCGTTTGTGCCCATTCCACCGAGCCAGCAGAACCCGTCCTCGGTAGAGGAGTTGCTTGCCGCAAAAGAAGCTGTCTCAACATGCTCGGTCATATCGGAGAATTCCAAGATAGATGCGCGGGAGTTCGACCTGCGGAAGACGCGAAGTGAAACCATTGCTAGCGGCATGGGCACAATCATTTCCTGCGTTACGGGCAAGCTCGGTTACTTTGAGAACGAAGGCGTGAGGCACACTCTCGGGCGACAAGTGCCGTCCGGCCGGACAACTGGTTAGTTGGGTTCTCGGACGGGTGCTGGATGGACCGGGAGGAGTGGGTGGCGAAGCGGGTGGGTCAGAGTTCGACGATTAGTTTGCCGATGTTTTCGCCGCGGAAGAGCATGTTGATGGCTTCGGGGGCTTTTTCGAGGCCTTTGACGATGGTTTGACGGTCTTTGAGTTTGCCGGTCATTTTCCACATGCCGAGTTTCTGGCCGGCGTCCATGAACTTGAGAACGTAATCCATGATGAGAAAGCCTTCGACGCGGAGGCGCTTGATGATGATCTGGCCGAAACTGGCCAAGCCGGGGTCGTGTTTTGTGTAACCGGAGATGAGGCCGCAGAGGACGACGCGGCCGTGGAGATTCATGCGGTCGAGGACGGCTTGCATGATTTCGCCGCCGACGTTTTCGAAATCGATGTCCACGCCTTTGGGAGTGGCGGCGGCCAGCTGGGACTTCCAGTCGGCATGCTTGTAGTTGATGGCGGCGTCGAAGCCGAGATCGTCTTTAATCCATTTACATTTTTCGTCCGTGCCGGCGATGCCGACTACGCGGCAGCCGTGGATTTTGCCGAGTTGGCCGACGATGCTGCCGGTGGCGCCAGCGGCGGCGGAAACTACCAGGGTTTCACCGGATTGGGGTTTGCCGACTTCAAGGAGGCCGAAGTAAGCAGTGAGGCCGTTGATGCCGAGAAGATTCAGGAAATTGGTGTCGGATAGGAAGGGCATGGAGGGAAGTTTCTGGAAGGAGCGCTTTTCCTCGCCGGTGAGGACGACGTATTCCTGGAGGCCGGTGAGCCCGGAGACTTTGTCTCCTTTTTTGAAATTGGGATGGCGGGATTCGATGATTTCGGCGAGGCCAAACGCGCGCATGACTTCGCCGATCTGGACGGGAGGCATGTATTGGGGGAAGTCGGCCATCCAGACGCGCATGGTGGGGTCGATGGAGAGATATTTTACTTTGGCGAGAGCTTGGCCTTCGGAGATGGAGGGGATGGGGGATTCGGTTAATTGGAGGACGTCGGGAGTGATTAGGCCGGTGGGGCGATGGGCTAGGAACCACTGACGATTGGTGGTTGGCATGAAGAGAGAGTAGAGGAGGAGTGGGATGGAAGTCAAAAGAGGAGGAATAGGGAAAGGGAAAAAGATTCTACCGAGAGTTCGCTCAGGCGCTGAGGGCGCTCAGAAGAGAGGGGGAAGACTTCACCACCGGGGAACACGGAGGAAGAGCACAGAGGGCAGGGAGAAGAGGGAGGACTTGCCAGAGAGCTACGAGGGGCGGGGTGGGTTGCCAGGGTCCCTCCGCTCCATGGCCGGTGCGCCGTGGACGGCGCGGAAGAAAAAGCCGGCCACTCCGGTCGGAATGACAGCTTGGGTGAGCTGTTCAGGGAGTTCTTAGGAGGCGCATCAGGTCGGCGGCGGATTTGGTGGCTTTTTTGATTTGGGTGATGCTGCGAGTGGCGTTGTGGGTGGAGTCGAGTTGATCGAAGAGGATGTCGGCGTTGGCGTTGATGACGCAGAGGAGATTGTTGACGGCGTGAGAGATGGCGTCGACCTTGGAGACGGGGCGACCATCAACGGGGGCTTGTTCGAATGGGAATAGCATCGGGCTTACCTTTCGGGATGAATTGCGAAGCGTTTCGGTATTGATGGCCGTGACCAGGGCGTGCTGCAAAGAGGCGACGTTGACATCGGCCAAAACGAGCGAGGAGGCAGAACCCGCGGCAAGGGCGGCTTGCTGGAATTGGGGATCCACGATGGGGAGCAGGGCGACGACCGGGACAGAATCCAGCTGGTCATGGAGCTTCCGGGCGGCCAGAAACTCCTGAGCGGATGGATGGCTGAGATCGAGGAGAACGGCGTGCCATGGTTCGGCATGGAGGCGGCGAAGCGCATCGGTGAGGGAATGGGCGCGACAAATCTGAAAAGAGGAAGAGGGTGCCTCCACGATGGATTGCGAGATCTTGAGCCAGAAGGGCAGTTCGCCCAGAAAGAGAACTTGAGAACCAGCGTTGGACATCGGTCTTTCTAAACACTCCTCATTCTTGGTCTAAAGCCAGTGCGTGGCGTTAGTAATTGCCAGAAAACTTCTCGGAAACTTCAGCGGTTTCCCCCAAAACCATGGCGGACGCAAAAAACGCGAAAGTCGAACTGCTTGCAGTCTGTTGCGCCGGGGTTCGAGCCCCGGCCTCCTAAAGAGAAGGCGGCCATCCGCCGCGGCGGAGGGCCGCTACAACTGCTAACCGCTTTGAATTTGCGCGCCGAAAGCACATGGAAAACTTCGAAATTCACATGGCTTACACGACCGAACCCGGGAACAGGCGACGGATTTCCTCGAGCAAGCCGTCGGGAAGGCGGCCTTTTGAAACGTAACCGTCTGCGCCGTGGTTGCGACACTCTTCTTCGAGCGTGGAGCCCTGGATTTCGGAATAGATGATGACGCGCAACTCCGGATACGAACGGCGAAGTTGCTGGGCTGCTTCGAGGCCGTTGAGGCGCGGCATACGGAAGTCGAGAAGCGCGAGATCGGGCCGGTGCTTTCTGACGAGCTGGACGGCGTTGAGACCGTCGCTGGCTGTGCAGACGACTTCGAGGCCACCGGCGAAATCCAGATAGTCGCAGACGGAGCGGAGAGCTGTGGGTGAATCATCGGCTACCAGGACGCGGATTGGATCGATGCGCGGCATTGCGGCTCCAGGGGGCGATATTGTTAAAGCGTATTCATAATGAGCGGGATCGAGGGGGAAAGGAATTGGGGAGATTGCGTAGTGAAAAGTTACTAGGGAGTAGAGGAGATAGCAGCGATCCGAGGAGGAACAGCCCTTCGGCTTTGCTCTGGGTTGAAGGCCGGGGCGGCACTCAAGTTCGGATGATGTTGTTGCGGATGGCGTACATGATTAGTTCCGCAAGGGAGTGGAAGTCGAGTTTGAGCATGATGTTGGCGCGGTGGGCTTCGGCGGTGTTGACGCTGATGGCGAGGAGGTTGGCGACTTGCTTGTTGCTTTTGCCTTCGGCGAGGAGTTGAAGGATTTCCCGTTCGCGGGGAGTGAGGCGGGAGCGGGAGGTTCTGGCGGAGTCGGAGGCATCGGTGGCGCCGGCGGCTTCGGAGACACGGACAGAGAAATAGGGCTTGTGCAGGCTGAGGGCCTGGACAGCGTCGAGGAGAGCGCGGTCGGCTTCGTCTTTTAGGATGTAGCCGCGCGCTCCGGCTTCGACGACTTGCTGGACGAGGTCGTCAGACTCATGCATCGTGAGGATGAGAATTTCCGTGGCGGGGGAGGCTTTACGGATCTGGCGGGTGGCTTCGACGCCGTTCAGGAGAGGCATGCCGATGTCGAGGATGGCGATGTGCGGCTTGTGCTTGGCGGCTTTTTCGACCGCGTCGCGGCCGTCGGCGGCTTCGGCGCAGACCTGCCAACGGCTGTGCGACTCGAGAAGCGTGCGGAGACCGGCCCGAACGACGGCGTGATCATCCGCGATCAGGATGGAGAGCGGCGTCATAGGTGGAATCCTTGAGAACAGGAGCGGAAAAAAGAATTTTGGCGCGTACGGTGGTGCCGGTAGCGCGGGAGTCTATTTCGAGGGAGCCACCGAGCTGGGCCATGCGTTCGCGCATGCCGGGGATGCCAACGCCGAGGCGCGGCTGACCGCGATGGGGCGCTCCGTTGGAAGGAACGACCATGCCGCTGCCGAAGTCGGTGATTTCGAGCGTGACGCACTCCGGATCTTCGCGGAGCACGACCCGGGCACGCTTGCTGCCAGAATGGCGCTGAATGTTGGCGAGGCTTTCCTGAGTGATGCGGAAGAACGCAGTTTCGGCGATTTGCGGAAGGCGGCGAAAACTGGTGAGGAGTTCGAGGGAAGTATCGATGCCGCTGCGTTCGCTGAACCCGTTGACGTATTCCTTAAGGGCGGAGACGAGACCGAGGTCGTCGAGCAGCGGAGGATGCAGGAGGTAGGAGAGGGTGCGGATCTCGCGGGACATCTGCTGAAGGAGTTCGCGAGCCTTTTCGAGCGCGCGGTGAGCGGCTTCGTTGAGCGGCTGTGCGGATTGGCGGAGCTGGGCGAGGCTGAGATTTACGGCGAGAACGGTTTGGGCCATGCCGTCGTGGAGTTCGCGGCCGATGCGACGGCGCTCTTCGTCCTGGAGCTTGAGAAGTTCAGTGGAGAGCTGGTGGATGGAGCGCTCGGCGTTTTTGAGATCGGTGATGTCGGTGAAGGTGGCGATGACGCGGAGGATGGAGCCATCGGGATTGAATTGTGGGATGGCGTTGCCGAAGATCCAGAGGATTTCGGAGGTGCCTGGAATCCGGTAGCCCAAGGTGGCCTGGCGAAGGGGACGCTTGGTGCGGAGGACGGTTGGGACCGGGCGATCGGAGTAGGGGATATCGCGGCCCCGCTCGTCAAGGGGAACGACACCCAGTCCGTCGGCTGTGCGGCCGATGACTTGCTCAGTCAGGAGGTTGAACATATTGAGCGCGGCCTGATTTGCGAATTCAATCGTGCCATCGGGCCCGACGAGGATGACCCCGGCGTGAAGGTCGCGGACGAGAGTGCGGAAACGCTCTTCGCCTTCGCGAAGGGCATCGGTGGCGCGGCGCTGCTCGGAGAGGTCGGTGAGGGAGACGAGGATGTCAGTGACTTCACCGGAGGAGTTGAACTGGGGGACGGCGTCGAGAAGGGTCCAAATGGTTTTGCTGGAGTAGAGGTGGCGCCAGCCGACGACACGATTGTGGATGGGGTGGCGGGAAGCGACGACCGTGGGGATCAATCCTTCGGAATCGGGAAGAACGGAGCCGTCCTCGCGAAGAGGCTCGAGGTGGAGATCGATGAGCATTTTGCCGGTCACCTGCTCGATGCGGAGGCCGAACAGATTGAGAGCGGCGGGATTGGCATAGAGGATTTCGCCAATGGGACTGCTGGAGACTATGCCAACGTGGAGATTTTCGACAAAGGAGCGGAAACGCTCTTCACTTTCGCGGAGGGCGTCAACGGCGGTCCGCTGCTCGGTGATGTCACGGACGACCACCAGGGCGCAGCGGCGGCCGTCGAGATCGAGAAGCGTGCCGGACAACTGCCCGGTGCGAAGCAGGCCGGATTTGGTCTGAAAGGCGAACTCGATATTGCGGATCTCTTTAGATTCGCTGAGGTGGGAGAGGACTTCCGCCCGGCGCGCAGGTTCGGTCCAGAGGTTTAGCTCGCGAGGAGTCTTGTTGAGGACTTCTTTGCGCGAGTAGCCAGTGAGGCGGGTGAAGCCTTCGTTGACGTCGAGGTAGGGCCCGTCGGGGAAAACGTTGATGGCGAAGCCGTCTGGGCTGGAGCGAAACGCCGAAGAAAGCAGATGCTCGGAGTGGGCGAGGGCCCGCTCGGTTTCGAGAAGTTCCTGGGAGACGCGGGTCTGCTTGCGATTGGTGAGGATGAGACGAACGGCGGAGCAGAGGAAGGAGGCGCTGACGGCGATCCAGGCAAGGGAATATTGATCAATCGCGATAGCACGGCCCATGAAGAGGACGAGCAGGGGGAGCACCACGGGAAGGCCGTTGGTGACGGCGAGATCGCCAAAACGGGAGACCGGTTTGGCGATGGAATCCCCGCCGCGGCGCTGCCAAACGACTGCGAGATAGATGACGGCCAGATACGGAAAGAGGAAGAAAAGATCTCCCCAGCTGGCAGCGCCGAGAGAGGTTTTCAGGGTGAGAAGAAAATCGGCATCGGAGAGGACGGCGAGCAGAAACACGAAGAAGAGTCCAAGAGAAAACGAGCGTAGGCCCGGGGAGGCGGACTTGCGGGAGCGGAAAAAGAAGCCGAGAGAGATGGCCGCATCACGAATGATATAGAGGATAAGGATCTGACGGGGGAGGTCCGAGGAATTGGCGAGCCAGCGCGAAGGAGTATAGAAAAAGTAGAGATAGGCGGTGATGGCGAAGATGGTGATTTGCGCGAAGTCGAGGATGGGGAGCCAATCCCAGCCGCGGGATTTTTCGTCGGCGACAGGGAGGAACATCATGAAGACCGGAGCGGCCCAGACGAAGAAGAGGATGTCCGAGGGCACGGGCATCTGCGAGGAGCCGGGAACGAAGCTCTGGTAGTAGGTGGTGATCGCCTGGGCAAGAGCTTCGAGGAATAACGCGATGCCAAGCAGTGTCCAGAGCTGGCGAGCATAGCCTTGTGAGCGGCGAGCGAGGTAGGAGGAGGCAAGGGCCGCGAGCAAGACCATAAAGAAATCGAGGGAGTTGGAGAACAGCTGACGCGTTGCGGGGTTGCGAACGGCGACCAGATCAAGGACGAGGAGCGCCGCTACGAGGAGGGCGAAGGCGATGAGGAGCTTGGAAAACTTGCCGAAGGGAAGCAAGCTAACCTCAAGGGGCGCGCCTGGCGCTGCGTGCCACGTAATGGAGTTGCAGCAAGAGCGAGTGTACACCAGTGGAGTGTGAAGGGGAGAGGCATGTTCACGAAATCGTAAGAGAGGTGTGAGACCCTCGACAGGGCACGAGGACCGCGGAAGAGGAGACCATGAAACCGCAGAATCCGGTTGAGCACGTGGTGATCATCGTCAAGGAGAATCACAGCTTTGACAATTATTTCGGGACGTTCCCCGGAGTGAATGGAAGTATTTTGCCGGTGGCGCAGGATCCCCCGGCAGGAGGCGACCCGCGGCACGATCACACGGCGTGGTTGGAGCGGTCGACGAAGGCTGTGAAGCTGCAGTATAAAGAGACGGATATACCGGCGTACTTTTCCTATGCGCGACAGTTTACTTTGTGTGACAACTACTACACGGAGGTGGCGAGCCAGTCGGAGCCGAACCATTTGATGCTGATTGCGGCGGACTCGCCGATCATTGACAACGCAAGCAAGACGCGGACGTATCAGCCACAGGAACCATTTGCGATTCCATCGCTGCCGGAGAATCTAGAAAAGGCGGGACTGAGTTGGGCGACGTACGGCGACCCGGGGTTCAGCTATTTCGAAAAGATCGTGGCGTTGAAGGGGAGCAAGAATATTTTGCCGTGGACTCGGCTGGATACGGATGCCGCGGCGGGCACTTTGCCAAATGTTTCCTGGGTCTATGCGCCGAGTTCGCCGCAGGAGCTTTCCGAGCATCCGCCGTATGGAGCGAATGCGGGGCAGGCCACGGTGAAGTTAGGGAGCGCGTGGACAGCGGCGCGGGTCGCCGCGCTGGGCAACAGTGGATTGTGGGCGAAGCTGGCGATTTTTATCACGTGGGACGATTGGGGCGGATGGTACGACCATGTGGATCCGCCACTGCGAGACAAGTGGACCGGAGGCGGCCCGACGACCGGGCCGAGTTATACGGGGACGCAATTCAGTTATGGAACGCGGGTGGGTTGCCTGGTGATCAGTCCGTATTCGAAGCAGGGAGTATCGAGCAAGTTTCATTCGCATGTCAGTTTGGTGAAGTTTTGCGAGGTGACGTTTGGGTTGAAACCGATCAATGCGAGAGATGCGGCGTCAGACGGGATGGAGGATTGCTTTGACTTTGGGCAGGTGGCGCTGGAGCCACCGAAGTAGGGAAGAGAAAGAGGGACGACGCAGAGACGCAGAGTAGGCAGAGAGGCGCAGAGGAAAAGGGAGAAGCATTGCGCCCGGCGCGCGGAGGTGGGTTTATCGGTCGGGCTTAGTCTGTAAAAGCGGCAGCCTGCCTGCGACGTGCAGGCTGCCGCACTCCAAGGTAGGAAAAATTGGGCGTGGCCGATCTGAAAACTGGCCACAATAGCCGGTGATGGGATTCGAGATTGGCGGGTACTTTGGGTGCTATGGCGGAATGCGGGAAAGCAGTAGCTCTGCTTCCGCACTCAAAAGGGGTTCTAACCTGTGGCGGTGCCGTGCATCGAATCTGCGGGTTTGTCCGCGCGGAATGAAATTGAATTGAGGGGGAGACGGATATGGCTAAGTATCTTGTGGCGCAGGTGGGCAAGGCGGGCGGGGAATTTGAGCTAGTGGAACGTGAGATGCCGGTGCCGGCGGCGGGCGAGGTGCGGATTAAGGTGAAGGCGTGCGGGGTCTGCTTTAGCGATCATTTGGTGAAGGATGGTCTTTGGCCCGGCTTGCAATTTCCGCGCGTGCCGGGGCATGAAGCGGTGGGCCTGGTGGATGAAGTCGGCGTGGGAGTGACGGAATGGAAGAAGGGCGACCGCGTGGGAGTGGGATGGCATGGCGGGCATGACTTTACTTGTCCCAATTGCCGACGGGGAGATTTTGTGACCTGCGTGAACGAACCGATTACCGGTGTGACGCGGGACGGCGGGTATGCGCAGTACATGATTGCGCGGCATGAGGCGGTGGCGCTTTTGCCAGCAGAGATTGATTGGGCGGAAGCGGGGCCGCTGATGTGCGCGGGGATTACGACGTTCAATGCGCTGCGGAACAGCGGGGCGCGAATGGGAGATCTGGTCGGCGTGCAGGGCATCGGAGGGCTGGGGCATCTGGGGATCCAGTATGCGGCGAAGGCCGGGTACCGCACGGTGGGAATCGGGCGGGGCCCGGAGAATGCGGCACTGGCGACGAAGCTGGGAGCGCATGCCTATATTGATACGAAGGCGACGAATGCGGCGGAGGTGCTGCAGAAGATGGGAGGCGCGAAGGTGATCCTGGCGACGGCGCCGAATGCGAAGGCGATGTCTGAGATGATCGGGGGATTGGGTGTCGGGGGGAAATTGCTGGTGGTGGGAGCGCCGTTTGAGCCGCTGGAAGTTTCCGTGTTGCAGCTGCTGATGGCACGCCGGGGAATTCAAGGCTGGCCTTCTGGGACGGCGAAGGATTCCGAAGAGACGCTGGAGTTTTCGGCGTACTCGGGCGTGCGGCCCTTGGTGGAGAAGTTTCCGATGACCAAGGTGAAGGAAGCGTATGAGCGGATGACGTCGGGGAAGGCGGAGTTTCGCGTGGTGCTTACGATGGACTAGGGAGTTTTCAGTAATCGGTTATCAGCAAGAATCAACAATCGGTGATCACTATGAGGAGAGCGGAGGGGCGCTGGGGCGCTTCTCCGCTTTTTTGTTTTGGGGGGATGAATAACAGGGGCCAGAAGACAGACAACAGGAGACGAAAAGACGCGGCGGTCGATTCGGTCGAGTTGCGATGAAGATACTAGTCGCCGCGGTCTCTCCGTCCCTGTGAAGCACCCGGGACAGAAAAGGCGCGCCCCTTCGGCTACGCTCAGGGCAGGCAAACGGTGAAGCGCAAGAAAAATGCCGGCTGTCCCGCTAAAAGGCACACAGGATCGAAAAGGCGCACTCCGGTCGGGATGACAAGAAGAAAGAGGGCGTCGTAAATCCTGCCTGCGGAAAGGAGGCCGGCCCTACCTTAAAATGGGATGTCTTCGTCGGAGATTTCGGGGCCGGAGGTGGGGCCGAAATCTTCAGAAGGGGCGGCAGGGTGATCGAAGTCGTCGGTGGAGCGGGCTGCAGGGGCGCCTCCGCCGGCGCTGGCGCCTGCGGCCATGGCGTCGCCTCGGCCGCCGAGCATGCGGAAATTGGTTGCGACGATCTCAAAGCTGGTGCGCTTCTGGCCTTCTTTGTCCTGCCATTCACGGGACTGGATGCGGCCTTCCACAAAAATCTGAGAACCTTTTTTGAGATATTGCTGGGCGATTTCGGCTTGCTTGCCCCAGACGACGATCTTGTGCCACTCCGTGCGTTTCTGGCGTTCGCCGTTGCGGTCTTTGTAGGATTCGTCGGTGGCGAGAGAGAAATTGGCAACGGCCTGGCCACCGGAGGTGAAACGGGTTTCCGGGTCGCGGCCGAGACGGCCGACGAGGATGACTTTGTTGACGGACATGTGGATCGCTCCTTGGCAAAGAAAACGGAGAGAACGGGACGACGCAAGGACGAAGATAACACGACGGAGAGGAAAAATGAAGTGAGGAGTAAGATAAGTATTATGGGGAGTACTGTTGCCATGGTCCCTCCGCTCCTTGGCCGGCGCGCCTCGGACGGCGCGGAAGAGAAGACCGCCACTCCGGTCGGGAAGATCGAGTCGGAGAAGACAGAGAACGGAACGATTTGCCTTTAGGTTGTTAGAGCCCACCCTTTCCGCCTGGGTCGGACAAAGAGCGGGGCGGCCTCGAGCGTAACTGGAGAGAGTAAAGAGCGGAGAATCTGGCGGGAGAATTTGGTGGCCTGGCTGCTTGCGTACAAGCGGCAGCTTCGCTGCCACACTCAAGAGTTAGCGGGCGGTGGAGGCGGTTACGGCTACGCCTAGTTCTTTTAGTTTGGCGCGGGCGCGGCGTTCTTCCTCGGTGCCGGGGTAGCGCTTGACGACTTCGCGGAGTTCCTTGACGCCGGCGTTTTTCTGGGTGAGTTCGATGAGGGCCATGCCTTTCTTGAGGCGGGCGGGAGCGAGCTTGAAGCTTTTGGGATAGTTGGTGAGGACTTTGTCGTATTCCGCGACGGCTTGTTCATATTGATGCTGTGAGTAGGCGATTTCGCCGAGGTAGAACTGGGCATTGGAGGCGAGATCGGTGTCGCTGTAGTACTTGAGGTAGTCCTGAAATTCGGAGCGGGCGAGGTCGTATTTACCGCTGGTGATGTCGCGAAGGCCATTGGAGTAGAGATTATCGGCGGACGGCGGCGGGCCGGAGGGGGAGGACAAAGCGGCGCCGGGATCGCCACCGGGTTTGGGAGAACCGGAGCCTGCCGGAGCGCCAGAGGGATTGCCGCCGGCGAGGCGGGCGTCGATGCTCTGCACGGAGTTTTGCAAATCCACCAGTTGCTGGTTGACTTTGCCGAGACGAGATTTGATTTCTTCGAGATTGTCGGAGAGACCCTGGACCTGGGTAGACATGGTGTCGAGGCGGGTGCCGGAGTTGGCCTGGACGTCCTGGACAGATTTTTGCAGAGAGCTCATGGTGGTATTGAGCTTGTTGACGGTGTCGGAGGATTGCTCGATGAGGGTTTTCTGGACGGTGTGGTCCTGAGTGAGTTGGGTCTGCATGTCTTTTTGACCCTGAAGGATAGAGGTGACATCGCGCTGAAGCTCGATGAGTTCACGGGCGACGGCCATGACGGGTTTGGGGCCGATGAGGCTGCCGGCGACGGCGCTGGCAAACATGGCGCCGGAGAAGAAGAGAATGTTACGAACACGCATGATCAGGACCTCCGAAAGTTGGGCATGGGCAGGGGACAATTTGGGATAGAGAGCGGATTGAGCCCCAATAATCAAATGTACTGGCAGATTGGGCGGGGAGCAAGTGGGGAATAGCGAATCGAAGAGGATCATCGATAGCAGGGGGCGAGGAGGGTGCCGATTCCATCGGGTGGTGGTGGGTAACGGAGGGATGGCCGGAGCGGAGGAAGTGGGAAAAAGACAACGCAGAGACGGGGGAGAACGCAGAGACTGCGCGGGATGGGAATAAAGTAAGAGGGGGGGCGTGAAGCCCCCCTCCGTGTGATAAGGCGAAAGCCTGAGGTTAGGGTTTTGCAGGGACGAAGTGGCCGCGGCGGTTTTGCTGCCAGCAGGTTTCGTTGGATTCGTTGCAGAAAGGCTTTTCCTTGCCGTAGCTGACGGTGTTGAGATTGGCGGCAGGAATGCCGAGGTTGACGAGGTACTGCTTGACGGCGTTGGCACGGCGGTCGCCCAAAGCGAGGTTGTATTCGGTGGAGCCGCGTTCGTCGCAGTGGCCTTCGATGGTGACGTGCGCTTGCGGATAGCCCTTGAGGAAGCTGGCGGTTTTCTCGAGGGCTGCGCGGGCATCGGGACGGATATCGGCCTTGTCGAGGTCGAAATAGGCGTCGCGAACTTCCTGCATGAAGAGCTCCTCGAAGCTGGGGCCCTTGGGAGTTTCGACGACGGGTGCGGGAACATTGACGGTGATTCGGACGTTGGCATCGGCACTGCCGCCGGGGCCGGTGGCGGTGATGGTATAGGTGGTGGAGTCGGCAGGGGTGACGGTGGTGGAGCCCTGCGGGGTAACGGCGCCGACTTCGGGAGTGATGGAGGCGTTGGTGGCGTCTGTCGTAGTCCAGGTAAGCTTGGCGGATTCGCCCTTGTTGATGGAGGTGCGATCGGCGGAGATGCTCACGGTGGGCTTGACGGCGGCCGGTGGCGGAGGTGGAGGCGTCGCTGGCGGGAGGGGCGTCTTCTTGTGGCAGCCGGCGACAAAAAGAAGAGCAGTCGAAGCGAGAATGAGAAGCGAACGATGCAGCGGGGAGTGCGGGTGATTCATTCGTGTCCTCCTAGACACTACAAATTGAATGTCGAGCGTAATCCACCGGAAGGAGAATCATACCACCGGAGGCAGGGTTCCGGGAATATATCGCCACACGATATATACTACGTGACTGGGGGGAGGAGTGCAATGGGGTGGGAGGGATAACGGCGATCAGATAGCAGATATCAGGAGGCGGCAGAAAGAGGGGACTTAACGCCACGACCGGGTCGGGGTAACCGCCGTGCGCAGCGGGTCGCTGAGAAGTGAAAGGCAAGAGAACAGGCAAAGGCCCGCGCTACCAGCGGCGGGATTGAAATCCTGCGACTGTCAGGTGGCCGGGTTTATATCGTAAACGCGGACGCTTCTCTTCTGCACTCAAAAGGGGATTCGTGGGTTGGGGATTGGGCTGCACAAAGGCGGATGAAGAGGATAAGCTGAGGTTATGACGCACACACTCGAAGAGCTGATACCGGATTACATCCAGGGGCTGCCGGCTTATGTGGCTGGGAAGCCGGTGGAAGAGGTAGAGCAGGAGCTGAAGATTCATGCGGTGAAGCTGGCGTCGAACGAGAATCCGCTGGGGCCTTCGCCGAAGGCGATGGAGGCGGCGCGGAGGGCGCTGGGAGATGCGAACTGGTATCCCGACGGGGGAAGCAAGCGGCTGCGGGAGGTGTTGGGGCTGCGGTTTGGTGTGAAGGCCGAAGAGATTTTTGTGGGATTGGGATCGAGCGAGATTATTGACCTGGCTTCGCGGGTGCTGCTGAAACCGGGGAGCGAAGGGATTACGAGCGAGGGGTCGTTCGCGCTGTTTTCAATTGCGATCCGGGCGAGCGGCGGGAAATTGATTTTGACGCCGCTGAAGAATTTTGGGTTTGACCTGGAGGCGATTGCGCGGGCAGTGACTCCGCAGACGCGGATTGTGTATATCGCGAACCCGAATAATCCGACGGGCACGGCGTTTGGGGCGGCGGAGCTTGGCGCGTTCATGAAGAAGGTGCCGGGGGACGTGCTGATTGTTTTGGATGAGGCTTACCGGGAGTATGCAGACCGGGGGGATTTGCCGAAGGCGATGGAATTGTTCCGGGAGTACAACAATTTGCTGACGCTGCGGACGTTTTCGAAGGTTTATGGATTGGCCGGGCTGCGGATTGGATATGGTATTGGGCATCCGACGCTGGTGGCGGAGATGAACAAGCTGCGGACGCCGTTCAATGTGACCAGTGTGGGGCAGGCGGCGGCACTGGCGGCGCTGGATGACGCGGAGCATGTGGAGCGGTCGGTGGAGATCAACCGGGCGGAACGGAAGAGATTGTATGAGGAGTTGAGGAAGTTGGGCTTGGCTCCTGTGGCGAGCGAGACGAATTTTCTGTTTGTGCCGATTGGGCCGCGGGCGAAGACGCTTTGCGACGAGCTTTTGCAGGAGGGCGTGATTATCCGTCCGCTGGGTTGGATGGGATTGCCGGAAGCGATCCGGATTTCGGTGGGGAGTCCGGCGGAGAATACGAAATTGATTGGGGCGCTAGCGCATGCCTTGGCTCGGCCGGCGGGAAGCGGGAAGACCGTGCCTGCGGATGAGTTTTCGAACCGGCCGGTGTGATGAAAGAAGAAAAGTTAACCCAGACACGCCCCGACAGGGTCGCGGTGAACGCCAGGCGCTGTGGGGTCAGAGAGAAGACTACCCCAAGAGCGGGCCGGGCGAGCCCGGCCCCTCGAGAGGCAAGGAGAAGCGAAAAAAGAGACAGACCACGCAGTGTGCTACGCGGGTAACTTGGCGGGGTTGGGCTTCATCGAAGAGGGCATGAACTTACATTTTCCAGAAAAATATGTCGCGGGCAGTGATGCGGTGGCGCAGATCTTGCGCGGGGCCAAGACCATCGCGGTTGTGGGGTTGTCTTCGAAGCCCATGCGGGCTTCGCATGGGGTGGCGGAGTATTTGAAGGCGGCGGGATATCGGATCATTCCGGTGAACCCGAATGAGACCCAGGTGCTTGGCGAGAAGGCTTACGCGCGGCTGGAGGATGTTCCGGAGCCGGTGGACATTGTGGATGTGTTCCGGCAGGCGGAGGAGGTAACGGCGGTGGCGGAATCGGCGATTCGAATTGGGGCGAAGGTTTTGTGGATGCAGCTGGGGATTGAGAATGCGGGGGCCGCAGAGAAGGCGCAGGCGGCGGGATTGGTGGTGGTGGAGGATTCGTGTTTGATGGTGGAGCATAAGAGGAGGAAGTGAGCAGTGGCCGACGACCGGTGGCCAGTGGGGAAGGAAGAATTGACGCAGAGGTGGCTGAGACCGCAGAGGGCGCTCGGAAGCGGGATGCAGGAATTCGTCTGTTGCGAAATCGAATTGGAAATGGTGCGGATTCTTGACGTTCGGTCCTTCGCGCCTCCTTGCCGGATGCGCTCTGGATGACAAGCTTATGTTACTGCGTTAGGTGGCGAAATAGAGTGCGTAAAAAGCGGGAGCTGCGCTTCCACACTCGATAAGAAAGTTAGAAG
This sequence comes from Acidobacteriota bacterium, assembly GCA_013289665.1. Lineage (GTDB taxonomy): Bacteria > Acidobacteriota > Terriglobia > Acidiferrales > UBA7541 > Acidiferrum. The sequence goes on along the minus strand of JABCZN010000001.1, from coordinate 728,994 downwards.
CCGAAGATTTGGAGGTTGCGCTTGCCGGGGAGAACCACCGCCAGGAAGCGGCCGTCGGGAGAGAGGGAATATTCGCGGACGGTTAGGCCGTGGAGGAGCATGCGGGGTTCGGGTTCGAGGACGGGGATTTCGGAGTGGGCCGGATAGGCGCGGAGTTCGGGGACCTGGAAGGTGACCAGGTCGGCGGATTTTTTTTCGATGGTACGTTTTAGATAGAGGCGGGATTCGTCGGCGGACCACTGGAGAACGCCGAGGCCGATGCGCAATCGAGCGATGCGGACGGGCGCGGTGAGATCCCGGATTTCGAGGACTTCCTTGTCGAGGAAATAGGCGACGCGAGTGCCGCTGGGAGAGACGAGGATGCCGCCGGAGTAGGCGTCGAGGGTGGCGACTTCGCGGTCGTCCTGGGCGAGAAGATCGAGGCGCTGGAGACGCGCAGGGCCGTCGAAGCTGCGGCTGCGCTCAACGGCGATGGCAGCGTTGCTGCCGGAGACGCGCGAGGCTCCCTGGAAGGTGCGGCCTTCAAAGGCTTTTCCCGCTGGGCCGCTCGATACGTTCAAATACTGCATGGCGAAGAGATCTTGAGGTGTGTCCTCATTGGTGAGGTAGACGAAAGTCTGGTTGTCGCGGAGCCATAGGGGACTTTGGGCTTGCATGATGAGCGGATCCTTTCCGGAGGGATGGAGTTCGCGGCCGGAATCGTCGAGGAGCAGGAGTGCTTGGGCGTCTTCGCGGGCGCCGGCGTCGGGATCCATGGTGGTGGTGAAGAGCTGGACGGCGATGATGTGGCCGTTGGGAGACCAGGTGAAGGATTCGACCTGGTAGGTGAAAAGCTTTTCGTCGCGAGTGAATTTCTGGCCTTCGAGGAGACGCTTGCGCTTGCCGCCGGATTCAAGGAGCCAGATGTCGTCGCGCTGAAGATCGTATTTTTTCGCTTTGAACATGCGGCGGACGGAGAAGACGATGTTGCCGTTGGGGGCGTAGGCGAAGGCGGTGACTTCCTCGTCGATGTTGGTGAGGGGTTTGTCTAGGTTTTGTGCTTGGGCGGGGGAGAGCAAGAAGAAAAGATTAACGCAGATTACGCTGAGAGCGCAAAAGACGCGGAGAAGAGGGAGATAGGAGTTGGTCGATTGCGAAGTTGAATGGGAACTGGTGGGGGTTATTGGGGCTGGGGTCGTTCGGCTATCTCCGGTTTCACCGGAGTCCCCACACCGGACCTTGCCGGATAGCTGCGGGATGACAGGTAGTTGTTGTTGCGTTGGGTGGTGAACTGGAGCGCGTAAAAGCGGTGGCACGGCCAGTGCACTCCAAAGTCGGAAGGGATTTTTTGGCGACGCGATCATTGTCTCGGGTGAGGTCCAGTGTACTCGCCGCAGCAGGGTTTTTCGACGGGAGTGAATTCCATGAGTTCTACTCGCGTGTCGTCGGGGTCGTAGAGGTTGAGCTGCCACTTGCCGTCACGGCCGATTTTCGGCTGTTCGGTCCCCCTCCAACCATTCTTGATTAGCTGTTGCTGAGCGGCGTGCATGTCAGAAACGCCAAGGGCGATGTGATTCATTACGCCCAGTGTTTTGTGGCTGGCGTTGTCTGGAACGTTGAGCATGTATTCAATCCAATCGGTGCCGTCGGGAACTTGCATGTCAACCCAGTTGGTTTCGTCGCCTTTCATGCCGCCGTGCCAGTAAACGTGGAAGCCGAGGACGTCCTTGTACAAACGATCCATGGCGGCGCGATCATGGACGACGAAGCCGGTGTGAATCATGTGGTGGCTGATCTGCTCTGCTGGCTCCGGGATTATCTGGGGTGCTCCGGTGATTGAAAGGAAACGGAGATGATGCTGTTCGGGGTCGTAAAGTTCGAAGTATTGAAAACCCGGTGAGGGAGAAACCAGATTTCCCGCGCTAACACCGCGGGCGAGAAGGTAGCTCCGCAAAGCGCTAGCGTCCGCCGTCCAGATTCCGGTCATGTCGAGCGAGCCAGCCGAACCCGGCGTGTCCGCTTGGAGAATTCCTATGTCCTGATAGGGAGTGATGTAGAAGCATGTGTTCTCCTGTCCCGCCCAACATTTAGTCGAAAGTGAAAGCGCCAAGTCCTTGGCGTAGAATTTGTCGGCTTCACTTATCGACGAAACCTTGAACCTGAGAAAACAGAGTCCCGTAATTGCGGGACGCGGCAGCGGCGCAAACGATCCGGACGATAGCGCAAGAAGCACAGTAGTTGTAAGTGCGAATCTCCATCGCATCTGAGCCCCCTAGGAAGAAGCGCCACAAGATTTGATTTTGCGAATTTCGTCCATACGTGAGCGCAGACGGGCCTCGAAACCCTGGTCAGTAGGTTTGTAGTATGTGCGCGAGGAAAGGTTGTCCGGGAGGCAGGTCATGTCGGTGACTTTGTCCTCGAAATTGTGGGCGTATTTGTAGCTGCGGGCGTAGCCGATATTTTTCATTAGGCCGGTGACGGCGTTGCGGAGATGGAGGGGCACGGGATCGGATTCAGTTTTCTGGACGTCTTCGAGGACTTCGCCATAGGCGGTGTAGAGGGCGTTGGATTTGGGGGCGAGGGAAAGATAGACGGCGGCTTGGGCGAGGGCGAGATTGCCTTCGGGAGCGCCTAGAAAATCGAAAGCGTCTTTGGCGGCGAGCGTAACGGCGAGGGCGCCGGGTTCGGCGAGGCCGATGTCTTCGCTGGCCATGCGGACGAGGCGGCGGGCGAGGTAGAGAGGCTCTTCACCGGATTCGAGCATGCGGGTGAGCCAGTAGAGGGCGGCGTCGGGATCGGAATTGCGGACGGATTTATGGAGGGCGGAGATGAGATTGAAATGCTCTTCGCCGGATTTGTCGTAGCGGAGCATTTTACGCTGGAGGAGGGCTTCGAGGAGATCGGGAGTGATGTGCTTTGCAGGCTGGGCTGAACCTGTGATCGAAGACTCATCCTCAAAACCGGAGGATTGAGGGGCACCCGGTACAGGCATGGCGCTTTTCGCGCAGAGTTCGAGCGTGTTGTAGGCGGTGCGGGCGTCGCCGTTGGCGAACGAGGCGATGCGGAACAGGAGGTCTTCGCCGGCGGAGATTCGCTCGTTGCCTAAGCCATGCTCTTTGTCCGCGAGAGCGCGGTGGAGGAGATCGACGATTTGCGGGGTGGTGTGGGCTTCCAGGACATAAACCTTGGTGCGAGAGAGAAGCGGGGAGATCACTTCGAAGGAAGGATTTTCGGTGGTGGCGCCGATGAAGAGGATGTGTCCGGCTTCAACGTGAGGGAGGAAGGCGTCCTGTTGGGACTTGTTGAAACGGTGGACTTCATCAACGAAGACGATGGTGCGGAGGCCGGAGCGGGATTTTTTCTCGGCTTCGGCCATGACTTCTTTTATTTCTTTGATGCCGCTGGTGACGGCGCTGAAGGGAATGAATTCGCTTTTGGTGAGGCGGGCGATGAGTCGCGCGAGAGTGGTTTTGCCGCAGCCGGGAGGGCCCCAGAAGAGCATGGAGGAAAGATTGTCGGTTTCGATTTGCACGCGGAGAGGTTTGCCGGGGCCGAGGAGATTTTCCTGGCCGACAAATTCGTCGAGGGTGCGGGGACGCATGCGCTCGGCGAGGGGCTGGAGGGCCGCGGAGGTCTCGGGTTCTGGGAGGCGGGAGAAGAGACTCATGGAGATTACAGTTTAAGAGTTTTTGGGGGAGGAGTCGAATTGTGGGGAGATTCGGGGACTTAACGCTCCGACCAAGTCGGGGTAAACGCCCTTCGCCCGGGAGAAGCACCGGTTCGGCTTCGCTCAGGGCAGGCAGAGTTCGCTGAAAAGAGAATAACCCCAGGTGCGTAGGCGGCACCTGGGGCACCCGGCGCTCAGTCGGGTCCTGCTGGGTCCAGCTACGGGGTCTTGTTTTTGCGGGGACGTGTGGGATAGGCTAACGGCGCAGGGAAAGCCCAAGGACCCTCTCATGAGCTGCTCAAGCTGGAAGTGCCTTCCGATTGTTCTGTTGTTTACGGCAAGTATTTTTTCTGGGTGCGGCGGAGGAGGCGGCGGCACGAAGATGCCTACGACACCGCAGTTTACAAGCACGCCTGCGACGGCGGCGGAAGAAGGAGTAGGGTACACCTACCAGGTGACGGCGAGTTCTTCGGACATGAGCGCGGTTACGTTTGCGCTGAGCAGCGCGCCAATGGGGGCGACACTTGCGGGGAACACGGTTAGCTGGACGCCGACTCACCAGGAGTCGCGGGTGGCGAACGCGTTTGCGGTGACGGCGATGACGGCCGCGGGAGGAAGCGCGACGCAGACCTGGAGCGTGACGCCGAACGGGAATATCAATATCACGGATGTGGTTTCCTATTGGGGACCGTCTGGGGCGAATAATGTCCCGCGAATCTGGCTACCGGGCGCATTGTATCCTGCTGCGTTGGTTCCTCAGCCAGACGGGTCGCTTACGCGCCTCCTAGGGGCGGTGAATCCGGACGGGAGTTTTGGCATTCCCAATGTGCCCGCAGGGTACGTGTGGCTTCAGGTGGGGCCGAGTGCTTATTTCTGGGTCGCTACGAGCGATTTTGATTTTGGGGAAGATATTATCGGCGCTCCCGAGACCGCACTCAATCCGCCGCTGGCGACGACATTCAACTATTCAATTTCTGGTTTACAACCTGCGCAGCCGGGCGATTACCTTTCGGTGCGCTCGGAAGGCGAGGATTTGCTCCAGTTGCCTTTTCCTTTTTTTCTGTCCAACGGCGCGACCAGCGTGAACGCGGTTATCCCGGTGTCAAGCGTGATCGACTGGTCGAAGATTGATACGCTTTTCATTTCGCAATACCTGGCGACGACCAGTGGCACGTTCAGCGGATTTGCGCTTGGGCCGACGCAAACACTCACCGGGCTGAGCCTGACGAATGGAGCCACGAACAACATAACCGCGACACTTTCTCCCAGTCCATCAGCGTCAGTTTCGCTGAGCATTAAGGGAACGCAGTGGGCCAGCACAGCGGCGTCCATCGGACCGTCCGCATCGGGCCCGAACTCCAGCAACTATTTCTTGTTTGCCCAGCCGTACTTGACAGACCGGCTGAGCGGGCCTTTCTACGCGGTTGGTAATGGTCCTTCTTTTTCGTTACTGCGGCCTGCTCCGCCGCCAAGTCCAATAAGCACGTTCTCCGTATTTGGCCTTTGTGGGAATTCTGTGACACCTGCCGGATTTCCAAGTCCAACATTTCCGCTGCCACCGATCGTGACGGATGTGGACTATGGCGCGTTGTCTTACGGGGATCCGTTTCCATCCACGTGGCAGCGACTGTTTCAGTATTGCCAGGTGTCGGAGGTAAGCCTTCCCCGGCCAAATTCCAGCGTTACGGACACTTTTCTGCTTAGCGATCGGCAGATCACAGCTACGCCCGGCGGCCCCGTCGTTCCGATCCTGAGTCCGGTTCAGAATCCGATGATTAATGGCGCGAGTATTTTCCAGACCGCAACGCTCAATACGACAAGTGTGAATCTGTCGTGGAGTGCGCCCGCGATTGGACAGCCTTACGGATATTACGTGACCGTCTATCAGCTCGGCACTCAGCTTAATGGAGGAACCGAGCAGTATATTGGCGTGGCACGGTTTGGGACGGCCAAGACGTCGATCCAGGTGCCGTTCCTGAGCGCAGGGAATACGTATGTGTTTTTGATTACGTCCGAGACGGATGGAGTGGCGAAAATGGAGACGAATCCGTTACGGGCGAAAATTCCGAATGGCGAGGCGGGGGTGGTGTCGGCGCCGATGGTGATTGCGGCGGGGGCGACGGCGGCGGTGAAGAGGTAACTAGAATAGGGAAATTCAGGAACAGGCTTAGTCACAGGCTTATTGTTTGATAGCGTTGAGATCGCAAACGCGGAAGCTGAACTTCCACACTCCATAAAAGGTAAGAGCAGCCCGCCTTAGAAGGCGGGCGATAGAAGGCAAGAGAACACCAAGAGGGGCCACTTGAAAGCGGCCGCCACCCTTGAGTTATTTGCGTTGGCGCTGGCGGAAGGCTTCGTAGAAGAGGACGGCGGCTGCGGCGGCGGCGTTGAGGGATTCGACGTGGCGTTCGATGGGGATCTGGATGCGGCCGTCAGCGGAGTGGACGACGTCTTCGGGAAGGCCGGCGCCTTCGTTGCCGACCAGCAGCGCGATGGGTTGGCACCAGTCGAGTTCCCAGGGAGCGGAAGGAGGATCGCCGTAATTGTTTTCGTGGACGCAGGTGGCGATGGTGGAGATGCCGTTTAGCTTGAATTGGGTGAGGAGAATGCCCAGGGCGGCTCCGGCTACGAGTGGAAGATGGAGAGCGGCTCCTGCGGAGGCGCGGAGGGCTTTGGGAGAGAAGGGGCTGGCGGTCCCGCTTTGTCCGGTGGCGGAGGTTACGGCTCCAGTGGCGCCGAACGCGGCGGCGGTGCGGAGTATGGCGCCGACGTTGCCAGGGTCTTGAACGCCCGCCAGGACGACGATTAGGGGAGAGCAAGCGCCGCGGGGAGTGGCGAATAGATCTTCGAGTTGCGTTTGGCGGGGGAGGACGAGGGCGGCTACTCCTTGAGGATGTTCGGTATCGGCGATGCCTTCAAAGAGGTGGTCGGTGGTTTTCAGGACAGGGAAGGCCATTTCGGGCCGGGCGACGAGAGGAGCTAGTTTTTCGCGATGGCGTTCGCCAGATTCGCTGAAGAGTACGGCTTCGATCTGGCAGCCCGATTCGAGGGCTTCTTCGACCAGGCGGAGGCCTTCGACGCCGACGCTGCCGGTGTCGGTTTGCAGGCCGCCGCGGAGCGCAATGCGGAATTGTTTGAGCCAACGATTGTCGCGGCTGGTAAGGAGGGAGTCGGACGCGGGAGCGGGGCGATTGTTGCGGCCGGGTTTGGGGTTGGGGGCCATGTGAGGGGAGGGTAGCAGAGGGGGGTGAGCAGCGGCAAATTGTTGGGGTGGCGGATTGGAAAATGGAAAAGAGAAAGGCTTAACGCAGAGTTCCCCGAGAGCACTGAGGACGTGGAGAAGAGAAATACCGCCATCCTGAGGCGGGCAAGGGCCAACCGCGCACCCTGAAAAACGCATGGTGCGGTACCCATCGGATAAGAGCAGAACACAGGCTGAAGCCTGTGTCAGTTGGCGGGTGTCATTGCGCGGGTATGCGGCGTGTGGTAGCGTCCTTTGCGAGCGGTTCTTTTGAGGCTGAGTGGGCTTCGAGTGGGCAATGAGCCGCACTTTCCAAAGAGGATGGCGTTTATCCCTTGTCTGCCGAAGTGTTGAAAGTCGACGCGCAGAACCCCGATAAACGAACGATTCGTTATGCTGCGTCGTGGCTGCGCCGCGGTGCGGTGGTGGCAATTCCGACAGACACTCTATATGCCTTGGCGGCGGATCCGGTGAACCTGGCGGCGGTGGAAGAGATTTTTCGCGTGAAGGGGCGGCCGGAATCGCGGGCGCTGCCCATCCTGATCAATTCTCTGGCGCAGGCGCGGGCGCTTTCGCGGGATTTGCCGGGGAATTTTTACAGGCTGGCGCAGGCTTGCTGGCCGGGGCCGCTGACAGTGGTGGTGGAAGCGTCGAACCGAGTGCCGCTCAAGGTGACGGCGAATACACGGCGGATTTCGCTGCGCTGGCCGAAGAATGAGATTGTTTGCAGTTTGATTGAGGAGTTGGGAGCGCCGCTTGCTGGGACCAGCGCGAATCTTTCGGGATCGAGTACTTGCGCTAGCGGGGAGGAAGTGCTGCTGCAATTGGGGGACCGGATTCCTTTAATTTTGGATACGGGAGAGACGGGGGAACTGGTGCCTTCAACAATTGTGGAGTTGCGCGGGGAGCATTGGTGCATTGGACGTGAGGGGGCGATTCCTTCGGAGACGATTCAGGAGGCGTTGGAAGGGGATGACGTGGTGCCGGCGTGAAATTAGAAGTTAGAATTGGGAAAACAGAAATTGGAAAAGCAAAAGCAAGAGAGGAAGGGAGAATTAACGCGGAGTGCGCAGAGACCAGAGAGAAGGGAGAGCCCGCGCCCTGAGCGGCGCAGGGCGCGGCACCCAGGGGATTCAGAGAAGCGAGACACAAGACCGACACGCAACACCGGCGCCGCGGGCACCCGACCGAGGTGGAGATGAGAGAACACAGGATGAAGCCTGTGCTAGAGGGGGGCAGCAAGGAATTCGTGGTCGCCGGTGGGGGAGAGAGTTAGGTCGCCCAGGGTACGGCGGTGGACGCTGACTACGTCGGCGTACCAGAGGGGGATGTAGGGCAGATCTTCGGCTAAGATTTTTTGGGCTTGGCTGGTTAGTTCTTTGCGTTTTTGTTGGTTCATTTCGACGCGGATCGCGTCCGTTAATTCGTCTACCTTGGGATTGCGATAGCGGCCGCGGTTGGACCCGTTGGGCGGAATACGCTTGGTCGAAAAGACTAGCGCGAAAACGTCGGGATCGTTGTTGGCGCCTACCCACTTGAGATAAGAGAACTGAAAATTGCCTTTGGTGAAATCGGCGAAGAGCGTTGCGAGTTCTAGAGAACGGACTTCGAGATCTACGCCGATTTTTTTCCACTGGTCTTGGAGAGCGCAGAGTCAGTACAGAAGAGAGAAACCCAAGAGCACAAGCAGGAGTGCCTGTGCCACAAGGGAGCCCGCCTCGGAAGTCGGCTGCTACTGGGAAATAAGAAGCGGGAATTATGCATAGGAGATTTTACCGAGAACGGCGGGGCGGGTGGCGCCTGTGGCGGATGGGAGATTTGAGGGGCGGTGGTGGAAAGTTTCGTAGGCGAGCAGGGCGAAGGCGTAGGCTTCCTTGGATTGTTCGGGGACGCCGAATTTTTCGGACGTGAGGACGTCGATTGGGGAGAGGGCGGCTTCGAGTTGGCACAGGAGGAGAGGATTGCGGGCGCCGCCACCGGAGACGATGAGTTGGGAGATTTTTGTGCGGGGGAAGACGAAGCGATTCAGGGCATCTACGACGCTTAGGGCGGTGAGGATGGTGGCGGTATGGATTAGGTCTTCGGGGCGGGCGCGGAGCCTGCGACCTTGGCGGAGAATTTTTTCGACGAACTTGCGGCCGAAGTATTCGCGACCGGTGGATTTTGGTGGGCGAAGGCGGAAGTAGGGATCGCGGAGCAGAGTTTCGAGAAGAGGAGTGAGGCAGCGGCCGCTTTGAGCGAGGCGGGCGTTTTTGTCGAAGCGCCGGCGGCCGTGGGTGAAGTGGGAAACGAGGGCGTCGATTAGGATATTGGCGGGGCCGGTGTCGAAGGCGAAGACGCCGGCTGGTTTGGAGCGGGCGGGGATTACGGTGACGTTGGCGATGCCGCCGAGATTGAGGGAGACGCGGCCGATTTTTTCGTGGCGGTAGAGGAGATAGTCGGCGAAGGGGACGAGTGGCGCGCCTTGGCCGCCGGCGGCCATATCGGCGGGGCGGAAGTCGGCGATGGTGGTGACGCCGGTACGGGCGGGGATGATCGATGGCTCACCAATTTGCATCGTGGAGGATGTGGGTGCGCCGAGGAAAGCGAGGGGTTTGCCCTGGTGGAAGACGGTTTGGCCGTGGGAGGCGATTAGGTCAATTTGTTTGAGAGAGATGCGCAATTGGCTGCACGTGGTGATCGCAGCTTCGGCGAAGAGATGGCCTAGGCGGAAATTGAGTTGGCTGATTTCGGCGGCGGGGACGGGAGTGCCTTCGGCGATGCGGAGAATGGCGGAGCGGATTGGTTTGGGGATGGGGAGGGAGGCGTGGCCGAGAAGTTTGGATTTTAGTTTTGGCGGGGCGCCGGAGATTCGGACCAGGGCGGCTTCGATGCCGTCGGCGGAGGTGCCAGACATGAGGCCGAGGACGAGGAGAGAATTTTTGGGCATGAGGTGGTTGTAACAGGGAAGGAAGGAATGAGGCAAGGAGGGAAAGAAGGAGAGCGAAGAAAGAGATAAGAATTAACGCAGAGGACACAGAAAAGCCAGAGGACGCAAACGACGCAGAGAGGGTGCGGCACCCGGGGAATGCAGAAAAGAGAAACCCAAGACCCGCACACAAAATCGGCTTGTAGGGCACCCGGCGCAGAGGACGCGCGGAGAAGAGAAAAAGAGAAGAGAGTTTGTAGCGTCACATCGTAAGGGCCCACGCTTTGCGAGCGGCGCAAAGGGGCACCCTCAAGTATCTGTGGCTGGCAGCGGACCGAGGCGGAGAGGAAAAACACACCAACCGCGAGGTTGACGTTCCCGGGATTACTCAATTTGTTTTTTTAGGTCGGAGAGGAGGTTTAGGGCGTCGAGGGGCTTCAGGTTGTCGAGGTCGGCGTTGCGGAGTTTTTCAAGGACGGCGCGGTCCAGAGCGGTGAAGAGGACGGCCTGGTTGCCATTGTTGGGGGAGTGGCCTGCGGCCCCCGGACTGAGGGTTTCGCTTAGTTCGTGCTCGCTTTGTTCGTGTTTCTTCAGGACTTCGCGGGCGCGTTCGATCACGGATTTGGGGAGGCCGGCGAGGCGAGCGACTTCGAGACCGTAGCTTTTGTCGGCGCTGCCGGGTTCGACGCGGCGGAGAAAGATGATTTCGTTTGGCGTTTCTTTGACGCTTACGTGGACGTTTTTGACGGCTGGAAGAAGTTCAGCGAGTTCGGTGAGTTCGTGATAGTGGGTGGCGAACAGAGTGCGTGAGCGGGTGTGCTTCTGGAGATGTTCGACGACGGCCCAGGCGATGGAGAGGCCGTCGAAGGTGGCGGTGCCGCGGCCGACTTCGTCGAGTAGGACGAGGCTTTCGGGCGTGGCGTGATGGAGGATGGCGGCGACTTCGCTCATTTCGACAAGGAAGGTGGAGCGGCCACGGGCGAGATTATCGCTGGCCCCGATGCGGGTGAAGATCCGATCGGTGACGGGGAGCTTGGCGCTGCGAGCTGGTACGAAAGAGCCCATCTGGGCCATCAGGATGATGAGCGCGGCCTGGCGGAGATAGGTGGACTTGCCGCCCATGTTGGGGCCGGTGATCAAAAGGAGTTGCTGGCGGCCGGAGTCGAAATAGAGATCGTTGGGAACGAAGCGCTCGCCTTTCTGGCGAAGGAGTTCTTCGATGACGGGATGGCGGCCGCCGACGATGAGGAGTTCGCCGGCGTTGTTGAATTCGGGACGAGCGTAAGTGCGGTCGGCAGCGAGTTTCGCGAAAGAGGCGAGGACATCGAGCTTGGCGACGGCAGCGGCGGTGCGGCGGAGTCGCGCAGCTTTGGCGGCGATGCTGGAGCGGACGTCGATGAAGAGCTGGCGCTCGATTTCGAGGATGCGCTCGTCGGCGGCGAGGATCTTGCGCTCATATTCTTTTAGTTCGGGAGAGGTGAAGCGCTCGGCGTTGACGAGGGTTTGCTTGCGTTCATAATCGGCGGGAGCGTTGGGGAGATTGGGCTTGGAGATTTCGATGTAGTAGCCGAAGACCTGGTTGAAGCGGATTTTTAGAGAGTTGATTCCGGTCCGCTTGCGTTCGCGCTCTTCCATGGAGGCGATGATCTGTTTGCTGTGCTGGCTGAGGTTGCGGAGCTCGTCGAGTTCGGCGTGGTAGCCCGGGCGGATCATGCCGGCCTCGGCGGCGGAGGAGGGCGGCTCGTCGGAGAGGGATTTTTCGAGTTTTTCGCGGACGTCGGTGAGCTCGTCAATTTCTTCGTGGAGGGCGCGGAGTAGGTCGCTGCCGCCGGATTGCGGCGGGGTGAGAAAATTCTTGAGGACGGGAAGTTGGATGAGGGATTTGCGAAGGGCGAGAAGTTCGCGCGGGGTAGCGAGGCCGAGGGTGATGCGGCTGGTGAGGCGCTCGAGGTCTTGAATGCCGCGGAGTTCCTTGCGGATTTCGCCCCTGACGACGATTTGCTGGACGAGATGGGCGACGGCGCCAAGGCGGGCTTCGATGGCGTTGAGATCGATTAGCGGGCGAAGCATCCAGGAGCGGAGCATGCGGGCGCCCATGCCGGTGACGGTAGAATCGAGCGCGGCGATGAGGGTGGTGGGGCCGGCGGACTTGGATTCTTCGGTGAAGATGGGGGAGACGAGTTCGAGATTGCGGACGGTGACAGGGTCGAGAACGAGCGCGTCGTGCTGCTCGTAAAAGCGGATGCGATCGAGATGGCGGAGGGCTTCGATGCTGGGGGCGTCGTCGCCGCGGGCGGAATTTTCGCGGAGGTAGTGGACTACGGCGCCAGCAGCGGAAAGGGCTTGTGGGTGATCGTCGAGGCCGAAGCCGGTGAGTTCGACGACGCCGAACTGCTCGCGGAGGATGCGCTCGGCGTAGTCGGGGTGGAAGACCCAGTCTTCGACGCGGGTTTCGACGCCACCAGCACCGTCGAGGAGAGAGGTTTTCGCGGTTTCGAAAAGTTGTTGCGGGCGAGGGAGAAGAGTTTCCCGCGGGCGAACGAGTTGGAGTTCGTCGCGAAGAGATTCTTGCGCGGCGGGGCCGGAGAATTCGGTGGCCTGGAATTCGCCGGTGGAGAGATCGACGAGGGCAAGGCCGATGGTTTCGGCGGAGGCGTTTTGCGCGACGGCGGCGAGGAAATTATTTTCACGGGCGTCGAGGACGGCGACATCGGTGGCGGTTCCGGGAGTAATCACGCGCGTGACTTCGCGGCGGACAAGTTTCTTGCCCGGGCCGGGCTGCTCCATCTGTTCGCAGATGGCGACTTTGAAGCCGGCGCGGATGAGGCGGGCGATGTAGCCGTCGGCGGCATGATAGGGAACGCCGCACATGGGGATGGGCTGGCCTTTTTCGCGATTGCGGGAGGTAAGGGTAATTTGGAGTTCGCGCGCGGCGATGATGGCGTCTTCATAGAACAGTTCGTAGAAGTCGCCTAGGCGGAACAGGAGCAGGGCGTGGGGATAGCGGGTTTTTACCGCGTTGTATTGCTGCATTAGGGGTGTGGTGGGTTCGGACATTTGGAAGCAATCAGTAAACAGTAATCAGTAATCGGCGAGAGGCGATCAGACAGCAGATAGCAGCGACGAGGAAGCCAGACCTGCGGCTGGAGAGATTCGCTCGTTTGAACTTGGAAGGAAGGGTTGAGGGTCGGGTCCTTCGCCCATCCCTGCCGGACAGGCGAAGGATGACAATGCTTTTTTGAGTTTGAGTTGAAAGGTTCATTGGTAGATGCCCAGTTCGGAGAGGACGAAGGCGTAGTCGAAGGCAATTTCTTTCAGGTAGTCGTAGCGGCCGCTGGCGCCGCCGTGGCCTGCGCCCATGTTGGTTTTCAGGAGGAGGACGTTGCCGTCAGTTTTCAGGGTGCGGAGTTTGGCGACGTATTTGGCGGGTTCCCAGTACATGACCTGGCTGTCGTTGAGGCCTGTTTTGATGAGCATGGCGGGATAGTCCTTGCGGTCGAGGCGGGTGTAGGGACAATAGTTTTTTATGTAGAAATAATCTTCGGCGCGCTGCGGGTTGCCCCACTCTTCGTACTCGCCGACGGTAAGCGGGAGAGTGGGGTCGAGCATGGTGTTGAGCACGTCGACGAAAGGGACGTGGCTGACGACGGCCCGGAAAAGATTGGGGCGAAGATTGGCAACCGCGCCCATGAGGAGGCCGCCGGCGCTGCCACCTTCGATGATGAGCTTGTTATTTGCCGCGAAACCCAGGGCAATCAAATCTTCGGCGCAGGCGATGAAATCGGTGAATGTGTTCATCTTGCGGTACATACGGCCCGCGTCGTGCCAGGGTTTCCCGAGTTCGCCGCCCCCGCGGATGTGGGCGATGGCGAAGATGAGGCCACGGTCGAGAAGGCTGAGGCGGTTGGAGCTGAATGAGACCGGCATGGAGATGCCGTAGCTGCCGTAGCCGTAGAGGAGGAGAGGGGCGCTGCCGTCGCGGGGAGTGTCGTGGCGATAGACGACGGAGACAGGGATTTTGGTGCCGTCAGAGGCCATGGCGTGAAGGCGCTCGCTGGCGTAGAGAGTTGGGTCGTAGCCGCCGAGAACGGGTTGCTGCTTGCGCAAGATGCGGTCGCCGGTGCGGACGTCGAGGTCGAAGACGGAGCGCGGGGTGATGAAGGATTCGTAGGTGAAGCGGACGAAGGTGGCCTCGAATTCGGGATTGGCGCCGAGTGCAGCGTTGTAGGCGGGCTCGGCAAAGTTGATGCGGATGGACGCGGCAAGCGCAGTGGGAGCTTCGCGTGTGAGATCAACGATGCGGAGATGCGGAAGGCCTTCTTCGCGTTCGACCAGGAGGAGGTGGGAGCGGAAGGCGGCTACACCGGAGAGCATGACGCCTGGACGGTTGGGGATGACTTCGTGCCAGCGAGGGCGGACGGGATCTACGGCGGGGGCGGTCATGAGGCGGAAAGTGCGGCCGGCGTCGTTGGTGCGGATGAAGAAGACGCCGCCGGCGGGATCGGCGGAGCTGCCGGGGTGGTGTTCGACGTAGTATTCGTGGTCGTCGAGGCGCCCGTGGATCAGCTGGAATTGCAGGGAGGGAGTGTCGGCGCGCAGGTAGCGGACTTCGCTGGTGGTGTGGCTGTTGGCGACGAGGAAGATGTAGGCGCCGCTGCGGCTGCGCTCGACGTCAATATGGAAGCGCTCGTCTTTTTCTTCGTAGAGAAGCGTGTCGGGTCCGTTGGAACCGAGGACGTGGCGATAAAGTTGATGGGAGCGTTTAGTAGTTTCGTCCTCGACTACGTAGAAGAGGGTGCGATTGTCAGAGGACCAGGCGGCGCTGGTGACGCGCTCGATGCGGAGGGGAAGCAGCGCGGGGTCTTGGAGATTCTTGATTTCGAGAGTGTATTGGCGGAAACCGGTGGTGTCCGTGGAGTAGGCGAGGAAGGAATTGTCGTCGCTGACCTCGAAGATGCCGACGCCGAGGAAGGAGTGGTTTTCGGCGAGGAGATTCAGATCGAGGAGGACTTGCTCGGCGCTATCGCGGACGGCTGTGCGGCAATAGATGGAGTATTGCTGGCCTTCGACGGTGCGGGTGTAGTATTCGAAGCCGCGAAGGGTGTAAGGGACGGTGAGATCGGTTTGCTGGATGCGGCCGAGCATTTCGTGGTAGAGGCGGGATTGGAAGGGTTCGGTGGTTTTGAGGTAGGCGTCGGCGTAGGCGTTTTCGGCTTCCAGGTAGGAAACGACGCGGGGATCTTTTTTGTCGCGGAGCCAAGCGTAGTGGTCGACGCGGCGGTCGGAGTGGATTACGTGTTCCACGGGTTCGCGGAGGGCGAGCGGGGGCTGGAGTCCGGCGGGGCCGGATTTGGCGGGCACGGCGGCGTCAGGGGAGAGATGGGCCGCCGTCGAGTTGGAGTCAGGCGTCATTTAGTTAAAGCGTCGATTCATATCCCAGGCTCGGGTTTCTGAACAACATCGAGGCGCAAAAGGCTCCCCATTCCGCCTCGGGCGAGCAGGCAGAAGGGCGGCGCTAGAAAACCATGAAGGCCGATCTGAAAATCGGCCACCACACTGAGTTCGGAACTAGTGGAATACCCTGCTAGGCCATATTAATCGAAGACGGGTTCTGATTACAGCTTCCTGCTATTCTTTGGCGGCGAGAAGATGTTGTTTGGAGGAAGGATGCTGGGAGCGGCGGGTGTACGCTCGGTAGGTTGGGTGGCCGGGTTTTGTGTGTAAAAGGGGAAGCTCTACTTCCACACTCAAAAAGGGGTTGAGCTGAGGTTTATGGCTTACGAGATTGAAATTAAGCTGGCGATTCGGAACAGTAAAGCATTGATGAGGGCGCTGAAGCGGTTGGGGGCGAAGCCTGCTAACCCCAAGGCGCCGCGGATGCATGAGATGAACGTGATTTTTGATACGCCGGATGGGGGATTGGCAAAGCATGGGCAGTTGTTGAGGATTCGGACGGAGACGCCGGCACCGGCGAAAAAGAGTGCCAGGGGCAAGACGGCTGGGCGGACGGTGCTCACGTTTAAGTCACCGCCGGAGGAGTTGGCGATCGGGGATTTGGGCCCAAGTGCGGGCCGGCGGCATAAGGTGCGGGAGGAGATTGAGACGCAGCTTACCGATGGGGCGACGATGCAGAGGATTTTTGAGGGGCTGGGGCTGCGGGGCTGGTTTCGGTATGAGAAGCATCGGACGACGTATGTTTTGCCGGGGCGACAGGCCTGGGCGAAGGGTCTGTTGATTGAGGTGGACGAGACGCCGATTGGGATGTTTGTGGAATTGGAGGGGCCGGCGGCGGCGATTGATCGGGCGGCGAGGGGGCTGGGGTATTCGGCGAAGGATTATGTGCTGAAGAATTATTTGGTGTTGTATGTGGAGGAGTGTAAGAAGAAGGGGGAACAGCCGAAGGATATGTTGTTTAGAGGGGGGAAGTGATGGCAGCCCTCGCGGTAACTGCGCGTACGGGAGCCTGGGTAGTTGAGTTTTGTCGGTTCAGTGGAAGCTTCGCTTCGGCACTCAAAAAATTGGAAAAGATTTCGAAAAGTGTCGTTTTTTCTTGACAATGCGAGGCAGCAGGCTTATCTCTAAATTCGGAGTGAATTTTTTACGTATGAGCGCGTCCAGCGAACTCGAACCTCACCCTAGTTGCTTAGGGCGGAGGTGCAGGCACTTGACCGCTATTCCGGCGAGCGATCCGCAGTCCGCCGGGGCTGATCGGGATTGGAATCGATACAGCTTGCTGGAAGTCCGGGCGGAGGGTCACGGACTGGGAAGGTGCGTTAGCGACTGAAGCGTGCGCATCGTTCGAGTTTGTTGCCCGCGGCCGGAATGGTTTGCGGGCTTTTTGTTTTTGAAGAAGAAAAGTAAGCGCAGAGAACGCTGAGGCGCAAAGTGCGCCCAGAAGAGAAACCCAGGAGCACCGGCAGGAGAGCCTGTGCCACGGGAGAAGGGAGGGACCGAGATGCTGTTTGCTACGGAGCTGGTGGGAGCGTCGGCTTATGATTCGCAGGAACATTTTGTGGGGCGCGTGCGGGAGTTTTTTGTGGAGCCGGCGGAACAGCCGAACCGGATTTCGCACTTTCTGATTTCGCGCGGCAGGTTTCAGCCGTTGGTGGCGCGGTACGACCAGGTTGCGAAAGTGGCGGCGGGGCGGATTGATTTGAACGTGAGCGAGCGGGCGCTGGATGCTTACAGGCCCAATGAGGCATGGCTGGCGGTGCAGAAAGATCTGATGGACCAGCAGATTATTGATACGGAAGGGCGAAAAGTGGTGCGAGTGAACGATGTGGACCTGACGATTATTCGCACGAACCAGCACGTGGAGTTGCGGATCGCGCAAGTGGACGTGGGGCTGCCCGGGGCGATGCGGCGGCTGTTGCAGGGGATTGCGCCGCCGGCGCTGGTGCGGAAGCTGCAGGGGAAGCTGCCGCAGAGGTCGATTCGCTGGGAGTTTGTGAATTTGATTGAGCCGGACCCGCTGCGGCGGGTGAAGCTGCGGATTACACACGAAAAGCTGGAGGACCTGCATCCGGCGGACCTGGCGGAGATGATGGAAGAACTTTCGGCGGCGGAGCGGCAGGGAATCATCGCTTCGCTGGACGAGGAGACGGCGGCGAAGGTGCTGGCCGAGCTGGATGAGCGGCTGACGACGCAAATCGTGGAGAAACTGGATCCGGAGAAGGCGGCGGATATTCTGGAAGAGATGGCTCCGGACGCGGCGGCGGACTTGCTGGCGGATTTGCCGAAGGAGACATCGGAGGAGTTGCTGGAAGAGATGCCGAACCTGGAAGCGGAGGAGGTTCGCGAGCTGCTGAGTTACGACCCTTCGACGGCGGGCGGGATGATGAACACGCAGTTCGCCTATGTGAGCGAGGCGTCTTCGCGGGACGAAGTGCTCGGATGGTTGCGGAAGCAGGATTTTAATCTGGAGCAACTGGACACGATGGTGCTGGTGGACGCGCACGCGCAGTTTTCTGGGACCGTGCCGGTGGCGCGGATGCTGCTGGCGGCGCCGGAGCAGTTGATGTCGGACTTGAAGACGGAGCCGCTGGTGAGTATCACGCCGGATGCGAGCGAGAAGGATGTGTTCGAACTGTTTGACAAATACAATCTGCGGATGCTCACGGTGATTGACGAAGAAAAGCGCCCGATTGGGACAGTCACCGTGGATGACGTGGTGTCGCGGCTCGTGAACGCATGAACCTGACAACCATCAACAATTTAATCGACCGGATACGCGGACGGACGCTGACTTTTTTTTCGGCGGGGAATCAATGGCGGCGGCGGATTGCGTTGTTTCTCGCGGTGATCGGGCCGGGGATCATTACTTCGAACGTGGACAATGATGCCGGCGGAATTGCGACATACACGCAGGCTGGGAGCGCGTATGGTTACTCGCTGCTGTGGTCGCTGATCCCCATGACGATTGCGCTGTATGTGACGATGGAAATGTGTTCGCGGATGGGGGTGATCACGGGGAAGGGACTTTCCGACCTGATCCGCGAGGAGTTTGGGTTCCGGTCCACCTTTTTTGTGATGATCACAGGGTTCCTGGTGGATTTGGGGAATGTGGTGGCGGAGTTTGCGGGGGTGGCTGCCGCGGCGCAGATTTTTGGAGTGAGCAAGTATATTGCGGTGCCGCTGGCGGCGGTGGCGGTGTGGGTGCTGGTTTTGAAGGGGACGTACCGGCAGGTGGAAGTGGTGTTCTTGATCGCTTGCGTTTTCTATCTCAGCTATCTTTTCTCGGCGTTGTTATCGCATCCGGACTGGCTGCTGGCGGCGCGGATGACGGTGATCCCCACGATTCACTTCGATGTGAGTTACCTGATTACGTTGACCGCTCTAGTGGGAACAACCATTGCGCCGTGGCAGTTTTTTTATCTGCAGGCGAGTTTCGTGGAAAAGAAGGTGGGGCCGCGGCAATATCCGCAGGCCAGGCTGGATGTGTTGTTGGGGAGCATCAGTTGCATGATTATCGTTTTCTTCATCATCATCTGTACGGCGGCAACACTGCATGCCTCGGGGCTCACCAACATCACCGACGCAGGGGAAGCTGCCAAGGCCCTGGTGCCCTTGGCGGGGAAGTGGGCGGCGTTGATGTTTGCGTTTGGATTGCTGAACGCTTCGCTGTTTGCGGCGACGATTTTGCCGCTTTCAACCGCGCACGTAATTTGCGAAGGGATGGGGTTTGAGGCGGGAATTGATCATAAATTTCGTGAGGCGCCGGCGTTTTACTGGCTGTATACGATCTTGATTCTGGCGGGCGCGGGGATCGTGATGATTCCCAATGTGCCCCTGTGGAAGATCTTTATTTTTTCGCAGGTGGGGAACGGGGTGTGGCTACCGATTGTGGTCATTTTTATTTTGCTGCTGGTGAACCGAAGGGATTTGATGGGAGAGCACACAAATACGGTGGCGTTTAACGTGGTGGCGTGGATCACCGCGGTGGCGATGATTGTGCTGACGTTTGTGCTCGTGGGGCAGGGAATTTATCAGTGGGTGCGGGGAGTGCCGGGGTGAGTTCGGAAAATAGAAATTGGCAAATGGGCGGAATAGGGTAAGTGAGGAACTAACGCAGGGAGCGCTGAGGCCGGAGTGCAGGGGAGGCAGGGGAGGCAGGGGAGAGAAGAGGGAAGAGCGGAAATCACTTTGCTGGGAAAATACATTGGACGGAAAAGTGCGTTGCGCGGGTGCGAAGGGGTGTGTTAACTTTGCGGCATAAAGGAAGATTGGCCTGAAACCATCGTGGCTCACTCGCTAGAACTTTCCGCTGCTGCTCTCGGTCCGGTGACCGCGGAGGAATCGCATATCCTGGAAAAACTGGATTTGGAACGGTTGCCGAGGCATATCGCGGTGATTATGGATGGGAACGGGCGTTGGGCGCAGAAGCGTCATTTGCCCCGGGTGGCGGGGCACCGGGCGGGGACGCAGTCGGCGCGTACGACCATCGAGACTTGCGCACGGCTGAAGGTGGAGGCGCTGACCCTGTACGCTTTTTCGGTTGAGAACTGGCGTCGGCCGAAGGCGGAGATTGAATTTCTGATGCAGCTGCTGCGGGAATATCTGCGGAAAGAGATGCCGCTAATCCAGCGGAATAATATCCGGATGCGGTTCCTCGGGCGCCCCGACGAATTGCCCGATGGGGTGCGGAAGGATACGCGGGAGGCGATGGAAGCTACAGCGGGGAATACCGGAATGGTGCTTTCGATTGCGCTGAATTATGGGGGGCGCGCGGAGATTGTGGACGCGATGAACGCGATCCTGGCAGAGCGGAATGGGCACGGCGGCGCGGCGGTAACGGAGGAGCAGCTTTCGCGGCATCTTTATACGGCGAATTTGCCGGACCCGGATTTGCTGATCCGGACGAGCGGGGAGATGCGTGTCAGCAATTTCTTGCTGTGGCAGATTGCCTATGCAGAGATTTTTGTGACGGAGACGTTGTGGCCGGATTTTAACCGGGCGCGGTTGTTGGAGGCGCTGGTGGATTTCCAGGGAAGAGAGCGGAGATACGGCGGGATTGACGCGCCGAAGACGGCGGCGCGGTGAGGCAGCCGACAGCCCACAGCCGTTAGCGTAAGAGAAGAGAAAAGATAACCCAGAGGCGCAGAGAACGCGGAGATTCGCAGAGAAGCGAAAATCCGCACCCTGAAAAGCGCAGGGCGCGGCACCCGGCGTTTCAGAGCGAGTGACTGTATAATTCGGTGGGGAATCCACATTCAATCTGGCTGGGACGAGGCAGGCGGCCGATAAGGACTGTTTGAATGACCTGGACACGTGTGGCGACGGCGGCGGTGCTGATACCTGTGGTGGTGGTTTTGGTGCTGTATACATCCACGGTGGTGGTTGCGGTTGCTACCGCGATTATTACGGTGCTGGCGCTGTGGGAATATTTTGCGCTTGGGGACGCCATCGGGCACCGTGCTTTCCGGTTGTGGACGGCGTTCTGTGCGGTGTTGCTGGTGGGATCGCAATGGCTGGAATCGAGATCGCAGGAGGTATTGGGTTGGGCGGGTCCCGCGAGTTACAGCTTGCACCGTTTTTTCCCGGCGATTCTGGAATTGCCTTCAACCGTTTTGTTTGTTTTTGTGCTGGGGATCACGGCACTGATGTTGTGGAGCAAGCGGCCGCTGGTGGAGGCTTTGCCGGCCGCGGGGATCAGTTCGAGCGCGTTGCTGCTTGTGGCGTTGCCGCTTTCCTACGCGGTGCGGTTGCACAACAGTCCGCTGGGGTTCGGGCCGGTGCTGCTGCTGTTTGCACTGGTGATTACCTGGACCGGGGACACGACGGCGTATTTTGTGGGGCGGGCCATGGGTACGCATCCGCTGGCGCCGCATATATCACCTAAGAAAACTTGGGAAGGGGCTGTTGGAAGCATGGTGGGGTCGCTGCTGGCGGCGGCTTTTTTTGGCGCGCTGTCGAACCGGTGGGTGAATCCGGCGTGGGCCCACACGTTTTCGCCGATGTCGCAGTTTTTGATTATGGGGTTTTTGGGGAATATTGCGGGGCAGGTGGGGGATTTGCTGGAGTCGGCTTATAAGAGATCGGCGGGGGTAAAGGATTCGGGTGGATTGCTGCCGGGGCATGGGGGAGTGCTGGACCGGATTGATGCGCTGATTTTGTGCATACCGGTGATTTGGTATTACCTGGTTCTGGCGCATCCGGTGAAGTTGTAAGAAGGAGTAAAGATAACCCTAGAGACGCGGGTTGCGCCAGGGATTCGCTGGCGCCTGTTATCTGATCGCTGGTATCTGTTATCCTGAAATTTGGTTCGTGAGATCGAAAATTCCAAAGTGAAAAATATTTCTATACTGGGTTGCACGGGATCGATTGGGCGGCAGACTTTGGCCGTGGTGGAGGCTTTGGCTGGGCAGTTTCGCGTGGTGGGGCTGGCGGCTGGGTCGAATTTGGATGAGCTGGTGGGGCAGATTGAGCGGCACCGGCCGGAGGTGGTGTCGGTGGCGGCTGCGGCGCTTGCTAACGAGCTTGCTGGGCGTTTGCGGGAGAAGGGCTTTGCGCCGCTCCCGGCGATTCATCATGGGCGCGAGGGGATGCTGGCTGTCGGGACGCAAGGAGCGGCGGAGATTGTGGTGTCGGCGGCGGTGGGTGTGGTGGGACTCGAAGCTACTTACGAGGCGATCAAGCTTGGCAAGGTGATCGCGCTTTCGAATAAGGAAGTGCTGGTGGCGGCGGGCGAGTTGGTGATGGCGGCAGTGGAAAAGTCGGGAAAAGAACTTTTGCCGGTGGACAGCGAGCACAATGCGGTGCACCAGTGTTTGCGCGGCGGGACGCACGGGGAAGTGCTGCGAATAATTTTGACGGCCTCCGGCGGGCCGTTTCGGAAGACGCCGCTGAAGGATCTAGCTCATGTAACAACCGAGCAGGCTTTGGCGCATCCGAATTGGCGGATGGGGAACCGGATCACGATTGATTCGGCGACGATGATGAACAAGGGATTTGAAGTGATTGAAGCGCGGTGGTTGTTTGGGATGCGGCCGGAGCAAATTGAGGTGGTGATTCATCCGCAGTCGACGATTCATTCGATGGTGGAATATGTGGATGGGTCGGTGCTGGCGCAGTTGGGGCCAACGGATATGCGAATGCCGATTCAGTATGCGTTGACCTATCCGGCGCGGGTGGCGACGGCGGGTGTGCAGTTGAATTGGTCGAAATTGAAAAGGTTGGATTTTGAGAAGGTTTCGACACGGCGGTTTCCGTGCTTGCGGCTGGCGCGGGAGGCGATGAAGAAGGGCGGGGCGTGGCCTTGCGCGTTGAATGCGGCGGATGAGGTGGCTGTGGCGGCGTTTCTGGGGGGGCGGCTGGCGTTTTTGGGGATTGCGGAAGTGATTGAGCGGGTGTTGGAACGGACTGCGAAAACGAAGTTTGGGTCGATGGAAGATGTGGTGGCGGCGGACAGGGAGGCGAGGAAGGTAGCGGGGGAGGAGATTGGGCGGTTGGGGGTTAAGAGCGCGTCGGTTTAGTAGGAATTCCTTTACATTTTCAGAAACGTGGGCTTGCGTTTTTGGTGGGCTGGGGATTGGTGTGTTTGGAGGGAGCGGAGAAGAATTACGCTGAGTACGCTGAGGTCGTTGAGAAGAGGGAGGAGCGGTAAGATTGTGGCGTTCGAACGTAGGCCACAAGTGTGTTCGATGGTCAGGCCTGATCTTGCTTGCTCTTTTTTTGGAGACGCAAAACCCATATAAACGTAATTGCTAATGTAAGGGGAATTAGCGGGACGAAGACCAAAACCATGTGTCTGTATCCGCTCATGGAAAGCCAGAATCCGATGGCTGCCCAAACCAGGATTAACCCGGAACCAATGCGGCGGCCGTGATGGACGACCATTGTCCCGTTCCCCGGTTCAATGATATTCGGCGTCG
Organism: Acidobacteriota bacterium; assembly: GCA_013289665.1. Taxonomy (GTDB): domain Bacteria; phylum Acidobacteriota; class Terriglobia; order Acidiferrales; family UBA7541; genus Acidiferrum. The sequence goes on along the minus strand of JABCZN010000001.1, from coordinate 705,829 downwards.
ATGTGGAGGATGGCGCCGTTTTCGTCGAAGGCCAGGTCGAAGGCTTTGGCTTTTTTTACGAGGATGTCGGCGAATTGATTTTCCTGGGTCAGGAGTACGGCTTGGAGTTTGACCATTTCCAGGACGGCCAGGAAGGCTACGATCATGGCGTGGCGGGAGGGGCAGGCTTCGAAGAATTGGATGAGGCTGACGGTGGAGGTGTCGCTGGCGAGGATTTGAGAGCGGAGTTGGGCGATCATCTGGGCTACAGTGAAGACGTCGTGGGTCAGCTCGATGCGGACTACTTCTTTTTTGCGCTCGAGGACTTGCTGGAAGACGCGGACTAGGTCCACGAGCGAGACTACGAGTTCGCCTTCGGTGCCTTCGTCGTTGTAGAGAGTCTTGTCGGGCTTGGACCAGACATGCTCTTCGATCTGCTGTTTTTGGTAGAGGAGCTGCGCGGCGTTTTTGTATTTTTCGTGTTCGATTAGGCGCTGGACAAGTTCTTCGCGCGGGTCGGCGGATTGCTCTTCGGCGGAGGCGAGCGGGTCGGGCGGGAGGAGCATTTTGGATTTGATGTAGATGAGCGTGGCGGCCATATAGATGAATTCGGCTGAGACATCAATGTTTTGGACTTCGAGCTGGTGGAGGTAGTCGAGATATTGGGAAGTGATTTTGGAGATCTGAATGTCGTGGATGTTCATTTCCTGCTTCTTGATGAGGTCGAGCAGGAGGTCGAGGGGACCTTCGAAGAGAGGGATGTTGATTTTGTAGGGGCTCGCCATGGTTGAGGAATAGTTTACAGTTCACAGTCTACAGTTAACAGTTGAAAAGAAGAACGTCGGAGAAGATTTCAACACAGAGACCACAGAGGGTTCACAGAGAACACAAAGAAGAGATGATGGAAGAGTGGAGACTTTGTGTCGTTCGATCGTAAGAGCCCACCCTTGGAAACCAAGGGTGGGGCACCCTCAAGGTCAGTTGGTGGGTGGAGTCACAGGAGTTCGGCGCGCTTGCGGGGCCAGTTGAAGATGGAGTCGCGGACTCGTTGCATTGTCAGCTTTGCTGACTCGCGAGCCTTTGTGCTGCCTTGGTCTAGGATTTCTAGGGCTTTTTTAGGATGCGCTTCGTAGTTTAGGCGCTTTTCGCGGACTGGGGCTATCCATTTGATTAGATTTTCGGCCATGGCGGATTTGCATTCAATGCAGCCTATGCCGGCGGTGGTGCAGCCGGTGCGGACCCAGTCGAGGCGGCCCGGGTCGCGTTCGGGAGTGGAGAAGAGTTTGTGCCAGTCGTAGACGGGGCAGACGTCGGGGTTGCCGGGGTCGGTGCGGCGTTTGCGGGCAGGGTCGGTGACCATGACTTTGATTTTTTTGCGGATGTCGCCGTCGGATTCGGAGAGGGTGATGGCGTTGTTGTAGGACTTGGACATTTTGCGGCCGTCGAGGCCGGGGATCCGGGGAGTGGGGGTCAAAAGGGCGGAAGGCTCAGTCAGGACTTCAATGTGATTGTAAAGGCCGTCAAAATTGGGGAGTTGCTCAGAAATATTCTTTACACCGGCTTCGGCAATTTGACGGGCAAGCTCGGTCCGAAGAGCCGGTTTTTGCTCCGCAGTAAATTCGGTTGCTCCCGAGAGGCCGAACTTGGCGCAAAGTCTACCCAACACGGCCCGACCTTCCTTTTCGAATAACTCATCTCGTAAAGAGAAACCATAGAACCCGTTAAAGCGGCGGACGAGTTCGCGGCTGAACTCTACGTGGGAGACTTGGTCTTCACCCACGGGGACGAAGAGGCCCTTGCCCGCCTTCGCACGCAGCCCTGCTTCGGCGGGTGAACCGGGTTGCGAATACATGACGATGTCGGCGGTTTGCAGAGTTGGGTAGCCGAGGAAGCCGTAGGTGTGGAGATCTTTGTTTTTGATTTGGTCGAGCTGCTCTTTGTAGGTGGGGATGCGTTCGAGCCAGCCGACCGGGGTGACCATGCTCAGAAGGAGATGGAGTTCGGCGTGTTCGGGGACTTGGGACTGCAGGAAGATTGTGGACTTGGTGGGGTCGAGGCCTGAGGCTAGGAAGTCGATGGTGATTTGCAGAGAGTTTTCTGCGATGGCGGAGGTGTCGGCGTAATCGGAGGTGAGGGCGTGCCAGTCGGCGACGAAGTAGAAGCATTCGTAGTTCGGATCGGATTGGAGCTTGACCCAGTTTTGGAGCGCGCCGAAGTAGTGGCCGATGTGGAGACGCCCGGTGGGGCGCATGCCGGAGATGACTCGATTGATCGCGCTGGTCAATTTATGAAGCCTCGATGGTTGATTGGATTGTGGTGACGCTGCACGGTAATCAGCAATCAGTTATCAGGAAGCAAGAGGTGATGCGAATTGTTGGCTCGATTCCTGATTTTAAGAGGATAGCAGATAACAGATATCGGATAGCAGAAGGGGGAAAAAGATAACACAGAGACGCAGAGGAGCGCACTGAAGAGGGGGAGTATAAAGTTTGTGGCGTCCGATTGTAAGAGCCCACCCTTACAAACCAAGGGTGGGGCACCGTCAAGTTCATTTGTTGCCTGGCGTAACAGTAGATCGAAGAACACAGACGAAGCCTGGGCTACCAGGAAATTATTTGGCGGACCAGTTGGGGGATTCGTTGTGGCCCTGGGTGGTTAGCTGATGGGGCTGCGAGCCGTCGGCTAGCATGGTCCAGATTTGGCGGGTACCGGTGCGGGTGGATTCGAAGACAATGTGGCGACCATCGGGAGCCCAACTGGGGCGTTCGTTGCGGCCAGCGTCGCGGGTGATTTCGAGGATGTGGCGCGAGCCGATGTCGAGTACGTAGATGTCGTAATTGCCGGAGGGCCGGCGCCAACTGAAGGCGAGGAGCTGGCCGTTGGGAGACCAGGCGGGATCGATGACGTAGCCCATGTCGGGAAGATCGATTTTCTGGGTGTTAGTGCCGTCGGCGTTCATCATGTAGAGCTGCGGGACGCCGCCGCGATCGCTGACGAAGGCGACGGTCTGCACGCTCTTGGGATTCCAGGCCGGAGACGTGTCGGCGCCGCTGTTGGAAAAGGTGAGGCGCTTGGGACGATTGCCGCTGGCGTCAGAGAGGTAAAGCGAGGGATTTCCTTGCATGGACGAGGAGAACATCACCTGCATGCCGTCGGGAGACCAGGTGGGTGAAGAATTGGTGCCTCTGTAGCGGGCGAAGGAGACAACTTTGCCGGAGTCGAACGAGTACATGCAGATCTGGCCGCTGACCACGCTGTTGGCGGGAGCGAAACAGGTGAAGGCGATGCGCGAGGCGTCGGGAGACCAGCGCGGGGTTAGCGAAATGGAGCGGAGAGAGGTGAGCGGGTGCTGGTTGGCGCCGTCGTAATCCATGACCCAGAGTTCCTTGGTGCCGGTGCGCGAGCTGATGAATGCGATTTGCGTGGAGCCGACGCCGGGGAAGCCGCCGGAAAGTTTGGAGATGATTTCATCGGCGAACTGGTGGGCGAATTTGCGGACTTGCGCGTCGGTCGGAGCACCGCGATAGATTTTGCCGACAACGGGTTCGTTGGAGGGACTGCGAACGTCGTACATCCAGGCGGGGATGGCGACTTCCGTCGGGGATTCGGTGAGGTTGCCGAAGGCGACGAAGTTGGAGTTCAGGGGAGGATCAGTCCAGGTGAGCTTCTGAAGTTCCTGGGGAGCGGAGGGAACTTGGGCGGGATAAAAGCTGGGAGAAACGAGTTCGATGACGCCGGAGAAGGAGAGGTCGTCGCGGACGGTTTGCGTGAAGAGGGCCGCGTGGGGTTTGGCGTTGTCGGCGCGAGGGGCAAAGTCGGCTACGGCGATGCGGGGCTTGTCCACGCCGAGGCCGGTGCCGGTGCGGAACCAGTCTTGAGCTCGGGCGGTAAAGGAGAGCGGTAGGAGGTAAAGGAGGCAAAGGAAAAAGACGGGAACGGTGCGGCTGATTTGAAGCAAGAGTTCCTCCGGAAGAGATTGGGCTGAAGAAATAGTTTAGGACAAATTGGAGTGGTGTGCGGGGAAAAGTTGGGGAGGAACGACAGAGGGACAACAGGAACAGATAACAGAAAACTAAGAGGGGACTTAGCGCCCCGACCGGGTCGGGGCAACCGCCGGGCACTGAAGAAGAGCGCAGAGGTCGCAGAGAAGAGAAAAGAGTTTGTGCATCTGGATCGTAAGAGCCCACCCTTTGCTGGGAACCGCAAAGCGTGGGGCACCCTCAAGTTCATGTGTTGAGGGTGGTGTAACAAGGAATCGGGAGCACAGGCAGGAGTGCCTGTACCACAAGAATCGCATGGCGTAGTGAGGCGTTTTAGCGGGAGGCGCCGAGGTCGAAGTCGAAGGTTACCTCTACGTAGGAGCCGGAGTAGTCAGCGGGGAGGGCGGGGAGTTTGTCGATGCTGAGGAGGGCGCGAGTGGCTGAGTCGTCCATGGACCGATTGCCGCTAGTGGTGTCGAGGCGAATGTTTTTGATGGTGCCGTCGCGATTGATGCGGAAGGCGGCGACGGCGTGCGCGCGGCGCGCGGCACGCACGGATGGATCGATGCTGGTCTGGATCCAGTTTTGGCTGATAGCGCGTTTGACGGATTCGATATACCAGCCGTAGCGCGTGGCGAAATCGCCGCCGCCCGGCCCTGCAACCGCGAGGCCGCTGGCGGAGGCGCCGGGCGTTTGCGAGTAGCCGGTGGGGGTGTCTAACTGGCCGCCTTTGCCGTAAGGGGTTGCGTTGTCGGGGGGCTTAATTTTCGGCTGGAAGACTTTGGATTTCTTGGAAGGTGGTGGAGGCGGCTGTTTTTCCTTGAACTTGAGAATGGGCGTGGCATCGGTCTTGGGCTGTTCGATCTTGGGCTCTTCTTCGGCCAGGCCTTTGGTGGGATCGACGACCTGGCTGGGTGTGGGCACGACTGGATGCGGCATGGGAATGCCGGCGCTGCTGACGAGGTCGACTTTTACGCTGGACTCGCCACCGCCGCCGATGCCGCCCCAGGGATTGCCGGAGCGCTGGATCCAGACACTGAGGGCGACGGCCGCTATGAGGCCGATGTGCAGCCAGGCAGAGTAGCCGAGGAAGCGTTTGAAGGGGACTTCGTAGTTGTTCGCGGCGTATTCCATGTTCTTAGAACGGTCGGCTTAGCGAAACTTGCGAGATTGACTCCTTGGAATAAGGATAACAGCGATCAGACAGCAGATAACAGGAAGCGGGAAAGGCGCCGGCCTCTGTAGGCGGCCGCTACAAAGGCATTCTGGGTCGTCGCCGTCATCAGCGGTTCCGGTCGTTGATGGGTTGGGTGACGATGCTGATGTTGGAGATGCCGGACTGGCGGAGAGTGTCGATAACTGTGCAGAACGCGCCGAAGGGAACGGTTTCGTCGGCGCGGAGGTAGATGACATCTTTCTGAGACTTGGATTGTTTTTTGATTTTGTCCGCGAGCTGGTGAATGTTGATGGGATCGTTGCCGAAATAGATGAGCTGGTTCTTATCCATGGTGACGACCAGGCGCTGCTGAGTAATTTCTTTTACGGTGTGGGTTTTGGGGACGTCGACTTCGATGCCGGATTGCAGGATGGGGGCGGTGATCATGAAGATGATGAGGAGGACGAGGACGACGTCGATGAACGGAACCATGTTGATTTCGGAGAGGGAGGATTGGGTGGATTTGGGGAGTGTCGGCATGGGAGGTCTCTCAGTAGTCGAGCTGAGGCAAGTGGATAACAGATATCAGCGAACAGATAACAGAAGGCGCGGAGCGATGCCCCGCGCTGCGCGGACGATGCACGAGATATTGGTTCCTGATATCTGATATCTGGACGCTGCTCTCCCGCATCGACGAGCAAAAAACCGAGCGGCTGGAAGAGTGTCTTGATGTGGCTAGTATGCTCATAGATTACGTGAAAGTTTTTTCGATTTGGGCGGCGAATTCGAGGGCGAAAGTGTCGAGGCGCTGGGCGAGGTCGCGGATGTCCTGAAGGAAGTAGTTGTAGGCGATGAGGGCAGGGATGGCGGCGAAAAGGCCGGCGGCGGTAGTGACGAGGGCTTCGGCGATGCCGGGCGCAACGGCGCGAAGGCTGGCGGAGCCGGAAGTGCCGAGACCGGAGAAGGCGTCAATGATGCCCCAGACGGTGCCGAAGAGGCCGATGAAAGGAGCGACGCCGGCGGTGGTGGCTAGCCAGGACATGCCTTTTTCGGTCCGGCGGACTTCCTCGGCGGCGGCGAGCTGCATGCTGACGGTGACGGCTTGCATGGATTTGAGTTTGGCGGGCGTGGGATTGCCGGAAGAGGTGACCTGCGATTGGAGTTCGCGATAGCCGGCGGCGTAGACATTGGCGAAGGGTGAGCCGGCGGAGACAAGTCCTTGCGGATTGGCGACGCCTTTCGTGGCGCGGAAAATCTTGAGGAATTGATCGCTTTGGCGGCGAATGCGGCTGAAGAGGCCGGTCTTCTGGAGAATGAGCGCCCAGGAGATGAGCGAAGCGAAGAGAAGAATGGCCAGGACGCCGCGAGCGACCAGGCCGGTTTGCGCAAGAATATCGAAGATGTTGCCGACGAAGATGGCGTTCAGGAGAAAAAGAATGTCTGTCTCCTTAGGAGAGAGGAATTTTTACGAACAAATTCAACGTAGCACAGGGGTGGAGCACGGTCAAAAGGAATAGGATGCGGATGTGTTGTGGAAATGATGCCTAGGGTGGGTGTGAGGCGACGAGCCACTTGGAATCAGCGATCGATCATTCGGCAATCACAAAGGCCTCTGGATCGCGCAAAAAGAGAATCAGAACGAAAAAGAATTTGTAGGCGGCCACGGCGAGCGTTATCCAGAACGCCTCCTGAATCGCGCCCTCGGCTTGGCGGCGAAGGGAAACATCAGGCCACAACCATTGTCTGAGGAGGCTCATGGGCCGAGGCAATCCACGTGAAGATGAAATTCGCCGCGATTAGAGCATACGAATGAATGCTGCGGCAAGGACGGAATCGCGGATGGGCGTGTGATAGAGTGAGGGGTATGGTAAAGAGTTTTGATATTGGGTTGGAGAGGTTGACGGGGACGGGTGTGGCTGGACCGGGCATCGGCCCTCACGTCTCGGAAGGCGCTGGCTTGGAGACCGGCGCTCTGGTGTGCGCTTCGATTGAAGAGAAAAACCGCACCCAGAAAACCGCAGGGTGCGGCACTCATGAATCGGAGGGGGAGACGTTTTATCTGGAGACGTTTGGGTGCCAGATGAATGACCATGACTCGGAGAAGGTGGCGGGAGTCTTGCTGGCGCGGGGATACCGGCAGGTGGAGAGCCCAGAAGCGGCGAAGGTGATCCTCTACAACACTTGTTCGATCCGGGAGAAGGCGGCCCAGAAGGTTTTTTCGCGGTTGGGGGAGTTGCGGCCGGCGGAGGAGAAGCTGACAGCCAACAGCCGACAGTCGTTGGCTGAAGCAAGAACGGAAGAGAGTTTTAGGAAGATTGACCACGGGTTGCAGCCAGAATGGAAAGCCGCACAGCCAAGAGTGCCTGGGCCACAAGAACCAAAACACCCGAGTCAGCGGAAGATTGTGAATGCTGGCGGAGGAAAGATTATTGGGGTGCTGGGATGCGTGGCGCAGCAGGAGGGCGAGGGGATATTTGAACGGGCGCCGTGGGTTAGTTTGGTTTGCGGATCGGCGAGTTACCGGAAGTTGCCGCAGTTGATTGCCGAGCTGGAGGCAGGGAACCGGCGCGTGACCGGGTTGGATACGGATACGGACGAGACGTTTGAGACGGAGATTACGCGGCGGGACAATCCGTTCCGGGCGTATCTGACGATTATTGAAGGGTGCGACAAGGCTTGTTCGTATTGCGTGGTGCCGTTTACGCGGGGGCCGGAGCGGAGCAGAGCTAGCACGTCGATTCTGGAAGAGGTGCGGCAACTGGCGAAGGCGGGATACAGCGAAGTGCAGTTGCTGGGGCAGACGGTGAATTCGTACGCCGACCCGAGCGCGAGGAAGATGCGGTTTTCGGAATTGCTGGCGGCGGTGGCGGAAGTGCGGGGCATCCGGCGCGTGAGATTCACGACTTCGCACCCGCGGGATTTCGGGAAGGACATCGTGGAAGCGATTGAGACGCATCCAACGATTTGCGACCACGTGCACTTGCCGGTGCAAAGCGGCTCGTCGGCGGTGCTGCAGGCAATGGCGCGGACCTATACGCGGGAAGAGTATCTGGAGAAGATTGCTTTGATGAAGGCGGCGCGGAGGCCGATCAGTATTACCACGGACATGATTGTAGGATTTCCGGGGGAGGCGGAAAAAGATTTTGAGGAAACGCTGAGTTTGCTGGATGAGGTTCAGTACGACAGCGTGTTTGCATTTAAGTATTCGCCCCGGCCGAACACTCCCTCGCTGAAGATGGCGGATGCGATTCCGGAAGAGGAGAAGGGGCGGCGGCTTGCGATTTTGATGGACCGGCAGCGGGAAATCCAGCGGATGAGGAACGAGCGTACAGTGGGAGAGACGTTTGAAGTGCTGGTGGATGGGAAGTCGCGGCGGGAAAATCAGTGGTCGGGGCATACTAGTTCGAATCGGGTGGTGAATTTTACTTCACCGGAGCAAGAACTTCTGGGAGACTACGTGCAGGTGAAGGTGAGTTCGGCGATGCCGAATAGTCTCGTGGGCGAGATGATTGGAAGGGCGTGAAGTCTGCTTGGTGTTTGTGATTGAGGTAGGGATCGGGGATAACAGCAATCCGATATCAGTAATCAGGAAGAGAAGAGCGGACGGAAGAGGATAACGCAGAGCCGCTCGGGACGCAGAGTCGGAGCAGAGAAGAGAAATCCGAGAGCACAGTCAGGAGTGACTGTGCCACAGAAGCGGAAGAGTTGGGAAGTAGAGTGTCGATCGGCAGGGGATAGGGAGGACGCGATGGAAGTGGAAATGAAGATACGCGGCCTGATGATGGATCCGGTTACGCAGATGCCGATTGTGGTGCTGAAGGATGTGCAGGGGCAATCGGTGCTACCGATCTGGGTGGGGGCGTACGAGGCGAACGCGATCGCATTGGAGATTGAGAAGGTGTCCACGCCGCGGCCGATGACGCATGATCTACTGAAGAATGTGCTGTTGGGGCTGGACGTGCACGTGCAAAAAATTGTGGTGAACGATCTGCGCGACGATACGTTTTTCGCGTTGATCTGGGTGGAGCGCGAAGGCGAGTTGATCAGCATTGATTCGCGGCCGAGCGATGCTCTGGCGCTGGCGTTGCGGGTGGATTGCCCGATCTTTGTGGACGAGTCGGTGCTGAAAAATTCGAAGGTGGCTACGGCGCTGGCGGAGCGGAGCTCGAATGAGCAGTTGAGGAATTATCTGGAAGGGTTGAGTGATGAGGATCTGGGGCGTTACAAGATGTAGCGGGGAGAGGGATAACAGATAACAGCGATCAGATAACAGGATTCGGTGAGCGGCACGGTTTTCCGTGCCGTTTTTGTTTTTTTGGGTGGAACAAAGAGGGGACTTGACGCGGAGGGCGCTGAGATGAGGAAGAGGCAACCAAGAGCACAGGCAGGAGTGCCTGTGCCACTAGAGTGGGAGATGGCGAAGGCGCCGGCGCCAGAAAGTCAAGAGGAGAATGCCGATTAAGATCAGTGAGGCGCTTAGGCCGATCCAGAGGCCGAGGACGCCCCAGTGCTGCTGGAAGCAGAGCCAGGCGCCGAACGGGAGGCCCATGAGCCAGTAGGCGCAGAAGTGACAAAGCATCGGCGTGCGGGTGTCGCCGGTGCCGCGGAGAGCGCCGGTGGCGACGGTCTGGATGCCGTCGAAGAGTTGGAAGGCCGCGCCCGCGGCGAGAAGGACGACGGCGTTGTGGATAAGGACGGGATTGTTGGTGTAGATGCGGGCGATGTATTGGGGGAAGACGAGAAGGACGACGCTCATGCAGGACATGAACACGGCGCCGAGGAGGATGGCGGTGTTGCCGGCGCGGCTGGCGCCGGGGAGATCGCGGCGCCCGATGGCCTGGCCGACGCGGACGGCGGCGGCGGAAGAGATGCCGAGGGGAACCATGTAGGTGAAGGCGACGGTGTTCAAAGCGATCTGGTGACTGGCGAGAGGAATTGCGCCGAGGCGCGAGATGAGAGAGGCGACGGCGGCGAAGACGCTGATTTCGGCAGTCATCTGCATCGAGGCAGGAAGGCCTAGGGCAATGAGGCGGCGGACGCGGGTGGGATCGGGGCGAAGCGAGGTTTGACGCATGTACGCGTGATTGTGTGCGTCGTGCCAGAAAAGAAAAACGATGAGGACCGTGGCCAGGTAGGCGCGGGAGATAGCGGTGGCGATGCCGGAGCCGACGACCCCGAGCATGGGAAAGTGCCAGTGACCGAAGACGAGGAGGTAATTGCCGAGGAGGTTGATGAGATTCGCGGTCACGAGTGCGAAGGCGACGGGACGGACGAGGTTCATGCCTTGCAGCGTGCGGCGGAAGGTGAAGAAGAGGAGGAGCGGAATGAGGCCGAAGGCAAGCGTGTGCATGTAGGGTCGGGCGAGGACGGCTACGTCGGGGGAGACTCCGAGCGGGGCGAAGAAATTGGGAAGGAACCAGACACAGGTGAGGAGCAGCGGCGCGAGGGCGAAGCTGAGGTAGATGCCGTTGACGAGAGAGTGGAAGCAATCTTCACGGCGGCCAGCGCCGAAGGATTGAGAGACAAGGGTGTCGAGGCCGATGAGGATGCCTTCGCCGAAGAAGGCGAAGACGAGGAAGAGGCTGGAGCTGATGCTGACGGCGGCGATGGATTGGGCGCTGTTGGGGAGGCGCCCGACGAACATGGTGTCCTCGATGGCCATGCTGATCCAACCGATTTCGGCGAGAACGAGCGGGATGGCCAGGTGGAGGGTGGGGCGAAGTTCGGAGCGTAGAGTGGGCCAGGAGAGCATGGAGGAATAGGACAGTTTACGGGGGAGGAAGGAAGGAGGTAAAGGAAGTAAAGAGGTAGAAGAGGGAAAGGAAAAGAGTTACTGGTTGGTAGAAGGGGTCGGGGAGTTCCATTGACGGAGCATGATGTGGTGGATAGGTTGGGTGATGGGAGCAGGGTGTGCCTGCTGGCTTGGAATTGCGGATGCCTGCCGCGTCGCGATTTGGAATGCGATAAGCGGTGAGTCGAGGAGATGACTGTGGCCTGGACGGATGAGATGGCGGAAGAGTCGCGACAGAAACAGATACGGGCGGGGATTCGGCTGAATTCACGCGTGGAACTGAACGTGGAGTGGGAAGAGGGCGGAAAGACGCTCAGGGCGAAGGGGTACACGGTGGATGTGAGCCCGAATGGGTGCCTGGCCATTGTGGAACAGGGATTTCCGATTGGGCAGAAGCTGCGGGTCGTGAACGGGATGAGTGGGAAATCGGCGCAAGCGACGCTGATTTGGCGGGGACACGAAGGACGCAAGGGATGGGAGTTGGGATTGGAGTTGGAGAGTTCGGCGAGGGATTTTTGGGGAGTGGAGTTTTGAGAACATGTGATCAGTAATCAGTAATCGCGAAGAGAGTGAGCGGCACAGTCTTGACTGTGCCGTTTTGGTTTTTGGAGAAGGAGAAAGAGGGGATTTCACACCGAGGTCACAGCGTCAAGATCACAGAGGCCGCTCAGAAGAGTTCGGCCAGGTATGAGCGGCCCGCCTCTCTCCTATGGCGGGCAGACGGAAGGCGGGCCCTACAAATGCTCCAGAGACAAGCAGAGGGGGAGTTTTCCACTGGCGGGTGGAGAATTTGCAATTTTGGCTTGCGAATTGCGGGTATGAAACGTAGAGTGGGCCTATGCCTTGTGGCCTTTCTGCCGGCATAACAGCTAATAGACTAAATGAAGTAGAGGTGCCTCGGTTGGGGTGTGGGCGAACGGATTGAGAAAAGAGGAGGAGTCGGATTCAGCACGGAGATCGCAGAGGTAAGCGCGCAGAGTTCGCTGAGAAGAGTAGGGAAGAGAAAGGCAAGAGCTGGCTTTAAAAGGCCAGCGCTACATTTCAGAGTAAGGTAAGAGATTAGGAGAAGGCAAGAGAAGAGGCGGAGCTGGTTGGAGAGAATGCGGCGAGGAGCGGAGGCAGAGATTCGATGACTGCCATTATTACGGTAGCGAATCAGAAAGGCGGCGTCGGTAAAACGACGACGGCGATCAATCTGGCTGCGGCGATCGCGAATAAGGGGCGGCGCACGCTGCTGATTGACCTGGACCCGCAGGCGAACTCGACGATCGCGTTTTTCAATATGGGGGAAGTGACGGCATCGATGTTCGACGTGCTGGGCGACGCGCATTTGCCGATGGCGGAAGTGATCAAGCCGACGAAGGATCCGATGCTGAACGTGGGCAGTGGGCGGCTGGCCCTGGCGAAACTGGAGACGGTGCTGGCGGGGCAGTTTGACGCGCCGTACCGGTTGAAGGACGCGCTGGCGCCGGTGCTGAAAGATTACGATTATGTGATTGTGGACACGCCGCCGTCGCTGGGAATTTTGACGGTGAACGCGCTGGTGGCTTCGACGCATTTGCTGGTGCCGATTCAGGCAGCGTATTTCGCGATCGAGGGGACGGACGATTTGCTCGAGACGTACGAGCGGATTCGCGCGCGGCCTAATCCGCAATTGAAGATGCTGGGCGTGGTGATCACTCTTTACGATAAGCGGACGAATATTTCCAAGGATACGCACGGACAGATTCGCGCGGTGTTCGGCGAAGTGCTGTTCAAGACCAAGATCGGGAAGAACGTGCGGCTGGAAGAAAGCCCGGCGTACAAGGAAACGATTTTGACTTTTGCTCCCAAATCGCCCGGAGCAGTGGAATACAAAAAGCTGGCAGCGGAGGTACTGCATCGTGTTGAAGAAAGCCGGGTTGCCCGTCACGCTGAAGATGCGGCATGACGCGCATTACGTAGAGTCACTGACAAGCTATAGCGGGGCGGCAGTCGGACGGATGATCCCCGTGGACCAGATCCGGCCGAATCCGGATCAGCCACGCAAGGTGCTGGGCGACCTGCGCGAGTTAACGGATTCGATTCGGGAAAAGGGCGTGCTGGAGCCGCTGCTGGTGCGCTATGTGCCGCGCGAGGATGCATATCACATTATTTCGGGCGAGCGGCGGTATCACGCGGCGCGGGCGGCTGGACTGCGCGAAGTGCCAGCCATCGAGAAGATGGCGGACGACGCGGAGACGCTGGAAATTGCGCTGATTGAGAACATGCAGCGGAAGGATTTGACGCCGTTTGAAGAGGCGGATGGATTGCACCGGCTGGCGACTACGTTTGAGTACCGGCATGAAGATCTGGCCCGGAAAATTGGGAAATCGCGGACTTCGGTGTCGGAGACCATGGCCCTGCTGAGCATTCCAGAGCCGCTGCGGAAGAAGTGCATAGAGAGCGGCGTGACGAGCAAGGGGTTGCTGCTGCAGATTGCGCGGCAGCCGACCGAGAAGAAGATGCTGGAGATGTTTGCGAAGATTCTCCAAGGCGGGTTGACGCGAGATGCGGCGCGGCAAGACCGGAATGATGAGAAGGGATTGGCGCCGAGGTCGCAGCCGTTTGTGTTTCAGTTTGAGCCGGAGAATGAGGCGTTTAAGTTCCGGTTGCAGTTTAAGAAGAGCCATGTTTCGCGCGATGAGTTGATCCGGACGCTGCGGGAGATTTTGGAGCAGTTGGAGGGGGCGGACGAGGAGACGCATTCGGCGGCGTGAGATGAATAGTGGCCAGTGGTCACCGACCAGTGGCCGGCGAAAAAGAAAGAACGAGGGCGGCGCAGTTGGGTGCGCCGCTTTTGTTTTTGGGGGGTGAAGAGAAGAATGCTGAACGCAGGGCCGCTGAGGGCGCAGAGCAGCAGCAGAGAAGAGGGGAAGGCAAGAACGGCCCGCCACGGTCGGCGAGTCCGGCCCTCCAAATGGGAAGAGTGAATGGAACTGACTGAGGGGCAGATGCGGGTGGTGGAGCGGTTGTTTGGCGCGGGGTTTCGGCCGATTGCCATATCTCCGTATGAGAGTGCATTGATTATGCGGAAGGGTGAGTGCGTGGCCCTACTGGGGCCGAATGAGAATGGCGGACTAAAATTGCTGGCGCCGGTGACGCTTTTGGTGGATGGAAATTTGAGCGTGCGGTTGAAGAAGAGTTCGGGGTATGTGTTTGTGTGGAAGAAGAAGGAAGTGGCGGCGACGGAGGAGAAGTTGAAGGAGTTGGAGGAGTTTCGGGTGGAGTTGGAGAAGATTTTGGAGATGGGGGAGAGAAATTCGTAGTTCAAAGTTCCTAGTTGATAGTTCAAAGAAAAGGAGAGAAGACAGAGGTGATTGGGTAGCGTACGAGCCCACCCTTTGCAAACGGCGCAAAGGATGGGGCACCCACAAGTTCAGGTGCGGGGTGCCGTGACGAAGAAAGGGGTAACCGAGGGTTATTGAAACGAATCCAAAGACTATGACTATTTATGACATTGTTTGTATTGGCGCGGGTCCGACAGGATTGGCTTGCGCTATGGAAGCGAAGCGGGCGGGGATGCAAGCGCTGGTGATTGATAAGGGTTGCTTGTGCAACTCGATTTACAACTACCCGGTGAACATGGTGTTTTTTACGACGCCGGAATTGCTGGAGATTGGCGGGTTGCCGATGGTCACCGGCGGGGACAAGCCGACGCGGATCGAGGCGCTGAAGTATTACCGGAAGGGCGCGGAACACTACGGGCTGGAGCTGCGGCTGTTTGAGAAGGTGCTGCGGGTGGATGGGCACGACGGCGCGTTCACTGTGGTGACGGAGACAGAGAGCGGGCGGGAAGAGAAATACCACGGGAAAAAAATTGTGGTGGCCACCGGATATTACGATTTGCCGAATGAGATGGGCGTGCCGGGCGAGCATCTGCCGCATGTGAATCACTACTATACGGAGCCTCACCCGTTCTGGAATCAGGATGTGGTGGTGATTGGCGGAAAGAATTCGGCGGTGGAATCGGCGCTGGATTTGTATCGGAACGGGGCGCGGGTCACGCTGCTCGTGCGCTCAAAAGAGTTGGGGACTTCGCTGAAGTACTGGGTTAGGCCGGACATCGAGAACCGGATCAAGGCGGGGCAGATTCAGGCCCTCTTCGGCACGCGAGTGAAGGAGATTGTGCGCGAGGGAATTGTGGTGGAAAACGATGCGGGTGTGCAGGAATTGAGTGCAAAGCAGGTGTTCGCATTGACGGGGTATCACCCGGATTATGAGTTTATCCAGGCGTTGGGAGTGAGATTGGATCCGGAAAGCAAAAGGCCGTCGCTGGATCCGAAAACGCTGGAAAGCAATGTGTCGGGGATTTATCTGGCAGGCGTAGTGGTGGCCGGGCGCCATACGGGAGAGATATTTATTGAGAATGGAAGATTTCATGGGAAGCAGATTGTGGAGGGGCTGAAGGAAGGGAACTAGAGGAGGTAAAAGAGGCTGAGGAGAAGCATGCAAGGAGAGCATTTGGAAGGGTTGTCTGGGGTTTGGTAGACTCATTAGGCGGAATAGTTTGGCCCGACCGGGTCGGGGCCGCGACAGGGGATTATGGCCAATTTAATCGGGGAAGTGGCAGAGACGACCGTTGCGCTGGTGAAGGGGTTCGCTGTCACCTGGAAGAATATGTTCCGGAAGACGGTGACGGAGAATTACCCGCACGAGCCGGTGCATTTTCAGCCGCGATACCGCGGAATTCATGTGCTGCACCGGGATGAGAGCGGGCTGGAAAAGTGCGTGGGATGCTTCTTGTGCGCGGCGGCTTGCCCGGCGAACTGCATTTACATTGAGGCGGCGGAGAATACGGACTCCAACCGGATTTCGGCGGGGGAGCGGTATGCGAGTGTTTACAACATTGATTATTCGCGATGCATTTTTTGCGGGTACTGCGTAGAAGCGTGCCCGACGGATGCGATTACTCATGGGCACGGGTTTGAACTGGCGACGTATGACATTAATGCGCTGGTTTTCCGGAAAGACCAGATGCTGGAAAACACCAAGGGAGAGATGCCGGCGATACAGAAGGTCTGAAGAGATTGGAAAACGAGAACTGAGGCTGGGAAAGGCGCTCCAAGGGATCGGGGCGTCTTTTGTTTTTGGAACGGGTGAAGTAACAAGAATCCACGAAATGATGCTCGTTTCAGCCGTGTGTGTATGCCCGCGCTCCCTGCTAGCTAAAGCCATGCGCCTACGTCGAAGAATTAGGAGAGGCGGAGGGGATCGCCTACACGCAGGAGTTTGTCGGATTCGGTTGGGGCGACGCGGGTGTTGGTGGCCAGGCGATAGAAGTGGTCGAAGCGGGGGCGGACGGACCAGGGCGGCAGGTTGGATTCGCGGAGCTGGGTAAAGCGTTTTTGGAAGCCGTCGAAGAGTTCGCCGGTTTGGGGATTGCGCGGAGGGACGGGGCAACGGGCGCAGGGATTGCTGCCCTCGAAATTGACTTCACCAATTTTGAAGCGGACTACGCTGCGTTCATCTTCGCCGAAGAGTTGATCTTCCCAGAAGGCGGGGACGCCGTTGATTTCGAGTGTGGTGCGGAAGCGTTGGCGGGCTTCGTCGACGGTGATGCCGGGGAAACCCTTGGGGTTTGGAGGAAACCAACTGCAGACGGATTCGAGCGAGGCGGTCGAGATTATGGTGGGGCCGTTGGCGAGGGAGTCGTCAGGAAAACCATTTTCCGAGTAGCGCACGATGATTTGCTGCTCGAAGAAGACGCTGAACCATTCGGCAGCGTCTTCGTGGGCTTCGGGGAAGGCGAAGGTGCGTGTGGGGAGTTCGCGGCGGTCACCGGGGACGGAGAGGGCGACTTCGCGGAGGCCGGTGGAGTAGGCGGCGCGGATGAGGTGGACGGCGGGAGTGCGCTTGCCATTGACCCATTTGCCGTCGACGGAGTAGAGCGCCCATGCGCGGTCTAGGGCGAGTCCGCCAGAGGGGTTGATACGGGCTTCGCGAACGGAAACGGGGTCGAGAGATTTGATGGGGTGGAGGCGGATGTTGACGAGGTGCGGGGCCGCTTGCGGAGAAGGCATGGGGAAAGTTTAGCAGAGGAGCAGCAAGAAGCGAGCATCTCGGCAGTTGAGGTGAGGTAACGTGACGTTGAGAGCTTGTCGCGGTCCCTCCACTCCGTAAAAAGAGGGGCGCAGCACGATACTCTCCCTATCGTCAGCGGCTGCGCCCCTCGGCGCCAGGTTCATTGCGGAGAGAAGTTATCGGGGCGGAATCAGCGACGTGGATCCGCACCCGGCCAGATTGAATTTGAGGGCACAGCGATAGCCGCTGCGCTCACTCTGGCTGAACCCGGCGCTTTGCGACTCCCCGATTTACAGAAGGGGAGCGAAAAGCAAAAGAAAGAAAACCAACACCTATACTTCGATCCTCTCTTCGGGCTGAAGTTGAGGTCCTTCGACCATCCTTATCGGATAGTTTCAGGATGACAACTTCTCGTGATCGGGCGGTGGGCGGGTGGGACTACGCCGCAAAAGCGGCAGCTGCGCTGGCGCACTCAAAATAAGCTAGCGGCCGGACGAGGCGGCGAAGGTGGAAAGTGTACGTGCCGATTGGCCCGGCGAGGCGGAGTCGGATTGGAGGTCGCGAGCTTCCGCCAGGGGAAGAAGCGGGATGGTGTGAATGCTGGCGATGGCTCCTCCTTGTGAGAAGGCCACGGAAATGGCTGCGGGAGAGATGTCATCGGGAAATTCGGAGATGACCAGCACATCGAACGGGCCAAGCGTGAAGAAGGAGGATTGGACCTTGCCGCCGAGTTTTTCGATGGGGGCGCGGATGGCTTCAAAACGATCGAGCGGATCGTGAAGAAGTCGATTGCGGGCGTCTGTGGTGTAACTGACTTGATGGCAGAAAAAGGACATCAGTGGCCACCTTCTTGGGCGGAGCGCAATAGTTTGAAAGTGAACCACTGGGAAGGGGATGTCAAGCGAAGGTTGGATGAATTTTTTGAGAGGGAAGTAGTAATTTGTTGAGGCCAGATTTCCGGAATGGGACAGTCGGGTGGGACGGAAGGATCGGAAAAAATAAGCGAAATGATGGAGAATTTCTCTCGTCGCTCGGCTGGAAGCAAGCGATGGTTAGTGCCGGTTTTGAATTGATGATCTGAAGATCGGCCACTACACGGGGCGACCTGAAGATGGCCGTTACGCGGAGCGGACCGATGATGAGCTGATGGCCTCTTGGAGGAGCTTGAGATAGCCTGAAAATTCCGCCAAACACTGCGTCCTATAAGATATATTATGTAAACTAACAAATAGGTCAAATCGAGTCGCCTCTGGGTCTCGCGTATTGAACCCTGCCTCGCAGTTCTCGGCTGCAGTTCTCTCCCCTGGGGCATCGTCCGGGCAAAATTGGCGAATTGCTCCGCCGGCATCCCCACCTGGTCGGGATGCCAATGCCAGCGTCACATCTTGGTGCCGGAGAATTCGAAGATTGCATCGATTGGGATTATTTCTTGGCGGATTTTTGTTGGGCTAGTTCGTAGTCGATGTATTGCTGGATGCCGTGGGGATCGGCGCCCACGATGCGGCGGCCGTTGACGAAGAGGGTTGGAGTGCTGCGGACCTCAAGGAGGTTGCCGTTGGCGAGGCTGGCGTCCACCTCGGCGGTGGCTTGGGGCGAGGCCAGGCAGGCCTTGAAGGAGTCCTGGTTCAGGTTGGCCTGGGCGGCGAAATCCACAACTCGTTCGTAGACGTTGGCGGCCGAGATGAGGTCCTGCTTGTCGTAGATGAAATCGTAGAACTTCCAGAAGGCAGCGGGGTCTTGCTGGTATGTGCAGCGTCCGGCAAGCGAGGCGGTGCGCGCCCAGGGATGCAGGGCGTCGAGGGGGAAGTCCTTGAAGATGAGCTTGACCTGCGGATAGTTGGGCAGGATGCCGCGGAGGGCGTCGTGCAGGCTGCGGCAGACCGGGCATTCGAAGTCGGCGAATTCGACAACCGTGACCGTGGCTTTGGGATCGCCAAGCACCGGGGATTTGGAGAGGTCCAGCTTGGAGGTGTTTTCGGCGAGGGGATCCTTGGAGAGGTCGGAGAGTTCGCCGCGGAGAAGGTAACGGCCGTCTTTGGTAAGGTACATTTTGACCTGATTGGAACCCTGGTCGGTTTTGACGTCAATATCGGTTTCGAGGAGGCCGGAGTTCCCGATCTCGGTGGGTGCGGCGATGGTGATCTGGACGTCGGGGCCGAGGGCGAAGGCGCGGCGGAGATAGGTTTCGATGCTTTTTTGGAGTGGGGTTTGCGGATTGGCGGCGGGTTGTTGTGCGTGCGTGAATGACGTTACGAAGGTAGCGACGAGCAGAAGTGTGATTGGGCGGAGTTTGTTTTTCACGCGATGGCGTTCCTTTTATTTGAACTTGCGGCCCTTCCTACATCTCCGGTAAACACTACAAAACCATGTCGCCTCATGGGACAAAGCGCTGGGCGATGGGAAAAGGACGGCCGAAGCCGAAGGCGCGCGAGGTGATTTTGAGGCCGGGCGCGGCTTGTTTGCGCTTGTATTCATTGCGATCTACGAGCATGGCGATGTTTCGGACGAGTTGCAGATCGTAGCCAAAATCCTCGGCAATCTCCACCGGCGTTTTCACTTCCTCGATATAGGCCTTCAGGATGCGGTCCAGCACTTCGTAGGGCGGCAGAGAGTCCGAGTCCTTTTGATTTGGACGCAACTCGGCGCTGGGAGGTTTCTCAATGGTGGAGCGGGGGATCAGTTCCCTTTCGCGATTTATGAACTCGGCAAGCTCATAGACCATGAGTTTGGGCACGTCGGAGATGACCGCGAGTCCGCCGGCCATGTCGCCGTAAAGCGTGCAGTAGCCAACGGCGATTTCGGATTTGTTGCCGGTGCTGAGGACCATGGAGCCGAATTTGTTCGAAAGGGCCATCAGATAATTGCCGCGAATGCGGGCCTGGATGTTTTCTTCGGTGGCGTCCGCGGGACGACTGCCAAAGACCGGTTTGAGGGTGTGGATGTAGGAATCGAATACGGAATTGATAGGGACAGTCAGGAATTCAATGCCGAGGTTGTGGGCCAGGCACCTGGCGTCGGTCTGGCTGCCTTCGGAGGAGTAGGGGCCGGGCATGGAGACGCCCAGAACGTTTTCCTTGCCGAGGGCGTCAACGGCGATGGCGGCGACGACGGCGGAGTCCACTCCCCCGCTGAGGCCGACGATGGTTTTGCTGAAATTACATTTGCGGACGTAGTCGCGGGTGCCGGTGATGATCGCCTGGTAAGCGTAGGCGATTTCTTCCTTGGATTGCGGGTGGATGTCGCCTTTGCCGGTGACAGTATCGAAGAGGACGAGGTCTTCCTCGAAGGCTTTGGCTTGCGCGGCGATATGGCCGTCGGGCGTGAGGGCCATGCTTGCGCCATCGAAGATGAGCGAGTCGTCGCCGCCCACCTGGTTGACGTAGATGATCGGGCGGCGATGCTGCTGAGCGATGGAGCGAAGCATTTCGATGCGCAGGGAGCGTTTGTCAATGGTGTAGGGAGAGGCGGAGATATTGAGAAGGATGCTAGTTCCCTGCTGGATGAGTTCGGTGACGGGGTCGCGGGCGTAGCGCGGCTTGGCCCAGAAATTTTTGTCGTTCCAGACGTCTTCGCAGATGGTGATGCCCAGCTGTTCGCGGCCGAGGCCGTAGACGTAATCCTTTTCACCGGGTTGGAAATAGCGCGATTCGTCAAAGACGTCGTATGTGGGTAAAAGCATTTTGCTTTGCTCGAAAACGACGCGGCCGTCCTGGATGAGCGCGGCTTTGTTGGCAATTGCTGGCCCAGTGCGGGGATGATCCACTCGGCCGGCAAAGCCTACGACGGCGGGGAGAGGCATGCGGTAGGCGATGTCTTTGAGCGTGTCGAGATTGCGCTGGATGAAAGCGGGTCGCTCGAGGAGATCGAGTGGGAGATAGCCGCAGATGCACAGCTCGGAAAAGACGGCGAGTTCCGCGCCGCGGCGCATGGCTTGTTCCGCGAGTTCGAGGATGCGGGAGGAGTTGCCTTCAAAGTCGCCGACGGTTGGGTTGAATTGGGCGAGGGCTATCTTCATTCGGACTGAAGATTAGGATAAGTGGGGAGCGGGGAGAATGCAAATTCCGCAAGGAGTCCGCTTTTAGGCTTTCCTAGCATCCCTTGAATAAGACAAGTCCCGAGGCCTTGTCATCCTTGAAGACTACCATCCACGGACTATTTCTGATGAACAGCTCATCGGCATCTTTCCTGCCCTCATCTTGATAGCAGGTATAGGACGGGGCCTGAGCATGCGGTGAGATATCCAAATTTTCTTCGCAGTTCCTCTTTCGATTTTCCCACAACTAGTGCATCCCGTTGAGCGTCCCCTACCATCGGCGCAATGGCAAGCTCAGGATCCATCCCGTACAAGCCAACTTTCCACAGCACGTATCGTGGGTTTTTTGGATCACTGCGGGAGGGATACATCAGATGCCAAACAGCGATGGACAGCCCCACAAAAGTCATGCCGGCGGCGAGGAATTTTATAAACTGGCGAGCCAATTTCATATCAGAGGTTAATCCGCGCCGGCGGCGTCTCGGTGGACGAAGGTGGTTTCAGCGGTGAGGCCAAACATTTCGAGGAGGCGGGATTGCACGCGTTCAGAGGCGGCGTTGATTTCATCAACGCCGAGGTCCGCTTCGCTGACGCGATAGCGCAGCTTCTTTTGGCCCACGGGAGTTTCGATAATGCGCAGCACGGCGTCGGCGACTTCCTGGGGATTCCCGGCTGCGGCGGACAGAAGGGCAGTCATCTTGGACGGAATGTTATTGGTGATGCCGTAGGTGTCCGAGCGGGACTGGTCGGCGGCGGCGACGAGATTGCCGAACACGGGAGTCTGGTAGGCGCCGGGTTCGACGACCACGGATTCGATGCCCTGGGTGGCCAGTTCGTAGCGATAGGTCTCCGCGAGAGCTTCCATGGCGAATTTGCTGGCGGTGTAGAGCGAGAAGGCAGGTATGACGACGCGGCCAGCGCCGCTGCTGATGTGCATCAGCAGGCCCTTGCGGTGGCGGCGCATGTGGGGAAGGACGGCGCGGTTGACGCGGACGCACCCCATGAAATTCGTGTCCATGATCTGCTGCGCTTGCTGGGTGGTGACTGCCTCGGCGAGGCCCATGAGGCCGTAACCGGCGTTGTTGACGGCGACGTCAATGCGACCGGATTGAGCGACGGCGGCGCGGACCGCATTTTCGACGGATGCGTCGCTCGTGACGTCGCATTCCAGGGTGAAGATCGAGAACGATTCCCTTCTGGCGAGGGCGAGAAGATCGGCGGCGTGTTTGGCATTTTTGCCCTGGGGATCGCGCATGGTGGCGAAGACGGTGTGGCCGTGGCGCGCGAGGGTTTCGGCGAAGAGACGGCCGAAGCCGGTGCTGGAGCCGGTGATGAAGATTACCTGTTTGGAATCCATGTTGTTGCCTCCATGAATGCGTATAGTGCGCGGGTACGGGGCCTAAGTAAAGTGGGTTGGGATGAAGAGATCGGATTTAACGCATGAGGACACAGGGATAGAGCACAGAGACCGCACAGAAGCGGGCGGGCCTGGTTAAAACCAGGCGCCTACAAGGAGCAAGGCTCCTGGATGCCAGGAGCCTGAGAGAAGCCTAGTGAATGCAAGAAGGGCCAATTTGAAAGTGGCCGCTACGGGATCTAGACGCTGAAGGAGCTGCCGCAGCCGCAGGTGCTCTTCACGTTGGGGTTGTTGAACTTGAAGCCGGCGCCTTCGAGGGTCTCGACGTAGTCGATTTCGACGCCCTCAAGGTACATGGAACTCATCTGGTCGACGGCAACCTTCAAGCCGTTAAAATCCACGACTTCATCGGAGTCGTTGGTCTGGTTTTCAAAAGCCATGTGGTATTGGAAACCGGAGCAGCCGCCACCGACAACAGCAACACGCAGGGCCACCGGAACGGGGGTCTGCATGGACATGATTTCCTTCACTTTTACGGCGGCAACGGGCGTCAAATTAATCATAAGTTTTATGGCCTCCACTCGCGGAATCCTCCGCGAGGATAGATACGTTGTTAGTATAACATAGCTTGGAATCGCGCAGACTTGGGTGTCGAGTAGAGTACTGCTCCCTGCCCTTCCCGGAAAACAGCGACCAGGTAGCAGGAGGCTCCAGAACCCCTAAAATCCCCTAAAATCGGCGCACTTCGACAAGCTGTGCCCACTTCCCTTAATATAGATGCCTTATGAAACATACGGTTACATTGTTGCCTGGCGAAGGAATTGGACCCGAGGTGGCGGCGGCCGCACAGCGTGTGCTGGACGCCTCGGGCGTGCAGATTGAGTGGGAGGTATTGGGGGCGCGCGCGGAAAACACCAACAAGGCGACGACGGGCGCGGAGGTGTTGAACGCGGCGGCGATCGAGTCCGTGCGGCGGAATCGCGTGGCGCTGAAGGGGCCGATGGCCACGGCGATCGCAGGCGGGGCGCGCAGCGTCAACGTGGCGCTGCGGAAGAGCCTGGATTTGTACGCGAACCTGCGGCCGGTGAAGAACCTGCCGGGGGTGAAGTCGCATTTCGACGGGGTGGACGTGGTGATCGTGCGCGAGAACACCGAGGATTTGTACTCGGGACTGGAGCACGAAGTGGTGCCCGGCGTGGTGGAAAGCCTGAAGATCATTACCGAGAAGGCTTCGACGCGGATTGCGAAATTCGCATTCGAATATGCGCGCAAGATGGGGCGGAAAAAGATCCACGCGATTCACAAGGCCAACATCATGAAGCTGAGCGACGGGCTGTTTTTGCACTCGGTGCGGGCGGTGGCGGAAAAGTATAAAGACATCGAGTACCAGGAACTGATCGTGGACAACGCCTGCATGCAGATTGTGATCAATCCGAACCAGTTTGACGTTCTGCTGCTGCCGAATCTTTATGGCGACGTGATGAGCGACCTGGCGGCGGGTTTGGTGGGCGGCTTGGGCGTGGTGCCGAGCGGGAACATCGGAATCGAGGCTGCGATTTTTGAGGCCGTGCACGGAACGGCGCCGGATATCGCGGGCAAGGGACTGGCGAATCCCACGGCGCTGTTGATGAGCTCGATCCTGATGCTGCATCATCTGGGCGAGGCGGCGGCGGCCGAGCGGATTGAGAAGGCGCTGATCAAGGTCTACAAAGAGGGTAAGCACGTCACGAGGGACGTAGGCGGCAAAGCAGGCACGCAAGAGTTTACAGACGCGGTGATCGCCGCGTTTCCGCACGCTTAGGGCTGACGGAGGCTTAACACCAGAAATGAAGAGCGGCAGTCTTTTCTCGGTGGCCGCGTGCGTATTCGCCGGGATATTGCTGATGGCCGCTGTTTTGTTCGTGGGCCTGAAGGTTTTCTACCAAATTCCTGCGGAATCTTTCCTGAAAGATTTTTCGGCGCTGAAAGCGGGAAGTTCCACCTTTGAGGACGTCCAACGGATTCGGGCCAAACATCCGGGGAAATCCCAAAACATTGCCGGAGTTGAACAGCCATGTTCCGCGGAAAGCTGTGAATTGATGTTCGCTTTCGCAAACTGGGGATTGAATTCCCTGCCGGGAGCAAATGTGGTCACTTTTGGCGGAAATATCTTAGTGAAAAACGGGCGCGTGGAGGCCGCCACGCTTATCTATCAAGCACGACCCCGGCCTGACGCGAAAATTCCGGAACAAATCGACGACCCGCAACGTGGCAAGATGCAGATCGTTGCCTCCCACGCTTACATGTACGCGGTGGTAGACGCAGTCGATCGAGCAGAAAACAATTATGGGATTCGGAAGACCGATGTTGACAGCAGCGGGATCCCGCACACCCTGTACTCCAGGTTAGGGCCGAGATCCTCACCGGCAGATCGAAAGACCGCCTATTCGATTGACCTGTCCTGTCTGTCGAAGTGGTATGGTTGCGATAACCCAACGGCCATTTATCTGGCTCATTGGCAGTCGTTACAGTAGCAGCGGGGCTGGGCAACGTCCAGTTCACCCTTGCAGGCCCGCAATGGATTGCGGTAAGTCCTTGTGAAGCATTGCCTCCGTGGCATATGACTCCAAAGCGCCAGCCTCGGAAGGCGGCCGCTACCCGGGCGGGCGAGGCCAGCTGAAAGTGGCCGCCAGGTTAGATGGAATTGCGGCAGTTTGTATCGGAGGTGCGGCAAGCGAAGAGCTTGCCCTGATTATCCTGCAACAGCACAAGCGGGCCGGCCTTTGCGGGTAAAATCTTCGGGTGCAGATGCATACTGCGGACGATGTCGCCCAGGGAAGGCTTTGGTGCAGCTTGCTGCGCGAGGATTTTCTTTCCCAGCGCGACGGCCTGATCGAAGTCCATATACTCGCTTTGCTGGAAATCAGAGTCGCCGTGCGCGTAGCCTACTCCGAACGGCGCGTGCTCCTCGGGATGGTGCAGACTGAAGCCACCGAAGTACCATCCGCCAAAGTTGTTGCTCCAGCCGTACCCGAAATCGCCATATCCGCCATACCCGGAATAGCCGCCAAAATAGCCGGTTGAAAAACCGCTGGAGACGAAACGCTGCGCGGGAAGGGCGGCGGCAGAAACAAGAAAGAACGCGGCCAGGATGAGGAAGCGGCTGAGGGACTTCATGTTGGCCTTCCGACGGCTACGACTCGGGCAGTTATCCAACTTCTGTTGTTTGGACGCAATGACGCGGCGGACGGTTACACGGCACTCCAGATCGCGGCCACATGAAAGTGGCCGCTACGTCAGAAGGTGGCGCGGGCGGCGATTTGGCGGATTTCGGCGTTTTCGATGATACGGCGGCGGAGTTTTTCGACGGTGGCTTGCAGCATCGCGCGGCCGAGATCGTGGCCGTGGACGTAGAGGTTGGGGAAGGGCTTGAAGAGGCGGCCGAGGGGCTGGATCATCGCGTAGAGTTTGGGGAGGCTCGGGGAAGGCTTGGCGTCAATGAAGGCGGGGCGCCAGCAGTCGGCTTCGACGAGGTCGATCAGGTCTTGCTCGGTTTGCGCTTTGACGCGCGCCCAGAACATGCGGCTGCCGGGCTTGGTTCCCTGCCCGCTGATGTAATGGAAGGCCCCGCCGGGGCTTTGCAGTTTGAACATGTTGGCGGCGGCGAGCGTGTAGGAGTAGGTGATGGTGCGGTATTCCTCTTGGGAAACCTGCGTGGCGGAGATGCCGAGGCAAAACAGGCAGGCGTCAGCGGAACGAAAGGCGTCTTCGACGGTCGCGTAATTCAGAAAATCCTTGTGAACGAACGTGCGCAGTTTGGGACTGGTGTTCATGAGCGGGCGGCGGACGATGGCGCGAACTTCGTCAACGACGGACGCTGCGAGACACGCATCGAGAACAGCCGCGCCAGCGGAACCCGTTGTGCCAAAGAGAAGGATTTTCATAGGAGCAGTTTACATGAAGGGTGACGAGGAGAGAAAAGAGTGAAGAAGTGTAGCAGTATAAGCGTGTAAGAGTAGCCCGTAGCGTTTACAACAAGGAGGTTCGGATGTCGGACGCATTGACGCGCTTTTGGTGCAATTCTGTTTTCGGTCGAGACGGGAATGGAGAGGATCCATGAGATTTTGGCGAGCGATGCTTGCTGGTTTGGTTATTTTGTTGGCGACAAAAATGGCACAGGGACAGCAGTCCGGGGCGTTGATTGGATTTCTGGTGGAGAAGCCCAAGTCGGAGGAGGCACAAACCTTCGAAGAGATCAAAGAGCCGGTATACCAGACGGTGTGGGTGGCGCCGGATGCGTCGGGGAAATTGGCTGCGCTCGTCACGATTCCCAATTTGATCGTTCCTATGAAGGATGAATTTTGGCACGTCGGGGTGAAGCAGATGTGCGAATTCTCGCACGAGCCGGGAGACCAGACGGGCGGGAATGAAAGCATGCGCCAGGCGGCGTGGAGGGCGCCCATTTCCATGGCGGCGAAGGTACAAGCGACGCAGCTATGTAGGGAGCACGATCCCGGCGATTACGCACTGCCTTTTGGCAGGTCGGAGCGGGACCAAAAGAAGATTTCGCAGTGTGGCTTCGAATTGATGGAGATCGAATACGTTTCGCCTGCGGTGCTGTCCGTCCGGAAGTACGACGGCCAGTCGGAAAGCTGCGAGCCGCGCGGAGGGCGATACTCGGTGGAATTTTCTGTGCTGGGGTATGAGTCGGATGAAGCCTTGACCGTGAGTCAGGTGTTGGGCGATGAGGCCCGGGCGGCGTATTTGAAGGCGCTGCCGAAGCAAGGGCAAGGAGATGGCGGAGAGGATTGTGGCGAGCCGACAGACCAGGACAGCGGGTGGAGAATCGATCGCCATGCGGGGCGTTGGGCACTGTACGCGCATCAAGGCCTGGGAAATTTCGGCTGCAATGTGGATGCGTATGTGCCGTTCCGGCTGCAGAGCAATGTGACGGGGGATAATTCGACTGCTCCGGAGTGGAAGCTTCTCAAGGCGAGCGTGAAGGACTTTCGGGACGCGTATGTTTCACCGGCGAAGGATTTGCTGATCGTGATGACTGGAACGGAATTGCGATTTTGCGAATATGTGGAAGGAATGCCGGGAAAGGCGCTGCTAACCCTGCCGGCCCATCCGATCGTGATGTTGCAATGGTCCACTGGGAAGCATGTACAGGATTGGACACAGCAGCTGGGGGCGATTGCGGCGCATGCGCTGCCGGAGCCGGAGGTGCGGGCGGCAGGGAGCAAGCAGTAAAGCACCCCGACCCGGGTCGGGGCGCACTCCAGAACAGAGAAAAGAAACCAAAGAGCACAGACTGAAGTCTGTGGTACGTGCCTCAGCGCGGGAGCTTGTCGTACATCATCAGGCCTAGCAGGATGGGGATATGTAGGACCGTAGCGTGCATCAGCCACTTGGCGCGGGTGTTGGTTTTGGCGTGGGCGGCCCAGAGGCAAACCTGAACGAGGCCGGTGCAAGTGACTAGCGCGCCGAAGAAATAGAGCACGCCGGCGAAGCCCATGACGGCGGGCAGCAGGCTGACCGCAACCAGCGCGGCGGCATAAAGAATGATCTGGCGAAAGGTGCGCCGCCCTTCTTTATCAACAACAGGAAGCATGAGTATGCCGGCGCGGGCGTAGTCTTCGCGGTACATCCAGGCGATGGCGTGGAAATGCGGAAACTGCCAGACGAAGAGAATGGCGAAGAGCAGCCACGCGCCGGCATCCACTTTGCCGGTGGCGGCGGTCCAGCCGATCATCGGCGGGATGGCGCCGGGAATGGCGCCGATGAAGGTGGCCCAGACGGTGCGCTTCTTCAGCGGCGTGTAGGCCAGCAGATAGCTTAGGCAGGTGAAGACGCCGAGGAAGCAAGGCCAGAAACCGGCGGTGAGATAGAGATCACCGGCGCCCGCAAGCGAAAGAACAATGCCAAAGCGCAGGGCTTCCGTTGGGGTGAGCACGCCCGTGGGCAACGGGCGGGAAGCGGTGCGGCGCATGTAGCGGTCGGATTCGCGCTCGATGTAATGGTTCAGCGCGGCGGTGCCGGCGGCGATCATCATCGTGGCGACGATGACGTGGATCATGTGCAGCCAGCCGATGGGGCCGCGCGCGCCCATGTAGTAGCCTGCGCCGGTGGTCATCAGTACAAGGAAAGAGACGTCCGGCTTCGTGAGCGTTACGTAGGCGTTGAGCTTGTCCGCCCAGGCAGGCTGGCCTGCCACGGCAGGCTTGCTGGGCTGTGCGGTGGCGGTGACGCGGACTTCACTCATCAGGCGGGCACCTCATCCCTTGTGGTTGCAAAGACAACCTCCCTTCTCCGCGGCACCAGGCGATAGCAGAACAGGACCACCAGAATCGAAACAGCGAATAGGATCGCGCCGAAGACCGTGTGAACGACCGTGGTGACGACCACCGCGGGCATGGGTTGCGGATCGTCTACCGTCCGCATGCGCGCCCAGAGAGCTGCAATTCCGAGCAGCAACTGCACCCCTACGATGCCGTGGAGAAGGGCCCGGATGCGGGAAATTTCCGGGGAATTCGAGAAACGCTTGCGGAGCTGAATGGCCGTCCAGGAGGCGACGAGGAGAACTCCCATGGCCCAGACGACGTGTGGCGTGGCGGGGCTGTATTTATGGCGAAAGGCCGCGCCGAGGGCGATCTGGAGAAAGATTGCGCAGGCGTTCAGAACCACGACGGTGTGAATCGCAGGAGAGCCCTTGTCTTCGTATTGCGCGCGATCGGCCATCCACCAGCGGCTGGTGACCACGGCGATAGAAACGAGCGTGGCGAACACAATTTGCGCCAGGCAAGCGTGCATCACCGGGAGCCAGTAGTGAAGGAGTTTCAGGACCGTGAGGCCGCCGAGGATGCCCTGAAGGATTACACCGCCGACTGCAGCGACGCCGAGCCAGCGGACAGCAGGGCGCTCATCTTTGCGCCACAAGGCGATGGAGAGAATGACGATGAACAGGCCGAGGATGGCTGCGATGACGCGATGGGAGTGTTCAAAAGCGATGCCACCGACCATAGGCGGCGTGATGCTGCCATAGGAGAGCGGCCAATCGGGGACGGCGAGGGCGGCGTCTTCGGAGGTAACGAGTGCGCCGGCACAGAGGAGGAGAACCGCCCAGGCGACTACGAACAGCGCAAATTTGTGGACACCCGAGTGATACGTCGCTTTCATGAGTTTCGGGCCCAATCCCGAAAGACAGATTATAGCGCACCGACCGCAGCGTTGTTTGGACTGCCAATCCTGAACCGCGGGGGAGTTTAGTACGGAAGGAAGCAAGAGGCAAGAGGTGGAGTGATTGTGCCATCGAGTTGCAATGGAGTTGAGTGCATCCCGCGGTCCCTCCGCTCCGTAGCGGCGAAAGGCGCCGCTGCTCCGGTCGGGATGACAGGGGCGAAGAAACCGAGAACCCAGGAACACAGGCTCGAATGACGTACGGTCGAATCACAGCCGACCTGAAAACAAAGGGCTTGGTTCTGTGACTGGCC
This sequence comes from Acidobacteriota bacterium, assembly GCA_013289665.1. Classification (GTDB taxonomy): domain Bacteria; phylum Acidobacteriota; class Terriglobia; order Acidiferrales; family UBA7541; genus Acidiferrum. Next base: position 676,019 of record JABCZN010000001.1, on the reverse strand, counting down.
CATCAAGCGGTGGAGGTAGCGATGGATTGGGCGTCGTCGGGGTGGATTTCGGCGGCGCGGAGGACTAGTTGTTTCAGGCATTCGATGAATAGGGGGGAATCGCCTACGGCGGGCATCATGCGGAAGCGTTCGATGCCGGCTTTTTTGGCATCGGCGCGGCCTTCGATGTTGATTTCGTGCAGGGTTTCGATGTGCTCGGTGACGAAGGAAATGGGCACGACGAGCATCTCCTTTACGCCTTCGTGGCCTAGTTTTTCTAACGTGCCGACGAAGGAAGGCTCGAGCCACTTGGCGGGACCGACTTTGGATTGGAAGCAGAGAACGTGCGTGCGGGGCCAGTTGGGAAATTTCTGCGCGCCGCTTTCGCAGACCAGGCGCACGGTCTCTGCGATGTGGCGCGGGTAGGGATCGCCGTTTTCGACGAGGCTCATGGGCAGGCCGTGGGCGCTGAAGACGAGATGGATGAGTGAGCTCTCGGAAAACTGGCGGAGGCATTTGCCGATGTTGGTGACCAGTGCCTGGATGTATAGCGGGTGGTTGAAGAAATGTTCGATGGTGCGTTCGGGGAGTGTGTCCGCGGGTTCTCCATAGACGCGGCGCCATTCCTTCAGACTGCTGAGCGTGGTGGCGTAGGAATAGTGCGGGTAAAGGGGGAGAAGGACGAGTTCGTCGAGACGGTCGGCGTTTTTGATGGCGGCGACGGCTTCTTGGGTTAGCGGCCTCCAGTAGCGCATGGCTGTGACGGCGACGGGCTCGAGGTAAGGGCTGACGGCGGAGACGAGCTTGCTGCGCTGGCGCTCGGTGAGAATGGCGATGGGCGAGCGGCGGCCGATCTGGCCGTAGCGCTGGGCGACGGGAGGAGTGCGTTTTCTGGCGATGTAGCGGGCGAGCGGGCCTCGGATAAAGTTGAGCGGGCCGAGAGGGATGATGTCGGGGTCGAGGAAGAGATTGCGGAGGAAGGGTTCGACGTTGGCGAGAGAATCAGGGCCGCCGAGTTGGAACAGGACGATGCCTACGCGTTTTTTGGATTGGGGAGCCATTGCTCTGCTTGCGATTCCCTTTCTTGGGCGCGATTGGTTGGTTGCGGGCCAACCGTAAGGCGGGAGCTTTGCTTCCGCACTCAAAAGTTATTTGGCGCGCGGTAAGGTGTTTTTCAGGCGGTCCAACTCGGCTCGTAGGTTGGAGATGCGCTTGGCGATCGTGAGATAGAACACGAAGAATACGCCCCAACCAACGACATACGCGGCGAACACACTATCTAGATTTTTCATTGGGTCTCCACTTCCCGTGCAAGAAAATCCAGTTCTGATTTCATTTTTTCGAGGATGTACCGCTCCACGATCAGGAACGCCGCGAGCATGTGCATTGCCAAAACGCTAAAGAAGAAGACCTTGCTCATCGTCGGGTCCAGGCCGGAGCCGGAGCCGGAGCCGCCCATGATGACAGGTTGAGGATGCTGGGTGCGCCACCAACGGATCGAAAAAAAAACGAGCGGGACATCCAGGAAGGCGAATATCCCGAATAGTGCGCTGAGCATCGCACGGCGATCTGGCTCTTCGACAAGCGTGCGCAACAATAGATAGGACACATAGAGCAGCCACAGAACGAAGGTGGAGGTGAGGCGAGCGTCCCAGGTCCACCAGATGCCCCAGACGGGATGCGCCCAGATAGGCCCGGTTATCAGAACAACTGTTATGCAAGCCAGCCCAACCTCGGCCGAACTAACGCTGAGCCAATCATATTTTGGCTGACGCTTCCAAACGTAGAGCAGGTTGGCAACAAAGCAGACGAAGAATGTCATCTCCCCAGCCCAAGCGGTCGCGGCATGGAAATAAAAGATGCGCTGGATGAGGCCCATGGTGCGCTCCTCCGGCGCGATAAAGAACGCCGCATACGCGGCCGCGATCACCAACAGGATGGCGACGCCGCCGAAGATGATGCGCTTGGTCATACCGATTATTCCTCCAGAAGATATTCGCCGAAAAGCCATAGTGCCGTCAAAAAGACGACGTCGAAAACGCCGAGGAACGCGATTCCTTTCCCTTTCACAATGGGTACGCGTTCGAACAAGCTGACTGTTACGGTGGCGCTGACGACAAGCACAGGCGTAAGCAGCGGCAGCAACAACAACGGCAAAAGAAGTTCGCGCATGCGGGCTTGCGCGGAAATGGCGGAGAGCGCAGTGCCGGCGATGGAGATGCCGAGGCTTCCGAGCGAAAGCACCAGGAGCAGCCAGTGAAATTCGGGGAGGACCGGCACATTGTAGAAGATGGCGAAAAACGGAAGCATGATCAGTTCGGTGAGGAGCAGGAACAGTGTGTTGGCGATTAGTTTCGCCAGAAATATGGAGAATGGGTCGCTGACAGCGAGCCGCAGAGAGCTGAGCGTGTCGTTGTTCTGTTCGCGAAGAAAACAGGGCTGCAGCATCAGCGAGGCGGCGAAGAGGATGGCGAGCCAGAGAAGGCCGGGGCCGAATTCGCGCGACTCCTCGGTGGTGGGGCTGATGGCAAAGCTGAAAAGGATCAGGACGACGAGAATGAAGACGACTGTGGTGGTGAGGAGTTCGCGGGAGCGGAATTCGGTGCGAAGTTCCTTGCTGAGGAGAACCGCGGTGTTGGAGAAGAGGCTCATGGCGGCGGCTCAGGCGGCCCCATAGACAAGTATGTCGCGCAGAGAAGCGCCGGTTTTGGTGTCGGCGATGACATTGCCGGCATCGAGACGGACGGCACGCGTGGCGAGCGCGGAGATTTCGGATTCACCGTGAAGACTTATGACGATGGTGCAGCCGGCTTTGTTTAGATCGCGGAGAGAGTTCGCGAGCCAGGTGATGCCGATAGGGTCGAGGCCCGTGGCGGGTTCATCGAGCAGAAGAACCGAGGGGCGGTGAATGAGGGCGCGCGCGATGGCGATGCGCTGGCGCATGCCGCGGGAAAAGGTGCGGACGAGCGAGGCGCGGCGCTCATAGAGGCCGACTTCGCGAAGCAGGTCATCGGCGCGAGCGACGGGCGATTCGACATTTTGCAGCCGCGCGAAAAGCAGGAGATTTTCCTCGGCAGTGAGTTCGTCGTAGACCATGGTGCTGTGGCCGACGTATCCGGGGCGAGCACTGCCGGTGGCATCGGGCGTGCCTCTGGGAAAGGAGAGTTTTCCGGTGGTGGGGCGGACGAGCTGCCCGGCAATTCGGAGAAGCGTGGTCTTGCCGGAGCCGTTGCGGCCGGCGAGGACGGCGCATTCGCCCGGCGAGATTTCGAAGCTGACGCGGCGGAGAGCGTAGAGCCCGCCGTAGCGTTTTTCGATGCTCTCGAAGCGGAGGCCGGTCGGCGATAGTTTGTTTTGGTCCACGGTCAATTTGGTTTGCGCGGCTCCGCGGGAGCGCAGGAGGAACGCGCGAGTGTTTAAAAAAACTCTTGGGTCGTGATCCGTGTCCCGAAGAGCCCGGGTGCAAAACCGGCACCTTGATTCGATAAGGGGCATCGGGGCATTGGGCCGCGAAATACCTTCTTCAGGGGTTAAAGCACCCTGTGTTCCGAGCTTGGCGCCCGGACTGAAGCCTCGGCCTCCTAAAGAAAACCCAACAGCACAGGCTGAAGCCTATGCCAGAGGGAGTCAGCCGCGGACCAGGTCGCGTAGAAGATTGTCTACGCGGGACTTTTCGCGGGCGTAGTCCTCCTCGGAGATGGTGCCGGCCTGCTTGCGCAGCTCGAGACGAAACACTTCTTCTTTGAGCGAATCAAGATTGGCGTTGACGGATTCCTTGACCGCCTCGGCGCTGTCTTGTTGCCGGGCGGCTTTGGCCCCTTTTTTCGATCGCGCGCGAGGCGCATCTTCACTGTCTGCAGCGGGGGCCATCACCACCTGCTTGCGTGAAAGCAGAACGGCACCGAGCGCGAAAAGCGCGGCAAGGCCGAACAGCAGCGGCCATTTGAGATCGTCAATGCGTGGCGGAGCGAGATCCACCTGCTGCCCCTGGACGCGCGAATTCCCTTCCTGAGCTTGCTGCCCCTGTGCGTCCGCGGCCTCAGCGGCTTGCGGCGAACCGACGCCCGAGACGGATACATTCAGAACGCCTTTGGCAGCCAGGGCTTCGTGGAGAAAAACATTCATGCCCTGCTCCTGGCCGGCCGCGCTGATGCCGTCGCCGGTGAGGGTGACGCCAGGGGGCGCGACGAGAAGCATGCGCACGCCCGCGTAAACGGCGGGGAGCTTTAGGTTCGCGGAATTGCCGGGGTATGGAAGCTCGTAGGAGAGGCGAATGTTCGTTTCGCCGGGACGGAAGGCATAGGCGATTGCGTATAGCCCCTTGCCCCTGTCAATGGAGGCTTGCCGGACATCCATGCCGAGCGAACTGGTGGCGGTGACATTCTGGAGCGCGGCTTTATCGGGTATCGCGAATTCGAAGTTGCCTTCGGCGCGGAAGAAAGCGAGCGGCGGCTGGGAACTATTTTTGACGTTGTACTCTTCGGCGCCGATCAGCTTGCCGTCGCGCGGCTGAAAAATGATGACGTGAGAAGCGGGCAGGATGGTCTTGGGATCCTTGGTGACGTCGAAGACCTCGACATCCACCTCTGGACGGCCCGGCGGCAAAAACGCATTGAAGCTGACGCCCTGGTAGGTAGCGCGGATGAGGACGGGTCCCATGCCAATGGAATCGTTGGTTGCGGTGAACTGGCCCTGCGCGTCGCTTTTGACGGAGGCGAGAAGCACCATACCCGCGGCAGGGCTGAGAAGATCGAGGCCGGTATCGGGAACCGGCTTGCCAGTGGTGCGATTGATCACCGAGCCGTGAACGGTTCCAGCGAGCGAGATGGAGGCGGTGAAAAGTACGGTGAGAGCGGCGGTAAGAAGTCGCGGGCTGAAAGCCTTCATCGAGCGCTCCGCCTGCCGGCGGGGGCAGGGTCCGCGGCAGCCGGGCGAGCGACGGGACGTGGACGGCGAATCTGCGATTCGGTGACCTGCTCGATTTCCGCGAGAACGAGGGCGGCTTCGTTTTCCAGGGTAACTTTCATGGTTTCGTAATCGCCTTCGGAATACTTCCCGGCGCGGTATTCGAATTTGAGGTCGCGCAGGTTGTCATAGATGGTATCGCGCCGCTCGAGGAGTTGATCGAGCTTGGTGCGGTGCGGCGCAAGATCGGAAGCATCCGGTTGAATGTAAAAGATGAATAGAAAAACCGCAGCTGCGAGGCCGAGGCAAGCGCCGATGACGGCCCATTCGGCGGGAGCAGCGAAAAAGATGGCGAGCATGAAAGAGGGCATGGAGCTAGTCCTCAGTCTCCCGGTCAGCCTGGGAGCGAGCGCGCTCGTAGGCCTCGGGGGAAATGTGCACTCCTGCGGGAGCGACGGCGGCCGGGGCAGGCATTTGTTTGCGCCACTTGGTGATGAAAAAGACGACGATCGCGGCGCCAACGAGGAAATAGAAGACGGGCATCAGCCACGCGATCAGGCTGAAGCCGGTTTTGGGGGGCTCCGCATACACGGTGGTGCCGAACTCCTGGACGAAAGTCTGCGTGATTTTGTCTTCGGAGTCGCCGCGGTTCACCATGGCGCCAAGTTCCTTGAGCATGGAAGCGGAAACGGTGCAGCCGACATGGTTGCACTGGGTTAGGATCTGGCCGCAGCCGCACATGCACATGAATTTGCCGCCGATTTGCTTCACGCGGTCGGTTTGCTGCTGGGCGAAAAGCGGCAGAACGGCGAAAAGGACGAGTGTGAGGACGGGGCCGATTAAGCGACGGCGGCTCGAACAAAAGCTGGTTGATATATTTTGCGTTGAGGTCTTCCGGCTATCGCCGGTTCCGCCGGAGTCCCCAAGCCGGACCTTGTCGGATAGCCTCAGGATGACTCCGTTGGCGACGGAGCGATTAATCATGGCCCTCTCGCAGAGTCACTGAAGGATTGAGAACTTGGACGATGGGTGAGGCAGCCGGTTGGGGCGCCAGGGCCGTGGCCAGCTGAGCGCGGCGATTGGGCAGCAGAGCCAGCAGCGTGCCCATTACCACCCAGACGCCGCCGAGCCAGATCCATTTAACAAGTGGATTCAGGAAGGCGTGGATGACGGGGAGATTGGTGTCCTGGTCCATTCCGGCGAAGACGACGTAGACATCCTCGCGGAGCGTGGAATAGATGGCAACCATGGTGCCGGATCCCTGTTCGTTGCCCTGGAACTGGCGCTTTTCGGGATACAGCATCATCAGCTGCTTGTTGCCTTTGAGAACCTCGACAATCATGCGCTGCGCCGTGTAATTCTTTTCGGCCTTGGTGTCCGCGCTCTGCAGGACCAGCGTGTACGGCCCCAGCTTCATGGACTCACCGAGATTCATCGGGCGCTGGACGTCGGAGTTAAACGCCGAGCCGGCGAGGCCGATGAAGATGAGCACCATGCCAAAGTGAACCACGTAGCCGCCATATCGCCGCGTGTTGCGCATGGCCAGTTCGTGCGCACCCAGCAACACGTTCATGCCGGTGCGCGCGGAGATCACTTTCGCGCCGCGGTAGAACTCCATGACGATGGTCCAGAAAACAAAGCCACAGAGAACCAGGCATATGATGGAGAAAGTGTCGCGATAAGCCAGGAAGTATGCGGCCACGCCACAAAGCAGGCCGACGATGATGGGCCAGCCGAAATTGCGCTTCAGGCTATCCGTCGAGGTTTTGCGCCAGGCGAGCAGCGGGCCAACGCCGGTGAGGAAAAGAATGGCGAGGCCAATGGGAATCATAATCTTGTTGAAGAACGGCGGCCCGACGCTGATGCGCGATGGAGTAAGCCAGTCGGTGAAGACGGGGAAGAGCGTGCCGGAGAGAACGGCGATGCAGGCGACGAGAAAGAGCAGGTTGTTGAAGAGGAAGCTGGATTCGCGGGAGATCATCGAGTCCAGCTGGTTTTCACTCTTCAGGTAATCACGATTCTTGACGTACGCGACGAAACAAACGAGGAAGGTCACTCCGAGGAAGGCGACGAACCAGGGACCGATGTGCGAGTTTGCGAAGGCGTGGACTGAACTGACAATGCCGCTGCGGGTTAGGAACGTGCCCAGAATGCAGAGCATAAAGGTGCAGAAGACCAGCCAGACGTTCCAGACTTTCATCATGCCGCGCTTTTCCTGCATCATCACGGAGTGCAGAAACGCGGTGCCGGTGAGCCAGGGGAGCAACGAAGCATTTTCAACTGGATCCCAGCCCCAATAGCCGCCCCAGCCGAGAACGGCATAGGCCCAATGCGCGCCAAGCAGAATTCCGACGGACTGAAAGCACCAGGCGATCATGGTCCATTTGCGGGTGAGGTGAATCCATTTTTCGCCGGGGTAGCGGGCGAGCAACGCGGCGAGCGCGAAAGCGAACGGAATTGTGAAACCGGTATAGCCCGAGTAAAGATTCGGCGGGTGGATGACCATTTCCGGATATTGCAAGAGCGGATTGAGGCCGTTGCCGTCCATGCGGGTGAACGGTTCGAGCGCGCCGCTGGCGTTCACCGTGGCCAGTGTTTTGAAGGGACTTTCGACAAAGTTATTCAGAATGAGGAAAAAGGTCTGCACACCGGCGAGGACCACGCCGACGTACGGCATCAGCTCCCCGTTTTTATTCCGGTAAGCAATCAAAACCGAGATAACGTAGACCGAGAGCAGAAAGCTCCAGAAGAGCAGCGAGCCTTCCTGACCGGACCAGAGCGCGGCGACTTTGTAGAAAGCGGAGAGATCACGATTGCTGTGGGAGACAACGTAGGCCTGGGAAAAATTGTCGGTGAAGAGGAGATACTCGAGGCTAAACGTGGCGATGAAGATCAGAACGCAGGTGGCCATGCCGGCCTGCCGCGTGCTTTTCACGAGCAAAGGATGGCGCGTGACGATCGCGGCGATGCCGCCAACTAACGCGTATATCGCACAGACAAAGGCCAGCAGGAGCGTAAACGAACCGAATACATCCATTGAGCTTTCGCCTCTCCTCGAGGAATTTCGACTGGCGCGTTACATGCTGCTTCGCTGGGTGGCGCCGGCCGGGGCTGGCTTGTCGCCACCCGGAGCGGCTTCATACTTGGATGCACACTTGGCCTGAACATGTTCGGCGACAAAGCGGCCGTCGGGGCCCGGACGTCCCTCTACCAGAGCCTGAGACTTGTCTTTAAACGTGTCCGGCAAGGGATCGCTGCCAACATACGTGATAGGTAGGGTCTTCCCCTGCTCTTCCAGCGTAAAGTCCACGCGGCCCGAACCGGGTTTAATGCTGCCTTCTACAACGATTCCCGCGAGGCGCATGCGATGAGCGCGATCCGAGGCATTCAACGCCTGGTACTCCGCGATGGTGTGATAGTAGGTCTTGCTCTCGCCATAGCCGAGCCAGGCGAGGAACGACAAGGCCACCACAATCACTCCGATCCCCACACCAAATTTTGCCCGATTCTGCACAAAGCACCCCTAAAGGAGCAGTTCCAAAGGACATCTTAGCACACCGCAAAGTTTCAACGGGGCACAGTTAGTTGGATCAGGTGGTCATGAAGCGCGGTGACCCGGATTACAGGGGATCCTAGGAACCCTGCAGAGCGAGGGCCGGGAGGGCGGCGCGAAAGGCAGAGATCGCATCGGGCGTGGGGGGCACAGCGCTGGCCGAGGCAGCAATCGGGGTATAAACAACGGGACACCCGAGGGCGGATTCAGAGAGTTGCGGGAGAAATGGTTGCAGATCCTGAGAAAGAACGAGGACGCGTTTGGGCTTCAGCGAGCGGCGGATCCTGGCGACAGCTTGAGGGAGGTGATGATCGAGCAGATCGATAGCTTCAGCGGGCCTGGTGCCCGGCGCTATGGGACACTCGAGAAGATAGGCGAGCAAGATGCCACGTTTTTGGAAGTCGGCAAGGACTTCTCCGCTGGACTTCCCTGCCGTAGAGATGGAGAGAGCGGAGAGGAGATCGCCGGCGAGGCCGGTGAACGGAGTTGCGGGCGAGTAGAGAAACTCGGAGTCGGCATCGGGAACGGAAGCGGCGAGCAGCAAAGCTTGGATGTGGATGGGGCGGAAACGCGTGGCCCATTCGAGGCGCTGCAGGCGGCGTGCAATGTGCTCGGAGGAAGCGAGTTGGCCGCAGCCATCGCAAGGCAAAAGTGTAGGAGTAGCCATATAGAAAAATGGTAGAGCAAGGTGGATAGGGAGGCAAATGAACAAAACTACTGTTGCAGTACGGAGAGGTGGGGCGGCTGCGAAGCCGGGATGGTTAGTGGTAATACTGCCGCGCAACCGCACCGTTGGTTAATTGTGAAACCCGGTTTGTTCGCGGAAGTTGCGCTTCAGGACTGCAAAGTAGGACCGGACCGAACTTGGATGAACATTTCAATACTCACATGAAAATACTCGGCGAGCTTTCTTGCCTGGGTTTTGCTAATTGCCCGCTTGCCGTGAAACACCTCGGAGGTAATTCCTTTTGATCCCAACACTTTCCACAGGTCTTTTTGGGTCAGTTTGCGGGCTTCCATTAAATGTTTCAGTGTCTGCTGTGGGCTCGCTTTCCGGATCGGATAGCGGCGCTGTTCACATATTCGTCAATCAAGACGGCGAGGAGTTCCGCAAGTTCCTTTTCTTCAGGCGAAAGGCGCTCCCGTTCGTCGAAACGTTTCACTTCGTCGGTCAGGCGCTCGCACTGCTGATCGGCACGAATGACGTGGGGGAGCGTACGGCCCAGCAGTTGGGCGTACGATTTTTCGTTCAGATCTGTTGTCGTCGTGCTCATTGCTTCCATGCCCCTTTGTCATCGTCCACGTGCGTCAAAAGAAAGTCAAAGGCTCGCTGCGTCTGATAGTTGACTCTCGCCAGTACCCCTCCAAGGCACCGCGCTTTATGATGTGCACGGAGGAGCAGGTTCTCATAATGAGAACCGCAAGTGAGCGGTTGCAGCTACTTGGAAACTGCGGCGTCGGAAGGGAGCTTGGAGCGTAGGCACCACTTGAGTTCCTGGCTCATTTCGGTGATTTCCATGCCGGGCATGACGATGAATTTGCAGGAGAGCATTTCGCGCGGCTCGTCGTCATCGGGAAGCTGGCAGGTGACACGGCAATACTGACAATCCTGGTTCCAGCAGAAACGCCCGTAGGGGATGGTTTCCGGGCTGATGAACTGAAAGCAGCGCAGCAAGGAGTTGCGCTCCGGCACCTGGAATTTCTTGCCGAAGATGGAGATCTCGACCAATTTTTCATACGGGCGGAATGGTTCCGACATGATGGCTCTGTCCTTTGTTGACAGCTTGCAACGCGGCTCTGAGTCCCCTGAGCTGGTAGTGGTGCGGTGCTTAATCAGATTAGAGCGGGGGAGGAGATGGGACAACGAAACGATGCGGCTGGCGTAGCGAAAACGGCACGGGGTGGGAAGAGTAGGAGAAGAGAGGATTTAAGAGCACAAGTCAATAGAGATAGCCCTTCCCTCCCCGGCCCCAATGGTCAGCCTGCTTTGGATGTCGATTGCTAAACCTTTGGAATAATGTGGATCGCAAACCGGCAGCCGGGGTTTTTCCCCTTTTCCACCCGCACCACATGGCCGTGTTCGTCATCGTTTGGCGGGCCTCCCGCGGGAACATTGCGGGTCAAGTAGACTTCCATCCCCACATAATAGTGGTTCGAGGGACTCTCAAGATATAAACCGCTTCGTGATAAGTCCAAACTGGCGCAAGTCTCCTCCGGATATTGCGAATTGATCGGGCGAATATGAATTTTCTGTGAAGTGCGGATTCTTGCATCACTTCGAATGACATCGCGGAGCCGTGGAATTGCGCGCGTAAGGGAAAGGAGAGGCACCAGAAGCAGGCATATGGTCATCATGTACAATCCGGTTCCGGGACTTATCAGAAACGAATTCGCCATCAGGACCCGCGCGCCCAGCGCCGCATCACTCGGTGAGCTTAGTTCGGTTATGCTCATCATCGCATCCGTCCAGGCCTGCACGTCAGAGCTCAGTATTTGCACGTGCACCAGGGCACTCGCGGCAAAAACGCCTCCCACGACGCTAAGCAGCGCAACCCCCTTCTGAAGGAAAAGAAGATCCAGCACCGCCAGGAAAGTGAAGGCCAAGGCTGCGAAGACGAACCATGGAACAATCGATGCTGTTTGGATGCTGAAGGGCACCGGCATGGGCCCTGGTGTTGCGGCAGTTGTCTGATAAGGAGTGCCAGCGGTCCCGCTATAGAGAGCAGACTTGATGGGCGCGGCAATCCGAAGTTCAGACTGTAGTTGCCTTATCCCGGAGGGGAGGTCAAAAGCGTCACTGACGCGGGAGCCATTGGGGTCATGCATTCTTACGAGAGGTTCAAAGGCCATCAGCAGAGCAATACACAATATCAAGCCGAATCCGATCCGCTCCACTTTGTAATTCGAAAACGTCATTGATCTGCCTCCAAAACCCGCAGGTCGTCTTTGAAAAGATGCCAAAGGATCGGAAAGTCCGTATTGAAATATTGCCTGAGAATTCTTTCTCTTACACGGGATAAAGCAGCCGCTGTTGACACAAAGTAAACCTCTGTCCAACAGGCACAACATCCTTGAGGCTTTCTTTTCAGGCGCCCAGGGCGAAGAATTGGCACATGTGGCGGAATTTCTGGTAGCGGGCTTCGAGGAGTTCCTTGATGCCTTGATTCGAAAGGACGAGGAGCTGGCGCTCGAGGGTGTCGCCAAAAAACTTGGCGGCGGCTTCGTAGTCGCCGTGGGCGCCGCCGTCGGGCTCGGGGATGATCTCGTCGACGATGCCGAGATCCTTTAGGTCCGTGGACATGATCTTCATAGCGATGGCGGCGGTTTCGGCCTTGGTCGAATCGCGCCAGATGATGGACGCACAGCCTTCGGGCGAGATCACCGAGTAAAAGCCGTTTTCGAGGATGTTGACGCGGTCGCCGACGGCGATGGCCAGCGCGCCGCCGGAGCCGCCTTCGCCGGTGACGGTGACGATGATAGGTACTGGAAGGCGCGCCATTTCGCGCAGATTGCGAGCGATGGCTTCGCCCTGGCCACGCTCCTCGGCATCGATGCCTGGGTATGCACCGGGCGTGTCAATCAGCGTAAGAATCGGGCGGCCAAATTTCGCGGCGAGTTCCATGATGCGCAGTGCTTTGCGGTAGCCCTCGGGCTTGGGCTGGCCGAAATTGCGGTCGATGCGCTGCTTGGTGTCGCGCCCTTTTTGATGGCCGATCACCGCGACGGGGCGCCCGCGGAACTTTGCCAGGCCGGTGATGAGGGCCTTATCGTCGCCAAAACCGCGGTCGCCGTGGAGTTCAACAAAGTCGGTGAACATCAGACTGATCCAGTCGAGAGTGTAAGGCCGCTGGGGATGGCGGGCAATTTGCGCGCGCTGCCAGGGACCGAGGTGAGTGTAAAACTCACGGCGAAGTTCGAGCACTTCTTTCTTGAGGCGCTCGACTTCGAGTTCGCTCTCGTCGGAGGCGGCGAGGCGGCGGAGCTCCTCCACGTCTTTTTCGAGGCGCTCGATTTCGCGCTGGCGCTCGAGCGTCGTGGTTCCCTTTTTATCCTTTTGCGCGGCGCACATTACGCAACCCTCTGAATCGCCTGCTGGCCGCAGATGCGGCGGACGGCCTCCTCGAGCTCCGGCTTCACGCGGATGCGTTTCTGTGATTGCAGGGATGCCATGGAGCCGTCGGGGGAGACCAGTTCAAACACTATCGCAGTTGGCCCCGGGGTGCTTGTAAATAAATTCTCCAGCTGGTTCAAAGTCTCATCATTGAGGAGGCTCATGGCGAGGCGCATGCGGAATTCGCTGGGGCCGGTGCGTTCGGCTACGTCTTCCAGGCGGCGGGCTTCCTGAAGGGAGAGGCGGGTGCCGGCTTCCTCGATTTGCACGCGGGCTTTCAGGAGCAGCGGCACTCCGGGCTTCAGAATGTTTTCGAGGCGCGCGAAGCTTTCGGGAAACGCAAGGAGTTCCTGCACGCCGGTCATATCCTGAATGGTGAAGATGGCCCAACGCGCGCCTTTTCTGGAGCGCATCGGCCGCGTGCCGACGACGAGAGCGGCGACGGTGATTTCCTTGCCGTTGCGCTGGCCTTCGAGTTCGTCGAGGGAGAGCGCGCCGAAATCCTTGAGACGGGAGGCGTATTTTTCGAGCGGGTGGCCGGAAACATAGAAGCCGAGCATGGCGTATTCGCTGGTCAGGCGCTCTTCTTCACTCCACGGAGCGGCATCGCGCAGTTCGAAATGAATCTTAGGCTCGGCAGCGGCCCCGCCGAAGAAGAGTCCGTGCTGGCCGGATTCCCTGGCGCGCGCGGCACGCTGGATGGCGTTGATTGCTTCATCCACGGAAGCGAGCATGCTCTCGCGCGGGCCGAGCGAGTCCAAGGCGCCGGATTTGATGAGGCTTTCAAAGACGCGCTTGTTCAGGAATCGCGATTCGATGCGCTCGCAAAATTCATAGAGCGATCTGAACTCGCCCTGGCTCAGGCGCGATTCGCGGATGGCCTTGGCGGTGTTTTCCCCGACGTTTTTGATCGCGGCGAAGCCGAAGCGGATGGAGTCGCCGACGGGCGTGAAGTAGAGATCGCTTTCGTTGACGTCGGGCGGAAGAATGGAAATGCCCATGCCGCGGGCTTCGTTGATGTACTTCACCTGCTTCTCGGCGTTGCCGGTTTCGGAGGTGAGCAGCGCGGCCATGAATTCGATCGGGTAGTGCGTTTTCAGGTAGGCGGTCTGGTATGCAAGCAGTGCATAGGCGCAGGAGTGCGACTTGTTGAAGCCGTAGCCGGCGAACTCTTCCATCAAATCGAAGATTCGCACGGCTTTCTTTTCGGGAATTTTGTTCTTCTCGCAGCCGGCAAGGAATTTGGCGCGCTGCGCGGCCATTTCCTCTTTTTTCTTCTTGCCCATGGCGCGGCGGAGCAGGTCGGCTTCGCCGAGAGAAAAACTCGCCAGGAGGTTGGCGATCTGCATCACCTGTTCCTGATAGAGAATGACGCCGTAAGTTTCCTCGAGAATTTCCTTCAGCTGCGGGAGTTCGTAGGCGACTTTGGTTTTGCCGTGCTTGCGGTTGATGAAGTCGTCTATCATTCCGCCCTGAATGGGGCCGGGGCGATAGAGCGCGTTGAGCGCGGTGAGGTCCTCGATGCGAGTGGGCTGGTAGCGGCGAAGAATATCGCGCATTCCGTGGGATTCAAACTGAAAGATGGCCGTAGTTTCACCGCGAGCGAACAGTTTGTAGGTGGCTTGGTCATCGAGGGTGAGATTGTCGATGTCCACCCTGACGCCGCGATTTTGCTCAACCATTTTGACTGCGTCGTGGAGAACGGTGAGCGTAGTTAGGCCGAGGAAATCCATTTTAAGCAGGCCGATGCGCTCGAGCGCGTTCATATCGTACTGCGTGGTGATTTCGTCGCGGTTGGTCTTATAAACGGGGACCAGCTCGGTGAGCGGCTGCGGCGAGATGACGACGCCGGCGGCGTGAGTGGAGGCGTGGCGCGCGAGGCCTTCAAGGCGCAGCGCGACGGCCATCAGGTCTTTCAGCTTTTCGTCGCTGTCCACGGCGGATTTTAGCTGCGGCGCTTCTTCCAGCGCGTTTTCGAGTTCGATGCCGAGCGTGGCGGGAATCATTTTGGCGAGGCGGTCGACTTCGCCATAGGGAATATCCATGGCCCGGCCGACGTCTTTCACCGCGGCTTTGGCGGCCATCGTGCCGAAGGTAATGATCTGCGAAACGTTTTCGCGGCCGTACTTGCGCGTGACGTAGTCGATCAGTTCGCCGCGGCGCCGCATGCAAAAGTCGATATCAATATCGGGCATGGAAACGCGCTCGGGATTCAAGAAGCGTTCGAAGAGCAGATTGTATTGGAGCGGGTCCACGTCGGTGATGCGTAGCGCATAGCTGACCAGGCTGCCCGCGGCGGAGCCACGGCCGGGGCCGACGGGAACTTCCTGCGCCCTTGCGTAATGGATGAAATCCCAAACGATCAGGAAGTAGCCCTCGTAGTGCATCTTCTTGATCATTTCGATTTCTGACGAAAGACGGCGCTCGTATTCGACCAGTGGATGATGAAGGACGCCCTGCTGCGAGAGGCGCTCAAGGAACGGCAGGCGCTGGGCAAAGCCTTCGCGGGCGACTTTTTCGAAATAACTGCCGGGGGTGTGGCCCTCGGGAACTTTGAATTCGGGCAGCGCATTGGGGATACGTTCGATTTTGACGTTACAGCGCGCGGCGATACCCACGGTGCGGCTGAGCGCCTCGGGCAGTTCGCGGAAGACCTTGGCCATTTCCTCGGCGGTCTTGAAATAAAACTGGTCGGTGGCGAACTTCATGCGATTGGTATCGCTCATGGTCTTGCCGGTCTGAATGCAGAGCAGGACTTCCTGCGCATGGGCGTCGCTGTGATGCAGATAGTGGCAATCGTTGGTGGCAACGAGCGGGATGCCGGTTTCTTTGGAGAGGCGGACCAGATCTTTGTTTACACGCTGCTCGACTTCCAGCCCCTGGTCTTGAATTTCTAGAAAGAAATTACCTTTTCCGAAAATGTCCTGGAGACGATAAGCATTCTCTCGCGCAAGATCGAATTTCTCATCCACAACCGGCTCGGTGACCGGGCCGCGGAGGCAGGCGGAGAGGGCAATAAGGCCCTTGTTGTGCTTCGAAAGAAGATCGAGATCAATGCGCGGTTTGTAATAGAAGCCTTCGAGGAAACCGGCGGAGACCAGCTTGATGAGATTGTGATAGCCCTCAAGATTTTCGCAAAGGAGAACAAGGTGATTGCTGCCGCGGGCGCCGGGCTCCATTTCGCCGCGATCGCCGTTGGTTACCGGTGCGGATTTCTCACCGCGGTCGTGGCGGCTGCCTTTAGCGACGTAGACTTCGCAACCGATGATGGGCTTGACGTCGCGCTTGCTCGCTTCATAGAAAAAATTGGCGGCGGCGAAAAGATTGCCGTGGTCGGTGATCGCCACGGCGGGCATCTTCTGGCGCGAGGCCTCGTCGAGAAGTTCGGAGGTTTCGCATGCGCCGTCGAGAAGGCTGAAATCGGTATGAACGTGGAGATGAACAAACTGCGGATTGCCCATGGAAGTTGATTGTAAAACGCGGGGATGAGAAATGCGAACGGGATTGTGAGATTTGCACAGGGGGCGGGGCGCCGCCACGGTGGGACGATGTACTGGCCGGCCCTAAGACCGGCCAGTACACTTATTTCTTGGACTTGTGTTTGGCGGCGGCGGCTTTCATGCCGGCTTTGTGCCGTTCGTGAACGGCGTGCTTTTCTGCGGCGGCGGCTTTCTTTTCGGCCGGCGTTTCGATGTGCTTTTCGGCCTTGGCGGGCTTCTTTTCTTTTTCCTTCTTCTTGGGCGGTTCCTTGATGCCGGAAAGCTTGCGCAGGATTTTCACGCGCTCTTCGGGAGTTTTGGCGCGTCCGTTCAACTGAATAGCAAAAACGTCCTGCACGATCTGATCGAATTTTGGGCCCCGCGGCATGCCGAGTGCTTCGAGTTCAGTGGCCACGATCGGCAGGGCCTGGCGGACCGGGCGCCACTTGTGGAGGAACGCTTTCAACTTTGACAGCGCGACGGAATTGCTGGATTCCGCGAGAAGATAGGCGACATATTCCATCGGAATCTTTTCGGTGTAGCGGTAGGCCTCGATGGGCGTTTTGGTTTTCTTTCCCGCGAGGTCTTTCTGGATGTCCAGCGCCTTCTCTGGAAACTTTTCGATGGCTTCGATCTCGGCCGAGCGGTAGCCGAGTTTGGAGAGGGTGTGGCTGAGTTCGCGATCCTTCAGGCGGCTGAGGATGGCCAGCAGCATGGGCGTGGCAAGCCGCGGACGGAATCCGGCCATGTAGAGATCGTCACGCACTTTGATGAGGCGGTTAATCGCGTCGTACCCGGGATGCTTCTTGGCCAGAATCGGATGAACGCGCTCGAGCAGATCGCTCTCTTCCCATTCCTTCAGAATCAACTGCGGGCGCTCTTCGCGGCTGAGGCTGCGCACTTCTTCGCCTGCATCTTCGGGAGTAATGGTGAGCTGCAGTTCGCGCTCGATGGCGAGATTGAACCACTCCTGGGTGCGCGATTCGAGTTTGAAGCCCATCCGAGCCGCCAGGCGGAGCGCGCGGAGAAGCCGTACAGGCTGATTCGTGAAGCTGTGGATGGAAAGCGCACGGACTTCGCCGTGCTCGATGTCAGAGAGGCCGTTGGTAGGATCGAGCAGCAAACCGCGAGACGCAGGATTGAGCGAAATGGCGATGGCGTTCAGGGAAAAATCGCGGCGGCGCAGGTCTTCCATGATCGTGGACCAGCGCAGCTCGGGGCGGGTGCCGGGGCGTACGTAGTGTTCATCGCGCGCGGCGGAAATGCTGCCTTCGACGTCGCCGGCAAACAAGAGTTCAACATTCCGGAATTTTTCGTCCTCGGAGAGAACTTTCGCGCCGCCCTTTTCGAGTTCGCGCGCCATCTTGGAGGGATTCCCTTCGACGGTAAAATCCAGATCGCGCAGGTTTGCGCCGGTGATCAGGTCGCGCACGGTGCCGCCGGTCAGGTAGACGTTAAATCCCAGCACGGAGGCAAGCTCCTGCACGCGCAACATGGCCGCGCGTTGTTCCGGCGAGAGCCGGCTTTCCAACAAAAACATGTAATCAGGCATTGCGTTCCTTCCGCTTCAAAGTTGGCATTCACAGAGCGAATGCCATACCCGCGATGAGTCCATTCCCGCGCGCTAGGCGCGGGGGTGATGCGCTTTATAAATCTGCTTCAGGCGTTCTTCCACGACGTGGGTGTAGATTTGCGTCGTGGAGATGTCGGAATGCCCCAGCATCAGCTGGACGGAGCGCAGGTCCGCTCCGCCTTCGAGCAGGTGCGTGGCAAAACTGTGCCGCAGCATGTGCGGCGCCAAGGGGATGCGCAGGCCGGCGCGCCGACCATAGGCAGCGAGGATTTTCCAGACGCCCACCCGGCTCAGCGTGCTGCCGCGGCGATTGATGAACAGGGTTGCCGAGTTAACCTGCTTCCCTGCCGGGACGAGCTTCGGTCGGGCGTCGCGAAGATAGCGATCGACGAGGGCGAGGGCTTTCTTGCCAATGGGAACGATACGTTCTTTGTCGCCCTTGCCGATGCAGCGGACGCAGCCGACGGCCCGGTCGAGATCCATCACCCGGAGGCTGATGAGTTCGGAGACGCGCAGTCCGGTGGAGTAGAGAACGTCGAGCATGGCGCGGTCGCGGAGGCCGATGGGAGTCTTGTCGTCCGGCTGCGCGAGGAGCCGCTCGATCTCTTCGAGGCGAAGGTAGCCAGGGAGCGAGCGGCGAATCTTGGGCGATTCGAGATTGAGCGAGGGATCGACGCTAATGAGGTCCTGTGTCCGGGCGAAACGGAAAAAATTGCGCAGCGTGACAAGATGGCGCGCGACGGTGCGGCTTTCGAGCTTCTGCCTAAAGAGGCTGGAGAGGAAGTCCACCAGGTCGTCGCGGGTAACGCTTTCGAGGTTCAGCTTTTTCTTTCTTGCGTAGCTTTCGAACTTGACCAGATCGCGGCGATAAGCCGAAACCGTGTTTGCGGACAATCCCTTTTCCACGCGGACATGCGTGAGAAACGACGCGATGGTGTTGGAGATTTCCATCAGGAACCTGCCAATCCTTCTGCAGCGCCGGGACGTCGCATGGCGATGCCGTAGACTTCCTCAATTTCGGGGCATTTGAAAAGCCACGTCAGGCCGATATAGACCAGGGTGGCGCCAAGGATCATGGCGATAAATACCACGAGTTGGATGAAAAAGGCAGAGTTGAGGGTGTAGTTTGCATAGTGATTGGCCACCAGGCAGCCAGCACCCATAATGAGGCTGCAGACGGAAATTTTGCCGATGGAGCGGAGAATCGCGAGGCTGCCGAGCGGGCCGTAGCGGAGGCGGAAGACCGCGAACAAGATGAGGAAGTCGAACAGCGTGGCGAGGGCGGTGGCTAGGGCCGGGCCGCCATTCTGAAAGCGTTTGAAAAAGAATTGCAGGAACACGATGTTGAGAAAAATGTTGAGGAAGAAGGAGATGAGGGCGACGATGACCGGCGTCTTGGTGTCATTCGCGGAGTAGAAGGCCGGAACAATCAGCTTCACACACGCGAGAGCGGGAAGACCGATGGCGTAGTAGAGCAGCGGACGCGCGGTCAGACGCGTGGATTCGGCGACGAACTGCCCGTGCTGGAAGAGCATGCGGATAATCGGCTCGCGCAGCGTCATCAAGCCGATAGCAGCGGGAACGGTGATGTAGGCGACGATACGCACCGCAAAGGTAAGCGTTTTCTTAAGTCCTTCGTAATTGTTGGCCGCAGCCTGATGCGACATGATCGGCAGAATCGCGGTGGCGACAGCGATGGCGTAGCCGCCGAGCATCAACTCCATCACGCGGTCGGCCACGTAGAGAGCGGTAAGCGACCCGCGCGGCATGAGGACGGAGTTTGCGAAATAGGTGTCCACAAAGAAATTGATTTGCGAGATGCCCAGGCCGAAGAAGCGTGGAAACAGTACCCGAGCAACGTCACGGATCCCGGGATGCGTAAAGGAGAGGCCAAAATCGAAGCGCATGCCACGGCGCACCAGCTGCGGAACCAGCATCAGAAACTGCAATGCGCCGCCAACAAGGACACCTACGGCGAGGGAGGTGGCAGGGGTTCGAAAATAGGGCCAGACGGCAGCGGTGGAAAAGATGATGATGACGACGTTCAGAAGGACGCTAGTGGCCGAGGGGAGAGCGAAGTAGTGGAATGAGTTCAAAATGCCGATGCCGATGGCGGCCAGGCCCAGGAAAAAGAGATACGGGAAGATAATCCGATTGAGGGCGATGGCCTCGTCCCAGCCTTCCACTTTGTCTTGAGGGGAGGTGAAGGTGTGGATGACGTGCGGAGAAAAGATGACCCCAAAGAGGACGACGACAGCCAGAACGAGCGCAACAGTCCAGAAAAAGCGATTGGCAAACTGCCAGAGTTCGTCGGTGGTGCGATCGCGCATGTATGTGGTGAAGACCGGAATGAAGGTGGCAGAGAAGGTCCCATCGCCTATTAAGCGCCTGAAAAGATTGGGGATACGATAGGCAAGGACGAAGGAGTCGGCGCTGAGGGTGGTTCCAAGGAGAAGGGTAATGCGCTGGTCGCGGACGTAGCCGAGAATACGGCTAGCGAAGGTGACCAGCGAAATGATAGAGGCGGATTTTAGGATCTGCTTCTTTTCGGACAAAGACCGACCCTCTGCGACCTAACCCCAATAAAAACAATGAGTTGACAGGAAAACCGAGCTTAACATAACATACATTTGCGGCCTTGTGCAATCGTTTCCTGCCCAAGACGCGGTGATTCCCTTTGAAGACGCGAGCCCCAGCCTCGACGCACAAGAAAGTTGTAATTGAATTGGACGACAGAACCGCGCTGCGCGGCTTCTTGAATCCAGCACGCCTGGCCGGCGCGGATATGCTGGACCTTTTGACCCCCGAGGGCGAGCACGAAGAAGTTGCGGTCGCGAAGGTGCGGGCGGTTTATTTTGTGCGGGATCTGGGCGAGGAATTCGCACCCGAGCGGAAGGCATTTTTGAACCGGCCGAAGCTGGATGGCTTATGGGTGAAGGTGCGATTCCGCGACGACGCAACTCTTGAAGGCGTCATCCCGAACGACCTGATGACGTTTTTGGACAATGGGCTGCACCTCTCGCCGCCGGACTTCAATTCCAATACGGATCGCATCTATGTTCCCCGCCCCGCAATCGCTGAGCTGACCGTGCTCGGCGTGGTGGGAGTGGCGCGGCGGAAGCCAGTCGCGGCGCCAACTGCGCAACCCCGGCTATTCAACGAATAGGGCAACGACGACATCCAGTCCGAACAACGACCAGGGGTTTCGCTATCCCGGAGTGCAGTGGTAGCCGCACGCGCGAGCGGATAGGGCGGAGTCGCGTATGACTGATTGCCGGCTACTTAGTGGAATATTCCACCGCGAAAGTAGCGGAAATCCTGATCGCGTCCCGTGATGAGCCGTAATACTGCAAGTGCAGCTCGTTGATTATTTCGGGTTCCTGTTGCCGGCCAAGAGGAACTTCGAGCGGGCGGTTCACGCGCGCATCCAGGATGCGGCCAAGCTTCACACCGGAATTCCTGGCAACCTCTTCCGCCACGCGTGCGGCCCGCTCGCTTGCTTCTCGGACGGCTTCCCGCAGGGCCGGCCCAGGATCTTTCACGGTAAACAACACCGGCCCAGTATTCTTAAATTGTGAAAATTGTGGCGGGAGTTCGGGCTGCCGCGCGCCGGCACGGGTGAGCGCGTCAATCGTGTCCGCAAGAATCTGGTCAAATGCCTCGCTCGAGAGATACTTCTCCGAGAAAGTTACGAAAACATATTTTCTTACTTCGAAGCAGAAAGGCGACTGCAAGGCTAGCGCATAGTAGGGCCGGGAAGACATCGCCATCGGCACCGCCAGGCCGGACCGAGGCCGCTGGCGCCGCCGGAAATGAACTGGTTGGCGGAGACCCGGTATTTTCCCTGGAGTCCTTGTTTGCAGTAATGGAAGAGGATCCGGCAACCCAGAATCCCTTCATTTTGGTTCGATTGGGCTGCGCGAATGCCGGACCCGGCAAAATCGTGATGCCAAGAAGAATAGCCACATGCAAGGCCTTATGGAAACCAACATCCCGTTTGGAAGCGCGAATCATCCCTGGAGCCCCCTGATGGGAAAGATACTGACTCTGCCACGCCCTGTTGATTAGAGCAATGCACGGCCCAAGCCGAACCTTAAACTGCTTGTTGTTATCGAGTTCAGAGCGACCGTTCGGTGTATGACCGTGGCTGCCCGCACACGCTTTGGAATCAATTCGACAAACTGTCCCAAATGAGACTGAAAGACTTGCATATTGAAATCATGATGGGTGTATCTTGAGCAGAAAAAAACAGACAAGGCTCGAAATCGCGACGCGTGCCGACATCAAGAAAGAGATGGCGCAGCCGCGCATGGCCAGGTCGGCAAGAATTGCAGAATTGAATTTGAGAACGGCGCGAATTGCGGAGCCGCCGAGTACTAGCATGGACGGGAAAGTCGACAAGATCATTCCTTCCCCGCGACGGAATCAGCCTGAAAAGGCGCAAATTGCTGTTGATGTGCCAGAGAAACGAGGATATCGCGATCTGCGCATTGATAATGCGTTAGTCGACGAACATGGGGATGACGTGAAGCTCAAAAAAGGCGCTCACGTAGAAATTACCGTCACCTCCAAGGACGTAAACCACCGCAAATAATGAACATGGCCGGCGACGTGGCGTGAAACACGCGCCCTGGGTCCGGCGCGGGAGATACGAAGATGGCAGATGAAGAGTGGATCAAGCGACTTGAAGACGGCAGGAAGGTGAAATTTATCTATCAGGAACTGCCGAAGGATGGTGCATTTCTCACCGCGCAGGTTGAGCGGAATGAGGTTGTCTATTCGGTGGTATTGGCCGCAGCCGGAAACCCCCTGAGCCACGAGGCTGTGGAGAGCCATTTCAACGGCGAACTCTCAAAGAAGTAACACCACGTTCTCAATCAACCACATTTCCTTGTGTTCGATGGTGACCGTTTTCCGCGGGTAACCAGCTTCGGCCGCATCGTAACTGCCTGCACTATTTTCTGTCCCAGGATGCCCCTGCCCCGCCATTGAACTCATCAGGATTTCTTCGTCGGCGCCTTGGCGCCTCGTTTGGGCGCCTCAGATAGGCCAATGGCGATCGCCTGCTTCCGGCTGGTCACCTTACGTTCTTTCCCCGGGCGGAGCGTTCCCCGCTTTTCGCGCTCCAGGGCGCGCTTGACGCTCTTGCCGGCAGCCTTCCCGTATTTTGCGATCGCTTTCCTCGCTCCGGATAGTACGGGCCCGTTCAGGAAGTCTTGGCGGCTTTCGCGGAGTCGTCCGGGCTATACGATTGGATGAACTCATCCACCTGTTTTTCCGCGGCGTCTTTCGCAAGTCCGTAACGTTCCTGAATCTTGCCTACCAGTTGGTCCCTCTTGCCGTTGACTGCAGTTACGTCGTCGTCCGTCAACTTCCCCCACTTCACTTTTACCTTGCCCATCGATTGTTTCCACTTGCCTTCGATCAGATCCCAATTCATCTCAATCCTCCTCTGGAACGAATGGATGGCCTGTATTTCCTGCTGCAGTACGCGTTGCCAGCGATGATTCCTTAAACAATTCCTGTTCTCCCTGCCATGCGGGGTCATGCTCATATGCAAGCTTCAAACCTTCTTGAGGCTAGTAGAATTCGCATTGTCGCGTCTGTCTAACTTCGCACAGTTCCAAAGTTAGCGAATGCCGGGTGTATCGAGCGGTTTGAAGCCGAAAAGCGCGGGGTTGTTGACTTTGTTGCGGATCAGTGAAAATCCGGATAGATCTCGTCGTTTATCCAATAGCTCGCCAGGAGAATCGCAAAGAGCACTCCCACAAGCCACAGGGCCCAACGTCGCCGTCTCCATGCGGAACCGGCCCCGGAGAGTTGAAACGGAATGTCCACGAAGTACGCGGCGCTGTAACAAACATTGGCAAGGCCCGCGAGAATCAGAAGGGGCGGCAGAAAATGAACAGTGAGTGCCGGGCGAAAATGGGGCCAGGAAGCCAGGATCCAATAGGCGGTCACCGCCAAGAGGGCAACATTGTAGGCGATCCGCCGGGTTTCCCAAAAACGGAGAGCGTCGGCGAAGCAGGCGTGGAAAGAGCCTGCGGGTTGGTTCCCGGGGCTTCCAGATTCGGCCGAATCCAGCGTGGGCATTTAGGGACCTCGCTCCAGTATCAAGATACGCCCCGCCTTCTTGTTGTCAAGTACTTTTCTGTGTAAAGTGTCCTCCAACAACCCCGTCTGTACTTCCCTGTTGCCGCTGTGCGAGACTCACTGATTGCTTGGAAAATGGCGAAGGAGTGTGGGTATGAAGCTGCAGGAATTGGCGGAGCGTTTGGGGTGCCGGCTGGAAGGCGACGCGGAGACGGTGATTCACGGCGTGGCGGGGATTGAGGAGGCCGGGCCGGGCGAGGTCACATTTCTGGCGAACCGGCGGTACGCGCCGAATTTGAAGACCACGCGGGCTTCGGCCGTGTTTGTGGACGACGGCGTAGAGGTGGAGCGCGAGGCTGGCGAGCCGGCGTTGGCGAAATTGCGGACGAGCAATCCGTATTTGAGCTTTGCGAAGGCGATTGAGCTGTTTTATGAGCCGCCGAAATATGCGCCCGGGATTCATGCGACGGCGGTGATTGCCAAGAGCGCGCGCATTGGACCGGGGGCCCATGTCGGTCCTTACTGTTTTGTGGACGAGGACGTGGTGATCGGAGAGAACTCGGTTCTCCAGAGCTTTGTGACGATCTATCGCGGGGCGCGGATTGGGACAAACTTTTTTGCCCATGCGCACGCGGTGGTGCGGGAGTTCTGCAGGATCGGCGACCGGGTGCGCTTGCAGAATGGCGTGATCATCGGAGGCGATGGATTGGGTTATGCGAAGAAC
The DNA here is from genome assembly GCA_013289665.1 of Acidobacteriota bacterium. Classification (GTDB taxonomy): domain Bacteria; phylum Acidobacteriota; class Terriglobia; order Acidiferrales; family UBA7541; genus Acidiferrum. The sequence goes on along the minus strand of JABCZN010000001.1, from coordinate 651,602 downwards.
GCGGATGGGACCTGGTACAAGATGGCGCAATCGGGGCCCGCGGTGCTGGAAGACGACGTGGAAGTGCAATCGAACGCCTGCATTGATCGCGCGACGGTCGGAGAGACGCGCATCGGGCGCGGCACGAAGATTGACGACCTGGTGCTGGTGGGTCATGCCTCCAAGGTGGGCGGGAATTCGATGTTGTGCGGGCAGGTGGGGCTGGCGGGTTCAACTCACATCGGGGAGAACTGCATTCTGGCGGGGCAGGTGGGAACGGCGGGGCATTTGACGATAGGCGATGGGGCGGTGATTACGGCACAGAGCGGCGTGCCAAACGATGTGCCGGCGCGGGCGCTGTATTCGGGATATCCAGCGGTCGAGAACCGGGAATGGTTGCGAATGATGGCGGCGCTGCGGAGATTGCCGGAGTTGCACAAGCGGGTGGGGGAGTTGGAGGAGAGATTGGCCGGGAAGAAAGAATGACGCATCGTAGAGTTGTGATTGACCCCTTAGGCTGAGGTCCTTCGGCTCTGCTTGTCCGATAGCCTCAGGATGACGGGTTTTCGGTTGTAGCAGGAGCGTCGGCTGGTGCGGGGCCGGGGAAGCCGAGGGGGCGCTGGTCGGGCGGGAGGCCGGAGGCCAGTTCGTCGTGGAGGCGCTGGTTGAGGTCTTCGCGCTGGTCGAGAGTGTACTGGGTGGAGTCAATGGGTGGAAGGAATTCGACCAGGATTTCGCCCGGGTAGATTTTCAGTTCGCGCTTTTTCATGATGCGGTGAGCGTTGGAACAGGCAATCGGCACCAGCGGAACGCCGGCTTTGATGGCCATCACCGCGGTTCCCTTCTTGAATTTCTGGAGGCGGCCGTCGGGGCTGCGCGTGCCCTCGGGATAAATCAAAAAACTTTGCCCGCTCTTCAGCGCTTCGGTGGCTTTTTCGAGGCTGATGATGGCGGAGTCTCGATTAAAGCGGTCCACGGGGATGAACTGGGCGAGGTGGAAAGCCTGGCCGACAATCGGATATTTGAAGAGCGAGCGCTTGAGGAGAATGGCGATGCGGCGGGGAATGGCCCCGACGACGGCGGGCGCGTCGGCGGCACTGGTGTGATTGGCGGCGAAGATAACCGTGCCGGAGGGAATGCGCTCAATGCCCTTCACCTTGACCCGGACGCCGGTGGCGTTCACAAAAAACATGAGGCCCTTGATGGCCGTCCAGTAAAGCGGATTGGGATTTTTTGTCAGGACCGTGTAGATGAGCAGCGGCGGACCGAGAATTAGGATGTACAGCGAGAGAAAGACGCACATGAAGACGGCACGGAGCATCGGCTAAGGAAACTCTCTCGAATCAGGAGCGGTGGGTCAAGTGGCGATTGGATGGTTGGGTTGAGAGCGTAAAGGCGTCGGCTGAGCCACCCTTCAGCAGGCTCAGGGCAGGCCGCGCTCCAAAGTCGGAGCGGTCCTTCCGCCGCGGCGGGCTGGGCTGAAGCCCAAGGCCTGCCAGGGCACGGAGATTAATGGGAGCGGGCGGTGATGGGCTCGGTGGTGCCGTGGAGAAGGCCGTCCCGGAGGCGGCGGGCGCGGTCGTCGGCATTGGAGATTTCGGCGACCTGGAAGAATTTCTGGTGCAGTTCGCCGAGGTGGATTTCGACGGATTCTTCTTGTTCCGCGCGTCGGATGCGCAAACGCAGAACGTCGCCGGGTTTCTGCTGGGCAGACCAGCGTTCCGGGCGCCGCGGAACGTCAGAATTGTTCCAACGCAGAATCTCGTCGCCGACCCGCAGGCCGCTCTTCGCGGCGGCACCATCGGCGTCAACCGCGGCGACTGTCCAGGGTGCGCCGGGTTCCCGCTGGGGGAGAAATCCGAGGGTGGCGCGAACGGTTTCGTGAGTGCGGAGTTCGAGCCCTGCGCGAGCGAGTACATTCTGATACGGCAAAGGATTTGCACTGGCGACGTAGTTTTCGAAAAAGTCCGCGAGCGAGCCGCCGGTGAGTTTTTCGGATTCGAGGCGGATGTCCAGGGAATCGCGGTAGAACTTCCCTTCCCGGGCGAAGTCGGCGTTCATGGAGCGAAGGAGGTCGTCGAGGCTTCGTTGGTTGTCCGTGCGATCGCGGAGGACGATGTCGAGAAGGAAGCCCAGGACCTGGCCCTTGGTGTAATAGGAAACGCTGCGTTGGGGCTGGTTGTAGAGCGCATATTTTTCCAGCCAGGCGTCGAGGCTGGACTGTTCGGCGCTCTGCCACTGTCCGGCGGGGCGGGATTCGAGTTCGGTGATCTGCTGGCCGAGGTCCTGCAGGAATTCCTGTTTACTCCAGATGCCGGTGCGCACGAGCGCGTAGGAGCTGAACGTATTGGTGACGCCCTCGGCGAACCAGAGCGAGCGGGTGTACATCTCGCGCGTCGGGTCGAGAGGTTCGAGCGAGGCGGGGCGAATGCGCTTGACGTTCCAGAGGTGGAAAAATTCGTGCGCGGATACGTTCGGAAGAAGCGCGCCGGAAGGAATGTAGATGGCTGTGGAATTGGCATGCTCCATGCCGCCGCCGCTGCCATTGGCCGCTTTCCCGATATGGAAAATAAACGTGTATTCGGGGTAGGGCGCGCCGTCCATGAGTTTCAACTCGTAGGCGCAAATCTTTCGCAGCACCGATTCAACGTCGTGTTTTTTGTAATCGTCACCGTGGATGACGACGTGGACAGGAGGAGTCAGGTCGTGAATTGTGAATTCCTCAAAGTGCGAGGCTTCAATGGGGGAATCGCCAAGTGCATCAAAGGTTGGAGCCTCTACTGTGAACAGCCGGACGCCTCCCATCGACTCGAAGAGCACCCGTGAGCCGGAAGCAACAGTCCATTGAACGGGGAGGTCATGAAGCGAGAGAATGCTCTTTTCGTCGCGACGACCAGGAACATAGAGAAGAATCATCGCCGGATTGATGAAGGCGTGTTCGGAGTTGAGTTGCGAACTGAAAGGCCCGGGGTCGTCCCAAAAGGTGTCGTAGGAAACTTTGACCGTGCCGCTGGCTCGAACGCGCCACGTGAGCTTGTCCAGCTTTTCAATGGAGAGTTCGCGTCCGTCGGCCCAGGCGGTAACGCGCTGAACACGGCTGCTGAAATCGCGAATCTCGTAGAGGGCGTCCCAGGCGGCCATTTGAAGGTCCACGCTGTCTTTCACGTCGGGGACTTCGACGGTGACGTGGAAGAGATGTTGTTCGGGATGAGCGAGAGAGACTTCGTAGCGAATTTCCGCATTCGCCGGATGGGTGAGAAGGAAACAAACCGAGAGAAAAACGGCGGACGCGAGACGGACTGCGAAACGGTTCCGGGTCACCGCGCGTTTACTCCACTCGTGGTGTGGCGGGCTGAGAGTTTCTTTAGGAGCTTTTCGCAGAGGCCGTCGAAACTCCCGTTGGACATGATCAGGAGCAAGTCGCCGGGATGCGCTTCGGCAGCGAGAACGTCGGCGATGGCGTCAGCGCCCGGAAGAACTCGTGCATCCTTGCCGAGTTGTCGAACAGCGGCGGCGACGGATTCGGGATCGAGACGCTGGTCGTCGGCAAGTTGTCCGGCGCGATGCACGCTGCCCAGCAGAACTTTGTCACCGAGCGCGAGCGCCTGCGGCAAGGCAGCCTGAAAAACCTTGCGGCGCATGGAATTGGAGCGCGGCTCGAGCACGGCCCATAGGCGCTTGCCCGGCCAGCGAAGGCGCGCGGCTTCAAGAGTGGCTTTCACCGCGGTGGGGTGATGCGCGAAGTCGTCGACGACGAGGACGCCGTCCACTTCCCCCTTCACGTCCATACGGCGCTTGACGCTGCGAAATGTGGAGAGGGCTTCCTGAATGGATTCGCGGCGAATGCCGCGGCCCTCGGCGACAATCAGCGCGGCGAGCGAGTTCAGAACATTGTGACGACCGGTCGCGGCGAGGCGAATGCCGGCGTACGGCTCGCCCTTGTGTATGACTTGAAAGGTCATGGTGTCGCCTTCGGATTGGACGTTGGCGGCGACCCAGTCGTTGCTTGGGTGAAAACCGTATCGAATGATCGGGCAAAAGGCTTTCGCGGTGGCGTCCGCGAGGGCTTCGCCGGCTTCAGGATCGCCCCAGACGATGAGGCGGCCGCGGCGCGGAACAAGATTGACGAGGCGGCGAAAAGCCAGTTGGTAGGTCTCGAAATCGGCGTAGATATCGGCGTGATCAAATTCGAGCGAGGTGATAATCAGGTCGTCGGGATGATAATGGAAAAACTTCGCGGCTTTGTCCCAGTAGGCGGAATCGTATTCATCGCCTTCGAGAATGAACTCTTCGCCACCGCCGAGGCCGTAAGCCTGGCCGAAATTCTCGGCGATGCCGCCGACGAGAAAATTCGGGCGCTTCTTCGCGACGTGGAAGAGCCATGCAAGCATGGCGGTGGTGGTGGTTTTGCCGTGGGTTCCGCTGACGACAATGCAAAGCTTGCCGGGTAGAAATTCTTCCTCGATGATTTCGGGGAGCGAGCGATACGGGAGCTTGCGGTCGAGCATCTCTTCGACTTCGACGTTGCCGCGCGAGATGGCGTTGCCGACGATGGTCAGGTCGGGTGCGGGAGTGAGGTGCGTGGGATCAAAGGAGGTGGCGTACTGGATGCCGCGGGATTCAAGAAACGTGGATGCGGGCGGATAGACACCAGCGTCGGAGCCGGTGACGCGGTAGCCGCGTTCTTTGAGCATCCCCGCAAGAGGCGACATCGCGGAGCCGCCGACGCCAATCATGTGAATGTGCTTTGCCCTGGGCAAGACTAAATCCTCAATTTGAATTCGACCCACAAGCGTTTCGGCCGACCTAAAGGTCGGCCACTACAGTTTAATCGACAACCGCTGGTTCGAGAATTTCGAGCGTCCCTTCTCCCTTGGCGTGCAATTTTGCGCGAACACCCAAGGGAATCGTGAGCATGGGCCGGTTGGTGTGGCCGATAGGAGCGCCGAAAACGATCGGCACGTCGAGCGCACCAAGGATTTCCGCGCAGATCTCGGGAACGATTTGGCTGCCACGGGAGGGAGGATCACAGTCGGGGAAATCGCCGAGAAGTATGCCCGCGACTTTTTCAAAAATTCCCGCCTGGTACAAATGGCGGAGCGCGCGGTCAACCTGGTAGGGCTTCATTCCGCGATCTTCCAGGACGAGGATGGCATCCTTGGTGTTCGGATCAAGCCCGGTGCCCAGCGTAGTTTGCAGCATAGTTAGACAGCCGCCAACTATGCGGCCTGTCGCAGTACCCTGGGCAAGCGTTTCCCCACGCAGGGGAATTCTCCATTTGGATTTCGTTTCGCTGACAGCTTGCAGGAAGGAGACCATGTCATAGCCTGAAGGGCGATCCGCCCCATGATTGAAACCGGCAGCGACCATCGGCCCGTAGAATCCGGCCCAGCCTCGCGCTTCTCCGAGCAACAGCTGAATGATGCTGAGATCGCTGAAGCCGACGACGCACTTGGGGCCCAGCAGGCGCGTGGCAAGGCGAAAATCGACAAGGTAATTGGCTCCGTAGCCACCACGCGCGGCAATCACGCCGTCAATGCGCTTGTCGTGGACGGTCTTGCAGAATTGCTGGAGGCGCTCGTTGTGACTCGCGGCAAAGTAGCCTTGAGGCTCCATCGCCGCCGGCTCTTCGACCTGAAATCCCAGACGGCGAAGTTCGGCAACGCCAGCGCATATCGCGGCTGCGTCAGCCGGAGAAGACGGGGAAACTATACCAAGGCGCGCCCCCTTGCGAAGCGCTTTTGGTTTTTCCAGGCTGTGGATGTGGCGGGTCATCCGTGATGGCCTTCGACGGGAATGACCTCGGTGATAACGCCTTGCCGGCTTAGCTGCGTGACGATCTCAACCTGTTGCTTGTGGCTTACAACGGCTTCGAACTCGACGATGGAACTTGTGCCCGCCATGGAGACCCGGAATTGCTGCACCAGAATCTTCATGCCAGAGAGAAGCCTCTGCACCTCTCCGGCCACATTTTCCGCATGGCTGGTGGTGAACCGGAACAGCAGCAGCCGCGCCTTGAGATTCAATCTCTCTGAGCACCAACCGAGGACGACCAAACCAAACAGAACGATTACGGTTGCCGAACCGGCAAGACTGTAGAGCCCGCCTCCTACGGCCATGCCGATAGCTGCCTCCACAAAAATAGTTGCGGCGGTGGTCATGCCAACGAGCCCGCCGCTTTCTTTTATGATCGCGCCGGCGCCAAGAAAACCGATGCCCTGAACGATGTTGGAGGCTATGCGCGTGGTGCTGGAGTCTCCCCAGAGGTGCGCAATTTGACCCGAGAGCATGGTGAAGAGCGCGGTGGCCATGCAGACAAACATGCTGGTGCGGATTCCTGCGGGACGCCGGCGGATTTCGCGTTCGACGCCGATGGTCGCGCCGAGACCGGCGGAGAAAATGAGCCGCACAAACATTTGCTGAAAGGAAAGCATGGTCGCCAGGAATTCACCCGCCCCAAGAAAATTCTACCGCCTAAAGCTTGAATTGGGTCAATTTCGAAAAGTGCCGTGCCCTGGCGTGTATCTCGGACTTTTTGAGCTTGAGCAGGCGCTCCAGGCCGAAGCGTTCGACGGTGAAGCTGCCGAGGACCGAGCCATAAACCATGGCGCGGCGGAGCGAAGCATCGGACGTGCTGCCAGCTCCGGCTAGATAGCCCATAAAGCCGCCTGCGAAACTGTCGCCGGCGCCCGTGGGATCGTGCGGCTCCTCGAGCGGGAAAGCGGGCACCGAGAAGACGCCGTTTTTATCCACCAGCATGGCGCCGTATTCTCCACGTTTCACGACCAGTGTGGAGGGGCCCATTTTGAAGATGTGTTTTGCGGCTCGGAGAAGATTGTGCTCGCTGGAAAGCTGGCGCGTTTCCGAGTCGTTGATCATTAGAATGTCAACGTGGCCCAGCGTTTCGCGAAGGTCGGCGTTGGTGCGCTCGATCCAGTAGTTCATGGTGTCCATGGCCACAAGTTTTGGCGTGCCCTTGACCTGATGAAGGACGTCGCTCTGGAGATCGGGCGCGATGTTGGCAAGGAAGACGAACTCGGAGTTGCGATATTTCTCGGGCAGGCGCGGTTTGAACTCCGCGAAGACATTCAGGTCGGTAACCAGGGTGACGCGCTCGTTGAGATTTTCAGAGTAGCGCCCGGCCCAGAAGAAGCACTTCCCTTCCTTGCGCTCCAGGCCCTCGATGTCGATGGACCGCTTCCTCAGAATGGCTTCGTCTTTCGGATCAAAGTCGTCCCCAACGATGCCAACAAGATTGACGTGCGTGAAAAAACTCGCCGAAACGGAGAAATATGTTGCGGCACCGCCGAGAGTGCGTTCCACCTTTCCGTAGGGACTTTCGAGAGCATCGTACGCCACGGAGCCAACGACGAGCAGGGACACGGGTTTCTCCTAGGACAGATACTTGCCGATGATGGCGGCAAGATTTTTCTTGGTTTTTTCAGGCACCAGTTTGAAATCGGTGATCAGGGAATGCGCAAGGGCGGCCCCACATTTGCATTTGCGCTCGGCGGGCATGGTCTTCACGGCCTCACGGACCACGTTTTGCGCGTTGCTGGCGTTCTGGTTGAGCGTGACGATGATTTGCGAAGCGGTGACGGACTCGTGCTCGGGGTGCCAGCAATCGTAATCGGTGATCATGGCGACGGTGGCATAGCAAATCTCGGCTTCGCGCGCGAGCTTCGCTTCGGTGACATTGGTCATGCCGATCACGTCGAATTTCATGGCGCGATGGAAATGCGCTTCGGCGAGCGTGGAAAATTGCGGGCCTTCCATGTTGATATACGTGCCCTTGCGATGGACGGGAACGGCCATGGAGACGCAAGCATCGGCGAGAACGGTGGAGAGTTGCGCGCACGTGGGCTTGTCGAACGCGACGTGGGCGACCAGTCCGTTGCCGAAGAATGTGGAGATGCGGCCCTTGGTGCTGTCGAAAAACTGGTCGGGCACGAGAAATTCTCCGGGACGCAGATCTTCCTGCAGCGAGCCAACGGCGCTGACGGAAATAATGCGTTGGACGCCGAGGAGTTTCATGGCGTAGATATTGGCGCGGAAGTTCAGTTCGCTGGGAAGAATGCGATGACCCCGGCCGTGGCGGGCGAGGAAGGCGACACGCTTGCCTTCGAACGTGCCGAGAACGATCTTGTCGGACGGGTCGCCGAACGGGGTTTTGACGCTCAATTCGCGGGTGTTGGTGAGGCCGCTCATCGCGTAGAGGCCGCTGCCACCGATCACGCCGATTTCCGCGAGCGGTTCTTTCGTCCGCGCAGATTTTCCCTGGGCCTTTTTTGTGCCAGCCATGCGTTTTCTCCTGGGAATTACCGGTTCAGATCCACCGGTTCGAATTCGATCTTGCCATCGCGCTCATGAAGCGCTGCCGCGGCGACGTCGGGATCGTGCCCGAAGACGACCATCCAGTTTTCCTTTGCCATGCGCGGCAGCCACCTGCGTTTTGTTTCCAGCGTCTGCAGCGGGTACAGGTCGTAAGCCATGATCCAGGGCAAAGGAATATGGTGCCGTGTCGGGAGCAAATCCGCAACAAAGGCCAACGTATTTCCGCCACCGCTGAGGATGACAGCCTGAATATTGGCGTTGTGGCCGGGGATTCCGGCGACGGAGATGCCGGGGAGGATTTGCATGTCGCCTTCAACGAAGTCCCATAGACCGGCTTCGGTGATGGGCTGGAAATTTTCGGGAAAATAACTGGCGCGGTCACGCTCGGTGGGAACGCTGGCGTGCGCTAACTCGGCGCGCTGCACGACGTAGCGGGCGCAGGGGAAGACCGGGACGGCGCGGCCGTTTTCGATGCGCGTGTTTCCGCCCGCGTGGTCGAAGTGCAGATGCGTATTGATCACCAAATCGACTTCGTGCGGCTGGACGCCGTTTTCGGCGAGGGAATCAACGAGCGGGTCGCCTTCCTGCACGGCGTAGATAGCGCGCTGCTTGGAGTCCCACTTGGTGCCGTTGCCGGTTTCGATGACGATGGTCTTTCCGTGGGCGCGGACCAGCAGCGAGTTGGCGCGCAGACGGATGCGATTCTTCACGTCGGGCGTTGATTTTTTGTCCCAGAATACTTTGGGGACGACGCCAAACATGGCCCCGCCATCGAGGCAGAAGTTGCCGCCGTCGAGATACCGAATTTCGATGTCACCCAGGTGCATACGCGAAAATGTTCGAAGTTTGTAGGGACGGCCTTCTGAGGCCGTCCGTGCGAGGGTGCGTGTCGGCACCACCGCGGTCCCCTCGGAAGGCGGGCCCTACAAATCCGATTTGGCTCCCTTCAGAATTTCTGAGACGGCAGTGAATGGATCCTTTCTTCGCTCCGCGACTTCCGCGGCCAGGGCGCGCAGGCGGGCTTCGCCTTCCTTGCCGCCGAGGACTTTTTCCAGAAGGCGTGACTCGAGCATTTCGATCAGGCGGTTCTGCCAGAGCTCGATGTGCTTCTGGCGGCGCTGGCCGCTGGATTCGAAATGCTTGCGGAATTTCTCGACGGTGGAAGCAAGCTCCTCCACGCCGCGATTTTCCGTGGCCACGGTGCGGAGCACCGGCGGATGCCAGCCGTCGCGAGGCATGACCAGCGAGAGCATGGCGTGGAGCTGCTCTTCAAGGCGGTCGGCGCCTTCGCGATCGGCCTTGTTGAGAACGAAGATGTCGCCGATTTCCATCAGGCCGGCTTTCATGTTCTGAATATCGTCGCCAAGGCCCGGAACAAGAACCACGAGCACGCAATCGGCGAGCCGCACGATGTCGATTTCGTCCTGGCCGACGCCAACGGTTTCAATGAGCACCTGCCGTTTTCCGGCGGCATCGAGCAGAAGCGCAACTTCGGCGGTGGAACGCGCGAGGCCGCCGAGGAATCCCCGCGTAGCCATCGAGCGGATGAAGATGCCGGTGTCACTCGCGTGACCCTGCATGCGGATGCGGTCGCCGAGAATCGCCCCACCGGAGTAAGGACTTGTGGGATCAACGGCAATAACGCCGACGCGGTCCTCACGCTTGCGGTGATAGGCGGCGAGGCGGTCGACGAGCGTGCTCTTCCCCGTGCCCGGCGCCCCCGTGACGCCCGTGAGATAGGCTTTTCCAGTATGGGGGAAAAGCTGCCGCAACAATTCTTCGGATTCCGCCGAATGATTCTCAATCGTCGTGATCGCACGAGAGATGGCCCGTACGTCGCCAGCGCGGACCTTGGCGGCCCAGTCGTCAACGGCAACTGTCATTGCGAAACGAATCCATGCGAACAGAAGGTGGCGAACGGGAGCATACCTCTAGCAGACTACCTCAACTCCCAAAATGGGTCATCCGCAGGCGGTTTGTAGCTCCGGGCTCCAGCTTGCCCGAGGCAGGGCCTCGGGGTTTCGTTGGTTGCCCGGGTTATGGAAACCCGTACCCATGAAGGGGTGAGCTACGGGCGATGATCGCGCCCACTATTTTTTGCCCAGGAGCTGGCGGGCAATGACCAACTTTTGAATTTCACTGGTGCCCTCGCCGATGGTGCAGAGCTTGACGTCGCGATAATACTTTTCGGCGGGGTAGTCCTTTATGAAACCGTACCCGCCGTGGATCTGCACGCATTCGTTGGCCACGCGGACCGCAACCTCGCTGGCGAAAAGTTTTGCCATGCTGGATTCTCGCGTGAAGCGGACATCTTTCTGATCGGCGAACCAGGCGGCCTGATAAACGAGCAGGCGCGCGGCTTCCACTTCCGTGGCCATATCGGCCAGCTTGAACTGGATGGCCTGAAATTCGCTGATGGCCTGGCCGAATTGCTTGCGCTGCTTGGCGTATCGCACTGCGGCTTCAAGCGCGCCTTGCGCCATGCCAAGGCCGAGAGCGGCGATCGAGATGCGGCCCCCATCGAGAATTTTCAGACTGCCAGTAAAACCTTCCCCTTCGGGACCGAGAAGATTTTCAGCAGGCACTTTGCAGTCGGTGAAGATGACCTCGGAAGTATCGCTGGCTCGCATGCCAAGCTTGTTTTCCTTTTTGCCGGGGCGAAAGCCGGGCATTCCCTTTTCCAGGATGAAAGCGCTGATGCCGTGCGAGCCTTTGACTTTGTCGGTGACGGCCATGGCTACGCACGTGTCGGCATAGCGGCCGTTGGTGGTGAAGGTTTTCGAGCCGTTGAGAATCCAGTCGCTCCCGTTGCGCACGGCAGTGCTACGGGTGCCGCCGGCATCCGAGCCTGCTTCCGGTTCGGTGAGCGACCATGCGCCGAGTTTCTTGCCCTGGGCGAGCGGGACGAGGTATTTGCGCTTTTGCGCCTCGGTGCCGAATTTATAGATGTGGTTGGAGCACAGCGAATTGTGCGCGGCCACGAAGAGCCCGACGGAACCGTCCACGCGCGAGAGTTCTTCGATCACGGTCGCGTATTCGATGTAGCCGAGGCCGGTGCCGCCGTATTCCTCGGGAAAGATGACGCCGAGGAGGCCCATTTCGGCAAGCTTGGGGAGAAGTTCGAGGGGGAAGTGCGAGGCTTCGTCCCACTCCATGACGTGCGGCGCGATTTCGCCTTCGGCGAATTCACGGACGGACTTGCGGAGGTGCTTTTGCTCTTCGGTGAAGGTGAAATCCACGAGATCCTCGGGTGATGCTTCTGTATATAGCGTCTAAAAGTTTAGCTTATGAGGACACTTCGCGCACGTTTTGCTTCGGAGGTTTGGTGTGCATTGCGAAACGGAAAGAAACGGGCCAGATTTGGCGCAGAGTTCAGAGAGAAAGGGCGCAAAGGTCGCAGAGTTGAAGCAAAGAAAGTGCGTCGCCGACCTGGTCAGGTACGCTCCGCTCACCAGCCTACGGGGTAGTTGTTCTTCTCGTTTTGGGTGTCGAGCCAGGTTTTCAGCGGGGCGAAATAATCGGCTAACGCGCTGGCGTCGAGTTCGTGTTGGCCGGTAATGGATTCGAGCGCTTCGGGCCACGGCTTGCTCGCGCCAAGGCTGAGCATCGTGTTCAACTTTTCGCCGGCGCCTTTGTTTCCGTAGATGGAGCACCGATTCAGCGGGCCCTGGTAACCGGCCGTTTTGCAGAGGGCGCGCTGGAACTGGAACTGGTAAATGCGTGCAAGGAAATAACGCATGTAGGGAACATTGGCAGGCACGTGGTACTTGGCGCCGGGATCGAAATCGGCTTCCGTGCGCGCGATAGGCGGCGCGATTCCCTGATATTTCTGGCGAAGTTCCCACCAGGATTTGTTGTATTCGGCGGGCTTGATCTTGCCGGAGAAAACTTCCCAGCGCCACTTGTCAATGACCAGTCCGAACGGGAGAAACGCCACCTTTTCGAGGGCCTGACGAAGAAGATAATCGGTGTCGCCGGATGCGGGAGGCACGGCGTCAATCAGGCCTATGGTTTTCAGATATTCGGGCGTGACAGAAAGCGCGATCGTGTCGCCCACGGCCTCGTGGAAACCGTCGTTGGCGCTGCCTCGGAATAGCGGCGGTTGCTGGTTATAGGCGCGCTGGTAGTAGTTGTGACCCAGCTCGTGGTGGATGACGCGGAAATCTTCCTCGGTGATCTGAATGCACATCTTAATGCGCAAATCGTCTTGGTCGTCAACATCCCAGGCGCTGGCGTGGCAGACCACGTCGCGATCCTGCGGCTTAGTGAAGAGCGAGCGCTGCCAGAAGGTATCCGGAAGCGGGGCGAATCCGATCGAGGAGAAAAAGTTTTCGCCGTATTTCACCATGCCGCGCGCGTCGGTCTTGCGCTCCACCAGGATTTTGCTGAGGTCGTAACTTTGCGCTGGCTTGGGCGAATCCATCAGTTCGTAGACGTTGTTCCACTCCTGCGCCCAGGGATTGCCGAGAAGATGCGCGGGGATTGGGCTGTTCGGCGGGACGACATCCTTGCCGTATTTCTTGGCCAGTTGGCCGCGCACATAGGCATGAAGGGAAAGATAGAGCGGCCGGAGTTGTTCCCAAACGCGGTCCAGTTCGCGGGCAAAATCATCGGGAGGCATGTCGTACTTGGAGCGCCAGAGCGCCCCGACATCGGAATAGCCCAGTTCACGCGAGCCGGCGTTGCCGAGTTCCACCATCCGCGCGTAGCGATCGCGCATCGGCGCGCCAATCGCGTGCCAGCCGATCCAGGCGCGCTTCAGCTCCTCGGGATCGCGGCTGGTGGCAAGCAGGCGTTCGATTTTCGTGATGTCGAGGCAGGGCTTGGCGGCGCCGTCGGGGCACCACTTCCCTTTCCCGTAATCGCTGCCGAGCGAAGTCAGAATTGTGGCGAGTTCCTTTTGCGCTTTCGGATCATCGGGCGCGGGAAATTCGGTGGCGTGCTCGAGGAGCAGCAGCTTTCGGGCAAGTTCGGGAGAGAGCGGCGCCTTGTCGTAGCGGTGGGCCAGCTTGGCGTAATTCGTGGCGGCGGTGTTGGCGGCTTCCTGGGCGTCTGCGGCAATGATTTCGGTGTCAAACGTGATGAAATTGAGCTGCACCCAGGCGGCGCGTTCCGCTTTCAGACCAAGGTCGAAGAGTTCCTGCTCCGCGTGCTCGATAAAGCGCTTGGCTTCATCGGGTGTGGGAGCGGTGCTCTGCCGGGCGCGCGCAAGGTGTGGCGCGAGTGAGGAAGCCAGCAGGAGAGTCAGCGCGAACGCACACCAGCAATGGGGCGTGGTCTTCATGGCGGGGTTTCCTTTTTTTGCAACTAGCCGAAGATTCTAAATCAAAACGGAGTCAGGCTACCTGCCCTTTTTTCTTTTGCACCAAGGCCATGAGTTCCTGAATGGCGCGGTCGATCCCGGCGCGATTGACGTTCCAGTGGGTGACCATGCGGACCGAATTGATGGCGGTGTCCTGGGCCAAGATTCCGCGCTCGTGCAGGGCGTCGCAGAGTTCGACGGCGTTCATTCCGCTGGCGCCGCAATCGAAAATCACGATGTTCGTCTTCACCGACGCGGGATCAATTTTCAGGCCGGGTATTTTCGCGACTCCCTCGGCGAGACGCCGGGCGTTGGCGTGGTCCTCGTGCAAACGCGACGGCGAATGTTCGAGGGCGAGAAGTCCAGCGGCGGCAACAATGCCCACCTGGCGCATTCCGCCGCCGAACATTTTGCGGTAGACCCGCGCGCGCTCGATAAATTCGCGTGAGGCAACGATCATGGAGCCGACCGGTGCGCCGAGGCCCTTGGAGAGGCAAAACATTACCGAGTCAACTTTCTTGGTCATGTTGGCGACGTTGTCGCCGAGCGATGTCGCGGCGTTGAAGATGCGCGCGCCGTCGAGATGAACTTTCAGGCCGAGAACGTGCGCGCGATCGCCAATCTCGTCGACGCGCGCTGTGGGATAAACCGTGCCCCCAGCCATGTTGCTGGTGTTTTCGAGGCAGACCAACGCGGTTTGCGAGTCGTAATAGATCTTGGGGCGGATGGAGGATTCGATCTGTTTCCAAGTGAGGATGCCATCGTCTCCGCCCCGAACAGCCCGTGGCATGCAACCCGCGATCGCGGACATCGAGGCAAGTTCGTAAAGATTGACGTGGCTGCGGTCCTCGCACACGACTTCGTTGCCGTGGTGCGTCCAGATCTTGATAGCGATCAGGTTGCCCATGCAGCCGGTGGGCACGAAGAGCGCTGCTTCCTTGCCGAAGATTTCCGCGGCGCGCTTCTGGAGCCTGTTGACCGTGGGATCTTCCCCATAAACGTCATCGCCCACTTCGGCTGCGGCCATCGCCCGCCTCATCTCCTCGCTGGGCCGTGTAACCGTATCACTGCGCAGATCCACAGTCCCATCAATAGGAGTAACGTGGTCGGGATCCGTAAGCTGATTCCCCTTAGCAACGGTATAAGTCATGACTGGCCTCGCTCAAAGCCTAAAACGATTCAAACCCTATTGCAAAGCTGCGTCAACGTGCGGCCGGCGCCGCAACCTGCACAGACCGCAGCAATTCGACGATGATTTCACTCGACACACTCAGCTTCGCGGCCGGCAGCCGCAAAATCTCGCCCTTCATTTCCGCCATGCCGCGAGCAGCAAGTTCGCCAACCCTTTCCCTCAAGCTGACTCCATACTCCCGCTCAATGCGTCCAAGATCGATCCCCGAAAGCTGCCGCAATCCCAGAAAGAACTCTTCATCGAGAGCGAGCGTCGGAGTGAGGGTATCAACGGATTCGATCGCGCTTTTTCCTTCTGATATCGCAGCCACGTACGCAGCTGCGTCGTGGCGGTTGGCCCAGCGCTGCGCGCCGGAAAACGAATGCGCCCCGGCGCCGAACCCGAGGTACGGCTCCCGCCGCCAATACTTGAGATTGTGCCGAGACTCAAACCCCGGCTTGGCCCAATTGGAGATCTCGTATTGGAGATAACCGGCGGTTTTCAGCTCTGCTTGAGCCAGTTCATAAAACGCGGCCATCTCCTCTTCCGCAGGAATCTCCCTGGCGCTGTACCGCGATCCGCTCTGCAAGATTTCCAGTCCCAGCCGGCTCCCCTCGTCAATTTCCATCATGTAAATGGAAATGTGTTCCGACCCAAGCGCGATGGCCTCGCCAAGCGACTGCCGCCACGAGACATGTGTCTGCTTTGGAAGTCCAGCGATAAGATCGAAACTGATGTTGCGGATCCCCGCAGCCCGAAGAATCGGCGCAGCGCGATAAATATCTTCCCGCCGATGCATGCGGCCCGCGGCCTTCAGTTCCTCATCCACAAACGATTGCGTCCCTAAGCTTATGCGATTGAATCCCGCCGCAGCCCATTCCGCCGCCTTTTCAGCCTCAATCGTCTCTGGGTCCGCTTCCAGTGTCACTTCTGTGAACGAGCACTCGAAGCCGGCGCGAAGCGCGTCAAGCATCAGCGAAAGGAGTTCCGGCTCAAGGAGACTCGGTGTCCCGCCGCCGATATACACAGTGTCCACAGAATGAGTTTGCCCACTGATCGCGCCAGACATGCTTATGCCGGCGGACTCCAGCAAGGTGCGATGATGGCTGATTTCGCGGCAAACGGCATCAGCGTAGGGTGCAAAACGCCCCGGAGACACCACTCCTGTATGGAAGTTGCAGTACGTGCACTTCGTCTGGCAAAACGGCACCTGGATATAGATTCCCAGCTCAGCCACAGCCTAAAACAGTAACATACCGCCCCCCGCCACCATCCTATGCTGGTCAAATGCGTCGGTTATGTCACTCTTGCCTGCCGTTGCGCTAAGTTGTTGGCCCCATCCATGGAACAGGAACAGTCGGGAGACCCAAAGAAATCCGGGTTCGCACAGAACGCTTCCCACATTACTTCACGAAGCAGAAACGAACGAGAGCCATTCCGAAAGCAAACGCAAAGCCATAGCCAAAATTCTCTAATTGCATAGCATTCTTGTTCCGCTTGCGCAGTGTAGAGCCGACCAACGACATTCCAAAGCCCGCGAGAATAGGACTGATGACAACGCTGAGCCCAGGGACCTTGGAAGGATGAACAAGATGATGAGGAATGAAAAAGAGGCTAAGCCCACCTGCAAGTCCGCCTAAGAAAACATACCCGATGCAGGCTACCAAAGGGTTTTTGAATTCTGATGTATTGAATATTTCGGCGATTCCGCGCAGAACCAGGGCACCAAGAAAATCAGCCGCAAATTCAAATGCAGCTTCGAGGAGAATCTCCAAAACAAGTTCAAGGAATGCAAACAGTAGCTCAAGCATTGGCTCTGTCGATCGCTACGTCCCAAGCTCAGGCAAAGTTACGGCCCTGGCATGGCTAGTTGCTGCGCCGGGTAACTGGAAATTGACGCACTTCCAGCCACAGGAAGACTCCACGAAAGATGCGAAACTCCTTCCCTACACCGGCAATTCCACACCGAGCGGAGCCACCATCCCCCAATTTCTTCCAATCACTTGATAATACAGGTGTTATCTCACTGTATGAACACGTTCAAATACTTCTTGACAGACGGACTCCGGTCCGCCATTATTTGAACATGTTCAACACCCAGATCGCCCGCAAACACTCCTCCGAAACCCGCTCACAGATCCTCGACGCTGCTCTCGCCTTATGCCGGGAACGCGGCCTGGAAGCTGCGACCATGCGGGACATCGCTAAACACGCGGGAGTGGCCCTGGGAGCGGCCTACTACTATTTCCCCAGCAAGGAAGCGATCGTCCAGGTATATTACGATGCCGTGGGCGACGAGCATTCCTTGCGCGTCCAAGCCGCATTTCAATCCGCAAACCTCGACCTCGAAGCCAGGCTCCGTGCGGTCTTCCATCTCAAACTCGAAATCCTCCATGGAGACCGACGCCTCCTCAGCGCCCTCTTTCGTTACACCGGCGAACCAGAACATCCACTCTCCGTGTTTGGCCCGGCAACCCGTTCGAATCGCCAGAAAAGCATCGCCCTGTTTCGCCTGGCGCTGGCCGGGGAAAAACTCCCCGAGGACCTCGCCGGAGGCCTGCCGATCCTGCTCTGGGCGCTGCACATGCTCCTTCTTCTCTATTTCCTTTATGACGATTCTCCGGAACAATCCCGCACCCATCGCCTCGCCGATTCGGGCATCTCGCTCTTCGTCCGCATGCTCACTCTCGCGCGGCTGCCCTTGCTGAAACCCTTTCGTGGCGGCCTCTTCGCGTTGCTGCGCGATGCCGGTTTATTTTCGGAGCCAACGTCCCCGGCTTACGTCGTACCCCAGGAGGAACCCTCATGACCGACCCAACCGCCAACTCCTCACACGAACCACATAAGCGGTCCGCGGATCCCCGCGCAGCGTACAAACCAATCACCCTCGAAGACGTTCAGCAAAAAGAAGACGAGTTTTTCAAGGATATGGACACGCCTGTCGCCAAAGGGTCCGCAGCAATGCTTTTTGCCGCGATCTTTTTCCTCGGACGCAATTCCTACTTCATGTCGCCATTGCTGGTGCTCATCCTGCTAGCTTGCGTTCTCTACCGCATGAACCGCCGGGAACGTACCATCGCGGCAATACCGCTCACATTCGCAGCCATCCGCCTCGGCACCGCCTTAGGTGATGATTTCACCCTCAACGCGGTCAGCACTTTCTCCACACTGCTCCGCCTCAAATCAACAGGTGTCACCTGGCTGCCCCTCTTCCTCGCCGCCGTTCTCTTCTACACTCCCTGGAAACACTCGCGCACAAGCCAAGCCATCTTCTGGCAATCGCTGGTCTACCTGATGTCCGGCCTTCTTCCGCTCGACGGCTTTTTCGTCGTTTCGACGATGATCACCTTCAGCATATTCTTCGTGATCACCATCACCCTGATTCTCGATCTCACCAAGGACTGGCTTCCCAACAGTCTGCCAGAGGTGCGCATCCTTGAATCGTCGCCCGCTCACAGTTAGCCAGACAGGAAAACAGAAAAGCGAAACGCGCAACGCCCGGAACGGGGGTTGGGTTTCATTTTATGCTTCGGAGATTTCGTCCCAGACGCGCGTGCATCGGTTACTTTGAGGAAAAGCCTGCCAACAACCAGCGGTTGAAGAGATCAATTCTCCTGCTGCCTCGCCTTGTTACGGGGTAGAACTTTAGGCAGACAGCTTACGTTACTTTGCGCCCGGCCGCCTTTTCAAGAAGGTCATGTATCAACGCCATGCGCCGTAGTTGAGCCAGAAGTTGAGGAGAAATGCGCAGGGCGATAAGTTGTTTCGCCTTTCCAGTTCGAGGGCGCCCGACGCGGCGCGCCCCTCTGAGTTCGCGAGCCGTCGCTTCGGGGATGTCGGAAAAGTCGATCGCCTCAACCGCAGTATGCTTTCTGCTCCTTCGCGCTTGCGCGACGTGCACTGATAATCCGGACCGTTTCTTCTTCATTACTAGTCCTCCGCCATTTATAGACCAGAATAAGAATTCTTCCCGAAGCTGAATAACCCAGCCTCTTCATGCGCTCCTCATCCTGTGAGTGTGATGGATCTTGCCATTCAAGAGTCTCGGGGTCCGCAAATGCAGTTGCCGCCTCGTCAAAAGAGACGCCGTGTTTTCAAGATTGCTGCGGGCCTTCCGCGGGTCCTATCCGAACACATTCTTGTATATACACTAAATACAGCCGGGATCAGGTCCGGCCGGTTGGTGTGGCTAGACAGGCACTGTGGAGGCTTGCGTCAGACACGGTCGGGGAGGACTTTGACGTAGAGGTGCCGCTCCCGCGGCCCGTCAAACTCGGTGAAAAAGATCCCTTGCCAGCGCCCGAGTGCAAGTTTTCCGTCCTCCACGAAAACAAACTGTGAAGTGCCCACCAGCATAGTCTTCACGTGCGAATCGGAGTTTCCTTCGGCGTGTCGAAACGGTCCGGCGGAGGGCACCAGGCGGTCGAGCGCTCCTTCGGCGTCGGAGGCGACATCGGGATCGGCGTGTTCGTTGATGAGAACCCCCGCGGTCGTGTGCGGAACGTACAGGAAACATGTGCCGACTTTGATACCCAGCGCGGTGACGACGCGCTGAACTTCCTGCGTGACGTCCACCATCTGGGTGCGCCGGGCGGTTCGCACGCGAATCGATTGCATAGACGCCTCCCACTGAGAGTCAGGGAATGGAAACGATGTAATGCTGGCCGGTTTTCTTGGCGCAGGCGAGCTTCTGAAGTTCGCCAAGCCCGCCGCTGCCGAGACGAAGCAGGAACGGAAGGAAGGATAGATCGCGGGACTGGAGCCCCTTGTGCGGGTAGAGAAGGTTCTCCAGGAATTCCGCATGCAGCTCGATAATCTTTTCGTGGCGGTCGAGCGCGGCGCCCGTCTTGGCGCGCAGCTTCTCCACCTGGTAACGGATGCGTTTCTCGGCGCGCGCGATGGTGCCCTGAATTGTGGGATCCACGCCGCGGATGGACTCGTCCAGACTGGCAATACTCTTCTCGATTTGCCGCAAGCTTGCGTCAAACGAGCGCGCGAGTTTTTTCGGCACGTTCGTGGAATACATCTTCTTGTAAAGAGCTTGCGATCCGAGCCACGCGTCCTCGACCTTCAAATTATATTTCTCCAGGATGCGGACGGCCTTGGGATCGACGAGCGTGTAGTCCGCGCGCGGCAAAAGAACGGGCATGTGCCCGAGTAGCTTCTTATAGAGCACCTGCGATTGCGCGAAGTAAGCGATCTCCGCGGGACCGCCATAATAGACCACCGTCGGCAAAAGATAATCCTGCATGACGGGGCGGAGCAGCGCGTTCGGGCTGAAGGCTTCGGCGTTCGAGGAAACCTGTTCGAGCACCTGTTCCCTGGCAACGGATTTACTGCCAAACGAAAACTTTCCGTTCGCGGCCGTGATTACCTCGCGCTTGCCGTCTTCCATTGCGAAAAGGAGCGTGCTCTTTGAGGTGATTTTCACCTGTGGGGCATAGCCGGCTTTTTCCAGCTCCTTGTCACGCTGGAGGAGCGCATCGTTCAATTCGTCGCGACGTTCAAGAGCCTGGCGGAGGATGGGGGCGGCGATAGCGTGCAGACTGGGATTGAGCGGATCGAGAAGAATCAGGCCCTGCGGGGAAAAAAGATTGGCGAAGAGCTTGGCAAAGGCGCTGCCGTAGGTATCCTGCGGGGTGTAACTCGATCGCAGGACTTCGAGCAGCTCGAAGCCGCTGGGACCCGTGAGACCGTCTTCGATTTCCTGGAGCAGCGCTTCGATCTCAACCCCGAGCGCAACACGTCCAGCAGGACGCGCCTCCGCAGCCGGCGCCGGCAAGACCAGCTTGTGCAGCTGGCCTTCATAGAACCAGGTGGTGTGGCGAATTTCATCAATGTCGTGGTCTTCCGTGGCCATCCAGAAGATCGGAACGGCTTCGATGCCAGAAAGCGATAGCTCGCGGGCGGATTCGATCGCCGTCAGGGCCTTATAAAAGGCGTAAGCCGGGCCGCCAAAAAGTCCCACTTGCTGCCCGCTTAGCACGGCTACCGCGCCATTCTCGAGGCGCCGCAAATTGCTTTCCGTTTCCGGTCCGCTTCCGAACAAGAGATTGTCGGCGCGCAAAATCGCCGCCACTTCCCTGCGGCGATCCGCGGGAAAATTCAACTGCCGCGCGTAGGCTTCAGCAGAGTGCAACTCAGGCTTGTGCTCGTAAAAGTTTTCCAGGCGGGAAAAATTCTCAACGTAATCGTGAATGAGCTTGCTGGTGTGCGGCAGGCTGGAGGGTGGAAGGGCGCGACAGTCCATGAGCGTTTAGATGATAGTCCGGGTAAAAGGTCACGGCAACCCGATGGGTTAGACGCGCGCCGCAGCCGGATGGAGTTCCGCCACAAGGACCGCGACGGCGGTTTTTTTCTCTTCTTTTAATGGGAGGAGCGGGGGACGGGGCACCCCACCCTTGTAGCCGCGCAGGTCCATGGCAAATTTCAGGCCGGCGATGCCGTTTTCAGAAACGACCAATCTGGATGCTCCCACAAGCTGCAACTGCAATTGCCGGGCTTGTTCGTGGCGGCCCTGCTCGAACAGCTGGAAAAGCTCTACGCACTTTTCCGGAAGCAGATCGGCGAGCGCAAGAATGGCGCCGCGGCCGCCAAGGGCAAGCGCGGGATAAACAACGGCGGCGCCTCCGGTGAGCACCTGGAAATCCGCGGGCGCCCCGGCCACAACTTCACCGATCCGCTGGATACTGCCGGAACTGTCCTTGATGCCGACGATGTTCGGGTGCTGGGCAAGGGCAATAATTTCCGGCGATTCCAAAGTGATGTTGGTGAAGACCGGTACCGAGTAAAGAAGAATCGGAATCGGAGAAGCGTCGGCAACGGAACGGAAATGTTGGATGAAGTGTTCCGCGCGGTAGGCAGGCTTGTAGTAGTAGGGCGTCTTCACGAGAGCGGCCTGGTAGCCGAGCGCCGCGGCGCGTTTCGTGCGCGCAATGGTTTCCGCGGTGGATTCCGCACCGGTTCCGGCGATCAGAATTTTCCCCGGGGCGGCGGCTTCTTTCACAGCGGCGAGCAACTGATCCGATTCTTCGCGCGAAAGCAGCACCGATTCCCCCGTGGAGCCAAGCACTACGTAGCCCGCGAGGCCGGTCCGATTGTAGAGGCCGATATTGTGCTTCACGCCGGAAAGCGAAACGCTGCCGTCCGATTCAAAAGGTGTCGTGAGCGCGGGGAAAATACCGCTGAGATTCATGGCTAGTCTCCGGTTCCGGGATTTCCCGAGGTGGCGACGCGGCTGCTGTGGAGATCCTGGAGGCAGGAAACTTCCCGCTTCAGCTCGATTAGCGCGTGGATGCCGCGGACGGCGGCGTGGGCCGCCGAAAGCGTGGTGATACAAGGAATGTTGTAGCGGATGGCCGCGCGGCGAATGGATTTCTCGTCGTAAAAGGATTCGCGCCCCAGCGGCGTATTGATGACCAGGTGGACCTTGCTGGTCTTGATGAGGTCCACGATGTTGGGGCGGCCTTCGTTTACCTTGTACACTTCGTCGCAGGGTACGCCGGTCGCATGCAACGCGGAGGCGGTGCCGCGTGTGGCGGCAATCTTGAAGCCGAGAGAGACAAGTTCCTTGCCAATGGTGCCGAG
This sequence comes from Acidobacteriota bacterium, assembly GCA_013289665.1. Taxonomy (GTDB): domain Bacteria; phylum Acidobacteriota; class Terriglobia; order Acidiferrales; family UBA7541; genus Acidiferrum. The sequence continues at coordinate 629,229 of JABCZN010000001.1, read as the reverse complement.
CTGCCGCTTGTCGCGATCGTTGACGCTGATGAACACCGTGCCGCTGCTGGGTAATTTCTGCCCGGCGGCAAGCTGGGCCTTCGCGAAGGCCTGCCCGTACGAGGTGGAAATGCCCATGACCTCGCCCGTGGAGCGCATTTCGGGGCCGAGGATGGTGTCCACGCCACGGAATTTGTTGAACGGGAAGACAGGCGACTTGACGGAATAAAAATCGTGAACGGCAATTTCCGACACGCCGTTGGAATGCACCAAAGGAAGCTTCATGTCCGCGAGGCGGCGGCCGACCATGAGTCGCGCGCCGATTTTTGCCAGCGGCACGCCGGTGGCTTTGCTGACGAATGGGACAGTGCGCGAGGCACGCGGGTTGACTTCGAGTACGTAGACGGTGTCGCGCTGGATCGCATACTGCACGTTCATCAGCCCGATGACCTTCAAGGCCAGCGCAAGGCGTTTGGTGTAATCGCGGATGGTGTCGAGAACTTTCGGTGAAAGGCTGACAGGCGGCAGGACACAGGAAGAGTCGCCCGAGTGCACACCAGCTTCTTCGATGTGCTCCATGATGCCGCCGATCACCACATCGGTGCCGTCGGCGAGGGCGTCCACGTCCACTTCGGTAGCTTCTTCCAGGAATTGGTCAATCAAAACGGGGCGCGCGGGGCCCATCAACGCTGCTTGCGCAACGTATTCCTGCACGGTGTTGACGTCGTAGGCGATGACCATGGCGCGGCCGCCGAGGACATAGCTGGGGCGCACAAGAACCGGCAAGCCGATTTCGCCGGCGACACGCGCTGCTTCCTCAGGAACAAGAGCGGTTCCGTTGCGCGGCTGCGGGATTCTCAATTCGTCGAGAAGGCGGCCGAAACGTCGGCGATCTTCCGCGAGGTCGATGGATTCGGGAGCGGTGCCGACGATCGAGACGCCATTGCGCTTAAGTTCCAGCGCAAGATTGAGCGGCGTCTGTCCGCCGAACTGGACGATAACGCCGGCAGGCTTTTCGCGCTCAACGATGGCGAGAACATCTTCGAGGGTCAGCGGTTCGAAGTACAGCCGATCGGACGTATCGTAGTCGGTCGAAACCGTCTCCGGATTGCAATTGACCATGATGGTCTCGAAACCATCGGCACGCAGAGCGAACGAAGCGTGGCAGCAGCAGTAATCGAATTCAATTCCCTGCCCGATACGGTTAGGGCCGCTGCCGAGAATCATTATTTTCTGTTTCGGCGTGGCGTCTGTCTCGTCCTCTTCCTCATACGTCGAATACATGTACGGAGTGAAGGATTCGAACTCGGCGGAACACGTATCCACGCGCTTGAAGACCGGAGCAACGCCATACCGGGCACGCTGGAGGCGAACGACGGCGGGTGTGGTCTTCCAGATCTGTGCCAGTTGCTCGTCGCTGGTACCTACGCGCTTCACTTCGCGCAGCAGGTCCTTTGATGCAGTCTCGACGGTGACACTGGCGGCACGACGATTGACCTGGTTGATCTCTTCAATCTGGTGGATGAACCAGGGATCGATTTTGGTGAGATCGCAAATTTCGGAGGAGGGCAAGCCGCGTTCAACGGCGGTGAGTAGCCAATGGATGCGATCGGGCCGCGGCGTGGCGAGTTTCTCGCGCAGCAGGGAATCTGGGGTTTCCGCGGGTGCGCGCCAGGGAGTGCTTGGCTCGAGCGAGCGAATTGCCTTTTGCAGGGATTCCTTAAAGGTGCGGCCAATGGCCATCACTTCGCCAACCGATTTCATTTGAGTGCCAAGAGTGCTGTCGGCGCCGGGGAATTTTTCGAACTGCCACTTGGGAATTTTTACCACCACGTAATCGATGGTCGGCTCAAAACACGCGGGGGTTTTCTGCGTAATGTCGTTGGGAATCTCGTCGAGGGTCATGCCGACAGCGAGTCGCGCCGCGATCTTGGCAATGGGGAAACCGGTGGCTTTGCTGGCCAGCGCGGAACTGCGTGAAACGCGCGGGTTCATTTCAATGACAACCATTTTGCCATTCTCCGGATTGATGGCGAACTGCACGTTGGAGCCGCCTGTTTCGACGCCGACCTCGCGGATGATGGCCGCCGCGGCATCGCGCATCCGCTGGTACTCCTTGTCCGTAAGGGTTTGCGCGGGAGCGACCGTGATGGAGTCCCCGGTGTGGACGCCCATGGGATCGAAATTTTCAATGGTGCAAATGACCACGAAGTTGTCGCGAAAATCGCGCATCACTTCGAGTTCGTACTCCTTCCAGCCAAGCACGGACTCTTCGACAAGCGCCTCGTGCACCGGGCTCATGTCCAGCGCGTGGGCGATGGCGTCGGCAAACTCTTCTTTGTTATAGGCAATCGCGCCGCCGGTGCCGCCAAGCGTGAACGAGGGGCGAATGACCAGCGGGAAACCAAGCTGATCGCAAAGCCGCAGCGCATCCTGCGCGTTGTTAACCAGCGCCGATGCGGGAACTTCCAAACCAATCTTCCGGCAAGCGTCCTTGAACCACAAGCGGTCTTCCGCAACCTTGATCGCGCGAAGCGACGCTCCGATCATTTCCACCTTGTGCTTTTCAAGTATGCCGCCTTCGGCAAGCTCAACCGCGAGATTCAGCGCGGTTTGCCCGCCGACGGTCGGCAACAGCGCGTCCGGCTTTTCCTTTATCAGAATTTCTTCCAAATATTCCTTAGTTAGAGGCTCGATATAGGTGCGGTTGGCCAATTCCGGGTCGGTCATGATGGTGGCAGGATTGGAATTCACCAGCACCACTTCATACCCTTCGGCACGGAGCGCCTTGCAAGCCTGCGCGCCCGAATAATCGAATTCGCACGCCTGGCCGATGACGATCGGGCCGGAACCGATGATCAGAATCTTATGGAGGTCTTGGCGTTTAGGCATTTATTGAGTGTCGCTTCCCTCTCGGTTGGCAAATCTCTCCATCAGCATGAAGCAACTTTCAAATGAGCGTGCAACTCTTTCGCCTGTCCGTCGCTGGCAATCTCAAAAACCAAAATCTCTTTCCGAAACCCTTGCACTTGAACCAACACTACATAAATTCCATCCGGCAAGGGCGAAGAAAAATGTCCGGATTCATCAGCCTTGATTTTCGTAGACTTCTCGTCGTTCGCGTCTCCCCTTCGAATGATCCAGATCAAAGCTTTCGGAACGACTGCGCCGGATTGATCTTCGACAACTCCCTTGAACTCTTGGAGCTTTTCAGTAACGGGCATGGTCTCTGCAGAGCGCAAAGCACTTTGGGTGTCGGGAAAAGCGAATGGCAAGAGTTCCATGGAAAACGCGCTCGCCGTCGCTTTGGGATTCTCGGGCACTTGCAGATTTAGGTCAGCGTGAAAGTCCTCGCCCGATGCAGCCAAAATCGAGTAAAAGCCCGGTTTAAGCTGCGGGAGGACGGCAACGCCATGAATATCCGTCCGAAGCGAAGCGACGTGTTCCTTATCCGTCAGAAAGACCTCGACGGTTGCTCCCGCGCGCGGTCTCCCTTCCAGGAACACAGTGACGTGCACGTTTCCGGAAGAGGGCAGCGCCTTCCGAGCAGAGACTTCCACGCATTCGCCGAACGACAGCCCAGCAGATACTAAAGAGAGTGCTGCGAGGGATAACAATTTCAGAGCCATGGCCCCCCCAGCAGCGCGACCTCGGAGACGTGGCAAATTACAATCGAGACCGGGCCCGCGCGGTGCATCGCATTTCTGGCCCTCACCACTTCACTCCGTTGCGATTCATGACGCTTTCCACCTGTTCGCGATGATTCAGAAGGATCGCATAAATCGCCGTGTAATGATCCCGTTGCTTCCACTCAATCACTTTGCGTGCCCGCCCGGCCCCGACCAGTTCTTCCATGGACTGCCACTCCAGCATGCATACGGCAATATGAAAATAGCTGCTGCGGAGTTCCCCATCCCCGCCAGGAACGCGATAGTCCAGATTGGGAAATGTGCGCTGCAGGTCCTCGAACAGCTGCGGATTCCCGGGCCGATGCCGCTCCATCAGGTACCAGTGACCCTGCTCGTGCAAGTAGGCCGAAAGCGCCAGATCATCGTTGTCGAGGAAGCGAAGATTTAGCGTGAGCACCGGGTAGGAATGATTAATAGCCCCGCGCTCGATGATGATGTCGCGCGTGATGGTGTACTTGCTCAGGTCGTATTGCCCGGCAAGGCGCTCCATTTGCTGCTTGCGCTGTTCCTCCGCCGGGAGGCGATTCTTGGTCCGAATATTCAGTTTGGGCGTTTCCGCCGCCAATGCGGAGGCCAGGAGTGCTATCACAACAAGTGCGAGTGCTCTCGTGGTTAGTGTCCGGTGTGGCATCGGCGTTTGAGTGCGCATGTCTAGGATCGCGAACTTCCTGGACGCGCGAATTCCTTCATCAGGTCCGTGAACTGGGTGAATAGGTAATGCGAATCGTGGGGGCCGGGAGAGGCTTCCGGGTGATACTGCACGCTGAAGAGCGGCAAATTTTTGTGCCGCATGCCTTCATTGGTGTGGTCGTTCAGATTGACGTGCGTGATTTCGACGTCGCTCGAGGGCAGCGACTCGGGATCCACGCAGAAGCCGTGATTTTGCGCGGTAATTTCCACCTGGCTGGTGAGCAGATTCTTGACCGGGTGATTCGAGCCGTGGTGCCCGAATTTCAGCTTGAAAGTTTTCCCGCCAAGGGCAAGGCCACAGAGCTGGTGGCCGAGGCAAATGCCGAAGACCGGCACCCGTCCAGCCAGCTTGCGGATATTTTCGACGGCATAGCTGATGGGTTCAGGATCGCCGGGCCCATTGGAGAGAAAGACTCCACTGGGCCGCAGCGCAAGCACGTCTTCAGGGGAAGTGTTCGCCGGGACTACGGTGACGTCGCAGTGGTGGTCGACCAGCAAGCGAAGAATATTCAGCTTGATTCCGTAATCGTAAGCGACCACCTTGAATTTCTTGGTGTCCGGGCTGGCGCCGGATTCGCCCATCTGCTCCGCCCAGGGTGAAGTGGCGAGATCGATAGAGCCTTTTTGCCAGTCGTACGGCTTCGCGCAACTCACCCGTCCAGCCAATTCCTGCCCGGCCATCAGGGGCAACTGCTTCGCTTCAAAAATAAGCTGATCGGCGGGCGTGCCATCGGTGCCCACCACGCCGCGCAGCGCGCCCAACTTGCGGATGTGGCGCACCAGCGCGCGTGTATCCAAATCCCAGATAACTGGAATCTTGTGCCGATTCAAATACAGTTGCGCGGATTCGGCCGAGCGCCAATTCGAAGTAATCTGCGAGAACTCCCGAACAATCAGTGATTCGATATACGGGCGCGTGGACTCTTCATCATCAAGATTCGCGCCCACATTGCCAATGTGGGGATACGTCAGGCAAACAATCTGGCCCGCATAGCTGGGATCCGTGAAAACTTCCTGGTAGCCGGTGAGGCTGGTATTGAAAACGACTTCACCGCCGCGACGCGTGATCGCGCCGGCCGCACGGCCGTTAAATACGCGCCCGTCTTCGAGCGCAAGGATTGCGGGTCGATGCTGGACTTCCGTCAGTGGGTCCTCCTGAGGACTGCGTCATTTATCATTGGCCTCGGTGGTGGAAAGCGAGCCGAAGTGGTCTACGGGCCAGTAGGCAAAAACGGCGCGGCCATAAATAAACTGGCTGGCCACCGGTCCGAACACGCGCGAATCGTTCGAGCTGATGCGATGGTCTCCCATGACGAAGTAATTGTCCTTGGGAACTTTCACGGGGCCGAAGTCGGTGACATCGGTGTATTGCGGCGGCACGTACGGCTCGGGGACAAGCTGCCCGTTGACATAGAGCAAGCCGTGACGGATGTCCACGGTTTCGCCAGGAAGGCCGATCACCCGCTTGATGAACGATTTGGAGCGGTCCAGCGGATACCAGAAAACCACCACGTCGCCACGGTGAATGTCTTCAAAGCGGTAAACAAATTTGTTGATGAAGATGCGTTCCTGGTCGGAGAGCAGCGGCGCCATGCTCGTGCCTTCCACCTTCACCGGCTGGTAGAGGAACACGATAATGACGAGCGCGAGGCCGATGGCGATCAGAAGATCACGGGTCCACACTCGAATTTCATTGCGGAGCAGATGGTGTGTGTTCGACGGAGTGGACCAAGAGTCTTGCGGAGAAGGCGTCGGAACCAAAGAGGATTTCAAGGGGTCGGGTGAGCCGCCCGTGGGGGGAGCGATCAGATTCTCGTCAGGTTTGCGCATCTCCAACTGCCTATATTTTATATCATCCGCACTGAAATTCACACCAGCAGCGAATTGCAAACCGGGCTGGCTCGACTTTACGGGACGATGTATCTAGGATTCCAGCGATGCCCTCCCCCATTGCATTCATCATTCCGGCGTTAAATGAAGAAGCGGCGCTCGCCCTCGTGTTAGACGGTTTGCGAGCGGCCTTGGATGCCGAGGCGTGTGCGGATGCGGACATTGTGGTGGTGGATAACGGATCGCGCGACTCCACGGCCAGCGTGGCGCGCAAGCACGGCGCACGCGTGGTGAGCGAGCCGCGGCGGGGTTACGGGCAGGCGTGCCTCGCGGGGATTGCAGCGCTTTCCACGGACACCAGGATCGTGGCGTTTCTGGACGCCGATGGAAGCGACGATCCCAAGGATCTCCGGCGCTTGCTCACTCCGCTCCTCGAATCACAAGCGGACCTGGTGCTTGGCTCTCGGACTGCCGCGGCGAAAAAATCCGGGGCGTTCACACCCCAGCAGGCATTCGGCAACTGGCTGGCCACGGGATTGATGCGCATGTTATTCGGCGCGCGTTATACGGACCTGGGGCCGTTTCGCGTGATCCGGCGCGAGGCGTTGGGGCGGCTACTCATGTGCGACACGAATTTTGGCTGGACCATCGAGATGCAGATCAAAGCGCACCGCTCCGGTTTGAGAATCGTGGAGGTCCCCGTGAACTACCGGAAGAGAATCGCCGGCCGGTCCAAGATTTCCGGAAATTTTGTGGGGACGGTCCGCGCGGGGTGGAAGATTCTTTGGACGATCGCGAAATATGGTTTGTCGTCCGGGCGATGAGCCAGGAACCTCCGCCTCGCTCCGTTGGCGGTTGGCGGAAATCTAACAGCGAGTTGACTTCCCTGTGACACTCCCCCTGCGAGCCGCCGCTACCTTGGATAGTGGCGTTGCGGTTCATTGCTTCCGGAAGATAAGTTCGGCTCCCCCCAGCCCTTCCCAGCTCGTTGCAAACCGCATTGCCATCAACAACCCGTGCTTCGGCACAAAGAACACCTGAGAGGAAAAAAAACAGAATGAGATCAGCAATCAAAACGCTGGCGATTCTTGCCTTGGCCGCCATCTTTCCCTGTTTCACGTTTGCGCAGTATACCCGCACCGACCTGGTCACCAACTCCGGCGCAGGCGGCACGGTAAATGACCCGCATCTCGTCAACGCCTGGGGCCTCGTCTCGACAGGCACAAGCCCCTACTGGGTGAGCGACAACGCCACCGGACTTTCGACGCTCTACGCCATCAGCAACACAGATGGAGTCGTCGCGGCAACCACGCTCGGCCTGGTCGTCGCCGTCCCATCAGTGACCGGTGGGCAGGGGACACCGACCGGAATCGTCGCGCCGGAAACCCCCGGCACTGTCACGGCCTTTGCGGTCACCAATACGGAAACCCACGTCTCCGGAAACTCTTTTTTCATCTTCGCTACCCAGGACGGCACCATCAAGGGATGGAATCCCGCGGTCGGCGGCACTAACGCTACTCTCGGTGCCGACAGATCATCCGCCGGCGCAACATACACAGGCCTGGCCATCGCCAACATCAATGGCCAACCATTCCTGTACGCGGCGGACGACGGAGCGAACCGCAGAATTGACGTCTTCGACTCCACTTTCAAATTGGCGAACGCGCAGCTTGGTCCGGATGCTTTCGTCGATCCCAAGATTCCGCAGAAATTCGCTCCCTATGGCATTCAGACGGTCACCGATGCGAACGGGGTGCAAACGATTTGGGTCACTTACACGGCCCTCGACAAAGCCCAGAGCGGTTTTGTGGCCTCCTTCACGACGGACGGGAAGCTGATTTCTGGATTCGCGCTGCATGGAACGCTTCATTCGCCGTGGGGCGTCGCGCTGGCGCCAGCCGACTTCGGGCCGATGAGCAAGGCGCTCTTGATCACCGATAACACGCCGCGCGGCCGCATCAACGCCTTTGATCCGAAAAGCGGCGCGTTTCTCGGTCCCCTGCGTGACGCAAGCGGCAAAGCCATCGAGATCGACGACGTCTGGGCCATTCAGTTCGGCCAGGGTGGCGGCGCAAACGGCAACCCCAACCAACTCTTCTTCACCGCCGGTAACAACAATTACGGCAACGGCACATTCGGCGTAATCACCTTCGGCAAGTAGGAAAAGCCTATTACTAGCTGGGCACAATGCGGGCGGCCCGAAGAGTTTCCTCCTCTCTTCGGGCCGCCCGCATTTCTGACTGTTGCTCTCCGTTGTAGGCGCCGGGCCCTAGCCCCGCCACTTGGGAGTCTGGGAACCCGGCTCCCGCTATTATGGTTTCAACCTCCTCGCCCCGATTCACTGTGGAGTCTCGCAGAACCCAGTAAAAGCGGTGGCAGAGCTACCGCACCCCCCCCCGAAAAAAAACGAAGGCGCCTTCTTGAAATTGCGCGGGGAATTGCGTTACTCGAAGAGGGCGAAGTTCAGGGCCGCGAGCGAAGCGACGACTGCGGTTTCCGTGCGGAGAATGAGTTTGCCCAAGGAGGCGTCTTGAAAGTGAGCGGCACGCGCGGTGGCGAATTCGGCGTCCGTCCAGCCGCCTTCCGGTCCAATAGCCAGAACCGCGGCCTTCGATTGCCGGTTGCGCAAGACTTCGCGCAAGGACTTCGCGTCGGACGCCTCGGATAGAAAAACGCGCAGGCCTTCGTTGTACGCGGCGAACGCTGCGTCCGGCGAGGCCAGCGATTCCAGAACAGGCAGTTGGACGCGGCGCGATTGCTGCGACGCCTCGAGGAGAAGTTTCTTCCAGCGTTCAGCGCGTTTGGCAGCGGCGGCAAGCAACGCCTTTTCTGAGCGCGCGGCCGCGAGAGGCACGATGCGGTTGACGCCGAGTTCCGTGGCTTTTTCCAACGCCCACTCGAAGGAATCGAATTTCACGACCGAAAGCAGCAGCGTCGTCTGTAAAAGCTGCTGATACGCGGGAACCTCCTCGACGAGGGCAAATTCGACTGCATCGCGAGAGACGCTCTCAATGCGGCCCAGCCAGACCCTTGAACCATCGCTGAGTTCGTAAAGTTGTCCGGGCTGCGCGCGCAGGACGCGGCCGAGGTGGTGGGCGGCCTCACCTTCCATCACGGCGCGTCCCCCCGAAAATTGCTCAATGAAAAAACGGCGTCGCATGAAGGCTATCTTCCCATGAAACGCCCGGGAGCGACGGAGCGGATTGCGTGCACCGCGCGAGGGCTTATTGAGTGCGGGAACGAAGCGCCCGCTTTCGAGTTATCAAACCCTGTGACCAATTGAAAATTCGATGCCAGGGCTTACTCCGCTAAAGCGGGCGGGCCGGGTCGGCCCCCACTCAAACTAGCCGAAGATGTCTTTTACTTTGTCAAAGAGGGTTGAGTTGCGGTCGGCAGGATGGTTATCCATTTTCAGTGTTGCATCAAGCTGTTCCATGATCTTGCGCTGCTCGCGCGTCAGTTTCGTCGGCGTCAGCACACGCACGTGATAGTAAAGGTCGCCACGGCCACCACCATGCGGGTCGGGCAAACCCTTGCCCTTAATACGGAACACCGCGCCGCTCTGCGTTCCTTCGGGCACTTTCAGGCGTTCTTCTCCGGCAAGGCCTGGAACCTGGAGATCCGTGCCCAGCGAAGCCTGCGAAACGCTGAGTGGAATCGTGCAATAAAGATCGGCGCCGCGCCGCTCGAAAAAGGCGTGCTCCTTCACTTCCAGAACTACGTAAAGATCGCCCGCTGACCCGCCATTGGGGCCGGGCTCGCCTTCACCCTGCACGCGAAGCCGCGTCCCCGTATCCACCCCCGGCGGAATCCTCAGTTCGATCGTGCGCTCGCGGTCAATTCGCCCCTGCCCCTTGCAGTCGGGGCAGCGTTCCTTCACGATCTGTCCCGCGCCCTGGCATGAGGGGCAAGTGCGATTGATGGTGAAGAATCCCTGTTGATAGACAATCTGGCCGCGGCCACCGCATGCCTGGCAAGCCGCAATGCCGGTGCCCTTTTTTGCCCCCGTGCCGCTGCAGGTTTCGCAATATTCCTGGCGAGGCACGCGAATTTTTGTAGTAATGCCTGTCGCAGCTTCTTCAAAAGTCAGAGTCATATCGTAACGCAAATCAGAACCGCGCTGGACGCGACGCCCGCCGCGCCGACGGCCACCGCCCGTCCCAAACAGGTCCTCGAATCCAAAGAACTCGCCAAAAATATCGTGGAAATCCTGAAAAATCGTGCCGTTGAAATCGGGCTGCGTGCCGACGCCGGCAAGGCCTTCATGACCGTAGGTGTCGTAAATCTGCCGCTTCTGAATGTCGCTCAGAACGGCGTAGGCCTCGGTGCACTCGCGAAAGCGGTGCTCGGCTTCTTCCTTGTTCTCCGGGCTGCGGTCGGGGTGCCACTTGAGGGCTGCTTTCCGGTAAGCCGTCTTGATTTCCTCAACCGACGCCGTTTTTGTGACGCCAAGAATTTCGTAATAATCGCGCTGGTGAGACTTGGGCATATTCGCTGCTCTGGTTCCCTTCTCTGTATTTGAACGTAGCAGGGATCAACGGCTGAGGCGCCCTGATCCCGATCGTGTGTAGCCGATTAATTCACAGCTTTATTGGATGCGCCGCCCGGATGAACCGCTACGCGCACCAGTGCCGGCCGCAGAACGCGACCGTGAAACAGGTATGCGGGCTGAAAGACTTCCAAAATAGTGCCGTCTTCATGTTCCGTGGTTTCCGTGCGATCCATGGCTTGGTGCATGTGGGGATCAAAAGGTCTACCCAGGGGTTCCACGCGGTCCACACCCAGCCGGGCCAAATTATCCAGAAGTTGTTTGTAGATGAGTTCGAAGCCTCTCCGGTAGCTAGCGTATTCATCTTCCTTGTGCGCAGCAAGGGCGTGCTCAAATCCATCCACAATGGGGATCAACGACTCGACAACACGCGCTGTGGATCGTCTGGAATCCTCCGCGCGCTCTTTTTCGATGCGCTTGCGGTAATTATCGAAGTCGGCCTGGCGCCGCAGCAGCGTCTGCTGCAGGTCTGCGAGCTCCCCCGAAAGTTTCTTCACCTGAGAATCCTCCCGGGCAGAGTCTGCGGATTGCGCTTCCTCGGGCTGCCCCGGGCCTTCATCATGGGTATCGTTCACTTTGATTTCCTGCTCGCTCATAAATCTATCCTCAAAAAGTGTTGTGTCCTACCCTTTTCTCCCAGAATGCTCCAACCGGGCGAAATTCGCTACTCGATCTTCTGCAAAGCCTCGCTGAAGAGCTGGGCCACGTACGCGACCGCGGTCATGGCGCGTTCGTAGTCAATACGCGTGGGCCCGAGCACGCCCAGCGATCCCTGTATCTGGTCGTGACCCGAGTAGGGGGCGCTAATTAAGGCCAGGTTGTGCCCGGCCTGGGAGATTTCTTTGATGCCAATCTGAACGAAAACGGGCTCCGGCGTTTCGATGCAAGCGTTCAGCACCGAGACAAGACGATGCTTTTCCTCTATGGCGGCGAGCAATTCCCGCAAGTGGTCCTGATCGGCGAATTCCGGGGTTCCGACAAATTGCGCTGTGCCCTCGACATAGATTTGTTGCGTGGAACTCTCGGAAAGAATCGCTGGGTCGCACAGGGTCAAGGCACTCTGGGCCAGGGTTTCATAACGCTCGCGCTCCGTGGCGAGTTTCTGCAGCAAGTCGGCACGAATGGCGTCGAGCATCCAGCCGGAATAATTGCGATTTAGAAATTCGGCGGTTGCATCCAGCTCCGGCTGGGTAAAGACTCGGCTGGGGCGCAAAACCTTGTCCCGCGTGTTCCCGCCGGGAGAAATCAAGACGACCACAACGCGGCCGTCCGGAAGCAGCCACATGCGGGCATGTTCGAGCACCGCACGGCGCAACGGGGGAGACACGATGATGCCCACGCCGCGGGAAACTTCGGCAAGGACGTGTCCCGCGCGCTCGGTGATTTCCGCGGCGGAATTCGCGCCACTCATTTCACGGTTGATCCAGTTCCGATCCTCCACTGTGAGAGTCGCCTGCGAAGCGATCTCCTGCGCAAAAAAGCGGTAAGCCGCGGCAGTCGGCACGCGGCCAGCCGAGGTATGCGGCTGGTAGAGATACCCGCCGTCCTCAAGGTCCGCCATGATGTTGCGGATCGTGGCGGTGCTAAGCGACTCTTCAAAACGTTTCGAAATGGCGCGGGAAGACACGGGTTCGCCAGTCTCGATGTAAGTACGCACCAAGTCCGCCAAAATCTGGCGGTTACGCCGTTCTTGTAGAGCTGGATTGCGCATGGCAGCACTCAATTATTAGTGCTAGTTACCATTTTAGGCGGAGTGTCAAGTGCCGTCAAAGGAGTTCGTCGAGGACCAGTGTCTTCAATTCCTGCCCACCCTGAAAAATCGGATCATTTGTGGGCAACAGGGACACCTTGGACTGAATTGCCGTGGCTGCTTGAATGGCATCAGGCGTCTTGAGTCGATACTCGGCGCGTAACTGGGCCGCCATATCTGCAACTACCAGATCCGGGTGCAGCCAGTTCAGAACTGGATATGTAGTCAGCAAGCCGCGGCAATGTTGCAACTTTCGGGCGTCACCGTCACGATGGGCGGGCACGAGCAATTCCGTTATGGACAGGGTCGATGTAATGGCCGAATTGCCGGGGTGTTCAAGCCAGGCGAAAATCGCGTCGGAAAGCGGGAATACCGCGGGTTCTTCTCAAGCTGATAGATGAGAACGCTCGTGCCCAGAGCAACAATGTTGTGGGACCGCAAGAGTGAACGGAGGCGTTCTACTCCCAACTGTCGCGTACTTTCTTGAGGTAATCCGGCGGGTATGATCCCCCGCCAATGCCGGCGATTGCTTTCCGGTATGATTTGGGTTTTTCCATGACAACGATTTTGTTGCCATATGCCACAACCAGAAGTTTATCACCCGTCTTAAGGCCAAGGGCCTTGCGTGCTTCGCGCGGAATGATGATCTGGTTTTTCGAAGAAAGAGTTGCTTTGGCCATGCTTTACATTCCAGCAAAAAGTAAAGCGCAGATCCCACCGCAAAATTTCTAATTGTTATCAATCTGAGCGCGCTGGAGCTTGTCTGAGTAATCGATGTACACGGATTTCCACTCGGTGAAGAAATCGATCGCGGCGACGGCGGCTTCCCGATGGCCGTTGCCGGTCTGCTTGGTGCCGCCAAAAGGGAGATGCGTCTCCGCGCCGATCGTGGGCGCGTTGACGTAGACGATCCCGGTGTACAGGTCTCGCATGGCGGCAAAGGCGTGGTTCACGTCGCGCGTGTAGATGGACGCGGACAGGCCATACGGTACACCATTGGCGACTGCAATTCCCTGCTCCAGGCCATCGATGGGAATCAGGGAAACGACCGGGCCAAAGATCTCTTCCTGCGCCACGCGCATCTTGGGCTGGCAATCCCCGAAAACGGTCGGCTCGTGAAACCAGCCTTTGGCGAGCTCGCCGCCGGCCAGGCGATGTCCGCCGGTCAAAAGTTTCGCGCCTTCCTTCACGCCGATTTCGACGTAGGACATCACCGTCTGTAATTGCTGCTCGTTGATGCATGGCCCCATCTCGACCGAAGGATCGAGCCCGTTGCCGACCCTGAGTTTGGCGGCGCGTTCGACGAATCGCCCGACGAATTCCTTGTACACGCTTTTGTGGATGCCCACGCGGCTGGCTGCCGTGCAGCGCTGTCCGGTAGTGCCGAAGCCGCCCCAGATCGCGCCATCAACGGCAAGGTCAAGATTCGCGTCGTCCATCACGAGAATGATATTCTTCCCGCCCATTTCCAGGCTGTAGTGCTTGAACGTTGGCGCGCAAGTCTCCGCGATGATCCGGCCAGTCGAAGTGGAGCCAGTAAAGCTGATCACAGGCACATCGGCGTGCTTCGTCAAGGGCGCTCCCGCGTCCGGCCCGTCGCCTCCGACCAGATTAACGACCCCCGGGGGCAACCCCGCTTCCGAAAGCATTTCAACCAGGTGATACGTAGATAGCGGCGTATCTTCCGCCGGCTTGATCACCAGCGTATTGCCGCAGACGAGCGCCGGCATCATTTTCCAAGCAGGAATGGCCATCGGAAAATTCCACGGAGTAATCAAGCCGCAAACGCCGATAGACTGCCGCAAGCTCATCGCAAATTTATTGGGAAGCTCGGATGGCGTGGTCTGGCCGAAGAGGCGGCGGCCTTCGCCGGCCATGTAATAGGTCATATCAATGGCTTCCTGAACGTCGCCACGCGTTTCGGCAAGCACCTTGCCCATCTCCCGAGTCATGTCACGGGAAAACTCTTCCTTGCGCTTCACCAGAAGTTCCACGGCGCGAAAAAGAATTTCAGCCCTCTTGGGAGCCGGAATCAGGCGCCAAGTCTTGTAAGCTTCTTTGGCCGCGGAAACGGCCACATCCACATCCTCCCGCGATGAGAGCGGAAAGATTCCGATCAATTCATCGGTATTGCCCGGATTGCGGTTCTCCAGCGTTTTCCCGCTCCGGGGCGCGACCCATTCCCCGTTGATGAAATTTTTGTATGCATGTGAAGCGGACGCGGTAGCCATACGACCTCCTGGACAAAATCGAGTCTAGCGGCGCGCGCTGCGCGCCGTCAAACAGGTGCCTGCACACTGTGCAAATCAAAAGCGAAATCCTGCGGGCGCGATCAAGCCACCCGCAGGATCACAGTCGCTAATCGCACTGTCCTCCAAAATCAAACGTTGTCTGAGCTATACGTGCCTTAGATCTGCCCCATCCCGCCGTCGACGCTAAGCTCGACGCCGGTGATGTAGGAAGCATCCGAGGAGGCCAGGAAGGCAACCGCCGAGGCGACCTCTTCGGATTTTCCGAAACGCTTCATTGGCACCTTGGTGATTGCGTCTGCGGCAAATCCATCCATCTCTTCCTTCGACAGGCCGGTGCGCCCGAAGATCGGAGTTTCGATCGGGCCGGGAGCGACGGCATTGACGCGGATGTTGCGTTCCGCCAGCGCGCCGGCGAACGACCGGGTGAGCGAGCGCATAGCGGCTTTTGTTGCGGCGTAGACGGAGCCGATCGGGATACCCAAATGGCTGACCACACTGGTGTTCAGGATGATGGACGCGCCATCGTTTAGGTAAGGCAGGGCCTTTTGAATGGTGAAGTACGCGCCCTTGGAGTTGATGTCAAACAACTCGTCGTAATGCTCTTCGGTCACCGCTGTCACCGGAACAAATTTGGCAACCCCAGCATTGGCGAAGAGAATGTCGATCTTGCCGAACTTCTTCGCAACCGCTTCATACACCTTTTCGATGTCGCCGGCCTTGGAGACGTCCGACTGGAACGCCAGGATGTCGTTACCAAGCAGCTTCACCGCTTCATCGAGCGTCTTCTGGCTGCGACCCGTGATCGCCACCTTTGCGCCCTCTTCCTTCAGGCGCTGGGCGCTGGCCAGGCCGATCCCGCTGTTCCCTCCCGTGACCACTGCGACTTTCCCTTGTAAACGCTTCATAAATCCTCCTCTTGAATGCAGGTTCGGGGCCTCGCCCCGGGCAAAATTGACTCTTGCAACTTCGACAGTTAGATGAACATCTAACTGGTTGGTTACAAGACGAATCGCCAATTCGGCAAAGTCACAAGGAGCGCGTTAAACTGTTGTGGGCGGAAGGACTTGAAGAATGAACCTGGCACAGATTGAAAAGATATCCAAAGCGCTGGCCGACAAAACCAGATTGCAGATCTATGAACAGATCGCCTCCCACGAAGGCGTTCATTGCTGCGCCCTGGTGGACATGCGTGGAGTGACCCCCGCCACGGTCTCTCACCATCTGAAAGTTCTCTCGGAAGCGGGGCTCGTCGAATGCAAGCGGGAGGGCCAGTTCGTGCTGAACAGGGTAAAAACGGAGATCCTGGAAGAATTCACGAAGTCGGTGGCCACGCTGGGCCGCAAGCGTAAGAAATAAATCGTTCAATTATCTCAGGTAACAATCAGGCAGGAACTTCCGCTGGCCGGCCTAAGGTCGGCGACTACAGCTCATTCAGGCTCATTCTTTACTTCGTCGCGCTGCACTTTTGAAGAAAGCAAGCGATTGGAGGAGTTGGGCGGAGGCGTAGGCACGCCCATGCCGGCCGTCTCGGAACCCAGGCCGAGCTTCTCAAGTGTAAGGGCATCGTACTTACCCGTGGGATTCAGGCCGTGAGAAGCTTGGAATTTCTTCATCGCTTCCACCGTGGAGTCGTCCCACTTGCCGGAAGGTGTGCCTGTATACCCGCCCTTGCTTGCCAGGGCGCTTTGAATTTCGTTGATGCGGTCGGCAGTGGGCGCTGCCTGCCCCTTCACGCGCTTCGTTCTGCTGCTCGATTTCCTGCCCGATCTGCTCGATTTCTTCCCAGTGCCCGTCGCCATCTTGGCGGGCCCACCGCCCGTCGCGGGCTTGTGAGCAGTTTTGCTCACACTGCTGGTTTGTGCGACGACGGTCGCGGGCAGCGTCAAGCTGCCCACGGCCATGGCCGCAAGAATCAGGAGTGTCATTCGATGGTTGTTGCGCAGGTTATGCATAGCTGGGCGAATGTGCCGGTCTATTGTTTCGCGTCCGCGGGAACCACGCCCGGAAGGAACATAGTCATGACCCGGTCGCCGTTGCGGCGCAGGACCTTGAACACAACGTTCTCTCCTGGCTTCAGCTTGGACACGGCCTTGCGGTAGTCATCCACCGAAGTCACGGCCATGCCATTCACTTCCGATACGACGTCGCCCGGCTGGAAGCCGGTATCGTCCGCGAAGCTGGCTGGTTCGATTTCGCTGACAACCACACCCTTCTGCCCTTCAATCCCGACCTTCTGTGCACGCACTGGAGTCAGGTTCTCGACGTGCAGGCCGAATTCAGCCGGCGCGTTATCGTCCGGAGTGCTGCTGACGCGGCCCTGGGTGTTCGGGAAAACGCGGGTGCGATCTTCGACGGTCGCGGTTGTGTCCTTCATCTGTTTGTCGCGGTAGTAAGTAATTTTCACCTTGCTGCCGATGGGTGCGGAAGCGATTGGGTTCACCAGGTCGTTGCCAGTCTTCACCGCTGTGCCATTGATCGAGGTGATCACATCGCCGCCCTTCAAGCCGGCCTTTTCCGCTGGGCTGCCGGGTTCGACGCCTTCGATCACTACGCCGTACGGCGCGCCGAGGGACTTCAACGTAATGTGGTTGGTGCCGAGTTCTTCCTGGAAGCTGACGCCAATGGAGCCACGCGTCACGCGGCCGCTTTTGACCAGCTGGTCGTAGACGCTGATCGCGGTCGAAGACGGCATCGCAAACCCTACGCCTTCGTAGCCGCGGCTGCCGGTGATGATGGCGGTGTTGATGCCGATTACTTGCCCGGCCATGTCCACCAGGGGCCCGCCGGAATTGCCCGGGTTAATCGCCGCGTCGGTCTGCAGGAAGCGCTGAAACTGCTGGCCGATGCCGGCGCGGTCCTTGGCGCTGATGATGCCCGCGGTGACCGTGGCGTTCAGGCCAAACGGGCTGCCAATCGCCAGCACCCAATCGCCCACCTGCACGCCGTCGGAATTGCCGAGCTTCGCGTACGGGAGTTCTCTGCCCGCGTCAATCTTGATAACCGCAAGGTCGGTGGCTTCGTCCACGCCCACAACTTTGGCGGTGTACTTGGTAGTGTCCCCGTTGAGCTGCACCTGAATCTTGGTGGCTTGCTCGACGACGTGGTTGTTCGTGAGGATAAACCCGCTCTTATCCACAATCACGCCGGAGCCGAGGCTGCGTTCCGCCTTGGGGCCGTTATCCGGGCGGCCGTCAAAAAAATGAAAGAAGAAATCTTCGCTGGGGTCGTCTTCCTCGCCCGCATGATGCCGCTTCGATTTGCGGTCCATCACCTGGGTGGTGGCGATGTTGACGACGGCAGGCTCGACGCGATTGACGATGGACGAAAAACTGTTAGAGGAAGGAATGGGGTCTGGCAGGGCTAGCGGCGCGGCCGAAGAGCCCGCGAACGAGAACGACCGCATGGCGGAAACCTTCCCGGAAACCACCGTGCCGATCAGAATGCCCACCGAAAGCGTTGCTGCAATCAGCCCGCCGGCCACATACGTGCGCCTGCTGGTCCAATTCACCTTGGTATTTGTTGACTGCTCCATACGATCTGGCTCCTATCTGTATCCGTGGCCCAGTCCACCTGCGGAAAGTATAACACCGTGGAATGCGCGGAGTTTCTACTTACCTTAGATGCGCCTTGGCGTTAACTGGCCATCCGGACGGGTCTCACCGGAACTCGGGTGCATGAATAGGTTGGACGCAAAAAGACTAGCCTTGGGCGTTTTACGTTTTCGCCGGTAAGTTTCGTCTTGACAAGAAGTTCGAGTTCTAGCATAAATAGATTAGCCGCAATTGCGGTGTCACGTGGCGATTTAGGGCGACTTGCTCCACGTAAAAAACTGCTAAAGAGTTGGAAGAGTTCACAGATTTTCTGAGACCCTCCCCGCACTTTGGCACGGAGGGTTTCCTCTTTTACCCCTCCGCGCTGCCCGCGATCATCCCACGTCATTTCCATTGGTGGCTCTCGGCCTGTCGCCAGAGAACCCCGTCGAGGTGACTTATGAAGGAAATCTACTTTTTGCGATGCAGGGAATGCGGAAAGACGTTTCCGAACCAGCCGCAATCCTACTGCGAAGAGTGTTTCGCTCCCCTGGAGGTCAGCTACGACTACGAAGCCTTGCGGCAGACCACCAGCCGCGAGGCCGTGTCGCGCCGCGCTTTCAATATGTGGCGCTACGCCGAATTCCTGCCCCTGCCGCAGGGATTCACGGCCAGCCAGCCCATCGGGGGAACGCCGCTGGTGAAGTCCCGCAAGCTGGGTTTGCACCTCGGCGTAAAAAACCTCTTTTTCAAAAATGATGCGGTGTGCTTCCCTTCTCTTTCGTTCAAGGATCGCGTTGTAGCCACGGCTCTTGCCGCGGCACGGCGATTCGGCTTCGAGACGATTGGCTGTTCGTCCACCGGAAACCTGGCCAACGCCGTCGCGGCACAGGGCGCGCAGCAGGGATTCGACACCTGTGTGTTCATCCCTGCGGATTTGGAGGCCGCGAAAATTCTGAACACCGCCGTGTATGGCGCCCGGATTGTCCGCATCAACGGCAACTACGATCACGTCAACCGCCTCTGCACGCAGATTGCGGACAAGTTCCGTTGGGGACTCGTGAACGTGAATCTGCGCCCCTATTACGCGGAAGGCTCGAAGACCCACGGCTACGAAATCGCAGAGCAGCTTGGCTGGGAGCTCCCCGACAACGTGGTGGTGCCGATGGCGGGCGGTTCGCTGATCGGAAAAATCGCCAAGGCGTTTGCAGAGTTGGCGCATCTAGGCTGGGTCGAACCGAAGCAGGTGAAGTTTTTCGGCGCCCAGGCCACCGGATGTTCGCCGATTGCGGACGCGGTGAAACGCGAATTGCCCCGTTTTACGCCGCAAAAGCCGAACACGATTGCCAGGTCGCTGGCCATCGGGAATCCCGCCGACGGCCCATTTGCGTTGCGCCTGATTCGCGAATCGGGCGGCTGGGCGGAAGACATTTCCGATCCCGAAATCATCGACTCCATCAAACTGCTCGCGCAAACCGAAGGGATCTTCGCCGAAACCGCGGGCGGCGTAACCGCAGGCGTTGCAGCCAAGCTGATTCAACAAGGCCGCATCGGCAATGACGAAACAACGGTCGTCTGCATCACGGGCAACGGCCTGAAGACCACCGACGCCATCGCCGCCCACTTTCCCGCAACCGAAGTTATCGAGCCAAAACTCGACGCCTTCGAAGCGCTGTTGCAGGAACAACTGAAAGACAGCATCCAGGTTTGAGAATGCAGCATCGAAAGGATCGGAGCAATAAATGGCAATCACCATCGAAATCCCCACAGCGTTTCGCCGCTTCACCGAAGGTTCGCCAAAAGTAGATACCGGCGCCACCACCGTCGCCGAGGCTCTGAACGACCTGACGGCGAAATTTCCCGCGCTCTCGCGCCACGTCCGCGACGAGCAAGGCCAGATCCGCCAGTTCCTAAACGTCTATCTGAACGAAGAAGACATCCGCTTCCTCAACGGCGAATCCTCACCACTAAAAGACGGCGATCGCGTACTGTTGGTCCCCTCGATCGCCGGTGGCTAATCCGCATTTGTAGGGACCGCCTTCCGAGTCGGCCCGCTCTTGAGTTTCGCTTCTTTTATGTCGGCCACCTTCAGGCCCCGTCACATGAGGTCGGAATGTACGTCCGCGTAAATTCTCAAACGGCGACCCTTCGTTGGACGAAGGCGAGGCAATCCCAATCCGTCGCACACGAACGTGGTAGGCTATTTTCTGCTAACTCCGGCTTGGGCGAGGAGGCAACCATGGGCTATTACGCGCTCTTCTATCACGTCATGGATGGATTCGTGGAACGCCGCTTGCCGTTTCGAGAGCAGCACCTCGCCCACGCACGCAACGCGGTCGCGCGCGGCGAACTCCGCCTGGCCGGCGCGCTTGCAGACCCCGCCGACGCCGCGCTCATCGTCTTTCGCGGCAATTCGCCCGACGCGGCCCGCGCCTTTGCCGAGCAAGATCCCTATGTCCGCAATGGCCTCGTGCAACGCTGGGAAGTGCGTCCCTGGAATGTGGTGGTCGGGGCGGACGCGGACATCCCCAATGCAACAGCCAGTCGAGGAGTAAGTTGAGATGGTCGTCCGATTCTGGTCCGCCCGCACAACCGAAGTTCGCCTGCCCGATTATCTTGGCCACTTCAATGACCATGTGCTGCCCCATCTCCGGTCAAAAGAAGGTTTCCTCGAAGCGCGAGTGCTAACGCAATCCGACGGCGTCGTGGTGGAGATGATCGTGGAGACGCTGTGGGCCTCCCTCGAATCCATCGAACGATTCGCCGGGCCAGACCGCGAATCCGCAGTTGTGGGCGAAGAAGCAGTTCATCTCTTGACTTCCTATGATCGCCGCGTCCGCCACTACGAAGTAAAGGTTCGCGAAGAACACCGCCCACTTACTTCTTCCTCCAAATCTTCCACCTCCGACCGTTAAGTCGACAAACAACCTGTCATCCTGCCTGCCCGCCAGAGGAGGGAACCCATCCGATAAGGTGTTTGGACTCCGGTGGTGTTCGCCGGGGATGCGCGAACGACCTCAACGCCAACTTTTTTGCACAAGTAATTCAGTTGAGGTCCTTCAGGGCGCGAACGGCCCGACCCTCACGATGAGAAATTTATTCCCCGGAATTCCCTTGCTTCTCCTTTTCCCACCCGGCACACTAGCGCCACTTTCTTTCGAGGAGACAAGGACTTCGGTCCCCCCACTTGGCCACCCTCAGCCGCCCCTCCCCTTCCAACGCTGAATCGCAAACCGCGACGCCTACCGCTGCCCTCCGAAAAGAACTCGGCTTTACAGATCTCGTTCTCGCTTCTATCCTGCTGGTGGTCGTCCCCGACTTTTTCGGCTCGGCCGTGAAAGCCGGCCCGTCGCACGTAGTCTTGTGGCTACTGGCAATCGCCCTCTTCTTCCTGCCGCAAGCGCTGGTGGTTTCCTACCTGAACCAGCGGCTCCCTATCGAAGGCGGTCTTTACGAATGGGCGCGCCACGCGTTCGGCGACGCAGTCGGTTTCCTCGTCGCTCTCAATTTGTGGATGTATGTCGTCCTTTACGTTGCCTCCATCGGGCTAGTAACCACCAACTACGCGGCGTACGCCCTCGGACTAGACGCCGATTCCGTAGCCGCCCACCGCGGAATTCTCGTGGTCACTTCGGTAGCCATCATCGGCGGATTGATGCTGGTCGCGCATCTCGGCCTCAGCGTCGGCAAATGGGTCACAAACGTCGGTAGCGCGCTGACGGTCCTGATCATCCTGCTGCTCGCTGCCCTGCCCTTCATACGCCCCGGTGGCCAGGCCGCGACTGGGTATCATCCACTGCGCCTCGCAGTGCCTCCGCTCACGCTATTTAGCTTCAGCGTTTTCAGCAAAATGAGCTTCGGCGCACTCTGTGGCTTCGAATACGCCGCTATCTTTGCCGGAGAGTCGCGCAATCCTCGCCGCCACCTGACGCGCGCCATCTGGATCGCCGCTCCATTGATCGCGCTGCTCTATATTTTCGGCACCAGCGCGATCCTCGCGTACGTTTCTCCGGAAAACATTGACGTCATCGGCCCCATCCCCCAGGCGCTGGGGATCGCGCTCGGTGGCACGCGGCTGGGCGGAGTAATCGTCCCGGTGGCGATTCTGTTCCTTCTCACGAATTATCTTTCCAGCTTCAGCCTGAACTTCGCCGCAAACACCCGTCTGCCGATGTGCGCCGGGTGGGACCACCTGCTTCCCCAATGGTTCACGCGCCTGCATCCGCGCTACCGCACGCCCGTGAATTCAATCTTTTTCCTGGGAGGCATCACGCTGGCGGCAGGCGTCGCGGTGCTAGCCGGAGTCGGGGCGCAGGAAGCATTCGAACTCCTGCTGATCTGGGCGTTCACGTTTTATGCAATCGCCTACCTGGCGCTCTTCGCCATTCCGGTGCTGGCGGCGAAAGAATCATCGCTTCGCGGCCCGTTGTGGATGAAGGTCCTGGCTATTTTCGGCTTCCTGATGACGCTGCTCTTCGTGGTGCTTTCCATTTTTCCGATTATTCCGGTGGCCAGCCAGTCGGCGTATTCCGCAAAAACCGTCGCGGTGATTGTGCTCGCAAATCTGGCCGCGCTGTACCTGTATTACAGACGCCCGGAACTCGGATAAATGTGGGCTGCTCCTGTAGGGCCCGCCTTCTGAGGCGCGCATTTTGCACCCTGAATGGTTTTAGGGGGCGGGCCGCGCCTTGGTACTCCAGCCAGCAGTCGACTTGCCCCGTGTCGCCAGAGTGCTAAACTTTTGATGGATACCTATGGCACCCAAAACACTGTACGAAAAAATCTGGGATAACCACCTCGTCTATGAAGAGCAAGGCAAGCCCGCGCTCATCTATATCGACCGGCACCTCATTCACGAAGGCACTTCCCCGCAAGCTTTCGCCGGGTTGAGGGCCGAGGGCCGCAAGGTCCGCCGCCCCGACCTTACTTTCGCCGTGATGGATCACTCGGTTTCAACGACCGATCGCCTGCTCCCGATTCTCGACAGCGATGCGAAACTCCAATTCGAAGCCCTGGAGCGCAATTGCCGCGAGTCCGGCGTGCGTCTTTTCGACATGCACAGCAAGAACCAGGGCATCGTGCACATCATCGGCCCGGAATTGGGCATCACGCAGCCCGGGCAGACCATCGTCTGCGGCGATAGCCACACCTCCACGCACGGCGCGTTCGGTACGCTGGCGTTCGGCATCGGCACCAGCGAAGTCGAGCATGTGCTGGCGACGCAGTGCATGGTGCAGAGCCGCTCGAAGACCATGCACATCGTCGTGAACGGCAAGCGGCCCAAGGGCGTGACCGCAAAGGACATCATTCTCGCCATCATCGGAAAGATTGGCATCGGTGGCGGCACCGGCCATGTCGCCGAGTATGGCGGCGAAGCAATTCGCTCTCTTTCCATGGATGGGCGCATGACCGTCTGCAACATGACGATTGAAGGCGGCGCGCGCGCGGGCATGGTCGCGCCGGATGAGACCACGTTCGCGTATCTCGAAGGCCGTCCGTTTGTGCCGCGCGGCAAGGAATTTCAGGCGGCGGTCGAGCGCTGGAAACTTCTGAAGTCCGACGAAGGCGCGAAATTCGACATGACCGTGGAACTGCAGGCCGAGCAGATTGCGCC
Organism: Acidobacteriota bacterium; assembly: GCA_013289665.1. Taxonomy (GTDB): domain Bacteria; phylum Acidobacteriota; class Terriglobia; order Acidiferrales; family UBA7541; genus Acidiferrum. The sequence continues at coordinate 605,346 of JABCZN010000001.1, read as the reverse complement.
GCAAGTCACCTGGGGCACGAATCCCGGCATGGTCACCAGCGTCAACGGACGCATCCCCGACCCGCACGACTACAAAGACCTGAACGACCAGAAGGCCACCGAAAGCGCGCTAAAGTACATGGGCCTGAAACCCGGCACGCCGATCGTAGATATTCCGGTGGATCGCGTCTTCATCGGCTCCTGCACCAATTCCCGCATTGACGATTTGCGAGCCGCAGCCCACTTCGTCGAAGGTAAGCATGTCGCGAAAAGCATCAAGCAGGCACTGATCGTTCCCGGTTCCCGCGGCATCAAGGCGCAAGCCGAAAAAGAAGGCCTCGACAAAATTTTCACGGACGCGGGCTTCGAGTGGCGCGACGCCGGCTGCAGCATGTGCATCGGCATGAACTCGGACGTCCTGCCGCCGCACGAGCGCAGCGCCAGCACCTCCAACCGCAATTTCGAAGGCCGCCAGGGAAAAGACAGCCGCACGCACCTGGTCAGCCCGGTAATGGCGGCCGCCGCCGCAATCGCCGGCCATTTTGTGGATGTGCGCGAGTTCGATGTCGCGCACATTGAGTAGCGACCAACGGAGCAATGTGGCTATAGTTCGCGATCCCAACTGGAGAATCGGAACAACTCTGATGGTATTGGGGTTAGCCGCGCTCACAGTCAGTCATTCTTTTCTTTCCTTCCACTCATGGTTTTTCGGAATGTACTTAATCGCATTTCTAACAGGCTTGGTCTTGACTACAATTGCATGGCAGGAAGAGAAAAAGCAGCGGCATTCAAGTTGACTGGTCTCGGTAAGATCCCTCTTTCCCAGGAGCTCTGAAGTATGCAACCGTTCATCACCCATTCCGGCCTCGTCGCACCGATGGATCGGGTCAATGTAGACACCGACCAGATGGTGCCGAAACAATTCCTGAAGGCGCTCACCCGCCAGGGATTTGGCCGCATTCTTTTCTACGATTGGCGTTATTTGCCTGGCGAAATGCCGAACCCCGAGTTCGTCCTGAATTTCCCGCGCTACCAGGGCGCTTCCGTTTTGCTCGCCCGCGCCAACTTCGGCTGCGGCTCGAGCCGCGAGCACGCTCCCTGGGCCATCGGCGATTACGGTTTCCGCGTAATTCTCGCCCCCAGCTACGCCGACATCTTCTATAACAACTGCTTCAAGAACGGCATCCTGCCCGCCGAGCTCACTGAAGCCCAAATCGAAGAGCTCTTCCAGCGCACCGAAAAAGAAGCAGGCTACTCGCTGACCGTGGATCTGCCCACCCAGACGGTGAAAGACAATCACGGCCTCACCTACAAATTCGAAATCGCCCCCTCGCGCAAGGAAGTCCTGCTCAAGGGCCTCGACGACATCGGCACTTCCCTCCTCCACGCCGGCGCCATCGACACCTACGAAAAAGCCCACGCCGCCACAGCCACAATGTTTGAAGCCGTGGATGTGAAGAATTATCCCAGCGCGTAGCGCCCACCTTCAGGTGGACAATCCTGCCTTTGTAGCGGACGCCTTACGAGGCGGGCGCTTTTTCTCGTCCACCTGAAGGTGGACGCTACATTCCCCCTAAGTCTTCTTCCACCACGGCTTGAAATAGATCCGCCCTTCGAACACCGGCTCCGGCGCTTCCGGCGCCGTGGGAGCCCCAAGCAATTCCGCCAGCACAATTCCCGCGACCACCAGCCCCGCGCCTTTCATCGCGCGCGCCGACAAACGTTCGCGCAGCACAATGTACGACGTAATCACCGCGAAGACCGGCTCCAGCGCAAAAAGAATCGCTGCGTGCCCCGGTGAAGTGAATTGCTGCGCCCACAGCTGCACGGTAAAGGCGACGGCCGTGGCAAACACAGCGCAGATCACGATCGCGAGCCACAGCTCCCACCGTCCCGAAAACCGTGCCGGCTGCCAATGAATGGCGGCGGCGGCGCCCGTCAGCGGCCACGCCATCAAAGCGCAACCCGCCACCTGAATCAGGCTGAGCGCCCGCACGGAGTGTTCCTGGGTGTAGTCCCCAACCAGAATGATGTGCACCGCGTAAAATCCGGCAGCCACAAAGGTAAGCACATCGCCGCGGTTCAGATAGCGAAGCCCCTCGACGGGCACAGTAAGAAAGTACAATCCGACGAGCGCCGCAAACGCTCCCAGATAAATCCAGCGCGTCAGCCGGCGCCCCCAGAAAATCGCCAGCAGCATCGGCACAAGAACGACACTCGACCCGGTAACAAAGCCGGAATTGGTCGCGGTGGTGTACTGCAATCCGGCGGTCTGGAAGCAGTACCCGGCAAACATGAAAAACGCCAGCCGCATTCCGGCAAACACTTCCTGCGGCTCAATGCGGGCAATCACCTGGAACTGCAGCAGCGCCATCACCACCGTGGCAATGGTGAAGCGCACTGCCAGAAAAAGAAAAGCCGACGACTCGTCCAGCGCGTTTTTTACCACCACAAACGTAACGCCCCAGATCAGCGAGCAGAACATCAGTGCGAAATCCGCCTGCTTTCGCCGCGAATTTTCCAAAGTGTTTCCTCCCTGTCTCTCAGGCTGCCCAACTTAATCGAGCACGAACTCTTGCACAACGGCAAAGAGGATGCCTTGCAGTTCCATTGGTGTCACGAATATACTTCGCATTATGATCGCCCGAAAATCTGGATTTTCCCTTCTTTGTCTGCTGTTGTGCCCCTTTTTCATGCCCCCCCGAGCCATTTGTTCGGATCGCTGGGTGGAGGTGCGGAGCGCGCACTTCACCGTCTTCAGCAACGCCGGCGAGATTGACGCTCGCCGTATCGCCAACCAGATTGAAGAAATCCGCGCCGTATTTCTCCAGACTTTTCCGGCCTTGCGGCTGGACCCCGGCAAACCCACCAGCGTTATCGCTGTCAAAAACGAAGACTCCATGAAAATCCTCCTCCCCGACTATTGGCTGGCGAGGGACCGCGCGCGTCCCACAGGTGTTTTTATACCCAGCCTGGACCGCAACTTTGCCGTGTTGCGTACTGATATTGGCGGAAGCAGGGAGAATCCCTACCACAATCTTTATTACGACTACACCGGCCTCGTCCTCCGCCTCAACTTTCCTTCACTTCCCACCTGGTTCGATGTCGGGCTCTGCGAATATTTCGCCAATACCCTGGTTGGTTCGGGAGAAATCGGAGTCGGCCACGTCAGCAGGGCGCAACTTCAATATTTGGATAGACTGAGGCTGAGGTTGATTCCGCTAAAAGATATTTTCTCCTCGGACATGCGCTCTCCGTTGCTCAATGTGGAGGATAAGGCCTTCCTCTTTCACGCGGAGGCTTGGGCCATCATTCATTACATGCTGAACGAGCCCGACGCGCGCAAGGGCCAGTGGTTCGCTAAATATCTGAAAGCCTATGAGGACACCAACGACTCCGAGGCGGCGGCAAAGCAGGCCTTCGGCGATCTTAACCACCTGCAAGCCGTCATCGAATCGTATTCCAGGCAGACCTCGTTTCACTTTGAGAGCTATAAACCGCAAGCCCCTATCTCCCCCCAGGCCTATCCGGTGCGCGAAATGACCTCCGCCGAAGCTCTCACGGTCCAGGGCGAATTCCTTGCTCATATCAATCATGCCGCCCAGGCCAAGGAGATGTTCAACCAAGCCCTTGAGCAGCAGCCGGACCTGGCCGCCGCTCACGTCGGCATCGGCTACGTGGACTACCTCCAGCACGACAATGACGGCGCCCTCGCTGAATTCAACAAAGCCATCGGTCTCGATCAGCGCGATTTCCGCCCCTATCACTTCCGCGCTCTTTTGCTCCTTCGAACCGCGGGCTACACGAAGGATTTCACTCCCCAGATTATCGCCAACCTGCAAAAAGTAATCTCTCTCAATCCTGAATTTGCCCCTGCTTATGGCTTTCTTTCCGTTGCCTACCGCCAGCAGGATGACACTAAGCCAAAGTCATTCGATGCCGCAGTCAGGGCCTCGACCCTGGAGCCTGCGAATTATAACTTCAGGGTAGATATCGGCGACGCCCTTTTAGCCATCAATCATGACCAAGATGCGATCAAGCTTCTCGACACCATGCGGAAAACGGCGCGTACTCCCTCGGAAAAAGATCTTGTGGAGTCTTTTGCCAAACGCCTGACGGCCCACCAGAATCCATCGGCTACCACGGGAAACGCCACGAATCTTCCGTCCGGGGCAACTTCCTCGACGACTGCGGCTGACGCGCCCCCGCAGGCTGGCGGCGACCGGGAGTATGGATTGCAGTCCGCTTCCAGCCAAACAGAGGAAGGGCTGATTCAGGAGGCAACTTGCACCGCTTCCTCCATAACGAACGTGCGCTTTGCCATTCTTGGTAAGACACTGCTTTTGGCCGCGGCTGACTCTGCGAAAATCGCCTTGCTGGTCGCCGGCAAGAACTCCACCGTTTCTGCCGTCCCCTGCGAACAGTGGAAAGGGCGAAAGGCGAAAATCACCTTCGCCGCTTCGCCCGACGAAAAAAGCCTTGCGGAAATTATCTCGGTGGATTTTCTCTAGCTGATGACGCGCCGCAATCAATTTTGAACCGGCTGTCAGAAGATGTGGCTCTTTGCCTCTCCGCTCCCTGCCTCGTTGCTTCGCTATTTCTTTTGATAAACGGTGCGGCCGCCGACGACGGTTTGCAGGACTTCCATATTGAGGATCTCTTTCGGCGCGGCCTTGGTCAGATCCTGCGAAAGGATGATGAAGTCGGCGTATTTCCCCACTTTCAGGTCGCCTTTCCTGCCCTCTTCAAATTGCGCGTACGCGGATCCGATGGTGTAGGCGCGGATGCACTCGTCCAAAGAGATCTTTTCCTGGGGCTGCCAGCCGCCGGCGGGGCCGCCCTCTGGCAATTCGCGCGTGACGCAGGCGTACAATCCGCGAAATGGATTAATGGACTCGACGTCATAATCGGTGCCGAAGGCCAGCGTTGCCCCAGACTTCTGAATGGAATTCCACGCGTAAGCGCCTTTGATGCGCAGGGGTCCAACGCGCTGCTCGGCCCAGCGCATGTCATTGCTCTGATGCGAAGGCTGCATGGAGGCGACGACGTGCAACGTGCCAAATCGCGCGATGTCTTCCGGCGCGACGACCTGCGCATGTTCGATGCGGTCGCGGCGGTCGCGCGTGCCGTTGACACGGAGCACGGATTCGAAGACGTCCAGCGCGACGCGGTTGGTGCGATCTCCGATCGCGTGAAAAGCCAGTTGAAAGCCCAATTTGTCGCGCTCCAAGGCCATCGCTTTCAACTTCTCCGGCTCGATGGTCATGATTCCGCGGTTGTCCGGATCGTCTGAGTACGGCGCCAACATCGCAGCAGTGCGTGACCCAAGCGCGCCATCGGCAACCATCTTCAAAGCGCCGGTTTTCAGCCACGGGTCGGTTGTGCCGCCCTCGGAGCGCATATTCTGCAATTCCGTCAAGGGCGCCATGAACGGCAGCCACTCGGTGATGCGAACTGTGAGTTTCTTCTCTTCCTTCAGGTCGTGATAGACCAGGAAGTCTTCCCAGGCTGAATTATCCTGCGCGGAGGTCACGCCGTTGCGCGCCAGTTCCTCTAAGACGAGTTCGATGCCCCGGCGGCGCTCTACGTTCGTCGGCTCCGGGATTTTCTGCTCGACGAACTCCATCGCCGAGCCTTCCTTGAACATGCCGGTGGGGTTCCCCGCGGCATCGCGCTCGATTTCCCCGCCCGTGGGATTGCTCGTATCCTCGGTAATCTCGGTGTGTTTCAGGGCCAGTGAGTTCGCCACCGCCACGTGTCCCGTAACGTGCAACAGGAATACGGGATTGTTGGGGGAAACTTCGTCGAGATCCTGGCGATGAGGAAACGTCTTTTCCGGCCAGCGCGTCTGGTCCCAGCCACTGCCGACAACCCACTCGCCGGGCTTGTGCTGCGCAACGGCAATCCTCACGCGTTGCTGCAGTTCGGCAAGCGAGTCCGTTCCTTTCAAATCCAGCGTAAGCTTGTCGCGCCCCGCGCCGCCCAGATGCGTGTGCGCGTCATTGAAGCCCGGCATCACGAAACGGCCCTTTAACTGAACGATCTCGGCCTCTGACTTTGACCCGCCGCAATCCAGCATGATGTGCTCGATGGAGCCGATGCACAGAATTTTTTCGTCGCGCACGGCCATCGCGGAGGCCCATGGCTGCTGGGGATCGTTGGTATAAATCCGCCCGTGCAGGTAATACGTTGTCTTGTGAAGAGGTTCGCTGGCTTGCGGAAACGCTGCGCGCCCAGCGAAGAAACAAGGACTAATCGTTCCCAGGCAGAAGATAAGGCGTGCCGCTCTCCGCATCGTCAGCGCGCCTTTTCCGGCGCCACACCGGAGACGCCCAGCAGCGTGAGCATCGCGCGCTGCAAGCCCATTTCGCGCCCGGCCGGTTCATACCACTCCTGCAGAGAATGCGCGCCGCCGCCATTGCCGCCCGCGCCGATCGCAATTGCTTCGATGCCCAGGGACAACGGAATATTCGCGTCGGTGGAAGAACGCTCGATTCTCGATTGGTTCCCCAGGTAATCGTCCGCCGCGCGCAGCGCAGCGAGCAACGGGGAATCGGCGCCCAATTCCCCTCCAGGCCGGCTGCCGATCAGGTCCACTGTCCATTCCAGCTTGCCTTTGCTGCGATCGCGCGCGTTCTCCGTTTCGTCCTTCACGCCAGTCGAGATGCAATCGCGCAGCGCCGATTCCAGGCGCACGAGTTCGTCTTCGCTCTCCGACCGCAGATCCACCTTCAATTTCGCTTCGTGAGGAATCGAGTTGACCGAAGTGCCGCCCTCCACCTGCCCGAGATTGAAGGTAGTCCGAGGAGATACGGGAATCTTCGTGTTAATGAAGCGCACCGAGCCGCGCACCAGCGCGTTGATAGGATTCACCATCCCGAAATCAGACCAGCTATGCCCGCCCGGTCCGGTGATGACCACTTCCAGCCGCCGCGATGCCAGCGCCTTGGTGGTAACGTGATCCGTGCCGGAGCCATCAAGAACAATAACGGCGCGGAGCTTGGTGCGGTAGCCATCAATCAGGGCACGCATGCCGCGCAAATTCCCTTCGCCTTCTTCCCCCACGTTCGCGGCAAGCAGAATCGTCCGCTGCGGTCGCACTTTAGCCGCCTGAAGCGCGCGCGCGATCGCCACAATCGCTGCGAGGCCTGTGCCATTGTCGGAAATTCCCGGGGCAAGCAGGCGATCGCCTTCGTGCTGAACTTTCACGTTCGTGTCCGCGGGAAAAACCGTATCGAGATGCGCCGCAATCAGGATGCACTCTTTGTCGTTTGCGCCGCGAAGTTCCGCAATCACGTTGCCAAGCTTATCGGTTTGAACCGGCAGGCCTTCCGCGGCAAATACCGCCCTCACGGAGGCGGCCCGCTTTTCCTCCTGAAACGAAGGAGCGGGAATTTCCGTCAGCGCGGATTGCAGGTCGTTGATCCACTTCAGATTCTTGGCAAACCAATCCAGTGCCGCGCGCACCTGCGGCTGCTCCGCAAGGGAAGACGAGGAGAGGGGCCGTGCGGCCTGCGAGAGGGCGGAGCGAATTGGCATGACCAGAAGAATAGCGCAAACGGCAACGCGTTTCACTGTACCAATTGGCAGTCGCACGGGCCAAGTCGACTTGCAGGAAACAATCGGGGGCGCGGGATAATCCACGCCGCCATTTTAGCGCGAAGCGGCCAAGTCGAAAACAGTTTTGCCAGTGGACCGCTTCAAGTTCCACCGAAGCTGCACTCCTCTTGACTTCCGCCGCAAACCATCAGTTGCATTCGGGTACGACCCTGGGGTATCTGTTTGTGCAGCCTTCGGAACCGCTTCCTGCTGCGGAAGAACACGAGGAGAAACAAAAAGTAATGCCATTACTAGAGGAGCCAGACCGCACAGCGGTTTGATCGGTTTCATAATTGGCCAGCTATACTGAATAAATCTTTTGGGCAATGAAAGTTCCGCCAAATCTGGTCACGTCTCCAGCGAGTTGAGCATTCGAAAATCATTTCCACTACCCGAATTTCGCCTGGTCTTTAGCATCAGTAGATTATGCCGGAGTGCTGGAGGGTGGGCAGAGAGCCAGCAGTTCCTGCTCGGTCAGCACGCGGGAGGATTGCTTGGCGGCATCGAAGATGCGGTTGACCACCTCGTCGGTGGCCGGGATGTTGTGGCGCGAGAGCCAGTACAACACGTTGGACTTCCCGCTCATCGGCCCGATCTCGACGACTTGCTCTAGACCGAACAGATGCGCGGGCACGCCACTGTAGACCGCGTCTGCAAGATCGCGGTCGCCGGTGCGGAGTGCCTTGATGATTGCGGCGGCATGTACTCCCGTGGCCGTGCGGAACGCGTCTTTGCCGAAAACGGGATAGTTCGGCGGAATGACGGTGTGCGTGGCCTTGGCAACTGTCTCGCAATACGCCCTCAGCGAGCTCAGGTCGTTTTCCGTCAAGCCCATCAGGCGGAGATTCACCAGCAAGAGCTCCATCGGCGTGTTGCCGACGCGTTCGCCAAGCGAAAGCGCCACGGCGTGAACCTGATCGGCGCCCGCCGCAACGGCCGCCAGTGAGTTGGCGATATCGAGGCCCCGGTCGCGATGCCCGTGCCAGTCCACGCGAATCTTTTCGCCGGAGGGCTTCACCACATTCTCCATCGCAAATTTCACCAAGTTGTAAGCACCTTGAGGCGTCGCGTGGCCCACGGTGTCGCACAGTACGATGGCACGAGCTCCGCAGCGGATGGCGGTCGTATACAGCCGCTTCACCGTCGCGGGATCGGTACGCACGGTGTCTTCCGTCACGTACATGCAAGGGAGTCCCTGCGCGACGGCAAATTTGACGGCTGTTTCCGTGGTGCGTTCCAGATGATCCACGGTCCAATCCTCGACCAATCTTCGAATCGGGCTGGAGCCGAGAAACGTAGCCGCTTCGATGGCGATGCCCACGCGCTGCGAAATCTCCGCGATCGGCCGGATGTCGGCCTCAATCGTCCGCGCGGCGCAGTTCGGCTTGATGCGCATCCGATTCGTGGCAATCTCGCGAGCCAGCGTTTCCGTATGCCGCAGCGCACGCGGTCCGGCGCCGGGAAGGCCAATGTTCACGGAATCGATTTGCAGCGATTCCATCAGATGCAGGATTTCAATTTTCTCTTCAATGGTCGGATCTTGAATGGAAGGATTCTGCAACCCGTCCCGCAGCGTCTCGTCGTTCAGCAGTACGCGCGTGCCGGGTGCGATGCTCATCGGCCCAACCGAATTCCAGTCGTGGATCCATTCGTTTTGGTTCACGGATGAAAGGTCTCCCTGCACGGCTTAGTATCGAAGTGTGTAACTATTGGGCTGCTGCTTCGGGTCCGGCCGAAACAGAGTCTTGCAGAACCCGCAGCGATCGACCTCCGCGCCCTTGCCTACCACAGCCTCGATCTCGGGGGGAAAGTCATACCAGCGCTTCAAATGTCCCGCGCAGAGCCTGCCCTTCTCGGTGCGCTCATCGCAAGCGCGCTGCTCCGGCTTGCGCGTTTTGATTTTGGGCGCGGTGCTCGCCAGCGTGTCTTCTGTGGTTTCCTCTGGCAAAGTTCGCTCCTCCACGTCTACTTCAACCCGTGGTCGCGAAACATCGTCTTCATCGCCGCGCGCGCATGACGCAACCGAGCGAACATGCCGCCGGCAAACTCAAACTTCAGAAACGCGTCCGCGGCCTTTTCCAAATCGCCGCCATAGCGATACCACCACGGCTTCTCCATCCGCGGCAACCGGTCCACATCCACATATTTTACATGCACCATTTCCAGGAAGCCCGCTTTGCCGTGCGTACGTCCCCAGCCGCTCAAGCCGCAGCCGCCATGAGGCGCCTCGGCAATCGCAAAGCCGCTGATAAGGTCATTCACCATCACCGTTCCCGCCCGCAACCGCCGTGCGATTCCCTTCCCACGCTCCGGATCGCCGGTCCACACGCTCGCAGAAAGAGCAAACTCTGTATCGTTGGCCAGCCCGACGGCTTCCTCCGCGTCTCGAACCACCCGAATCGCCATGATCGGGCCAAACGTCTCGTCCTGAAAAAGCTTCATCGAAGAGTCCACGCCGGTAATCACCGTCGGCTCAAAAAAGTTCGGTCCAAGATCCGGCCGCGGTCGCCCGCCGCACAATACCTGCGCTCCGTGTTGCACCCCATCCGCCAAAAGTTCGCTCATCCTTTGCACATGCTGAGGACGGATCAAAGGGCCGATTTCCGTATTCGGATCGCTGCCAGATCCCAGGCGGAGCTTCTGCGTCTTCTCCACGCATTTCTGGATAAACACCTCGCTGATCGATTGCTCCACGAAAAGCCGCTCGACGGAGAGGCACACCTGGCCGCAATTCGTGTAGCTGCCCCAAACCGCGGCGCTCGAAGCAACTTCCACATCGGCGTCGCCCAAAACCAGCATCGCGTCTTTTCCGCCAAGCTCCAGCACGCTCGGAATCAGCAGCGGCGCACATGCCTCTGCAACATGCCGGCCGGTAAAAACGCTGCCCGTGAAAAAAACTTTGTCGGGGCGCGCATCAATCAACGCCTGGCCCACTTCCCCTCCGCCTTGCACAATCGTGACCAGGTCTGCCGGAAATCCCGCATCGCGGAAAAGCTTGTCAATTAACTCGCCACATTCCGGGGTGAAGTCGCTGGTCTTGCAGAGCACGCCGTTGCCCGCAACCACAGCGGCGACAATCTGGCCCATGGGGATGGCCAGGGGGTAGTTCCACGAACTGATAATCGCCACCACCCCGAGCGGCTCGTAAAATAGCATCCCGGACTTCGCTTTCGCCGCCAGGCTGTGATGCGCCACCGATTCCGGCTTCAGCAAAGACGCGCCGTGTTTGGCGAAATAATCCGCGGAATCCAGTGCGACAAACACGTCGGCAAATTTGGCCTCTGCCCGAGGCTTGCCCGATTCGCGCACCACAGCGTCAGCCAGGAGATCGCGCGCCTCAAGTATTTTCGTTTTCAAGATTGCGATCTGAGCGCAGCGCTCCTCCACAGGCCGCTTCGCCCAGCTCTGCTGCGCCGCGCGAGCATTGGCGAGAAGCTGCGGCACAGCCAGCGGTGACGTTCGTTCATACGATTGCAAAACCTTGCCGGTCGCGGGATCAATCGAAGGCAAAGTATCTAGCAGCGGAGAAGTTGCAGCCATGATTGTGATTCTACTCTTCCCCAAGATTCTATAGTAGTCTTCGCCTGCCCCTCCTGAAAGAATGTCCCTGTGCCGAATCCTGTCTTTCAATTTCAAATGCTATCGAAGCAGCTGGATGATACCGCGAATTTCTACACCGAACTTTTTGGCTGGAGTGTGGATGCGAACAACCCTATGAACTATCGCCAGATCGACACCGGCACAAAGGAGGGCATTCAGGGAGGTATCTGGCCTGCGCCCCCGGAAGCCACAAGCTTCGTGCAATTGTTCATCGAGGTCGATGACGTGGCGAAATATGTCGGAGAAGCAACGCGCCTGGGTGCGCGTGTTTTTATTCCTCCGACTCCGCTCCCGGAAGGCAAAGCGATGGCCGTGATGCTGGATCCACAAGGGATGTCTTTCGGAGTTTGTCGAAGGAAGAAGTAAAGAACTCGGAGGATGGATAGAACTCCCTCCATTAAGTGACCCTGAAAGGTTCGTCATGATCCACCGTCACCATGAACAATCCATGCGGAGGCACGGTGGGCCCGGACTTCGAACGGTCCTTTAACTCATACAGCTTGTCTACATCCGCGGGGGTCAGCTTTCCCCGCCCTACCTCAAGTAGCGTCCCCACCATCTTGCGCACCATATACCGCAGGAAAGACCGGCCGTGCACCGTGAACCAAAGCTCTTCTCCGTCTTCTGTCCGCCGGAGCTCGGTCGAAAAAATCTCCCGCTGCATGTTGCGCTCTTTGTCGTCGTCTTCCGAACCCGTCGAGGCGGCGAACGAAGTGAAATCGTGCATGCCTACAAAGCGCACTGCTGCATCCCGCATCGCATCTTCGTCCAGCGGAAACGGATAGTGCAGCACGTAACGCCACAGCAGAGGAGGCACCACCTTCCCGCGATAAATGCGGTAGCGGTAAACCTTCCCTTTCGCTGACCAACGCGCGCTGAAATCCGGCCCGGTCTCCTCCACCGCCACAATCCGAATGGTGGGCGGCAATAGCGCATTCATCGCGCGATGAAACTCCAGCGCAGAAAGCCCTGACTGCGTGCGAAAGCTGCCAACTTGCCCCAACGCGTGAACGCCGGAATCGGTCCGCCCGGCGCCCAGGAGTTGTGTATCTTCCTGCGTCAGGCGGCGGAGCACCGAAACGATTTCACCCTGAACGGTCGGCTTATTCCTCTGAACCTGCCAGCCATGAAAATCGGTTCCGTCGTAAGCAATCGTGAGTTTGAAATTACGCATGCAGGGATGGGCGCGGCCAACCTACGAGGCGGACCGCGCGTAACGGCTTCCGGGCTTCACAGCCACGGTGCCTTGCCGGCAAAGAGGGCAATCATCCGGTTCATAGCTTTCGATTAACAATTCAATCAGCGCGTTCGATTCGACCGGAAATTCAATCTTGCCGCCGCTGCGATCAATCAGCGCGCCCGCCGCCACCACGCGCCCCCCCGCCTCTTCCACAACGCTGATCGCCTCCTGCGTCGAGCCGCCGGTGGTCCACACGTCCTCAACCACCAAAACGTGCGTATCAGGTTTCAGCGTAAATCCCCGCCGCATGGTCATCGTTCCGCTTCCGTCCCGCTCCACAAACATCGCCGGCACGCCGCCGCCAATCGCATCGCCCAGTGCTGGCAGCGCCCGCGCCACCTCTTGCCCGATGATCACTCCGCCCAGCGCCGGGGAGACCACCGCATCAATCCGCGCATCCGAGAACAGAGCGGCCAGCGCCTGCCCCAGTTTTTCCGCGAATCGCGGGTACTGGAGGACCAGCGCGCATTGCACATATGTGCCGCTATGGAGGCCGCTGGACAGCTCAAAATGCCCGTGGCGGACCGCTCCCGCCTTCTCAAGCAGCTTCAAAAGCTCTTCGCACGTGAACATAGGCCCGCTAACCGCGGGGACTCCTAAACGTCGAAATGTCAGCAGCCTAGCCTCCATGCAACGCGTTGTCAAGGAATGAGGGCCCCTGTTAGACTTCGAAGCCAGCGCCCAGGCCGGTGAGCGTGCACGTTCCACGCTTCTCCCAGCTGCATCCCGGATGAAACAAATTGCCTTCTCGCATCGTTATTAACGAGAGAAGCCTTGTAACGGGTTGGTTTGCCAAGAGTTCAGTATTGCCACTATTCCAGAGGTGAGGAAATCTTATGAAGAAGCTGTCCCTGAAGTCCCTGCTTTCGGCCGCTCTGGCAGGCATTCTCGCCGGAGCCCCCGCCTCTCCGGTCTTGGCCCAGGACGCCGCACCCCCTCCGCAGAACAAGGCTAATTTGCAGGGTGGGGTGCCGATTTCCTTAGGCCTCAGCAAATATCACTACACGGATTCTCCCGGCCTCTTTCCGAATTTCACGGCGCCTTTCCGCACCTGGTACGTCAACCCGGGCGCACTCAGCAATTCGCCCCGGCTCGAGCAGCTTATCCAGTTGGGCAAGCTCAATCTTAGTCTGCAGGACGCCATCGCCCTGGCCCTCGAGAACAGCATGGACATCGTCGTCCAGCGTTACAACCCCTGGATGGCCGACACCAGCATCCTCAAGACCAAAGCCGGCGGCTTCGGCTACGGCGTTCCCAACAGTTTGTCTGCCGGCTCGACAGCGAATCTGCCCTCCCTGATTTTCGATCCCTACCTGACGCAAAATATTTCCATCACCAGCGGATTGATCCCCGTGAATAACCCGCTCACCTCCGGCGCCGGCACTGGCACCAACGGAATCGCGTCCCTGGGCATCCACCAGAGCATCTTCAACACTGGCTTTTCCCAGGGCTTTTCCACCGGCACCACGCTCAACGTTTTTTGGGACAACACGCGCTCGTCCTCAACTTCCTCGTTCAACTTGTTCGATCCCGCGGTCCAGTCCTCGATCGGCGTCAGTTTTTCCCAACAGCTCCTGCAGGGGGTCGGCCGTGACGTCACCCGCCGAAACATTCTGATCGCGGAAAACAACCGCAAGATCGCCGATCTGGCCTTCGCGCAGCAAGCCATCACCACAGTTACCAACGCCATCACTGCTTATTGGGAACTGGTGTACGCCCGCCAAAACGTGCAGGTGCAACAGCAAGCGGTGACCGTTTCCAAGAAGCTTTACAACGACAACAAGAAGCAGTTGGAAATCGGCACCATGGCCCCGTTGGATGTCACCCGGGCGGAGTCCGAGCTGGCCACCGACACGCAGAACTTGATCGTCGCGCAGACTACGCAGCTCCAGGACGAGCTGGTGTTGAAGAATTTCATCTCCAAGGATCCCACCGCGTCCGATCTGATTGATGTCGAAATTATCCCTACCGACAAGCCGGACGCCCCGCAGTCCATTCAACTCGCTCCTTTCGCGGATGCGGTCAAGGAAGCTTTTGTGAATCGCCCGGACGTGCAAGAGCAGATCTTGAACCTGCGAAACGGCGAGATTGACGTAAAGGCCACAAAGAATGCGTTGCTGCCGCTGGCCACCCTCACCGGCACCTATTCCAGCACGGGCCTCGCCGGCAATTCGCTTACTGCCACTACCCCCCCGGTTTTAGACAGGACTGGTCTCTCTGACAGCCTGAGCCAGGTCTTTCACAACCGCTTCCCCGAATACTCGGTCGGCGTCAATCTCACGCTCCCCCTGCGCAACCGCTCCGCGCAGGCAGACAGTGTCCACGCGCAGCTCACGCAGCGGCAGCTGGAAGCCCAGATGCAACAGATCAAGAACAGCGCGGTGTTGGACGTGCGCAACACCTCCATCGCCCTCGAGCAGGGCCGCGCGCAGGTGCAAGCCGCCAGCAAGGCCCGCGAGCTGCAGCAGCAGACTTTTGACGCCGAGCAGAAAAAATATCAGCTTGGCGCTTCCACCGTGTACAACGTGATTTTGACGCAGCGCGACCTGATCACCGCCCAGGGCACCGAACTTCGGGCCCTCGCCAATCTGGCCGAAGCCAAGGCGAATTACGAGCGCGCGCTCGGCCGCACCTTGCAGATAAACAGCGTAACCATCGCCGGCGCCAAAAAGGGCGACATCGAAAAAGACACGCTGATCCCCGGCACGCTCAACGGCCAGGTTGTCGGCACAGATGAATTGTTCAAGGCGCTCGATGACAAGGCCAAATCTGGCAACCGCTAGTTTTCCAATGGGCCGCGTTCCTTGTCACGGGAAATTGACCCGTGGCATTTCTATTTCAGATAAATTTCGTCACGGCCAGGGTAGCGCCGGCATCCGGTAGCATAGGCTTCGGCCTGTGCCCCGTCTCTTCTCTTCAAGCCGCTTTCGGCTCCCCACTTCGACCCTATCTCGCTTCTGCTATCATTGCCCATCTCCTTGAGGCTCCCGTGGCGTCGATTCCCGAACCCAACGCACTTGCTGATGGTCTGAACACAACCCAATCGCCCTCCGCGACCTCGCACCCCAAAAACGATCTCGCAATTCTCCTTGTCATCGCCGCCGGCACTCTGCTCATCCATCTCCTCGCCGCCGGCCGCTACGGATTCAACCGCGACGAACTGGCGATTCTGGAAGACGCAAGGCACCTGGCCTGGGGTTACGTGGCCTACCCGCCGCTCACTCCGTTCTTTGGACGACTGGCGCTCACATTGTTTGGCACTTCGCTGGTCGGTTTCCGGTTTTTCTCGGCGATCCTCCAAGCCATCACCGTTGTACTGACGGGTTGCATGGCAAAGGATATCGGTGGCGGGCGCGCAGCACAGGTCGCCGCCGCTTGCGCCTCCATTCCCTTTTCTCTGGGCGCCGGCGCGCTGATGCAGTACACCTCCTTCGATTATTTCGCCTGGGTCCTCACCGCTTTCTTCGTTGTCCGCCTGCTGAGGACCGCCAACCCTCGATACTTCGTGCTTGTCGGAGCTTCGATCGGACTGGGCATGCTGGCAAAATACACGATGATCTTCTTCGCGGCGGGAGTGCTGGCGGGCCTCATCTTCACCGATGCGCCTAAGTACCTGCGCACCATTTGGCTATGGCTGGGCCTGCTCATTTCTCTCTTAATCGTCGCTCCAAATTTCCTCTGGCAGGTGCAGCATCACTTTGTGACCCTCGACTTTCTGCGTTTCATCCATCACCGCGACGTTGCCGAAGGCTTGACGCGATCTTTCCTGCCCGACCAATTGGAGATGACATTACTCTCGTTTCCGCTGTGGTTCACCGGGCTCTGCTTCTGCTCATTTTTTCGCGCGGGAAGGAACTTCCGCGCCCTGGCCTGGATGTACCTCGTGCCGCTCGTTCTTTTCTTGAGTGTGAAAGGCCGCGGCTACTATCTCATGCCAGCCTATACCGTGTTGTACGCAGCGGGCGGAGCCTGGGGCGAGCGCTGGCTTTCCAGGCTCAGATTGCAGCAGGCGCGGGCATTCCGCGTAGTCGTTGTCGCAGCACTGACTATAAGCATTTTGGGCGCCTCAGCCGTGGGGCTCCCGATCGCCCCGATTCATTCCGCATGGTTCAGCGTCGCCGACGCCATCAATCCAACCTTACGCGATGAAATTGGCTGGGAGGATCTCGTCACGACACTCGCGCGGGTGCGGGATTCCCTCCCGGCCGAATCGCGAGCGCATCTCGGCATCCTGGCAGAAAATTACGGCGAAGTGGGCGCCATCAATCTCTATGGGTCGGGCTACGCCCTGCCGCGCTCCATCAGCGGCGTCAACTCTTCCTGGGCGCGCGGCTATGGCGATCCGCCGCCGCAAACCGTCATCATCGTGGGTTTCCCGCGGGCGTTCGTCGAAGCCAACTTCGCTTCCTGCACGCTGGTGGCGCAGAACACAAACTCGCTCGACGTCGTCAACGAAGAAACCACCGAACGCCGCGACATCTTCCTCTGCGGCCCGCCAAAAGCTGGCTGGCAAGAGTTCTGGCGGTACTTTCAGTTTTACGCTTAGTGAACGACCTTTACGCGCTCGCGCTCAAACCCTGCCCTATGAAGAACGCCAGCAAATCCGCGTTGATCACATCTGCATTCGTAGCCGGCATCCCATGCGGAAAGCCCGGATACACTTTCAGCGTGGAGTTCTTCAGCAGCTGCGCCGAGTGCGGACCCGCCGCGACGATCGGCACGATCTGGTCGTCGTCGCCATGCATTACCAGCACCGGAATATCGATCTTCTTCAGGTCCTCCGTGAAGTCGGTCTCCGAGAATGCTTTGATGCAGTCATAGTGCGCCTTGACCCCTCCGAGCATTCCCTGCAGCCACCAGTGCTCCCGGATGCCCTCCGAGATTTTCGCGCCCGGCCGGTTGTACCCGTAAAACGGCAGCGTGATGTCCTTATAAAACTGCGGCCGGTTCGCCGCGAGCGCGGCGCGAAGCCCATCGAACACCTCTACAGGCAATCCCGCCGGATTCTTCTCGGTCTTCAGCATCAGCGGAGGCACCGCGCTGATCAGCACCGCTTTGGCGACGCGCGCGGCTCCGTGGCGGCCCAGGTAGCGCGCCACTTCGCCGCCACCTGTCGAATGCCCCACCATGATCGCGTTCCTCAGGTCGAGCTTTTCAAACAACTGCGCAAGATCGTCCGCGTAGGTGTCCATGTCATTCCCGTCCCACGTCTGGTCGGAGCGCCCGTGTCCCCGCCGGTCATGCGCGATCACCCGATAGCCCTGCCGGCCGAAATAAAGCATTTGCCCGTCCCAGTCGTCTCCGCTCAACGGCCACCCGTGGCTGAAAACGATTGGCTGCCCCTTCCCCCAATCCTTGTAATAAATCTGTGTGCCGTCTTTTGTAGTGATGGTTGCCATAGGCTTCCTCCTTGCATTTCGTGCGGCTACGCGGCAGGACGCCGCGACAATACGCTTGGCTTCATAGATGCCCATATATTGGGAATGGCCACAATTTGATTTCAGTTGGGTGGGAATTCCTGCTCGCTGGAACCGACTCTCCTGCCGATCGCCGGTCAACCGCAAAACACGCCGGAAACGTCCTGCCTGGAACCCGCCTGCCATCGGCAGCACGCGCCAAAGAATAAAAAGTGCAAAGCACCCGGGGAGGATTATACTTGCCCAAACTGCGCCCTATGCACGATTGACGCGTTGAGTCGTCTGGGGAGACCTCACCATGAAACTTGCGCTTGTCTGTGCCTTTCTGTGTTCCTCTCTGCTTGCGCCACTCGAGTGCCGAGCTCAGGAACCAGCCAAGCCCGCCGACGAAAAGCCCGCTGCAGACGCCAAACCCGCCGCCGATGCCAAGACCAGTTCAGACGCCGCGAAAACCAATCCTGTGAAGCCTTCGCCCACTTCCCTCTCCTCTGGCAAAAAGAAATACGGCCAGGATTGCGCCATGTGCCACGGCAAGGACGGGGCGGGCGATGGCGACTTGGCCGAGGACATGAAATTGAAGCTCAAGGATTTGCGTGACGCCGAAACGTTGAAGGATCTCTCCGACGGCGATATCTACTCACTCATTAACAACGGCAAGGGCAAGATGATGGGCGAAGAGGGCCGCTTGAAGCCGGATGAAATTTGGGACATCGTGAACTTCGTGCGTTCCCTTCCCAAAAAATAGCGCTCAGAAAACTGCTGCCTGGGCTTTGGATCTTCTCCGCTCCCCGGAAACTCAGAACTTCCATTCCCCTTTTGGCGGCGTTCTTCTTGCTCCCTGCCCGCCTTTCCCATAGCATTAGTTTATGGCGAGGTCTGCATATCCAGCTGCTTATACTCTGATCCCGGGAGCGCCTTTTCATGAGTGATCCGGCCATTCCAAAGAAATCGGGCAGCGCTGTAAAATCCCGTTCAAAATTGCAGGACTGGGAGGAAAATACCCTTCGCCCCACTCTCGAAAAAAGCCCCGAGCGCCAGAAAGAATTCACCACCGTTTCGAGTTACCCGATTCGCCGCCTGTACACGGAAGAGGATCTCGCCGGATGGGACGCCTCGCGCGACCTCGGCAATCCCGGTGAACCCCCCTACACGCGCGGCATTCACGCCACCATGCATCGCGGCCGCCTCTGGACCATGCGGCAGTTTGCCGGCTTCGGCACCGCCGAAGACACCAACCAGCGCTTCCGCTACCTCCTCGCGCAGGGCCAGACCGGTCTTTCCACCGCGTTCGATCTCCCCACGCTGATGGGCTACGACTCCGACCACACCCTTGCCGAAGGCGAAGTCGGCAAATGCGGCGTGGCGATCAGTTCCCTTGCCGACATGGAAGTTCTCTTCGACCAGATTCCCCTCTCCGATGTCACCACTTCGATGACCATCAATTCCCCCGCTGCGGTCATCTGGGCGATGTACCTCGCGGTCGCGGAAAAGCAGGGCGCCGACTGGAAGAAAATCTCCGGTACGCTGCAAAACGACATCCTCAAGGAATACATCGCACAAAAGGAATACATCTACCCGCCCGAGCCTTCCATGCGCCTGGTGATTGACACCTTCGAATTCGGCATGAAGCACACCCCAAGATTCAACGTCATCTCCATCAGCGGCTACCACATCCGCGAAGCCGGCTCGACCGCCATCCAGGAACTCGCCTTCACCCTGCGCGATGGCATGGAGTACGTCGAATGGGCCATGCGCCGAGGCTTGCCGGTGGACGAGTTCACGCCGCAACTTTCCTTCTTCTTCAATGCCCACAACGACTTCTTCGAGGAAATCGCCAAGTATCGCGCCGCCCGCCGCATCTGGCACAAAGCCATGAAGGAGCGTTACAAATCCGTCAGCCCAAGAAGCTGGGCGCTGCGGTTCCACACCCAAACAGCGGGCTGCTCGTTGACCGCACAGCAGCCCATGAACAACGTCGTGCGCACCGCGATCCAGGCGCTTGCCGGCGTTCTTGGCGGCACCCAGTCCCTGCACACTAATTCCCTCGACGAAGCCTGGGCCCTGCCGACTGAGCACGCCGCCACAATCGCTCTGCGTACGCAGCAAATCATCGCCCACGAAACCGGCGTTACCAACACGGTGGACCCGCTCGGCGGCTCCTATTTTGTAGAAACCCTGACCAACGAAGTGGAGAGCGGCGCCTGGGACTACATTCGCCGCATTGACGCCATGGGCGGCATGGTCGCCGCAATCGAACGGAGCTACCCGCAGCGCGAAATCGCCGAAGCGTCCTATCGCTATCAGATGGCGATAGACAATAAAGAGAAAATCATCGTCGGCGTCAACGACTACGTCACCCCGGAAAAACCCATGGACCTGCTGCAGATTGACGAAACCGTAGCCCGCCGCCAGGCCGCGCGCCTTGGCAGGCTTCGCGCCGAGCGCTCCTCCTCTGAAGTCGAGCGGCGCCTCAACGCCCTCCGCAAAGCCTCCGAAGGCTCCGAAAACCTCATGCCCTACATCTACGACGCCGTAAAATCCTACGCCACCCTCGGCGAAATCTGCCAAGCCATGCGCACCGTCTTCGGCGCCTACGAAGAAGTCTCCATCACCTAGCTGATCCGACCTCTGTGCGCTCAGTGTTATATTCCATTGATATCAGACAATGGACCTAGACAAATGATAATAGGCGCAGCCATTGAGGTACATCGCTTACTTGGTCCCGGCTCGCCAGAATCCGCGTAGGAAGAGTGCTTTTGCCACAAACTCAAGGACCCGCCCTCCATTTCTCAGATGGCTTCTGATGAAGCGAAGCTAATTGCGGAACTGAAATCCGTCGATGCCCCTGGGCTCCTACATGAGGCGATTATCCTGACCTACATGCGCTTCGCAGGACGCCACCCAGGCTTGCTCATCCATTTCAATGTTCCTATGCTTAAAGATGGAATTAGACGGTATATTCTTTAGAGTGCGGAAAGTCGATTGAACACAGAGGAAACGCACAGAGAGCTCAGAGGAATGCCAGAGAAAAAGATTAGAGTTTTGATTGCAAAGCCTGGATTGGATGGCCACGACCGCGGGGCCAAGATCATTGCGCGGGCGCTGCGTGATGCTGGGATGGAAGTAATCTATACCGGCCTGCGCCAGACGCCCGAAATGATCGCCTCCGCCGCCGTACAGGAAGACGTAGATGTCATCGGCCTCTCCATTCTCTCCGGCGCCCACAACACGCTCTGCCCCCAGCTTATGAAACTCCTCCACGAAAAAGGCATGGACGACGTCACCGTCCTAGTCGGCGGCATCATTCCCGGGCCCGACATCGCCGCCCTGAAGAAATCCGGCATCGCCGAAATCTTCCTCCCCGGCACCTCCACCCAGGACATCATCGAATTCATCCACAAGCGCCACGTTCATCCGTAACTCCCTGCCGCCTGTAGCTCGCCCCTTTAGGGGTGAGGCCTTCAATAGTGTGGGCTAAAATCGCCCAATCCCAGCGAAACCTCAGGCCTTGCCTGCCGCAGGCAAGCTAAAAGGCCTGGGCGAGATCGGAAAACCCTCAAACGCGCAATGCCCGCTCAAATTTCACCCGCGTGTACAGCGTCCGAAAACCCCGCCGCGTAATATTCCGCTCTGAAACGCTCCCCGGCACTGCCAGGCTCATCGCCAGTTCGCACCGCTTCTCCGCCGCGCGTTCGATGCGTGCATGCAACAGTGCCGTCTGCACTCCCCGGTTCCGGAATTGGGGCAACGTACTCGCCCCGAAAAGCCCGGCAATGCGGCCGCGCAACGCCAGCGTCGCCCCTCCTGCAATTTTTCCGTCCACCCGCCCAAAGTAACATTCCGTATCCCTCCCGCTCGCAAACAACCGCATCACGCTGAGCATCTGCTGCGTCACAGGAAAATGTTCCGCAAACCCCTGCGCCACGGTCAATGTCCAAAGGTCAATCTCCCCCTCTTCCGCCTTCTGAATATCGATTCCCGCGGGCAGCGCTGCGGCCGCCATTTTCTCCACCGGGCGCACCATCACATTCGAAAACTCACTCGCGTAGTAGCCGCGTTCCCGGTAATGCTCGATAAGCGAGCCATCCGCCATAGGACAAGTCTCGACGCGGACCGGCTCCTTGCGGCTGAAATAAAACTCCTCCAGCCGATCGAACTCCTCCTTACTCACGGCTCCGTTCAACCCAAGCCCTACAGCCTGGGTCACCGGCGAATTCGCCCCGCAATAAACGGCATATCCACCGCCAATCGAAGCAACCGCCCCCGCGCCATCTCCTTGCGCAGCCATCAACCACCCAGCGCACGCCACTGCGGCTTCCGCCTCCGCCAGCTCGATCTCCCGCGCCAATTCCAAACCCAGCAATGGATATTCCATTCCGCGAGTCTACCCCATGTCACACAAATCGTCCGCCAGCCGTATTGCGTTCTACTCAGCGAACTCTGCCCGCTTCCGCTGCGCCATCTGCGTCAGGTCCCCTCTTCCCCCTACTCGCACATTCGTCCAATCCTCCGTATACTGATTCCGCTGCTGCCAATCCCGTTTGCGAGGTCGTCGCGTGTCCTCTTCGGTTCTCGAAACCGCCATCAACGCAAAATCCCCCGAATTCGAAAAGAATTCTCAGCGCATGGTGGAACTCCTCACCACCATCAAAAATGAAGAAGAAAAAATCCGCCAGGGCGGCGGCGCCAAAGCCATCGAATCGCAGCACAAAAAAAATCGCCTCACCGCCCGAGAAAGAGTAGCCGGACTGATCGATCACGGCACGCACTTTTTTGAACTGGGCATCTACGCCGCCCACGAAATGTACGAAGAGTGGGGTGGCGCCCCCTCCGCGGGAACCGTCACCGGTCTCGGGCGCGTTTCCGGCCGCCTCTTCATGGTCATCGCTAACGACGCCACTGTAAAAGCCGGCGCCTTTTTCCCAATGACCGCCAAAAAGGTAATTCGCGCCCAAAACATCGCCATCGAAAACCGCATCCCCACGATTTATCTGGTTGACTCCGCCGGCGTTTTTCTCCCGCTCCAGGAAGACGTCTTCCCGGACACAGACGATTTCGGCCGCGTATTTCGCAACAATGCGGTTATGAGCGCCACGGGTATTCCGCAAATCACTGCCATTATGGGAATGTGCGTGGCCGGCGGCGCCTACCTCCCGGTGATGTGCGACCACATTCTGATGACCGAAGGCTCCGGCCTATTCCTCGCCGGGCCCGCGCTGGTGCAAGCGGCTATCGGCCAAAAAACTTCCGCCGAAGACCTGGGCGGCGCCAAAATGCATTCTCAGATCAGTGGCACCGTGGACTTTCGCGAGCCGGACGACGAATCCTGCCTGAAACGCATTCGCGCCATCGTGGACAAAATGGGTGCTCCGAATCCACCCATCTTCAGCCACTCCCGACTTAAAGAGCCGCTGTATTCCGTCAACGAGCTGTACGGAATCTTCTCCGGCAACCCCGCCAAGCAATACGACATGCGTGAAATCATCGCCCGCCTTGTGGACGGCAGCGAATTCGAGGAATACCGTGCCGAATACGGCCAAACGCTGCTGTGCGGCTACGCGCGAATCGGCGCCTGGGCCGTGGGCATCGTCGCCAACCAAAAAAAGCACATCACCACCAACGCGCCGCATTCCGACCAGAAACGCATCGAGTTCGGCGGCGTGATTTACACGGAATCGGCTGAGAAGGCCGCGCGCTTCATAATGGATTGCAACCAAAACCGCATCCCGCTCGTTTTTCTCCACGACGTCAACGGCTTTATGGTCGGCAAAGACGCCGAGTGGAGCGGCATCATCCGCGCCGGTGCCAAGATGGTCAACGCCGTCGCCAACAGCGTGGTCCCGAAAATTACCGTCATCCTGGGCGGGAGTTTCGGCGCCGGCAATTACGCCATGTGCGGCAAAGCCTATGATCCGCGCTTCATGTTCGCCTGGCCCACCGCAAAGTTCGCGGTCATGAGTGGCGACGCCGCAGCCAACACCCTAGCCGAAATCAAACTGAAACAACTCGAGCGCGAAGGCAAAAAGGTCGACGAAAAAGCCAAGAGAGAACTCCTCGACTCCATAAAATCCACCTACGACCACCAGACCGACCCGCGCTACGCCGCAGCTCGCCTCTGGCTCGACGCCATCATCGACCCCGCCCAAACCCGCGACGCCCTGATCTGGGCCCTGAACGCCGCCTCCCTCAACACCCACCTCCCCGAATTCAGAACCGGCGTTCTGCAAACCTGAGAAAGTTCGGGAGTTCAGGACTTGGCGAGTTCAATTCAGGAAGAGTATTTGGAATGACTAAGCCTTCGCGGATACTTCTGATCTGCGCGTCGTCTGCGTTCGGCCTGTGCTGTGCTGGTCTGTTGGCGGGCATGATCTATACATTGCTCACGTATTTCAGCAAAGGTCAGTCTATCGACCAGATCCTTGGAAACAGCATCGCCTTTTATAAATTTCTCGGGGCGCTGGGGGTACTGGGATTTCTACTGTTCTTTCTGTTTCTACTCTCCCTGGTCAGCAGACTTGGCAAACGTGATTAGCCCTGAATATACCTTACTCCTGTGCCTGAGTAACTTGGCCTCACATCACCCCGGCTCTGGCGAACTACCTGCTCTCCGTTCCCGTGTTGACTCCGGGCAAGACTACTGAGAACCTTGATATGGTTTCGCAACTCGCTTACCTCGCGTGCTGGAGCCATCAACTGGCCGGCGATCGCCCGAACCAGGTAAGTTTGATTGAACTTCTGAACTTTGAACTTCCTACGCCCCAATTCAACCGGCCCAATGACCGACACCGTAAAGCTCATCGAATGCCCGCGCGACGCCTGGCAAGGCCTCCCGGAAATAATCCCCGCCGGAATCAAAGTGAACTACCTGCGAGAGCTCGTGGCTGCAGGCTTTCAGCACATTGACGCCGTCAGCTTCGTCTCACCCAAACACGTCAAACAGATGTCCGACAGCGAAGAAGTGATGGCCCGCCTCCTCGATTCCCTCCCCGACGGCGCCACGCTTCCTGAAATCATCGGCATAGTCGTCAACGAAAAAGGCCTCGAACGCGCTCTCGCCACGCCCGGCGTCTCCACGATCGGCTATCCATACTCGATCTCCGCGTATTTCCGCCGCGCCAACGCCAACATGACCCGCGCCGAATCACGCACGTTGGTCGAAACACTGATGCGCGAAACCAAGCAAGCCGACAAGGATCTCGTCATCTACATCTCGATGGCCTTCGGCAATCCCTACGAAGAGCCCTGGGGCCCAGAAATCGTTCAAGACACCCTCGACTGGCTGAAAGACATCCGCATCACCACAGTTTCACTCGCCGACACCGTCGGTACGGCCACGCCCGACCTAATTCACAGTCTCTATTCGCAAGTAAAAGACCACGTCGCGGGCGTCGAACTCGGAGTCCATCTCCACTCCCGCCCCGACGCGGGCGAAGAAAAAATCAATGCCGCCTACGCCGCGGGCTGCCGCCGCTTCGATTCCGCGCTGACCGGCCTCGGCGGCTGCCCCTTCGCCGGCGACGACCTAGTCGGCAACATCCCCACCGAATCCGTCCTCGCCGCCCTCACAAAGCTAGGCGTCCCCCACGATTTCAGCTCCACCAAAATCGCAAAACCCCTCGCCCTCACCAATGACATCCGCGCCCAATACACTCACGCCGAGTAGCGGCTCGGTCAAGGTAGCGCCGGCTTCCAGCCTCGAAGCGTCCTGCATCGTTGTGCCGTACGCTTCTCGGTGTCCTCCGTGCTCTGACCCTGTGCGCGTTGTGTTCAGCCGTTCTCTACTCCGTTTGCAATTTCCGGGAAATTGGCAAACGATATAACCATCCGAGGGGTCCTTTAAATGCCCTATGAAACACTGCTGGTGGAATCTTCCGAACATGTCGCCACGATCACGCTGAACCGCCCTGACAAACGCAATTCCATCAACACCCAGATGATCGCTGACCTGCAGTCCGCGCTCGACGCCGTTGAGAAAACGCACGCGAGGGTCGTGATCCTCACCGGCGCCGGCAAAGTCTTCTGCGCGGGCATGGACCTCGTCCTCCTGCAAGCGATCGCCACGCAATCACCCTCCGAAAATCAGGAGGATTCGCGCCGCATGGCCAAAATGTTTCGCCGCATCTGGAGTTATTCGAAGCCCCTGATCGCCGCCGTCAACGGTCACGCCCTCGCCGGAGGTTGCGGCATAGCCACCCTATGCGATTTCACCATCGCCGTACCCGAAGCCAAGTTCGGCTACACCGAAGTGAAAATAGGTTTCCTCCCCGCCATCGTCTCGGTTTTTCTCACGCGCCAGATCGGCGAAAAACGCGCAAGAGACCTCTTGCTCACCGGCAGGCTGGTGGACGGTCCCGAAGCCAAAGAACTCGGCCTCATCAACGAAATCGTACCCGCCGAAAAATTGATGGACCGCGTGAACCAGTTGGCCGAAGTGATCATCGCAGCCAGCCCCAGCAGCGTCACCCGCGCCAAGCGCTTGCTTGTCTCCGCGGCCGCCGCCAGCCTCGACGCCGACCTCGAACGCGCCGTCCTCGAAAACGCTCGCATGCGTTGCACCCCCGACTTTAAGGAAGGCATCGCCAGCTTCCTCGAAAAACGCAAACCCATATGGCAAGACGGCACCGAAAAGCAGTAGCGGGAACCAGTCGGCTGCTCATCTGCTGCATTTCTTCCCTGCACAAATTTCCGGCATACTATTCTCTGCCCTCATGCTGACTCATCACGATGTCACCGTACGTGTGCGCTATGCCGAAACCGATCAGATGGGCGTCGTGTATCACTCGAATTACCTGATCTGGTTCGAAGTTGGCCGCGTCGAACTGATGCGCGCCCTCGGCTTCGATTACAAACTCATGGAAACCAAGGACGACACCTTCATCGTCGTCGCCGACGTGCACTGCCGCTATCATCACCCCGCCCGCTACGACGAACTCCTCACCGTGCGTACCAGCATCCTCGAAGCAAAAAACCGTACCCTGAAATTCGGCTACGAACTCCTTCGCCAGAGCGACAGCAAACTTCTTGCCACCGGCCACACAATCCACGTCGCCTGCGACCGCGCCGGCCACGTGAAGCACTTTCCTGACAAATACAAGCAAGCGTTCCTTAAACTCGTCGTGCCAAACGATTCGCGGAGCCACGCATGAGCATCGTCCTCACTGGCAATGACCTGACGTTTGACCAGCTATACGCGGTCGCGTTAGGCAACGAACCAGTTTCCCTCGCACCCGCAGCCGTTACCCGCATGAGAGCGTCCCGCGCCGTAGTCGATCGGCTTGTCGCCAGAAACGAAACCGCCTACGGCATCAACACCGGCTTCGGCAAACTCGCCTCGGTCCGCATTTCCGCCGAGCAGGTTCGCCAGTTGCAGATCAATCTCGTTCGCTCTCACGTTTCAGGAGTTGGCACACCCCTCTCCGCGCCGGAAACGCGTGCCATGATGCTCCTCCGCGCCAATGCCCTCGCCAAAGGCCTAAGCGGCATACGCCCGGTCGTGGTCGAGACGCTTTGCACGATGCTGAATGCCGGTGTGCATCCCGTGATTCCTTCGCAAGGATCGGTTGGCGCCTCGGGCGATCTCGCGCCTTTGGCGCACCTCGCCCAAGTAGTCATCGGCGAAGGAGAAGCGTTTCTGAAGCACGAAAAGCTCCCGGGCGGTGAAGCGCTGAAGCTCGCCGGCATCACTCCAGTGGCGTTGGAAGCAAAAGAAGGCTTGTCGCTGCTGAACGGTACGCAAGGCATGCTCGCCCTGCTGAGTCTCGCGCTTCTAGAAGCCGACACTCTCGCCGACACCGCTGACGTCGCCGCCTCTCTTTCTCTCGACGCCCTGCGCGGCAGTCCGGGCGCTTTCGATGCGCGCATCATGCATGCCCGCGCCTACGCCGGAGCCGGAAAAACCGCCCGCAACCTGGCACATCTCAACGAAGGCAGCCAGATCCGCGAATCCCACCGCGCGCCTGACAAAGACACTCGCGTGCAGGACGCCTACAGCCTCCGCTGCACGCCGCAAGTCCACGGAGCGGTCCGCGATTCTTTGCTTCAAGCGCGCGAAACGGCTCTGGTTGAACTGAACAGCGCAACGGACAACCCGCTAGTCTTTTCTAGTGGCCGGTCTTCAGAGCGGCCAGGAAACGAAACGTTTGATGGCCAGGGGGACATCGTAAGCGGCGGAAATTTTCACGGCCAACCGCTAGCCATGGCCGCGGATCAGGTCGCGATCGCCATCGCCACCCTCGGCGGCATCGCCGAGCGCCGCGTCGAGCAGATGACCAACCCGCTCACCAGCATGCTCCCCGCGTTTCTGACGCCCGATCCCGGTCTCAATTCCGGCTTCATGATCGCGCAGGTCACCGCCGCCGCGCTCACCAGCGAGAATCGCGCGCTCGCCACTCCGCATTCTGTTGATTCGATTTCCACTTCAGGCAATCAGGAAGACTACGTCAGCATGGGCATGAGCGGCGCCCGCCGCCTGGAACGCATGCTCTACAATCTGCGCCATATCCTAGCCATCGAACTTCTCTGCGCCTGCCAGGGCATCGACCTCCTCGCCCCGCTGCAAACCGGCGCCCTCGCCAAGAAAGCCTACGACGCCGTCCGCGCCGCCTCGCCCAAACTCACCGCCGACCGCCCCCTCGCCCCCGACATCAACGCCATCTCCAACCTCGTTGCCCGAGGCACCATCGCCAAAATCCTGCACTGAAGATTCTCTGGATTGCGGCGGGGCTTATGAGCGTTCCTACAAGAGTGTCAGGACGCCGGCTTCACGTCAGTCTTCCGAAAGTCATTCCCCTTAAACAGAAGCGGCTCACCGCTTACCTTTGCCAACCCGTATGAAAAACAATCACCTAAATTCAGTCCCGCCGGATGGCGGCCCTTCCCGTACCTTGAAAATCCGTGCCGCGCAGCCAGCGCGTGCTCTTCCGTAAATGGTTCGACGAGAATTTCGTTCTCGCGAAAAAAAGTGTCGCACGCCAAAATCCCGGTGTCGCCGGCAGTCGCTTCCAGAACCATGCTGAGTTCTAAAAAATTTGCTGCGGAAATGCGGCAAATGTCCGCCCCGCGGATTTTTTCTGCGAAGCTGGGACCGTCTTCCTCATCCCGCAGGATGGCAAGAATCGACGAAGTGTCCAGGATCATTTGGGCAGTCCGAGTTCGTCGTAGAGGAGTTCCGCATGATCAACGAGCGGTCCCTTGATCTTGCTGCGAACGCGCTTCCCCAAAGCCATCATGTCCTTTACAGACATACGTTTCTTCTTGCGTTCGCTGCGAACTCTTATAAGTCGATCCTTTACTGCAATGCCTACCGCCTGAGTCATATTCTCGCCGGTCAATTTGGCTAGTTCTTTGGCGAGTTGGTGAATTTCCGGGTCTTTGATGTTCAAGCTCATAGCATCTACCATGATAGAATTCTATCTACCATGGTAGAATACTGCCATTCACACGGTTGGCTGTCAACGGGCTGCTATGCCAGGGCTTCCAGAAAGTAGGTAAACATGCGCCAGCCGGCGATGTAACTGAACGGCGCCAACTCCAGCGAATAATGCCCAACCGGAAGCTCCAGCGTGCGCGGCTCGGCTCCGCTCTTGCGCAGCGCGGACAGCATCTCGTGCGTCAGTTCCGGCAAAAATGTCGGGTCATACTTGCCATAGACCATGAACGTATTCCGGTTCGCTCCCAGCCCCTTCTCCACATAAGGCATTGGACTGACCGGTGCCCAAAACTCGCGCAACTCGTCCACACTTACTTCATGCCGCAAGGCTTCCCAGACGTGATTCGTAGTCATCCCCTTGCTTACAACGTCCGCAAAATAAGTGGACACATGGAAAAATCCGCCGGCGCGCACCCGATTGTCGTGCACCAACGCAATGTAGCCCACCGACGATCCAATGCTCGTCCCCAAAATTCCCAGCCGCGTGTAACCCTGCTGCTCCAGCCAAGTCAAACAAGCGCGCGCATCTTTCACCGCCTGGCGATTCGCAGCCAGCGTCAGCCCGATGTTTGGCCCCACCAGCTGGTCCGCGCGCTCATGCCCCTTCGCCATCCGCCGGTCGTGGTAGGGCAGGCTCATCTTCATCGCCGAAATCCCCATCCGTTGCAGCCAGTGGCAAAGCGCCACCTGCCCATGCCACTTGGCATTCCAGTTCGGCAGCACCAGCACCGCCGGTCCATGCTTCCGCGCCGGGAAAAACTGCCCGTGAACTACATTATTTTCCGGCCACGGGGACTCCACCGGGCTGGTAAACGTCAGCACGTTCTCCCCATCCAGTCTGTAGTCCCGCACTTCCTCCGGCGCATACCACTCTTCACTCTTCTCAATCGCCTCTCGTGCATATTCCCGCACAAATCCTCTCGGGTCTGCGCTCTGCGAATCTCCTCCGATATGCTCCAAGCCCCATTCAAACGGCCGCACCATCCGGTTGTCGTCCGTCGTCCAACGCCGGTGCTCATACCGCCGTATCCAATGCTCGTACCTGCTCATCCCCATAGACTTCCAGTCTAGCGGACACTCTCTCCTTGCCCAAACAAACGGCACCGGCCCTGGTCACAATTGCGACATGAAACAGCTGTGCCAATTCCTACACCAGCCGTTAGCCATCGGACACCGTCCGCCTCACCCTGCGTTGAGCCTCGTCTCCGCCTGTGGCACAGTCGAAACTGTGATCCCGTTCTTCTTTTTTATTCTCGGCACAGTCATCGGCAGCTTCCTGAATGTGTGCATCTCACGCATTCCAGAGGGCCTCTCCATCATTTCGCCGGGCTCCCGCTGCCCACGCTGTCTTACGCCGATCAAGCCTTACGACAACATCCCCGTCTTCGGCTGGTTGCTTCTGCGCGGCAAATGCCGCAACTGCAGCCTGTCTATCTCTCCGATGTACCCGCTCGTTGAATTCGCCACCGGCCTGATATTCCTGCTCACTTACTACGAGTACGGCATCAGCCTTCTCACCCTGAAATGGCTGATCTTTTCCTGCCTGATCATCGTCCTCGTAGTCACCGATTTTCGGGTGCGCCTTCTTCCCGACCTCGTCAATTTCCCCGGCATGGCCATGGGCATCGTGCTGGCCTTCCGCGTTCCAATCGCCGATTCCACTGCCGGAATGTTTTTTTTCCTGCTGGGCTTCCGAAGATTCCCGTTTCAATCGGACCTCTTCTTCAACGTGCTCACTGCCATCCTCGGTGCGCTGGTGGGCAGCATGCTCCTCTGGGGTGCCGCAGCCCTCTACAAACTCGTCCGCAAGCGCGAAGGCATGGGCATGGGCGACGTCAAAATGATGGCCATGG
Organism: Acidobacteriota bacterium; assembly: GCA_013289665.1. Taxonomy (GTDB): domain Bacteria; phylum Acidobacteriota; class Terriglobia; order Acidiferrales; family UBA7541; genus Acidiferrum. The sequence continues at coordinate 574,230 of JABCZN010000001.1, read as the reverse complement.
TCGGTTCATTCCTGGGACCTCGCGGAACATTTCTGACCATTCTCCTGGGTACCCTTATCGGCACGGTCATCGGAGTTTTGTGGATCGGGATCCTATATCTGTATGGCTGGAAGCGCCGCGTCGCGGAACGTGCCGCAAAACGCGGCCTGGGAAGCGTCTCCACAATTCGCTGGGCGATTGCCTCGCAATACCAACTGCCCCTTGGAACCTTTCTGGGGATCGGCGCCCTCGCAGTAGCCTATGCGCTTCCCTGGCTGCTCTCGCTTGCGGACCGCTAGCTCCCCCGCCCGAACCCCGTTATCCTTTAGCATCCAGCGGGTCCAGAGCACACAACAAAGCGTTACAATGGACTTTGTTGTAAAGCCTGAGACTCTTGGGAGCTCCCTGGCTGCTCCAGTGGAGGAAGGTAACCATGCTTTCATCGGCGCTTCTGCGTATATCCACCCTGTGTGCCCTGGTCAGTTTTGCGGCGTTCGCTACACCCGCTCAGGATTCCCCCTCACAACCGTCCACCGGCGATCCGGTCGCGGATGCCGCGCGCAAAGCTCGCGCTGAGCAAAAGACCGCCCCCAAGCCAAAAAAAGTTTTCACCAATGACGACATCCCGTCTGCCCTGCCTCCGCCACCCCCCGCAACCGCTGATGGCACGAACAAAAGCGCAGCGCAACCGCAAGCGGACGACCCGTCGGGGCAAAAGGCGCCCGACCCCGCAGACGATCCGAAAAACGAGGCCTATTGGCACAAGCGGGCCAAGAGTCTGCGCTCCAAACTGGCTATGGCTGAACAGGAACTGGATGTCTTACAGCGCGAACTAAGCAAAGACGAAGTGCAATATTATCCCGATCCCCAAAAAGCCCTGATGCAGCAGTACAACCGTTCCGACATCAACGAAAAGCACGCGAAGGTGGACGCGAAAAAAGCCGAAGTCGAATCCCTCAAGCAGCAGGTGGCCGACCTGGAGGACGCCGTGCGCAAGGCCGGCGGCGACCCCGGCTGGGTTCGTTAAGGCGCCCACACCCTACAATTCCCGGTAGTGGTCACTTTGACCCACTACCTAATTCCCTAATTCCTACGAATCTTGTGTTTAAGCGGGTTCTCCGCGAAAATGCCAAGCACGGGTGTGCCCGCCGCGCGGCTTCCCTATGACCCATGAGAGAGCTGCAAAGCCAATCGCCCGCCTTTCAGCAAGCTCTGCGCCAAAGCGAACGCCTGCGCATCTACCTTCTTCTCGCCCTGCTGGCTTTCATTCTTGTCCTTCGCGGCACGCGCACGATTCTCGCTCCCACACCGGATAACATCTCCACGCTTTACATGTTCCTGACGCTCATCGGAGTGCTGGGAACCATCGAATTCGTAACCTTGTACAAATTGGGGCGGGCTATCCGCGAATCGAAGCCAATGCCCAAGACGTTCTGGTTCCTGAATATCTTCCTGGAGATCGCCCTCCCGGCCGTCAGCATCGCCAGCGCGGCCAGTTCTGTCATCCTTTCCGGCTACCGCCCGCTCGCGAATCCATCTTTCCTGATCTATTTCCTGCTGCTGATGCTCACCATCTTGCGCCTGGACCCAGCGCTTAGCGCGCTCTGCGGATTCCTCGCCGCAGGCAGTTATCTAGCGGCCGCCTATCATCTAGGCTGGCGGCCGTTCGAGCAAAGCACGGAGAACTCTCTGTACTCTCCGCAGAAAAATGTACTCACCTACGGTATCAGCCTCATCGTCGTGGGAGTCACCGCCGCCGTCGTCGCGCGTGAATTTCGCGCCCAGGTCGAGGTCGCCCTCCGCGAAGCAGAAACCCGCCGCGAAATGGAGAACCTGCAGCACGACCTGGACGTTGCGCGGTCCATCCAGCAATCGTTGCTGCCGCGCTCCATGCCGCAGGTCTCCGGATGGGACATCGCCGCCTGGAATCAGCCCGCCGATCAAACCGGCGGCGATTACTATGACTGGCAGCCGCTGCCCAACGGCAAGTTCGTCACCGCGCTCGCGGACGTAACCGGCCACGGCATCGGCCCGGCTTTGCTCGCGTCCGTCTGCCGGGCCTACGCGCGCACAAATTTCCGCAATCAGGAATCGTTTCTGAAGGCCATGGAGGAGATCAATTCCGCCGTTGCCGCGGACGTGCGCGAGGGAAGATTCATCACCTTCGTGGCGGCGATCTTCGGCCCCGACAGCTCAAACGTGGAATTGCTCTCGGCCGGCCACGCCCCGCTCTTCCTCTACATGCTCAAACAAGACCGCTTCGACTTGATGGAGGCAAATGCCTTGCCGCTCGGCATCTCCGATACTTTTGCCTCGGACCCGCCCTACTGTCTCGAACTGGCTTCTGGTGACTTGCTGCTGCTGGCCACGGACGGTTTCTTCGAATGGGCGAACGCCCGCGAAGAGCGCTTTGGAACCGAGAGACTTGGGCAAACGATTCGCGCGGCACGCGAGAGATCCGCTGCCGAAATTATCGCAAGCCTCCATCATGAGGTTTTGCGCTTTGCAGGCGGCACGAAACAAATGGACGACCTCACCGCCATCGTCCTCAAGCGCGTTTAATCCACTTCCTATAGTAGCGGCCACCTCTTGTGGTGAGCGAACGCGAACCATCAGGTGGCCATGTAAGAAGAGTCTCTTGTAGCGGCAGCTTTAGGAAGCGGAAAGCAGAAATCCCAATTGATTTTTAATTGACGTACCCGCCGTCGCCCAGGGTTTCAGCGCCTTCAAGAATGGCCAGCCCTTCGCGCAGCGCCTCGGTGCCCTGTTCCAGCGCATTCCAGGCCACGCGTTCGGACTCTTGCGCAATCTTTTCCAGGCATGCTGCCAGCGCAATTTCATCTCCCAGAATTCGCGTGTCCAGCAGCCCGACCATCTGCTCCATGGCCTTCTGATGAATCTCTCCAAACGCCTTTTCAAGCGACACTTGTCCCACGCACAAGTCACAGACCAGTTCTGAGTAGCTGGATTCTAGGCCGCTGGCTTCAATGCGGTCCTGCAATTCGCGCAGCGCCAGCTCGGCCACGCTCGTGTCCATAGCTCTCGATTCGGTCTGTGTCCGGTTCATGGCATGGCTCTCCTTGCGCCCGTCTTTCCTCTCGCTGAGACTACCGACTCCTTTCGTATTCCCACAATAGGCTGCGCGTATCAGTCAATACTCCACTACACACAAATCCGTGTCTGTTCCAAAATGGCTACCCGCTGGATTTTTTGGGGGTTCGCGTCTTCCCTCTTTTCACGGGATTTTCCCGCTCCCACCGCTCCACGAACCGGCTCACTCGCCGTTCCAACGCCTCCTGTGACTTCACGGCCGTCAGGTATCGCACAATCTGTCGCCGCAGTGCGGTCGTGAGACCGCGAAATCTCCGTTGAGCTTTCCGAGCATGCCGCAGCGCCAGCACCAGAACGGGGGGCAATACCGGTTCGCGCGATTCCTCATCCAGTTGAATCGCTACCTCAACAACCGCCCCGCAATCCACCCGCAGCTTCTTTCGAATATCGCCGTGGATGGCCATGCGAAACGCGCCTTTTCCCCGTGAGACCAGCGTGGTTCGGACGGGAACGCCCTCGACGGTCCCGATCACCGGCACGTGCGGCCCCCTGCCAAACTTCCTCGACGCCTCGCGGGGCACGTCAACATACCGAATCAGGCCCACCTTGTAGATGCTTCCGGCGAACACTTGGATTCCATTATTCATCGCTGCAGCATAGCCCACGATGCTGATTTCACCCGCTGGAATTTTGCAGTTGGATCTGGCGGCGAACAGAGGCGCCCGGTCAGCCCGCTTTCACGGCGATGTGCAGCGCAACCGAATTAAGCATCATCAGGATAAACCGTACGTTGGCGTAGCCGACCTGCTGCATCAGTCCGGCCAGTTCGTGGGGGTGGAAAAAGCGGGCGACAGACTTGGGCAAGTAGGCGTAGGCGGCCGCGTCTCCGGAAATTAGGCCGCCAATTTTTGGCAAAACCTTTTGGCAATAAAACCGGTAAGCGTCGCCAATGAAACCGGGGGCAGGCTCGGTAAATTCCAGAATGGCTATAGTTCCGCCCGGCTTGAGCACGCGCAGGATTTCCTGCAATCCCGCCTCATAGTTCGCAAGATTCCGGAATCCAAACGCCGCGGTTACCAAGTCGAACGAAGCATTGGCAAACGGCAAGTGCAACGCATCCGCCTCAAAGAACGGCACCGGCGCCGAGCCGTTCGCCTCCGCAACGGCTTTCCCTCTCGCCCGCACCAGCATAGTGTGCGAAAAATCCGCGCCGATAATCTTTGCCTTGCCATTCCGAGCGAGCGAAAATGCCAGGTCGCCGGTGCCGCAGCAGAGATCCAGCACCTGCGCATCGGTTCGCTCAAGAATCGGGCGGAGTTCCCTCGCCGTGCGCGCCCTCCAGCGCTTGTCCATTTGCACGGACAGCAGGTGATTCAGCAGGTCGTAGCGCGGCGCGATGCGCGTAAACATCTCGCGCACCTTTCGTGAAGCGTCCTGCTCGCTCCCAGCGCCTTCAGGTTGCGTGCCCTTCGGCAGTATTCCGGCCTCAGTCATTGCACTTTCCAAGCGTTTCCACCGGCTTTACAAACACCTGCGGCGCGCAACGCAGAATGCACTCGACTGTTTTTTCCGGCACGTCATCAAACGTGCGGGCTTGGCCCAGTTTCTTCGCCAGCACAAAACGCAGCTTCCTATTGCGCACTTTCTTATCCGAACGCATGGCGGAGACCAGCACAGCCGGCTTGACGTCCGGCCACGGCGGCAGCGGCCCCATTCTGCGCACCAGCGCAACGATTCGCGACACCACGTCCGCTGGCGTCCCCGCAACTTCATGCCCCAGCAGCGCCGCGCACATCATCCCCCAGGCCACGGCTTCGCCATGCTGGAAGCGGCTGTAGCGCGTCACCGACTCCAGCGCATGCCCAAACGTGTGCCCGAAGTTCAAGATTTCCCTTAACCCCGATTCCTTCTCGTCTTTGCTTACCACCTGCGCCTTGATCGCGATCGAACGCCGGATTACGTGCTCCAGCGCGCCCGCGTCGCGGCGCAAGACGGCATCCATCTGTTTCTCCAGAAACAGGAAAAGCTTAGCATCCGCGATCACGCCATACTTGATCACTTCCGCCAAGCCGCCGCGAAATTCGCGTTCCGGCAGGGTCGTTAAAAGCTCAGGATCGGCCAGCACCAGTCGCGGCGGATAGAACGCTCCCACAAGATTCTTCCCTTCCGGCAGGTTCACCCCGGTCTTTCCGCCGAGCGCGCTGTCCACTTGCGCTACCAGCGTCGTCGGCACATGCACCAAGGAGACCCCGCGCAGGTACGATGCCGCTACAAATCCGCCGACATCTCCCACCACGCCGCCGCCAATGGCCACCACCAATGCCCCGCGGTCTGCTCCCGCTCCCACCAGCGATTGCGTCAGTCCTTCGACGGACTGCAGATTTTTCTCAGATTCCGCATCATCAAACAAGTGCACGTTCGGCGCGAGCCGCGCGGGGATGCCGCCCCGAATTTTCTTTTCCAGCGCATTCCACACCAATGGCGATGACAAAATGTGCACGCTCGAAAACTTCCCCAAGCGCGCAATCGCCTTCTGCGCCTGCGCCATCGCCCCGCGCCTGCACACCACGGAATAGTTGCCGCTGGCGGCGCGAACTTCAATGGCCTTTGTCTTTGCGGAATTCATGTCTGTGCGCGAGTAATTTCAATGTAGCACAAGCGCGGAGTTCACCAAACTTGCTCGACGTCCTCTCGCGCGTTGTATACTCTTTGCCGCCGGAAATCGCCCGGGACTTCCGACGGTTTCCAGTCGCTCCATTCTCACCGCCCAGTCGCCAGGTTCCCATCCACATCATGGCGCTCGGCACAACAGGAGTCGCCTCCGACATGCATCTGTTCAGTCTGAAGCTGTGCCGTACCCTGATTCTTTTATCTGCCGCCGCGCTTCCGCTCGGCCTGCCACTGAGCGCCGACAACGCATCTCCCGCGCGTCCCGGCTACTATCGCTTCCCTGCCATCCACGGCGACACGGTGATCTTCACGGCGGAGGGCGATTTGTGGTCCGTCAGCACCAAAGGCGGCCTGGCACGCCGGCTCACTTCAAGCCCGGGGCAGGAAGTCCACGCGGCCATCTCTCCCGACGGAAAAACCGTCGCCTACAGCGCCGACTATGAGGGTCCCCTCGACGTCTACACCATGCCGGTGGATGGCGGCCTGCCCCAGCGCCGCACCTGGGACGCCGGTTCGGTCGTCGCCGGCTGGACCCCCGACGGCCGCGTCCTCTTCCGCACCCGCCGCTACTCAAACCTTCCCGACCCAAAGCTGGTTGCCGTGGATGCCGAGGGCCGGCGCGAAATCTTTCCACTCTCACAGTCTTCTGAAGGAGCATTCACACCTGACGGGAAATCTCTTTTCTTCACACGACTCCCCTGGCAAGGAAGCTCGACGAAGCGCTACCAGGGCGGAACCGCCGAAAACATCTGGCGTTACGATTCCGGGTCCGAAGCCGTGCCCCTCACCTCCGACTACGCCGGAACCTCGCACAATCCGATGTTCTGGAACGGTCGCGTCTATTTCCTCACCGACCGCGACGGCACCATGAACGTGTTTTCCATGGACCCACAGGGGCGCGACGTGAAGCAGCACACCCACCATCGCGGCTTTGACGTGCAGTCCGCTTCCCTCTCCGAGGGAAAGCTTGCCTACCAGTGCGGCGCCGACCTCTGGCTGCTCGACCTCAACACCAATCAGGACGCGATCATCCCCGTCACGCTCGTCTCCGATTTTGACCAGCTTCGCGACCACTGGGTCAAGAAGCCGCTCGAATTCCTCACCATGGCTCACATCGCGCCGGATGGCACGGCCGCCGTCTTCACCGCGCGCGGAGAAGTCTTCACCCTGCCCGCGGCAACCAGCGGCCGCATCGTAAAAGTGGCGGGCGATTCCTCAATTCGCTTCCGTGAAGCCCGTTACGCCCCTGACGGAAAATCCATCATCGCCATCTCCACCGCGAGCGGCGAAACCGAATTCTGGAAATACCCCGCCAATGGCGTTGGCAAACCAGAGCAGCTCACCAAAGACGCCAAAGTCCTCCGCTGGGACGGCGTGCCTTCGCCCGATGGACACTGGTTCGCGCATCGCAACAAGGATCAGCAACTCTGGCTCCTCGATCTGAAATCGAAAGCCGACAAGCTGATCGCGCAATCCATGAACGACGATTTTTCCGACCTCGCCTGGTCGGCAGACAGCCAGTGGCTCGCCTATGTCGAGACCTCCAACAACACGTTTTCCCAAATCAAAGTGCTCAACGCAACGACCGGCGCAATTCAGGTGCTCACTTCCGACCGCTACAACAGCAGCAACCCCGCCTGGAGCTCCGACGGCAAATGGCTCTATTTTCTTTCCGATCGGATGTTGAAGACCGCGGTTCGCGGGCCCTGGGGCTCCCGCCAGCCCGATCCGTTCTTCGATCGCTCCATGAAGGTCTACGAACTAGCCCTGACGCCCGGGCTGCGTTCCCCGTTTGCGCCCGTCGATGAACTGCATCCCGACAAACCGGAAAAAGCCGAGGAAAAGAAAACCGCGAAAGATGACGAGAAGCAAGACGCAAAGGGCAAGAAAGACTCCGACGAGAAAAAAGCAAACGACGAAAAAAAGCCCGCCGAAGACAAAAAAGCCCCGCCCGCCGTGAACATTGATTTCACGGGTATTGCCGCGCGACTGAACGAAGTGCCGGTTCCTGCGGGAAACTACGCCGGCCTCGAAGCCACCGACAAGCGTCTTTGCTGGCTGGATCGTGACGAAGCGGCCCCGCCTAAACACTCCTTACAGTGTGTGGAAATCGCCAACAAAGGCGATGCGCCAGAAACTATCCTCGCCGACGTCAAAGCCTACGAAATTTCCGGTGACCGGAAGAAAATTCTGCTCTGGAAAGAGCATGATTTTCTGGTCTTCGACTCCGACGCCAAGCCCTCCACTCTTTCCGATTCGAAAGCCTACGGCAAGGCCAAGATAGACATGGCCCGCTGGACCATTCTCACCAATCCGCGCGCCGAGTTCCGTGGAATGTTCCTCGATGCCTGGCGCCTGGAGCGCGACTATTTTTATGACCGCAATATGCATGGAGTAAACTGGCCCGAGGTGCGCGACCGCTACATGACGCTGGTGGATCGCGTGGCCGACCGCGAAGAACTCAACGATTTACTCGCTCAGATGGTCGGCGAACTTTCCGCGCTGCACATCTTCGTCGTGGGCGGAGACGCGCGCGAGCCGGGCGATCAGGTAGATATCGCGACCCTCGGCGCCACGCTCCGCCGCGATGAAAAAGCTGGCGGCGACGTCGTCGAACACATCTACCTCCACGATCCGGAACTTCCGGACCAGGCGCCGCCCTTCGCCCGCCCGGACTCCCTCGTTCAGGAAGGCGAAATCATCCAGAGCATCGACGGCACCGACGTCCTCAGCGTTTCCGATGAACGGGTGCTTCTTCGCGGCAAAGCGGCCCGCAAAGTCCTCCTGCATGTGAAATCCACCGCGGGCCAGTTGCGCGACGTCCTGGTCACTCCCATCTCCGAACGCGACGAACGCAATCTACGCTACGCCGAATGGGAATATTCCCGCAGGCGCAAGGTCGAAGCCGATTCCCAAAATCACATCGGCTACGTCCACCTTCGCGCCATGGGCTCGGAAGACATCGCGGAATGGGCCCGTGATTTTTATCCCGTGTTTGACCGCCAGGGCTTGATCATCGACGTCCGCCACAACAACGGCGGCAACATCGATTCCTGGATTCTCGCCAAACTTCTCCGCAAGGCCTGGTTCTACTGGCAGCCGCGCATCGGCAATCCCGTCTGGAACATGCAGTACGCGTTTCGCGGCCACATCGTCGTTCTTTGCGACCAGAACACCGCCTCAGACGGCGAAGCCTTCAGCGAAGGCATCCGCCGCCTGAATCTCGGCAAAATTATCGGCACGCGCACCTGGGGCGGCGAAGTCTGGCTCTCGTTCAGCAACTTTCTCGCGGATCAGGGTATAGCCTCAGCCGCCGAAACCGGCGTCTACGGCCCCGAAGGCAAATGGCTCATCGAAGGCCACGGCGTAGATCCCGATGTAGTCGTGGACAACTTGCCACACGCCACGTTCGCCGGTAGCGACGCGCAACTCGACGCCGCCATCAAATATCTGCAAGCGGAAATCCAGAAAGACCCGCGCCCGGTTCCGGCACCGCCGCCGTACCCAAACAAATCGTTCAACTACGACCAGTAGCGCAAACCTGTACCTCAGCCCTTGAACGGTGCGGCATTCCCCCACCCTGGCAGAATCGCATCCTGGCGCTGAAAGCCCTCAGGCCCTGCTCGCCGAGGCAGGCACGAGCAGGCTGAGAGGCCTGAGCTGCGGCTTATTTCTTCTGCAATTCCTTAACGGATTCAAGGATGGTGTGCCCCACAATCGCCAGCGTCTTCGGGCTGATTTTATCAATTGTGTCCTCAGACGTATGCCAGTACGGCACGTCGTTCTGCGCATCGAGATCCATGATATCCACCGACGGCACATGCCGCGCCGTGAACGAATAGTGATCGTCCCCGCCAAAATTCGTCGCTTCTTTCACAAACACGTTTCCGTACCCCAACCGCTCGGCCACGCTCCACACCAAATCCTTCAGCCATTTCGTAGACTCGCCGTCGCGCTTGAAATGCGGGTTCCGTCCGCCCACGATGTCCGCCAGGATAAACGCCTTAATTTTTGCCAGATCCCCATCGACCGCGAGTTTCGCCGCCATCTCCCGACTGCCATAACGGTTGTCCGGGTCAACCCACTCCCGATTAACCGCCTCTTCACCGTCAAAAAAAGCAATCCACGCCCCGTACTTCCCCGGCTGCTTTTGCGCGCAAAGTAACCGCGCAATTTCCAGCATCACGCCCGTGGACGACCCCGCATCATCCGCACCGACAAAATTCTCCAGCCGCTTCGTATCGTAATGCGTTCCCAAAAGAATAATTCCCGGCTTCTGCCCCGGAATCTTCACCAAAATGTTTTTCATCGGCAGGCGGCCAGCCGGGCTGTCCGCCGAAAAAGAATCCGTCTCCACCGCGCACCCGTACGACTTCAATTCCGATTCGAGATAATCCTGCAGCTTCACCAGCGCCGGCGAACCTGCCGGGCGCGGTCCGTAGATCAACTGCCTCACCACCTGCTCATAAGCGCGTTTCCCATCGAACCCGCCCGTTTTTTCCGCAGGTGGCGCCTCATCCGCAGGCTTCGGAGGTGGGCCAGCCACAGCGCTCATGAACGGAGGCTGCCCCGCGGTGCCAGTACTTCCACCATTTGTCCGAGCGGTCTCCCCCGGTTTGCACCCAAGTGCCAAGCACGAAGCCAACACTACGGAGAGCAGCAGTACGCTCGACGCGCTTCGCCAAACGCTCATCCAGCCGTCCCCGCGCTTTCCGCTTCCAGGCGCTTCCTCTTGTTCCGCACCACAATGGCGGAAACCGCGATGCCCACGAAATACAAAGCCACCATCGGCATCATGAACACCAGCATCGTCATGGCATCCGGCGTCGGCGTAACGATCGCCGCTACCACCGCAATTACCAGGATGGCATAGCGAAAATTCCTCCAAAGAAATCCCGGGGTCACGATGCCGAAAAGGGTGAGGAAGAATATCAGAATCGGCAATTCAAACACGATGCCAAGACTCAACAGAATCAGCAATACCAGGTCGAAATATTCGTTCACCGTAATCATCGGCGATATGGGCCCGGCGGTCCCCTGAAAACTCACCAGAAATCGCAGGATGTACGGCAGCGTGACGAAATACCCGAACGCAATCCCCAACAGAAACAGCAGCACTGTAAAAAACAGGAATCCAGTCACCGCGCTGCGCTCGTGCTTGTAAAGCGCCGGCGCCACAAACAGCCATATCTGGTAAAGCACCACCGGAGACGCCAGCACAATCCCCAGATAAACCCCCAGTGTGATGTAGGTGTTCAGATAGCCGGCAGGGTGCGTGTAGAACAGATGCGGATTCAGCTTGGCATCGGTCAGGGCCTTGATGATCGGGTCGGTAATCCATTTGATGAAATACTTCGAAAGATAAACGCCTATGAACGCCCCGGCCCCGATCGCGTACAGCGAATTGATAATCCGCTTCCGCAGTTCGGACAGATGCTCAAAAAACGTCATCTGGCCGCCGCTCTCTTCCAGTCGTGCCGCGATGGAATTGTCAGGCTGGCTGCTGTTGGTCATGGGAAGGGGGAGGTTCGGTCGCGCTGCTTTCCGCCTTGGATTCTGCAGCCGGGGCTACGTTTTCTCCGTCTGGCGCGTCTAATCGGGGGATGGCTTCGGCCACCGGCGTTACCACGGGTCCGTCCCCAGCCGGATAATCCGCAGCCGCTTCCGGGAGGGTTTCCGTGCCAGAGGTCGCGCTCGACTCAGCAGGTGATTCCAGACCCTTCGCCTTGGCTTCAGCAGTCTCCGCCTCCGCAGTCTTCTTCCGCAGTTCAGCAATCCGCGCCTGGCGCTCCAAATCCCGCATCTCCTCTTCAAACGCGCCCTTGAAATCCGTGGACGCCTTGCGGAATTCCGCCATCAATTTTCCCAGGGTCTTGGCCAATTCCGGCAGTTTCTGGGGGCCAAACACCACCAGTACCACCAGAAAGACCACGATCATGTGTGGAACGCTGAGCATAAGTAAAAAGCGCCGTAAAACGCCCTGCTTGCATCATAGAAAGGGCAGCCAATCGTGTCAAACGAGAGTTCGACTTTGCATGTTATACTGCGGTTTACGCTAACTGCGAGGTATCCATGAATCCAGAACGTCGGGGTCTGATCCTGGTAGTTGTAGTCCTGCTCATCTCTGGAGTCCTTGGGGGCATATACGGCCCCTCGGTCCGCGCCACCACGGCAACCACGGACGATTACCAAACCGCCGTCCGCGACTTCACGAGTGTGCTCTCCGTCGTCCAAGCCAACTATGCCGAACCCGTGGACGCCGACAAGGCTGTCTATCAGGGCGCGATCCCCGGCATGCTGCGGATGCTCGATCCCCACTCGAATTTCTTTGACGCCCGTCAATTTGCCCTGCTGCGCGAAGATCAGCGCGGCAAGTATTACGGCGTAGGCATGGTCGTCGCTCCTCGCGAGAACCACACGGTGGTCATGTCCCCCTATGTTGGCGCGCCCGCCTATAACGCCGGCTTGCGGCCGGGCGACATCATCGCCAAGGTTGACGACAAGTCCACCGACGGCCTGACCACCAGCGAAGTCGCCGACCTACTCAAAGGCCCCAAGGGCACTGTAGTCAAAATCACCGTAACGCGCGAAGGCTTCACCGACCCGCTCGTCTTCACCGTAACGCGCGACGAAATTCCCCGCCACTCCGTGGACATCGTCACCATGCTGAAACCCGGCATCGGTTACATGCGCTTGAACCAGTTCAACGAAACCACCGACCGCGAAATTGCCGACGCCCTGAAGCAGCTTGGCGCCAGTTCGCTCGACGGCCTGGTCCTCGATCTCCGCGGCAATCCTGGCGGCCTGCTCAACGAAGCCGTCGCCGTCGGCGACATGTTCCTTGAAAAAGGCCAGCTCATCGTTTCCTACCACGGCCGCAGCGCCCCAGAGCGCCGCTTCTACGCCGTGCGCGGCAATCAGGGCATGAACGTGCCTTTGGTCGTCCTGGTCAACAACAACTCCGCCTCCGCCGCGGAAATCGTTTCCGGAGCCATTCAGGATCACGATCGCGGCCTCGTCGTCGGCGAAACCACCTTCGGTAAAGGCCTCGTGCAGACCGTGCAGCCTCTCTCTGAAAACACCGGTCTGGCCCTCACCACCGCGCGTTACTACACCCCCAGCGGCCGCCTCATCCAGCGCGACTACAAATCCATCTCCCTTTACGAATATCACTACGAGCGCAAGGTTCCCGACCACCCGACAGAAATCCGCCAAACAGACAGCGGGCGCCAGGTTACCGGTGGCGGCGGCATCACGCCGGATATCATCGTTCCCTCGCCCAAATACGATAAGTTCCAGGAGACGCTGTTCCGCGCTGATGTGCTCTACCCTGCCGAGCAGGGTGTCGCCGGCTTCACCCGCTACTACCTCGGCACCAAACCCAGCATCACCCACAGCTTCGAAGTGGACGACAACGTCCTCCACGAATTCCGCAACTATCTTCTGAAGCACAACGTGAAATACACAGAAGTCGAGTTCGCCGACAACCTCGACTGGATCAAGCGCAAGATCAAGCAGGAAGTCTTCATGTCCGCTTACGGCACCCAGGAAGGCGACAAAGTCCTGCTCGCCGCCGACCCGCAAGTGCAAAAGGCGGTGGACTCCATTCCCCAGGCCCGCGCGCTCTATGAAAACGCCCGCAAGGTTGTAGCCCAGCGCAACGGCTCAGGCCACGACCAGCCATAGAATCCAGTTCATGAATGGTTCTTGAGGGGTCGGAGCTTTCCATCCGACATCTGGGGCAAAAAAACAGGCGTTAACCCTTGAGGACACTCTTCCGTCATGCGAACCTGGTTTACAAGATAAATTCCAACGCTGTTTGGATTCGCCGCAAACCTCTGCTAATATTTTGAAGGTCGCTACTCGTGGGCGAGTAGCTCAGCTGGGAGAGCGCATCGTTCGCAACGATGAGGTCGCCGGTTCGATCCCGGTCTCGTCCACCAAATTCCCTTATAAAACGCTGTTTGTCGCTACCTGATGCTTGCCGCGGATGCCAAAGGAAAAGCAGCCCGTTTCACATATACCTGTCGGTGAGGATCGACCGCGAAAGAAGGATTACACTACATCAAACGATCAAGTCCCCTTACGCCACCAAGAGGGCTTTTTGGGACCTTCAGGCGAATTTCTACAAAAGAAGCGTGAGGGAAGCGGGAGGACACGACGAGGAGTGTCGCGGGAAAGTGCCCACAACTATTTTCCAAATCAATTTGATGTATCGGTTCTATTACATCGCCATCTTGTCGGTGGCCGGCATCAGGTCCCAGGCGCGCCAGAAGGCCGGCATTTCGGCAGGAGTGCCGAGCGATACGCGGATGTATTTGTCGAGCACCGGATACTTCGGGCCAATCAGGATGTGATTTTTCTTCAGGTGTTCGATCACTTCGTCGGGTGGACGCATCGGATTCACCATCACAAAATTCGCCTGCGAATCAATCGCGCGAAGCATCCTCGCGTTCACCTGGTTCATGAACTCCTGCCGGTCGTCCGTATTTCTCTTGATGCCGAGCCGCACATAGTCCACGTCGTCGAGCGCTGCCGAAGCGGCCCGAGCAGAAACCACGCTGACGCTCCAGTTGGGAAACCCCGCGGGAAGACGCTTGGCGATTTCCGGCGTTGCGACCGCGTATCCAATTCGCATGCCGGCAAGACCATAAATCTTCGAAAACGTGCGCGAGACGATGACCCGGGGATCGGCAAAATGCCGGTCGAGAAACGATTCGTAAGCCGTATTCGGCGCAACAAAGTGATGATACGCCTCGTCAATCAACACGGTCACATCGGAGGGCAATTTGCCGATGAATGCTTCGATGTCCGTCCGCGGCGTGATGGTCCCTGTGGGATTGTTCGGGTTCACAATATAAACAAGCCCTGTGGCAGCACGCGCGGCATCCAGCATCGCCCAAAGATCGTGCTCGTAGCGTTTGTTCAGCGGAATGCTGACGACTTCAACACCCGCCGCCTGAGCGAATTTCCCCAGCGAGGGAAAAGTCGGCGCAGCCTGCACCAGTTTCTTCCCCGGCTTCAGAAACGAAAGCGCAGCCATGCCCAGAATCTCTCCGGACCCGCAGCCCAGCACGATTTGCTCGGGCTTCACATTGTGCAGCACGGCCAGCTTCCCGATAAGCGTGTCATATTCCGTCCGCGGATAGCGATTGCCGCCCGCTACCGACTCGCGCAGCACCCCCAGAACCTTCTCCGAAGGTCCATAGGGATTTTCGTTGCGATAGAGGAGCACCGGATCGGCTGCCGTCGCCAATCTGGCCGGCTGATCCGCGCGGACAAAGCTCTCCCGCGTCCCCTCGCCCGTCGAATTCAGCGCAAAGCCGCGAAGCGCCGGAAGGGCGGCGCCTACAGCCGCGCCAACGCCGATTTGTTGAAGAATCTTTCTGCGCGAAACAGGCATAAGGACCCCCTCGGATCGTTCGCGGCAAGCCATCCACGGAGTGGGGACCGCAGCGCCGTTGGCCGACATTCTACTGTGTTGCGCTAGCGAAGGGTTAGCGTTACCTGTTGGCTGTGCGTCGCGCCGCCACTGCTCGTCGTAACGGTCAGCGTGAACGCCCTGGCCGGCGCCTTGCGGGTGGCGCTTACGGTCAGCGTTGAGGAGCCCGATCCGGTGATCGAAACGGGGTTGAAGCTGGCGTTGGTGCGCGGCGGCAGTCTGCTGACACTCAGGTTAACCGCGCCCGCAAATTCGCTGCCCGCCACGATACCGACGTATAGTGCCCGCTGGATCCGCGCAAAACAGTCGGGCGGGCAGGGGCGTCGCTAATGGAGAAGTCCCCGCTCACCACCAGCGTCCCATTCGCCCGATGGGTCGAGGCGCCACCCGTCGCCGTGATGGTCAGCGGATCTAAAGCGCGAACAGCGCGCCCGCTCTCCTGGCGGAGAGTGGTTCAGAAGCCGCCGAGCGCAACGCGCTACCGTTCCTGCCAGCCGCCGCCCAGCGCCCTATAGAGCTGCACCAAGCTCTGATATTCCGTGCCGCGTGCCTGGGCCAGCACCAGTTCGGCCGAGAAAAGCGACCGTTGACCGTCAAGCACTTCCAGATAGGTCGTGGTACCTCCCCGGTAACGCATGATGGACAGGCGAACGGACTCCTGCAAGTCCGCCACACTCTGCTCCTGGCGTAACCGTACCTCATGGTTTTTCTGATATGCGATCAGCGCATCGGAGACGTCTCCAAACGCCTGCTGAATCGCTTGCCGGTAAGAGATCAGCGCTTGCTTATGCTGCGATTCGGCCAGTCGCAAATTCCCGCGTAGCGCTCCACCTGTGAAAATCGGCTGGCTCACCTGCGCGCCGTAGGACCAGATCCCCAGTTGCGAACTCATCAGCCCGGAAAATGCGCTGCTTCTCCCAAATGCACCGCCGCCTGATCCGGTCAGGGCGATTTGCGGAAAAAACTGCGCCTTGGCCACTCCGATTTCAGCGTTCGCCGCCACCAGGACTTGCTCGGCCTCGCGAATGTCGGGTCGCCGCTCCAGCAGCGCGGATGGCAAGCCGGGCGGCACATCGGGAGGAAGCACCTGCTCAACCAGAGTCCGGCCCCGCGGCACGCCCTGCGGATAGTCGCCGAGCAGGATGCTGATGGCGTTTTCTTCCTGCGCGATCTGCCGCTCCAGGTCAGGGATACTGGCATTCGCCGTATCCAAGACTTGTTGTGCCTGCAAAACATCCAGCTTTGTAGCGACGCCGTGTTCCATGCGCAGATTGGTCAGCTTCACTGAATCTTCCTGCGTACTCACGGTGTCCTTTGTGATCTGGAGTTGCAGGTCCAGCTGCAGCAGCTGGAAATAATCGCTCGCCACGTCGCTCACCAGCGTGAGTATCACCGTCTGCCGCGCATCCTCGGTCGCCAGCAGTTCCGCACGCGACGCTTCGGTTGCCCGCCGCAGCTTGCCAAAGAAGTCCAGCTGAAACGCGGCATCGCCCGTAAGCGTCAAAAAATTGAATTTGGTCTGGAAGTTGTGTTCCTTCCCGCCGCTGAAATCGCCGTTGCCCGACACCTGGGGAAACAGATTGGAGCGCGTTATCTGAACCTGCGCTCGCCCCGCGTTGATCCGCTCCGTCGCCAGTTGCAGATCGTAATTCTGCTTCAGCGCCGTCCGGATAAGCTCTTGCAGTGTCGGATCCTGGAAAACTTGCCACCAGGGCAAATCCGCGTAGGACGCCACCTGCGGCTGAACCTGTGTCTGTGGGCCGTCCTTCCCTTCCCGGTACTCCGTGGGAGTCTGCACCGCCGGCCGGCGATAATTCGGCCCGACCTTGCAGCCAGCCACAAAACCCGAAACCAAAATGGCCAACACAACTGGCGCCAGCTTCTTCATATGCCTCTCTGACATTTTTCCCGTGCTGTACCTGGCGAATTCCATCTCAGTCTCCCGGCGCCGGGGCAGGCTCCGCCGGCAAACTTCCCGCGGCTCGCTCCTTGTCGGCACCCGACCATTTCTCAACAAAGTAGAAGATCGCCGGAATAAAGAAAATTCCAAGCGCGCTCGCGGCCGCCATCCCGCCGATAACGGTGGTACCCATGATTTGCCGGGCAACGGAGCCGGCGCCGCTCGCTGTCCACAGCGGCACGCAACCCAAGATGAACGCGAAGGACGTCATCAAGATCGGCCGGAGACGCAGCCTTGCACCTTCCAGCGCGGCATCCGCCAGTGGCTTGCCCTTTTCGAACTGGTCCTTTGCAAACTCGACGATCAAAATCGCATTCTTGGCAGCCAGGCCGATGAGCATGACCAGCCCAATTTGCGAATAGACATCGCTCTCCATCTGCACCAGGTATGGCGGCAGAAATACGCTCTGCAAGAAGCGGCGCAGGAACAAAATGGCGAAGGCGCCGAAAATCGCTACTGGCGTGCTAAGCAGAACGCTAAACGGCAACGACCAACTTTCATAGAGCGCCGCCAAGATCAGGAAAACGAACAAAAGGGAAAGTCCGAAAATCACCGAGGCTGGCACGCCTTCGCGGGCTTTTTGTTCCTGAAACGACATCCCTGAGTAGTCGAAACCCATTTCGCGCGGCATGGTCTGCTTGAAGACTTCTTCCAGCGCCGCAGTGGCTTGATCTGCGCTATAACCAGGCGCGGCGCTGCCATTAAGCTGCGCAGAACGGTACTCGTTGAAGCGAAGCAGAAATTCCGGGCCGAGGCGAGGTTTCATAGCGACCAACGTCGAGAGCGGAACATTTTGCCCTTTGTTGTTGCGAACGTAGAATTGGCCGACGTTCTCCGCCTTCGCGCGATCTTCGCCTTCCGCTTCAATGTACACCTGCCACTGGCGGCCGAAGCGATTGAAATAGTTGATGAAATAGCCGCCCATGAAGGCCTGGATGGTCTTGTACACATCGCTAAGGTTCACGCCTTGCTTCAAGACTTTGTCGCGGTCCACATCGACAAATTGCTGGGGCACGCTGGGCAAGAAAGTCGTGCTCAGGCTGGCGATTTCAGGCCGCTTTCGGGCAGCTTCCATAAAGGCGGCCAGGTTTTTCGTGAGGAACTGAATATCACTGCCCGAACGGTCTTCCAGCATGAACGTAAAGCCGCCGGCGGTTCCGACACCCGGAATCGCCGGCGGAGAAAACCCGAACGCCACGGCACCCGGCAGCTTGCTCAACTGCTGATTCAGATGCGCCTTAAGGGTTTGAAACTGCTCTTCACGCGTCTTGCGCTCATCCCAGAGCTTGAAGTTCACGAAGAACGTCGCGTTGTAAGTGGTGCGTGCAAAGCTCAGCAAGCTGAATCCGACAAAGCAGGTGGACTGCGCAACACCCGGCGTATTCATGATGACTTTTTCAACTTGCTCGACGACAGCATTCGTGCGCTCGAGCGAAGCGCCATTCGGAAGTTGCATGCTAACGTAGGCGTAGCCCTGGTCTTCGTCGGGAAGGAAACTCGTTGGGACGCGGTTGGCGAAAAAGCCGCCTGCCGCGACAAAAACAACCAGCAGCACGACGACTACCGCGGTTTTCTTCACCAGGACGGCGCTCCAGCCTACGTAACCCTCGGTGGCGCGATCAAAAACCCGGTTGAACCAGTCGAAGAATTTTCGCAGCAATCCGCCGCTCTCTTTCTTTGGCTTGAGCAGTAGCGCCGCCAGCGCCGGACTGAGAGTGAGCGCGTTGAAGGCGGAAAGCAAAACGGAGATCGCAATGGTGACGGCAAATTGTTGATAGAGCTTGCCGGTGATTCCGGGAATGAACGCCGTCGGCACGAATACGGCTGAGAGCACTAGCGCGATTCCAACCACTGGGCCGGAGAGCTCCTCCATCGCTTTTAACGCCGCGTCCTTCGGCGTCATGCCCTCTTCGATGTGGCGTTCCACACCCTCCACCACCACGATGGCGTCGTCGACCACCAGGCCGATCGCCAGCACCAGGCCGAAGAGGGAAAGAGTGTTGATCGAAAAACCAAACACCGGGAAAAGTATGAACGTGCCTATCAGCGATACGGGCACGGCAAGAAGTGGAATCAGCGTGGCGCGCCAGCCCTGTAAAAAGATATAGACCACAAGGATGACCAGAGCCAGTGCGATCAACAGGGTGATCACAATCTCCTTAATGCCTTCGGTGACGGCCCGCGTAGTGTCTAGGGCAACGACATAGTCCAGGTCGTCTGGAAAGCGCTGCTTCATCTGGCTCATTAGCTTGTTCGCCGCGGCCGCAGCCTGAACCGCGTTCGAGCCAGGAATCTGATAGAGTGCAAGGCAGGCGCTGGGCTTGCCATTGTAGCGCCCGGCGATGCTGTAGTCCTGTGATCCCAACTCGATGCGAGCCACATCACGGACACGAACGATACCGCCATCCGGGTTCTCACGTACCACGATTCGTCCGAATTCTTCCGGCGACACTAGCCGGCTCTGCGCGAGAACCGCATAGGTAAATTCCGTGCCCTTCGGAGCAGGCTCGCCGCCCGCTTTTCCGGCCGGATTGACAGTGTTTTGCGCCTGAACGGCGCTGATGATCTCTGGGACCGTAACCCCGAGCTTCGCTAATTGGTCGGGTTTCACCCACATACGCATTGCGTATTGCCCGGCGCCAAACACATTGACGATACCGATACCGTATGAGCGGAGCAGGGGATCGACGAGATTGATGTAGGCGTAGTTGGCCAGAAACGTGGCGTCATAAGTTCCGTGGGGAGAGTAGAGGTCGAACAATATCAAGGGCGCGGTGGGGGATTTGCGCACCGTGATTCCATAATTGTTAACGTCCACGGGAAGCTGCGAGGCGGCCTGCGTCTCGCGAGATTGCGCGAGAATGAAATCGTTGTTGGGGTCGGTCTTCGCGTCGAAATCGACGATCAAGGTCGTCGTCGAGTTTCCGGTAGTATTCAGCGAATACATGTAGTTCATGTTGTCTACGCCGCTCATTTGCTGCTCGAGAGGCGTGGCCACAGCTTGTTCCAGGGTTTGCGCATCGGCGCCGACGTAGGTGGCGAGAATTTGAATCTCCGGCGGCGCGATATTCGGAAACTGAGCTACCGGCAGGGCCAGGATCGTCAGGGAGCCGACAAGCACCATGACAATGGAAATCACTATGGCGACGATGGGTCGATTGATGAAAAATTTTGACATGGCTTATTTTCCCTTTGCTTGCTGTGGGCTAAAGGGCTTGGGATTCACCTGCGCGCCGGCCCGCACCTTCTGAATCCCTTCGGCGATCACTTTTTCACCGGGTTTCAGCCCATCCGGAATCACCCAGTCGCTTCCCACGCGGTCACCCACCGTGACCGTCCGAATACTCACCTTGTTATCCGGCCCCACGACAGCAACCTGGTAACCTCCCTGCAGCTCCGAAACCGCACGCTGCGGCACCACCACCGCGTTCTGCTGCAGCCGGATCACCGCGCGAACTTTGCCATATCCTCCGGGCCGCAAAATATTCCCCGGATTCTGGAACAGCCCCGCGATCCGTATCGCACCCGTCCCCACATCCACTTGCCGGTCCGCAAAATAAAACGTGCCCGTGTGCGGATAGACCGAACCGTCCGCCAAAATCAGTTCCAACCGCAAATTCTTGTCCGCTTCCAGCCGGCTGCTTTCCGTCGGAAACCGTTTTCTCCACCCGAGATACTGCGGCTCGCTGACCGTGAAATAAACCTTGATCGGGTCAACGGTGGACACGGAAGTCACCGGTCCGCTGCTCAGATTCACCAACGCTCCCACTTGAAGCTGCGCCTGCCCCGCAATGCCATCGATAGGGGCAATCAGCCGCGTAAAATCGAGGTTAATCCTCGCCGTTTCGACGGCCGCTTCGCTGCTCTTGATCTGCGCTTCGGCGGTCTGCACCGTAGCTTTCGCGGCCAAATTATTCTGAACCGCGTTGTCCAGATCCTGCTGACTCGCTGCCTGCTCTTTGGCTAGCGGGCCGTATCGCTCTACGTCGAGCTGCGTTCGGCCCTGCACCGCTTTGGCATTGGCAAGCAACGCCTTGGCCTGTGCCAACTGCCCTTCCGCCTGGTCCAGCGCCGCCTGAAATGGCCGCGGATCAATCTGAAACAGCAACTGCCCTTGCTTGACGAAGGCGCCTTCCTGGTAGGCCTGCTTCATGATGTAGCCCGTGACCTGCGCTCGCACATCAGCGTTCGTAAGCCCGTCCAGCGTCCCGATCCACTCGCCATAAATCGGAACATCCTTCTCCTCCACCTGTACTACCTCAACCTCCGCTGGAGCACCCATCGCTCCCGACACGTGCTTAGGTCGCACGGCTCCTATCACCACTCCGATGACCACCAGGCCGACCGCTCCGCCTATCCAAAATTTGTATTTCGAGATCGTGTTCATGTTCTCCCCCCAGCAACACGCATTGCATCGTCCCAAGCTATGCTCACGGGCGCATGGAATGCCCGTATCTAAGAGCAATCATTCGGAGTTTTTTTCAATTCCCCTCTGAGCGCTTCCTGTGGTGATCCTGACAAGACCGAGACCCGGGTTGTCGGCACCCGCCCCAGATTTGGGCTGGCGCCCAGCCTTCCAGGTTTGGCGCCACCCGGACCGCTTGCGCCTCGACGGAAACCTCCCTGCCGCAAAGCCCCTTTTCAGCCGCCATCCCAGGGGGATTCATCCTAATCCTGCCGATTGTTTTGGACAAGCACTGTGACTGCCGAGCGCCGGTTGGATGCGGCGAATGACCAGGATGGCTATAAACTATTTTCCGCCGACACCTGCGGTCTGCAGATCAAGCCGTCCGCCGCGCGCGGCTGCGCGAATTCCACAGCCTGTTTCCCACTTCGCTCCCTCGCACTTTTCTTTAGGTTTCTATGCGCGTAAACTCAGCTTGAGGAGAAGCAAGCGTATCGTAACGCCCCACAGTCTGAACGCGAAAATAACGTGGTTGAAACATTGCCGAAACTTAGGCCACGTGAAACTGACAGCAGCCAGAGGTCAACTGTGAAAACGGTAACGAGCGATCCCCTCTTAACCGAAACTTCCCTGTTCCGAGTCAGCCTTGCACAAACGGCTGAACAGCTCATCGCCTGCCAGCGCCTGCGTTACTCCGTCTTCAATGAGGAGCTTGGCGAAGGCCTGGCCATTTCCGAGCGCGAGCGCCTCGATATCGACCCCTTCGACAATTTTTGCGACCACCTCATGGTAACGGACCTCGAGTCCGGCAAACTCGTCGGCACCTATCGCCTGCAAACCGGCGAAGTCGCCCACAAAAACCTCGGCTATTACGGCAACCAGATCTTCGATTTTTCCGTTTACGAACCGCTTCGCGGCGAAATGCTCGAACTGGGCCGCGCCTGCGTCCACGTGGACTTCCGCAACATCATGGTTCTCCACGCCCTCTGGAAGGGCATCGCGGTCTACGCCACCCGCCACGAGTCCCGCTACCTGATCGGCTGCAGCTCGATTACCTCCCAGGATGAAAACTACGGCGTAGCCATGTACGATTCGCTGAAAGAAAAGTACCTCATCGCACCGCCGTTGCGCACCAACCCCCAACCGGGTCAAAGTTGCCAGTCCACCGGGACTCCCGTGGAATCCACCCGCCCCCCGCGGCTCTTCCGCGCGTACCTTGAAATCTCCGGACGCATCTGCGGTCCGCCGGCCATCGATCGCGAGTTCAAGACCATCGATTTCCTCACAATCGTGGATCTGGTCAAATTGCCCGATCGCGTCCGCAGCCGCTTCTTCTAGCAGTTTGCGGGAAAAGTCTTTCCCTTAGCAGGCCGGGGCTTTCAGCCCCGGCCTAAAGCGACTAGCATAAATGGCTCTAGCCCCTGAAGAAGGCGTTCTCTGCATTTTTTCCCAGCCTGATAGGAGACCCGCCTCGCTGCGAAGTCCCTGCGAATTCAAAGCCCGCATGGCTCAACGAACATACATCTCATGTAGTATTGAGCCATGTGCGCCGAATTCAATCCTCTCGATTGGCAACTTCTCTGCCGTTTTCCCGAGCGAATGCACAAAAAATCCAGTTGGACCGAGCATGTGCCCTTCGCCATGGCGCTCACCGAGATGCTGCGTCCTCGCACCCTGGTGGAACTCGGCACTCAGCACGGCGTTTCCTATTGCGCATTCTGCCAGGCCGTCGCGGAACTGAAGCTCCCCACTCGCTGCTACGCCGTGGACACCTGGCTTGGCGACGTCCATGCCAACTATTACAAGGAATCCGTCTTTCTTGATTTACAGAGATACCATCGCCGCTACGAGGCCTTTTCCGTCTTGTATCGCATGACCTTCGACCAGGCCTTGGCGAACGTCCCTGACGCCTCCGTCGACCTGCTGCACATCGACGGCCTGCACACCTATGACGCGGTCAAGGCCGACTTCGAAACCTGGCGGCGCAAACTGAGCGATCGCGCCGTAGTCCTTTTTCACGATACGGTCGAAACGCAACGCGACTTCGGCGTTTACCGACTCTGGGCCGAGCTGTCGCCAAACTTTCCCAGCTTCAACTTCGAACACGGCCACGGCCTCGGCATCCTTGCCGTTGGTTCGCAGCAGCCCCCCGCTTTCCACGATCTCCTTCGCACCGCAAACGCCAAACCCGCCTCAACCCGCGCCCTGTTCGCCTCATTGGGACGCCGTGTGCTCCTTGAAACCGAAAAGCACTGGCTCAACCAGAAATCGCCCGTCCAGCGTGCCCTCACCGTCCTCAAATCCAAATCCCTATTGCGCTAATCAAGTTGCGGCGATGGAATGATTGCCCTGAATTTCCGAGAGGATGAAAGGACGCGGCTCACTGGTCGCGTAGCGGCCACCTTCAGGTGGCCCAGGCCACAGCCCCTCTTGCCCTTGTAGCGGCCGCCTTCCGAGTCGGGCGCTTTTCCGCCGCTGAACGATTCGACGAGGCGACCGGCCTTCTTTTTTTGTAACGGGCCCTCGTCTTTCACACCGCCAACCCCCTTTTCCCCTCGGCAGTCAGACTTTTCGCAAGCTCCAGCACAGCCGCGGAAGTGCGCGGCTCAGCCAGCTTGGCCCTTAGAAAATCCTTGCTCCCGCCACCCTTCCCCGGATATGCCGCCAGCACGCTTTTCAGCACCGCTCCAAGATCCTTCCCCGCAGTCGGATGCTGCGCGAACACCAACTGCCCGGTCCCCTCCAATACCAGCAGGGCCACCGTCCGCTCGTTCTTCGCAATTTCCGTGGCCAGCGGCAGCAACAACTCCGGATGCGCCCCGCGCAAGACGAGCGATACAACGCGAACCCCGTTCGCCGCAACAGGAGCGGTTGCCGTCAATTGCGCGGCCCATAGTGACGCCAATTGCTCGAACGCCGCGCGAAGACTCTTGAAATTTGCATCCCGCTCGGCCGCCAGTCTTTCCGCGGCCACCGGCAATTCCTCCAGCGCGCAACCCAACAAGCCCATCAGCGCCCGCTCACGCTTGAAATCCTCCGTGGCCAGCCGTTCCGCGCGGCCTCCGCACACAAATTCCACCCGCCAGTCTTGCCGCACCTTGCTGCAACCCCGCACCAGAATCATCCCGATTTGCCCCGTGGACTTCACGTGCGTTCCCCCGCAGGGCTGCAAATCCGCGCTTTCAATCTCAATCGCCCGCAAAAGCCCCTCGCGCTCCACCTGCTTTCGGGCGCCCAGCCGTTCCAAATCTTCCCGCGTGCCATAGCGGACGCCGACGGGACGATCCTCAAAGATCACCTTGTTCGCCGCGCGTTGTGTTCCGACGAGTTGATCCCTCGAAGGCTCGGCTCCGTGCAGATCAATCGTGCAAATCTCCCCGCCCAGGTGAAACGACACCGTCGGCAATCCAAATCGCTCCTGAAACATCGCCGAGAGCAGATGCTGGCCCGTGTGCTGCTGCATGTGGTCAAATCGCCGCGGCCAGTTGACGCATCCCTTCACTCCCCCGGGCTGCATCTCTCGATCCACAAGATGCACAATCCCACCCGCTTCATCGCGCACATCCAGCACCACCGCTTCTCCCAGCAATCCCAAATCATTCGGCTGGCCTCCCGACGAGGGATAAAACGCGGTCTGGTCCACCAGCACCTCCCAGGCCGGCTGCCTGCCGGAAGCTCCCTGCACCGGCAGGGCGGGCGAACATTCCAACACCCGCGCATCAAAGTTCTGCAGATAAGCATCGTCGTAATACAACCGGTGGGTGGACATTCGAAAATTCTAACACACGCGTTTTCGCGGGTACGCGCACCGGAATCGGCTAAAATGGAGGGATGCCCGTCGAACTCATCGCGCTCGATATTGACGGCACGCTCCTCAGCAGCCGTTTCACGGTTTCCGAGCGCAACCGCGCCGCCATCGCCGAAGCCACCCGCCGCGGCATTGAAGTCGCTCTCGTAACCGGCCGCCGCTACGACTTCGCGATGCCTGTAGCCCTGCAGATCGATTCGCCGCTGACCATGATCGTCAACAACGGAGCGCTCGTGCGCACCAAACAGGGTGAGACGCTGGTGTGCCATCTCTTGCCGCGCGACACAGCCCTCCGCGTCCTGCAGGCAACGCAAACCTGGCGCGACGCCGCCTCGGTCGTCTTCGATCGTCCCCTCGCCAACCAGGTCATGATGGAAAAAATCGATATCAACGACGGCATCCGCGGCGCCTACTACAAGTGGAACAAGCCGTTCTTGGGTGAATCAAAACCCCTTGAAACCTGCCTGACCGAAGACCCGATCCAGGTCATGTTCTCCGGCGCCGTGCGGCCCATCGGAGCAGCCGAGCAGGCCCTCCGCGGCGTCCAATTTGCAGACGAATTCGCGCTGGCGGTGACCACCTATCCGAGCAAGGATTTTGCGATGATCGACGTAATCAACCCGCAAGTTTCCAAAGGCACGGCGCTCGCCGAATGGGCCGCCCTGCGCGGCATTTCCAGAGACGCAATCCTGGCCATCGGCGACAATCACAACGATGAGGCGATGCTATCCTTTGCGGGTATCCCGGTGGTGATGGAGAACGCGGTGCCCGAACTGAAAACGCGTGGCTGGCACGTTACCCACACGAACGACAATGACGGCGTTGCCGCGGCCATCGAACGTTTCGCCTTGCGGGAGTTTCCCGGGTGCGCCTGAACTTTCCCAGATACGCTGTCGCGACTGGCCTGTTTCTTTTGTCTTCCTGCGTTCCGGCCCGCGCCGATTACGTAGTTCTGCGCAGCGGCGCCCGGCTCAATGTCACCGGGTACGAGATTCTCGGGGATCGCTACAGGTTGCACGTCGAGGGCGGCGTCGCGGAAGTTCCCGTCGCGGACATCCTGGCTATCGAGCCCGAGGAGATCTTCGAACCCAGCACCGAGCCTCTGACCGACAAGACCCCCTTTCAGAAACTAATCCACGATGCGGCTGCCCGCTACAATCTTGATCCCACCCTCATTCATTCCGTCATTTCCATCGAGTCCAATTTCAATCCGAAAGCCGTCTCGCCCAAGAATGCCCGCGGCCTGATGCAGCTTATGCCCCGCACCGCCGAACTCATGGGCGTGAAGGACTCGTTCGACCCCGGCCAAAACATAGACGGCGGTTCGCACTATCTGAGTGATTTATTGAAGAAATACAAGAATGACCTGACCCTCGCGCTCGCCGCCTACAATGCCGGGCCCGCGAGCGTAGACAGATATGGCCGCCGTGTGCCGCCATATCTAGAAACGATGAAGTACGTGCAGCGCATCGCAAAGACTTACGCAAAATTGAAAGCCGACGCGGCGGGAGTCGCAAGTTCCAAGCCTTCGCTCTTTTTCCGATAATTAGTTCAGGATCGGCCGCCGGCGCGCAGGAGCGCTAGCGTCTATTGCGGTGGATTCTGCCCGGGCGCCTGCCCCGGAGGAGGCCCCGGAGTGGGATTGTTGCCGCTGCCGGGATTTGGATTCCCCGTGGGCGTTCCTGTCGGCTGCTGGCCAAATCCGCTGTTTCCCGTCGGGCTGCTGAAAATCGAGTTCGACCCGTTTTGCGTGCCCGCTGGCGGCACGCCAATTACCCCCGCGGCCGCGCCTCCGTTCACCGGTTCCTTCGAAGGATCCCAGATGAACTCAAACTGGCGGTAATTTTTCGCCTTATCGTACCAGATCACCGAAGCCTTGTTGACCTTGCTCCCCACGCCGATAATGTTCCCGCCCACCACGTCTGCTGTGCCATCTGAATTCGCAATCGCCTGCGGCGTGGAGAACGAATCTGGAGACAGCCCGCTCTGCGTTCCCTGACCCGTATTCTGCCCTTGCGGATTCGCCGCGTTCGAATTGCCGCTGTTGCCAAACGACGAATTTCCGAACGAAGACGAGTTGCCCGACGACGAATTGCCAAACGAGGAACTTCCGAACGAAGAACTTCCAAACGACGAATTGGTCCCCGACGAACCTTGCGAACTGCCAAACAACGACCCAAACCCGCCGCTGCTGCCGCCCGAAGCACTCGAATTTTGTCCGTCTGGCACGAGCGGCCGGGTCTTCAAGCTGCCAATCAACTGCCCATTGGGCCCCACATAAATCATCCGCCAGGAACCGTCCACGCTGTTCACCGGGTCTTTGTACGCCTGCCGCATAAAGCGGATTCCCACTTTGTTCTTCGTGAGGTCTTCCATGGAAGTCGGAAACCGTGTGGTGCCGCCGTGCGCCTGGTAGTACCGCACATACAGGCGAATTCCCCGCACGTACTGCTTCCCTCGCCAGATCATCTCTTCTTCTTTTTCGCGGCGCCCATTGGTGATAACGTCGGGAAGCGCTGCCACAGTGGCGATCGCAATTAGCGCGAGCAGAAAAACCACCACCGCCAGTGCGTAGCCTCCCTGCCCGCCCAACTTCCCCCGTATTGGAACGCATTTTCTCATGCCGCCGGAGCCGCCTCCAGATTCTTCGATCCTCGTTGACCCGTAGTCGTATCCTCAAAATCAATCCGGTCGTTTCCGATGTGCAGGATCCGAATGTGATTCAAAACAAGGTCGCCTTCGCTGACAATGTATATCGCTTCCCCGGGCTCTTCTTTCAAGAAAGCCTGGCGCGCGCCTCCCGCAGGCAACATCCCGTAGCCAAAAAACACCATCGGCAATTGAGCGGGCGGAGGGGGAGCGGGCGGCTGAGGCCCCTGGGGTACGAACGGTTTCTTGACGGGGCCCTGCTTGGCCATTTCCTTCGGCATCGCGCCCATCACAAATATATTCCGCCCGGCGCTCTTGTATTCCGTGCCTTGCGCCTTGCTCACGCCCCGCAGGATCGGCCCGTAATCCTGCGCGTTGATCGGAGAATAATTGTTGGCAGAGGCCCCCGAATTCGCCGCCGACGGCCGTCCCAGCCGGAAATACCAGAACGCCCCCGCAATCAGCACCAGCGCCGCGAGCGCGATCCGCTCTTTCTGTTGTCTCGTCTGCGCCATCACGTCTTCCTGAAATACGAACGCAGGTGCAGCGACACTCTCACCGTGCCAGTGGGCGCCTGGTTGGCGGTGCCGACGCCCGAAATCGAATCCAGCCCCAGTGAGTCCACAATATAAGTGTTCTTCGAACGCTGCAGCCGGTTCAGAAAACGCACGATTCCCGCATAATCTCCGTCCAGCAGCGCCTCCACTTCGACTTCGTCGACGTTGCGCCCAGAAATCTCCTTCTGCCGAAACTTCCGGTCCTGCACCTGAACGTGCGTGTCCTTCGCGATTTCGTCAAATTCCTGCGACACCACCGAGTACCCTTTTCCCGCTGGTGGTAAAGTGCTCTCGAACTGATCGAAGTATTTCTGTACTTCAGGCAGCCGGGCCTTGATTCTGTTCGCCCGCTCCACGTCGGCCTTCACCAGCGCAACCCGGCGCGCCCTCGCCTTCAACGCCACATCCGGATTCTCATCCTCCACCGCAAGCCGAGAGTTGTGATACACGAGTCCCCCGTCTATCACGAGCAGCAGCGCAAGGCCCGCGAGGATGAGGCGTTTTTTGATCTTGAAGTCGCTCATGGTCAGGTGTTCGGGTACTCCACCACAAATTCCACGGTCAGGGGATCAGCCCCCGGCTGGGTGGCCTCCCGATCGGACAACAGCTTTACCTGCGAAAACGAGCCGGAATTCTCAAACGACTTCAGCAGTTTCAGCTTTGCTTCCTGGTTCGTGGCTCCCACTACGAAGTGAACCGAAACAATCCCCTTCTCCAGCTTCGGTTCGATATGCACAACCCGCACCCCGGGTGGCAGGACGCGTTCCAGGTCCATGAACATCTGCGTCCAGTTGATGGCGCGCGCCTGAAGCACGCCTACCACGAATTTTGCGTGGTCCTGCATTCCCGCGGCTTCCTGTTGCGCGAAATAAAGCTCCAGTTGCTTGCGTTCCTCTCCGACCGAGGTCATTTCCTTCTCAATCTTGTTGCGCCTCGCTCGCAGGTCTTCCTCGGCCTTGCGCAGGTTGTAAGCGCGCCACCCAAGTCCAAGCAACATCAGCAGACCCAAAGCGCCCACCGCCGCCGACCCGGCCAGGAAACGCCGGTGGCTGAGCAGTGGATTGGTCGCGAGATTCAGACGAACGTACATGGCGATAGCGGCTTTCTCTCCTTCAACTGCGGTGCATCATCCAGCCAACCAGGCCTTCCAGCTCCCGGTCTGCCAGCGGTCGCGCATCGCTGCGCAAATGTCCTTCTGAAACGGCGGAATTCAGCAGCGAGCCCACGTCACACTTGAACTCGTCCTCGAGCGGGCGCAAAAATTCCGGCAAGCGCCGGCGCAATCCAGCCACGCGCACGGCTTGAATGCCTTCTTGCCACGTATCCTGGTAATACGCCGCCAGTGGGTAAACTTCCTCCAGCAGCATCTGCGGCGTCACTTCCGCTGCAGTTGTAGGCAGTTCCGTGCACCGATATCCCGCCAGCACTCCTTCGCGGACAATCGCCGTCGTCAGCGAAGTACCGGAAAGCCGCGCCAGCAGCGTGGGGCGCGGGTCTTCCAACAGGGAAATCGCCGCCAGCGTGGAACTCAACACCACACCGGCGCGCACTCCCTGCGGCTCCAGCAGCGCTTCGTATTCCTTGATGATCCGCAGCCTGGCAATCGCCGTCACCACGTCAACGCCGTCGCTCCGCGGCTGCTGCCGCATATAGGAAAGCAGCGTCTCGTCAACTTCAAAAGGAACGCTCTTCTTCAGTTTCCATCGCAGCATCGGAACGGCTTCCTCCGCCGAACGCGGAAAGTCGTCGAAATGCTGCACGAAAACGCGTATCACGGGATCGGGCACCAGCAGCGCCGTGTCCTCGTCCTTCAATTTCAGCGTCTTCGAGACGCCGGCAACAGCGGCTTTCACCGCGATTGCGTTCAATATGTTCGACTCGATCGCCGAGGGCACCAGCGCGCCCGGCGGCAACGTTTCGACTGCGAAACCGTCCAGAGACCCGGTTCGCGTAAAGCGTGCCGCGGACACCTGCTCCGGCGTGAACTCGATAGCCACGGTCGGATGCGGCGTGGCATCCAGCCACCTCAGAAACCGCCGGACGGCTTCGATCTTGTACATCCCGCCTTGATATGCCCCGGCGTTATTCAACGAAGGTCACCTTGTTAATTTCGCGCAACGTGGTCAGGCCGCTCTTCACCTTGGCCAGGCCGCTCTCGCGAAGCGTAATCATACCTTCTTCGACAGCAGCGCGCTTGATTTCAGAAGTCGGCCGGCGGCTCACAATCATTTCCCGGATGTGGTCGGTCAGATCCAGCAGTTCACAAATGGCCGAGCGCCCGTGATAGCCGGTCCCGGAACATTCCAGGCAGCCCGCGCCCTCGGAAAAAATGAACTCCGCGGCTTTCGCCGGGTCGATTCCCGATTCTTGCAGCTCTTCCGGCGAGTGTTTCTTCGGCCGCTTGCAATTGTTGCAGATCAGGCGCACCAGCCGCTGCGCCATGATGCAGTTAAGCGCCGAAACAAAGTTGTAGGGCTCCACTCCCATGTTGATGAAGCGCCCGATCACGTCGGTAACGTTGTTGGCGTGCACCGTGGTGAACACCAGGTGCCCGGTCAGCGCGGACTGGATCGCAATCTGCGCGGTTTCCTGGTCGCGGATTTCGCCCACCATGATTTTGTCGGGATCGTGGCGCAGGATGGAACGCAGTCCGCGCGCAAACGTCAGCCCCTTCTTTTCGTTTACCGGAATCTGCGTAATGCCCCGAAGCTGGTATTCCACCGGATCTTCAATGGTGACGATCTTATCCTCGTCCGATTTAATCTCATTGATCGCCGCGTATAGCGTGGTGGTCTTCCCCGATCCCGTCGGTCCGGTCACCAGCACCATGCCATAGGGCTCGCGAATATAGCGCCGAAAACGCTTGGTCTCATCGGGAGAGAAGCCGACGACATCCAGACTCAAGCTTTGGAATTTCTCAGAAAGCGTTTCCTTGTCCAGCACGCGCAGCACGGCGTCTTCCCCGTGGCTCGCCGGCATGATCGAAACGCGCAGGTCAATGTACCGCCCCTTGTACTTCACGCGGAAACGACCGTCCTGCGGCACCCGCCGCTCGGCAATGTCCAGGTCGCTCAGCACTTTGATGCGCGAAAGCACCGTGGAGTGCCACTCCTTTGCGATCGGCTGCATGGCGTGCTGCAACACGCCGTCAATGCGGTACTTCACCGCCACTTCCGTGTCCCGCGCCTCGATGTGAATGTCGCTCGCACGCCGCTCCAGCGCCGTGAAGATAATCGTCTCCACCAACCGGACCACCGGACTGACCGTGGTGTCCCGCGTCAGGCGATCCCCGGAGATTGTTTCCTCGCCCTCTTCCTCTTCCTTGGAAACCTGCAGCGTGAACGCTTCCGTGGCCTGCTCCAGCACGCGCTGCGACTGCTCCGTGCGCTTCAGCAGGTCGCCAATCTGCCGCGCCGTGGCCACCTTGTACGCCAGCTTTTTCCCCAGCAGCAGCGGCAGTTCATCGCTCAGGATCACCATGCCGGGGTCCGCAACGGCGATCACCAGCGTATTGTTGTTCGCCAGCAGGGGCACAAAGTTATACCGGAACATCAAATCGGCGGGAATCGTGCGGAACAACTCCGGGTCTATGCGCTGCTCGGTCAGGTCTATAAACCCGCAGCGGTAGCGCTCCGCAAGCCGCCGCGCCTGCTCGCGCTCCTGAGCCGCGTCCGCTGGGCCACCCGGAACGCTCGGATCATGCAGATTGGAATCTGGTGTGGCCATGAAGATTCTTTTTCCTTAAGCTCCCGGTCCTGATCCATTGATCGAGAACGAGAAAATTGGCAAATACAGCGAGATCAGGATAAACGCTACCAGCAATCCCATGAATACAAGAATAACGGGCTCAATCAAAGAGACCATCGCGCTCAGTCGCAGCCCGACTTCCTCTTCATAGAATTCCGCCACGCTGTTCAACATCGGCGCCAGCGCCCCGCTCGACTCCCCCACTTCAATCATGTCCAGCGCCAGTTCCGGCATCACATGTCCCGACGAGAGCGCCCCGTGCAGCGATTCTCCCTCGCGAACCATTTGCGTCGCGCTCTTCACCGAACCGCGCACCAGCCGGCTGGTGATCGAATCCGCCGCTGTTTGCAGCGCCGCAACCAGCGGCGTGCCGCCGGTTAACAGTGTCGACAAGGTGCGGCAGAACTGCGACGCCTGAAACTTCAGCAATGTGTCGCCCAACAGCGGAATCCGGAATACCAGGCGATCGAACGCCACTCCACCCTCTTCGCTCCGCGACCAGAAAAACACTCCCACCATGCCCAGCACGATCGCCGCCAATGTCGAAAGGATGTATATCCGGTAATCGACCGTGACCGCGATCAGAAATTGCGTTGGGCCCGGCAGCGGCACTCCCAAATCCTTATAGAGCGTCGCAAACTTCGGAATCACCCCGGTCACCAGGTACGTCACAATGCACGTCGCCACCACCACCAGCAAGATCGGATACACCAGCGAAGCGACGATCTTCTTCTTTACGCCCGTGCTGACCTTCTGATAAGCGATGTAGTAGTCCAGCACTCCGGAAAGATTGCCGCTCTTTTCGCCCGCCAGGATCGCCGTCGAATACACCTTCGAAAAAACTCCCGCCTCCTCAATCGCTTCAGAAAGTGACTTCCCTTCCCGCACCCGGTCGCGCACCTGCGTCAGGATGGGCCGCA
This sequence comes from Acidobacteriota bacterium, assembly GCA_013289665.1. Lineage (GTDB taxonomy): Bacteria > Acidobacteriota > Terriglobia > Acidiferrales > UBA7541 > Acidiferrum. The sequence continues at coordinate 541,042 of JABCZN010000001.1, read as the reverse complement.
ACTTCTGCGCGGTCGCGCGCGCGGCCAGCAGATCGAGCGCCTTCAGGATCGGCAGTCCCGCCTTTATCAGCGTGTTGAACTGCTGGTTCAGGATCAGGAAGTCGTTCCCGCTGATCTTGCGCTCTTTGCGCACCCCCAGCATGCCGCTGATCAGGCTGTTCCGCGCCTCGACAGAGTAGATGTACAGCCCTCGGTCCGAGAGCTTCTGGCGAGCTTCTTCGAGGCTAGCGGCCGCTTCCACGTGCGAGAACACTCGCCCGTTGGCATCGGCTACACGGCAGACAAACTCCCCCATAGAGCTTTAGTTTACCTCATCCGGAGAGTACCCCAACAAAGGTCTGGGGCTGGTGGGTTTACTACGTCAACTGCAAGGCTGGCCCGGGGCATCACCTGCGTGCCTACACCCTTACTGACGCATGCCAGGGGCCTCTGGTAGCAAGCCATTTACGATCACGGTTCCTGGCGGAGGCTCGAATTGAAAGAGAGTCTTGGCAAGCGCTGGGTTCCACTCCCAATCCTTGAACTCAAATTCAATCTGCACCCCCGCTTCCTGGGGAATTACGATTCGCGCCAGTTCGCTCTGCGGAGAAATCTCGAACAGCACTCTCTGCGCCGCGCTGTCTTTCCCGGCCTCCGCCGCTCGCAGAACGCAACGGTAAACTTCGTTCCCCGCCTTTGACGGCTTCGCGTCCCGTGCCGGCCCCAGTTCAGAACAGATGCGGGCAAGCTTCATCCCGGTTGTCAGGAAGGCAATCGGCGTGCGCCAGTCATCGCTCTTCTTCGCGGGCATCCGGGTGGCCGTATGGTCGTCCGGCGCATAAAACCACACATATTTTCCGTCCACCAGAAACACGCTCTTCTCGGGCTTCTCGTATTCCCAGCGCATTCTTCCCGGCCGCAAAAAATATGCCTTTCCCGCTTCGACGCGCACCTGTGTCCCGTTCTCTGAATAGCGCTCCAGGAAATTCGCCTGCAGCGTGGTCGCTTTCTGGTAACGAGCCTCAAGCGGAGCCAGCGGATCTCCTTCAGAGGCGATGGCAATCACGCGGACGTAAGCGGGGAGAATCAACCAGGCAAAGAATGCAACAGCTGTGAATGCCAGAGTCAGTTTGCTAGAGCGGCGGTGGGCCATTTCAAGAGTATAACAACCTGATTGTTCAGGAAAGCCTCATTGAATCGAGGATTGGATCACTTCTTGAGTGCGACCCGCCGCTTATTGCAACGCGGGGCTGGCAGCCGTTGGCGCCGAACCGTCGGTCGAAAAGTGAATCAGATTCGTCTGATCGGAATAAAATCCACGCTGTCCGGTAATCCCCACAGTCGTCGGAACTGCCGTAAGCGTAAACGTTGCGTTCACGCCGGCGAGGGGCGCGGGTGCGTAGGTAAATTGGTATCCGGCTTTGAAGGCCGGATCCGATCCGCCAAGCACATTGTCAATAATGTTTTTCCCGCTCACGCAAACGGCGCCTGTATTGAGTTCCACAAGTGTCGCGGAGTAGCCTATGCTCGGACAGGTAGTCGCATACGTCGTCTCGCCCGTGTCAATTGTTCGTACCGATTCCGCAGCCGAAGCTTCGTTGGCTACCATCTTCGATTTCATAAGACTGGGAATGGCGATCCCCGCGATGATCAGAATGATCGCCACGACGATGAGTAATTCAATAAGCGAGAATCCGTGTTGTTGGCGCTTCATAGTAGATTATCCCCGTCTATTTAGGCCCTCAAACAATACACCAAGTCTGCATATATCACCGCATCTTGGAGGCCACTTCGATTTGCCCTATATTGCGCTAAGTTGTTGATTTTTAACAAGCAAATTTGCGGCTCAGGCACATCTTTGACAGAAAGCGGCAACCCTGGACCTCGAGTGACCTAATCCGTCTGTTCTACTGGTTCACGTCGCTCAGAATTCTCCTGTTCCAACAAAAAGGCAGAACGCGGACTCGAGGTCCGCGTTCTGCCTGGTCTTTCAACCGATTTCTTGGAGCAGTCGAGACTACTGAAGCGCCGGGTCGGCAACCGTGGCAGTACCCGCTTGATTGTAACGGATCACGCCAGTTTGATCGCTGAAGAATCCGCGCTGGCCAGTCGTGCCAACCTTTAGCGGAGTCGCCGAGAGCGTGTAGGTGTTGACCACACCGCCCACCGCTGCGCCCGCCGCATACGTGGTGGAGTAGCCGCTCTTGATCGCTGGATCCTGACCAAGCACGTTGTCGATGATGCTCGTTCCGCTGGTGCAAATCGCACCTGTGTTCATCTCATTCAGCGTAGCCGAATACCCGATGGCCGGGCAACCTGCCGCGTAAGTGACCTCAGCAGTATTGAGCGTACGGACCGAGCCAACCGCGGACGATTCGTTCGCCGCCATCTTGGACTTGAGCAAGTTCGGAATTGCGATGGCCGCGATGATCAAAATGATCGCCACGACGATCAGCAATTCGATTAGTGAAAAACCCTTCTGCTTCTTCATGAGATCTCCTTGAGAATTTTTCGAGTGCCAGGGCACGCAGCATGTAAATGCAAGGGACGTGCCAATGCTAGAACTTAGACATGGAAATTTCCGAATCCTGCAACTCATTGATACTGTGCCAGTTAGAGAACCTGCTCACTCCGCCCGAGTCCCTCCAAAGGATCACTGGCTGACTTTCCCGTACGAGAATAACAATTTACGGCAAGCTCGGATGACACAATGTGTCAGTCGCCATCCCGCCCCCTCGCTAAGGCCCCGGCCCTGCCCCCATCGAATTCTCGAACCACCGCCGGCCCTAGCCCTACCAGATCTGTCTACTTCAGGAGGTTCCGACTCTGCCATCGCGCGAAAATTCGCCTAGCCAAAACCACCACTGATCTTTTCCGTCGACTGGAGTCCCCGCCAAACAATCCTGTCTGCACTCTCGGTTCCACGATCATATCGGTAATGCAAAAGCAAAACGCGGACTCGAGGTCCGCGTTTTGCCTGGTTTTTCAACCGATTTCTTGAAGCAGTCGAGACTACTGAAGCGCCGGGTCGGCAACCGTGGCAGTACCCGTCTGATTGTAACGGATCACGCCAGTTTGATCGGTGAAGAATCCGCGCTGGCCAGTCGTGCCAACCTTTAGCGGAGTCGCCGAAAGCGTGTAGGTGTTGACCACACCGCCCACCGCTGCGCCCGCCGCATACGTGGTGGAGTAGCCGCTCTTGATCGCTGGATCCTTACCTAGGACGTTGTCGATGATGCTCGTTCCGCTGGTGCAAATCGCACCTGTGTTCATCTCCGCCAGCGTAGCCGAATACCCGATGTTGGGGCAACCTGCCGCGTAAGTGACCTCAGCAGTATTGAGCGTACGGACCGAGCCAACCGCGGACGATTCGTTCGCCGCCATCTTGGACTTGAGCAAGTTCGGAATTGCGATGGCCGCGATGATCAAAATGATCGCCACGACGATCAGCAATTCGATTAGTGAGAAACCCTTCTGCTTCTTCATGAGATCTCCTTGAGAGAGTGTTTGGTGCCTGAGCACGCCCAGACTAAGTGCACGGGGCGGGCCAACTTGCCGGGCGGTTTTGCCGCCGTGTCCAATGCTAATTAGTCTTGTATTATCAGGTCGTTACGAAAGGTCAGCCGACGGTTGACAGGAATCCGTGTGTACCATCGGTAGACAGGCCCAAAATAGAGGCAGATAAGGGCAACCGGGAATGACATAAAATGGCGACGTTTATTGACAGTGCCCATGAGGAATTAGAGATTGTGCTTCTTCGCATAATGCCGCAATGACCGGTAGCTGATTTTCAGCAGTTGTGCCGCTTCCGTACGAACTCCATCGGCTTTGGCAAGTGCCGCCTGCAGATAGCGTCGTTCCGTGCCGGCCACCACCTGTTCAAAATCGATCCCCTCCTCGGGAATCTGCACCTCAGCCGATTGGGAAAGCGAAGCCCTTACCAACGGGCTGATCCCGTTGACCCGCTCTGGTAGCACCCGCGCGCTGATCTCCAAACCGCTTTCCAGGGCCACCGCGCGCTCGATGGTGTTCTCGAGCTCGCGGACATTTCCCGGCCAGTCGTAGGATTCCAGCAAGCTCATCGCCTCCGGTGATATTCCCTGGATCGGTTTTTCCATGGACTTGCGGAACTGCTCCAGAAAATGTCTTGCCAGCAACGGAATATCTTCCCGCCGTTCGCGCAACGACGGCACATGAATCGGGATGACGCTCAGGCGGTAGAATAGATCTTCCCGAAACTCCCCCGCGGCAATGGCCTTCTCCAAATCCCTATTCGTGGCCGCGATCACGCGCACATCCACATCCAGTTCCTCGTTGCTCCCTAGCGGCCGGACCTTCCCTTCCTGCAGCACACGGTAAAGCTTCACCTGCATCGCCAGATTCATGTTGCCAATTTCGTCCATGAACAGTGTTCCGCCATGCGCCGCCTGGAACAATCCACGCCGATTCTCATTCGCGCCCGTAAACGCGCCCTTCATATAGCCAAACAACTCCGATTCCAGCAGCGTTTCTGGAAATGCTCCGCAGTTGATGGTGATGAACGGCGTCTGCGCCCTGGCGCTGTTTTCATGAATCGCCCGCGCCACCAGCTCCTTGCCGGTCCCGCTTTCCCCGGTTATCAGTACGCGGCTGTTCTGCGGCGCAACCGTCTGGATCATATCGAAGATGGCTTTCATTTTCGGGCTCTGCCCGATGATGTTGTCCAGCCCTGTCAGCCGTCGCAGTTCCCGGCGGAGGTACCCGGCTTCCTTCTTCCACTTCAGGCTCTCTGAAACCTCGCCCACCGCCCGCCGCAACTGCTCCACATAATTGTGATCCTTGATAACGAACCGGTCCGCTCCGGAGTTCAGGGCATCCACGGCCGTATCCAGATCCGGCAGTGCGGTCATCAGCAGAAAAAAGGAATCCGGTGCGATTTCCTTGGCGAATCGCAAAAGCTCCAGCCCCGTTCCTCCGGGCATGCGGATGTCTGAAATTACGATGTCGAAGAGCGACCCTTCCAGCTTGCGCCGCGCGGCCTCCACGCCATTGGCCACCTCCACACGGTGCCCATCCTTGCGAAAGGTGATTTCCAGAAGCTCACAAAGCGATTTCTCGTCATCCACGACGAGAATATGCGTCGCTTCCCGTTTCGTCTCTCTTGCCGCCACTTTTGTTGCCTGCATAGCGCCTCATTCAGTGCGCGGAAGCTCGATAACAAATTCCGCGCCTTTCTCTTTTTCACTATGAACCGTGATGCGCCCGTTATGTGCCTGCACAATCTGGTATACGATAGCCAACCCAAGTCCCGTCCCGCCTTCAAAATTGGATTGCAGGGGTTCGAAAATCTTGGCTCGTTGCTGTGGATCCAGTCCGATGCCGGTGTCCCGGAAGGAAATCCGCAGCCAGTCGGGCACCCGCTCGATGCCCACCGTCAGCGACCCGCCCTGTGGCATGGCCCGCACCGCGTTGTCGCACAGGTTCCAGAACACCTGCTTGATCTTGTTCGGGTCCACCCGCGCCATGGCCGCTTCCCCGTTGAATGCCCGGACAATTTGCAGCTTCTGCGCAGCGCCCGGTTTCCGCTCCAGCAACGTCAACGTTTCGTCCAGCAGCGGCCCCACATCCGCTTCCGCGAACACAAACGATTTCTCGCGCGAGAAGTTCAGGAAGTCCGTAATGATCTGATTCAGCCGCTCGGACTCCCGGCTGACGATGTTCACGAGATGCTTTTCGTCCTCTTCGAGGGGGACCAGCCGCGCCAGCTCTTTAACGGCCCCGGCCATGGCCGTCAGCGGTTGCCGGATTTCGTGCGCGATCGCCGCGGACAGCCGCCCGACCGCCGCCATCCGCTCCTTCGTGGCTACTTCCTGCTCCAGCCGACGCAGCTCCGTCAGGTCCTGAAAATTGAACACGAATCCGCTGCGCCGCGTGTCTCGCGTTCGCAGCGGCGACACTGAAATTCCCAGATACCGTTTTTGCCCTCCCGGAATCCGCACCTCAATTTCGCGCCGCAAAGACAGCTTCTCCGGCAACGTGGAGATGTCGTGCTGCCAGAACTCCGCGCTCACTTCGCGCAAATCCCGCCCCCGCAGCTCCGCGAACGTGCGCCCCAGTATTTCCTCCCCGGTACGGTTCAGCAGCACCACCCGGCCCTCCATGTCCGTGGTCACCAGTCCGCCCCGCATGGAGTGGATGATGTCCGAGGTGAAGTCCTGCAACTCCAGCAGCTCTTCCCTTTTCTCCTCAAGTTCCGAACTCTTGCTGCGCAAAGAGTGGGCCAGCAGGCTGGAAAGATAGGCAATCGCCAGGAACCCGAACGAATTGCTCAGAAACCACATGCGCAGATTTTCCGCTGTCGGGGCCGCCACCGAAGTCTGCGCCAGGCGCCCGGAATGCACCAACCCTGTCAGCGTGCCCAGCGCAGCAAGGCACAGCGTCGCCGTGATAAATGACGCCTGGCGGCTGAACAGGATGCTGGCCACGATAATCACCAGCAGATAGAGCGAAGTGAAATAGCTGTCCTGCAGCCCCGTGGTGTAGACGATTCCACTGATCATCACCACGTCGCAGGACACCTGCAAACCGCCCAGCCAGGCAGCCTCCGGTAACAGCCGCACCAGGATCAGGTGCAGTATCCCGATGGTGATCCACAAAATGACGATAGGAAGAAAATACCGCGGTGAGGCGGGCGAGGGAACGTATTGCGGCCAGACCACCCCCACACCCAAAATCAAGGCGATCAGCAGCAGGCGGACCCGCGTCAGCCAGTCCACCCATTCACGGCGATTGAATGACTGTTCCATGCCTCGAGCGGCAGCCCCCCGGTTTGCCCGCTCATCTCTGATTCCATCTTAAACAAAAAATGGAGGACAGAAGCATTTCCCCTGTCCTCCATTTCCAAACTGCTATCGTTCTAGTGGCCCGAGAGTTTCCCGATCAACGTGAACAGCGGCAGGTACATGGAAATTACCACCCCGCCGACGACCGTGCCGAGGAAGACGATCATGATCGGTTCCAGCGCGGTCAGCAGGTCCTTCACCGCCGCGTCCACTTCATCCTCGTAGAAGTCGGCAACCTTCTGCAGCATGGCATCCATCGCGCCGGTCTGTTCACCGACCGCGATCATTTGCGTAACCATGCCCGGGAATACCGCCGAGTCCTTCAACGGCTCGGTAAGAGACTTGCCTTCTTCGAGCGATTTGCGCACCTGAAACAACGCTCTTTCCACAACCGCGTTGCCCGACGTCTTCGCCGTAATGTCCAACCCTTCCAGAATTGGCACGCCGGAGGAGATCAAGGTGCCCAGAGTTCGCGTGAACCGCGCCACCGCGATCTTGCGCATGAGGATGCCAAGAACCGGCAGTTTCAGAACGATCGTGTCCATCACGAATCGTCCCTGTGGAGTTCCGTACCACATTTTAAGCCCGAATATGCCGCCTATGATGCCCCCCACAATCAGCAACCCGAAAATACTGCCCACGAAGTTGCTCAACCCAATCACGATCTTGGTCGGCAACGGCAGGTCCACGCCCAAGCCGGCGAACAGGGTCGCGAAAATCGGCACCACTTTCCAGAGCAGCAGAAAGATGACACCGCCGGCGATGGTCAAAACGCCGATGGGGTAAATTAATGCCGATTTGACCGCCGCTTTCAACTTCACGTTCTTTTCGATGTAGGTCGAAAGCCGCTGCAAAATGGTGTCAAGAATACCGCCCGTCTCCCCCGCCTCCACCATGTTGCTGTAGAGCGGGTCGAACACTTTCGGATACTGCTTCATCGCCGTCGAAAGGTTGCTGCCGCCTTCGACGGCGCTCCGCGTGCCCGTCAGCACCTTCTGAAACAGCTTGTTTTCCTGCTGGCTGGCCAGGATTTCCAGGCACTGCACCAGCGGAAGACCCGCGTCGATCATCACGGAGAACTGCCGTGTGAACACCGCGAGTTCCTTGGCGGAGACGCCTCCGCCAAATGTGGGCAGGTTGAACTCCTTGCCCTTTTCGGACATTTTCGTCGGTGTGATCTGCTGGCGCCGCAATAAACTCTGCAGCTCCGCCTTGCTGGCTGCCGTCATCTCACCGGCAACAGACCCTCCCGACCGATTCGTTCCTCGATAAGTAAAGACCGGCATAACCTTTCCTCCTCAACCGTCGAAATTTTGACCTTCCGTCTCCCGAAAACAATCCCTTAGTGTTTTGAACCTACCGGACTGCGGCCTGCAGGTGCTTTCCCGGTCGACCCGGTCGAGCCACCCGCCGAAGCCACCCCTCGGTTGATCATGTCCTGCAACTCGTCCTGGTTCGACGAACGGGACAATGCCATATCGAGCGTGATCACTTTCTGGAAATACGCGTTCGCCAGCCCCTGGTTGAACGTTTGCATCCCCGTCTGCCCTGTCCCCGTTTGCATTGCCGAATAGATCTGATGGATCTTGTCTTCGCGAATCAGGTTGCGTATTGCCGGCGTTGGGATCAGCACTTCCATCACCATGAAACGCCCGCGGTTGTCTGAACGCGGCAGCAGCGCCTGGCAAAGGATTCCTTCCAGCACCATCGAAAGCTGTGCGCGAATCTGCGGTTGCTGGTGCGCCGGGAACACGTCAATAATGCGGTTGATTGTGGACGCGGCGGAGTTCGTGTGCAGCGTCGCGAAGGTCAAGTGGCCCGTTTCCGCGATGCGCAGCGCCGACTCGATCGTTTCGAGGTCGCGCATTTCGCCGATCAGCACCACGTCGGGGTCTTCGCGCAGCGCGGCGCGCAGTGAGTTGGCAAAGGAATGCGTATCCGCGTGCACCTCGCGCTGGTTCACCAGGCACTTTTTGTGATTGTGCAGGAATTCGATCGGGTCCTCGATCGTGATCATATGCTCTTCGCGCTCGGCATTGATCTTGTCCAGCATCGCCGCCAGTGTAGTGGACTTGCCCGAACCCGTCGGGCCGGTCACCAGCACCAGTCCGCGCGGCTTGTCGCAAAGGCCTTTGACCACCAGTGGCAATCCGAGCGCGTCAAATCCCTTGATCTCCCACGGAATGGTGCGGAACACCGCGCCGACTGCTCCGCGCTGATTGAACACGTTGCCGCGGAAGCGCGCCAGGTTCTTCAATCCAAACGAAAAGTCCAGCTCCAGGTTTTCCTCGAACCGGTGCTTCTGCGCGTCCGTCAGAACGCTATATGCCAGCGATTTCGTGTCCGCTGCCGTCAGCGGCGGCATATCCAGGGGGCGAAGCCGGCCATGTACGCGCACCCGGGGCGCGCTGTTCGTCGTGATATGCAGGTCGCTGCCTCCCATTTCGATCATCTTCTTGAGCAATTCGCTGAGCGTTATACCTGGCATTTCTGCACCCTTTCCGGCCTACAAAACTGTTTCGCGCAACACTTCTTCCATTGTGGTCTGTCCCAGCGCAACCTTGATCAGCCCGCTGCGCCGGAGCGTGATCATGCCCTGCTCGATCGCCTTCTTCTTCAATTCCAGGGCCGAAGCGCCAACCAGAATCAGCTCGCGCAATTCGTCATTAATTTCCATCACTTCGTACAAACCTGTGCGTCCTTTATAGCCGCCCTTGTTGCAGGTCGTGCAGCCCTTCCCGTGGTAGATCTTCGTCGTCTTTACCTCTTCGGGCGTATACCCTGCGTCAATCAAGGCCTGCTCCGGGACTTCCAGCTCTTCCTTGCAATTCACGCAAATCCGGCGCACCAGGCGTTGCGCGCAAATCAGGTTCACCGAAGTGGCCACCAGGAACGGCTCAATACCCATGTTCATCAAGCGGCTGATGGTGGACGGCGCGTCGTTCGTGTGCAGCGTCGAAAGCACCAAGTGCCCCGTCAGCGCGGCTTTCACGCCGATTTCCGCCGTCTCAAAGTCTCGAATTTCGCCGACCAGAATAATGTTGGGGTCTTGCCGCAAAAAGGCGCGCAACGCCGCGGCGAAGTTCAACCCGATCTGCTCTTTCATCTGCACCTGATTGATCCCCGACAACTGGAACTCGACCGGGTCTTCCGCGGTCATGATGTTGGTGTCCACCTGGTTTAGCCGCGCCACCGAGGAGTACAGCGTGTTCGTCTTACCGGAACCCGTCGGCCCCGTAACCAGCACCATCCCGTATGGCTTCAAAATGTTGCGTTCGAATTTCTTCAACGACTCCGGCTCGAAACCCAGCTTGGTCATATCCAGCCGCAGGTTTTCCTTGTCCAGCAATCGGAGCACGATCTTTTCGCCGTAAAGCGTCGGCACCGTCGAAACACGGAAGTCCAGTTCCTTCTTCTTTCCGTCGGCCTTGTACTTGATCATGATGCGGCCGTCTTGCGGCAGCCGCTTTTCCGCGATGTCCAGCTTGGCCATGATCTTCATGCGGCTGGTGATCGCGTCCCGCAGCTTCATCGGCGGATTCATGACCGTCTGCAGAACGCCGTCAACACGGAACCTCACGCGCATTTCCGTCTCGTATGGCTCCACGTGAATATCGCTCGCGCCCCGCTTCACCGAATCCGTCAGAATCAGGTTCACCAACTTGATGATCGGCGCTTCTTCCGCGGCCTTTTCGAGCGAAGCCGCGTCCAGTTCCTGCTCTTCCGCCGCCAGTTCCAGTTCCTGGTCCTCGTCCACCAGGTCCTTCATAAGGTTGCTGAGCTCTTCGTGGCTGGCATTGCCGCCGCCATAAAACCGGCCAATCGCTTCGCCAATCGCCGATTCCGATGCCACCACCGGCTCCACGTTGAAGCCGGTCATGAACTTGATGTCGTCCATCGCGAAAACGTTGGTCGGGTCGGTCATCGCAATTGTAAGAACCGAACCGACTCGCGAAAGAGGAACCACCTGATAGCGAAGCGCCGTGTCCTGAGGGATGAGTTTTATGACGTTGGGATCGATTTCGTAATATTTCAGATTGATGGAGGGAACGCCATACTGCCGCGAAAGCACGCCGGTGATGTCATCATCGGTGATAAAGCCCATTTTCGTCAGGCAGCTGCCCAGCTTGCCGCCGTTTGAACGCTGAAATTCCAGCGCCTTATCCAGTTGATCCTGGGTAATCAGGCTTTCCTTTAATAAGATTTCGCCAAGACGGACAGACATCCGCAGCGCTCCCTAGAACTCGTGCACCTACCGCCAAACATAGCAAAGAGGCTGTGTTTCCGGCGTCCGAATTTGAACCCTCGTTGTGAATTCGCTAATACCTGTACAGTTGAACAGGTCCTGGGAAGCAAGGACAGTGTCGTGTTCTTGACTTGCCCGCAAGCCGTGGATATCGTCGGAGGGAGATGTCTGCGAGTCCCATTTTGCCTGCGCAGCCCCGTCGATCTGCAGCGCTCCGCCAATCCGACCGGGCCCGCCAGCAGCGCGCCACGCTGGCTCCGGAGAGCCTGCCCGTCCTCCATCACTATTTCGATGCCCTGTTTCAGGTTCACGGCGAGCAGCACTGGTGGCCCGGCCGCACCCCTTTTGAAGTGGTCATCGGCGCCATCCTGGTCCAGAACACCAACTGGGGGAATGCCGCCCGAGCCATCACCAATCTGCGCCAGGCGAACCTGCTCACTCCCTCGGCCCTGGAAAGCGTGCCTCAAGCAAAACTCACCCGCCTCATCCGCTCCTCCGGCTACTTCCGCCAAAAGGCCCGCAAGCTTAAGGCATTCGTGAAATTTCTCCGAAAAGAGCATCACGGCTCCCTGATCCGGATGTTCCGCGCTCCCACCGCAAGGTTGCGCCAGCAACTCTTAAACGTGCACGGCATCGGCCGCGAAACCGCGGATTCCATCCTGCTCTATGCAGGGCACCACCCGGCCTTTGTTGTGGACGCCTATACGCGGCGCATTCTCGAACGACATGGACTCGCATACGGGAAAGAGTCCTACGAGGAGATCAGCGGGCTGTTCGAAAAAAGTTTACCGAACGACCCCCAACTCTTCAACGAATTTCACGCTCTGATCGTCCACACCGGCAAAAACTATTGCCGAACCCGCGCACCGCTCTGCTCTCAATGCGCGCTCCGTCCCTTCTTGCCGTACATGCCGGAGGGGGCCCAATGAGCCCCGCCACCGACAAACAGCTCCGTGTCCGCCTGGCCCTCGGGGGCGTACTTGTCACAGTCTTGCTTGCCGCCGTATTCACTCTCGGCTCGCTCGACGTCCCTCTCGAACCCAAATCCTGGCGTGAAGTCATCGCTCTCTGGGCGGTCTCCAGCTTCATCATCGCCGCTCTACTCATCTTCGGACTCATTGTTCTGCGCAACATCATCCGGTTGCTGGTCGAGCGCAGCAAGGAGCAATTGGGCGCGCGATTCAAAACCAAAATGGTGATGGGAGCTGTGGCCGTTTCTCTACTCCCTGTCATTTTCATGTTCTTTATCAGTTATGCCCTTCTCAATCGTACCCTCGGCCGCTGGTTCCCCCGGCCTCTTGAAATCGCCTCCGAAGAAACACAGAAGCTCCTGAACGACCTGGGGCGCGGCACGCTTCCGCGTCTCCACACCCTGGGCTATCAGGCCGCGCAGCACGCCGGCGAAACTCCAGAATCCTTTCTGCAACATGCTTTCACGGCTGGCCTCGATGCTGTCTGGGTCTTCGACTCCAGGGGCAAGTTCGTCAAGGGCGGGGTGGTTTGCGACGACCAGCAGGAAGACCGCACCCTCAACATTTGCAGCGTCAGCGGCGAGCAAGGCACCCTGGAGAACTCCCTGCCGAGCGGGGTCGAAATCTGGCAATCCAAAAACAAAAGCTATTTCGCCGCCCATGTCCCGGTCACTCTTAAAGGATCGGAGCAAGGAACGCTCGTCGCCGCCTACCGCACCGGCCCCGATTTCCTGAAGCGCTGGACCGTCATCCAGCAACAAACCAGGGACTACGAAAACCTAAAGCAGAATCTTCGTGCTTTGAAAAAACAGATGCTGCTCATTCTTTTCTTTTTCACACTTCTGGTTCTCTCCGCCGCCATGTGGGTCGCGCTGTTCCTCGCCAAACAGGTCACCGTCCCCATTCAGGCCCTCGCTGAAGGCACGCGCGAAGTTTCCACCGGCAATTTCGACTACCAGGTTCCCGAACAGGTGCAGGACGAACTTGGCGTCCTCGTCCGTTCCTTCAACACCATGACCACGCAACTGCGAGACAGCCGCTCGCAAATTGACGAATTCACCCGCAACCTCCAGCAAGCCGTCCAGGAACTCGAGCGCCGCCGCCAGCTCATGGAAACCGTCCTCGAAAACATTCCAGCCGGCGTCATCTACCTGAACGCCGAAGGCGTGATCCAGCGCACCAACGCCGCCCTCCTCCGTATGTTCAACATCGGCGAAAACAATATCGAGTCCCTCGAAAGTCTCCTCGGCCCCGATCCCCATCGCACTGTGCAATCCCTGATGCGCCGCGCGCTGCGCATGGGCGTCGTCTCCCGCGAAATCGAGGTCATCGTCAACGGCCGCGTTCGCCACCTCGCCGTCACCGTCAGTTCCCTCGGCCCCCGCCGCGCCAACATGGGCTACGTCCTCGTGTTCGACGACCTCACCGAAATGCTCCACGCACAAAAATCCGCCGCCTGGCAGGAAGTCGCCCGCCGCATCGCCCACGAAATCAAGAATCCTCTCACGCCCATCCAGCTATCCGCCCAGCGCCTGACGCACCTGCTCCAGCGCCGAGAGCAATCCCATGAAACTCCCAAAGATCCAGAACTCACCCGCATCACTCAGGAGTGTGCCGGCCTCATCGTCCGCGAAGTCTCCACTCTTTCTTCTCTCGTCAACGAATTTTCCCAGTTCGTCCGCTTCCCCACCGCCAAGATTCAGCCAACCGACGCGAACATTATCGTTGGCGAAGCTCTGCAGCTGTTCTCCGGACGCCTCGATGGCATTCGCCTCAAAATAAATCTGGAGCCAAATCTCCCCGCCATCCGTGCCGATGGCCAACTCCTCCGCAGCGTCATCGTCAACTTGATCGACAACGCTGCCGAAGCCGTAGAAGGCGAACCCTTCCGCGAAATCGGCGTTGACACGCAATTGCGCCCGGAATCCGATACTATTGAAATTTCCGTTTCCGATACCGGCAAAGGCATTTCGCCGGAAGACAAGGACAAATTGTTTCTGCCCCATTTTTCAACCAAGGATCGCGGCACTGGATTAGGCCTCGCCATTGCCGCCCGCATCATCGCCGAACACGGCGGTTCTCTCCGCATGGAAGACCACCAACCCCGCGGCTCCCGTTTCTTGATTGAATTGCCAGCCGCGGAACTCCCCGCCGCTGCCGCCACCGAACGCATCGGAGCCGATACCGACCGATGAGCGCCAGCCCAAAAATCCTCATCGTGGATGACGAAGCCGGCATCCGCGAGTCGCTCTCCTCCATCCTGCGCGACGAGCGCTACTCTGTCGAAGCCGTCGAATCCGCCGAACTCGCCCTCGAACGCCTCGCTTCCTCCTCGGTCGAAGTCGTTCTCTTAGACGTCTGGCTCCCCGGCATGGACGGCATGGAAGCCCTCAGCCGCATCCAGAGCCTCCCGCAGCCGCCTTCCGTCATCATCATTTCCGGCCACGGCACAATCGAGACCGCCGTCCGCGCCACCAAGCTCGGGGCCTTCGATTTCATCGAAAAGCCGCTCTCGCTCGAACGAATCATCGTCCTGGTCCGCAACGCCATCGAGCAGCGCCGCCTCCAGGAAGAGAATCAGCTCCTGCACAGCGAACTCGGCCATCGCTACCGCATCGTCGGCGACAGTGTCCCCATGAAGGCCCTGCGCCAGCAGATCGCAGTCACCGCTCCAACTAACGGCCGTGTCTTAATTTATGGTGAAAGCGGCACCGGTAAAGAACTCGTCGCCCGCTCGCTCCACGCCGCCAGCCTCCGCAACAAGGCCTTCTTCGTCGAGGTAAACTGCGCCGCTATCCCCGAAGAACTGATCGAATCCGAACTCTTCGGCCACGTGAAAGGCAGTTTCACCGGCGCCAGCGAAGACAAAATCGGCAAGTTCGCCAAAGCCGATGGCGGCACGTTATTTCTCGACGAAGTCGGTGACATGAGCCTCCGCACGCAATCCAAAGTTCTGCGCGTCCTCGAAGAGCAACGCTTCGAACGTGTCGGCTCCAATCAAACCCTCCACGTGGATGTCCGCGTCATCGCCGCAACAAATAAAAATCTCGAACAGGAAATAGCCCGCGGCGCCTTCCGCCAGGATCTCTTCTACCGCCTGAATGTAATTCCCTTCTTCGTTCCGCCCTTGCGCGATCGCAAGGAGGACGTCCCTGTCCTCGCGCGCTATTTCCTCGCCGAATTCAGTTCCGAATATGGCAAGAAAACGCGCGAACTCACCGAAGGCGCAATGGAAATCCTCTTGCGCTATCCCTGGCCCGGCAATGTTCGTGAATTAAGAAATCTGGTCGAACGCCTGGTAATCGTCTGCCCGCAAGCCCGCATCGAACCGCACCACCTCCCGCCCGAACTGTTCCGCGGCGTAGCCGAAAGCCCGCAGCAACCCTACTCCACCCTGCACGAAGCCCGCAGCGCCTACGAGCGCGAATTCATCCTCCGCAAGCTCCAGGAACACCGCTGGAACATGACCCAAACGGCCTCCGCCCTCGGCCTCGAGCGCTCGCACCTCTACCGCAAAATGAAATCACTGGGCATCGCCGCCCCCGAGTAGCGCGCCCCAGTTTTAAGCTTTTGAACCCTAGCCGTAAGGGAGCCAGGCCTCCGTTGTGATCTTCCTCTGTGCACTCGTGTCAAATCCGAGTCTTCTCTGCGCCCTCTGCGAAATCTGCGTTAATCCTTCTCCGTCTCTTTCTCTTCTGCTTCTTTTTCCTCCGCCCCGTCAAACTGCTTCCCCTGATCCTCCGCCAGCGCCTCCAGCTGCGAATGCCAATCCAGCTCCCGCACCTTCCCCGGATTCTCCCGCCAGTCCGCCACCACCTTCACAAACATTTCCAAATAAATCTTAGTCCCCAGCAATTTCTCCAATTCCTTCCGCGCCTCAGTCCCAACTCTCTTCAGCATGTCGCCCTTATGCCCAATCAAAATCTTCTTCTGTGAATCCCGCTCCACATGCAACGTAGCGTGAATCTTCAGCAGCGTCGGCCCCTCTTCATACTTGTCAATGATCACCGCCAGCGCGTGCGGCACCTCGTGATACGTCAATTGAATCGCCTTCTCGCGAATCAACTCCCCCGCCAGAAATCGCTCCGGCTGATCCGTAATCTGATCCTCCGGGAAATAAGCCTCCGCCTCTGGCAGTGCCTTGAAAATCTCCTTCAGCAGCGCATCGCAACCGCTGCCCTTCAGTGCCGAAATCGGGACCAGCGCCGCAAACGGAAACGCCTTCCCAAACGCATCGAGCAGCGGCAGCAGCTTCGGCTTCGGCAGGCGGTCAATCTTGTTCAGCGCCAGAATCGTCTTGCTCTGATACCGCTGCGCCCGGTCCAGAAGCAGCGAATCCGCATGTGGCATAGTCCGGCTCGCATCCACCATCAGCAGCAGCACATCAATCCCTTCAAGAGCCGCCGCCACCTCACGCATCATCTGCCGGTTCAACGCCGTAGTTCCCTCATGCAATCCCGGCGTATCAATAAAAACAATCTGCCCCTCCGGCTTCGTTACAATCCCCTGAATGCGGTTGCGCGTCGTCTGCGGCTTCGAAGTGACAATCGCCACCTTCTGCCCCACCAGCCGGTTCACCAAGGTAGACTTCCCCGCGTTCGGCCGCCCAATAATGGCTACAAATCCCGCCTTAAATCCCTTTTTCGCCTCTGCTTTTTTTTGCCCCATACCCTCGCTCATTTCATCACCAAAATTCCCGTCCTCAGACAATTCGCCAGTTCGCCTGTAGGGACGGCCTTCTGAGGCCGTTCGCCCAACTCTCCTACTCTCCCAGTTTTTGCGCCCCCGGCAACTTCCGAGCTCTCGCGCATCGCCATGTAAAAATCGAAACCGCCCCGTTCATGGTATCGCGGGACTCCCTCGAACGCGCACGGAAACTAATGAGCAGGTCAAAACGTGGAGGCAGAGCGAGTGTTCTCCGGACGCATCAGGGTCTGTAATTCTAGCCATCGATCACACCAAGCTTGTCGTCGTCCGATCTTGCAGAGCCGAACTGAGGCTGACCTGGCGAAGGGCGCGCTCGAAGATGCTGGCATGCAGGCAATGGTCCAGGCTGACACGGCGGGAGGAATGCGGAGCACCTTGCGTGGTCCGGCGCGGGGTTTAAGATTCTTGTGCACGAAGAAGACGCAACCGCAGCGCGGGACGTGCTCACTTCTCCTGCCGAGGGTGACGAAAGCGCTGACGCGGACCCCCAAACCGACGGCGACCCGCGCGCCACAATGGCGCGGGTTCACCCAGGTTTTCAACTTGGCGCTTGATTCCTAACAGACTCATTTTCTGGAGTGAAGAGCATGAAGGACGCTTCGGACGAAGGCCAAGAGTTAGTCCTTGATGATTCGCAAATCATCCTTAAATGCGCCCAATTCGCTATGGAAGCGATGCTTGGTGTCATCGACCTCGAGCCGATTCTTGAGAACGAGCTTCGCTTCCTCGGCGGCAGTGCGCAATTCCGCATGCCTGCCAACGTCGCTTAAGGCCAAGGCGGCGTTGGCCAGGCGCTGCAGGCAGTTCTCCAGTTCGTTAATCCGCTTTGCAACCTCGGGCGCCGACGTCTGCGCCTTGACGTAGGAATCAAGCGCGACCTCGCCTTCAATCCTCTCGATGTGCTCGGTGATGGCGGTTTCGCCGTCGATTCGTGGAAGTGCACGTCGCGGGACGATGCCTGCCAGTGGATCAGGGTCCGACATGGATGCAGTATAAACGGTAAATGCAACCCGTTTAAAGCCAGATTGGGAGGGTGGCTAGAAAATCTGATCGCACTGAATGAACTCGTCGGCGCCCAGGGAATTCCGGCAGGCGGACAAAAAGGAGAGGCGCCCGGCAACCTCACAAGCGCCTCCATTACTGCGTCAACGTAAACCGTACCTCACTGGATCACCTCCTTCTCGGCAAAAACGCCGATGTCGACAAGAATGTCGAGTGCCCCGAGTATACCCCGGGTTCGGGAGGCTGTCAGCGCAAGCGTTTCCGTTACTTTAATCCACCGCCGATGGAATGGGCGGAGGATGGTTGCCGAAGTTCTCTTCGGAGCTTGGATTTAGCCGAAAGACCCTAGTCCCTGACGCAAATCACTTTCCCAGTCTCCGGGTTGGTGTGGCGATGCTCCCCTGCTGGACATGGGGCATCCTGACCTTCTCTGCCCTCTCGACCTTCTCGGCCTTCTCGACCCTGCCGGCCGGCGTCGCCCGTCTGGCCCGGATCTCCAACCTGCCCCGTCGCCCCCTGTTGCCCTGATTGTCCCGGGTCTCCAGGCTGCCCGGATTGGCCGGTCTGGCCCGTCTGTCCTTGGGGTCCCGGCGGTCCTTGCGTTGCCGCTGGGGTTGGCGTCAAGCTGCAACCGGCCACAGATAGCACCAGCACCAACACACCCGTAATTAGCAATGTCTTCATTTTGACTCTCCCTCGTGAACTCGGCGCACAACACTAACGTTGCGCTCAGCAAGGATGGTACCCACTGTGCCCCAGTGGCCGCTGTCCCTATCCGCACAGTGGTAAAACAACATCGAGGGCAGGAAGAACGCTTGAGCGGCGATCGGGATTCCGTTTCTCAACCGAGCGGCTCGCCGGGTTCCGTTTAATCCGCTCATCGAAAGCTGACCCAACGATTTGAAAATGGAGTGACGGATGAATTAGCGGGGGGCGGTCTGCGCCGCAGCCGGCAAATGTCGCGCCCGCAGCCGCAGCACTTTGCGCTGGTTCGCTTCCAGCACTTCGAATCGGTATCCCTCGAGGTCCACCTTGTCGCCTGGCGCCGGCACTTTTCCGGAAACATGGCTCAGCAATCCCGCGATCGTCATCACCGTCTCGTCGGAATTTTCCCCGAAATGAATTCCCAGCAACTCTTCCACGTCTTCAATCGTCATGCTCCCGCGCAGCACCAGGCTGCCATCCGCCTCGCGCAGCGCATCCGGCGACGGCTTCATTTCATCGGCACGTTTTTCACCAACAATTTCTTCCAGCAAATCCTCCACCGTCGCGATGCCGGCCACCGACCCGTATTCATCAATCACTACCGCCAGCGATTGCCCCTTCTGCCGCATCTCTTTCAACATCTCCGAACCCAGCTTCGTCTCCGGCACAAACAGCACCGCGCGCATCAACTCCCGCACCTTGCGTTTCGGCAAATCCGTGTCCGCAATCTGCAGCAGGTCCTGTGCGTGCACCACGCCCAAAATGTCGTCCAGGGACTTTCCATACACCGGCATCTTCGCGTGTTTCGTCTCCACAAATCGCGTGTGCATCTCTTCCAGCGTCGCTTCCGCCTGCATCGCCACCACGTCCGGCCGCGGCGTCATCACCTCGCGCACTCGCTTGTCGCTGAACTCCACCACCTGTTCAATCAAGTCGGCCTGCGACGGCTCGATGATCCCCTCCTCTTCCGCCGCTTCCACCAGCGCCTCAATTCCCTCTTCCGCGCGTTGCCCCTGCGTGCGCTCCGCATCCTGCTCCGAAATGCGCGCCAGCGATTCCGCGCCTTCCAGAAAAACACGGACCGGCCAAACCAGCGCCATCGCCAGCCGAACCAGCGGCAACAAAGGCTTCAGCCAACGCCCTTCTGTCCGGTAAAGCAGCATGTCCGGCACGAAGTGCATGGCAATCACTACTTCCAGCGAAAGGAACACCAAAAACTGCAAGCCCGCTTCCCATCGGTTGGGCACCAAATACACAACCGCGCGCGTCGTCTCCAGCACCACAAACGCCAGCCAAAAATGTCCCAGGATGCGAAACGTCCGCCCCCCGCTCCTCCGCTTGATTTTCAGCTTGGGTTCGATCTCGGCTTCGAAAATTTCCAGGTGCTCGTGGATGCGGCCCGTGGTCATCCGCCCCAACTCGCGATAGATCAGCGTCAGGTAAGAAAAAATGGGCAGCCCCAGTGCCAACACCAGGATGCTCCCAACAAATGCCCAGGTTTGCAGCATTATGCGATTCCCAGCTTCCGCCGCAGCCCTATCTCGATGCGTTCCATCTCCCCGCGGTCGGTTTCATGATCGTATCCCAAAAGGTGCAGGACGCCATGCAGAATCAGCACCTTCAGTTCCTCCGGAAATTGCCGGCCGAGCGATTTGGCATTTCGCCGCGCCACCTTCGGCGAAATGGCAATGTCGCCAAGGAATTCGCCGCCAACTTTCCGCACTCGCTGCTTCATGGTCCCAGGTTTGGCGGAATCCGCGGTCGCAGGAAACGACAACACATCCGTCGTCCCTTGTTTTTTCCGGTACGTCCGATTCAGCCGCGCCATCTCCGCATCGCCAATCAGACGCACCGCCACGCACTCCGGCCGCAGCCCGATCTCCTCCGCAACATTTTTCAGGAACTCTTCCAGTGGCCCGATCTGCACCCGGACAGCCCGCTGCCGACTCTCAATCACGCCTTATAGCACAGGCTGCAGCCTGTCCTCTTCTCTGTGCTCTCTGCTTGCCCTGAGCGCATCTTCTGAAGGGTGCTCTTCCTCAGTGTCTGGCGCCTGTCTTGACCCGGTCGCGTTGTTAAATCCGATTCTTCCGGGCGCCCTGAGCGAACTCTGCGTTAGTCCTTACTCTTCCTCTTCTCCGCCCAATTTTCCATTTTCCAACTTCTATTTTCTAATCTACTCCGTCGTCTCCTGTTTCACCGGCTCCTTGCCTGCCATTTGCGGCTTTCCTCCACGCTGCGGATACGCCGCATCATGCTCTTCATAAGCCCGGATAATCTGCTGCACCAGGTTATGCCGCACCACGTCCTTCTCGCCAAACTGCACCGTGCTGATTCCCGGAATTCGTCCGCAAATTTCCATGGACTCGATCAACCCGCTCTTCTTCCCGCTCGGCAAGTCGATCTGCGTGATATCCCCGGTAATCACAGCCTTCGAATTGAATCCCAGGCGCGTCAAAAACATCTTCATCTGTTCGCTGGTAGTGTTCTGCGCCTCGTCCAAAATCACGAACGAATCGTTCAGCGTCCGCCCGCGCATGAACGCCAGCGGCGCAACCTCAATAATCCCCTTCTCCAAAAACCGCTCCAATTTGTCCGCGTCCAGCATGTCGTAAAGCGCGTCATACAACGGCCGCATGTACGGATCAATCTTCTGCTGCAGCGTTCCCGGCAGAAATCCCAGCCGCTCCCCCGCTTCCACCGCCGGCCGCGCCAAAATAATCCGGTTCATCTGCTTGGTCAGCAGCGCGCTTACCGCCATCGCCACCGCCAGATAAGTCTTCCCCGTCCCGCCCGGCCCAATCCCGAACGTCATGTCGTGCGATTCAATCTCTTCCATGTACTTCCGCTGCGTGGCCGTCTTCGGCGTAACCACCTTCTTGCCGAACGAACGCGTCCGCCCATGCTCAAACATCCCCCGCGGCGATTCGTGCGGCTCTTCCGTCGCTACGCGCAGCAGCGACTTCACCTCCGCGCTCGTAAGCTCCCGCCCATGCCGCGTCAGGTGGTTGTACTCCTCCACAATCTTCACTGCATGGTCTACGCTCTCCTGCTCGCCTTCCACGGTCAACCGCGTGTCGTGCAGATGTGTCCGCACGCGCAGGTAGTCCTCCAGTGAACGGATGTTCTCGTCCAAAGTGCCAAAGAAGGGTTCGATTTTCCCGGTAATGTGTATGGTGCGCTTCATCCACTTGGAAGGTACTTCCGCCGAACGTAACGGGTGGCCGATGGGATTCCTCCTGCGAATTTCCGGCTGCGTCTAAGCCCGAACACGGAGAAACTACAATCAACCTAGCGCAGCCCCGCCCCCCGGTCAAGTTACACCCCTGTAAAATTCCGTCCACTCTTCGGATCTCCGCGTTTTTGGCGTCTCTGCGTTCTCCCTGCCTTTTTTTCAATCTCTTCTCCACATCCAAACGCGCGCGACCCTGTTACCCCACCACTAGCTGTTCCTATTGGCATAAGAATTACCTGTTCTTTGGTACCCGCGTCCTATGGACGCAAACTTCGGATTCCGCAAAACTTCACTCATCGATTGAATGAAAGTTTCTGAATCGCTTCCTGAGGGAGGTTTGGCCATGTCTCTGTCTGTCATGCAACTGATGTTCGGCGCTGCCCTGGTTCTTGCAAGTTCTCCGGTGCTCGCAAACGAAAAGCCCGCCAGTTCCGCCGTCGCCCCTTTGCCCCCTGCCTATGTGAACTGCCCCGGCATCAGCAACGTCCCGATGACCTCGGACGCGGAGCAGGCCCTGCCCCTGCGCCAGATCGCCACGCTCTCCTGCGGCCAGCAGGTCTCCGTCCTCGCAGATTACGAAGGCTACACCGCGCACATCCGCACCTCCGACGGCAGAGAGGGCTACGTCGCCCATATGTATCTCACCACCGCGACGCCCGCGGTCCAGCCCGAGCTCGAATTCGATTCGCCAGCCCCGGTCAGCAATGCGGTGCCCGTCAGCGGCATCGTGCGGTGGACCGCCGGCGCCCGGGGCTGCGACCAGTTAACCAGCCGCGGCCGCAAGGTGGAATCCGCTACCGCGAACGGCCTCACCGTTCAGGTCGCACTTCAGGACACCGGCTGGAAGCTACACGCCAGCGTCGCGGTTTCAAACGGGAGCGACTCCCAGGTCTTCGTTCTTCCCAGGCTCGTCACGCTCGATGAACTGACTCCAAGCCTGCGCAATTTGCGCGAAGAAAATCCCGCAAAGCTGGCTCGCAGTGAAGTGAATCATCAGCTCATGCGTACCGAATCGAATGCCGTTCCGCCGCCAAGCGCGATTGTGTTGCGCTCGCGCTCCGCCGCGCAGGTTTCTGGCGTCACCTACCGCGGTTCGTCCGTGGACGATTACCTCGGCTTCAACGATGAATCGGCCTCAGTGCGCGCCGTGGCTCTGAAGGCGGCAAAACTCGCTCCCGGAGAGAAGACTGCCGGCGAACTCTGGTTCACCCGCGACCCGAGAGCGCACGAACTTTCCCTGCGCATTTCCGTGGGCGACCTTGTCTACGACTTTCCCTTCTCCTTCGAATAAAAAAACTCCCTCCAGACAACCAACGGCCCGGCGCATCCCCACGCCGGGCCCTTCCTTTTCCGACTCTACTTTGTTAAATGCAGCGCCGGCTTTTGAGCCAGCCTCTTCCGCTGTGGGGGCCGCCCCCGGTGGTCTTCAGGGTGCGGGTTTTTATTCCCGACTCTTCTCTGTGCGCTCCGTGCTCTCCGCTCCCCGGCCGGCGTTTCCCCCGACCCGTTCGGGGTGTTACGACTGTTTCTCTTCTCCTCCCAACTTTCCATTTTCTAATTTCTATTTTCTAGTCTAATCCGCCGGCACAGCCCGGCTCTTCGCCCAGTTGCGGATAGAACTGATCTCTTCCGCGCGGGTCACACTCAATGGCTGGGTAGCTTGAATCTCGGCCAGCAAAATCTCCGTGGACAACTGCTGCTTCTGCCCGAACGCCGTATACAACCCCGCCGCAATCGCCTGCTCAATCTCCGCCCCGGAAAATCCCTCGCTAGCTCCGGCAAGTTTCGCCAAATCAAATCCCGCAGCGTCTCTTCCGCGCTTCCGGATATGCAAAGCAAACAGCGCCGTCCGCGAAGCCACACTCGGCAGGTCCACAAAAAATATCTCGTCGAACCTTCCCTTCCGCAACATCTCCGGCGGCAAAATCGTAATATTGTTCGACGTCGCCGCCAGAAACACTCCGCTCTCCCGGTCCTGCATCCAAGTCAAAAGCGTCGCCAGCAACCGTTGCGACAACCCCGCATCCGCATCCCCGCTCGAACCCGCCGAAGCAAACGCCTTCTCAATCTCGTCTATCCACAACACGGCCGGCGAAATCTTCTGCGCCACGTCCAGCGCCTTCTTCAATCGCTTCTCACTCTCCCCCACAAATTTGTCGTACAGCGCCCCCGCATCCAGCCGCGCCAGTTCATATCCCCACTCCGCTGCAATCGCCTTCGCCGCCAGGCTCTTCCCGCAACCCTGCACGCCCGTGATCAGCACTCCCTTCGGTGGCACGAGTCCAAACCGCTGCCCCTCCGGCGTCAGCGCGCTTTTCCGCTTCCCGATCCACTCCCGCAATCTTTGCAAACCCGCCACATCCGCAAACGAGGTGTCCCTCTTAATCGTTTCCAGCAATCCGCCGGTGTGCATCGCCTGCCGCTTGGCTTCCAGCACCTCGTCGAGCAGCCCCACATCCGCCGTCCGCCGCGCCAGGACCGACTGCCGCAACAACCGCAGCGCATCCTCTTCGGAAAGTCCGGCCAGATTCTTCGACAACTGCCCCACACCTACTGCATCCAGCGAAGTCGCAATTCCCTGCGTCCGATTCAATTCCGCCAGTGTGGCCTTCACCCCTCCGACCAACTCCTCGACCGACGGCAGCCCCAGCTGAAACGCCACCGCATCCGCCTCCAGTTCCGGCGGCAGCTGAATCGTCGCCCCCAGCAGCACAATCGACCGTCGCCCCGTCCGAAACCCATCCGCCAGGTCCCGCAAGCGGCGGCTGATCCGGTCGTTGTCGCAATACCGGCAAAAATCCTTCAACAAAAAAATCCCGTCGCCCTGAATCGTGCCGATATTCGTCAGCGCCTGCTCCGGCTGGTCGGAATTATACAAACCCGCCCCGCCATATCTCCCCAACCCGGGTGTGACGCTCCAGACATAAAGCGGGATCCCAAGTTCCTCGGCGGCGCGCTCCAGCAAGGCCTGGAACCGCTGCTCTTCGCTGGTCTCTACGGTCACAATCGGATGCCGCGAATTCACCAGCAACGCCAGTTGCTCGCGTTTCGCGCTAAAGCCAGCACCCGCGTATCCAGCGCTTGACACCGCTAGAACCGGCAAGGGCCGCAGGGGTGGTTTTACTTCGTTTGACAAAGCAGTGGGCCTCGCCTCAAACTAATAGTTTGAATTAAATGCTTAAGGAGCAATAGATGGCTCAAGGTCAGGCTACCAAAATAAAGAAGAAGAAAAAGTCCGTTTTAAAGCGCGCGGCACAATCTCGCCAACGGGCCGAAGTCAACCGTGCCAACCGCACGCGTGTTCGCACCGCCATGCGCCGGCTCCGCACCGCCATTACGGCCGGCGACGTCACCGCGGCCACCAATCTTCTACATCCCACGCTGTCTGCGATCGATCAGGCGATTACCAAGGGCGTTCTCCACGAGAACACCGCCAACCGCTACAAGTCCCGCCTTACCCTAGCCTTCAACCATGCCAAGGCCAAAGGCGCCAAATAACGTTCCCCGCGGTTCAGATGGTTTCAGGCGGGCAACCCCCAAAGTTGCTCGCCTTTTTCTTTCTCCGTACGCCTGGTTCTACCCGGTTCTACGCAGTCCACAAGTCCTTGAGGGTGCCCCTTGGTTTCTAAGGGTGGGCGCTTACGATCGAAGGCCACAATCCCTCTTCTTCGTGTCCTCTGTGCTCCCTGCCCTCTGTGTGTCTCGCGCCTTCAGCCACCCTGCCGGCGTGTTGAAATCCGCCACTATCCCAAACCCGGCCCCCGCCTCGAGGCCACGATCCCCTCGAATGGCCCGTACCACATTGGCTCTTCCCCAAACCCACGCAAATAAGCCATCCTTACTCCTTCAACGATTCCCTTTCTGATTTTCTCATTCGAGGTCAACGATGCTCGCAACCATTTCCCTCACCCGCACTCCGCAATCCCGGCTCACCGAAGATCTCCGCGAAAACTCCCCCTTCGGCACCAACTACAGTGACCACATGTTCGTCGCCGACTACGCCGACGGCAAATGGCAAGACCCGCGGATCATTCCGTTTGGCCCGATGCAACTCTCCCCGGCAACCACCGCCCTGCACTACGGCCAGTCCCTGTTCGAAGGTTTCAAAGCCCACCGCACCGCCGACAGCCGCGTCGCCCTGTTCCGCCCCATGGCCAATCACGCCCGGCTCAATCGCACCGCCGCGCGCCTCGCCATGCCCGAAATTCCCGAAGAAATTTTCCGCGAAGGCCTTCTCGAACTGGTCCGAGTGGACAAAGAGTGGACGCCGTACCGCGATGGCGGGTCGCTTTACGTCCGTCCCGTCTATTTCGGCACCGACGACAGCCTGATGGTGCGCCCCGCCACCCGCTATCGCTTCGTGATCATCACTTCCCCCGGCGGCCCGTATTTCGCCCAACCCATCCGCCTCCTGGCCGAAGAAACCTACGTCCGCGCCTTCCCCGGCGGCACCGGCGACGCAAAGACTGCCGGAAATTATGGTGGTGGTTTACTCGCGGCAAAACTAGCCCAAGCCAAGGGCTATCACAACGTAATGTGGCTCGACGGCAAGGACCGCCGCTTCATCGAAGAATCCGGCGTAATGAACATCATGTTCAACATCAACGGCACCGCCATCACTCCCGCTCTTTCCGGCACAATTCTCCCCGGCGTAACCCGCGACTCCGTCCTCACCCTGCTGCGCGAAATGAAAGTAAAGCTCGAAGAGCGCCCAGTCTCCCTCGACGAAGTCCTGGCCGCCCATTCCAACGCCACCCTCCATGAAGCCTTCGGCATAGGCACCGCAGCCATCATCGCGCCCATCGCCGCAATCGGCCACCACGGCAAGGACCACGAAATTCCCACCGGCTCCACGACAGGCCTAGCCCACCAACTTCGCACCACCCTAACCAACATCCAGACCGGCCGCGTCCCAGATACCCACAACTGGCTCCTCTACATTTAGTTTCTGGGTTTAGAGTTAAAGCGCTGGCTCACGACGAGCAGAGCCATCAGTCCCGACGCCAAAAGCGTGTAGGTGGACGGTTCAGGAACAGAAGGCACATTTGGATTCGTACAGTTGGCGCCGGTGCAATAGCTGAACGTGCCCGTCTTTAGTCCCCCGAATTTGTTCAGGTCGGACCAGGGATCCGAGGTGTTGTTGCCATCAACGAACGTGAGCGTGAGCAAATGCACGCCGATACCGAACCCGTTGAAGTTGGCTTGGGCCATACCTGAGAGGTCGCCGGTCGCACTGTCAAACTGAAACGATGACAATGTCCAGGGCGGGTTCGACGACATGCAGGACAGACAGTTCGGAGGGTCCACGGCGAAGGCGGACACATTCCAAATTGAGCCCCCAGCCAAGGTCCCGAGGGTAAACGACCCGGTCCAGAATGTCGTCGCAGTGGCGTTATCGAAGCCGGTAATGTCGAACACTTCGCCCGTGGTGAACGTATCTGCAAGAGCAGGAGCGCCCAGCAAGAGAATGACTACAAAGGCAAGCCGCATTTTCATCTTCATAGATGGTCCCCTTCGCAGGAAGTTCCTCCGATCATCGGAGGCGGGCC
The DNA here is from genome assembly GCA_013289665.1 of Acidobacteriota bacterium. Taxonomy (GTDB): domain Bacteria; phylum Acidobacteriota; class Terriglobia; order Acidiferrales; family UBA7541; genus Acidiferrum. The sequence continues at coordinate 513,827 of JABCZN010000001.1, read as the reverse complement.
GAAAGTTGGCTGCGCCCGCAGGGGATATTGCCTAGAGGTGAGTGAGGGCGGGACCAAATCTTCCGGCCCTGGGCCCAGAAACCCAGGTAGGAGCAGAGCAATTTCTTTGCCACTTAGCCGTTCCTGAAAACAAACGTTTTATCCGTACCGCACTTCCGCAATCGTGCAGCGTATTTCGCATCTGCGGCAGAGTCCTTCCGACAACAGGGTGGGGATGGGACGGCCGCACCGCCTCACCTTCGCTTAAATTTTCCCACGGCCTTTTCCTTGCCCCCACCGCACCCAACGCAAAAAATAAACTCTGTCATCCTGAGGGCAGCCGACCTTTTCTACTTCCCCACCGCTTTCGCCCCGCCCAACTGCCACACCAAAAACTCCATAATCGAATGCGGATCCTTCGTCCCGCCCTTCAACCGGTCATCCGCCTCGCGGAGCGCCCTCAACCCAGCCAATAATCTTTCTTTCGAAATCTTCCGCGCATTCTGAATCGCCAACTCCGCCTGCTCCGGCCGCATCCCAAGAGCCTTCGCCGCCTGCCAACCGTTCGTAGCGCCACGCACTTCCGACGCTTCAATCAGTTTGCGGTACATCCAGGCCATGGCCCCAAGCATCTGCACCGGCTCTTCGCCCTCGCGCAACAATCGCTCGAAAAACTCCAACGCCTTCCGCGGCTGCCGCGCAGCCAGAAAGTCGGCCACTTGCCAGATCGTCGCGCTCTTCTCCGAAATCACCAGCACCGCCACGTCCTGCCGCCGCACAATCTTCCGCTCCGCCGCAAACGTAGCCAGCTTCTCCACTTCCGTCTTCAACCGCATCAGGTCGCCGCTGACAAATTCCGCCAAATCCTCCGCCGCGCCCTTCTCAAACTCAATCCCTTGTTCTTTCGCCAGCGACTTCGCCAGCACCGCCGCAGCCGCCACGCGCTCGTCCATGTTTTCGCCCAGCCCGACCTCGACCACCAGCGCTTTCTCCAGCAATAATTTCGCCAGCCGCATCCTTTGGTCCAGGCCCGAAGCCTCAATCACCAGCACGGTAAACGGCGCCGGATTCTCCAGATATGCCTCCAGCGTCTTCACCGCCTCATCCCGCGCCTTCTCTCCCAATTTTTCAATCGCTTCCCCATCCTCCAGGAAAACCACCTGCTGGGGCGAAAGCATCGGCAAGGTCTGCGATTGATCCACCGCCGCCTGCGTCTCTCCGTTATCCGCCGAAAACCGCGAAATCGCCCACGTCCGTGCCGCCTCCGGAACGTATTTCTCAATCAACTGTTTCCGGCACTCATCGCGCAGATAGGGTTCATCGCCCAGCAAGACCACTGCCGGCACCGGCTTTCCATTCTGCAGCTTCTCCAAAAAGTCCTCGGTGCTCAGCCGCGCCATCAGAAATTCTCCGTCACCGCGGCCACCAGCCGCGCTGCAAAGTCCTGTGCCATCCGGTCCAGCGCCGGGTCGCCTTCCTGAAAAAAATTCCGCACGTCGGTGGACAGCTCATATTGATTCCGGAAAACGAAATTCTCGTTGTGGTAAAGAACCTTCTCCGTCGCCCGGTCCGTCAACGTCACTTCGCACGTCATCGTAATCAGCATCGCCGTCGCCTGCGCCGTGCTGGTTGTCGCCGTGGAAGTCGTCTGGAACAGCAGCGGCACCACTTCCATCTTCAGCACTTTTCCCGCCAGCACCGCGTCGCCGCCGTTCGCATCGGACACCACGCGGTACTTTGTCTTCGCCAACAACTCGTGAATCGTCGCCGCCGTCAGCTTCTGCTCCACGCGATACGTCGAAGTCTTGTTTTCCATCGCCGGAACGGCAATCACATGCACATTCTTCGGCATCGTGCTGAAGTGCCCGGCAGTGTGATACCCGCACCCCGCAAAACTCAGCGCCCCAATGAGCGGCACCATCAACTGCAAAAACCGCGCGCGCTTCATCCTTCCAACCAATCCGCAAGCTTGATCCCGCTCGCCGCCGGCAGCCGCAAATTATCGGTCGCGCCCCAGAACCACCACGCCCCGGCCCGCGACAAATCCGCCCGCGGCTCGCTCATAAACAACTGGCTCTCGCCCGCTACGCTCACGTTGCTCGGCCCGGCCTCCGCATCTCCCGTCACCACCCAGCCCGCTTCCCTGCACGCGGCGATCAGTTTCGCCGAATCCACTCCCTCGCCCAAATCCGCGCAAGCGCTGAACGTCAGTCCATAAAACACCGGCGCATGGACCAGGTTCAGCGAAATCTTCGCATCCTCGTTCACGTCACCAACCGCGGCGGAAACCTCCGCCCGAATCTCCAGCCCCTCACGCTGCAAATCCTCTTTGCTCCCTGCCCCAAATCGAGGCAACAAATTAAACGCCGTCTGCGTTCCAAACACCTGGCTGCCGATGCTCTGGAAAGACAACAATTGCGACGTCTGTGTTTCCAACTCCTCAATCCCATTCCTGCCAGTGTCAGAAACGGGGCGGAACATCACCGCTACCAGTCGTTGCAATCCAAATTTCCGCAACACCAGCGCCAGGCTCGCTGCTGCCATGGCTCCCGCGGAAAACACGCTGAACGTTTTCGCGTTTCTTTTGACGCTCTTTCCTGCGAGCGTTTCTATCTTCGGAAACCACGGCGTGGCATCCGGATCCGACAAAGTCGCGTGCGTAAAATCAATAATCGTGGCCCCAGCCTCGCGCGCTAGCCCCAGGCAAAGTTTCCCAAACGCGGTCGAACCCGCCAGAAATGCATACCGCGCCCCGCGAAACGTATCCTCCTCCATGCGCTGAATCACCGCCGCTTCCCCACCCGCCTCTGTCAGCGTGCCGGCAATATTTTCTTCATCCACCAGCCGCAAATCCCAACCGGCAAACCGGCTCTCCCCGAGCAACGTCTTCAACTCGCCGCCCAGCAGCGACGACGCCCCCGCAATCACGAGTCTCTGGGAATTTCGATCCACGGCCATGAATCAAGCCGTCCTGGTCAGAAGACGGTGCCGCAAAAACCGCACGATGTGCAGGATCAAACCCGCCACTGCATACGTCCCCGCAATAATCACCAGCGCCTCTTCCGAATATTTCCAGACAATCGCCACCAGCAGGCACAGCAAAATAATGGCGATGGAAGGTTGTTTCCGCGTCCAGGGAATGTCTTTGAAGCTGTAATACCTGACCGTGCTGGTCATCAGGCCGCCCAAAACCACCAGCAGCACAAACCACGCGATGGCCCAATTCTTATCATTGATTGGTGCGGAGTAATGACGCGAGTGGACAACCGCCGCAACCACGCCGGCAGCCGCGGGCGTCGGCATGCCCACAAAATTCTTGTTCCCGCCGGGCTCCATGCCCTTCACATTAAATCGTGCCAGGCGCCACGCCGAGCAGATCAAGAATGCCAGGCAGCATAACCAGGCAAACTCGCCCAACTGATGGAATTCTCCGTTCGTGCCGAAAGCGTAACGAAAGCCCCACGCATACGCCAGAATCGCCGGCGCAATTCCAAAGCTCACCACGTCCGCCAGCGAATCCAGCTGCACGCCAAATTCCGTGTTCGTTCCGGTCATCCTGGCAATTCGCCCGTCCAGCGAATCAAATAAAATGGCGATTCCCAGCGCTTTCGCGGCGTGGTCGAAATCCTCTCTCCCTCCCACCAGCGCGGCGATGGACGCGTAATAACCGCAAAGCAGGTTCGCCACAGTAAATAAACTAGGAAGCAAGAAAATACCGCGCCGCAGTCTTGCGCGTCTCGTTGGTTTCTCTATAAACGGCATCGCGTGCTGTTCAGCCTCAGTCATGTCCCGCCCATGTGGCACAGGCTTTAGCCTGTGCGCTTTTAACTTCTCCGGAGAATTCTCCACGCACCACACTGCTAGCTCACCCGAACACTCTACTACGCGCCGTGCCTCGATTCCTTAGCTTTTCTGCCGTTCTGCCGGCATCCGCGCGATCACGCTCGACCCGCCCTTCACGTTGTCGCCCACCTTCACTGCAATCTCCGCCCCTTCCGGCAGCCAAAGATCCACGCGCGAGCCGAACCGCACCAGCCCAACCAACTCTCCCCGCCCCACCGTATCCCCAATCTTTTTCCAGGAAACCACGCGCCGCGCCACCCATCCCGCAATCTGCTTGAAAACAATCTCCCCATATTCGCTGGAGAGCGTAAAAACATTCTGCTCGTTTTCAAGCGAGGCCTTCTCCGCCCAAGCTGCCAGAAATTTCCCTGGCTTGTACTCCAGCCGTGTGATCGTCCCTGCGGCCGGCGACCGGTTCACATGCACATTCCATATCGCCAGAAAAATACTGATGCGCTTCCCCGGACGCCCCGCATTCTCCTCATCCTTCACCACAACAACGCGGCCATCCGCCGGAGACACCACCACCCCGGGCTCCATCGGAATTTTGCGATCAGGATTGCGGAAAAAATAACAAACAAAAAGCGCCAGAAAAACCAGCACCGCCCCAATCGTTGTGCACGGAGCGGTCCCCAACGCGAGCAACACCCCGCCAATTGCCAGCGGCGGAAGCCCGAACCAGTACCCTTCTTTGACCATAGTCTCCCCGACCCCGTCGCGAACGCTGCTCGCGGGAGCACCCTGGTCATTCTACGATAAATTTTCCGGGGGCGTGTTTCCTGACGGGCTATTGCGAATGTCGAGCGCCGGCACTGTGAACGCGTGCCGCGATGCGTTCCATTTCGTCCTTCACGTGCAGTTTTAATTTTTTCAATCTGATTTCTTCGATGAGGTCTTCGCTATTGAGGTAGGGTGATCGGAAGAGTTGCTGAAGTTGTGCATCGTATTGCCGGTGCTGCTCTGCCAGACGCTGATACTCGGCGTCTGATTCACCAATTACGTCCCGAGGGCTCCGCTGCGCTGTGGCCATGCGTTCCTCCTCCAGAGTGGATTTGTGACTGGGGTGTGAATCTCACATGAGCGCAGAGTAGCACCGGGAAACGCGGAGTCAAGAGAGAGTTGGTACTAAACTGTGGATTTTTGCAGCCACAGCTCCATGACCGTCGCCGACTCCTTCGGATCCTGGTAATAGTCCCTTCGTGTCGCTATCGCTTCAAATCCGAGGCCCCGATAGAAGGCGATGGCCCCCGCATTCGACTCGCGGACCTCTAAGAACACTCGACTTACTTGATGTTGGACAAAGCGATTCAGGATATGGCCAACCAGCGCTCTCCCTTCCCCCTGCCGCCGCGTTCCCTGCGTCACTGCCAGGTTCAGGACTTCGGCCTCATCCAGTACTTGCCGCCCGACCACGACTCCCGATATGGCACCTTTTCGCTCGCTGACGTAAGCGGTGACTCCAGGCAACTTTACCGTTTCCCGCAATGCCTCTTCCGACCAGGTCGCGGCCCCTGTCGACTCGCGCAAAATCGCCGCCACCTGCAGCGCGTCCTCCGCGCCGGCAAAGACGCGAATCACAAAGGCAGATCTTGCCGACGCTTCACTTCCCATGGCTCGCCGGATCCTTCCAGAAGACCTCCGCGTCCGAGCGCCGCACGTAATTCGCATCGAGCAGCAACGGGTCCGTGAACTTTCCCTCCCGAGCCCGCTCTTCTCCCAATTCCGCCACAGCAGCCGCCAATCCGTCCGAGCAAGGAATCAACGTTTCCCCTTTCGCGGCCCTCTCATTCCAGCCCGGACGACCAGCGAACAATTCTGTGTCCAACGTGATCCACCGAACCGCCTCTCCATCCGCGTGTTCCGCAACCCACTTCACAAATCCATCCGGCGCGATCACCATCTCCTGCTCAATCAAGGTCCAGCCGTGCTTCCGATCGCGCTTGTACAGACCGCCAAACACCTGTCCGCGCTGCGCATCAAAACTTGCGGCCGCAAAACCTCCAGACTCCCCCAACTGCCGCACCATCACTTCCAGTCTCGAGATTCCCACCACGCGGATTCCCAATAATTCCGCCCAAGCCTTCACTGCCGTCAACCCCACCCTCACTCCGGTGAACGACCCGGGCCCCGAGGCCACGGCCAAAAGCCCCACCTCGCGCAGAGTTGCTTCAGCGGAACGCAATCCCCGCTCGACCACGGGAAGCAACCAGGAAGAATAATCCTCTGAACTATCATGCCTTTGCAAAGACACTAGCGCGCCATCTCGACGGACAGCAACGCTGCCCCGCCCTTCGCAGGTGTCGATCCCCAACGTTATCAATTTACTCTCCCCATCCCGTGTACTCTCTCGCCATTTCCGCCCACGAGGGTTAACCCATCAAACCAAAGGGTTTGCCCGTGCTCCAGAAAGTTCTGCCGAGTCGGTACCGATAATCCTCTGGTTACCCGGGACACACCTGGCCCCAAACTGCCCTGCCGTAGAGCAATTTCAGTGCCAAAATGGTCCAACCAATTCCCTATCTTCCTCATTCCACAGGATATATCTTGACTCTTGCAACACACTACCCTAAACTCCTCTTATCTTCTAGGGGGGACTTCCGAAGCTATGGACTATAAGATTGGCGACAAAGTCGTTTATCCGAACCACGGCGTTGGAGTTATCGAGCAGATCAATTATGGGGTCCTGAACGGTAGAACTGAAAGGTATTACATGATCCGCGTAGTTGTCAGCGGTCTGCGGGTCATGGTCCCTCAATCAAACGCGGCGACGGTTGGTCTTCGTTCCGTCATCCGCTCCACCGACACCAGCAAAGTCCTTGGCTTCCTAGAAAAAGGCAAGCTCAATTCTCACCACGACTGGAAACACCGCTTCAAGGAAAATTCCGAGCGCATGCGCACCGGTTCTCTCCTGGAAGTCGCCGTCGTCCTCAAGAGTCTGGTCTCCCTCAGCCGCAGCAAGCCTCTCTCCTTCCGCGAAAAGAAAATGTTAGAGCGCGCCAAGTATCTCCTGGTCAGCGAAATGGCCACCGCTCGCAACCTCACTTCCGAAAACGCCGAAGGACTCGTAGTGAAGTCGCTCGCAAAAGCAAAGTTGCAGTTCCCGCAAATGCAGGAAACTCTCGAATCCTAACGTACCTGTAATAAATCTTCGCCCAACGGGCAACCCCAGGTTGCCCGTTCTTATTTGGAGCACGCCCGACCGGGTCGGGATGCTTTTGAGCAGGTAAACGATCCACTCAAATCTTCCTCAGCGCAACCACCGCTCCCAAGGTCCGGATCCTTTACCTCCTCTAGTTTCGTCACCTCAATTTCGATTACCCCAACGGCATACTCGCCTTCGCATTCAACGTCACATCCGCAAAATTCCCCTCCCGAAATCCCGCAAATGCCGCCGCCGCAATCATCGCCGCATTGTCCGTAGACAAAGCCCGGTCCGGAAAAAACACGCGCAACCCTTTCAGAGCCGCCCGCTCCAGAAACGTAGCCCGCAACTGACTGTTCGCCGCCACTCCCCCAGAAACCAAAACCGTCTCCACCCCGCACTTCTCCGCCCCCATCATCGTCCGCTCCACCAGATCCCGCACCACCGCATTCTGAAACTCCCGCACCAGGCCCAGCGTCGCCGCATCGCAAAGCGCCAACAACTCCGCAAACCTCCGACGCCCATCGCGCAAGGCCTCTTCGCGCTTGTGAATCCCCTCGCCGTACCCCGGATGCTCGCGCAGATGATAAAGTACCGCCGTCTTCAACCCGCTGAAACTGAAATCCAGCGCATTCCCCCGCGTTCTGGTCGGCCCAAATTTCACCGGCGCCGCCACATTCCCCGCCGCAGCCGCCAGCCGGTCCAGAATCGGTCCGCCGGGATAACCGAGTCCCAACAGCTTCGCCACTTTGTCATACGCCTCGCCCGCCGCATCATCGCGAGTTCCGCCGAGCTTCCGATAGGCAAACGCGCCTTCGTTCGATTCGTCGCTCGCTTTCACCTCATACAAAACAGTGTGCCCACCTGAAACAATCAAACAAACCGCCGGCAGTCGCGGTTGATTCCCTTTCTGGAACGCCTCGAGAAACACCGCGCGCACATGCCCTTCCAGATGATTCACCGGTATCAACGGTTTGCCCAGCGCCGCCGCCAGCGTCTTCCCGTAGGTAATCCCCACCAGCAACGAACCCACCAGCCCCGGCCCCTGGGTCACCCCAATCGCATCCAACTCCTCAAATTTCAACCCCGCTACCGCCATCGCCTCGCGCACCACCGGCACAATCTGCCGCAGATGTTCCCGCGAAGCCAGTTCCGGCACCACGCCTCCATACTTGCGGTGAATATCAATCTGCGAAGCAACCACGTTCGACAGTATCGTGCGCCCGTCGACGACCACCGCCGCCGCCGTCTCGTCACACGACGACTCAATCCCCAAAATCTTCACGCCGCCCCTCGCCATCCGACTTTCCATACTCCTCCAAACACGTTCACGCCAGTCTGCGCCCTCAATGCAGCGACCGGCTTCAGCCTGGCCAGCCAGCTTGGACAGTGTATCTCTTTCGCACAGTCCTATTGCGGCCCCCCATTGCCAAAGGCACTCTGGCCGAAGACACCACCCCATGGCCATCACCTTCACCACGGAAACGTCCGGCACCATCGAGCAGCGCATGCTCGGCAGCGGCCCCGGCCTGCCGCCCGCCCTTCCCAACTATCCCGCGCAAAGCGCCACCACCATTGACGGCAGCTCCGCCGCCCTGTTCGGCCTGCCCTTCATGGTCGCCGGTGTCTTCATCGGCCTCGCCGCATTCGACGTCATCCAGACCCAGAAGCACGCGCCGCTCTGGCTCATCGCCGTCATCGGCGCCATGTTTTTCTCCGCCGGCTTCTTCCTCTTCATCCACGGCGTTCGCGGCATCATCCGCAAGGCGATTTACAAACGCAAAGCCGCCGAAGCACCCGGCCAGCCGTGGCTTTTCGATTTTCACTGGCACCAGCAAGGCATCAACTTCTCCGCATTCAACGCCATGCTCGGCCGCCTCATGGGCGCTCTCGTCTGGAACACGTTTCTGGTTCCGTTTTTCTGGGTTGGCTACACTCAGCGCGGCGCTTGGCCCTTCCTGGTCATCGCCAGCGTGTTCGCGCTGATCGGCCTGATCGCCTGGGTCCGTTGGGCGCAGATGCTGGGCGACCTGCTGCGCTACGGCAACAGTTTCCTTGCCTACGACGGGTTCCCGTATTTTCTCGGCGGCACCTTGCGCGCCCGCCTGCGCGCCCCACGGCACCTCGCCATCCTCAATTCCCTTTCCTTCACCCTGCGCTGCGTCCAGGAACGCTACGTTACCACCGGCGCCGGAAATAACCGCCGCTCCCAGGTCGTCTGCTACGAACTTTACAAAGACATCGTCACTCTCGACCACGATCGCCTCGCCAATTTCGTCGGCGCCGAAATTCCCATCGAGTTTCACCTGCCGGCCGACAAGCTAACCACATCGCTCGCCGATACGCCGCCCACTTACTGGCAAATCGAAGCCAAGGGCTGTGCCCCCGGGGCCGACTACCTGGCCTACTTCCTCGTTCCCGTCTACAAGAAACCCTGAATCATTCCCTATGTCCGCCGCATCCAAACACCGGATATAACCATCGCGTCATCAATAGCATCCATCACGGGAAAGCCTCGCCTTCTGCGAGCGATGCATTCGTTGTGCTGGGTTGTATGTTTGGCCTTATATTTTGATTAAGCCCAAAGCCCCAAAGGGAACCCGATCATGGCTAAGCCAGTTATCCTCACCGTTGACGACGACCCCGATGTCCTCCAGGCCATCGAGCGCGATCTTCGCAGCCGCTACTCCGAGCGTTACCGCATCATGCGTGCTTCTTCCGCCAACGAGGCGCTCGATACCCTCCATCGCCTCAAATCCCGCAACGACGCGGTCGCGCTCCTCCTCGCCGATCAACGCATGCCGGAACTCGACGGCGTCGGTTTCCTCGCTCAGGCGACGGATCTCTTCCCCGCCGCCAAGCGCGCTTTGCTTACCGCTTATGCCGACACCAACGCCGCGATCGAAGCCATCAACTCCGCTCGCGTTCACTATTTTCTGCTGAAGCCCTGGGATCCGCCCGACCAGAATCTCTATCCCGCGCTCGACGACATGCTCAACGAGTTCATGGATTCCTATCATCCACCCTACGAAGGCATCCAGCTCTTCGGCACGCGCTGGTCGCCCAAAGCCTATGAGCTCCGCATGTTCCTCGCGCAGAACCACCTGCCCTATCAGTGGGTGGATGTCGAACAGTCCAGCACCACGGACTCAACCGCCGCGCTCCATAAATCCGACGGCACGGCCGAAACCCTGCCGCTGATGATCTTTCCCGACGGCACAAAATTTTCCGAACCTACTTCCGCCGACATCGCCAAAAAAATCGGCTTGCGCACCCACAGCGACGTCGAATTTTATGATCTCGCCATCGTCGGTGGCGGCCCCGCCGGCCTCGCCGCCGCCGTCTACGGCGCTTCCGAAGGCCTGCGCACGGTCATGATCGAACGCGAAGCCCCCGGCGGCCAGGCAGGCCTCAGCTCACGCATCGAAAATTACCTCGGATTTCCCGCCGGCCTCAGTGGACGCGACCTCGCCCGCCGGGCCGTCGTGCAAGCCACGCGCTTCGGCGTCGAAATTCTCAGCCCGCAAGAAGCAGCAAGCGTGCGCATCGAAGGTCCCTATCGCATTATCGAGATGGCCGACGGCAGCAAGGTCTCCTGCCACGCCCTGCTTCTCGCCATGGGCGTCCAGTGGCGCAGCCTCGGCGTCCCCGGCGAAGAGCGCCTCCGCGGCGCGGGCGTCTATTACGGCGGCGGCGTCACCGAAGCCATGGCGTGCAAAGGCGAGACCGTTTACGTCGTCGGCGGCGCCAATTCCGCCGGACAGGCCGGCATCAATTTCGCCGGCTATGCCGAAAAAGTAGTGATGATGATCCGCCGCGAATCGCTCGCCGCAACGATGTCGCAATACCTGATCGATCAGATCAAGAAGACGCCAAATATCGAAGTCTGGCCGCAAACCAGCGTCGCCGAAGTCCATGGTGACCAGCACCTCGAGGAAATTTCTGTTCACTGCTCCACCACCAGAACTACCGACCGTGTTCCGGCCAGGAGCCTCTTCATCTATATCGGAGCCTTGCCGCGCACGGACTGGCTGGGCGACCTGGTGCAGCGCGACGCACGCGGCTTCATTCTCTCCGGGCCCGACCTCCTGCGCGACGGCAAGCGCCCGCAAGGCTGGACCATTGAACGCGATCCGTCGCTGCTCGAATCCAGCGTCCCGGGAATCTTCGTCGTCGGCGATGTGCGTCACGGTTCCGTCAAACGCGTCGCCTCCGGGGTCGGCGAAGGCGCCGTTGCCATTCAGTTCGTTCACCAGTATCTTGCGAAGGTGTCATGAGCTACGCAGAGCGGATTTCCCCTGTCGCCCCGAGCAATCTGCTGGCGCTGGTCGACGAAGTTCGAAAAATTGCCGTATTCACCGACCTTTCCCAGGAGCAACTGGAGTGGTTCGTCTCCAATTGCCAGGAAGCCCGCTTCGCGACAGGTGAAATTGTCTATAAAGAAGGCACTCCCGCGGAATACATGTCCATTTTTCTCGAAGGCCGCATCTTCGCGCGCCGCGAGGCCGAGGGCGCAGACAGTCCCGTCTTCATTGCGGAGAAGGGCGATGTCACCGGCCTGCTCCCTTTTTCGCGCATGACCCATCTCACCATCACCGGCCGCGCGGAAGAGCCCGTCCACCTGCTTCTCTTTCCCGCCACTCTATTTCAAGAAATGTTCCAGCGCATGCCCGCGCTCGGCAAGCGCCTGGTTGGCCTTCTCACCGACCGCGTCCGCGAAGTCACTCGCAGCGAACAGCAGCGCGACAAGCTCGCCGCTCTCGGCAAACTTTCCGCCGGGCTCGCCCACGAGCTCAACAACCCCGCCGCGGCCGCCGCCCGCGCTTCCGACGCCCTTCTCGAATGCCTGGCGCGCCTCCGCAGACTCGATGCCCTGCCGTATCTCTCCGAAGCAAATTGCACCGCCATCGCGAAGCTCGAAGGCGAACTCCGCAGTGAGCTGCAGCCTCCCGCGTTCAAGGATCAGCTCGAACGTAGCGACCGCGAAGAATCCATCACTAACTGGCTGGAATCGCATAACGTCCCCGAAGCCTGGAAGCTTAGCCCGCTCCTCGTCGACGCCAATCTCACCCGGGATCATCTTGAGCGGTACCTCGTCGCGGCTGGCCCCACCCTGCCCACAGCGCTCATGCGGTTCGCCACTCTTCTTGAGATGGAACGCATCGTTGGTCAAGTTGCGCACAGCACCAAACGCATCTCCACCCTCGTGAAAGCCATCAAGGAATATTCCTACATGGATCAATCTCCCGTGCAGGAGGTGGACATCGTTCGCGGCATCGAGACCACTCTGGCGATCATGGAGCACAAGCTCAAAAAGGGTATCGTGGTTACCCGCGAGTTTTCGCCCGATGTTCCGAAAGTCACCGCCAACGGCGGCGAGCTGAACCAGATCTGGACCAACCTCATTGACAACGCCGCCGACGCCATGAAGGAAAAAGGCAAGCTGCGCGTTCGTGTCACCCACGAGGGTGATTACGTCTTGGTGGAAGTGATCGACAACGGTTCCGGAATTCCCGATGACGTCCAGCCCCACATTTTTGAGCCGTTTTTTACCACCAAGGGCGTAGGCGACGGCACCGGCCTCGGCCTCGATTCCGTCCAGCGCATCGTGCGCAAAATGCGCGGCACCATCAATTTCGACTCCGTCCCCGGCGAGACGCGCTTCCAGGTCCGCATCCCCATCCACCAGTCCATGTAGGCGCTCGGCTTTAGCCGAGCGAGCCCGTTCCTCAAAACACGCGATTTTGATTTCGATTTCTATTTGGCGGCCGCCTGAATCTGTGTAAAATCTTGGACATGAAACGCCGAACCTTTATTGAATCCTCGCTCGTCGTTGCAGCCGCGACTTCGCTTCCCTTCCGCGGTCTCGCCGCCGCGCATCAGCTCGATTCCATCGGCATGCAGCTTTACACCGTGCGCGGAATGATGGGAACCGATGTCCCCGGCACCATCGCGAAAGTCGCGGCCATCGGATATAAGGAAGTGGAATTCGCAGGCTACCCGTATCTTTACTCTTCCAAAGACTTGCGCGCGATGCTTGATACGAACGGTTTGTCTTCTCCGTCTGTCCACGTCTCCTACGACGTCGTTCAACACCGTATGCCGCAAGCCATCGACGCCGCCCACGTTCTCGGCCACAAATACATCATATGCCCCTGGATTGACGAGTCTCAGCGCGCATCTGCCGACGGTTACAGGCGCGCCGCCGAACTATTCAACAACGCCGGTGAAGCCAGCCGCAAGGCGGGGATCCAGTTCGGTTATCACAATCATTTCTGGGAGTTTCTTCCCGACAAGAATCTCGGCGACAAGTTGCCTTACGACTTCCTGCTTGAATCCACCGATCCCCAAAACGTCACCATGGAACTCGACCTCTGCTGGATTACCGTCGCTAAAAAGGATCCCATCGCTTATTTCAAAAAATATCCCGGCCGCTTTTCGCAAGTCCACGTGAAGGATCTCAACAGGATTCCGCCCATCGTTCCGGGAAAGAGTTCCGAGCAAATGATCGACGACGCCGCGGCAGGCTTCACTCCGATCGGCGGCGGCGTGATTGATTGGAAGGTCTTGCTGCCCGCCGCGCAGGACGCCGGGGTCAAGCATTTCTTCGTCGAAAACGACAAGCCAAAGGACGCCATCGCGAACCTTACTGAGAGCTATGCGTACCTCTCGAAACTGCGTTTCTGAGCCAAAACGGGGAAACGTTCGAACAGCTGTGGAAATCATTCAAATCTTTTCTTTGTAAGCGTTGAATGCGGACCAGTTGCGGGAATCATGTAGTTCCGGTATTTAGATAATGATTACCTTCAGGCGTTGCGTTAAATGTCGGCGAGCCGACATTTTCCTCGACCATTCCCTTCCCTGTTTCCTGGTCCAGACCCGGGAAATCGTTTCAGTACGGTTTTCCCAATGGCCGAATAGGTAGTTCGGTTGATTGACAAAACTCCCGCCTGGCGTCTAGTGTGCTTAGGAAGCCGCTAGTTCTGCTGAAACTAAAACGATTACTGACAACATGACGACAGACTCAACGCAGTTCCCGCAAAAGTCCGCCGCCCACCGCAAAGTTCGCAAAGCCGTATTGCCCGCCGCAGGCCTCGGCACGCGCTTCTTGCCCGCCACCAAGGCGCAACCCAAGGAAATGCTGACAGTTGTGGACAAGCCGCAGATTCAATATGTCGTCGAAGAATGCGTCGCCTCCGGCATAGAGCACATCATCATCGTCACCGGCAAAGGCAAGAATTCCATCGAAGATCACTTCGATAATTCGCCGCTGCTCGAGCGCTTTCTGGAGGAGAAGGGCAAGCACGAGCAGGCGGAGATGGTGCGCCGCATCAGCAATATGGTGCAGGTCAGCTACACCCGGCAAAAAGAGCCGCTCGGCCTCGGTCACGCCGTCCTGGTCGCGAAAGATTTGGTCGGCGACGAACCGTTTGCCGTGCTTCTGGGCGACGTGCTGATCCCCGGCCCCAATCCCGCCACCCGGCAACTCATCAACGTTTACGAAGCCACCGGCACCGGCGCCATCGCCGTCGAGGAAGTTCCCCGTGACAAAACCCATCTCTACGGCATCTTTGCAGGCGAACCGGCTCCGCAACCGCCGTTCGGTGAAAGGCTTCTCCGCATCCGCGACCTCGTCGAAAAGCCGAAAGACGAAGACGCGCCTTCCAATCTCGCCATCACTGGCCGCTACGTCCTGCCCTCAGCGATTTTCGATTGCCTCGAACGCACCAAGCCCGGAGCCGGCGGCGAAATTCAGCTCACCGATGCCATGCGCCTGCTCGCCAAGGAACAGGGACTGTGGGCCTACATTTATGAGGGAATATCCTACGATGCGGGAGACAAACTCGGCTTCCTGAGAGCCACCGTCGAACTCGCCCTGCAAAACAACGAACTCGGCTCCGACTTCCGCGCCTATCTCAAATCCCTGAAGCTCTAAACCGCAACTTCATACCCGAGGAAAATATAACTTCTCATTCGTGGGGCTCCGACGAGGATGCCCGACGAGCCTCAACCCAAGACCCTCTGACAATTGCTCGCGCAAGCGCACTCTACCGCCCCTAATCTTTCTTCTTCGCCGGCTTCTTCTCCTTGCTTTCCTTGGCCGACGGCTCTTTCGATTCCGACGCCTTCGCCGCGGAATCCTTGCTCTCGCTCGACTCTGATTTCGTCGTGGGCGCGCTGTCGCTTCCCGCGCCCTTCTTCCCGGCGTAGTCGGTCACATACCAGCCCGAACCCTTGAACTGAATCGCCGGTGCCGTCAACGTCTGCTCCACTTTCCCGCCGCAATGTGGGCACTTCTTCAAATGCGGCCCGGCCACGGGCTCGATTTTCTCCGTCCGCCGATTGCACTTCGTGCACTGGTACTCGTACAGTGGCACAGTTGCCCCTCCTGCCTGTTCTCTAAACGATCAATTATAGCACGCGCCCTCCAGCCGCATGTCCGCTGCCCCGCGTGCTAAACTTTGTCCTGCCTCCTTCCCATGATGAACAACGCTAATGCCGATCCTTCCCTCTCGCCGCACCGCGGCTCGCTCTATCTCGTCGCCACGCCGATCGGCAATCTGGAAGACATCACCCTGCGGGCCCTGCGTATCCTGAAGGAAGTGGACCAGATCGCCTGCGAAGACACCCGCCACACGCTGAAACTCCTGAATCATTTCGATATTCACAAGCCGCTGGTCAGCTATCACGAGCACAATGAAATTACGCGCGCGCCGGAACTTGTCCACGCCATCGAACAAGGCGCCAGCGTAGCGCTGGTCAGCGATGCCGGCATGCCGCTGGTTTCCGATCCCGGCTTCCGCCTGGTCTCGCTGGCCATCCGCCACCAGATTCCCGTGATTCCCATCCCCGGCGCTTCGGCGTTGCTCACGGCGCTTGCCGCGTCGGGGCTGCCGAATGAAGAGTTTCTTTTCCTGGGATTCCTGCCGGCCCGCTCGAGCGAACGCCGCCGCGCGCTCGAACATCTGCGCATCGAAAACCGGACCATCATCCTCTATGAAGCGCCGCATCGCATCGCGGAAACGATTGCCGATGCACTGGCGATTCTGGGCGACCGCCCGGCCTGCCTGGCGCGCGAAGTGACAAAAATCCACGAGGAATTTCGCCGCGGCACGCTGTTCGCATTAGTGCAATCGCTCGAAGAACACGCAGCGAAAGGCGAAATCACTTTGATCCTCGGACCACCGGAAACAGGCTCACCTGGCGCCCAAGTGGACACGGCGCAATCCCTCGCCGCTCGCGTTGAGGAATTGATGCACCAGGCGAAGCTGGACCGCAAGGAAGCCCTGAAGCTCGCCGCCAGGGAACGCGGTATCACGCGCCGCGACGCCTACCGCCAATTGCTCGACGAAAATTCCCCGGAAGCGGATTAGTTCTGTACTTATTCAATCTTTTAAGAAGTTGTCATCCTGAAGGGCGCGCAGTTTGAGCCCCGAAGGACCTCACCTTTCAGTCTGTAGAAGGACACAGTGTTGGGTCCGTTCGGATATCCTCGCCAGATATCCCCAGGATCGCAACGCAGCTGAAGTGTTGAACGGCTTGTAATTGTTTTTCTTGCTAGCGCGGAGGAAATCTTAATACACAGATTCGGAGCGAAACATCCGTTGGAAGCGCGGGCCGACAAACTGCACGCCGACCACTTTTTCGCCGTCCGCCGGAGACTCGCTGATATGCACAACTTTCCCCTGAGTTTCAAAATCCTGTCCGTCTCGGCGCGGCACGCCGCCCTGTGCGGGGATCCGGATTTCCAGGTTTGAGCCGATGGCGACGTCGAACCGCGTGCGAAACGCGGCTCCGCTCCGGCACAAATTTTCACTGGCTGTATCCTCTTCGAAGGAAAATCCTCGCGCGTCGCGGCCGCGCACGCGCAATGGCAGGCGGACCGCAATCCTACGTTCGGACCTCTTCCGGGCGATGCTCTGGCTGACTGGGCTCATGGGCTGGTGTTCCCCTGCCGGCGTTCTTTTCCGCGAAGAAGCGTTCCACGTTCTCGACCACTTCCTGAGGAGTGCGCGCCGAATGCACGATTCGTCGAAGCTCGCTGCCGTTCCCCACGCTATGAGTAAACCAGCAAGCGAACTGCTTCATTTTGCCCACGCCGTCCGGTAGATTTGAGTTAAGAATTTTCTGGTAGTAGCCAGAAAGTAAACGTCGGCGGTCCTCTTCGCTGGGCACGTCGTAGCGCCCCGTCGCGCGGTACTGCTCCATTTGCCGGAAAATCCACGGATTCGTGGCCGCCGCGCGTCCAATCATCACCGCATCGCAGCCCGTTTCCTTCACCAGGCGCGCGGCGTCCTCCGGCGACTGCACATCGCCGTTGCCAATCACTGGAATTCTGACGGCCTGCTTCACCGCCGCAATAATGTTCCAGTCCGCCTTGCCGGCGTAGCCCTGCGCTCGCGTGCGCGGATGAATCGCCGCCGCTTCGATGCCAATCTGCTCCGCCATCTTCACTACTTCCACCGCTACGATCGAGTTCTCGTCCCAACCCGCGCGGAGCTTGATGGTCAGCGGAATCTTCACGGCAGCACGGACATCCTTGAAAATCTCTCCGAGCAGCGGCAACTCGCGCAGCAAGCCGGAACCTCCGCACTTCACCACTTTCTTGGCCGGGCAGCCCAGATTGATGTCCACGGCGTCGTAGCCGAGGTCTTCCACCATGCGCGCCGCATCCGCCATCACTTTCGGATTCGCGCCAAAGAGCTGCGCCGCGATGGGATGCTCGTCTTCCTCAAAGAAAAGATAGCGCAGTGTCTTTTTCGCGCTGCGGGTGATGCCTTCGGAGCTGGTAAACTCAGTCATCAGCAATCCGCAGCTTCCCAGCCCGCGAATCACGCGTCTAAACAGGGTATCCGTTACGCCCGCCATGGGCGCAAGGATGGTCGCCGGACGGATGGCGAGGTCGCGAACTTTGTATTCGGCGGGTATCATGGCAGCTTCATCATTCAGTTTATCAGGCAACGGCAGTTGGTGTCCCAGGATGTTCCGAAGATGAGCCGGTGCATGATTGACTGCCGCCCCCGCTAATCGTACGCTGCCATTCAGAGCAGAATACTTGAAGTCCCAAGCCAAAATGTTGCGCTGGTACTCACTACCCCATCGATTGCTCCTGACACTGGCGACCGCCTTCGCAGCGGCGGCCATATTTTACGCTTGCCTGTGGATGTACCTGGAGCGCACGCCGGGTCCGTTGGTGGAGCTGGGTTTTAACAATTCCCACAACGAGCAGTTCGATAAGCGAAGCCATTCGATCAAGGTGGGAGACGTCGTGCCGGATAGCCCGGCGGAACGCGGCGGCTTGCGGGCCGGCGATCAGATTATCGGCGTTAACGGACAGCCGCTGATCACATCCGCCCCGTACGATGACGCCTATGCTCGTGGCAAGCCCGGCGACAGCGTCGTGTTGACCGTCCTGCGCGCACACCAGGCAAACCCGGTCGAACTGCACTGCAACTTTCGCTTCTGCCCCAAGGGCGCGCCGCCCGAGGGTCTGGCGAAATCTTCCGCCGTGCAGGTGATGCGATCTTTCCCTGTTCTCTTTCTGCTGGTCGGCTTGACGGTCCTTTTTCTTCGGCTGAACGATCCGAATGCGTGGCTGCTTGCTTCCCTGTTCTGCGGATTTGTGGCGGTCCCAGGTTTTTCTCATGAGGTGGTCATGAGTCCGGCCCTGCGTTCCTTCGCCGTCGCCTATCAGGGGATTTTCTCCTCAATGCTTTGCCCTCTTTTCTATATCTTTTTTGCGGTGTTCCCCGCCCGCTCGCCTTTGGATCGCCGCTTCGGATGGTTGAAATGGGTAGCCCTTCTTTTTGGGCTTGGCATGGCAGCGGAAGGTGCGGTGATTGGCGACCTGGGCGCGCCGGGGGTCGCGGCAGGCGTGTTCGGCGACCACGCCGGCGAATCCGTTCGTTTGTCGTTGATGTATGGGAACTACCTGTTCCTGACGCTCGGGCTTATTTCGCTGGGCGGGAATGCGCTGGCCGGGAGTTCCGATCCTGTCGTGCGCCGCAAATCCCGCGTGATTCTCTGGGGCACCGTAGTTGGCGTTCTGCCGATTATCGTCGAGCGCGCGGCAATGGCGTTCACGGAGTATCGCCCTTCTTTTTGGGTCAACGCAATTCTGATTATTATCTGCGCGCTCTATCCCCTTTCGTTCGGTTACGCCGTGGTTAAGCACCGGGTGATGGAAATCCCTGTGCTGCTGCGGCGCAGCGCGCGGTACTTCCTGGTGCAGCGAGGATTCACCGTTTTGCTTTTCGTGGTGGCCTTTTCCGCGATCGCCTTCTTCTCTCACACGCTGTCCCGGTTTTTTCAGCCCAACCCCAGGGCGGGAATGATGTTTAGCGCGATGTTTGGGATTGCGCTGGTGTGGGCGTCGGCGCCTTTGGTGAAACGCGGGACGCAGCGCATCGACCGCGCTTTTTTCCGCAGCGCCTACGACGCCCGCGTCATATTGCAGGATCTTGCCGAGAAGGCGCGCACCGTGACCAGCCGGGGCGAGCTGGCGGAATTATTGCGGCAGCACCTGGAGAAAGCGCTGCACCCGAAACACTTTGTCTGCTACTTTGCCGCGGGCGACTCGAAGTTGATCGCGGAGTGCGGGACAATTCCGCCTAGGGCGGAGGCGCTCTCCACCGGCCAGATGACGCTTGCGCTGCTGACACTCCGCGGGAAATCCTGGGACGTGCCGCTCCCCGGCGAGGCGGGGATGGAAGATCTCGGTGTGCTGGCCCCCCTGGCACCGGAATGCTTGGTGCCGATCCTGGATCATGCCGGGCAGCTTTCGGGTTTGCTGGTGCTGGGGCAGCGGCTTTCGGAAGAGCCGTATTCGAGCGAAGACAAGCGCTTGCTCGATTCTGTTGCCAGCCAGGCCGGCATCGCGATTGAGAATTTCGGCCTCGCCGAGAAAATGGCGGAGCGGATGGAAGTGGACCGCCGCGTGGCGCGCGACATGGAGATTGCGCGCGAAGTGCAGTCGCGGCTGTTTCCGCAATTTCTGCCGCCGCTCCAGACGCTGCAATATACGGGCGCGTGCATCCAGGCTCGCGTGGTCGGCGGCGATTATTACGACTTTCTGGACCTGGGTACGGGGCGCCTGGGCATCGTGCTGGCGGACATTTCCGGCAAAGGCATTGCCGCGGCGCTGCTGATGGCGAACCTGCAGGCGAATCTTCGCAGCCGGTACATGGTTGCGCTCGAAGACCCGCACCTGTTGTTGCAGTCGGTCAACCGCCTGTTTTTCGACAATACGCCGGAGGATAGCTACGCCACGCTTTTCTACGCCGATTACGACGACGCGAATCACTGCCTGCGCTATGCCAATTGCGGGCACAATCCTCCGCTGCTATTGCGCGCGAATGGGGCCATCGAGAGGCTGGGAGCCACCGCAACGGTTCTGGGACTGTTCACAAACTGGAGTTGCGAGGTTAAGAAAGTCTCGCTTGGGCCGGGAGACGTGCTGGTGATCTACACCGACGGGGTCACCGAAGCGCCAAGCCAGGCGGGTGAGGAGTTCGGCGAATCGCGCTTGCAGAAGATTGTGCGCGCGCAACCGCAACTCCCGGTGAAGGAAATGCTCGCTGTGATCCTGGACGAAGTCGAACAGTTCAGCGGCGCGAGCCAGGCGGATGATTTGACGCTGGTGATCGCGCGGGCGCAATGAGATAGGCGGCGTTTTGAGTGCGGGAGTGGAGCTCCCGCTTTTGCGGTCTAAGCGCTTTCTCTCAACTTAACTTTTTTGAAGCAGTTCGCACCTCTGAAGCGGCCACGTTGCTGCCGCACTCAAAAGTCACTTCCTTGCGGGCGATTCTTCCTTCAGGAACCTCTCGAGGCGCAGGAACTTGCGTCCGAGCGCGCCGCTGTAGGCGGACCATTCCGGCTCGCCGGAATCAATCGCCAGTGCCGCGCGAACGGCGCCCATCTTCGAGTCCAGGTCGTCCATGTAGTGGAACGCCAGAGCTTCGCGAATCATCGGCAGCTTGGGCGAGCCGAATTCGTACTCGCCGTGATGGCTGATCAGGATGTGCTGCACGACGGTCTTCAGTTTTTCGGGGAAGCCTTCGATGGCGTCCATCTCCTTGGAGACGCTTTCGAGCTCCATGGTGATGTGGCCCAGAAGTTGACCTTCGGCGGTGTAGCTGACCGCACGCTCGTAGCACAACTCATCGAGTTTGCCGACGTCGTGGAGCAGCGCCGCCGTCAGAAGTAAATCCACGTCGAGCTCGGAATAGTGAGCGGCAATCAGTTTCGCCAGCCCGCACAAGCCGACCACGTGCTCGATCAAGCCGCCGATGTAGGCGTGGTGCATCACTTTCGCGGCGGGAGCTCGCTTGAATCGCGCGACGTTGCTCGGGTGGGTCAGGATTTTTGAAGTCAGCTTCTTCAGCCACGGATTTTTCATCTCTTCGATGAATCCCAGGATCTGCTGGTAGAGTTTTTCCACGTCGTATGGCGTGCAGGGCAAAAAGTCGCCCAGGTCAATCTCCTCGGGTTTGGCAACGCGGAACTGCTGCAAGGTAAGCTGCGGCTTGTTGCGGTATAGCTCGACGCGGCCCTGAACTCTGATGAAATCGTCGCGGCCCACTTCCCTGGCCAAGGCGTCAAACTGGTCCCACATGCGGGCTTCCACCGTGCCGGTGCGGTCGCCAAGTTCCATGCGCAAGTACGGCTTGCCGCCGGCGGTGTTGCGGACTTCTTTTTCGTGAACCAGAAAAAACCCGGTGATGGATGGGTCTGGTTCGAGGTCCTTAACAAAGAGTTTTTTCACTCGGCTTACCCGTTTCTTTTTCCGAACAGCAGATATTTCTTGTGCGGCTTTTTGGTTTTCGACGCTTCCGGCGTCGCGCTGACTTCTTGAATCTCGGAATTGCCGCCGCCGGCCATGTCCTGATAGCCAGGCTTGACCACCACGTAGCTCTGCTCGCGCAGCGTTTTCAGATACTCGCGGAGTGCCGGCTCCATCCGTTCGCTGTAGAGGTGGTCCATGATTTCGTTTTCCACTTTCTCGAACGGCTGCTCGCCCTCTTCATAGCGCTCCAGCACCTGCAAAATCAGGTACCCCTGTTTGGTCTCAATCACATCGGTGAGTTGATTCTTTTTCATTGCAAAGACCTGGTCTTCAAGCTGCTTCGAGAGTTCGCCGCGTTTGTAGACGCCGAGGAAGCCTCCCTGCTGGGCGGTGCTGCCGTCGGAGAAACGCTTGGCCAGCGTCGCGAAATCCTCGCCGTCCTTGATGCGCCGCAGCAGGTCGTCCGCCTTCTTTTTCAGATCGGGGACTTCGGTGTCTTTCTTCGCGTCCGTGCTGATCTCGATCGCGCGCAGCGCCACTTGCTCCGGCTTCACGAATTCCTTTTTGTGTTCCTCGTAATATTTCTGCGTTTCATCGTGGCCGATGTTGATGTGCGAGCCGACCTCGCGGCGGATGACTTCCTGAGTGAGTAGCTTGTTGCGGATGTTGTTCTTGAAATCGTCAAAGTTCAACCCTTCTTTGGCGATCGCGCTTTCCAGCTCTTCCATTGTTTTCAGCTTGTTCTGGATGCGGATCGTGTCCAGTTGCTTGACCACGTCACCCTCGACGTTGATGCCCATATCCTTGCCACGTTGCGCCAGCAGCGACTGGTCAATCAAATCACGCAGGGCAAATTTCTGGCGGTCTTCCACGGCGACTTGCAGTTGCTCGGGAGTGCACCGCCCGCTACATTCCTGCTGGGCATCCTCCGCGGCTGCCGCGCGCGCCTTTTCAAGCTCGGAGCTGGTGATGATCTCGTTGTTCACACGCGCGATGATCTCTTCGACCACTTTTCCTTCACCGGTCAAGGCGGGTTTCCCGGGCTTGGTTGGTTTGGCGGCGGGGGTGGCCGGCTTCTTGGGCTGTTCCGGCTCTGGCGCGGCCATCTGCGGAGCTTCGAGAGAAGGCGGTTTCTGCGTCGGCGGGTTGTCTGGCGGCGGAGGGTTGGCCGGCGGGTTCTGCGCCAGGAGCGGCAGGGCAAACATCAATCCGGCTAGCAAGACAGTCTTCTTCATTATTTTCCCCATTCAGTGAGTTTAGCCTTCTCCTCGCAAACCGAGCAATACGTTTCTGAGCGCTCCGGGGACCGATTCTCCCCGCTGGAGCTCCATCCACAGTACGCCGCTGGGGTCGAGCTTGATGCCCTTCCCGGAGCGCACAACTTTGACGACGGCGGCGGGGTCCAATTGTGTTTCCGGGTGGAACCTCAGCGCGACACGCGTTCCCTGGCGTTCCACCGAAGCGATGCGCAACTTCTCGCTGATTGATTTGAGCATGGCGTACTCCAAAAGGTTTTCTACCGATTTGGGCATGGCGCCGAAACGGTCTTCCAGTTCCTTGCGCACGTCCTGCTTTTCGTCTTCGGTGGCGATGGTGGAGACGCGTTTGTAGGTGCGGAGGCGCAGATTTTCGCTGGGGATGTACTCCTGCGGGATGCGCACGTCCATGCCGAGGCTGAGCGTGGTGCGTAGCTCGGGCATGGACTCTTCACCCTTGAGCTTGGCCACGGCGCCTTCAAGCATCTGGACGTAGAGATCGAAGCCGATGGATTCGATGTGGCCGTGCTGCTGGCGGCCGAGGAGGTTGCCAGCGCCTCGGAGTTCCAGGTCCAGCGCCGCGATGCGGAAGCCGGCGCCGAGTTCGCTGAATTCCTTCATGGCGGCGAGGCGTTTGCGGGCGATGTCGGACAGTATTTTTTCGGTCGGAACGAGGAGGTAGGCGTAGGCGCGATGGTGCGAGCGACCGACGCGGCCGCGCAGCTGGTACAGCTCGGCGAGGCCGAGGCGGTCGGCGCGATTGATGAGGATAGTGTTCGCGCGCGGGATGTCCAGACCGTTTTCGACAATCGTGGTGGCTACGAGAACGTCGGCTTCGTCGCGGATAAATTTCAGCATGACGGCTTCCAGCTCTTTTTCGCCCATCTGGCCGTGGGCAACCACAACGCGCGCTTTCGGTACCAGCTTGCCGACCAGCGAGGCGAGCGAATAGATGGATTCGACGCGGTTGTGGATGAAATAGACCTGGCCGTCGCGAGCCATTTCGTTTTCGATTGCGCGGCGGACCAGCTCTTCGCTGAAGGGCGCCACCGACGTTTGAATCGCCAGGCGGTCACGCGGCGGAGTTTCAATCAGTGACATATCGCGCAAGCCGACCAGCGACATGTGCAGCGTGCGCGGGATTGGCGTTGCGGAAAGGGCCAGCGCGTGCACGTTTTTGCGCATTTCTTTCAGCCGCTCTTTGTGCGCAACGCCGAAGCGCTGCTCCTCATCCACGATTAACAAGCCGAGGTCGTGAAACGTTATGTCCTTCGAGAGCAGGCGGTGGGTGCCGATGACGATGTCCACTTTTCCGGCTTCGAGATCGGCGAGGATTACTTTTTGTTCGGCGGCGGTGCGGAACCGGCTGAGCATTTCAATGCGCGTGGGAAAGGCTGCGAAGCGTTTTTTGAAGGTTTCAAAATGCTGAAATGCGAGCACGGTCGTTGGCGTGAGGACCGCGATCTGTTTGTTATCGGCGACCGCCTTGAACGCGGCGCGCATGGCCACTTCCGTTTTGCCATAGCCGACGTCGCCGCAGAGCAGGCGGTCCATGGGCGTGGGCTTTTCCAGATCCTTCTTAATATCGGCGATGGCGGTGCGTTGGTCCGCGGTTTCTTCAAATTCGAAGGCGTCTTCGAATTCGCGTTGCCAGGCGCCGTCAGGAGCAAACGCGAAACCTTCGGCGGTCTTGCGCTCGGCGTAGAGGGCGAGCAACTGGTCGGCCATGTCTTCGAGCGATTTCCTGACGCGTGTTTTGCGCGTCGCCCAGGCGGTGCCCCCCAACTTGTCCAATGTTGGCTCCGAACCTTCGACTACGCGGTAGCTTTGCACCAGGTCCATGCGCTCGAGCGGGACGTAGAGCCGCGCCTCGTCCACGTAGCGGAGCAGCATGAATTCACCGCGGCGGCCTTCCGATTCGATCAGCCGCAAGCCTTCGAACTGCCCGATGCCGTGGTCCACGTGCACTACGTAATCGCCGGGTTTCAACTCCGCAAAATCGGCGAAAAACCCGCTGGTGCGAATCTTGCGGCTGGGGCGCTCGACGGACGGCGTTACGTCGAACAGATCCGCGTTGCCGTAAATCGTAACCTTCGCTTCGGGGAACGAAACGCCTTGCGCAAACGGTGCGCGCACTAATACCAGGGCCGCGCTTTCCGTGGCGCTTTCGGCGGTGAAACCCGAGGCGGCTTCTTCGGTCTCGCCGAGCACATAGGGAACTTCATATTCGCGGCAGATGTCGGCGTAGCGCTCGAGCTCGCCGAGACTGGCCGCCGTCAGGTAGACGGTGCCGCCGGAAGCGAGCTGAGACTTCACGTCGCCGACGCAGGCCACGACGTCGCCGTGGAAGCGCGGGCTTGGGCGCGAGCTGAGCTCGAAACGCTGGCCACCGTTTTCGGCGAGATTCAGTTGCTCCAACTCGACACGCGAAGTTTTCACCAACGCGCGTTCCCAGTCCGTTTCGCTCCAGAAGTAGTGCGCAACTTCAGGTGAATTGGCGTGCCCGTGGCGCTCGTAATTTTCCGTTGCGGCTTCCTGCAATTTCCTTCCGGCCTCGCGCAGCGCCACCGGGTCATCGAGGAACACGATTGGCTTCAGCGAGCTTTCGGCCAGTTCTAACAGTGCGCTTCCACCTGCTTCCGAGGTGGCGCCCATCCAGCGCCCGGGTTCCCAGTCTTCAGCTTCACGGCTGCCGGGGGCGGGGACACTCCACTCAGTGAGGGGCAGGATGGTGGTCTTGTTGACGGGAGCGACGGAGCGCTGGGTGCGCGGATCGAATTCGCGGACAGATTCGACCGTGTCGCCGAGGAGTTCGATGCGGACGGGCCGCAGGGCTTCGGGAGAAAAAACGTCGATGATCCCGCCGCGGACGGCAAACTGGCCGGGCAGGTCCACCATTTCCGTGCGCGCGTAGCCGATGCTGCCGAGGTGTTTGATTAGGGTTTCGTGGGAAACCTCGGAATCCTTGGCGAGGATTTGCGCGAGCGTCAAATAGACGTAAGGATCCTGATAGCGCCACAACGCGGCGGCCATCGGCGCAACCACCAGGGAAGCTTCGCCGTTCGCGAGGCGGTAGAGTGCCGCCGCGCGGCGTTCCAGAATGTCCGCGTGCGGCGGTTGGGAATCCCACGGCAGGTTGTCAAACGCGGGCAAGACCGCCACGCCGCCGGCTACCCCGGGGAAAATCTGGGCGAAGAAACGGACGCTTTCGGCGAGTTCCTCGGCGCGGCGATTGCTTTCGGTGAGAAAGAATGCTGGGCGGCGCAGTTCGTGGGTGAAGTAGGCGGTGCAGAGAGCTTTGGCGACGTCCTGGAGGCCGGAAAGACCCACGAGGCCCGCGCCTGCGCGTAGTTCTCCCAACGCACCATCCAAGGAGGGGTGGCGCAGCAGACGTTCCAATCGTTCTCGAACCGCGGGCAGTATCATGCTTCTTAGAAAACTTTTTGTCACCGTGCCAAGGTTCGCCGCTGACGGGCGGGACACTTGGGTCAGCCGACTTGGCAGGCCTAAAGGTCGGCCACTACATGGATTGGATACGGCGAAGGATTTCCGTCGTCGAATAGCCTTCGACGACGTCGATCAAATCCACTTCCCCTCCGGCGGCTTCGACTTCTTCGCGTCCAACGATCTGGTTCCCCGGCCAGTCGCCGCCTTTTACCAGGATATCGGGGAGCAGCGCGGCAACAGTTTTTTGCGGGGTCAATTCATCGAAGACTACCACCGCGTCCACACATTCAAAGTTCGCTAGAATCTCCGCGCGCTCTTGTTCCGGAATCACGGGACGGCCGGTGCCTTTCAACGTGCAGACGCTCTCGTCACTATTCAGACCGACGACTAACGCGTCTCCCTTCGAGCGGGCCGCTTCAAGAAGCCGGATGTGGCCGGGATGCAGGAGATCAAAGCACCCGTTGGTGAAGACCACGCGCCTGCCGTTGCGTTTCCCCGGGCCAAACTGCAAAATGAGTTTCTCAAGAGTTAAAACTGCGGGGTGCAAAGGGTCTCCATGCTTGCTACTGACGACGTCCACGCCAATCCGGGTCAATTCCAATTCTATCATGCCGATCGTGAACACTGCCGGCGCGGCGTGTTGCACCCATGAATCGCAAACCGATCTGGCAAGCGCTGGCCGGGACCGCGCTTTTGATTGTGGGTGTGCTGTGGACCTATGCGGGAGGGCGGGGCTACGTCGAAAAACGCGTGAACGCGGTTGCGGGCGCGTGCCGCGCGGACATGACCATCATTCAAAAACGCGACGCGCCGGCGAATTCGGGGGCAATCGTGCTGTTTCACGGGCTGGCCGCGAACAAATACATCATGCGGTATCTGGCGCGCAGCTTTGCGGAGCTGGGACTGACGGTTTACGTTCCGGATCTTCCCGGGCACGGCCGCACGCCTGGTCCATTCACGGCAGAGAAGGCGGAGGACTGCGGGCGCTCGCTGCTGCGCGGATTGTCGGCGCGCGGACTGATCGTGCCGGATCGCACCATTCTCGTCGGGCATTCGATGGGAGGAGCCATCGCCCTGCGCCTTGCGCCGGAGTTCCGTCCCGCGGGAGTTATCGCACTGTCCCCGGCTCCCATGCAAGCAAAGCATGGCGTTTCCCCGGAAAAACTGCTGTACCAGAGTTCGCCTCAGATCCTTCCGAACACGTTGATCACTGCCGGGCAGTATGAACCGCGGGGATTGGCGGCGAACGCCGCGGACCTGGTGGCAGGCAACACGGACCCGACGATCCAGTTTCGTGCGCTTCCGGGGCAATCGCATGTGAGCGTTTTGTTCTCCCCCGTTCTGGCGCGGATCATGCAAGCGTGGGCGGCGCGGGCGCTGAACATGCCGAATCCCGCGCAACTTCCCAGCTTGCTCTATTTGGGGGGAGGCCTGCTCGGCTTTCTGGGCATCCTGCTTCTGTCCGGACCGTTTCTGCGGGAACTGGCGACGATTGCTCCCGAAGAAGCCCCGGGCGATCCGCGTGCACGCGAAACGGTTCGATTCCTGACCGAGATAGTGCTCGTTTCCTTTGCGGTGGTCTTTTTGCTCCGCCACTTCATCCCCTTGCACGTGCTGGGGCTGTATGAGGGTGACTATCTGGCCAGCTACTTCCTGCTGGCTGGCATAATTCTTTGTTTGCTACATCCGAAACTTGCTTTGAAAAAGTTTGCCGCCACCCCCGGCGTCCTGCTGAGCGCGGCGGCAGGCGGCCTGATTCTGCACCTTCTGGTTACCGGGTGGTTCGACCTGACGATAACGAGCTCGTGGCTTACCTTCGAACGATGGGAGCGCTTCCCACTCTTTTTCCTTGCCGCTTTTATCTTTCTTTACGCACTGGAAATTCTTCTTGGCCCGGTCCGCGAGCCCCGCAAGCGGCTGGCCCTAGATTACCTGGCCCTGCTGTTGGCGTGGCTGGTGCTCGTCCTCGGCACCCTCGAGCTAGCCAGCGGCCAGATCCTGGTAGTGCTGCTGATGCCCTACTTCGGCTTCTTTTTCCTCTTCATGCGGCTGGGTGCACGATTGGTACGCCGGCGGACGGCTTCCGCCACGGCGGCCGCGGTCTTCGGTGCTATACTTTTAGCGGGTTTTTGCCTGGTGCTCTTTCCTTTGTCCTAGGAGCCGCCGGTCACCCACAAATTGGATTGTCCCGCCTGAGCCGGAGAAGCGAACATAGTTCCACTAGAACGCACAAATGGATGAGATTGTCATCATCGGTGGCGGGCCTTCTGGCGCCATGTGCGGGGAGCAACTCGCGCGTGCGGGACACGCCGTAAATATTTTTGATGAGCACCTTGCATGGGAAAAGCCGTGCGGCGGGGGGCTTACCTACAAAGCCACCGAACACTTTCCTTTTCTGCTGGATAATCCCCACCCGAAGAAATTAGTCCGCCACGTGGAAATCATCAGCGCGGAGAACCAGCGCGCCAAGCTGGACCTGAAACACCCAATCGTGATTTATTCGCGGCGGGTGCTGAACGGATTTCTGCTCGACCGCGCGCGTGAAGCGGGTTGCGAAGTGCATCACCGCCGGGTGCAACAGATTGACACATCGAGCGATAAGCCGCGCTATTGTGTCGAGGGCGAATGGCACAATGTGGATTTTGTGGTGCTCGCATCGGGCGCGCGCAACCAGATGCTGCCGGGCACGCGGGCGCTCTCCGCGGATGAACTGGAAATGACCCAGGGCTACTTCGTGCCGCAATCGGCCGAAGAGATCATCATCAAGTTTCTGCCGGAGTTCGAGGGCTATATCTGGTCGTTTCCCCGGGCGGATCACATTTCGCTGGGGATTTGCGGCAGCATGGCTTCGCACACCAGCACCGAACTTCGCTCGCACCTGCACTCCTTTGCCGCAGCGGAAAAGTTTGCCACAGAGAACGCCAAATTCTACAGTCACGTCTTGCCTTCGCCGCAGGTGCGCACGCTTGCCGATCGCGCGGTGATTGGCAGGAATTGGGCGATGTGCGGCGATGCTGCCGCGTGGGTGGACCCGCTAACGGGCGAGGGCTTGTTTTACGCGATGCGCTCGGGTGAATTGCTGGGGCGGTCGATCGCCGAAGGCTGCCCGGAGTTGTATCCCTCGCGGGTGCGGGCTTCGTTTTCGCTGGAACTGGAATTTGCGGCGCGGATCGTTCGCCGATTTTATCGCGGGTCGTTCCTCGGCTGCTCGGTCACGACGCGCATGGTGCAGTTTCTGCAACGCAACGCGGTGTTTCGGCAGCTGCTGAGTGATCTCTTCTGCGGCACGCAGGACTACAGTTCGCTGAAGCAGCGCGTTCTGGGGCATCTGGGCGGCACGCTCAGCCAGTTCGTGACCAGCGTTCTGAATTTCGAGAAACCCACGCCAAAACTGCGGCGAACCGTTCCTGCCGCTGACTGAAAAATCATCCCGCTCCTGGCGTCGCGGTTCGCAATCAATTCAAAAGTGCTTGTGCGACGGTCCCTGGCACACGTGGCTGCCCAGAGATGGATGGGCTGCCCTGCGTGTAGCCAATTTCAAGCGGCAGGAACACAGGCTAAAGCCTGTGCTAGTTTAAGGCTAGCCGAGGACTTTGGCGATGCGGTCGAAGGCCCAGTCGATTTCGTCGCGCTCGATGACCAGGGGCGGGGCGATGCGGATGATCGTATCGTGCGTTTCCTTAGAGAGGATGCCTGCTTCTTTCAGGGCCTCGCAATACGGCCGGGCATCTCGATTCAATTCGATCGCGATCCACAGCCCGCGGCCGCGAATTTCGAGGATCGCCGGGCTCCGCAGCGTCTGCAACTTTTCCAGGAAATAGGCGCCCAACTCCGCGGAGCGCTCCACCAGTTTTTCATCCACCAGGATGCGCAGCGCCGTTCGCGCCAATGCGCAGGCCAGCGGGTTTCCACCAAAGGTGCTGCCGTGATCGCCTGGCTGAAAAACGCCCAGAATTTCCTTTGACCCCAGCACTGCCGACACGGGATAAAATCCGCCGGCCAATGCTTTGCCGATAATCAGGACGTCGGGCTGAACATTTTCGTGCATGCAGGCGAGCATTTTGCCGGTGCGGCCGAGCCCGGATTGGATTTCATCCGCCATGAATAGCACGCGGTTTTCGCGGCATATGTCCGCCGCTTCGCCTAAGAATCCGTCAGGCGGAATGATGATGCCAGCTTCGCCTTGAATTGGTTCAAGCAAGAATCCGCAGGTGTTTAAAGTGATGGCTGCGCGCAAGGCTTGCGCATCGCCAAATGGAATGACACGGAATCCCGGTGTGAACGGGCCGAAACCATTTTTGTATTGCCCTTCGGTTGAAAAACTGACCACGCTGATGGTGCGGCCGTGAAAGTTCCCCTCGCAGACGATGATTTCCGCTTGCCCCTCGGGAATTCCTTTTTTCGTGTAGCCCCATTTGCGAGCAGCTTTTACCGCGGTTTCAACGGCTTCGGCGCCGGAATTCATCGGGAGCGACATGTCCATGCCGGTCAGATCGTGCAATTCCTTATAGAGGAGCGGCAGTTGGGCGTTGCGAAACGCGCGCGAGGTCAGCGTTACTTTGCGCGCTTGTTCAGTGAGTGTTTCAAGGAGCTTCGGATGGCAATGCCCTTGATTCACCGCCGAATACGCCGCCAGGCAATCGAGGTAGCGCTTCCCTTCCACATCGAATACCCATGCGCCTTCGCCGCGCTCGATCACGACGTCGAGCGGGCGATAATTGTGGGCGCCGTAGGTCTGTTCGAGCTCGATGAACTCTTTCGTTCCCATGGGATTGAGATGCGTGGTAGGCATACCGCTGCTCCCGGTGCAGAAATCTTCCGGGGCTTCCTGCGCCAGGCAGGGTGCAATTGGCGGCTCTTTGAACCCGGTAAGAACCCTAGAAACATTATGGCATCCGGCTGGACATTGCGCTATAGACTCGCGCAGCCACGATGCGCTGTCATAAGCTTGTATCCGCCCGGCCCGGTGAAACGTCCATATGCGTATCGGGATATAAAACAGGGGGGACGCCATGTCCAAGAGAACCTTTGCGCTGCTTTGCCTTGCATGTTTGGGAACGCTCGTCGCTGCTGCTTTGCCGAGCCACCGCTCCGCGAGCAGTTCAGTTGAGGTGAGCGAGCTGCAGGTCAGGATTCAGGAGTGGGCCGTGCCTACCAAGGGCGCGCACCCGCACGATCCTGCGGTGGGAGCGGACGGGGCACTGTGGTTCACCGAGCAGATGGTGAACAAGATCGGGCGGCTTGATCCAAACAGCGGCGACTTCAAGGAATATCCCCTGGCCACGGACAAGAATTCCGGACCGCACGGTCTGGTGGCGGACAAGGACGGTAACATCTGGTTCACCGCTAATTTTGGCGGGTATATCGGGAAGCTCGACCCGCGCACGGGCAAGGTGACGGAATACAAAATGCCCGTTGAGAAAGCTGACGATCCACACACGGCAGTGTTTGATGGGCGGGGAATTTTGTGGTTTACCGTACAGGGCGGGAACATGGTGGGCCGGCTGGATCCGAAAAGCGGGAAAATTGAGCTAAAGGAAGTTCCCACCCAGGCGGCGCTGCCGTATGGAATTCAGATCAGCAGCAAGGGCGTGCCGGTTTTCTGCGAGCTTGGGACGAACAAGATGGCTTCGATTGATCCGCAGACACTGGCGATCAAGGAGTACCCGCTTCCGGATGGCGTCCGGCCACGGCGGCTGGCGATTGCCGCCGACGACACGGTCTATTTCACGGATTTTAAGAGCGGACATCTGGGAACGCTGAACACTACGGCGGGGAGCGTGAAATTGTTCAATTCACCTGGCGGGGCGGAGTCGAATCCCTACGGGATTGCGATCACTCCGGATGGGATGGTCTGGTACAGCGAGTCTGGCGTGCATCCGAATACGATCGTGCAGTTCAATCCGAAGACGCAGACTTTCGCGAGCGCGAAGATTCCCTCGGGCGGAGGAGTGGTTCGCAACATGGCGGCGACATCGGACGGGCGCTTGTACATCGCGTGCAGCGGCGTGGATAAGGTTGGCGTT
This sequence comes from Acidobacteriota bacterium, assembly GCA_013289665.1. Taxonomy (GTDB): domain Bacteria; phylum Acidobacteriota; class Terriglobia; order Acidiferrales; family UBA7541; genus Acidiferrum. Next base: position 481,349 of record JABCZN010000001.1, on the reverse strand, counting down.
GTTTCTCCGGCAAAATGACCCTTGGTGTCTTTGCAGAACAATGCCGGCGCTTGCAGACAGGCATTTTTCTTCTACCGCTTGCTATCGGCTGCGGCCAGCGCTAACGTCACGGTCTTCTTCTCCCCCTCCGCCAAGCTGACATTCGCGCCCTGGCTGCCATATTTCTGATAAAAGTCAGCGCTTCGCGTGTCCCCCTGGAGGTTTTCTAGAGCCACTACCGCGAACTCTCCGGGATTTAACCCGCGTAGGAAAAAACTCCCGGTGGCATCTGTCTTCCCCGTTTGATACGAGTCCGGACGCGCCAATTTCCCCGAGCTGGGCAGGGTCACGACAAAGACGTCCGCCGCGGCCTTTCCTGTCGTATCTGTGACCTTTCCTTCGATCGACGCGCCTTTTGCATTTATCACGACTTCAAGGGACGTTTCGCCGATTGCTGCGAATCCGGTGTCGGCTACTTCGCGCCCGGCGAACAGCAAAGATTTCAGATACCAATCGCGATATTTTTCCGAAGGGGTGTAGACGGCCACTTGGTAATTCCCCGGAGCCACATCGTTGATTTCAAATGTTCCGTCTTCCTTGACAGCGGCTGACCCACCTCGTTGAAACAAGCTCAACAACCCGTTCTCGGCAGGGTTTTCTCCTGCCTCCGCCACGTGCACCAGAGAGACCGTGATCTGCTTCCAGTCAACGTTGTCCGAGCTTTCCCCCCGAAACTTGCCGCTAACCGTCCCCTGAGCGGACGGCTGCAACACCAAATCGATGAGATCGGAACCGCTCACCACAATCGGAGTCGGGACCGTCATCATTTTTGGTCCCCCTTGCTGGGCTCGTTCAGACAGCTCAACCACTTGAGCAATATACGTTCCGGGTTCCAGACTGGGAAATTCGAACTTGCCTCCCTCTCCCAGTGGCTGCTGTTGCGGGCGGCCGCTGTTTGACATCAGAAGAATGAGTGAGCCTTTTGTATCGACCAAGCCGCTTACGATTCCGCTCACCCGATATGTGCGATGCACAAGCAAGGTAAAATCCGCTGTCGCCGCACCTCCTGAAACCACCTGCAATGCGCTCGCCTGCTTCTCGTCGAGCACTCCGGGATAGTACGTCGGCGCATACACCAGGCGTTCACCCGGGTGGGCTTTGTTCCCTGGAGCCGGTGGAGGTGCTGCGTTGCCTCTCGGTCGAGCGATCACCAAATACTGCCCGGCCCGCAAGCCGGCGATGCGGTATTCCCCCAAGTCATTGGTCGTCGCCATTCCAGGCAACTTCCCGGCAACGCCAGCTATCGATAGATAGGTAGTCAACATGCCGCCAACGCCCGAGCGTCCCTGATCTTTCGCTATAGCCAGTACCGTTAGACCGGACATCGGGTCGCCATCGGCGTCCACGATCTTGCCGGCAATCAGGCCTGCGGTAGCCATTTTGTACGTCAGGTCCGGCAGGTTTTGTCCCTCGACCACGGTAATCATCATTCCGCGGGGTTTCGATTCGGCCGGTACGTATCCATCCCGTGAGAGAGACACAATGTAGCTTCCCGGCGGTATCTTCTCGAACTTGAATCGTCCCTCAGCGTCTGTCGCCGCCGTGTAGTTCTGGCGCTCGTCAAGGCCATCGCTCCCTGCGAAATTGCTAACCACTCCTTCAATCGCTTCGGCTTCGTCGGGCACATTTTCTGTCGCCGTCCCAGTAAAGACGCGCGAGTCAGCACCGATGGCCAGAAGTCGAACAACCGCCTTCCGGATGGGATCTCCACCCGGATCGCGCACGACTCTTCCCTCCACGTTCGATGTTGCTTGTTGTGCCGCCGATTGCGCCGCGGACGCGGACACGCCCATGATGCCAGCCAGCAATCCCAACTGTGCCCGTTGCAGAAGTTTCATCCGCCACCCCCGAACCTTCTGGCTTCTTGATGACGTATCTTACCTCAGACCCCGCCCCATGGCGCCGACGTGGCAAGAAAACAGCCGAGTCAACGGGCACGTTGGGACTGGTTGCGGCGTTTCAGAGGCGTACCGCTAGGTTCGGTGTAGTGGCCGGCCTTCGGGTCGGCCACACATTTTTGTTTACACGAATATCCATTACAACTAATGGCTGCGGTGCGTACATTCCGTGGCGATTCGCGCATCGAAGAGGTATCCTTCACAGCGAACACTGGGGACTATGTCACTACGCTCAACGTACACACCAACGGCCGTTAAGGGAGCTTCCGGAGAACGCTCGTCTGGCCGATCGGGTTCTGGCGAAGCTGCGGACAAGAAGCCCAAGAAGAAGGTGAATTGGAGTTCGCTGCCCGAAATCTGGGCGCTGATCCATCCACGGCGGGGAATTCTGCTGCTCGGGATTGGATTGATGGCCATCAACCGGGTGGCGGGGCTGGTGCTGCCAGGTTCGACAAAATACCTGATTGACGATGTGATTGGAAAAAAGCAGCAGAAGCTGCTGCTCCCGCTGGTGCTGACGGTTATTGCGGCAACGCTGATTCAGGGGCTTTCTTCTTTTGCGTTGACGCAACTGCTGTCGAAGTCGGCACAGCGGATGATCACGGATTTGCGGAAGCAGGTGCAAGCGCACATTGGGCGGCTTTCCGTGAGTTTTTACGACGCGAACAAAACGGGGGCGCTGGTTTCCCGGATTATGAGCGACGTGGAAGGCGTGCGGAATTTGATCGGCACGGGGCTGGTGGAATTCGTCGGCGGTTTGATGACCGCGGTGCTCGCCATGGGCGTGCTGCTTTATATCAATACGGTGATGACGCTGGTCGCGTTTGGGGTACTGATACTATTCGCGCTGTTTCTCAACAAGGCTTTCTCGACCATTCGTCCCATTTTTCGAGCACGGCCCAAAATCAATGCGGAGGTGACTGGCCGGCTTACTGAGTCGCTGGGCGGGGTGCGCGTGGTGAAGGGCTATCACGCGGAGGAGCATGAGGAGAGCGTCTTTGCGGGTGGGGCGCAGCGGTTGCTGGACAACGTGCTGAAGACTTTGACGGCGACTTCGATTATGAGCCTTTCGGGCGCGATGTTGATGGGGCTGGTGAGCGCGGTGGTGATGTACCTGAGCGCGCGCAGAATCATTTCCGGGCAGATGACGATCGGCATGTTTTTTTCTTATTCGGCTTTCCTGGCAATGCTGATCGCGCCGGTGTTTCAGATTGTGGCGATTGGGACGCAGCTTACAGAGGCGATTACTGGGTTGGAGCGGACACGCGAGATCTTGAATGAAGCGAAGGAGGATCAGGACCCGCGGAGGACGGTGCGGCTGGGACGGATTGCGGGGCGAGTGGAATTTGAGGACGTGCATTTTTCCTATGAGGCGGCGAAGGAAGTTTTGCACGGGGTGAGTTTTGTGTCGGAGCCGGGAACGGTGACGGCGCTTGTGGGGCCGTCGGGGTCGGGGAAATCGACGATCATTGGGCTGGTTTCGGCGTTTTATACGCCTACGCAGGGGCGGATTCTGGTGGATGGCGTGGACCTTTCGACGGTGCAGCTTAGTTCGTATCGGACGCAGCTTGGCGTGGTGCTGCAGGAGACCTTCCTTTTTGACGGGTCGATTCGGGAGAACGTGGCGTATGCGCGGCCGGGTGCTACCGAGGCGGAAATTATGGAGGCTTGCCGAATCGCGCGGGTGGATGAATTTGCGGAGAATTATGAGAAGAAGTACGACACGGTGGTGGGCGAACGTGGCGTGAAACTTTCCGGAGGGCAGAAGCAGCGCGTGTCCATTGCGCGGGCGATCCTGGCGGACCCGCGGATTTTGATTCTGGATGAGGCGACTTCGAGTTTGGACTCGGAGTCGGAGGCGCTGATTCAGGAGGGACTGCGGTATTTGATGCGCGGGCGGACTACGTTTGTGATTGCGCACCGGTTGTCCACGATTCGGCGGGCGGAGCAGATTTTGGTGGTGCAGGAGGGGAATATTCTGGAGCGCGGAACGCATGAATCGCTTTATGCGGCGCATGGGCGGTATTACGACCTCTATACCAAGCAGTATGCGGTGGAGACGAATTTGTTTTTGGCGCCGGGCGAAGGCGATACGTTGGATGAAGATGGGAAAGAGGGGGCGGGGGGAAGTGGTGGGTCGGGGGCGGCCTTGCCGGAAGCGTTGCAGGCGTTGCGGAATCGGAATGTTTGAGTGGGACGGCGTTTCGCGACAGGGGATAATTTTTTGGATGGGCTGAAACCGTAAAAGCGAGAGCTTCGCTCTCGCACCCAATAAAAGAGCGGCCCGTCCGATCTTGCGGGACGGGCCGTCGCCATTGAAAATCGAAAACTGTTAGAGGGAAGGGCGGCGGAGGATTGGCTTTTTGGCTTGGGCGGCGGCTTGGGCGGGGAGCAGGGTGGCCATTTTGCGGATCATGGCTAGGACCAGGCGCTTGTCGCCTTCAGAGAGCGTGGTGCTGTACTTTTTGATTTCGGCGAGGAAGCGGATTTCGTCCTGGCTAAGTTCGCCGAGCATTTTTTGGGTCTCTTTGTCGCGCGGGGTTTCGGTACCGGGGAAAAAGTCGGCGAGCGAAATTTCCATGGCTTCGGCGATCTTTGCGAGCGTCTCAAGCGACGGGACGGTGTGCCCGTTTTCTACGCGCGAGAGATAGCAACGAAGCAGTCCGGTGCGGCGCTCGATGTCGCCCTGGGAAAGTCCCCGCTGGCTGCGGTAGGTTTTGATGACTTCGCCGATGTTGACTTGTGGTTTCTCTTTAGGCACGGTTTTCTCCAATTGAACTGATAGCTTAGTCGCTAACAGTAGAGGTAGCAAGGGGGAATGTGGGGGCCGTGGTAGCCAAAAGGTAACGGCTCCACGGAAAACCAACAGCCATCAGACTTTAGCCGCTAGCGTCGTATTCCAAATGAAAATCTCAATGGGACAGTGGAACCTCTGCGGGCGCAACGTTGTAGCCGTCAATGAATAGGGTCGGAAAGCGAATCTTGGGATCGTAAGTTGTAAATGTGACTGAGAGTTTCTTTTCTTCGCCGGGCAAGAGAGAAAAATAGTTGTCATCCCAAAAGACGGGGACGAGGTCGTCGCCGCTGGGGCCTTTCGTGGCGCGGAGGTGAACCATAAACGCCACCGATGAACTCGGGTTCTTGATGGTCAAATGTATGTTCCGCGGATCCGGGCCAGTGAGCACAGACTGGGGTGTTGCGGTAGCCTCGAGCTTCACTTGCGGCAGCGAGTTCAGGCCGGTCAGGTCAGCGAAGTCTTTCTGGGGAGTGTAGACGGTGTCTTTTTTGTGCTTCCAGTCCATGGTGTCGGGTTTGGTGGAGAGCCAGTAGAAGTTATCGCTGACGAGATTGCCGGAAGCGTCGCGGAGCCGGAGTTTTAGGAAATAGGTGGTGGAAAGGTTGTCCGGTTTTGATAGATCAAACGCTTTGCCGACGGAGTCCCAACCGATATTGATGGTGGCCTCGCGGGAACCTACTTCCTTGCTCTCGATGTTGTAAAGCTTCGCGGACACCTTGTAGTTTTTCAGGTCATCGTACGTGCCGTTGACGACGGAGATGGAGTTGGTGTCCCAGTCGTATTGGATGTGGACGATTTCCTGGGCTTTTTTTGTGCCGAAGTAGCCGCCGGAGGGAACGAGATAGTAGTCGTAAAGATGCCAGATGAGCGACGGCCAGGCGTTGTTGAGCATCCACTGGATGACGCCGGTGGAAACGTACTTGTTGCGGCCGTAGGCCTCGAACATGGAGCGCTGGTTGTCGTATGCCATGGCCTGGGCTTTGCGCTCGAAGTCATCGAGAGACGTGGGAGCGCCATAGCGCTTGGCGAGAGCGTCGCGGAAGACATCGATGGTGGTGAAGCGTTCGCCACCGGCGTGGAAATTCCAATAGTCATCGATGGGCCAGAGATGATCCTTGGGAATGAACTTGGCGAGGCTTTCCTGGGTGGGGATCGCGGGGCCGGGGCTGGTTTCGGTGTTGTAGCCGAAGGCGCCGCCGGCTTTTGTATCGGTGAACCAGTACACCGGGGGAACGTATTCGTAGGGGCCGGTCATTTTTACGCCGGACTTGCCGGTGACCTTGGTGGGAGTTTCGGAAGCCGAGGAGATGGTGGGATTCGGCCACTCGAGATTTTTCAGGATGTCCAGATACATGGTTTCGATGTCGGCGGGTGGCGGGCCATCACTGCCGTAGAGCCAGACGAAGACGCTCGGATGGTTGCGGAGGCGGGAGATTTGGTCGACCATCGAGGCGGCAGCGATTGTTTTTGTTTCCGGCGTCCATTTCTTCCAGTGTTCCCAAGCATCGCAGCAGATCCAGCCGGGCATGACCAGGATGCCGAGCTTGTCCGTCTTGTCGAAGAATTCTTCGCGATCAACTTTCCCTTCAAGGCGGATGGTGTTCAGGCCCATGTGCTTGACGTAGGCGAGTTCGGCATCGAGTTTGTTGGAGTCCCAACGGAGCAGCATGTCCGGAGCCCAGGCGGCGCCGCGGATAAGGACGCGCCTGCCGTTGATAGTGAAGAGGCGACCGCCGGTTTCGGTGAGTTCGGAGGTGACCTCGCGGATGCCGAAATTCAGAGTGACGGAATCGGAAGGGGTATTGGAGACGTCCACTCGAAAATGAGCGGTGTAAAGGCTACCACCCGGCCACCAGAGATGCGGCTCGTTGAATTTTAGTTGTGGATACTCTTCCGGTGTGAAGCGGAAAATTTTGGTATCGTTCGCGGCAAGTTCCACGGGCTGACTCAAATGAATCTCGTCGACATCGGCGTGGAAGACGGCCTGGACCGGATGATTGGTGGTATTTCGGAGTTCGGCGGAAAGCGTAAGCTTCGCCGATCGGTAAGCGGAGTCGAGCTTGGAGTTTACGAAAGGATGCCGCAAAGTAACGTCGCCGCTGGAGGAGAGAAAAACTTCGCGCCAGATGCCGGTGTCTTTGTCGGGCGGAGTGGGATTCCAGTCGACCCAGGTGAGGCCGAGATCATCTTTTTCGGGAGAGAAGACTTCGACGGCGAGGGCATTCTTGCCGGATTTGTTCAGAAGTTCGCCGATACGGAATTCATAGGCGCGATAGGCGCCGGCGACTTCGCTGCGGTCGGCAAGTTGCTTGCCGTTGAGCCAGATGTTGGCGCGGTAATTGATGCCGAGGAAATGGAGCCAGATGGCTCGGTTGGCATAAGCGGCGGGTGTGGCAAATTCAGTGCGGAACCAGTGGGAGCAGCGGAAAGGACTGTTGGCAGGCATGTCGAGATTGGCGGCTTGAATTTTGTTGTTGGTAAAAGCGCCGGGGAATGAATTGAGATTCTTTCCGTAGTTGGGATCGGGAAGAGTTTTGTCCGCGACGAGAGAGCCGACGACGGTGCCGGGGACGATGGCGGGGTGCCATTTCGAATCGTCGAAACCGGGGAGCGAAATGGCTTCAGTTTTAGCGCTGAGCTTGCAGGAAGATTCGAGGCGCCAATCGGTGTGAAGAAAAACCGGGACGGAGGGAGAATCATCCGCATGTGCGTTTGGGTCAAATGCCGAGCAGAGGGCGAGCGCGAAGGAAAGCACGAGCGCGGAGCGAAACCGGGACATAGGCAGGCCTCGTAGTCAGAAAGGTAGCCGCGGGTGGAATCGCGGGTGGCAATAGCTTACATTAAACCGATTGAATACAAGAGGAATTCTTGTTGCGGGATGAGGAGAATTTAGGAGCGCCGGGTGGAGAATGGTTTCCGCTTGAAAGGCCGGCAATAGAAACAGTAAGCTGCGTGGGGATCGGTCGCTGCTTGCCCGTTCCTAGCCGTCAGCTTTCAGATCGTCTGTTTGCCCTTTTTTCATCCGCGCAATGAAGAAATGGAGTGGCAGAGGTGTTGTTGTCAAACGGGGGGATTCGAATGATACGCCGCGCAGCAGTTTTTCTTGGTTTTTTGGCTTTGATGGGAGCAGGTTCGGTTAAGGGGCAGGCGAAGCGAAAAATCATTGTGGACCAGGATGCGCGGGGACCGGCTACGACAGACCAGCAGTCGATGCTCGCGTTGATTCAGGCTCCGCAGGCGGAGGTACTGGGACTGACGATTGTGAGCGGGGACCAGTGGCGGGATGAGGAGGTGGCGCATACGCTGCGGATGCTGGAATTGACGAACCATCCGGAGATCAAGGTGTATCCGGGGGCGATCTTTCCGCTGGTCAACAGCAGGGAGGAGATTGCGCGGTGGTCGAAGTTGTATGGGAAAGTGCGCTACCAGGGTGCGTGGACGAAGAATGGGACGGGAAAGTTTGTGCGCGAGGTGCATGGACCGTACGAGGTGCCGGATCTGCCGGAAGGAAATCCGACTCGGAAGGCGGAGGAGGAAGATGCGGTGCACTTCATCATCCGGATGGTGCACAAGTATCCGCACGAGGTGACAATTTATGCAGGCGGGCCGATGACGAACATTGCGCTGGCGCTAATGCTGGATCCCAGGGTGGCGGAACTGGCGCAGGAGTTGGTGGTGATGGGCGGAAGCATTGCGCCGGAAGTGCCGCTGGCCTGGAAGACGGAGAACCGGCGGGAGTTTAATTTCTGGTGGGATCCGGAGGCGGTGCACATTGTGCTGCGCGCGCCGTGGAAGAAGATTACGGTGACGACGGTGGATATTTCGGTGAAGACACGGATGACGAACGAGATGATTCAGAAGATTGCCGCGGCTGGAACACCTTCGGCGGCTTATATCGGGAAGTATTCGGATGAGGAGTATTTGTGGGATGAGTTGGCCGCGGTGGCTTGGCTGGATCCTGGCGTGATCACGAAGGAAGTGAGCTTGTATATGGATATGGATATTTCACATACGGCTGGGTATGGGAATACGTTGGTTTGGACGGAGGAGGAGCGGCCGGGAATGGGGGAGGCGTTGGTGCATGTGCAGACGGAGTTGGATAATGAGAGGTTTGTGAAGGAGTTGAGCCAGTTGTTGGCCGGGAGATAGAGGGAATTGGATGGGGCGGTGGTGAATTTGGCGCTTAAAGGCACCGGCCCCGTAAAGTCGTTCGGGATGCAAAATACGCACCTCACATGGCGGCCGCACTCGGGGGATGTTCTAACGCTCGGCCAGGCCGAAGGTGGCCGCTACAAAGTCCAGGCAGAACAGCGACTTTTGATGGATGCGTTGCGCGTGCAAAAGCGGCAACTTCGCTGCCGCACTCAAAAGGGATGGTGTATCATTTGGTGGCCCCGCAAATGGTGAATGAGCGCGTAAATGACTACTGAAGAACGCAAGGCTGCACTCGAAGCGATTATTTATGCCGCGGACGAGCCGGCTACGATCGACCAATTGAGTGCGGCTTTGGGCGAAGAGAAACTGGCGGTGCAATCGGCGTTAGATGAATTGGTGGCCGGGTATGCCGCGGAAGAGCGCGGGATTGAGATTCGGGCGGTGGCGGGCGGTTACAAGATGTACACGAAGCCGCAGCATCATGATTTGGTGCGGCGGTTTATCAAGTCGCTGCGGCCTCCCTTGCGGCTTTCGATGCCTGCGCTGGAGACTTTGGCAGTGATCGCGTACAAGCAGCCGGTGACTGCACCGGAGATTTCAGACATTCGGAGCGTGAATACTTCGGGCGTGATTTCGACTTTGCTGGACAAGAAATTGATTACTACGGCTGGGCGCAAAGAGGTGATGGGGCGGCCGATTTTGTATAAGACTTCGAAAGAGTTTTTGATGCGGTTTGGGTTGAGCGATCTGGATGAGTTGCCTAGTTTGAAGGAGTTTGAGGCGTTGGCGCGAGAGGCGTTGGGGACGGATGAGGGGATTTCTCCTGGTGACGTGACGGAAGAACAGGTGGCGGAGTTGCATCCGGAGGTAGACGTTGCCAACACGGAAGCACAGGCAGGAGTCCCTGTGCCACGGGAGATGGGCGGGCACGCGCATGCTTCGGCTGCGGAGGCGATTGCGCACGTGGAGCGGGAGCTGTCCGAGGCGGAAGAGCTTCGGGAGCATGAAGCGCTGGCTACAGCCGAAGGGATGCCGTCGGGCCAATTGGATGAAGATCCGCCGCCACCTAGCGTGAAGACGACTGTGGCCGGGGAGTAAGACGGCTTACGCGGGTACGTTCGTCGGGATTTGTGCAACCCTCTTTTCTTTGCTGAACAAGAATATGAGTGGGGGAAGTGCCTGCCCTTTCTAAAAGGCGCAAAGGGTAGGTCACCCCTCGGATAAGAAACGTCGCCCACCTCGGAAGGCGGCCGCTACAAAGACAGTATGTTGAGGAACCCAGGACAATGCTCGAACGATTACAGAAGATTATTGCGCGGGCGGGGATTGCTTCGCGAAGGCATGCTGAGCAGCTGATTCTTTCCGGGCAGGTGGTGGTGAACGGGAAGGTCGTTACGGAGTTGGGCAGTAAGGCCGACCCGGAGAAGGACAAGATTGAGGCGGCGGGGCGGACGATTAAGGGAACGGACCGGCGCGTGGTTTATATGCTGATGCACAAACCGGCGGAGGTGGTTTCTTCGCTGGCGGATCCGGAGGGGCGGAAGAATTTGCGGAATTTGCTGCGGGGATTTCCGGAGAGAGTTTATCCGGTGGGAAATCTGGAGTATGCCGCTACGGGATTGGTGTTTTTAACTAACGACGGGGATTTGGCGGCGAGGATGTTGAAGCAGTGGGACGGGCTCGAGCAGGTTTATCATGTGAAGATTAAGGGGATGCTGACGCTGTCGGATCTGGACCGATTGGGAAAAGAGATTGGGATCAAGATGCAGACTTTGCGGCAGCCGGATGCCAGCCGCGGGCATGTGACGAATTACTGGTATGAGGTGCGGACGAAGGGCGCCAAATTGGAGAAGTTGCGGAATTTGATGTTTCGCGAGCACCATCCGGTGGAGAAGGTGATGCGGGTGGGATTGGGATCGTTGACGGTCGAGGGGATTCCTCGGGGGAGATATCGATTGCTGGATGAGCGGGAGGCGGAGGAGTTGAAGACGGGGAAAGCGGCGGAGAAGCCTGGAGATCGATTGCGAGGGAGGAGGAAGAGAAAATAGAGTTTGAGAACGAGTTGAAATATTGCCTGGGTCCCTCCAGTCCGCGGCCAGCGCTAGCGGCGCGCAAGAAAATGCCGGCCGCTCCGGTCGGGATGACAGCAAAGGAATACGAAAAACCCAATAGCACAGGCCCTTCGGCGTAGCTCAGGGCAAGCAGGAATGCCTGTGCCAGAAGAGCGGGAATAGGATTGGCGTATGGATTTTGGGCTTAGCGACCATCAGAGGTTGATCCGGGAGACGGTGCGGTCGTTTATGGAGGTGGAGGTGCGTCCGCACGTGAAGGAGTGGGAACGGACGGAGCACTTCCCTGCTGCGGCGATTCGGAAATTGGCGGAGATGGGTTGTTGCGGGATGTTGATGCCGGAGGAGTGGGGCGGGCCGGGGCTGGATACGATTTCCTATGTACTGATGATCGAGGAAGTGGCGCGAGTGCATGCGGCGATGGCGACGGCGCTTTCGGTGACGAATTCGGCGGTGCAGCCGCCTTTGTTGGAGTTTGGGAATACAGAGCAGAAGAATCGCTATTTGAAGCGGCTGGCGGCGGGGGAGATTTTGGGGGCGTTTTGTTTGACGGAGCCGGCCGCGGGGTCGGATGCGGCGGGGATTCAGGCTACGGCGGTGCGCGAGGGAGAGAATTACCGGATTAATGGGACGAAGACCTGGGTGACGAACGGATCGGCAGCGGGAGTTTTTCTGGTGTTTCTGAAGACGGATCCGTCGGCTGGGGGGAAAGGGATTTCGGCCTTTTTGATGGAACCGGGTTATCGGGGATTTAAGATCGGGCGGCATGAGGACAAGATGGGGCAGAGGTCGTCGCCTTCGGTCGAGTTGCTGTTCAATGATTGTTTGGTGCCGGTGGCCGGGCGGCTGGGAGAAGAGGGGCAGGGATTGAAGATTGCGCTGAGCGCTCTCGATGGCGGGCGGATTGGGATTGCGGCGCTGGCGGTGGGATTGGCGCAGGGAGCGCTGGAGGAATCGGTGAAGTTTGCGCGGGCGCGGAAGGCATTTGGGAAGGCGATTGGGGAGTTTCAGGCGATTCAGTGGATGCTGGCGGATATGCATGTGGAGATTGAGGCGGCGCGTGGGTTGGTGCGTCAGGCGGCGTCGTTGAAGGATTCAGGTGGGAGGATGGGATCGGCGGCTTCACGGGCGAAATTGTATGCGAGCGAAATGGCGAACCGCGTGGCGTATAAGGCGGTGCAGATTCATGGGAGCCAGGGGTATTCGCGGGAGTCGGATGTGGAGCGGATGTACCGGGATGCGCGGGTGGTGACGATTTACGAGGGAACGAGCGAGATTCAGCGGACGATTATTGCGCGGGATTTGTTGGGAAAGAGTTAAGACAAAATCCAGGATTAGTAATTTTATGGGGGAAAACCTTTCGAGATGAGGTTGCCGGATGGTGTGGGCCGAGGAAAAAGAGATAACCTGGAGGTCGCTGAGGGAGCGGAGTACGCTCAGAAGAAAATGGCAAGAGTGTTCGCCACAGAGGACACCGAGGGCACAAAGTTAAGAACAGCGGGATTGCGCAGCGAACGGGTTGTGTTCGGGAGGAACTGGTTGGGTCGAGGTGCTTCAGCCATCCTTGCCGGATGGCTTCAGGATGACAATTATTCCTGCCTAGGGGTTGGGGCCAGGTGCTTGAGTTGGGCCACTTCGCGGATGGTTAGGGAACGGAATTTGCCGGGCGGGACGTCGAGGACGAGAGGGCCTAATTGGATGCGTTTGATTTTTTCCACAAGGAAGCCGACCGATTGGAACATGCGGCGGATTTGGCGGTTGCGGCCTTCGATGAGAGTGACTTCGTACCAGGGGTTGGGGGCGTCTTCGTGGAGACGAATTTTGGCGGGAGAGGTTTTTACGCGACGGTCGTCGTCGAGGGTGATGTGGACGCCGTTGCGGAGGCGGGCAAGGGATTTTTCGTCAGGGCGGCCGCTGATTTTGACCAGGTATTTTTTGGGGACGTGGGAGCCGGCTTTGGTCAGTTTCTGGGCCAGGGCGCCGTCGTTGGTCAAGAGCAGGAGGCCTTCGCTCGAGTAGTCAAGGCGGCCGACGGGGTAGACGCGCTCGGTGAGCGGGCCGACGAGTTGCATTACGGTGGGGCGGCCTTCGGGATCGCTGACGGTGGTGACGTAGCCTTTGGGCTTGTGGAGCATTAGATAGAGCAGGCGCGGGGATGGCTTGATGGGTTTGCTGTCTACGGTGATGGTGTCGGTGTCGGGGTCGGCTTTGGTGCCGAGTTCGGTGACGATTTGGCCGTTTAGGGTGACGCGGCCGGAGGTGATGATTTCTTCGGCTTTGCGGCGGGAGGCGATGCCGGCGGAAGCAAGGATTTTTTGGAGGCGCTGTTGCATGGGGATGGAAAGAGGATAACAGCGATCAGATAACAGGATGCGGATCTCCTTAGTCAAACATAGCACGATGAGATTTGAGTGGGTGGGAGGAAAGAGAAAAGATAACGCAAAGACGCAGAGAGATTTCTGAGAGAAGAGAGATCGGGCCCGTCGGCTTCGCTCAGGGCAGGCAGGAGTGCCCGTGCCACAAAAGAAAATCGAAGCGGGCGGCGTGCCCCTTCGCCTGTGCAGAGGGCAAGAAGCCGCACCCAAAGGGCTTCAGAACATAGGCTGAAACCTGTGCACCTTGAGATCATTGCTTTACGACTGCGTCTCCGGTCTTGTAGAGAAGCACGTTGCGGCCCGGGACACCGCGTTCGAGGCGGCGCAGGCAATAGCGGAACGGGCGCGGGCCGTAGTCGACGGAGTTCTCTTCCAGGCGATAGTAGAGGTCATCCACGCGGACGACTTTGGGTGCGAGCCAGTCGTCCTTCGGGCGGCTTGCCCGGATCTCGAGGAATTCCTGGGTCTGGTCAGTTTTGTACTGGAGTTCGTCGGGGACTTGTTTGAGACGCAAGAGCATCGTGCGCTCGCGCACGGCACCGGCAAACGACTGGGCGTTGCCCTGATCTGGGAACGTCGTCTTCGCGCGCGTTCGAGGCGCAAGCAGAGCCAGCGTGCGATCGATCAAGCCGAGCGGCAGCGTACCGAGCACGTTTTCCGCAAACGCCGCACCGCAGAGACGCACCGCCCCTTCAATCGCGAAATAGGCGAGAACCCACGTGAGGGGGTGAAAAAGAAAAACTGTATACGCCGCTCCGGCGATTTGCTGGTCGGTAACTTCAACGCCCAGTTTGCCGCTCAGCGCCAAATCCACGCCGCGATCCACGATTGGGAACATGAGGTATTGATACCAATTGGCGAGGGCGAGGATTGCGGCCCCGACTTCGAGCACGCCACTCAAGCCAGCGGCCCGTGACCATTGAACGTGGCCTGGGAATGGCAGCGTATTTCGCCAGCGGGCAGGCAGGAATGCGGCCAGGGGACCTGCGATATAGGTCAGAACAAGAGATGTCAGCATAATGGGTAGCCAAGAATATTGTAGTGACTCGCAGGCAAGTGCCAAGTGTGTAAAACAAGGGCGTGTCGAAAAATGACTGGCGACGCGTCCCCTTGAATTTTACCGGGGAGAGTTCATAGGCGAGCGAAGTGAGTCGCATTTCGAGTCGCCTCCAAGCAAGTTCATGCAATCGAACTGATCGACGACCTTAAATCGCAAAGCTTTTCAGATACTTCATGCGTGGAGAATAACAAGGATTTGCGGGCGCATGTCACACCTTGCATTCATAGGATATTCGAAAATACGACGAAGATTTGGTGGGGGAAATCCGGAGTGGGCCATTGTTCGGGGCGACCTCTAGGTCGACGCAACACGGGGGCGGGCCGGCAGGCACTACAGGGAGTCATTGGCGAGGGGATTTTTTTTCGTGGGGGAGGCAGTCATTGCAGATGCCGCCTACTTCGGTGCGGGAGACCGTGACTTGCATGTCGAAGTCGCGGGCGATCTGTTCTTTTAGCTGTTCGTAGAGGCGGGATTCGAATTCGCGGACTTTGCCGCAGCGGAGGCAGGCGACGTGGATGTGGTCGCGGGGGCCGTGGGTTTCATAGTAGTGGCGGTCGCCGCGGAGGTGGAGGAGATCGAGTTCGTCGATCAGGCCTTCTCTTTTGAGGAGGTCGATGGTGCGGTAGACGGTGACGAGGTGGACGGCGGGGTCCATTTTCTGGGCGCGTTCGAGGATTTGGTCGACGTCGAGGTGCTGCTCGGCGTTGTCCATGACTTCGAGGATTACGCGGCGCTGACGGGTGAGGCGAATTCCCTTTTCACGGAGGGTTTTTTGCAGGTGGCCGGTCGTTTCGGCGGAGTTAATGCGTTCGCCTGAAGAGACACGATGTGTGGGTGAAGCGGACATGAAAGGATAGTTTAGCAGGAATGGGGACCGCCGGAAATTAGAGGGAGATAAAGGCGAATGAAAGAGAAAAGACTTAACGCAGAGAACGCTGAAAGCGCAGAGTACACAGAGAAGAGGAGCAGTCCTAGTACACAGAGAATGGTTCTTTTTTCGGTCCTAGTCTGAAAAATTTACCATGACCCCAGCGAGGGGGCGAGGGCGGGGGATTTGGAAAATTGCACAAATGTGTGCGGTATGTCGTTGAAAATTCGACACAGTAACAATTTTCTAGCCTGTGTGGTGCCAAAGCTGCCTTTCTAGGGGTGGCCAAGGAACGCCTGGGAACCCAACCCACCCGACAGAAGCACGCTTGCACCGAGAGAGACCAAAATCGTTAGGGAGGCGCTGAGAATGAGAGCCATGAAAAGTTTGATCGTTGGGATGACGGGTCTACTCACTTTAGGGCCATGCTTGTCTGCAAAAGATCCGAGCGAAGCAAAAACGGAGCAGGAACGCCTGCAGAATGCAGGAAAGGTGACGCAGGAAATCCTGCACGTTCCGGATAATATTCCGCAAGAACTACTCGACAAGGCGCGATGCGTGGTGGTGATGCCTTCGGTGTTAAAGGCCGCGTTGGTTGTCGGAGGCAGCTACGGACGCGGGACGATGGTGTGCCGCAACGGCAAAGACTTTAGCGGACCGTGGGGGGCGCCGGCGATGTACGCGCTTGAAGGCGGAAGCGTCGGCTTGCAGATCGGCGGCGAAGCCACCGACTTCGTATTTCTCCTGATGAACGATCGTGCCGCGACGAGCTTGTTGCATTCCAAAGTAAGACTGGGAGCGGACGTATCCGCAGCGGCGGGGCCGAAAGGGCGCTCAGCGTCCGCGGACACGGACGCTTACATGCGCGCGGAAATTCTGAGCTACTCGCGCGCCAGAGGAGTATTTGCGGGTGTATCTCTGGAGGGCTCGACGTTGCGTCCGGATGGCGAAGCGAACCGAAAACTCTACGGTAAATCCACGACCGCCGCTGAGATCATCACCGAACCTGACACAATCGCGCCGTCCGCGGCGAATGACCTGATTGCGGCCCTGCATCAGGCATCTCCACAACTGAAGCGCTAGAAAACAAGTTGGAACGGATTCGGACCCTTAGGGTCAGGAAGGTTTGTGCCTGGAGGTGTGGCCGGAGTGGCGACCGGCCGCTCTCAATGAGGCATGAGAACGCCCAGTCCACGCCAGAAAGGGTGAGATCATGCGCAGCAGACCATTCATCATTTCGCTCGTACTAGCAATTCTATTGCTAGCGATGGCGGCGACAACAACTGCCCAAGTCCGAGTAGGAGTAGCAATTGCCATCGCTCCCCCGCCGTTGCCTGTTTACGAGCAGCCGATTTGCCCAGGTGATGGGTACATCTGGACGCCAGGATACTGGGCTTACGATTATGACGATGGCGACTATTACTGGGTGCCGGGCACGTGGGTGCCGGCTCCGGAAGTCGGATTCCTTTGGACCCCGGGTTATTGGGGCTGGGGAGGCGACGGATTTATTTTCTATCCGGGGTACTGGGGTCCCGAAGTAGGTTTCTACGGCGGGATCAACTACGGCTTTGGCTACTTCGGACATGGTTACGAAGGCGGGCGCTGGGACAACGGGCGTTTCTACTACAATGCGACGGTCAATCGGGTGAACGTCGAAGTCATCCACAACGTTTACAACACGAGGGTTACTGAGACCACGGTTAACCGCGTGAGTTACAATGGCGGAAACGGCGGCGTCAACGTGCGTCCAAGACAGGAAGAAGCGGCGGCTGCTCAACAGAGGCACATCGCACCTGTGGGCGTGCAAGTTCAACAGGAGCAGGCTGCCCGCGCTGACAAGCAGCAGCGCGCTTCAGTGAACCACGGGGCGCCAGCAGTGGCTGCCACAACCAAGCCGGGTGCGTTCAAGGAGAGCGGTGTGGTTCGAACCAGGGAGGCAGGAGGGGCGTATAAACCGACTCCGCGCCCAGAGAACAACGCTTCTAAACCCGCGATCCACCCGAACGATCTCCCCCGCACGGACCGTCCGGCTTCGCCGAATACGGGTATTTCAAAACAGGACCTGAAATACCAGCAGCAGCAGGAAAAACTGCAAGCGAAGCAGCAAAAGGACCTGCAGAACCTCCAGCAGAAGCAGGAGCAGGAACATCAGCAGATGGCAAAACAGCAGGCGGACGAGGCGAAAAAACAGCAGATGGAGGAACGGCACCAGCAACAGACCCAGCAACTACAGCAAAAACATGCGCAACAGACCCAGCAGTTGCACCAAAGGCAGCAACCGTCACCGCCGCCTCCACACCAGAATGAGAACAAGCCACCACACTGAGCAGCGTCGAATGAGTACATGGCCGGGCATCCGTCAACCAACGGATGCCCGGGCGAAAACGCGCTTTTGCGTTGGAGAATGATCCTGTTGTAAGACCCATCGACGGGCGTATAAAAATTACATCTTCGAATTTGGCCGAGCATCGGTTGTTTTCCCGCATCCAAGTTGATGTTTGCGCATCGTGCTGCGGATTTCGCGTTGACCGCGCTAGCACGCAAATCTAGACTAATTTTGGTTGTAAAAGATTCTTTGAAGAAGGTAGGTCCCAGCCCATGCAGCGTTTCAGTCTGGTATTTTTGTGCTTCATGTGTGTGCTCACCGGAAAAGCAACCGGGCAGGACGCGAACATTGAGCCGGTACATGCGCCTTCGGGGGCGCTGCTGACGTTTCACCTGCAGACTCGACTGAATCCAACGGATAGAAATGAAATGGACGTTTTGCCGAAGGGGACGGTGATTCGCGTGAAAATGCTGAATGGCATCGACTCCGGCGTTGATCGCGATGGCAGCGAGTTTCACGGCGAGGTTGTGGAATCGGTTTGGGCGGGAAGTAAAGTGATCGTGCACGCGGAATCGGAGGTGCGGGGGATTCTGGTATTGCTCCGCAGCAAGAATCACCCGGAGGGTTTTCGTTACGAGTTGCTGGTGACGAGCGTGACGGATCACGCAAAAACATATGACCTGACCGCTTCTTTGAATCCTTCTTTTTTTGACGCTGGCACGCCCGCTCCGCCAAATTCCAAGGCTGAAACCCGGCGTGATTCGAGAGCTACCGACGGCGGCTCTGCGACTTTGCCCTTACCTCTTCACAATTGAGCGTAACACCTTATTGCAAATCCCCCGCGAACAAGGAATTGAGATAAGAGCTGTGTAAAAAGTATGACCGTGCAAGTTTTACCGCTCCACGACCCAGTAGGAAGATAAGTGTTTAGGCGTGCAGAGATTTCCTAGTTCCGGTACTTACTCCGCGCAATCGATCGAAGTATCCACAGTCGCCGCAAGATGGTTATTCAAGAGGAGATAGCAAATATGCGCCAACTTTCAATATATGTGGCGCTCCGTCTGCAGTCCTGTGAGCACCCGCCGAAACCCCTCTGGAGGCTGTAAAAATGAAGAAAGAACTGAAGCTCATTTGGGCCGGCATGGCCAGTCTGATCCTTGTGGCAGCAGTCTGCGCGATTCCCCCCACGCTCCCGCACAGCACCGTGACACTCGAACAGACGGCGGCGCCAACGCAATCTGTATCCGGCCAAATCGCTGAGGTGCAAAAGACGTCGTTTACCCTCAATGTTGGACCGAGTCACACGATGTCCAACGTGCGCCAGCAACTGCAGGAGACACAACAAAAATCAATGACGTTCCAAATCGACAAGAATACGACCATTGATGGCAAGATGCAGGTCGGGGCGAACGCCGAAGTGACGTACCGCGAAGACGGCGGCAAGTTGGTGGCGATCAGCGTGCGCGTTTCCTGATAGCTTGATTGCCAAATGATGTGATTTGAGCAGGGTTTCTTCCGGTGAGTCCCACCGGAAGAAACCTTTTTTTTTCATGCACCAGCAATGTGCCGAGTAACGTCGCGAGCGCCTGGTAAGAAGGTGTAACCTGTGGGCTCAAGGTTCGTTGGTCATTCTGCTGCCAGGTGCAACGTGGGGCTTGCAACAGTTTTCAGCCGGGGGTTTGTTCTGCTGCTCTTGGGACTTCTTGGGATCCGGGCGCAAAACACGACGGTCTTTTCTCTTGTTTCGGATGAACCCAGTAGAAAAGTGATCTCCCCGAAAACTCCCGTGATGGTGATTGGGTTCGTCGGTGGTTTTGTGAGGCATGACAATGCGGTGCACAGCCCGGTGCAAATGGCGTCGCGCCTCCGCGATGGCTACCCCTCGGGGGTACATGTGGAAGTGTTTGAAAATCGGCGGCGGGAGCAGGCTTACCAGGAGATTTTGAAAATGCTGGATGCGGATCACGACGGGAAGCTGTCTGAAGAGGAAAAGCGTGGCGCGCAAATTGTTATTTACGGGATGAGCTGGGGCGGATCGGAAACAGTAGCATTGGCGCGCGAATTGGGAGAGCGGAAAATTCCGGTGCTGTTGACGATACAGGTGGACAGCGTGGCCAAGGCAGGGCAGAACGATGCGGTGATCCCCGCGAACGTGGCGGAAGCGGCCAATTTCTATCAGGCGGATGGCTTGTTGCACGGGCAGCCGGAGATTCGAGCCGCGAATGGAGCGAACACGCGAATTCTGGGCAATTTCCGGTTCGAGTATGGCGGCAAAATTTTGAAGTGCGAGAACTATCCGTGGTACGACCGCTGGTTCATGAAATACCACACGGAGATTGAATGCGATCCGGCGGTGTGGAAGCAGGTGGAGGCGCTGATTCGTTCGAAATTGCCGCCGACGGCGACGCAACGAGCGGAGAACGAAAACAGTTTAATGCAAGCTCCCGCAGAATGAGCAATTTCAGAATGTGCTGCCGCTGGGAATCGGAGAGACGTGCGCGAGTTTGGGCGGGATTGCGCTCTGCGTTGAAACCGTGGCGGGACCGTTGGTGGCGCGCTGAAGGTTCGCCCAATCCTGATGGAACTCAAGCATGGTCTCGCGCCGGTGTTTTGGGCTTTTAAGGAAAGTCGATGTGCGGGCGAGCAACAACTTGTGGGAGAGCTGCTGGTTGGAGTCGCGAGCCAGCACGTTGCTGGCGCTGACGCCAACGCGGATGGACTCACCATTGCCGGAAAGCTGCATCCAGACGGCGCCGTCAGTGTCCACGGAGGCAGTTCCCTTTTCATCGAGAACCTTGAAGAAGCGCGAACGATCGTGGACTTCAGCGGAATCCCTGTTTTCCTCGATTTCTGATTTGAAAGCCTGGCGATAGCTTTTCCACTCGGCGGAGGTGCCGACAATTTGCGTTCGTCCATCCGGTAAAGCCACGTCCCGCAATCGAGGTGAGGGTGAGGCGGATTGTGGAGCGAGATCAGATGCCGGATGCTTCTCGAACTCTTTTTCAGGGTTGAAGCGGCCCGTGAGTACATAGGAAGCGGCGACGACGGGCAATGCTTCGTTGGCAAAGACAACCATGGGAATCAGTAGCTTCTTCGAGCGAAACAGTTGTTCGGTTCCGGCGCGGACCTCACTGCTTCGCTTGATGGTCCCTGGAACCTGGGCGAAGTGCATCACGCGGAGATTGATTTCAGGATGACGCTGGGCGTAGTGCGTGAAGCTGCGGGCCACGGCTTTGGGGCTGGTCATTCCAAAATCGTTGATGTAGTCGCGACTGACGGAGTGGGGGAAATAGGTATTGACGACGCGGCGGACAAAGTCCGCGCAATTGTTGGTGGCGCCGTTGAAATGGTTTTCGTTGGGCGAATTGTTGAACTCCGCAATCAGCTGGCGGTCCTGTTCGACAGGGGTTTCCACGACAAACATGTAGACACCGCGAATGAGGGTGGCGGCGACCATTTCGCGCCATTCGGCTTTGCCGCTGGTTTGGCAGTCCGTGGCGGCGCAATAGCCGGAGAGATAGGTCTGGCGATAGCGTTCTTCGAGAGCGTGCTTGATTTTGAAGGAACCGAAAATGGGGCGGTTGCGGGAGTCCTCGACGCCGTAGAGGTAGATGTTGAGGGGAACGATGTTCCAGGCAACGGACTCGTCCTCGCCGATATTGATGTATGTGCTCATCACAGAGCCTGACTCGCCGGGGCCGCAGAGGCGGAGTTTTCTGGGCGAGTCCGCGCAGATGCGGGAGAAATAGACGGCCGTGTGGCCAGTGCCGGTGATGCGGTCCATGCTTTCGTCGAGAGACTCGTTCAAGACGACGCCGACATCGGCGGAGGCGGGGGGTGCGGCCAGGGCAACGAAGAGACTTGCGAAGAGAATAGGGAGCGTGGCCGCACGGATTTCTGATGCAGAGGAGACGAGCCCTCTGGCGAAGCGGCAGAGATTGGAGACAAGAGTCGTCAATCAACCCCCTCAGAGACGATATGGGCGGGCCCTGCTTTATCTAACACCTGTGCCGGAGAAGAGTTGCTGCATTTCTTGATAAGTGCTTCGAGGAGAATAGGTTAGAGTGCTTGGATCGGATTCCACTCAGAGGCCAAAACCGTGAGGTATTGGGGGCAACTCTGAGGAAGAACGAGAAAGAATCAATGCCCCGACCGGGTCGGGGTGAACGCCTGGCGCTGAGAGTGCGGAGTAGGCAGAGAAGGAGAGAAGAGCACGAATGGAGGCGGCGGTGTACCCTTGGCAAGAATCGCTGAGATTATAAAGCCGCCGCTCAACAGTCAAAAGCTACGGAAGAGGGGATAAGAAAGGAAAAAACCGCACCCTGAAAAACGCGGGGTGCCGCACCCCGGGATGTCAGGAGTGAGTTGGGAGGAGTCGGACCACGTCGTTGTACATTACGTATGCGAAAAGAACCAGGAGAAAGACCAAGCCTACCTGAATGAAGCGCTCTTTGAAGGACAGGCTGAAGTCGCGGCGGCGGATGCCTTCGAGGGCGAGAAGGAGGATGTTGCCGCCGTCGAGGATGGGAATGGGCATGAGGTTGAGGATGCCGAGGTTGAGGCTTAGGGCGGCCATCAGCGTGATGACGGCGAAGGTGCCTTCCTGGACGGCGTGGCCCGCTTCGCTGGCTATGCCGACAACACTCTGCAATTGCTTCGCGGACATTTCGCCCGTGAGTAGCCGCTTCAACACGATGAGAATTTCGAGTGATCCCCGCTTGGTAAAGTTGGCTGCGGAAGCGAGCGACTGAGAGAAGCCCACTCTGCGGAAGGACCATTCCTGACCTGGACGGATACCGATGACCCAAGCGGGCTCGCCTTTTTCGTTCTTGTCCAAAATCGGCGTGAGGGTGAAGGTTTTAGTATCCGACTGCCTGCGAACGGTGACCTGAGCGGGCTTTCCCCCGTTTTTCTGGATTGCAGCCACCATATCTTGCCAATTATTCAGGCGCTCACCATTCATGGTCTGGATGATATCGTCGCGCCGAATGCCCGCAGCCGATGCTGGCTTGCTCTTGTCCAGGTATCCAACAAGAGGTGTGTTCGGCGGATAGCCAAAGAGGTGCTCCGGATCCTTCATCCCGGAAGTGGAGACTGTCACGGAGCGAGCGGTGCCCTGATGATCGAGAGTAATTTGAAAATTGTGAGGTTCTGGGCCCTTGTTGAATTCCGATTCGACCGTGCCCCAGTTGGGATTGGGAATGCCATTTAGAGAGAGAATGTGGTCACCCGGCGTCACGCCCAATTTGGCCAGGGGAGAATCCGCTGGCACTCCTAGGATGACGAGCGGCTGGTCGTTGTACTTCGGGTACGGATCACCCTTGACCAGGAAATATCCGGTAAGAAGCACGAGTGGGAAGATTAGGTTGATCGCCGGCCCGGCAACAGAGATTAAAGCGCGCTGCCAGCGGGGCTTGGACATGAGTTCATCGGGGGCGCCGGTCGGAAGTTGCTCGCCGGAATCGATTTCCGAGATGTCCTGTCCGGCCATGCGGACGTAGCCACCGAGAGGAATGGCGCTGATGCGCCAGTCGGTATTGCCCCACTTGAAACCGAAGAGGCGCGGGCCAAAGCCGATGGAGAAGACGTCGACGCGAACACCGAAGTAACGGGCGACGATGAAGTGTCCCCACTCGTGAACGAGGATGAGAACGCCTAGGACAAGGAGGAAGCCAAATGCGATATTCATGCCGGAATAGATCCCTTTCGTGACTCAATCTAAGTCTCGCATAGTTAGATGCGTGAGGGAAAGTAATCGGTGATCAGTGATCGGTTATCAGTAATCAGCAAGAGGCCGGAGGCGAGCAGCGGACAGATAACAGACAGCGGGAGGGCTGGCCTGGGCGTTGTGCTAGAAGGTGTCGGCGGTGATTTCGGGGTCGTGGGGGGTCCAGTCGTCGGGGGGGAAGGAGATCCGCCAAAATTTGGGGGCGGGTTTCAGGAATTCGACGCCGACTTCGGATTTCCCTTCGGGGGCCGGAGTGACATGAATTACGCGGACGAATTGCTCTTCGAGGGTTTCGGTATGGCGGAAAAGAATTTTTTGACCGACTTCGACGCGCATGGACATGAGGACTAGGGCACCGTGGGCGTTCACGTTGGTGGTGAAGGCGTTTTCAGAAACGTGCTGTTTGTCCGGGCCTCGGGCAATGACGAGGATGGGGAGACGCAGAAAGACACGCTGGCTGCGGCGACGGTTGTGCGCGAGAGCGGGGTTGGAGGAGAGATTGGTCACAGGAGAGAAGGCCTGGGGATAGTGTTGGAGAAGAAGCGGAGGAGGTCAAGAGGCGGAAGGTACTAAGGTTCCAGAGGGAAAGGGATGGTCCCGGAGGAGGGAGTCGAACCCACACGGGGAGTAATCCCCGGCAGATTTTGAGTCTGCTGCGTCTGCCAGTTCCGCCACTCCGGGAGAACCTATAGGAAAGTAACATGAGGGTGGCGGGAGGCTCAAGCGAAGACGAAGGCAAGTAGCCGGCCATTTTCCGGTGATCCGAACGCCCGCCGGCAGGTATTCATGTAGTGCAGGCTTACACGGGAGTGGCGGCGGTGGCGGCGACGATGGTGGCTGGGATGTTGACTGCTTGGCCGTCGAAGAAGCGGCGGAAGCCCTGGATGGCTTCCTGGATGGCGAGTTCCCTTTTGTCGGGAGGAGTGGCAGCGATGATGCGCTTGAAGGGAGCGGCGAGTTCACTCGCGCCTTGCCAGGCTTCTTCCGGTGTGCCGGGCCAGGGCCAGTTGATTTTGCGCTTGGCGACGAGGACATCATGGAAGCCGGCGAGGCAGAGGAGATGGTCCAGTTTGTTTTCGTCGGCGAAGCGGAAGACATGAGGCGCGTCGGGTGGAGGCGCGGGGATTTCGACGTATTTCAGGAATGGGCGGAGCATGGTACTGAAGAGAGGGTTTTCTTCCATCGAGCCCCAGGTGACGAACGAGACGCGGCCGCCAGGCTTGAGGACGCGGCGCATTTCGCCGAGGGCTTTCTGGATGTTGGGAACGAACATAAGGCCGAAGCGGCAGGTGATGCGATCGAAGAAGTGTCCGGGGAATGGAAGCTGCTCGGCATCGGCGGCGCGGAACTCGATGTTTCTAATGCCACGGGCGGCGGCGTTTTCCTCGGCGATCTGGAGCATTTCGCGGAGGAGATCGGTAGCGGTGACGCGGCCTTGGGGGCCGACGGCTGCTGCGACACTGAGAGCAGGTTCGCCGGATCCGCTGGCGAGATCAAGGACATGCATTCCGGGAGAGAGAGCGGCGCCTTGAACAACGAGCTCGGTGGCCTGGCGGGATTGGAAGGCGAGTTGGGAATACCATTTTTTCCAGGCGGGCGCAGCACCTAGCCAGTCCTGGCGGACGATTTCTTTGGGGTCTGGAATGGGAGAGGGGGAGGTGGACATTGCGGACTCCTGATTCGCGAACTGCTGGGAAAAGATCGGACGTTGACGAGTTCAGTTTGCTCGCGGAGGAGTGGTTTGTAAAGCGTGGAAAGGAAGAAGAAAGATTTAACGCCCCGACCGGGTCGGCGTAAACGCCGGGGGCAGAGGACGCAGAGAAGAGGGGGATGGTCTCAGCGATTCGAGTTTCGTTGAATTGTTGCTACGGTTCCTCCACTCCGCGACCCGGCACGCCTCTTCGTCTCCGCTCAGGGCAGGCGGGATGACGGAGTTCGGAAATGGCCAAAGCGAAGAGGGGGACTTGACGCCGAGTTCGTCGGGGAGGAACCGAGTGCACAGCTCTAGACGAAGAGCACGGCGAGGGATCGCCGTGCTAGTGGGGCCGATCTCGGGATCGGCCCGTACAGGGCCGGAGTGGATCCCCAGCAGGGTGCCGTACGCGCTTGACTGGACGCGTGTGCGGCAAAGGGCTAGTGTATAGGCGAGGCTCAATTAGGGGCCGCGGGACACTGCGGTTAGGGCCTGAAGAGCGAAAACATGGCGAGTGGAAGCATAATTCCCGGCTTACAGGATGAGCAGCGGGGTCTGACGTATTGGATGGAGCGCGTGCTGGAGGAGCTGGAAGAGGTGCGCTCGGGGCCGGATACGGACGCAGTGCATGATTTGCGGGTGGCATTGCGGAGATGCCGGTCTTTGGCGGTGGTGATGGAGGAAGTGGATCCAGATCCCGCATGGCAGGAGATGCGCAAGATTGGGAGGAAACTTTTTAGGCAGTTGGGTGAACTGCGGGACAGGCAGGTGCTGGAGGAGTGGGCGAACAAACTTGGATCGGAGGGCGGGGCCGTGCGGCAACGACTGGCAACGCACCTGGAGAAGAACGAAGCGGAAGAGAGGGATGCCGCGCTGCGAGCCGCAGGAAAGTTTGATGCGAAGGCGTGGAAGAGTTATGAGCGTGTTCTTGGACACAGGGCGCGAGTGGTTGCACCGAACAGTCTGGCGGCGAAGAGCCTGGCGCTGGAGCGATTGACGGCGGCGCGAGAATTGCACCTGCGGGCGCTGCGGACAGAGAAGCCGGAGCCGTGGCACACTCTCCGAATCGGCGTGAAGAGATTTCGATATACGGTCGAGAGTTTGTTGCCGGAGCTGCATGAGTGTTGGGGCGAGAATCTGAAGCGGGTGCAGGATCTGCTGGGCGAAGTGCACGACCTGGATGTGCTGGCAGAAACAATTGCGCGAGTGGCGGGAGACGAGCCTGAAGAAGTGCGAGCGGGATGGATGGAGCGGATTGCGGCGGAGCGCGAGTCGAGGCTGGATGCATACCGCCAACTGAGCATGGGCGAAAAGCGGGTTTGGCAGGATTGGAAGGAAGGGTTGCCGCAAGGGGAGCAACTGGAAGCGGCGGCGATGGCTCGCTTGCAGGCGACGGCCAAAGCACTGGGTGCGAATCGCGGGAAGGCGGCACACGTTACGCGAGTGGCGCTGAAGTTGTACCGGGAGTTTGGGCGGTTGAAGGCCGGCGAAGTATTTTCCAATAAGCAACATCGAAAAGTGATGGAGGCTGCGGCGGGGTTGCATGCGATCGGGGCGGGGCTGCGGGCCAAGTCGCCGGAGAAAGCGGCGCGGAAATTTTTGCGGAGATTGCCTTTGCCTGTGGGATGGACGGAGCCGGAGTGGGATTTGCTGGGACTCGTGGTGAGGTATCACCGGGGAAAAGAGCCGAAGGCAAAACAGAAGGGGTACGCGCGGCTGACGAAAGAGGAACGCCAGGCGTTGTGCGCCATGGCAGGAGTGTTGCGGCTGGCGCGTGTGCTGCCGAAATGCGGCGTTGAGTCCACGAAGGGTTTGCGTGTGGAGCGGTCGGTGGATGCGTTGATTGTGCGTGCGCCGGGGCTGGAAGATTCGGAAGCGGCGGCGGCTCGAGTGGCGGCGGGGAAACATTTGCTGGAGACGGTTTTGGAGAGACCACTGATTGTGCAGACGGTGCCGGTGGAGTTGAAGGTGGTGGAATTGCCGCGGCGGGAAGAGACGGTGCCGGTGGCGGCGGCTTCAGATTAGTTCCTTTTGGGGCCGGCGTTCTGCAGGCCTGGCAATCGGCGGACAATTTAGGAACCAAGAGTGAAACGGCTGGCCCTTCCGGACCGAGCCGCCCTCGTGCGGTAGCCAGGCTTGAAAAACCAATCGCCCCTACCGAGAAAAGATCCTTGAACTTGGCGGAAACTGGAGAACAGCCAGGAATGGCTGTGCCGTTGGGTGCAGTTGAGAGGTCGGTTTGAAACCGTAAAAGCGGTGGCAGAGCCACCGCACTCCAAAATAAGAGAAGAGCACGGGCAGGAGTGCCTTGCCAGAAAAGCGCCCGTCTCGTAATGCGGCCGCTAGAAGTGCACGGCGGTTTACTTCCCTGCTTTGCGTAGGAGTTTTGGTGTGGCTAGCCAGATTAGTTCGCCGCTTGGCGGGACTAAGCGTTTTAGTTCGATTAGGGCAACGCCGGATTTTTTTAGAGCGGTCAGGTGGTGGGTGGAGCCTAGCGAGGTGGCGATCAGGTCGTCGAGGTGGGGGGCGTGGCCGAAGAGGAAGACGGCCGAGAGTTCCTTGTCTTTGGAGAGTTCGCGGAAGAGTTGGAGGGGCTCGGCGCCGGGGAGAAGCCGCTCTGTTTTGCGGATTTTATTTTTGGAGTAGCCGAGTTCGTCGGCGAAGATTTCGGCGGTTTGGTAGGCGCGGAGATAAGGACTGGCCAGAAGGAGGTCGGGAGCGGCGCCGATTTCGGATACGCCTTTGGCTACCTGCCGGGCTTTTTCCGTTCCCTCTGGGGTGAGGAAGCGATCGGGGTCGGGGGGACAGTTTGGATCTTCGCGATCTACGGCTATGCCGTGGCGGACGATGTAGAGCTGCATGCGGTTGGCTCCTCAGAAGAGTTTACTAGATGAATGTTTTTTTTCGATGACGGAACGGCGAGGGTGTGTTCGGAATAAGGAGGAAGGGCACGGAAGAAAGACTCTACGCAGAGTTCGCAGGGAACCCGGAGTGCGCTCAAAAAAAGGGGAGGAGGAGGGGATTGGGCTCGTGGATTTGTTGAGAGTTGGTGATTAGTGCGCAGAAGCGGGAGCGTTGCTCCCGCACCCAAAAGTAGGAGAGTTAGGGGTGGCGGGAGAAGTTGGAGGGGCGGAGGTAGAGATGGGTGTGGAATTCGCGTTCAAACAGGGCCGAGCTGCGTTCGGCGTCGCGGATATCTTCGGCGGCGTCGCCGCGGGTGCGGAGTTGGATGGTGACGGCGCCGCGTTGGAAGGAGGCGCGGAGATCCTGAATGCGCTGGCGGTGGGAGTGATCGAGACCTTCGGCGATGCGGAGGATGGCGGCGAGGCGGCGGGCGACGCGCTTGTCGTTGTTGTTGAGCGCGGAGTAAGCGGGGTGGTCGGCGTTCGGAGTGGACTTGCGATTGTGATAGCGAACGACGGCGGCAACGATGTTGCGGTCGCGGGCTTCGAGGCCGGGAATGTCGCCGTTGAGGGCGAGATATTCGCCATGCTTGTGGTGGCCGCGATGGGTGATGCGATGGCCGATGTCGTGAAGGAGCGCGCCGGCTTCGAGTTCGACGCGAGCATGATGGTGTAGGTGATGGAGAGGCTGGAGGTGATCGAAGAGCATGACCGAGAGTTCGCGGACGTGCTCGGCGTGGCGCTGATCGTATTCGAAGCGGCGGGCGAAGCTGCGGGTGCCGAGGAGCATCTGGCGGGATTCGGCTGTGTAACGGTGAGGTTCCTTGCGGGAGAAGGCTTCGCGGGCAATTTCCTGGAGGATGCCTTCGCGGATGCCGACGGTGGGAATCAGGAAGTGGTGGATGTTGAGATAGCGTCCGAGGACGACGAAGATGATAGCCGCAACGCCCATGACGTCGGCGCGATCGCGGCGAACGCCATAGGATTTCATGCGCTCGCGGAGATCCCGCTCAAGGATGTCGGGGAGTCGTTCGCGCAGAAGAGAAATATCGAGCGTGGGAAGTCCTTCGCGGCGAGGACCTGGAGCGACGTTGGAAAGAGTTTCGGCATTTCCGCCGAGGGCGACGGCGAGTTGATCGGCGAGATTCGGGCGATTGGGAAGGCGCGATTCGAGGAGGGCGCGAACGTAGCGACGGACTTGTTCGGCTTGGACGGGGCGAATGGTGCCGGGAATGCCGAGAGTGGTCATGAGTCGGACGGTGCCGACAGGGAGCTGGGCGCTTTGCAGAATGGAATGGTCGCGAAGAATATTAATTTCGAGGCTGCCGCCGCCGAGATCTACGACGCAGTTCGGTGGAGATTCGGGGCCGAGAGCGGCGATGGCGGCTTCCCTGCCGAGGCGGGATTCTTCTTTGGCGGTGATTACTTCCAGTCGGAGGCCGGTGGCTTGCTTCACACGGCGGACGAGCGTGCCGCTGTTGCGGGCTTCGCGGGAGGCGCTGGTAGCGACGGCGCGATATTTTGTGACGCCGTACTCCTCCATGATTTCGTGGATGTGGCGGAAGGCTTTGACGGCTTTCTTTAGAATTTCCTCGCTAAAGCGGTGACGGACGAAGACGCCTTCGCCGAGGCGGAGGGGAACGCGTTCGTTGACGAGCGGTTCAATATCGAGTGCTGAAAAGGCCCGGGCGATGGACAAGCGGACGGCGTTGGAGCCGGCGTCAATGGCGGCGATGTGGACCGGCTCGGGCATGATTTATCTTACCGCCAGAGATGCGCGAGGGCGGAAGAGGGAGTGTATTTGGAAGCGCGGATGCCGAGTTGCTCGCCGATGCGCTGGCGCAGTTGCTTATTGACGGACGAGACGCTGGCTTCGCCGTCGAGCTCGATGAAGGCGTTGCGTTTGGCCATGTTTTCGAGTTCGCGCTTAATCATCGTTTGATAGCGGACGAAGGACCAGTAGAGGTCGTGGGAGAGGGACATGTCGCGGCCGGCTTCCCAATAGCTGATGGCTTGGGCTTTTTTGAATTCGCGGGCGAAGGCGGTCTCCGGGCGGACGTTGAGCCAGAAGGTAAGATGCGGGCGTAGAGCCATGGCGTAGAGGCCGGTGAGATAATCGCGATTGATGCCGCGTACGACGCCGCGGGCGATGAGGGTGAAGATGAAGCGGTCGGCGAGGACAACGGCGCCCGAGCGGAGAGCCGGAACGATGCGATGCTCGAGCTGATCGAAGAAGTCGGTGGCGTACATGAGGGCGAGTGTGAGGCGGGTGACGGCGTTTTTCGCGAGGAGTTCATCAATGTCGCGGCCGACCAGGTTGGAGCGGCGGAGGCCGCTGGTTTGAACGGAGAAACCTTCGGACTCGAGCCATTCCTGGAGGAGAGCGATTTGAGTGGAGCGGCCGGAGCCGTCCATGCCTTCGATGACGATGAGCGAGCCGTTTAATTCGGTGGGGTCGAGGCCGACGAGGGGCTCGCCGAAAAAGCATTGGGCGGAGTCGGGATCGGCGACGGCTGGCTTCGCAAGAGCTTCGGGGGAGGCTGGCGGAGAGGCGACGGGTTTTTCTTTCTCTTTTTCTGGGTCGGACATGGCTATTCGGCTTCCGGAGCGCGCGGTGCAAAGCGCTTGAGATCGATTTTGGAGGCGACGATGTCGCGCATCTGTTTTTGGAGTTTGTTGACGGGGAGGGTGCCGTCGAGGACGACGAAGTTGTCGGAGTCCACCATTTTGTCGTACTCCTCGAGGATGCGGGCCTGGAAAAGTTTGAAACTTTCGGGGCGTTCGTAGGAGAGGCCGAGGTCCATGCCGGCTTCGTAATACTTCAGTTTGGGGCGGCCGCTGAGGATGCGGTCGACGGCAACTTCGAGGGGAGCGCGGAAATAAAAGGTGATGTCAGGGACAGGGGCGAAGCGGTAGAGATTGCGGAGCCAGCGATGGGAGCAGCCGCGGGCGGCGTCGCGGGCGAAGGCGGTGTAAACGTAGCGATCGGCGAGGACCAGATAGTCGCCCTGGAGGAGAGGCATGATCTGGCGTTCGCAGCGGTCGGCGAAGTCGGCGGCGTGGAGAAGAGAAAACGTGGTGGGAGTGAGGAGACGTTTTTGCTTGCCGCGGCGGGTGGCGGATTTTACAAGAGGCGAGGAGTTCCACTCGGTGAAGTGGAGGCGGTAGCCGCCGATCTCGAGCCAGCGCTTGAGGAGATAGAGTTGGGTGCTTTTGCCGGAGCCGTCCGTGCCTTCGACGACGATGAGCGCGCCGGGGTAGGCGCGGCTTGGAATCGGGCGACCAGGCTGGGGGAGCGTAGTTTTGGAGGCCTCGGGGCGAGGCGGGGCTTTTACGGATGTGTCTGGGTTGTCCATTCGCGCGATAGAAACGTTCGGTGCTTGCGATTCAGCGTAGTCTGTCATTGTTACTAGGGAATTACAACACAGGGAGAGTTGGGAAGCAAAACGCGAAGAAGAGAGCAAAACAAAGAGAAGGGGAGAAGAATCGGACTTAACGCAGGGGGCCCTGAGGTCGGAGCACAGGGGTCGCAATGAATGGACGCGCACCCCGGAAAAGCGCAGGGTGCGGCACCCAAGAGGCTAGAAGAAGGACATTTTTACGGTCAGGTATTTTTTGGGGTTTTTGCGGAATTCGGTGAGGAAAGTGCGGAGTTCGGCGGAGGCGGCGGCGAGATTGTCGTAGAGCTGGGGATCGGAGAAGAGTTTGCCGGCGGTGTTGTCGTTTTTGTTGAGCCTGGCGGTGGCTTCAGAAAGGTTGCTGCTGCTGTCGCGGAGCTTGTTGTAGAGAGTTTCGTCGGTGGTGAGTTTGCCGAGGGTGCCTTTGCCAGCGCGAATGTCGCCCATGATAGTGTTGCCGTTTTCGAGGGCGGCCTTGGCCTGATCGTAGAGAGACGGGTCGTAGAGAAGTTTGCCGATGGTGCCCTTTTGCGAGCGGACGTCGGCGAGGATGGTGTTGACGTTGTCCACGCCTTTGTCAACTTTGCTATAGAGTTCGTCGGTCATGAAAAGCTTGCCGAGAGTTCCCTGCCCCGATTGAACGTTACCGACGATCTGGTCGCCTCTGGCAAGGATGCTGTTGAGGTGATTGTAGGCCTGGTCGTCGGTGATGAGTTTGCCGATGGTGCCCTTGCCGGCCTGGACGTCGCCGATGATTTCTTGAATTTCTTCGCTGAGGGCTTTCAGGTTGGCGAGAACATCGGCGCTGCGTTCAACAACTTCCTTGATGGCTTTTTCTTCGGCGCCGGGAATGGCCTGGCCTTCCTTGAGAGGCACGCCGGTGTACCCGCGCTGCACGTTGACGTAGCGGTTGCCGAGGAGGCCTTCGGTGACGAGGGTGGCGGTGGAATCAGTAAGCACGTCGCCCTGATATTTGCTGTCAATGCGAATGCCGACTTCGATGTTGTGCATGCGATCGGGCGGCTTGCCGGCCTGGCGAGGGACAAGGCGAATCTTTTCGACGTTGCCGATTTCCACGCCGTCGAGGCGAACGGGAGCGCCCGTGGAGAGGCCGGAAACTTCGGGCAAATACGTTTTGAGGCGATATTTGGGGCCGAGAAAGCCGGCGCCGGTAACGTAAAAAATGGCGACGGCAAGAATCAGAAGGCCGACGAGGACGAACAAGCCGACGCGCAACTCCGACCAAGTGATCTGCTTGCGCTGCGCCATTCGAACAGCCCCCCGTCGACTGCGAAGAATCGTGCACGACAACTATACAGGAATCAAATCAAAAATCGCCGGAGATACGGATCCGGCGATTTCATAAGCTCATCAGGCGTTCCCTCGAAATAAATTCTGCCCGCGCGTAGGACGAGAAAACGAGTTGGAGCGACGCGCGCCGATTCGGGCGAGGAATCGCGGCGAACTTTTTTGGCTTGCGGATCGAAATGAAAATTGGCGAGGGCGAAGCCATCCTGGAGGCGATGGGTAGCGAGTAAGGCGGTGACGCCATAGACATCGCGCAGACGAAGGATGAGGCTGATGATGGTTTGCGAGGTGATGGGATCGAGGCCGGCGGTCGGAGAATCGTAGAGCACGATGGGCGGCTGGCCGATTAGAGCGCGGGCAATGGAGACCCGGCGGCGCATGCCACCGGAGAGTTCAGAAGGAAGCGAGTCGATGGTGTGGGCGAGTTCGACAAAGCGGAGGACTTCTTTTACGCGCGACTCGATTTCCTCGTCATCAACGCCGTCTTCGTGGAGGCGGTAGGCGACGTTTTCGCCGACCGTAAGGGAGTCGAAGAGTGCACCTTCCTGAAAAACAAAGCCGATCTGGCGGCGGATTTCGAGAAGGTCGGATTCGGCCATCCCCGAGATGTCCTTGCCGAGAACCTGAATACCGCCGGAATCGGGCCGCAGGAGGCCGGACGCGAGTTTGAGCAGCAGAGTTTTGCCGGTGCCGGTTTCGCCGAGGAGGATAACGGTTTCGCGCTCCTGGGCGGAGAAGGTGACGCCGCGAAGAATTTCACCTTGGGCGAAACCGAGGCGGACATCCCTGAATTCAATCGCGGCTTGGCCGGTGACGGGAAGAGTTGTTGTCAGGGTGCTGGAGGAAAGATTCATGAAGGGTTAGAAAAACTTATCCGCAAGATAGAGAGCGATTTTAGTGAGGAAAGTGTCCGAGACGATGATGAGGACGGAGGAGACGACGACGGCCTGGGTGGTGGCGCGGCCAACGCCTTGAGTGCCGCCCCTGACGTTGAGACCCTGATAACAGCCGACGGTGGCGAGGATGAAGGCAAAGACGACGGATTTGGAGAAGCCCTGCATGATGTCGGAAAACTCCAAGATTTTGATGGCGCGTTCCCAGAACGTGGTGGCGTTGATGCGCAAGGACAAGACGCTGGCAACCATGCCGCCGATGAGGCCGACAAAGACGGAGATGGTCGTGAGAAGCGGAAGGGTGATAAGGGAGGCGAGGACGCGGGGAGTGACAAGCTTGCGGCTGGGGTCAGTGCCCATGGCGCGCATGGCGTCCACCTGTTCGGTGACGAGCATGGAGCCGAGCTCGGAGGCGATGCCGGAGGAGCAGCGGCCAGCGACGAGGAGGCCGGTGATGGAGGGGCCGAGTTCGCGGACAAGGGCGAGGGAGACGATGTCTCCCGTCAGGGAGGCCTGGCCGAATCGTTCGAACTGCGTGCCGGTTTGGAGAACCATGACAGCGCCGATAAAAAAACCGGAGAGAAGGACGATGGGGAGCGAGCCGACACCGATGTCGTCCATCTGATCGAGAGTGTCCTGGATGTAGCGTGGACCGGTGGCAAGGTTGGTGATGGAATGATAGGAGAGCTTTGAATAATTCTGGACTTTGAGGACGCTGGTTTTGGCCAGGTCCTGAAGGACCTCGACGACGGAGGGGACTTCGGGGGCGCGGGCTTCTTGGGGTGCAGCCTGGATTGGAGTGTCAGCCACGAGTTTCTCGCGAAAGGATCGAAGGAAGCGTAACTGGGGAGGCGGCGAGCGTCAAGGCAAAGAGTGGCGAAGCAGGTGACAAAGTTTCCGAAGAAAATCCGATTCAGCCATTCAATTCGATTCTTTTGACGCAGATACCGCGATTGATTTCAACATTCGCACCCAGCGCGCGGGCCGCTTATCGTGAGGCACGACAAGTCTAAAAGGACCTCGCTTGGAGTCGATAGGAGCGCCGTCTACGGTGTCCGCGACGAGAATTTCCGAGTTCGTGATGCCTGAGTCCAGTTCGGCGAGAGCGAAGACTACCTTGTAGCCGTCCTCAGCTTCCGTGGTTACACAGGTGGCCATTAGTTTTCCGCGAAGCTGGTCTCCCTGAGGGACGCCGGCTCTTCGGAGCAACTCCTCCAGCAGTACGCCCTCGTAGGTTTCGGATTTGTTTTCGTGTTGATTCGTAACGTGAAGTGTTGTTCGGGGCATGTTTTTCAGGTCGGCGACGGTCAGCGTGAGCGGCGTGGAAACCGTGCCAACAACCTTGAGTTGCGCAACGGTGGCGGAAGTCTGGGCCATCGCCGTCTGGCAGAATGGAAACAGAGCCAGAAAGGCGAATACGGATAGTTCGACAATGGCAGGCCGCTGGCGTTGACCCAACATGGATGCCCCCGGTTTGGTGACGAAATGCCTGCTGGCTTACTGCTTTTCGATCATGATTTCCGTGGACTTAATGACGGCCGAGAATGTGTCGCCCACTTTGAGGTTCATTTCGACCGCGCTGCGCCGTGTGATTACACTCTCGATATAATCATTCCCGACTTGAATCACCACGTGCGCCATCACTCCGCCGAGTTGGAGCTCGGTAATCTTTCCCTGGAGCCGGTTGCGCGCTGATAGTGTCACAAGGATCAGCATAATAGCTTCCCCGGCTTGGGTTCGTCTAGCCTGAAATGGGTTCAGTGGCGATCGGTTTGTCGGGTAAGCCGGAGACGACCAGGGGAAGCACCTGGCGCTGCCGTCGTTGCGCGTTGGATTCTGACTACCTGCTGCGCTATTGTCCAGAACGGAACAGACTTGGAGCTTCGCGAGGTCTAGTCTCTTGTTGAGGGATTGAAATGCAACCTCAATGGCAGAAAAGAGTGGCGCGAGCTTACAGGATCGAAGGGTCTATCGTTCTCTACCGCTCGGCGGCAAGAAGACAGTTCAAAGCGGAGAGATCGCAGGTGCGTGCGGAGCCGTGGTGGGGTATCTTCCTCGGAGTCCCGCTCTTTCTGCAGACTCTGCTTCGCCTCATTATTGCGTGTCCCCATCGTCACCGGGGCCCTCCGATAACATTGCGCGGGTCCATCCCGTCCGACCATGGCGGCCGATCCGACTATGGCCGGGGAACTTACATTACATGCCTGGATTGCGGGCAGAAATTCGCTTACAACCACAAGACAAGACAACTGGTGGATTTCTGGGGCATTCATGACGCAGAAGCACGGGCGGGAGTTCGACGGAAAGTTGCTGAATTCTTTTCACCTCTGCGAGGTTTGGCTGCAAGGATCGGCAGACTGAACATGCGGGTCCCGATGAATGAGCTTGCCAGATCCATGCACCGCCTCGGAATTCTGATGAAGGGCCACTAGAAGCCTTCTCATACATAGAGGGCGGGTGCTGGCCAAGCTCTCTTCAGTGGCTTCCGCCGGAAAACGACGGACACAAAAAACGCAAAAGCCCATATTCGCTAGCCCTTTCACGTCGGGCCCTTCGGCTGGGCTCAGAGTAAACGGAAGCGCTGACCTCCTAAAGAAACGCTTATTGGACTGCTGCTAGAGGGCATCAGGGGTCGGCGACGTTGGAGGAGAATTGGAATTGGGATTCGGTTTGGGCTAGCTGGCCGCGGAGACCGGCGGCTTCGGCGCGATCCTTTTGGGCCTGCTGGCGGTACTGGACTGCGCCAACGGTGCCGAGGGCGTTGAAGATTTTGCCCAATGCGTCGTTTTTCTTGCCGGAGTGTTCGAGTTGGTCGGCGAAGTTGTCCTGTTCGGCGGCGTCAGCGTCGAGTTCGTTGATGTGGCGGACAAGATCCTTAATACGTTCCTGGCGCTGGGCCTGGAGGATGGCGGGATCGGTGGCGGATGCGTTGGCGGAATCCCAGACAGAGTCGTCCTGCTGCTTTAGAATCGCGGTGAACGCCCGGAGATTGTTGATGCCGTTCTGGTTGCCTTGATCGGCGGAGAGGCGATACCAGGCGAGGGCTTTGCCGTTATCGGGTTGCACTCCCTGACCGAACTGATACATCCAACCTAACTGATTTTCCGCGTTGCTGTTTCCCTGCGCTGCTGCTTTGTAAAACCAGGACATTGCCTGCCGATAGTCGGTTTGAACGCCGGTGCCGTGCTGGAAGATGTAGCCGATGTTTTCCTGGGCGTCGGCGTTGCCGTGATCGGCGGCTTTGTAGTACCAGGAGAGGGCTTCGACATAATCCTGCGGCTGGCCCCAGCCTTCTCCGGCCATGTAGCCGAGTTGGTTTTCGGCGTTCGAGTTGCCGTGTGAGGCGGCGCGGCGATACCAGGCGATGGCTTGGGCGTAGTCGCGGCTGCCGACGAAGCCGCATTGGTAGAAGTAACCGATTTCCTGTTCGGCGTCGGGGAGATTCTGGTCGGCGGCTTTGCGGTAGAGAGCGAGGGCCTGGCGGTAGTCGCGGCGGACACCTCGGGCGTTTTCAAGCATGGAGGCGAGATTGTATTGGGCGAGGGCGTAGCCTTGATCGGAGGCCGAGTGGTAGTAGGTTACGGCGCGCGCATAATCGGTTTTGACGCCGAAGCCGTGTTCGTACATGTTGCCAAGCTGGTTTTGCGCGGGTGCGAAGCCCTGATCGGCGGATTGGCGGTACCAGGTTAGGGCTTGCGTGTAATCTTGCGCGGCACCACGGCCACGAAAATAGCAATTTGCGAGGGCGAATTGGGCTTGGGCGTCGCCGGCGGCGGCTTGCCTTTGCAGGGAGTAGAAATCTGTGGCCTCTGATGGCGCAGCTGGGGCGGGTTCTTGGGCTTGCGCGCGGGTGGTGGAAACCAGCGCGAGGGCGAAGAAAGCTGACAGCGTGGCCCTAGCAAGAAAGCTCATGGACGTTTCCCCCGTAGAGAAGTTTCAGAGAGATGAGCAGTGAGGACGGGACTGGAAATGGCAGAACACTTCCCTAGTCGTCTTGGTCCGCCGACGCATTCCGAAAGAACAGCATCCCGCCTCGATCAACCGCCGTTGTCCAAGAGCCTGCCAGACGGAGGGGCGGATAACGATAGGCCACTAGTACTAAATGGGGGAGAATGTGCTCAATTTTCTACTTCCTTCGAGGGCCGATGGCCGACAATCCCACTAATCGTCCAAGTGCAATTCATTGGAGGAAAATGCAAACGCGCCGAGGGAGGACATCCTGCGAGGATCTTCCTTCTTGGAAAAGTGGTGTGCCAGGGGAGCAGTTCTCGGGTATGCGCACGAACGCTCTAGCGTGAGCTTCGAAATTTCTTCAGTCATGCCTTATTGATTCCAGGGGGGCCTTGTAGACCCTGCACCACACGTTGTAAGTTCCCTCCTTGTCGTCCTTCATGTAGTCCACGTTGACGTGTCAAAAGAGAATTGTTTCTACGCTCATGCTTTTCCTCTCCAGTTTCTATGGGCAGCGGCCATCACAAGTGGTCCGTTAGTCCCGCCACCATCGCGGGAATAACGGAAAGTGGAGTGGCTGGACGGAAATGGGCGTGGCCGATACACTGATTGTTTATGCTTCGCTTTTATACGGCGGGAGAATCGCATGGGCAGGGGCTGCTGACGTTTTTGTCAGGGCTGCCGGCGGGATTGCCGGTGGATGCAGGATTTATAAATCACGAGTTGCACCGGCGGCAGTTGGGGTATGGGCGCGGCGGCCGGCAGAAGATCGAGAAAGATGCGGCGGATATTTTTGCGGGCGTGCGGCTGGGGCAGACGATTGGGGCGCCGATTGCACTGAGGATTGAGAATCGCGACTGGCAAAACTGGGAGAAGATTCTGCCGGTGGGGGCTTCGGATGCGCAGGAAACGCAGTCGCGGAAGCTGACGGCGCCGCGGCCGGGTCATGCGGACCTGGCGGGTTCGCAGAAATTCAATTTTCATGATGCGCGGTTTGTGCTGGAGCGGGCTTCGGCGCGGGAAACGGCGGCGCGGGTGGCGGCGGGTGCGTTTGCGAAGCTGCTGCTGAAGGAATTCGGGACCGAGATTGCGAGCCACGTGATTCAGGTGGGGCATGTGCGGCTGGAGCGCGGGGCGAAATGGGAAGAAATTCGAGCGGTGTGTGGGGACCTGAATTCGCCGCTGCGATGCGTGGACGCGGCGGTCGAGGAAAAGATGAAGGCGGAAGTGGATGCGGCGCTCAAGGCCGGGGATACGGTGGGTGGCGTGTTTGAGGTTGTGGCGCGGAATGTGCCGGTGGGGCTGGGTTCACATGCGCAGTGGGACGAGAAGTTGGACGGGCGGCTGGCGCAGGCGCTGATGAGCGTGCAGGCGGTAAAAGGCGTGGAGATTGGCGCGGGGATACTGGCGGCGGGGTCGTACGGAAGCGAAGTGATGGACGAGATTTCCTATGACAAGGGCGAGAGGAAGTTCCGGAGGTCGAGCAATCGCGCCGGGGGACTGGAAGGCGGGATCACAAACGGCGAGGACGTTGTGATTCGCGGATACTTGAAGCCGATTTCGACGCTGCGAAAGGCGATGGGAACCGCAGACATGGTGACAAAGGAACCGGTGCGGGCGGCTTATGAGCGTTCGGACTGGTGCGTGGTGCCGGCAGGCGGAGTGGCGGGCGAAGCGATGGTGGCACTTGTGCTGGCGGATGCTTTTCTGCAAAAATTTGGAGGAGATTCGCTGGCAGAGATGCGGCGGAATTTCGAGAGCTATGGCCGACAAATCGACGAGTTCTAAAGGATCTACGGTGACCGCCGAGACTCCTGTGGCGGCAACGCCTAAGGGGAAGATTTATCCGATCGTGAAGTATGGCGATCCGGTGCTGGAGAAGCCCGCGGCGACGATCGCGAAATTTGACGCGGAGCTGGAGCATTTGGTTGAGGATATGTTTGCATCGATGTACGCGGCGAACGGGGTGGGGCTGGCGGCACCGCAGATTGGGAAGAGTATCCGGCTGGCGGTGGTGGACGTGACTGTGGGGAAAAATCCGGAGGCGAAGATTGTGCTGGTGAACCCGGAGATTATTCACGCGGAAGGCGAAGTGCGGGAAGAAGAGGGCTGCCTTTCCGTGCCGGGGTTTCGCGGGTACGTGGTGCGGCCGCAGTTTGTAACGGTGCGGGCGCAGAATGCGAAGGGCGAAACGTTTGAAATTCGCGGAGAGAATTTGCTGGCGCGGGCGTTTTGCCATGAAATCGATCACCTGCACGGGATTTTATTTTTGACGCACCTGAGCATGCTGAAGCGTGACTTGATCAAGCGGAAGATCAAGAAATTAAGGAAAGAGGGCGAGTGGTAGCGCCGCCGCGCCAACGGGTGAGCCGCCCGTGAACCGGATGCGCATCGTATTTTGTGGCACGCCGCAGTTTGCAGTTCCCTCCTTGAAGTATCTTCTGACACAAACCGATTTTGAGATTGTGAGCGTGTATACGCAGCCGGACCGTCCGCGAGGGCGGGGGCAGGAGATTTCGTTTTCGGCGGTGAAGGAAGTGGCGGTGGCGGCGGGGCTGGAAGTGCAGCAGCCGGCAAAGGTGCGGGCGCCGGAGGTGGAAGAGCATCTGAGGAAGCTGGCACCGGATGCGATGGTGATTATTGCCTACGGACAGATTATTCCTGCTCGGCTGTTGCCGATTCCGCGGCTCGGTTGGACTAATTTGCATGCTTCGCTGTTGCCCAAATATCGCGGGGCGGCGCCGATTCAGTGGGCGATTGCGAACGGAGAGACGGTGACGGGGAATACGACGATGCGGATTGATGCGGGGATGGATACGGGCGAGATGCTGCTGCAAGAGGAGTTGCGAATTGGGGCGGAGGAGACAACACCGGAGTTGGCAAGGCGGCTGGCGGAGATGGGTGCGCCGTTGATGGCGAAAACGCTGCGGGGATTGGCGCAGGGGGAGTTGACGGGGCGGGTGCAGAATCCTGCCGAGGCTACGATGGCGCCTATGTTGAAGCGGGAGGACGGAAGGATTGAGTGGGCGCGGACAGCTGCGGAGATTTTTAATCGGATGCGGGGGTTTGCGCCGTGGCCGGGGGCGTATACGGAATTTCGGGGACAGACCTGCCATTTGCGGGGGAAACCGGTTGCGGGCACGGCGGTCGGGGAGCCCGGGACAATTTTGGTTGAGAAGGATTTGATCAACGCGGTTTGCGGCGGAGGCAGCCGGTTGGAAATTACGCACGTCAAACAGGAAGGGCGGAGGGAAATTTCAGCAGGGGAGTTTGTGCGGGGCGCGCGGCTGAAGAACGGGGAGCAGTTTGGGAATTGAGGGAGTGGAAAAGCGCGCAGCCCGGAATCATCCCGCAAAATGCGCGGCGTGGGGGCGGCGGTGGCGGCGCCAGGGCGAAGTTGGGGGGTTGGGTTGAAAGGTAAAAGCGGGAGTTTCGCTCCCGTACTCAAAGCTAAGAGGGGCCACCTGAAGGTCTCCGCTACTGGGAAATGGCGGCTGGCTTGGTCATTGCCGCTGCACGGACCGAAAGATGTAATCGCGCGTCGCAGCGAGGACAGAATCTGAAATTCGCGTATCGGGCGCAATGCGGGCCAGTGTGACGGCACCCACCATAGCGGAAACGATCGCCATCGACCGTTCTGCCCTTTTGCGGAACGGCACCGTCTCTAGCTGGCTGGCAATCAGCCGGGACAGTTGGAGAAATCCTTCCATGGCTGCTTGACGAGTCCGCTTGTCTCTCCGCGCGAGTTCGCTCCCCAGAGCGGCCAGGGGGCAGCCAGTTCTCGGCTGGTCACGATGAGCGCGCGACACATAATGATCCACCAGGACCGGAAGCGCGTACTTGTGGGGCTTTTCTTTGACGAGCAATTCCAGGCCTGCAACTAGCGACAAGAGAGTCTTGTCGCACGCTTCCAGGACGAGTTGATCCTTGGAAGCAAAATGACGATAGAAACCCCCGTGAGTAAGTCCCGCAGCAGCCATCACCCGCGCGAGCGCCACCTCGCTGATTCCATTCGCGGCGAACTCGGCGCCTGCCGCTTTGACAATTCTCTTGCGTGTCCTGGCGGTCTCTACTTTTGACTTACGCATAGTTCTTTGCCTCCGAACGGCGGCCCGAAGCATGACCCTTGCATTTAGATGTCATGTGACATCTAATAGAATCGCCAAGGCGGGGAGTTCTGTCAACGCCGCGTTTGACCAGAAAGCGCGGAAGACCGTTTGAAGGGAGACTTGCATTCATGAATGAAACTGAAATCCGGCAACTAAACGCTGAAGACACCGCTGAATATCAAGCTATCTTTCTGGGAGCGTTGCAGTCGGCTCCGGCCGCCTTCGCGGCGGACTATCAGGAAGAGTCGGCGCGCAGCTCCGAGCAAATCGCGGAGCGGTTTCAGCGGGAGGTGATCTTCGGAGCATTTGTGGACGGCCGCCTGTGTGCGATCGCAACATTCCTGCAGCAACCATCCACTAAGCGGCGGCACGTCGGAATGATATGGAACATGTATGTGTCGGAGGAGAGGCGAGGAACAGGGTTGGCGGATATGCTTTTCAAGCACGTCCTGGAAGCGGCCAGCCTCAAAGTTGACCAGGTGGAATTATATGTGGCGATCGACAATCCACGTGGTGGGAAGTTTTACCGGAAGTATGGCTTCGAGTCGTACGGGGTGATGCCGCGTGCGCTCCGGGTTCAGGGCGCGGATTTTGACGCACTGATGATGGTGAAAAAGTTCCGGTAGCTCGGGGATCGATGGCAACGGGACGGGCAGTGGAAGTGCTTTCCGCACCGTAACTTGAAGATCCGGCAGCAAATCCGGATGGCGCGCCTGAATTTCTGAACCAGAGACCCTTCGTTCGCTCCAAACCCCCGCGCCAAACCCTGAGAGGGGGCAGTTAAACCTGATAACTTCTATCGGGCTGCTCTTACCTTCGACTCCTGGGGACGGAAAAACTTGAATTCCGGAGGTTGGCGGAAAGCGACGCAGAGAGAGGTGTGCGGACTAGGCAGCCGGTTGGGACTGACAGACGTCAAACAGGAAGGGCTGCGGGAGATTCTGGCGGGGGTTGTGCGGGGTGCGAGAGCGAAGAGCGGGGATAGATGTGGGAGGTGAAGAAGCAGGAGGGATTTGTTGTTGACGGGGAGGCGGGAGTGAGGAAAGAGAAAGGCGCACAGCCCTTCCGGGCTCAGAGCAAACACGTATGGCTGTGCCGCTTGGCGAAGTTGGGTGGTTGAGTCCCGGCCGTAAGAGCTGGAGCTTCGCTGCCCCACTCAGAACGAGGAGGACCCGTCCGCCGCAGGGTACGGGCCCTGCGCAGACTCAAGTAAAGATAACAACGCGGGCTAGCGCCTGTGCTCGTTGAGGAGCGTTGACTGCTTGGAACGGGTGGTTTGCGCGGGGCGGTGCGGTGCGTCATACTCGGGAATCGCCACAGTGAGATTTTCAGTTGAGAGATCGGGAGCCTACCTTACTTATGCAGATCCTGCCTGTGAACCTTCATAAACGAGAAAAATTTGGAGTCATGCGAATGAATGCACGTCGACTGGGGAGTTTTCTGCTGGCGGCGCAGCTGGTTGGTTTGCCTGGAT
The DNA here is from genome assembly GCA_013289665.1 of Acidobacteriota bacterium. Lineage (GTDB taxonomy): Bacteria > Acidobacteriota > Terriglobia > Acidiferrales > UBA7541 > Acidiferrum. The sequence continues at coordinate 438,305 of JABCZN010000001.1, read as the reverse complement.
TGGCAGCTGGTGAGAAGGATAAGCCCGTGGCGAAGACGCCGGCGGACGCGATGCTGCAGACGATGCAGGCGGAGCTGAACCGGGCGAAGACGGATCTCGCCAAGAGCGATCCGGCTCCTTATTTTTTGAGCTATACGGTATACGACCAGGACCAGATTTTTATCGCTGGGGCTTATGGGGCGCTGCTGTCGGATACGGCGGTGAAGCGGCGGAACACCGATGTGACGATGCGCGTGGGAACGCCGGAACTGGATAACACGCATGGACAGAGCCGCGGGAGCGGAATGACTTCGGGAACTTTGCCTTTGCAGGATGATCCGGACGCGACGGCGCGGGTGCTTTGGGAATTGACGGACCGGGAGTACAAGCGGGCGGCACCAGCGTATTTGAATGTGAAGACGAATACGGCAGTGAAGGCGGAGGAAGAAGATAAGTCACCGGATTTTTCAAAGGAAGTTCCGAAGATTCATGTTGGGGAGAAATTGACCGAGCCGTCGTTTGACCGCAAGGCTTGGGAGGAAGAGGTTCGGCGGGTGTCGGGCGCGTTCCGGAAATATGGGGACGTTTATTATGCGACGGTGATATTGCAGGTGGGGTCGTCTAACGCGCGGATGGTGTCGAGTGAAGGCGCGGCGATTATGACGCCGAGCGCTTCGGCTAGGCTAGTGATGGAGGCGCAGACGCGGGCGGACGACGGGATGGATTTGTTGCGGGTGGAGACTTTTCAGGCACCGGCGGCAGGCGGATTGCCAAGCGAAGCGGTGCTGATGGCGAAGGCCGACAAGATGGCGGCGGATTTGAAGGAGTTGCGGAAGGCACCGGTGGCGGAGCCTTATGCCGGGCCGGCGTTGCTGAGCGGGCGGGCGGCGGCGGTGTTTTTTCATGAAGTGCTGGGGCACCGGATGGAGGGGCACCGGCAGCGGGACGAGGAAGAGGGGCAGACGTTTACGAAGAAGGTTGGACAGGAAGTGCTGCCGAAATTCTTGAGCGTGGTGGACGATCCGACGGTCGGAGAGATTAACGGGACCAAGCTGGCGGGAGCGTACGAGTTCGACAATGAGGGGACGCCGGCGGAGCGGGTGGTGGTGATTCAGGATGGCGTGCTGAAGAATTTCCTGATGTCGCGGATGCCGATCAAGGGATTCGACAAGTCGAACGGACACGGGCGGAATCAACCCGGATTGATGCCGACGGGACGCCAAGGGAATTTGATCGTAACCTCGAGCCAGGCGGTGCCGGAGAAACAGTTGCGGCAGATGCTGATTGATGAGGCGAAGAAGCAGGGGAAGCCGTACGGATTATATTTCGACGACATTCAGGGTGGATTCACGCTGACGACGCGGTCGTTGCCGCAGGCGTTTCAGGTGCTGCCAGTGATCGTTTATAAGGTGTACGCCGACGGGCGGCCGGATGAACTGGTGCGCGGGGTGGATATTGTGGGGACGCCGCTGGCGGCGCTGACGCGGATTATTACGACGGGTGACACGCAGCACGTTTTCAACGGAGTTTGCGGGGCGGAGAGCGGAAGCGTGCCGGTGTCGGCGGTGGCTCCGGCGATGTTGTTCAGCGAGATGGAAGTGCAGAAACGGGCGCACGGAAGAGAGCGGCCGCCGATTTTGCCCGCTCCAGGCGCGGACGGTGCGGCGGAAAGCAGCAAGGATGATCCGACGGGGGTGAAGCCGTGAGCGGCTTTAAGAGATTGAACAGGGCCGTGAGTTTGCTTGCGGCGATGACGCTGGCGGGAACGCTGGGGGTACGCCCCAGCGCGGCGGCGGCCGCGGAGAATTTTTCTGGAGACTCGGTGACGGCGAAGGCGCATGAAGTGGCCAAGGGCGACGTGCTGCTGGAGGCGCTGCTGACAGAGCTTGACCGCTCGAGAGACCGGTTGAAGATGGACCAGGTGAAGCCGCCATACTACATCGAATACCGCGTGGAGGATGTGGATAATTTCGATGCGGAGGCGGCGTTTGGCGCGCTGCTGAGTGCGCAGCGCCAACATGTAAGAGTGTTGCGTGTGGTGGTACGGATCGGCGAGTACAAGCAGGACAGCTTTTACAACCAGGGGATGGGCGGGGCGACGATTTTGCCGCTGGACGACGATCCGATTGCGCTACGGCGGCAGATCTGGCTGATGACGGACGAGGCGTACAAGTCGGCGGCGGACGCATACGCGGAGAAACTTTCAGCGCTGAAGCAGTTCAGCGCGGACCCGAATCCGATTGACGATTTTGCGAAGGCGCCGGTGGTAACGAAGGTTGAGCCGGTGGCTTCGTTGAAGGTGGACGAAGGCGCGTGGAAACAAACTCTGCAGGAGATGACCAATCTATTCAGGAAATATCCGGAAGTGCAGACGGTATCGGCGTCGGCACGATTCAGCGCGGTGAATCTATATTTTGTGAATTCCGAAGGCACGATTGTGCGCAATGGCCAGGCGAATTCGACCGTGACGATGAACGGAGCCACGCAAGCCGGGGATGGAATGCGGCTACAGCGGAATCCGTACTGGACGGAGTCGCGGCCGGAGGATTTGCCGAAGCGGGAGGAGTTGCTGAAGGAGACGGCGCAGGCGCTGAACACGCTGAAGGCGCTGCGGGAGTCGCCGATTGTGGAGGAGTCTTACCGCGGGCCAGTGCTGTTCGCGCCGGATGCGGCGGACGACATCATGGCGGGACTAGTGGGCGGAAACATCCTGGGACGAAAGCCGCAGCTTGGGCGGCCGAACCGGACTGTGGGAGCGTTCGCGAACAGTTATAAAACGCCGATCCTGCCAAAGTTCATGAGTGTGGTGGACGACCCGACGATGAAGGAGTTCGGCGGAAAGAAATTGGTGGGGAATTATGAGGTTGACAGCGAAGGCGTGCCGGCGCAAGCGGTAACAGTGGTGGACGACGGGACGTTGCAGAATTATTTGATTGGACGGCAGCCGATCCGGGACTTCCCAGCTTCGAACGGACATGGGCGGGCGTCGCCGGGGACGGCGGCGTTCCCGACGATCGGGACGCTGATCTTCAAGAGTTCGGAGCCGGAGACGGCGGCGGAGTTGAAGAAAAAATTGACGACGATGGCCGGTGAGCAGAACAAACAATTTGGGTACCGCGTGGATACGCTGGGGCCGGGAAATGCGCCAAGGCTGTTGTATCGGGTGTACGCATCGGACGGGCATGAAGAGTTGGTGCGCGGGGCGGTGTTCAACGAACTGGATGTGCGTGCGTTGCGGCATGATCTGGTGGCGTTGGGGAACGATCCGCTGGTAAGCAATCGGGCGGGAGGAGTGCCGCAGACGATTATTGCGCCGTCGCTGCTGTTTGATGAGCTGGAAGTGAAGAGGGCGGATACGAGTAAGGAGAAGTTGCCGGAGTATCCGGCGCCGGAACTGAAAAAGTAAAGGAACGGACGATCTGTGGCCGGGATGGGAAATCGATTGGCGGGTTGTTTGGGTAGAAGGAGTTTGCCGTCCAAAAGCGGGAGCTTTGCTCCCGCACTCAAAGGTAGGCGATGACGATCCGGGAACGATTGGAATGGCTTAGCCGGATGGCGTTTCTGGTATTTATCCTGGCTTCAGCGGCGTTTTTGAGCGCGATTACGGCGATGCGCGTGGCTATTCACGGGCGGGAAGTGTCCATGCCCAATCTGGTGGGAAAGAATGTGGCGGAGGCGGGCCAATCGCTGCGGTCGAAAGGATTGCTGCTGCGGGTGGCGGATCGCGTGTACAGCGATTTGCCGATCAACCAGGTGGTGCGGCAGACGCCGCCCCCGGGGATGCTGATGAAAGTGTCGCAGCAGGCGCACGTTGTGCTGAGCCTTGGGCAAAAACAACTGGAGATTCCTTCGCTGGAAGGAAATACGCTCCGGGCTTCGCGGATCGAGTTGCTGCGAGAAGGATTGCAGGTGGGAGAGGTTTCGACGGTGTCTATGGGAGATGAAACACCGGAGACGGTGCTGCTGCAGAATCCGAAACAAGGGAGAAATGCGGCGACGCCAAGAGTGGACGTGCTGATAGCGGGGATGCCACGGGAAGCAAGTTACGTGATGCCGTATCTGATCGGGCTGAGCGAGATCGAGGCCCAGCGGCGGCTGGATCTGGCGAAACTGCGCCGGAAGCTGAATTATTTGTCGGCGCCGCAATGGCCGCACGCGACGGTGATTGACCAGGCGCCGCTGGCGGGAACGCGCATCGGGGTCAGCACGGAAGTCGATTTGACCGTCGCGAATTAAGGGGAAGGCGTTAGCCAAAAGCCGTTAGAAGCCATGTCAGCAATAGCGTGGCGGTCCTTGCAAAGCTTTCTTCAGGGGCTTCCGCCAGAAAGCCGCGGACGCAAAAACCGCAAAAAGCCCACATGCTCGATCCTTTTTTGGCCGGTGGCTGAAGCCCCGAGTTCCTGAAGAACCACTGGAGTTGCGGACGACGTATGAGATGGCGTATTACCCGATGAATCGGGCGAAGGATGGGACGTTCCGGAAGATTGTGATTCGGACGAAAGTGGAGGGGGTAGGGGTGCGGGCGAAAACAGGGTATCTTGCGCGGTGAGGACAACAAGACCATGAGAAGAGCACAGTCAGGAGGGAGTGTGCCGCGGGCGAGGTGGGGTGGTTGGGCTGGGAGGGCAAAAGCGGCAGCTTCGCCGTCGCACTCAAACGTAACACCGGTCCGCCGCGGACGGCAGGCCCTTCAAGAATCTGCTAGCGGAGATAGCCCCAGTTGTGGAGTTTGTCGGAGTCTTCGGCCCAGCGGTCGCCGATGTCGGTGCGGTAGTACATGTTGGGGATGAGGATGTTTTTGATGCGGGAGTAGGCCTGGGCCTGGGCTTGCTTCATGGTTTGGCCGAGGCCGACGACGATCAGGACGACGCCGGAGGTGCCGGCGACTAGCCACTGCTGGTTGACGATTTTTACGTCTTCGATGTGTATACCTTCGTTGGCGGGGCGCTTGAAGACGATGGCGGCATTTTTCGAGAAGGATTCGAAGGTGGCTTCGTCGTCGAAGGGGAATGGAGGAACGACGATGCGGACGCCGACCTGGAAGCCGCTGCGGGTGCGCCATTTGGGATCGAGGCCACCAGCGAGTTCCCAGAAGAAATCGCTGATGGGAGTGAGGATGCCTTCCTGCTGGATGCTGATGGTGGGGTAGCCGAAGCGGGACGTGAATTCGAGCGGGTAGATGCCGTTGTTGTTGACGATGCAGTTGACATCGATGTAGCCGATGTAGCCTTCCTCGGCGAGCTTGGGCTCCATCTTCAGCAAGGTGCGATTGAAGAGGGCGTTGGGTTCGCTCCAGAACATGGCGGTGCCCATTTCGCCGGTGGGAGGACCGACTTCGCCGGGGAATAATTTTTTATGCTCGAAATTGATGTTGATGGGGTTGATGAATTTCTTGCCGTTGAAGAAACCGCCGACGGCGACTTCGACACCGTTGACGCGGCGTTGCAACTGGAAGACTTTGATTTCGTCGGAGAAGGCTCGTTTGTAGGCCTCGAGCATGCCGACCACGTCGTCGCCGTTTTCTTCCTCGCCGACGAAGAGGCGGCGCTTGACGTTCTGGGCTTCGCCGCTGGGCTTGATGACATAGCGGTCGGGATTTTTCTTCACGAATTCGATGGCGGGATCGAAGGAATCGAATTCCTGGTACGGGATGATGGTGACGCCGGCTTTCTTAAGTTCTTCCTGGCCGAAAGAGCGATCGTCTTCGAGATTGTCGGTGTAGGGAGTGCCGCCAATGACGGGCTTGCCTGCGGTCCGGAGGGCTTGGGCTTTGGCGCCCTGCCCGAGGGTGTCGTCGAAAACGACGATGTCGGCCCATTTGCAGTCTTTATCGTAGTCGCTGGATTTGGGGACAAAGCCGTCGGCGATATCGCGTTCTTTTTCGTTTTCGACGTAGTAGCGGACTTCGTGGCCTTCTTTGACCACCTGCCAGGCGATATCGCCGATCAGGCTGGAAAGCGAGACGAAGAGAAATTTCTTTTTGTCCATGAGCGAGGCCGCATCCCTCCCCGGATGAGCGGGTTGTGAATATTGTAGTTAGGGTTGGGGGAGATGGGTATTACAAAACGTTGAATAGTTGGGAGTGGGGGGAGGGTGGGGAGCGGCGCTAGTTTCAGTGGTTGGGTGGAATGGCAGAAATGTTGCCACGTTCCCTCCACTCCGTGACCCGCGCGTCAGAATTCGGCGCGCCAGAAACAGCCGGCCACTCCGGTCGGGATGACAGAAAACAGCAACGGAAAACGCAAGAGAAGCCACTTGAAAGTCGCCGCTGGGTGGACCTCAGAAAACCGGGGAGGTGGGTGGGCGCATCACAGGGGGCAGAGACTGGTGGACTGGCCGGAGGGGCAAAGTTCGAGGGGACCTGTCCTTTCGTTCAGGCTATACTAGGGGGGTCCGAACCGGCGGCGAGGGTTGCACCCACCCATCCATCCAGGAGCCGCGGAGCGGAGCCAGAATGCCAACTGTGAGGTGTGGATTGCGGCGATTACCGCTTCTTCTCATGAGTGCGCTTGTGCTGGTGTCCTCCAGCCAATGCACCGCCCAGGTTTTACACAAGAAGAAAAAAGTCAATAAGTCCACGGATGCGACGAACACGGCTGAACCGGACAAGCAGCTCTACGACAAGGCCATCAACGATATCAAGCACGGGCGCCACGAGGTGGGACGTCTCGGTTTGCAAACCTTGATTAACACCTATCCGGACAGCGAGTACCTGGCAAAGGCCAAGCTGGCGATTGCGGACTCTTATTTCAAAGAGGGCGGGACCGCCAACACGACCCAAGCGGTGGCGGGTTATAAGGACTTCATCGTCTTTTTCCCGTTCCTGCCAGAAGCGGCGTACGCGCAGATGCAGGTGGCCATGGCCAATTACAACGAAATGGCCAAGGCGGATCGCGATAGCACCCACGCGAAACTGGCGGAAGAAGAGTTTCAGACTTTTCTGCAGAAGTATCCGAAAGACCCGCTGGCCCCGAATGCCGAGCAGCGGCTTCGGGAGGTGCAGGAGGTTCTTGCAGAGGGGCAGTTCCGCATCGCTTACTACTATTACGTGAAGGGCGACCGGCGTGCGGCGGCGGGACGGCTGGCGCCACTGGTGGCGCGCTACCCGTTGTATAGCAGGTCGGATGAAGCGCTGTGGATGCTGGGCGATGTGTTTGAGAAGAGCGAGCGAAAGGATGTTGCCGGCGGCTACTACATGTTGCTGGTGAAGAATTATCCGCTTTCCAAGAAGGCGCCGCTTGCAAAAGACAAATTGAAGTCGTTCGGAGTGCCGGTTCCCCAGCCAGATGCGAAGGCCCTGGCGTGGATGACGGCGGAGCAAAACACGCCACGGCCGAAGGAGACTCCAGTTCATCGCGCGATGGGGATGCTGCACAATGGGCCGGATGTGCATACCACCGCGCGCAACGGTGCACCGCAGATGGAGCCGGAAGCGGATAACGGCCCGACGGAAACGTTGAGCGGGGGAAACCGTTCGACGCTAGTTTCTTCGGGAGGCGGAGGCGGAAGTGGAAGCGTTTCGTCCCCTTCGGGCGCGGTTGTTGAAACGGTGCGGCCGGGCGATCCGACGCCAGCGAAGCCCACGGGCGCCGAAGAAGTTCCGTCTGGCACGAGTGATAGTTCGAGCGGGACCTCGACGACAAATCCGGATGGGAGTGCGGCGAGTTCCACAGACGGCGCGGCGCCGGGGACGGCGGCTGCGACTGACGTGGCCAAGACCGACGGGACAGCTGCCGATAGCACTGCGACCAGTGCGACAACAACTGCCGCACCGGCCGCTGTGGACGCGAATAGCAATCAGAAGGAGTCAAGCAGCAAGAAGAAGGGGTTGAAGAAGCTGATTCCCTGGTAGGCGGAGTTGGCTGATCCGAAGATCGGCCACTTCAGAGGAATAGGCGCCCGCCGCAGGCGACGGCCGCTACAAAGGTAAGAGGGCCACTTGAAAGTGGCCGCGACGGGTGCGGAGTGGCGCGGACCTTGTCCGTTGGGACAGGTTGTTCATCTGGCACAGAGCATAGCCGCTTCCGACACACTGCTGTTTCTCCTGATTGACTGCATCACCGCTGAGTGCTCCAATACATTTTGTATCACTGTCTCCCAGTTGAAATGGGTGTCTGGAGGACGTTCGGTGGCCAAGATTCTGGTTGCGGACGACAACAGCAACATACAAAAGATGGTCGGGCTTGCCCTGAAGGATCAGGGCATTGATGTCATCGCCGTCGGCAACGGTGAAGCCGCGGTTCGAAAGATTTCCGATATTCGCCCCGACCTGGTTTTGGCGGACGTGTTTATGCCCGTGCGCAACGGGTATGAGGTGTGCAAGTACGTCAAAGACGATCGAACTCTTTGCCATATTCCGGTGATCTTGCTGGTGGGAGCGTTCGATCCCCTGGATGAGCAAGAGGCGCAACGAGTGGGCGCGGATGGTGTTCTAAAGAAGCCATTTGTGCCGCCGGATCCCCTGATCGCAATGGTGAAGTCTGCCTTGGCGCGGGCAGGTGTGCCATTGGGGAACGAGCCTGGGGCAGCGGAAAAAGCGCCGGCGGGCGCAGGCGCAGGACGGGTAGCAAAAGAGGTTTTGGGTCCCGTGGCAAGCGCCAAACTGGCGGCGGTGACGGCGGTGCCGGAAGCCGAAGCGGAACCTGTTCAGGGAACGTTTTCCAAGCCGGGACCTGCTTCCGTGAAATTTGCGGCCGGGAGCGAGCCGCTGGCATTTGGGAGCCTATTGGAAACGCCGGAAGTGGATGACGACGTGACGTTGACGTCCAGGCCGAGCGAGGCATTGGAAGCGGCAAGACACTGGGGCACGACAGAGGAATCGGACGAGGTGGAAGAAGAGGCCGATGAAGAGGGTTCGGGGCGGAGCGGGTGGCGACCGGGCGGCCTGGATGAGTCGCTCGAAGAAATCGCGACATCGTCGAACAAAGCGAAAGCACAGGATTGGCGGGATGAGGCGTTTCATGGGAACTCGCCGGCGAACGGTGCCGCGGCACACAAGTGGACGCCGGCGGAAGCGGCTCCTGTAGAAAGAGCGGCGGAAACGCCGCTGGTTGGAGTTTCGACGCTGGAAAACCAGCCGTCCGGAGTGCCGACACCATTTGCGGGAGATGCGTGGGCGGCCGCGCTCGCGACTAGTGTGCAGGAAAAGATTACTGGTGCGAATGAGCAAGCCGCGGAGGTTTCCGCCGCTGCGGACCCGAATCTGACGGTGATTGAGCCAGCGCCGCAACCGGCTGATGCTGCCGGGCCTGCGAACTGGTCGAGTGTGACGGATACTCCATGGGAATTGGAAGCGAAGAAGGCTTCCCTGCTTGCCGCGACGTGGGACGCGCCAGCGCCTTCGATGCCGCCGAGCGTTACGGAGGCGGAGCAATTCTTCCAGGAAGAACCGGCAGCGGGGAGTGAAGCTCCAAGCGCGGTAGTCAACGAGTTTGTTGAGCAGACTTCTTTCCATGGGGCTTCGGAGTTTAGCGAGGAGCAGCGGGCCGAGGCAGGAGGAGCGCCGGCGGCACCCGTGGAGAACGCGGAGACGAAGAGTTCGGAGGGGCTAGACGAACTTCCAGCACTGGATTTTTCGGCACCCGAAGCGGTTACCGAATCGACATACGGTTCGCACTCGGCTGGTGGACCAAATGAGACGCAAGAAATTCCGGTGTATCAGGAACCGCCAACTAGCTACATTTCGCCGATAGAGACGCGAGAGGCGGAAGCACCAATTGCGGCGGAAGAATCCGCACAGATGACCGATGCTGCGGAAGCGGTCGTTCACCACGGGGAACCGGCGGCAACTGATGTGCAGCAACTGGACATGGATGCGCTGGTGGCACGGGTGGTTGCGAAGATGAGTCCGGACGTGCTGCAGCGGGTGACGCAGGAGATTTTGAAGCCGGTGATTGAGGCGTTGATTAAGGATGAGTTGGCGTCGAAGAGATAGTTTTGGATTGAGGAATATTTTTGTCTGTAAAGGCCACCCTTTGGGTGGCCTGTTTTGTTTTTAGGTGGTTACGATTCGGGCGAGAAGGAGATATCCCACCTCGGCAGACGTTGATTCGGAATGACGTGTGCTGGTATCGGCCGAAAGCGAGTCAGGTGGGTGGTTGTGTTCAATGGATAAAAGCGGAAGCTTCGCTTCCGCACTGAACAGTCGGAGTGGGCCACCTGAAAGTGGCCGCAGCGCGGAGGTGGAATTGACGGGGGTTGCTGCTGACCTTATATTCGAAGATTACCCTGTGTTGGTTGGAGCGCGCCTTCTACTGCTGCGCGGGAAGACTGGGAGAACGCATCGAGATGCCGCGGGAAATCGCTAAAACTTATGAGCCGAAACTGATTGAGCCGCGCTGGGCGGAATACTGGGTGAAGGAGGAGTTGTTTAGGGCGGACCCCTTGAAGCCTGGGCCGGTGTTTTCGATTGTGATTCCGCCGCCGAACGTGACCGGGTCGCTGCACATCGGGCATATGCTGGACCACACCGAGATTGATATTTTGACCCGGTGGCACCGGATGCGCGGGTACAACACTCTGTATTTGCCGGGGACAGATCATGCGGGAATTTCTACGCAACGGGTGGTGGTGCGGCAACTGGCGGAGCAAGGGATCAATTACCGGGATTTGGGACGCGAGGAGTTCATCAAGCGGGTTTGGCAGTGGAAGGAACAGAGCGGCGGAACGATTCAGCGGCAGATGAAGCAGATTGGGGAGTCGTGCGACTGGTCGCGGGAAAAGTTTACGCTTTCGCCGGAGCTTTCGCGCGTGGTGATCGAAGTGTTTGTGCAGTTGTATGAAGAGGGATTGATTTACCGGGACAACCGACTGCTGAACTGGTGCCCGGTGTGCTTGACGGTGTTGAGCGATTTGGAAGTGATTCACGAGGAGCGGCCGGGGCATCTCTGGTACATCAAGTATCCGGTGGTTGGCGGCGGGGAATATCTGGTGGTCGCTACTACGCGGCCGGAGACGATGCTGGGCGATACGGCGGTTGCGGTGCATCCGGAGGACGAGCGGTACCAGCATTTGATCGGGCGGAAGGTATTGCTGCCGCTCGTAAATCGTGAGATTCCGATTATTGGCGATGCGATAGTGGACCGCGAGTTCGGCACTGGCGCGGTGAAGATTACACCGGCGCACGATCCGAACGATTTTGAATTGGGCAAGCGGCACGGGTTGCTGCAGATTGACGTGATGACCGACGACGGGCATATGAACGGGCATGCTGGGGCTTATGCGGGGCTGGACCGGTTTGTTGCACGGAAGAAAATTGTAGAGGATCTGAAGGCGCACGGGTTGCTGGAAAAGATTGCGGATCACGTCAGCGCGATTGGGATTTGCGAACGGAGCAAGACGATTGTGGAGCCGCGGGCTTCGACGCAGTGGTTTTGCCGGATGAAGCCGCTGGCGGAGCCGGCGATTGCGGCGGTGGAGCGGGGCGAGATTCTGATCGTACCGGAGAACCGGCGGCAGGAATATTTTAATTGGATGCGGAATATCCGGGACTGGACGCTTTCGCGACAGCTTTGGTGGGGACACCGGATTCCGGCGTGGCATTGCGGGAAATGCAAAGAAGTAATTGTTGCGCGCGAAGAGCCTGTGAAGTGCACTAAGTGCGGCTCTGGGGAATTGAAGCAGGACCCGGACGTACTGGATACGTGGTTCAGCTCGGGGCTGTGGCCGTTTTCGACGCTGGGATGGCCGGCGACGACCCCGGATTTTCAGAAATATTATCCGACGAGCTTGCTGATTACCGGGTACGACATTTTGTTTTTCTGGGTGGCGCGTATGGCCATGCTGGGAATTCATTTTACGGGGCAAGTTCCCTTTCGGGCGGTTTATTTGCACTCGCTGGTGCGGACGCCGAGCGGGGAGAAGATGTCGAAATCGAAGGGGACAGGGCTCGATCCCGTGGCGTTGAATGAGCAGTATGGGACGGATGCGATGCGGTTTTGCCTGGCGTCGATGGCGGCGCCAGGGACCGATATTGTGCTTTCGGATGACCGGTTGCTAGGAGCGCGGTCGTTTGCGAACAAGATCTGGAATGCGGCGCGATTTCTGTTTGTGAATCTGGATAAGTATGAAGAGGGCGGGGCTTCGATGGAGGCGCTGGCGTTGCCGGAAGTGCGGGCTAAGGCGCCGTATGCGTTCGAGGGGAAAGTGCCGCTGGCGGACCGGTGGTTGTTTGCGCGGATTGAAGTGACAGTGGAGATTGTGAACGATGCGCTGGCGAATTACCGGTTTCATGAGGCGGCGCAGGCGGTTTATCAGTTTTTCTGGGGAGATTTTTGCGACTGGTATATCGAGTGGGTGAAGCCTGATCTGCAGAATGCGGACCGCGGGCGGGCGGATGTGGCGTGGAAGAATTTGTTTGCTGGATTTGATGTGGCTCTGCGGATGCTCCATCCGTTCATGCCGTTCTTGACGGAAGAGTTGTGGCACCAGTTGCCGCAGAAGGCTGGGGCGAGGTCGATCGCGCTGGATTTGTATCCGGAGGCGCGGGGCGAGCGGAAAGATGCGGCGGCGCTGGCGGAATTCGGGTTGATTCAAGAAGTGATTCAGGGACTGCGGACGGTGCGGTCGGAGATGAAGGTGGACCCGAAGAAGAAGGTGGCGGCGGAGTTTGCGAGTGCAGTGGCGAAGACGCGCGCGGTGATTGAGGCGAACCGCGAAGCTATTGAGCGGCTGGGAAACCTTTCGGGATTGAGTGTGCTGGCTGGAAAATTGCCCGAGGGCGGCGGCGGTATGCGTTCTACTGCGGAATGTGATCTGCGGATTGGGTATGCGGAAGAAACGGTGGATGTGGCCGGGGAACTGGCGCGGTTGAAGAAGGAGATTGAAGGGTTGCAGAAGGCGATTGCGTCGAAGGAGAAGCAGCTGGGGAATGAGACGTTTCGGAGCCGGGCGCCGGAGAGGATTATTCGCGGGATGGAAGAGGTGCTTGGCGAACAAAATATCGAGCTGGAGAAACTTTTGAAGAGGAAGGCACAGTTGGAGGGGTGAGTACTGGAACGCCATTCGGGAGATTGCTTTTCCTGGGGAGTTGGGGACGATTGGGTAGGCCGCATGGAACTTTGCTAAAGAAAGAGGAGATTGCGCGGGCCGGAGGGATTAAGGCGGCGCTGGACGAGGCCCATAGTGCTGCTTCGATGCGGATGACGCCTCGGGCGATCACCGCTTATGAGGCGGTGGGTAGTTTGCCCGCGGAAGTAGAGGGCGGAGAGATGGTGGTGCAGATTGCGGTTGAGAACGAAGAGCAGTTGCGGGAGGCGATGGGGGCTGGGGCGGAAGCAGTGTTGCTCGTTGGTGTGAGTGAGGTAGCGGCACGGCGGTTGGCGGAGATTGCGCGGGGGTTGAGGTTGGATTGCGTTGTGGAAGTTTTGGATGAGAGTGGACGCGCAGAGATCACGGAGAAGACACCTCAGGAGATCGCTGGTTGCCACGGTCCCTCCACTGCGCAGCCCAACGCGCCACAAAACGGTGCAATGGAGATAATCGGGCCGCTCCGGTCGGGATGACGGAATCAGAAAAGGGAAAAGCCAAGAGCGCGGGCAAGAGTGCCTGTGCTAGAAAGCAAGAAGGCGGCGTAAAGCCGCCCCTACAGGAAGACAGGGAGGCGAAGAGCGGCCCGCCTCGGAAGGAGGGCCTTACAAGGAGACGGACCCACGCGGGCTTGTGGAGCGGAGGATGGGCAAGTAAGCTAGTGCGCGTGATGCACTGGACTACGGGCTGATGCCGCAAGTTAATACCCTTCCCGGGACAACCGACAAGCGGCTGGCAGCGTTGCTTACGCTGCTTTCAGAGAACGCTACGATTGTGATTAGCGGCGCGCGGATTGCGCGGGAGATTGGGGTGTCCCGATCGACGGTGTGGCGTTGGGTGGAGCAGTTGCGCGAGCTTGGTGTGCGCGTGAAGGGACAGCAGCTCACGGGTTATTTCCTGGAAAAAGTTCCTGACATTTTAACGCCGGACCTGGTGCGTAAGCGGATGAAGGGCAGCCTTTTCGGGAAGCGCGTGTTTCACTTTTTCAAGACGGATTCGACTAACCGTGTCGCGATGGAGCTTGGATACGCGGACGAGCCGGAAGGCGCCGTGGTGCTGGCCGAGGAGCAGACGGCGGGGCGGGGCCGCGCGGGGCGAAGCTGGCATTCGGAGCGGGGGGCGGGCCTTTATGTGACGCTGCTGTTGCGGCCGAAGCTTTCTCCGGTACAGGCGCCGCTGCTGACGATGCTGGCGGGGTTGTCGGCGCATACGGCGGTGCTGGCCCAGACGGGATTGTCGGCGGAGTTGAAATGGCCGAATGATTTGCTGCTGAACGGGAAGAAGTTGGGCGGAATCTTGACGGAGATGCATGCGGAGCCTAACTCGGTGCGGTTTGTGATTGTGGGGATCGGGATTAATGTTGGGCAGGAGAAATTCCCGGGGGAGATTGCGGCTACGGCTACTTCCCTGCGGAAGGAGTCTGGGCGGCTGCATTCGCGGTTGGAAGTTCTGGTGAAGTTGCTGAGTCAATTCGAGACCGACTACAATCGGTTTCTGCGGGAAGGCGCGGCGTATGTGGTGCAGCGGTTTGAGCTGGTTTCGGGTTTTGCGAATGGGAAACGCGTGAAGGTGGATACGGGCAGGGAAACGTTTGTGGGCATGACCGCGGGGTTGAGCGCGGATGGGTTGTTGATTGTGAAAAGGGATGATGGAGCCACAACGACCGTGATTGCGGGAGATGTGAGCGAGGTAATGTAGGGAGATGGGAAAGCGGAAAGATAACCTAGAGGCGCAGAGGACGTCGAGGAAGCGCGGAGACAAGATTGGAGTGAGCAACTCCGGAGAGATACCCAAGAGGGCCGGGCGAGCCCGGTCCCTGGAAAACGGTTGCAAATCGTAACCAGGTGGATGGGGCTGGAGAGATGCGGGGAACTTGCGGATGCTGCTGACGATTGATGTCGGGAACACGAATACGGTGCTGGGAGTGTTTCGCGGGGAGGAGTTGATCGCGAACTGGCGGTTGACTACGGCGCGGGCGCAGACGGTGGATGAGTATGGGGTGTTGACGCGGAATTTGTTTTCGTATGCGGGGTTGAATCAGGAAGATATTACGGGAGTGATGATTAGTTCGGTGGTGCCGCCGGTGAATTGGACTTTGGCGGAGATGTCGCGGATTTATTTAGGGAAGAAGGCGTTGTTTGTGGAGCCCGGAGTGAAGACGGGGATGGCGGTGCTGGTGGATAATCCGATGGAGGTAGGAGCGGACCGGATTGTGAATGGCGTGGCAGCGTTTCACCAGTATGGCGGGCCGTGCATCGTGATTGATTTCGGGACGGCGATTACGTTTGACGTGATTTCCGCGAAATGCGAATACCTGGGCGGAGTGATTGCACCAGGGATTGGGATTGCATCGGAGGCGCTGTTTAGCAGGGCGGCGCGGTTGCCGCGCGTGGAGATTAAGGATCCCGGGAAGGTGATTGGGACGAATACGGTGACGCATATGCAGGCGGGGTTGTATTACGGCGCGGTGGATATGGTGGATGGGATGCTGACGCGGATGAAGGCGGAGTTGAACAGTGCGGCGACCGTGGTGGCGACGGGCGGGCAGGCGCGGCTGGTGGCGAAGGGGACGAAACATATTCAGCATGTGGATGAGTTTTTAACTTTGACCGGGTTGCGCCTGATTTGGGAGAAGAATCAGCATGGGGAGGCGGCGGTGGCGGGGAGTGAGAAGAAGTCAAAGGTCAAAAGCTAGGGGCCGCAGGGAAAAACTTGAGATTTGACACGGAACACACAGAGGAAGCGCTCAGAGAGCATCGAGACCAAGATAGGGAAAAGAATGAAGGTTTCACAGGCTGAAGGGTGCCTGCGGCGGGCGGGCCTGTGCTACCGGGAAAGACCTGCATCACTAGAATCGAACATGCAGTTGGGGGGAGCGGGCGGCCTAAGAGGGCCGTCCCTACAGGTTCCTTGGAAAATTGGAATTATTTTAATTACTTCACGGAAATTGAGGAACATTTCTGGAAAAAGCGCGGGGCACACCTGCTGGTTTCGCCGCTGGATTGGGCGATCATGGAGACGTGGCAGAAGGCCGGAGTGCCGCTGGAGGCGGCGCTGAAGGGGATTGACCGGGCGTTTGAGAGTTACCAGAGGTCGCGGCGCGGGGCCGGGAAACCGTTGAAGAGTTTGGCGTACTGCACGGATGCGGTGCTGGAGGCGGCGGAAGAGAGTCAGGAGGCGGCTGCGGGTGCTCAACCTTCAAACGGTAGTAGGCCGGCGAAAGAAGCGTTTTCGCGGGAGGATGTGCGGGCTTATCTGGAGAAAAATATTGAGTTGTTGAGGACAGCGGCGGAGGGGGTTGGCGAATCACAGGCTCCGGTGGCTGCGCTGCTTGGAAATGTGGCCAATTCGCTTTCCGGGACGATGACACTACTGGACGCGCCAGAACAGGTGGACCTGGAAGATTTGGAACGGCGGCTGACGATTTTGGATGAGAAGCTGCACGCGGCGCTGATGAGCAATGCGAGCGAGGAGCTGATGCTGAAGATCCGACGCGAGGTGGATTCGCAATTGTCGGCGTATCGGCGCAAAATGAAAGCAGCGCAATTGGCTGTGGTGGAAAAGCAATACTTGCAGAAGCGTTTGCTGGATGAATACCGGCTGCCGCGGCTTAGTCTGTTTTACTTTGCTTAGGCGGGATTTCTCGCGAGCGAATGAGTGTCGGGCAACATCCCAAGGGGTGCCTGCCGCAAACGGCGGCCGCTACAAAGGCAAGAGTAGATCAAGAGGGCAGCGTAAAGGCGCCCCTGCGATGGATTTCGGGGCGCCTGAAGGTGACCGCTACCAAGCCGGGCAGGGGCGCGGTTTATCGTGCTCCTACATTTTCAGCCGCGATGGCGTGGCTTCCTGAAAAAAGGATAGAATTGGAATACTATGGCTGATGAGTTACTATTATCAATTGAGAAGCTGATTTATGGCGGTGAGGGATTGGCGCACGCCGACGGTAATACCGTATTCGTTCCTTATGTGCTCCCCGGGGAGCAGGTGCGGGCGGGGGTGCGGACGCGGAAAAAGAAGCTCATCCATACGAGTCTGGTGAAGGTTGAGCAGGCCGCGGCGGCACGGGTTGCCGCTCCTTGCCCGCACTTTCAGGTTTGCGGAGGTTGCGATTACCAGCACATAGAAATTTCGGAGCAGGTGCGACTGAAGAAAGAGATTCTCAAAGAGACGCTTTCGCGGCTGGGCGGGATCTCGTGGGACGGCGCGATTGCAGAGCATACGGCGCAGGCTTACGGGTACAGGAATCGAGCGCAGTGGGCATACCGGGAGGCGTTGCCGCGGGCGCTCGGATACTTTCAGACGGAGAGCGCGCACATCGTGCCGATTGACCAGTGTCCAGTGCTTTCGCCTGGGCTGCATGCGGCGTTTCAGATTTTGCAGGAGATGGCGAGGGCGAATACTTTGCCGACGGGGTTGCTGGAGATTGAGGCGTTTGCGGATTCGACGGATACGAGGATTGCATTGAATGCGGCGTTTGAGAGATTCGTGAAACCCGCGAAGGGATTGATAGCGGATTTCAGGGCAGCGCTGCCGAATCTGGAAAGTTTGTTGCTGCTGGATCAGAGCAAGAATCGGTTTGAATTGTTCGGGCCTGGTTATTTGGAGCAGCAGGCGGGAGGATTTACGTTTCGCGTGAATCACCTGTCGTTTTTTCAGGTGAACCGGTTTTTGATTGAGGAGTTGCTGCAGGCGGTAGTGGGCGGGAAGAAGGGCGGATTTGCGCTGGACCTTTATGCGGGTGTGGGATTTTTCACGATTCCGCTGGCGAAGGCGTTTTCGCGGGTGGTGAGTGTGGACGCGAATCTGGCGGCGACGCAGGATTTGCGCGAGAACGTGAAGGCGGCGGGCGTAGAAGTGGTGTCGGAGAACGAGCACGCCGAAGAGTTTTTGAAGAAATTTACGGAGCAGCCGGACCTGGTGGTGCTGGATCCGCCGCGGGCCGGGCTGGGCGCGGAAACAGCGGCGCGGCTGGCGAATTTGGGCGCGCCGGAGATTGTTTATCTTTCCTGCGATCCGTCTACGTTGGCTAGGGATTTGGGGGTGTTGACGAGTTCGGAGCGGAAACAGAAGACGGAAGTTGCGCCCGAACATCGGTATGAAGTTTCCGAAGTGCAGCTGTTTGATCTTTTCCCGCAGACGTATCACATCGAAACGCTGGTGAGGTTGCAAAGAGTGACATGAGGGCTCCGGCCGCAGCGATTGCTGCTGCGTTTTCGGGCGGCATTTTGCTTGCCCGGGAGTTGCATGTTGCGAGCGGCGTTTTGGGGATTTCCTTCCTTGGTATTTTCTCCTTATTAATTTGCTTGGTTACTGTTTGTTTTGCGCGGGAGACTTCGGGTTGCCGCGATTTTTTCGCTGCTCCGTAGGATCGGACTGGGCGCGGTCGGGCTGGTTGTGGCTCGCGGCTTTTGCGGGCGGAACACGTTTTGAGCCGAATTGCGGCTGGCCAGATTGAAGGACAAGGGTTGAGTCGGGCTTCGCGGACTAAGTGAAATTAGAAAGAAGGAATCAACGCGGAGCTCGCAGGGAACGCAGAGAAGAGAAAAGCGCACAAGCCCTTCGGCTTTGCTCGGGGCAGGCAGGAGTGCTTTTGCCACTGAGTAGCGTTAGGCGACATGGAGACGCCAGATCAGGATGAGGGCAATCAGGAGGAGTAGGAAACCGAGGGCGGCCTGGTATTCGTGATTCTTCTGATACTGAGCCCAGGAGAAAGCACCGATCGTGGCGGCTGGTTGTTTTGGGGCTGTTAGCCGGGGGAAAAAGAGGGGGACGGAGTTTGCGTAGGCGTCGAAATCGGGGCCGTGATGGCCGCGGAGTTCGATTTCTTCGCGGCGCATGACTAGCGTATAG
Organism: Acidobacteriota bacterium; assembly: GCA_013289665.1. Lineage (GTDB taxonomy): Bacteria > Acidobacteriota > Terriglobia > Acidiferrales > UBA7541 > Acidiferrum. The sequence goes on along the minus strand of JABCZN010000001.1, from coordinate 419,450 downwards.
ACAAGCGCGAAATAGAAAAGAAGCAGCGCGGCGGAGAGCCAGGAGTTCATGGCGATGGCGGCCCCGAGGGCGAGGATGCTGCTGCCGAAGTAGAGAGGATTGCGAGTGCGGGCGTAGGGGCCGGCGGTGGTGAGGACGGCTTGCTTGTGCAGATAGCCGGCGGCGTAGGCACGAATGGCGAGTCCGATGAAGCCGACGCAGGTGCCGATGACAATCGGGCGGGGTTCGGGGCGGGAAAGAAATAAAACTAGGACGGCGAGCAAGTAGCCGATGCGGACGCGCCAGCGGGCGAGGAAATCGAGCGGGGTCATACCGAGGCTCCAAGCTGGCGCTTGACGGCGTCGAAGACTTGGGCGACAGAGATTTTGAGGAGAGAGGGATTGGTTCTGGTTTCGCGCTTGTGTGTTGTGCTGGCGCTGGGGTCGCGCAGGACGAATGGCTGTGGTGGGTACGGACCGTTGCGGGCGGGGTTGGTGGGGCCGAAGATGGCGACGGCTTTTGTGCCGAGGGCGATGGCGAGATGGAGTGGGCCGGTGTCTCCGCCGACTATACACTGCGCGCCTTGCAAGAGCGCCATTAGTTGGCCGAGTTCACCGTCATAGGGAAATGGATCGGCTTTGCCGGCGGCGGATTTCACGGCAGCGGCGAGAGTTTCTTCTCCGGGACCGTAGTTGATTACGCAATGCATTTTCAGATCATCGCGAATTTTCTGGCAGAGTTCGCCGAAGCGTTCCGGGAGCCAGCATTTGGAGCGCCAGCCGCCGCCGGGGCTTAGGACGATGTAGGTACTGATGCCTGCCAAGGAAAGATCGGAACACACTCGCTGACGATCGGTTTCGCTTACCTGTAGCTTCACGGGAGCTACTGCGGCTCGTGCGTCCGCTCGCACGGACAATTCACCATTTTGATCGGCAATGTGTATCGTGTGTGGGCGTACGCGATCCGTGTACAGGATGGGCACGCCGAATTCGCGGATGGTTTCAGAAGAGAATCCGATGCGCTTGGGGACTCCCGCGAGAAACGGGAGAAGCGCTGATTTCCAGAGGCCTTGGTAGTCGATGGCGGCGTCCCATCGCTCGGCGCGAATTTTGGCGATGATTTGACGGACGCTGGACAGGTCGCGGGAATCTACGGGCCAGATTTCGGAGGCTAGGGCGCTGCTGGCTACTAGATTTACCCAGCGTGGATGGGTGAGCCAGATGATTTCGGCGCGGGGGAAAGATTGACGCAGGCCGGAGACGGCGGGGAACGTGTGGACGATGTCGCCGAGGGAGCCGAGGCGGACGACGAGGAAACGCGGGTCAGACATGCGGGGCCTTGCGGATGGCATCGAAAAGCGAGCGCGTGGAATGATCCTTGGGATCGCCGACGATAGCTACGCGAATGCCGAGGCGAGCGGCGACGGCGTGTTCTGGAACGGAGTCGGCGGAGTAGTCGGTGCCTTTGGCGTGGACGTCGGGGCGCAATTCTTCGAGGAGTTTTTCGATGTTTGGTTCGGGGAAAATCACGACGTAATCTACGGCGCGAAGAGCGGCGACCAGAAGGGCGCGGGCTTGCTCATCGAGAATCGGCTTGTTCGGGCCTTTCAGAGGGCGGACGCTGGAATCGGAATTGACGGCGACGACGAGGAGATCGCCTTCGGCTTTGGCGGCGGAGAGATAGCGGGTGTGGCCGACGTGGAGCGTATCGAAGACGCCGTTGGCGAGGACGATTCGTTGGCCGCGCTGCTTGGCGGACGCCAGCCGGGCGGCCAATTTTTCGCGCGAGACGATTTTTTCATGGGCTATGCGCATGGGTCAGGAGGTTTTGCCGGAGGCGGTGGAGCCGATGGCTTCGAGGAGTTCGGCGCGGGAAACGGTGGCAGTGCCGCGCTTCATGACGACGAGACCGCCGGCGATGTTGGCGAGATGGGCGGCTTCAAGAGGGGTGGCGCCGGCGGAGAGACCGAGGGTGTAGGCGGCGAGAACCGTGTCACCGGCGCCCGTGACGTCGACGGCTTGATCGCTGCCGTAGATGGGAATATGCACGGTTTCCTTGCCAGGCTGAAAGAGAGCGATGCCGTCGCGGCCGCGGGTGACGACAAGGGACTGCAGCTTCATTTCAAAGAGCGTGGCGCGGCCGCACCGTTCGAGTTCGGCGAGATTTTTGCCAATGGAGGTGTGGTGGAGGGCTTCGATTTCGCCTTCGTTGGGCGTGGCAGAGCGGAGGCCGGCGCGTTTGTAGTCAGTGAGGCGGTAGCGGGAATCGAGGGTGGCGAGGAGCGGGCGTTTGTTGGCAGAGAGGATTCTGGCAAGTGCTCGCGGGCTGGCTACACCGAAACCGTAATCGGAGACAGCGAGGGCGTCAGCTTTTTTTAGAGCCCTGGCTAACGTGGATTGAATTTTGTTGTGAATTTCGGCGGGCAGTGGATGGTCGGGTTCGTAATCCACGCGAAGGACCTGCTGACCGACCTTGTGGGCCCAGCCGGCGAGAAAGCGGGTTTTGGTGGGAGTAGTCCAGCCCTTGGCGCGGAGGATGCCGAAGACATCCACTTTTTTCTCGCGGAAGAATTCTAGGAGGCGGTCGCCGGTTTCATCTTCGCCGACGGCGGTGATGGGAATTACCTTGGCGCCGAGGGCGGCGAAATTGTTGGCGGCGTTGGCGCCGCCGCCGGGAACAATCTGGGTTTCGCGATGCTTGAGGATCAGGACGGGGGCTTCGCGGGAGACGCGGGTGATGTCGCCGGACTGGAAAGCGTCGGCGACGAAATCGCCGAGGACGACGACGGTCTTGCTGGAGAAGCGCTCGACGTAATCGGCCAGGTTGACGAGGTCCACGGATGGAGCGGGGGCTGACTGTTTTTTGGAGCGCTTGGTCATTTAACCCTCAGAATCCAATCAACCGCGGTTTCAAGATTAACTGTGATGAGGTCCGGTTGCCTGCGCCAGGATTGCGCGTGCCAGGCGAAATCGCCGAGGCCGTAGCCCGTTTTCACGAAGATTCCTTTTGCGCCTGCGTTAAAGGCGAGTTCCATGTCGCCGTAGCGATCGCCGACTACGAATGAGCGCTCGAGGTCGAGGCCGAGTTCCCGGGCCGCGCGATACAGCATGCCGGGGTTCGGCTTGCGGCAGTCGCAGGCGTCCGACTTTTCGTGCGGACAATAATAAACCGCATCGAGATGGGCGCCGGCTTGCGCTAGTTCCCTTTTCATCCGCTCGTGGACGTCGTGCAGCAGCGATTCCGGAAAATAGCCGCGGGCCACGCCGGATTGATTGGTGACGACGACCACGGGCAAACCCGTCTGGTTCAAGCGACGGATGGCATCGGCCGCAAACGGAAACATACGAAAACGGTCGAGATGATTCAAGTAGCCGACCTCTTCGGCGATGGTGCCGTCGCGATCGAGGAAGACAGCGGGACGGCGGGAGGAGGGATCAGGCAAAAGGCACCTCCCGGAGTGCTGAGTGGAGAGCGGACTCGACCACGGACGGTGTGACCGCAGTCATGCAGCGATGGTCGGTGGGGCAGCGGCGAAGGAAACAGGGGCTGCAGTAGGGTTTTTGCTGAACGATCGTGAGGCGCGGGGTGACCGGGGCGGTGCCTTCGGGATCGGTGGGACCGAAGACGGCGACTACGGGCAGGCCGACCGCAGCGGCGACGTGCATCGCGCCGGAATCGTTGCCGAGGAAGAGGTGGCATTGGGAGAGGAGTGCGGGGAGATTGGCGATGGAGGTTTTGCCGGTGAGGTTGATGGGGGCGCGCTGTAACGCGGAAGCGATGGCGGTGGAAACGGGGAGTTCGGCGGGGGTGCCAAAGAGAATTACATCGGCATCGGCGCGAGAGAGCAGCGAATTCAAGGCTTTGGCGAAACGATCGGGCGGCCAGCATTTGGCCGAGCCGTAAGAAGCGCCGGCACCCACGGCGATTCGTCGGGCGTGCGGCCTTGCGCCTGCTTCAACAAGAGCTTGCTGCGCGCGCTGCCGGGCGGCGTCGGGAACGTGCAGCATGATGTGCAGTTCGTCGGGGAGTTGCTCGAGCCAGCCGGCGCGCCGGAGAAGTTCGAGATAGTAGAACTTTTCGTGCGGCGGGATTTCGCCGGTCTTTGGGACCGGGATGGATTGGGTTAGCAGGAGGCTGCGGGCATCGCGGGCGTAGCCGATGCGTTGGGGGATTTGGGCGCGCCAGGCTAGCCAGGCGGCGTCGAAGGCGTTTTGGAGGAGGAGGGCGAGGTCGAATTTTCGTGCGCGGAGTTCAGAGGCGAGTTTTTCGGGGCCTCTCCAGCCCTGGTGCTCGCCGTTGGGATCGTATGGGATTAGTTCGTCGGAGATTTGCTGGTCGCGATAAATTTCGGCGACGTAGGGACGGGCAACGATGCTGATCGTTGCATCCGGATGGCGCTGGCGGACGGCGCGCAGAGCGGGGAGGGCCATGATGGCGTCGCCGACCCAGTTGGTGGCGCGAATCATGATTTTCATACCACGGCGCTCCTGGCTGCCAGGCGTTCGCGGATGAAACCAAAGAAGGCGTCCTGTTGCGGAAGTTCCATTTCGATCACGGCGATGAAGACGGGAAATTCGGAGAAAGAGACGCCGGAAAGATTCTGTGCGTCCTTTTCGGTGGTGACAAAGGCTTTGGTACCGGCGGTGCGGGCAACTTGTTCGAGCTCGAGGGAGTCGCGCTGATCGTAGCGATGGTGATCGGGAAATTCGCTGGTTTGGGCTACGGTGACGTTCCAGGTTTTGAGGTCTTGAAAAAAGGCTTTGGGATTGCCGATGCCGCAGAAGGCGTAGAAAGGGCCGGGGCCGATTTCCTGCGCGGAGAGGAGCTGGATTCCTGCGCCGAGGCGGCGGAAACCGAGGAGGCGGGTTACGGCGGAGAAGACGGGATAGTCCTGCAGCTTTTCGATTGTGGCGAGGGTGGCTGGCGAGGCTTCAAGGCGGGTGATAACGAGGAGATCAGCGCGTTCCATGGCGGAGACGGGTTCACGCAGGCGGCCCGCGGGCAGGATAATTTCGCGGCCGAGTGGTTGCGAGGCGTCCATGAGGAGGATGTTGACGTCGCGAAAGAGCGGGAGATGCTGGAAGCCGTCGTCGAGGAGGAGGAGGTCGACCCCTTGTTCTTCAAGCTTGCGGCCCTCTCGGTGGCGGTCGGGGCCTACGCCGAACATTACGCGATCCTGGAGACGGAATTTCATGAGTTCGATTTCGTCGCTGGTGCCGGCGGCGCCTTTGTAGCCGCGGGTGAGGATGCCGACGCGTTTACCTTCGGCGAGAAAGCGTTCGGCGAGGAAGATTACCATGGGGGTTTTGCCGGTGCCGCCGACGGTGAGATTGCCTAGGCTGATTACGGGAGTGTTCAGGCGTTTTGTTTTGAGAGTTCCCTGGGCGTAGAGACGGGCGCGGAGGCGCGCTAGATCGCCGTAGATCACCGAGGCGGGCCACAGGAGCAGACGCAGCCACGGGGGCAGAGTCATCGCGCGGGACCACTCAAATGTTGAGAGATGGCGGTGAGGGCCCGGTCGAGGGCCCCGCGGCTGCTTTCGACGAGTTGGCGCGCAGTGCTGCCCATGCGCCGCATCTTCTCCGGATCCTTGAGGAGGTGAATCATTTCGACGCCGGCGTCTTCTGGGCTTTCGACCTGGATGGCGGCTTTGGATTCGAGGAAGCGGGCGGCGATGGCGGTGAAATTTTCCATGGAGGGGCCAAAGACGGGTACTTTGCCGAAGGCGGCGGGTTCGAGGATGTTGTGGCCGCCGGAATCGACGAGGGAGCCACCGACAAAGACGCCGTCGGCGAGGCGGTAGAGGGAGGCGAGTTCACCGATAGAGTCGAGAAGGAGGACGGTGACGTCGTCGGGGATCCCGTTCGGGCTGGCGCTTGCGCTGGGGGAGATGCCGGGCCCCGGCAGCGCGAGTTCCGAGCGCAGCAGATATTTGCGATGGGATTCTTCGATGAACTCGGCCGCGGGGGCGAAACGCTCGGGCTTGCGGGGAGCAAGGACGAGCAGGGCTTTTGGAAAATCCCCTTGCACTACGCCGAAGACAAGCAGGGCCAGAGGTTCTTCGGTGGCCACTACGCTGCCGGCTACGATTAGCGGGCGACGGCCGTGGCGGGTGCATTCTTCTTCGAGCCATTTGGCGAGAGGAGTGGGGGCGGGCAATTCGAGGTCGTATTTCAGGTTGCCGCTCAAAGTGACTTTTTCAGATGGGGCGCCCAGGGCGCGAATGCGGTCGGCGTCCTGCTCGGATTGCATGAGGAATCCGGCGGCGTAGCTTAGTGCGGATTTAAGGAGCGGCGTCAGATAGAAGCCGAAGACGTTGAGATACCTTTGCCAGCGGGCGAAGGAGCGATCAGAGATGCGGCCGCTGACGAAGAGAACGGGGATGTTGCGGCGGGCGGATTCGCGGAGAAAGTTGGGCCAGATTTCGGTCTCGAGGATGATGACGATGGCGGGTTTCACGGCCTCGAGGACGCGGCAAACGCTGAAGGCCCAGTCGAGGGGGAAATAGACAACGGCGTCCGCGAAGGGCATGCGCTCCTTGGCGAGGGCATAGCCGGTGAGAGTGGTAGTGGAAACGACGAGCGGGCGCTGGGGGTAGGAGTCTTTCAGGCGGCGGGCGAGGGTTGCGCCGGAGAGGGCTTCGCCAACAGAGACGGCGTGGATCCAGATGGAGCCGGGATGCTCGGCGGGGAGCTTTTCGAGTCCCGAAATGGAAAGGCCGAGGCGCTCGCCGAGATTGGAGAGATACTTGCCGCGGCGCAGGCCTTGGATGAGCCAATAGGGCGACGTGAGCAGGGCAGCCAGGCCCGTCAATACACTATAGAGGAAATACACTCGATGTGACTCCGGTTGTTCCGGGATTCGCGTGCGCCCGAGGGTCGAGAAGCGGAGCAACCCGGCTTCTACCCCAAGAATCGAAGGCCTCAGGATGCAAACAGTCTATTATAGCCTCATGAGGAAACTCCTTGCTGTGGTTGTGGTGATGTTTCTGGGGATTTTATTGGGGCGGGTTGCGGCTGGGCAACAGAGCAGGCCTTTGCGGACGTCCATCCTGGATGCGCACGAGGGTGTAACGATTGGCGTGGAGCCGTGGACGCAGGCCTCTCGTTACAAGGAAAAATTCCCGAAGAAGACGCCGTTTGCGGCTGGCATCGTGGGGCTGCGGCTGACCATTCGCAATGACAACGATGAGGCGGTGAAATTGAATCTGAAACGCATCCGGCTGCTGGTGATGCTGGACCCGGAGAACAAGCAGGAACTGGAGGCGCTGACGGCGGATGACGTGGCCGATGCGGTGATGTTGAGGCAGAACGGGAAGGACCCGACGGCGCGGCGCTTGCCGATACCCCTCCCGATCAGCCGGCCGAAGCCTACGCGGGACAAGAATTGGGAGGAGTTTCAGGCGACTTGCCAGAATGCGGGGATGCCGTCGAGCGTGATTGGGGCGCACAGCACAATGGAAGGGTTGGTGTATTTCGATTTGCGCGGGGAGTGGGATTTGCTTCAGACGGCGAGGTTGTATGTGCCGGATTTGCAGAGGATGACGTCCCAGCAGGCGATTTTGTATTTTGATATTGATTTCAGCCGTAACCCGTCGAATTGAACCAAGTTAACGCGACATCTGTCGCATCTGTGCAAGTTCAGAAGGTTGAGGTCCCCCGGCTATCCTTGTCGGATAGCCTCAGGTTGACCAATTTTGTCTGGCGCGCAATGAGTGGTCGTTATTCGTTGTGCGAAATAATGAGACTTTCGTTCAGATTTGCGCACGGATTTGCCGGGTGCGGCGGCGTCGGCTAACATGGATGGGCGACAACTAATCAGATTGCCCCGGACCCCATGGAAAACCTGCTGGAAAAACTGAACCCTGAACAACGTCTTGCCGCGGAAACTACCGAAGGACCGGTTTTGATTCTGGCCGGGGCGGGAACGGGAAAGACTCGCGCGATTACATTTCGGATGGCGAACCTGATCGCCAAGGGGACACCGGCGGACGCAATCCTGGCAGTAACGTTCACAAACAAGGCGGCGGAGGAGATGCAGACGCGAGTGAGCGATTTGCTGCTGCGCGCGGGTGTGCCTCCGGAGCGGCCGTGGATTTCTACGTTTCATTCGCTTTGCGCGCGCCTGCTGCGGCGCGAGGCGGTGCATGCGGGGCTAGCTAAGGATTTTGCGATTTACGATGACGAAGACCAACAGGCGGCGGTGAAGCTGGCGATGGCCAAGCTGCAGATTGACGACGATGCGCTGACGCCGCGGAATGTTTTGAGCCGGATCAGCTATGCGAAGAATCATGGGCAGACGTCGGAACAGATGCGGGCGGAAGCATTTGGGCCCGACACGCGGAAGGTTGCGGATATTTACGCGGGGTACGAGACGCTGCTGAAGCAGAGCAAGGCGGTGGACTTCGACGACTTGCTGCTGCGGTCGGCGCGGCTGCTGCGCGAGGTACCGCAAGTTCGCGAGAAGTGGCGGAACCGGTTTGCCTATTTGCATGTGGATGAATATCAGGACACGAATCGCGTGCAGTATGAATTGCTGCGGATGCTGACGAACGAGCGGCAAAACGTTTGCGTGGTTGGCGATGAGGACCAATCCATTTACCGGTGGCGCGGGGCCGATGTGTCAATTCTTTTGAGCTTTTCGCAGGACTTCCCTGCCGCGAAGGTGATCCGGCTGGAGCGGAATTACCGTTCGACGCAGAAGATTCTGGATGCGGCCGGGGCGGTGGTGGCGAACAATCCGGACCGGCTGGGGAAGACGCTGCGGGCGGAAAATGAGGCGGGGGGGAACCTTCGTTATTTTGAGGCCCGGGATGCACAGGCGGAGGCGGAATTTGTGGCCGGAGAGTTGGAGCGGATTTTAGGCGACGATTCTGACCAGACCTGCGCGGTGGAGTACCGGACGAATTTTCAGTCGCGTTCGTTCGAGGAAGCCTTCCGGCGGCGGGGCGTGCGGTACAAGCTGGTTGGCGGGTTCAGTTTTTATAATCGGGCGGAAGTGAAGGATACGCTGGCGTATGTGCGGCTGGCGCTCCATCCAGAGGATGATATTTCGCTGCTGCGGGTGCTGAATGTTCCTGCGCGAGGCATCGGGAAAACGACCGTGGATGCGCTGCGGGACCTGGCGCAGAAGGAACGACTGTCGTTCTGGGATGCGATGGAATCGCTGATGACGAATCCGGCGTCGAGCCGGGCGGTGGCGCCGCTGCGGGCGTTTCGCGAATTGATTCAACGGCTGCAGGAAGCTTATGCAACGAAGGAGCCGGCGGATTATTTGCGGTATGTGCTCGATGAGACCGGTTACATGAGTGCGCTGAAGGACCGGAACACGCCGGAGGATGTGGCGCGGATTGAAAACCTGGAAGAGCTGGTGCGCGCAGTGGCCGAGGCAGTAGATGCGGGGGAATCGTTTACGGAATTTCTGGATGCGGCGGCGCTGGTGAGCGACGCAGATTCGTTTGAGGGGAAGCCGGGCGTTACGCTGATTACGCTGCACAGCACGAAGGGGCTGGAGTTTGACCACGTGTTTCTGACGGGCCTGGAAGATGGGATTTGCCCACACAGCCGGTCGATTAACGAGGAAAAAGGGATTGAAGAGGAGCGGCGGCTGATGTATGTGGGAATGACACGGGCCCGGAAATCGCTGACGCTGACGCGGGCGGTGTACCGGCGGGTGTTCGGCAACGAGCAGCAGATGCGAGCGTCAATGCCTTCGAGGTTTCTGGCGGAGATTCCCAGCGAACTGGTGGAGACGGTACGTGGGTCGATGGCGGAAATTGGGGAGACGCGGCGGTACGAGCCGGACCCCGAGTATTCCTATAGCGCGGAGGAGTTTACGCGACGGGTGCGGGGAATATCCACGCCTGCGGTGCGTGCGCCGCAACGCCGCGCGACGGCTGCGACACCGTCGTTTGGGCGCTCGGCGATGAAGCGCGGGGGGCAGGCGGATCCGCTGCTGGGGCAGAAGGTGCGGCACCCGGAGTATGGAGTGGGGACGGTGGTTGGCGTCGAGGGCGAGGATGAGGACCGGCGCGTGAGCGTGAGCTTTCCGGGGCGCGGGACGAAGAAGTTCGTGGAACGCTTCGCGCAACTTCAGCAAGTCTGAGGCGCTCCTCCGGCTGAATTGTCAAAAATTCAACTTACAGTGATAGCCTGTGGTGACCGAAAGGGAGTCACATGCGCAACCACACCGATCCCCATCGTGGGAATGCGCGGGCGCTTGCGTTTATGCGCATCAGCGTAGGGATATTGTTCATGATTTTCGGGCAGTACAAGGTTTTTGGGACGCAGTTTACCTTGCATGGGGGATTTGAATACTGGATTAACAAGTTCTTGGAGGGCGCGGCGTATCCATTCATGGCCCCGATTTTGAGGGGGTTTGTCTTGCCACATGCGCGTCCGATCGCGTTTCTGGTGGCGTATGGGGAGTTGGCAATTGGGATTGCGCTGACGCTGGGGGTTTGGGTACGGCGGGCTAGCGTTTTTGGGCTGGTATTTATGTTGACGCTGCTGCTTGCCTCGAACTATCCAGGGGCTGGAGCTCCGATGTGGCAGTATTTTGGGGCGTCGCTCGAGCATTCAGTGCTTGGGATTTGTTTTGTGGCGTTTTTGATTGGGAAGCCGGACTCGGTTTGGGCGGTTGGGACGCGCGAGGAATAGGCGGGCTGCGAATCGGCAGGTGTCGAGAGAGAGTGGTTGCGATGGGATTCCCGGGCGGGGGGCCTCCGGAAGGTGGCCGCTGCAGGGCGCAGCGGCGGCTACGTGGCGAGCGGAAAGAGGGCGGCAGAAAGTCGCCCCAACGCCAAGACGCAGAATCTTGATTGGCTGGTTAGAAGGACTGGATGAGGTGGAGCAGGGTGCGCAGGGCAACGCCGGTGGGGCCCTTGGCTAGCCAGGGCTTGGCGTCATCGTTCCAGGCGGTGCCTGCTATGTCGAGGTGGATCCAGGGCGTGTCGCCGGCGAATTCGCGGATGAACCAGGCGCCGGTAATGGAGCCGCCGCCTTTACCGCTGCCGATGTTTTGAATGTCCGCGAAGCTGCCCTTGATGAATTCGCGGTACTCGTCGTCCATGGGCATCTGCCACATTTTTTCGCCGGCGGCTTTGGCGCTGGCGAGTAGCTTGTCGGTCCAGGCTTGATCGGAGCCGAAGACACCGACGTTGATATTTGCGAGGGCGACGACGATGGCGCCGGTCAACGTGGCCGCATCCACGAGATGCGTTGCGCCCAACTGTTTCGCGTAGTGGACACCATCAGCGAGAATCAGGCGGCCTTCGGCGTCGGTGTTGAGCACTTCGATGGTTTTGCCGGACATTGCGGTTTGAATATCTCCGGGCTTCTGCGCTTTTCCGCCGGGCATATTTTCCGTTGAGGGGACAACGCAAATCACTTTGACGTTGGGCTTCAGACCCGCAACGGCGCGCATAATGCCGAGCATGGTGGCGCCGCCTGCCATGTCGTACTTCATTTTTTCCATGCCGTCGGCGGGTTTGATGGAGATGCCGCCGGTGTCAAAGGTGACTGCTTTGCCGACCAATCCGATTATGGGAGCGCCGGGCTTGGGATTTGCGGGCGTGTAGGTGATGACGATCATGCGCGGCGGCTCAACGCTGCCTTGCGCGACGCTGAGCAGGGCACCCATTTTCAGGGCGGCGATTTTCTTTTCGTCGAGGATTTCCACGGCCAGGCCGGCTTCCTTGGCCATGGCTTCGGCTTTTTCGGCAAGAATTTTTGGCGTCAGCTTGTTGGACGGCTCGTTGACGAGGTCGCGCGTAAAATTCTGCGCGTCGCCGATAATGCGGCCGCGCGCGATTCCCTTCTCTCCACCTGCTTTTTCGGCTTCGCTGAAGCCCGCGATTGTAAACGTTTCGATAAATTTGTCATTTTTCTTGTCGGTCTTGTATTTGTCGGTCTCGAAATCGGAGACAATGGCGCTCTCGGTGACGGCCTGGGCCACAGCGTCGGTTGAGTCACCTTCGCGGACGAGGAAGACAACCTTGTGAGCGGCGCGGGCCTTCAAATAGCGCAGAGCCGCCCCAGCAACTTTTCGCAAGGTGGCGGGGTTAAATTGCTCGCGCTTCCCTGCCCCGATGAGGAGCAGGCGCGCGGCCTTGAAGCCAGCGGGGGCGTGCAGCAGCGTGGTCTCCAGCGATTTGCCGGTGAGTTCGCCGCTTTTCGAGAGACGCGAAAGCATACCGCCCGTGAGCTTATCGAGTTCCGCGGGCCGGCCCTGGGTCAAGTCGCCGTTCTCGAAAACGTAGGTGACAAGGGCATCGGTTTCCAGTGAAGCAAACGGCTTGGTATCGAGTGAGATTTGCATGATGAGATTATCGCCTCCGGTTGCGATAGAGAGCTTGATCCGCTTCCCTGCGGGCGTCCTTGTCGCGTTCGTCCTGCCGGCGGTCCCAGGATTTTTTGCCCTGGGCCAGCGCGATTTCAACTTTGGCGAGGCCATCGCGGAAATAGATGCGCAGAGGAATTACGGTTAATCCTTTGGATTCGATGCGGCCTGAGAATTTATGAATCTCGCGTTTGTGAAGCAGCAGCTTGCGTTCGCCGAGAGGTTCGTGGTTCCACGGACCACCGGGCATGTATTGGGCGATGTGGGCATTCACCAGAAACGGGCCGCTGGGCTTGAAGTCAACGTAGGCATCGCGGATGTTGGCTTTGCCCTCGCGGAGAGCCTTGACCTCGGTGCCGTGAAGAACGAGTCCCGCTTCCATCTTTTCAAGGATGTGATAGTTGTAGGAGGCCGAGCGGTTCTGCGCGACGATCTTTTCGCGCGTCTCCCTGGAGTCCTTGCCCTTCTGGAGAACCTTCCCGGGTTTACTAGTTGGCTTGGTCACAATCTTTCATTTTACCTGATGATGCGTCTAATACGGGTGTCCGGAACAGCTGCCCACCCAGGCAAGCCCCTTCCCAGCTACCGGCCACCCGTTGGAGGAAAGGCTGGGGAACTGGCAAATGGGACCGTTTGAAGAGGGCTACATACAAAATCCACCTGCTTGCCGGGCTGATAAAGCCGATGCTAGACTCCATGAGATAGTAAAGACTCGGCTTGCCCTGCGTCGAGATCCCGGAGAGTACATGCGCCGATGGTGTAAATTGATAGTCCTAATGGCCGCCGTGGTGTTTCTGGCGGGATGTCCAAGAGACAAGCAGGACTATAAGGCGGCTCGGCGGGCGGTGGACATAAAGGATTACGACGCCGCGGTAGATTATTACCTGAAAGCCACTAAATCAGACCCCCGCAATGTAAATTACAAGATTGGACTGGACCAGGCACGTTTTGAAGCCGGGGCGTCGCATGTCCAAAAAGGGGTAAAACTGAGGGAGAAGGGGGACCTTCAGGGCGCGGTTTCGGAGTTCCAACGCGCACAGATACTGGACCCCTCCAGCACTTCCGCCGACCAGGAGTTAAGGCGCACCTTGCAGATGATTGGCGAACAAACCAAGGCGACGCAACTGCAAGATCAGCCGCTGATGGAAAATGGACAGCCCGGACTTGCTTCCGAGCCTCCGGAACTGAAGCCACTTTCGCGCGCGCCGATTAATTTGCGGATGTCCAACGACATCAAGGTGGTGTTCGACACCATTGGAAAGCTGGCCGGGCTGACCGTGATCTACGATCCGGATCTGCAGGCGCGGCGAATATCGGTGGATTTGAGCAATGTGACGCTGGAACAGGCACTGGACATCGTTTCGCTGCAGAGCAAGGCGTTCTGGAAGCCGGTAACGGAAAACATCATCATGATTGTTCCGGACAACACCCAGAAGCGCCGGGACTATGAAGAGCAGGTGGTGCGCACATTTTATCTGAGCAATGTGGCCATCGCGCAGGACCTGACCGAAATTACCACCGGACTCAGGCAATTACTGGACCTGAAGCGAATCCAGCAGGTGAACGCGCAGAACGCGATCATCATCCGCGATACGCCGGACAAGATCGCTCTGGCCGAAAAAATCATCCGGGACATCGATAAAGCCAAGCCCGAGGTGATGATTCAGGTGGAAGTCCTGCAGGCGCGCACCGACAGACTTAGGAATTTGGGAGTTCTGCCTGGGCAGAGCGCCTCGATCGCCATCAGCCCGAATGCAACTTCGACTTCGACCACGACATCGACTACATCCACGACGACGGGTTCCACCTCCGCTCCCGGGTCCGTTTCACTCAGCCAGTTGACGCATCTGAACCAGAATGATGTGGCCCTGACGCTGCCAGGGGCCACGGCGAATTTCTTGTTGACCGACACCACCACGAAGATTATTGACAACCCGGAAATCCGGGCTATCGACGGCCAACCGGCAAAACTTCGGGTGGGTGACCGCGTGCCCGTGGCAACAGGAAGCTTCCAGGCGGGCGTAGGCGTAGGCTCCACGGCCGGCGCGGGTTTCGTAAACCCACTGGTCAATACTCAGTTCCAGTACATTGACGTCGGTGTGAACGTGGACATCACGCCGCACGTGCACGCCAACCGCGACATCAGTTTGAAGGTTTCCGTGGAGGTTTCCTCGGTGACCGGTCAGCAGCCGATTGGCGGCATTTCGCAGCCCATCATCAGCCAGCGAAAAATCGAGCACGAAGTGCGGCTGAAAGAGGGTGAAGTGAGCATCCTGGCCGGATTGTTTGAGCGAACCGATACCAAACAACTGAACGGCTGGCCGGGCCTGGCAAACGTGCCCATCATGCGCTACCTCTTTTCGACCGACAATGTGGAGCACCAGGAGAATGAAAACCTGATCGTTCTTATTCCGCGCATTGTGCGCATGCCCGAGTGGACCAGGGCCAATCTTCGCGCCATTTATTCCGGAACGGAAACCTATCCGGGCGTGAAGCGCGAGATGGATGTCAAGACACCAACGGCGAATCCGAATCCTGTTGCGCCGCCCTCAACACCGTCCGAACAGAATCCGTCTGCACCGGGCGCAGTAGCCCCAGCACCGCAGCCAGCGCCGACGAATACTCCAGCCGTGCCGCAGGCGCAGACGAGCGGGCCGCGGATTCATTTTGAACCGGCGACGCTAAACCTGGCTCCCGGGCAAACCGCGACCATCGGCGTGGTGGTAGAAAATGTGAACGACCTTTTCTCCGTTCCCATGCTGCTGCAATACAACCAGGCGATCATCAGCATTGAGGAAGTGCGCCACGGAGGATTTCTCTCCGGAGGCACGCAGGAGATTGCACTGGTGCAGCGCGTGGACAAGGAGCATGGCCAGGCGATCATTTCGGCAACACGGCAACCAAACACACCCGGCGTGAATGGGACCGGCACACTGCTCGGCGTGGTGGTGAAGGCGCTGGCCCCGGGCACGACCAATCTTTCGATTGTTCAGGTGAACGCGAAAGATTCTCAGCAGAAGCCCATCCCGCTGGTGACCAGCGAAGCAACGCTCCGCGTGCAATAAAACGTCGTATCTAATGGAGGTTGACGTCATTTCCATGCAGCGCAAGGCCAGAAATTCCCCGCAAGCCGGTATGACGCTGCTGGAACTAATCATTGCGTGCACCATCCTGCTGATCCTGTCTTCGATGGCTTTGCCGATTGCAAGATTCACGGTGATTCGCGAACGGGAAAAAGAATTGCGCTTGGATTTGCGGGAAATGCGGCAGGCGATTGACAAATACAAGGACTTGGCGGACCAGCAGAAGATTCGCGTGGAACTTGGCAGCGAAGGGTATCCGCCGGACCTGGATACGCTGGTGAAAGGCGTGGCTGTGGGCGGATCCGGGGCGGCGGGGAAAAATATGCGGTTTCTGCGCCGCGTTCCCAAGGATCCGATGACGGGACGAGTGGAGTGGGGAATGCGTTCGGTGCAGGACGATCCGGATTCGACGAGTTGGGGCGGGAAGAATGTGTTCGACGTTTATTCGAAATCCGCCGGCATTGCTCTGGATGGGACGAAGTATTCGGATTGGTAGGTTCTTATCGGAACGAAGGTGATGGGATGAGGGGATTTTTCAACGCGAAAGATTCTAATTGGCGTGGGAGGAGGTTTGGCCGTGCGGGGCGTGGATTCACTCTGATCGAATTGATGATCGTGATGATGATCATTTCGATTCTGATTGGCATGGCGGCGGTGATCTACGACAAGACGGTGAAGCACGCGCGGGAATCGGTCCTGCACCAAGACCTGCAGACGATGCGGCAGGCGATTGATAATTACACGCTGGATAAGCAGCAGGCTCCGCAGTCGCTGGACGACCTGGTGGAGGCGCACTACCTGCGCGAGGTTCCCATTGACCCCGTGTGCCAGCGGAAAGACTGGGTCACGCATATTGGGGATACTGTCCTGAGCCCGGACCAGACCAGCACGGGGGTTGATGACGTGCATTCGGGCTGCGAACAGAACGGGAGTGATGGGACTTCGTACACGACGTGGTAGGCGAATCGCTGGGAACTTAAGGGCGGAGAGAACTGGCTGAACCAAGCTGAACCATGACAAATTTGACGGAATTTGGTTGCTCCGCTATAGTGGTTGTGCGGGGTGGAGCAGCCTGGTAGCTCGTCGGGCTCATAACCCGAAGGTCGTCAGTTCAAATCTGACCCCCGCAACCAATCGAGTAATTATGCAGCAAGGGCTTCCGGATCTCCACTGGAAGCCCTTTTTGTTGCTGAGGGCCAGCGTCATTCATTTGCCACCTCCAAAATCACGTCCTAGCGACCAACTTGGATCCGCCAGTGCCGGGCTCCCTACCCCGGGCAGACAGCGGTTCAAGCGATCCGGCTCGCGAAAGATTCGGCGCGGGCGGTGCATTCGGAACTTCTTTTCGTGTTGGTTTGACGGACGGCACAGTGATATGTATCATGTGATAGGTATCCTGCGAATGTGTGCCAAAGGAGGATTGCATGGCACGTCAAGCGAAGAAGCGCGGCGCACGCTCCGCGGCGGTCGCAGAAGCCAAGGTATTCATGACCGGCCGGAGCCAAGCCGTAAGGCTTCCGAAGGAGTATCGCGTGGCTGGCGACAGCGTTTACGTGAAGCGCCTGGGCAACGGCATTCTGCTCCTACCCAAATCCGGCGACCGGTGGGCCGGACTCTTCGCAGCGCTCGATCAATTTCCCCGGGACTTCCTACTCCCCCGCGACCGGCGTGGGCAAGAGCGTGCTGGACTCGAGAAGCTTTTCGATGGGGAAAAGGACTAGTCTGCGTGTACCTTCTCGATACCACCGTTTGGATCGATCTGCTGCGCACCAATTCTTCGGACATCCGCCGCAAGCTCACGGCGCACACCAAGAACACCATTGGCCTCTCCATCATCACCTTGTGCGAGCTACAGTACGGGATCGAGCTTCACGCGGCACGGCATCCGCAGCTACGAGCGCGGAATGAACATTTGCTTTCCGTGATGGTAGCACCGTTCGACGTATTCCCGCTCGACCACCGCGTGGTAGACCCCTACAGCAAGGTGCGCGCTGCCCTCGCGAAGGCACCAATCGGCCCGCTCGACACGCTCATCGCAGCCCACGCACTCAGCCTCGGGGCCATTTTGGTAACCAGCAACGGCAAAGAGTTTCAGCGTGTGCCTAGCCTAGTTGTTGAAGATTGGCGATAATCTTCGACCTACTCACCCGGGACTTCGCCGCGTACCCAAGCCTAGCCGCGGATGCGTAGGATCACTCCAACGGAAGGTGGTGAAAAACGGCCAAAAGCCTTGGGAAAGATTTGGGAAAGAACTCTAGAGTCCGGAAACGAAGCTAAGTCGCACAGAATCAACGGGCCGTGTATTTTTGTATGTTCTCATAACCCGAAGGTCGTCAGCTCAAATCTGACCCCCGCAACCATTTTTGCATGACTTGAAACGGCTTGGAGGATGCTCCCTCTAAGCCGTTGCTTTCTTCGCCATCGGTTGGAGATTCCTAAGAGCGTGCTTCTGTCAAGCAAAGGGGTTGGAGATCGTGACGCTTCCAATCTGCTGTCCATCCTGAAAGTCTTCACTGTAAAGAACTACACACTGACCTTCGATTGCAGAAGCGACGATCAGCGAATCATACCAAGGCAGCTGGAACCTGGCTCCAATCCGCAGCGCCTCGCCATACAAAGCTTGCGAGGAATGCACTGACAGAAGTGGACGAAACGTGGTCGACAAATATTGTTCTGCGTCGACACCGCTCATGGGCTTTGAGAAACGGCGCAGAGCAACATTAAAGAACTCTTGCACCACTTGATAGCTGACAATGCCGTTGCGCGTCTCGATTGCACTTCTGATCAGCTTCCTCGATCCCGCAGCCTTCTTCGGCGAACTCGCGTCAAAGGAATATACGAAGATGTTTGTATCGAGAAAGAACCTAGCGCTCATTCATCTCGTCCCGGCTGAAGCGCCGCCCCGCCTGTACATGCTTCAGGCGCTTCATCAGAGCATCGAACTCCTGAGTGCCACCGCTTCGTGCTGTAAATTGTTCCAGCCATTCGCGGAACATCGCATTGAGCGTTTTATGCTGGGATTTGGCCAACAGGCGCGCTTGCTCAATCAGCTGCTCATCTGCACTCAAGGTAATGTTCTTCATACGGATTCAGTGTACACGACTTTCGTGTAGTTAGGAATCCCCCATCCTCAGGCAAAGCTCGTCTCCCTTTGTGTCCCAGTTATGCGGATCCAGCACCACGGAATATCGGCAAGAATTTCTGCGGTAGAAGCAGAGAGGGGGATGCATTCCGGACTCGTAGGCGAGTGAGGCGGTGACGTCGAGAGCGATCATGTCTTCCAGGTGCGCAAAGATTAGTGGTGAAAGGAACACACAGATTTGATCAAAGCGTCCCACAAATTTACACTTTTTAAATGCAGACAAACGAGGGACAAAACCGAAGTTTCCTTGGAATTTTGGTGTGCTTCTTTTTTTCGGGAGCCGCGGGCCTGATCTACCAAGTAGCCTGGAGCAAAGCGCTGGGACTCGTATTCGGCCACACTGTATATGCAATTGCGACGGTACTAGCGGTTTTCATGGCGGGACTTGCGGCCGGCAGCGCATACCTCGGTCGGTGGAATCAAAGCCACGCCGAGCCTCTGAAACTCTACGCATGGATTGAACTGGGCGTAGCGGCCGCCGGAGCACTTTCGTTGCTGGGGCTCGCAGGCGTGCGTTCACTCTATTTTGCCGCCTATCCCGCAATTCATGAAATAAAACCACTCCTTCTTGCCTTGCGGTTCGTTGGGGCAGGCCTGGTGCTTTTTCTGCCCACGTTTCTCATGGGTGGAACACTGCCGATCCTGGTTCGCGGTGTGACAAGGAAATCCAAGGAACTTGGCTCGCGCGTAAGCAGGTTGTACTGGGTAAATACACTGGGCGCCGTGGCAGGAACCATCTTCGCGGGCTTCATCCTCTTACCTGAGCTGGGATTGCGGCTGACGATCGCCTGCGCCGTGGCGCTGAATCTTCTGGCAGGTCTTGTGGCGCAACAGATTTCGCGTAGTGCAAGCAATGAAGCGGCAGAGAGTTCCGGTGCCGAGCCGACCTCTACCAATGAATCCACTGAAGGTTTGCCACAAGTTGGAATCCCTTTTTTGCTCATTGTTTTCGGATTCGTCGGCGCGACGGCGATTGCCTACGAAATCTCCTGGACACGCCTGCTGGCAACCATCCTGGGAAGCTCAACGTACGCTTTCACGCTAATGCTGGCGACATTCCTAGGCGGCATCGTATTGGGAAGCTTCCTTTTTGAGCAGTGGGTCGCTCGGGGCCATGAGGTTTCTTTCGCGACAATTTCGCGAACGCAAACCTGGACAGGCATGGCGGCTCTGCTGTTTCTGGTCTTCTTCCAACAATTGCCGACGATTGTTCCCCCGATTCTCCGGGCTACGCGCGAAACCTTCGGGGGCCTGGTGCTGGCGCAATTTGTGACCAGCGCTCTGGCGATACTCCCTGCAGCCGTAGTTTTTGGATTCAATTTTCCCGCGGTGGTGGTGCTGCTGACTGCAAAGGTCCGCAAGGCGGAGCAATCGGCGACAGTCGGCGTTGCTTACGCAGCCAACACGATCGGGGCAATCGCTGGCGCGATATTCACCGGCTTCTGGCTGGTACCAACGCTGGGAAGTTTCCGCGTCGTTGCCTTGACCGCCGGGATCAACCTCATCCTGGCAATTGCAATTGAGTTGCGCAGCGCCCAACGCCACGTAAATAGTCTGGTGGTAAACGCCGTGTTGGCCCTGCTCGTGGCCATTGGTGGATTCTCGTCGCTGTTCTATAACACTGCGCTGGCCTCCTACTCGACAGTACTGTACTGGAATTTACGCCATAGCCCGGTGACCCTGGCGGAAAATGCAGGCAGGTTTGCCGTTCCGTTCAGCGCCGATGGATTGAATTCGTCGATCGCCGTAATTCAAGCAGAGAATTACCTGGGCCTGACGACCAATGGAAAGGTCGATGCCACCAACCGTGACGCTCCTACGCAATTGTTATTGGCTCATCTGGGAGCCGTATTCGGTCCTCCGCCCCGGCGGGTGCTGATCATCGGTTTCGGAAGCGGCATGACAGTGGCTGCTTTGGCTAAGTATCCGGACGTGGAGCGGATTGACTGTGTGGAGATCGAGCCGGCAGTTTTGGAGGCCGCCAGGTATCTGGAAACGCTGAATCACGGCGTGCTGCGTGACCCAAAACTTCACATGCATGTGGACGATGCGCGGGATTTTCTTTTGACTTCGCGCGATAAGTTCGACTTGATAATTTCCGAGCCTTCCAACCCCTGGATCGCGGGCGTGGCCACGCTTTTCACGGATGAGTACTACGCCGCCGTTCGCGCACATCTGGCACCGGACGGAAACTTTGTCCAGTGGGTCCAGGGGTATTCACTGGATCCCGCGGACTTACGCATGGTGTTGGCGACCGTCTTCCGTCACTTTCCGGAGACTACCCTGTGGAATGTCCAGGGGGTGGATTTCATGGTGCTGGCGCGCCTGGATACGCGGCCGATGAACTTTAACCGTATGAGACAACTCTGGCAAAACACGGCGCTCCGCGAGGATTTTGCGCCGTTGGAATTGCGTCATCCGGAAGGGATTCTGGCTTACTACTCGTTGGACGATGAGGCCGTTCGGAAATTGGGCACCGGCAGTGTCCTCAACACGGACGATCGCACACTGCTGGAATACCATGCCCCACGCTCCCTATTGGATGCCAGTCTGTCGGACGAGAATATAAAGATGCTGCAGCAGAGGCGCGCAAGACTCTTGCCTGCAAATCTGGATCCCTCGGAAGGCCGTCGGGTGCTCCTGGGTATGGCGGAGACCCACTTTGCCCTGGGAGACAATTTGATCATGCCGTCACTTTTGGCAGCTCTAGAAAACGAGCCTCCCAGTGCGGAACTCGAGATTGTTCGCGGGCAGGTAGCATTGGCGCAAAATCAGTTGGACGCAGCTCGCCGACATTTTGAAAGTGCAGCAGCTCTCGATGCAAACTCCTTGGAGGCAAAGCACTGGTTTGCGGTGACCGCTCACCGGCAGAACGATCGGCAAACTTCCGAGAAAATGATTGCCGAAATTCTGGAGCGGGACTCGAGGTTCCTACCCGCACTTACAGACCGCGTAACATTTGCCGCTGATTTTCAGGAATGGCCAACTGCGATCGCGGCACAGGAAGCGCTCCTGAGTGCGACGAACAAGCCCGCGGCAATTGAATACTGCAGACTTGGAGAGTTCTTGCTGACTACGCAAAAACCTGCTGAGGCGGAAATGACATTTCTCCGGGGGAATCTCGTCGACCCTTACAACTATCCATGCAACCGGGATCTGGCAGAACTCTACAGGCAGACGGGCTATAAGGACCGTGCACGCAAATACTTGGAGATCGTGGAAAAATTCTTTCCTGACATGGACCCTGCCCTATATGTGTCACTGGCCAGCGTGGACGAGTCCCTGGGCGACCATCGGGCCGCTCGTACAGCGTTGCAAAAAGGCGCCCGCATATTTCCAAAAGACGAATCCCTGCGGAAAGCTGTGACCAGCAATTAGCGGAAAACTGCAGAAGTTATGCGTTCATCATGAGCGAGACGGGAATGCCGGCTTCCACACACGTGCCGACCCTTGCCGGCTCCGTAGACAGTCCGAACAATCCACTTTTCCGTACTTGCGCACGTTCGGGCGTACTTCTCTAGTTACCGTCGGAAGGGTCAGAGCATATCAACGGAATGTAGTAGAAAGCCTGCAAAGGCCTGGGGGCCGTGTGTTCTTTGCACTCACGCCCACGATGAAACGTCGGCACCTTTCCGACGAGGAACTACTTTTAGGAATTGGGAAGAATGCCGGGTCATCTGCTAAGAGAGGAGACCTCAGATCTTGCTCGCGTCAGCGCGGCCTTCCTTCTGCCGCATTCGCGAAGCGGCTGAATGGCATTTGCAGGATCGAAGTTAGAAGCGGACAGGTGTCGTTCGTCGCTGCCAGTCTCACAGAGGGTAGATTCTCGCCGTGATCGAACGGGAAGCGTGCATCTCGAGCCCGATCAACTCGCGGCCGGCTTCACAGCAGGTGTCGGTTCTAAGAGGCTCATTCCAAACGAGAGTGAGAGACGAAACGATTCCCCTATTGATTCTTGCTTCTGAGCTTCTTGTCAGAGAGCTGCCCTAGCTAGAGAGAAGGCGATCTGCTCGACCACAGGCTGCGATTAACCATTAAAATCTCATCGGCCAGCGTTTGGCCTAATTCCCTGCCCCGGCACGGTCCTGTCCCGGCGTCGCTTCAGCTCCGAGGAAATCCGCGTTGCCATGAGCCGGATAGACAAGTTTCCCGGCTCGCATTGGGGGATTTGATGACAGTTGGACGAAAACGTGGGTCCGAACGTGAGGATGGATTTGCTTTTGCGCGACGTCGAGGAGAAGAAAAGTCCGAGAGGATTCGATGTGTCGAGGAACGTGCAAAGCTCGCGAAGAGAGCCGAAACGGCGTTGCGCCGCGGAAGTCCCCGTTAGCTCTTGGAGATTTGATTTGTGGGCACAGAATTCTCGGTTGCCGCGTAATCTCCAAATTCTTCAGTTCGCATATCGTCCTCACTGACACCCGAGGAGTGGAGCAGGTCGCTCATCGCGGTAACCATTCCCGAGGGGCCTGCGATGTAAAAGACTGGGCTGCTGGGTCCGGCTAAACAACGCGAGAGCATTTCGTAATTGATGTGACCTTTCTCGTAGGGCCAGTCCGGGTTCTCGAGCCCGGTAACTGTGGGGATTAGGGTAAAGCAGGGATTTCTTGCCGCCAAGGCTTGCAACTCTTCCAGAAATGCCGCATCTTCCGCTTCACGGTTCGAATAGAACAGATAGAGCTTGTGCGCCATGCGTTGCTGTGTGGCCCAGTCAAGAATGCTGCGGACCGGCGTAATTCCGATACCACCCGCGAGAAATACCGCCGGCCTGGCAGAGTCCTGATGCAACGTGAACGATCCTCTAGGCCGGCTCACTCTGAACCTGGTCCCAAAGGTGGCGGACTTCAAAGCAGACTTGAAGACAGTCTCACGCATGCGCATCGCAATCATGACCAGGCCTGCGTCATCAGGAGAGTTTGCTAGAGAAAAGGTTCGCGAATTGTCGCTTTCGCCTCCCGGGGAGGGATGCAGGAAGGCAAAATCGGCGTGTTGGCCTGCTCGGAAGTAATAGTCTCGCCCATCTGTGTCGAACCAGAACGACATCGTATCTCTGGCGATTCTTTGGCGATCCACTAAAGTCATTTGATAGTTAGGCACGATTTCTCCTTCACGTGTGCTTTACGATGATCCGTTGCGGGCATCGTTGCGTTTCCACTCAGGAAGACCGGACTATTTAGGCTTTATTCCGATCCTTAACTATGGGGCACTCACTAAGCGGGCGAGGCCGATGAGCGATCGACTTGACCTGTTTCGACGCAACGCGTCAGCCCCCTGCGTAGGCGCTGACCTCGGAATCCTTATCGGCGGCGCCAACCACCGGGCATGAAGCAAATTCTCGCCAGGACTCACGTCCTCTTAAGAGGGCATTCGGAGCGTTCCTTTTCAACAGGACCACAGTTTGCAACTTCGCGTGACCGGCAATTTGCCCCGGCTCCGTAACGCAAACGTAAATTCCAGAGGACCCCTGGTCGAGGACCTTAATCGCCAATTTCCTGGCCCCGCCCGGCGCCTGGATGAGGGTTTCGCCTTCATCCGCCCCCTGGGCCGTGAATCCGTAATCTGCAAAAGTTTTCTTTCCTTTATCCTTCTTCGGCCGGATCGCAGCCGGCAGCGATGTGACGTCCAGCTTCTCGACGATAAACTCCGCCACCCTTTCCCTGGGATATACATCCTTGTCCCCCGCCACTGTTAGTGACGCGCAGGACAGCGCTACAAGCGCCAACACGACTCTCGTTTTCATTTTCATTCTCCTTTATTTTCTGTGGGCTTTCCCCGCCTGTTTATTTGCGAGGGCCGCCCGAGCTTCTGTTTTTGCCGGTCCTGCCGCGGTTTCAGCTTATGGCGTTAGAAAATCCGTGGTGCCTGCAAACACACAAGGCGTTTATCCCGGACCGTTCACGCCAGTTAGAAAGCCACCCAGGTGACCCGTCAGCGCCAGAATCCCTACGCCCACAGCCTCGATTGGCAGGCGATATCCGGGCAGAACTGCTCCCTGCTTCTGAAGGGTTCTCATGTGGATGAGGCACACTATCCAGATCAGCAGGCTCGAAGCGACGCCGAGCACCAAATGCATCAGCAGGATGCCTTTGAGAGGTTGCCCTTCGAGCTCCCATTGCCAGGCGATGATTCCCGTGATTAAGACGGGTATGGTTGCGAGGGCCGCGGCGAATAAATTGCAGTAGGCGGCCGCGGCCAACATACGCCGCTTGGTCTGATGGGCAAGAAAATCGAACAGAACACCGATGATGAAAAGGGCGATCGGGAAATGAATCAGCACAACGTGTTGCGCGTGTTTTGCAAAAAGTGCCGTCTTGATGTCAAACGGGTGCATGGTTTCTCCTCACTGACGGCACGGTGATTTTGCCGGTCATTTTCAAGTGAATCGAACAGAAGCGCGAGAATGCTCCCGCCTTGCTCTCTTCATCACGGACCTCTCGTTCTTCCCTCGTCCAGCGCCAGCCGAACCCTTTCACTCCGCGCAGGCATTTCAGGGGCCTCGTCGATCCAAGACCGACCCGCAAGCTGGTTTATTCCAACCTCGGGGGCAGGCGCGTCTTTGCGACCGCATTTCCCGGGCGTGCGACAAAGGAGAATAAAATCGAGCTTGAGTCGGTTCCTACTGGTGAGGTCTTACTATTCAGGGGTGAATTGTGAGTGAGTTGGAGCTCGCGGACCGGGCGCGCTTTGAGCAGCTGGTGCTGCCCCACGTCGACGCCGCTTTCAACCTCGCGCGTTGGCTGTTGCGCGGGCGCGCTGATGCCGAAGACGTCGCTCAGGAAGCCCTGCTCCGCGCATGCCGTTTCTTCCGCGGGTTTCACGGCGGAGATGCGCGCGCATGGCTGCTGCAGATCGTTCGCAATACTTGTTATACCTGGCTGGAGAAGAATCGCCCTATGGAACTGAGCATGGAATTCGACGAAGAGATTCATTTGCAGGCTTGCGCCACACCTGAAACCCTCGCGATTGCAGGTGACGATCGGGAGCGCTTGATCCTAGCGCTCGAGACGCTGCCACCGCGATTCCGGGAAATCCTTGTTCTTCGGGAGCTGGAAGGCTGCTCTTACAAAGAGATCGCCGCGATCACCTCAATCCCCATTGGTACGGTGATGTCCTCGCTCTCGCGCGCACGCCGCCAGTTGTGTTCCGCGCTGGCAAACTCCTCGACCAAGGGGGCGGTCCGTGAAGTGTAACTTTGCCGATACATTGCTACAGTGCTATTTCGATGGCGAGTTGAGTGGCCGCACGGCCGCCGAATTCGAGCGCCACATGCAACATTGCGCCCACTGCGCCACGGAGCTGGTGGACCTGGATTTGTTGCGCGGGAGCTTGCAACTGACGCAACTCTACAAGCCTGCTCCGGCGTCTCTGCGGCGGACAATCAACGCATACATCCACCCAGTCGCGCCTGGCAGGGCGGTGTCTCAGCCTCTTCTCTGGCACTGGTTGGCTGCGGCCGCCGCGATGCTCTTCATCGGCCTCGTCTTGTGGAAAGCAAGCCCCGGGCTCCGCAGCGATGACTACCAAGCCGAACTTGCCGGGGAAATTGTCGAGGCGCACGTGCGTTCGCTGCAGCCAGGGCAGATGACCGGGATCACATCGAACGATGAGCGGGTCGTTCAGGGATGGCTCGACAGCAGAACCAGTTTTGGTGTCTCCGTGCGAGATTTCGCAAACAGGGGTTTCTCACTGCGCGGCGGGCGCCTGGACACCATTGAAGGCCGCGATGTCGCGGTGCTGGTTTACGAGCGCAACGGACGTCCAATCAATGTATTCATCTGGCCCACACGGGAAAAGGACAACCCGCCGCGCACAGGGGCCCGGCAAGGCTTCCAGTGGCTTGACTGGCGAAAGGGCAAACTGGAATTCTGCGCCGTCTCTGAGGCAGATACGGCGGACCTTGAGCGGCTCCAGGAGTTAATAAGCACTTCCGCGCAGATATCGCGCGAATCCCATTAGGCAACTCCACTTCCAGAATCGTATCCAGGCCCGAGCCTGAGGGCTGCAAGACAAGATCAATTAGTGGAGCATTCGACGTGTCCTTCCTGTTTGAACGACGGCCCTCCTAAACGCCGAGGAATAGAACACAGGTCACGAAGGTATTCAGAGAGGAAAGCAATCGAAGTACGGAAGGAATCAACAATGTTCAGCTCAATCATCGTGGTATGGCTAGTGCTACTGGTGCTGGCTCTAACCGTAGTCGCGTTCGTCACTCGCATGATTGAAAAATACAAGCTGGCGTGTCGCTTATCAAAATCCTTACAAGGAGCCACTCCCATCGTGCAGAGGAGCCAAGCGCCGATTTTGAAGCACCAACAGGTCCAGCCGACGCATCGGTAGGCGTTGTCTGCTTCAGTTGAGCCGGTATTGCGCCATCCACGTGCCGGAAACCGCGCAGCCGGACGCTCTGTGCTGGACGATTTTAAGACCGCCTACGTGATCGCGTTGCAGGTTGAACGGTTCGGCATGCTCCATTACCTCGTTCTCGAAACCGACAAATAGGAAACCATTCGGCGCTTCCTCTCTCGCCAAGGGCTTGAACTGTTGAAAAACGCTTTAATCCGCCTGAACTCCAAAGAACTCCGCGCCAGGAGTGGTATTGTCGCCGCTGTCCGCAACGATTCTAGCTCAGTGGGTGAGACCAATGCGGCGGACAAGCTCCTGGAACCGCGGATCGGAACGGAGGGGATCGAAGCCCGGCCGCAGAAGGACACCGGGATTAAATCGTTCTTCATAGCCTGTTTCGAGCCAAGTCATGGCTTGATTCCTATCGCCGAGGGCTGCATAGATCACGGCAATTTCCGAGGCATGCGAATAGCCGGGGTTCGAGCGCTTCTTGAGATCGCTTAGCAGCTTTGCCGCATCGTCCATTTTGCCGGATGCCGCGTAGGCGCGAGCAAGATTAGCCAGGCAGGCCGGGCTGCCCGCGGAAAGCTGCACGGCTTTTTGCAGTTCCGCGATCGCTTCATCACGCATTTGTTTTTGGAGGTATGCCTGACCCAGTTGATTGTGAGCGAGAGCAAAATTAGGATCCATCTCGATCGTCTTCTGGCTCTGGCGTACCGATTCGTCATAGGAATGCGCGAGGAGCAGAAGCTCCGCCAAGTCGGCGTTAATGATGAGCGACAGCGGATCCAGGTTTTCCGCTTTTTTCATTTCCACAATCGCTTCGTCATACCGGCCCAGAAGGCTCAAATGCCAGGCATACCAATGATGGGCGGTGGCGTAGCCTGGGTTCAGTTCGATGGCCCGCCGAAATTCCTTCCCGGCAGAGGGAAAATCCCAGTCGAAGCCATCCAGGCAGAAAGCCAGCGAGTTGTGCGCTTCGCCTAGCGCGCTGTCCAATTCCAGAGCTTTGCTCGCCGCGGCTTTCGCTTTAGGGAGCGCCTCCTTGGGCGTCATCACCGCATACTGCCAGTCTCCCAACA
The DNA here is from genome assembly GCA_013289665.1 of Acidobacteriota bacterium. Taxonomy (GTDB): domain Bacteria; phylum Acidobacteriota; class Terriglobia; order Acidiferrales; family UBA7541; genus Acidiferrum. The sequence continues at coordinate 391,485 of JABCZN010000001.1, read as the reverse complement.
GCGCATACGTGTCGGCCAAGCCAGAGTAAGGTTGGGCGTATGCCGGATCCTCGTCGATGGCCTGATTGAAATAAGCGAGGGCAACTTTCAAACCATTCGCGGTGCGTTTATTCCAGAAGTAGCGTCCTTTGAGATAAGACTCGTACGCTTGTGGATTGACGACCCGCACGTTTTTCAGCGCTGCCTGTTCCTGCGAGTTCAAATTGATGCGAATTTGATCGGCAATCGCTCGAGCCACCTGGTTCTGGAGCGCCAGGGTGTCCCGGAGTTGACCTTCGTAGCTCTGGGACCAGAGATGCTTGTCCGTCGCCGCTTCAATCAACTGCGCCGTGATCCGGACCTGGTCTCCGGAACGGAGCACAGTCCCTTCGACAACTGCGTCCACGTCCAACTCACGGGCGATCTGTGGCAGAGGCTTACGGGCGTGCTTATATACCATCACGGAGGTACGCGAAATCACGCGCAACGCGCTGATCTGGCCGAGGTCTGAAATCAACTCGTCGGTCATGCCATCCGCGAAGTAATCCTGGGAAGTATCGCTCGAGAGGCTTTCGAGCGGAAGAACCGCCAGAGAACGAATGAGAGGAGACGCATGTTTCCAGGAATAGAGCTTCCAAATGGCGAGAGATGCGATCACCAGAAGCACTGCGAACACGGGAAGCTTCCACACCGGTCGAAGCGGGGTAGGTTTGGGGGGCGCGGGTTTGTCCGCGGAATCCGGGCGTCCAGGAGTTTCTGGGCTGGGGTAAGCCTGCGTGGCGTGTTCCGGACTGGGAGCCGGCGCTGCATCGGCAACTTTGACCTCCGCGAGGAAGCGGTAGCCGCGACGAGCAACGGTTTCCACAAAGCGAGGACTCTCGGCGGAGTCCCCCAAGGCCTCACGGATTTTGTTGATGGTTTTGTTGAGCCCGTGGTCGAAATCCACGAAAGTGTCCGCAGGCCAGAGTTTTTTCTGAAGTTCCTCGCGAGTTACGACCTCGCCGGGATGCTGAAGCAGCGTGGCCAGGACTTGGAAGGGCTGTTCCTGAAGGCGAACCCGCAGGCCGCGCTTGCGTAATTCTCCAGCACGAAGATCGAGTTCGAAAACCCCAAAACGGAGCCGCCCGCGAGTCTGATGGTCATCTTCCATTGAGGGTTACCGCACGCCGGACCGAAGTGTACCACCTTTATGGCTTCGGGGAACTTGCGGAAGGGACAACTCCGGTTAAGCGTTGTGCCAACTGTAAGTTAGCAAGGGACCCGCTTTCCCGTGAAGGAGGATTGCCTGTCCATTGTCATCTGGTGGGCACGGGCGCAACGTGGCCCGCATGCACCCAGAGGAAATTCGCCGGCGTGGCTGGGAGTCATTTCCGAGCGAGGATTTGCGCTTGCTGGCAAGGCCGCAAGGCAAGTTGGAGGCGATTCATGGTTCAGGCAGCAGCCGTCCGATGCAGTCAGTGCCAACAGCCCATTGTCTCGGGCGAAGGCTTTGTCAGCTTCAAGATACCGGGGAAAGAAACCTACCAGTTCTTCCATTGCCGATTTCGAGCCCGAGACTGCTGGGAAGGCCACCTCAAGAAGGACGGGTAAGGTTTTGGGTCCCCGGTGCTTGCGAGCGCCCCTGCGCTGGCGTCAAGCATGAGACCTCCCCGGTGACGCCGATTTTTCAGGAGGAGTGGGTTTAGCGATGAGACTGAATCTGGTTCCCCGGGCATTTACCAAATTCTGGATCGCTGGTTTAGTCCTAGCTCTGCTTGTTCCGGCGATTCCGCGGGCCATAGGAGAGACGAATCGGCCCGGAAGCTATTCTGTCTACGACGTGACAGGTTACGTGCGGCTGGTTCAGGCTTCCTCCGCGGAAAACCTGAAAGACAGCAGCGATGTAGTGGCATGGCTCGTCCCAATAGAGACCGGCCAAAAGGTGCCGCTAAGCACCCAACTGCCGCACTACCGGATCACTCAACATGACAAGATGTTTGAGCCTCGCTTGCTGGTGGTGCCTGTGGGGAGCATCGTGGAGTTTCCGAATCACGATCCGTGGTTTCACAATGTATTTTCGGTTTCCAGAAGCAGCCGCTTCGATCTGGGCTTGTACGAAGCGGGTGTACAAAAAACAGTAAAGTTTGACCGTGCCGGGGCTTCGTATCTGTTCTGCAGCATTCATCCGGAGATGATGGCGATCGTTTTGTCCGTTGACTCACCGTACTACGGAGTATCTGACGAGGCGGGGCACATCACCATCGGCAACGTGCCTCCCGGAAAATACCTTTTACATGTCTGGTACGAGAACGCCACACCACAAGCGTTGGAAGCACTGCAGCGGGTCATCTTTGTCGGAGATGATGGCCGCAGCCTGGCAACAAATTCAATCGCGCTATCCATTCGAATTCCGATAACCGGCAAGCGCGAAAAACCGCGATCAAGTCACTTTTCTGGAGGCGGCGATGACAGCACAGAATCGGCCCGACATTTTTGAGCAGGCGGTCTTGCCGCACCTAGACGCCGCTTACAATCTGGCGCGCTGGCTGATGCGCAACGAGCCGGACGCGCAGGACATCGTCCAGGAAGCCTACCTGCGCGCGTTCCGGTTTTTCCCGGACTTTCGTGGCGGCGACTCGCGCGCCTGGCTGCTGCAAATTGTCCGCAATAGCTGCTATAGCTGGTTTCGCGCGAACCGGCCATTGCAGAACGCGGCGGAATTTGATGAAAACCTGGCGCCACCGGATTGTCAGGCTCTCAATCCGGAAGAAATTGTGCTGCAAAACGACAGTGGAGCCCTGGTACGCGTGGCGCTGGAGAAGCTCCCGTCGAACTTTCGAGAAGTAATTATTCTTCGCGAACTGGAGGGGCTGACGTACCGGGAGATCGCGGAAATCACCGGCATGCCCGTAGGCACAGTGATGTCGAGCTTATCGCGGGCGCGGGGCCGCCTTCGCCGGGTTTTGAGAATTTCCATGAACGACGATCGGGCGTCAAGATCGGGGCGAATCGCGGTCGCCAACGCTTGAAGCTGTGGGCCGACCATCCGGGTCCGCTGAAAAACAAATGGCCATACGCTGAGGACTGAAATTTGTGCATTTCTATTCCCACCTCCTAAACCTCACCGGATTGGGGAATTATTCGAGTGCGTGCGTGGTCTTACAGGCTGAAGGCAATAAAATATCTCGCAAATCAAAACCGGTTCGAACGCCAAGGAAATAAGTCATGCCGGCCGTCGCAAACGCCAGGTACACGAAGATAGTAGTTGGATCCCTGGCAAAGGCCACCGCAGGGAAGCGGCGTAGCCTGACTTGCGATACGCGGCCTGGCACGGAATGCGCCTCGAAGAAGGTGGCGCGGCAAGTCTCTGCTGCGGTTAGCAATGGACGGAGCGAAGCGGAAATCATCGAGCGAGCGCGCGGGGGCGAAGCGGCCGCGTTTGAAAGCCTTTACCAGTCGCATTGCAAGCGGGTCTACGCAATATGCCTTCGCATGCTGGGAAACACTACAGATGCCGAAGATCTGACCCAAGAAGCGTTCTTGCTCTTGTTTCGCAAACTGCACACGTTTCGCGGTGAATCGGCGTTCTCCACCTGGCTACACAGATTGGTGGTCAATACCGTGCTAATGCACCTGCGCAAGAAGTCGTTGCCTGCGGTCTCTATGGAAGCGGGTCCGACTCCGGACGGTGAAACCGCCCCATCGAGCGTTGATATCGCCGCTTCCGATTTGATCTTGGAAGGATCCATTGATCGAATCAATCTCCGCCGCTGTATCGCGCAATTGCCGGCGGGATCTCGCGTAATATTTGTTTTGCATGATATCGAGGGATACCAACACCACGAGATCGCGGAGATGCTGGGACGCTCGGAAGGCGTTTCGAAGTCGCAATTGCACCGGGCCCGCAAGCGACTTCGTGAATTGCTGCATGAGATTCAACGGGAAAAGCTTCGCGGCGAGCGCCAGGCCGCCCAGAAGGCGGTCTGCCAGAGCGCGGGCTGAATTCGGCGCCGGTGGAGAGAAAGACGGCCGCTAGGAATCGCGCGACAGCACGCCAGGCCTTGGTGCCCATCCTTGAAGACAAATGGTCCAGGGCGGCCCTCCAGGCCTCCAAGTGCCCTGCCTCAGCGCCCCGATTCGAGATTCCCAGGAATCGAAAGCCGGCGATCAGAAGCTAGGTTTTTTCACCGAAGACCGGGTGTTCAGGGAATATTTTCTTCGCCCCGGCGGTTAGGTACCGGTGAGAGGCCGCGACCTGGTTTTCGTCACCGCCTCCGACCATCCAACTGCACAAACGCCATGGGAGATAATCTTCAATGTTAAGCCGTTACATTCAACGAACACTTTTGGGTGCTAGCCTTTTGATAGTGGCCGGCGGCTCACACAGCGTTTCTGCGAACGCCAAGAATCAGAGCCCGCAAGACTCCTCCTCTTCCGAGCAAGTCAACCCCGTTGTCCAGTGGAACAGAGCGCTTCTTGTGATCGTCCGGACACCAGGCGCGCAATCCGCCACGGTCCACCCGACACGCAGTTTTGCGATCATGCACGCGGCAATTTACGACGCGGTCAATACGATCGACAGAACACATCAGCCATACCTGGTCCGGCTTTCCGGCGTCCCACGCGATGCTTCCCAGGAGGCAGCGGCTGCGGCCGCGGCGCACGAAGTGCTGGTTGCGCTTTATCCGGCATTTAAGGCAACGCTCGACACGCAACTGCAGCAATCCCTGGCGCAAATACGGGATGGCAACGACAAGGCGAAAGGTGTGCTGATAGGGCAGAATGTCGCGGATCGCATCCTGGCCGCCCGGAGCAACGACGGCTCAAATGCCGCGCCGATTCCCTTTGTTTTCGTGAATGCCCCGGGCGATTACCAGTCGACGCCTCCGAATTTTCCGCCCCAGCTGCAATTCACGCACTGGTCGCACGTGACGCCCTTCGCGTTGGAGCATGCCAATCAGTTTCGTCCCGGGCCTCCCCCTGCGCTGACGAGCGATGCGTACAGCGATGCATTCAACCAAGTCAAGTCACTTGGAATCATCAACAGCACGACCGCCACTGCCGACGAGGCGCTGACGGGACGCTTTTGGAACGGCGCCATTCAGAACTATTGGAACGAGATCACGCAAACGCTGTCGCTGGCACGCGGATTGTCGACGGCACAAAATGCGCGGCTGTTTGCCCTGCTGAACCTGAGTCTTGCTGATGACGTGATAGCTTTCTACGACGCCAAGTACACCTACAATTTCTGGCGGCCAGTGACCGCCATTCGGGCCGCCGATTCCGGAATCAACCCTGAAACTGTTGCTGATCCGAATTGGCTGCCGGAAGTCGTCAAAACCACCGCCGATCCATCCTATCCGGGAGCTCATGGCGTCATAAGCGCCTCCGCTGCAGAGGTGCTCATTTCCTTTTTCGAGAGGGATCAGGCCAACTTCAACGTTACCTCCGAGGTTCTCCCGGGGGTCGAACGCTCCTTCACAAGCATTTCCGCTGCCGCCGAGGAAGCGACGCTAAGCCGCATCTTCGGGGGACAACATTTCCGCACTGACCTCACCACCGGCCAACGCCTGGGCCGCGAGGTAGCCGACTTCGTCGTGGATAACTTCCTGACTTCCAAGCAACGGAAAGAAGACTCCGACGACAAATAGTTCGGAAAGGCCATTCCGCGCCTATTTTTGATCCGCCTTCAATATTCAGCCGCGCTACTAGCCTGGATCGGAAAGGAGGTTGGAAGCAGATGGTGACGGTCAATGGTTGCTCTTCGTGGGGTCCTGAATACGGAGGGCTGCATTGATGAATGTTAAGGATCACCGATTGCCGGCAAAGATTTGACTCACCTGAGTCATAGGCCAAGAAACGCGAAGGAAAGGTCAAGGCCGCTCAGCGAAATACCTGGCTGGAACGATTCGAACACAATTTATTGGAAAAGGGGAAAAGCAATGAAGAAGTCAGAAAATGGCATGAAGCGTCCCAGCAACCGGCGCGCATTCCTTACAAACGGAATGGTGGCGGCGGGGGCTGCAACTTTGGGCGCGTCTCTGTTGCCGGGCAGTGCAATGGCATTTGGCGGGGATGAGGATGGCGGGCCAATCACAAAGGGCGACATCGCAATTCTCACCTTCCTGAGCGCCCTGGAGCAGGTCGAAGCCGACCTGTGGATTCAATATGCCGAACTTGGCGGAGCAACCAATCAAGGCAAGTCTCCAATTGATCTCGAACTCAACGGGCAGAAAATCATTACTGGGCTCGCTCCAGCCTACATCACCGGGCTCCTCGTGCTCGACGGCGATATGCCGCAGTACATCGCCGACAACACCGACGATGAGATCAGCCACCACAGGTTTCTCAACAACTACCTGGAGTCGAAAGGCGCAAAGCAGATCGACCTGAGCCACTTTGCAACTATGCCCCCGAGTCAAGTCAAGGGAGTTCCGCAAAAAGGCCGGCTTACCAACCTGAAGCAATTGACTGTGGACACCAGCTGGTGGACGCGGTACCGCAGCGAGACCGCGAACCCAGACTTCGGAGGAAAGTTCGAGAATGCAGTTCCGGACCTGGCCAAAGGACAGCATCCCGCCATTCCGTTGAGCGATGCTGACCTGGTCCTGAACAGCGACGGCACCATTTCCAATCACTTGCAGGCCATCGCCAACACCGCGGGATTCCACTTCGCATTCATCGAGCAAGGCGGAAGCAGCTTGTATCCCGCGCTGGCTCAGAAGGTAACCAACCTGGAAGTCTTGCGGATTCTGCTCAGCATCGGCGGCAGCGAGATCATGCACTTCCAGACCTGGCACGACAAGGCCGGCAACGCCGCCCAAATCACCGACGGCAACCTTACATTTCCAGTCCTCGATGGCAGCAACGATCCCAATACTGGCGCAACCGGCACCACCGACATTGCCAACTCGTTCCAAGCCAACCTGATCATGCCTGAACCGACCCTCTTCCTTAACAAAAAGTTGGGCCCGGTCTCCATCATTCGCCCGACGTCAACAGAGCAGGGAGGCGCAGTGGCCTCCGTTGTCAGCTTTGCCGAGGATGGGCTGTTCCTCGACCCGTCGACAAACCAGAACACGGGGATAGTGGATGTGCTGATGCGTCTGGCGGAGGAAGCGGACGAGGTACGCCGGACGATTTAACGGAAGCGCAGCAAAACCTGGAGTGCCATCAGACGCGCTCTGTCACGCGGCAGTCAGGTTGGGTGCCAAATAACTAGGATGGACAGGCCAGTGTGCGAATCAATCGGCCTTCGCGGAGAGGCCGATGCCCTAGCATTCAGCTTGCCCATCCTCGTCCAGTTTTTGCAGATGCAAAACTAAGCCCGAATTATTGTGAGCTAAGTTACGGAAATAGAATTGCCGCGCAACCACCGGACGTTAATTTTTCGCGCGGCATAGAGGAACAATGAAAAAGATTGCGGAGCGTTACCCGTTGCCTATCGTTTTGGCGGCTGTGCTGGCACTCGGTATATTTCTCTCGCAGCCTGGGCGCATCCATGCGACAAGTCAGGATGCGCAGGTTATTGAAATTACGGCGAAGAAATACGAATACTCAGCCTCGCCAGTTCACGTGAAGGTTGGAACCAAAGTTCAACTCAAGATCACCGCGATCGACCACGATCATGGTTTCAAGATTGGCAGTGTTCCTGACAGCGCTTCATCCGGTGACAAACCCGGCCTCGTCTTTACCTCGGAGCAGGAATGCTGGCAGCTCAAGAAGGGGGAAACGGCCATGATCGAGTTCGTTGCCCAAACTCCAGGAACATATTCGTTTAAGTGTTGCCATACGTGCGGACTTGGGCACAAAAGCATGAAGGGCCAGATTGTTGTCGAGCCGTAAGGCGCGCGCGACGCATGGGCCGCGCGGCCAAGGCGCTATCCACGGATTTCCCGATCCAATCTGGTCATGAAGGAGCAGCCCGGGATGGTGGCGAATGCCTGAGTGTGTCGAAACGAGCATGGGGACTCTTGGAATAGAAAATAGTTTAGTTCGGTCATCATCATTGAAAGAGATTTGCCTTTTACGATTTCGAGTTTGACTGGATAAGAGGAGAGAAAAACACCATGCTTTCACGTTGGATAGCACGAGCTGCTGGAATTTCGACAATTTGCCTGGCCATGTGCGCCGTTGCTTCCGCCCAGTATGGCGGAGGCGGTGGGACAGGGGGATCGGGTGGAACTGGCGGTAGTACCGGATACGTAGCGCCATCGGGAGGATATGGCTCCGGTAAAGCGATTGGGATCGGCGTTGGCGCCGCGGCTGGCGCTGCCGTTGCAGTCGTGCTTCTCGTCCGCCACCATCATCACGCTGAAAATAGTACCGCGGCCTATGTAACGGGCTGCACACAGTCCGTTCAGAACGGAATCAGTCTGACGAGCGAGAAGGACAACCAGACGTATTTGATCCTGTCCAACGACAACTCCCTGAAGGCGGGCGAGCGGATCACGCTTAAGGGATCGGTTGTGTCTGCCGACGGATCTGCAAATCCATCGTTTCAGGTGCGAAGCATGGTGAAGGACTTCGGGGCTTGCGGTCAGGCGTCGGCCTCCAGCTCGCCGTCGCTGAGTTCAAGCTCGCTGAACGGAATTACGAACTTCCGGCACACTAGTGCGAACTAGTTCACCCTGCAGTGACATAGCTATCGGAAGTTAACACTCGCCGTCCGATGAGGTGGCCGATCCAAAGCTGGCCAGCCTCATTGGGCAGCGATTGATTTTGCGTTTGTCGCTTCACGTCCGGCGAGAAAGACTGGGCGGGCTTACCAGAAGTTGCCGCTAGGAATCACTGGTGACCTGATTCAGCAGTAACGCCACATGCATTCGGAAGTTCGGCGAGGCAATTCTCACACCTTTGTCCACGGTCACCTCTGACCGATCGGCTCCAAATAAAGAACAGTCCCGGACATTTTTCTGGCAGACTGGCCTGTAACCTCAACAGCTCCGCAGCTCCGGCCCTTGCCTTGTTTGGGCCAATTGGGTTAGCGAGTCCGCAAGGCACGGGGTGTGGCGGGGACCGGAGCCCGAAGGGTCAGCAGTTTTTTTGATGCAGGGGATTCAAGCAGAATACCGCCGCCCCGGCAAACGGAGCTGCCGTCAACGGAGACTCCAGCCGCAACATGCTCCACGGCCCGACATTCAAGGATGTGGACATTTCGGTCTCTCGTGCCTTCAGTTTGTCTCATTTCCGGGAGGGGATGAACATCCAGCTGCGAGCAGATGCTTACAATGTTTTCAATATAGTGAGCCTGAATCCCCCGTTGGGAATGGCGCAACTGTTGGTTCTTCCATCTTTGGCCAAATCCTTCGGCGAGCGCCATGCGACAATTGCAATTTGGATTGCGTTTCATCTTTTGAAGCCGGTGCAATCCTCCACGCGATTTGTGGTAGAGGTAGCAAGTCTGGGTAAGTCGTAGAACTAATCAGTGCAAGGCGCCAGATTGAAACTGTATTCACCCGCGCCAGTTTCATGAATTGAGTTCCGATCAAGGGAGTGTGATCTATGAATACGAAATCCGCGCAGGCTGTCGAAAAAATGGTGTTTCGAAAAACCAATGCCCACAGCGGGCGTCACCTTGCCGTTACCCCGGCAAACAGCACCATGCGCCATCTTTCCTACGGCCGCATTATTTTGAACTCGCCTAAACCACACGTTTCTTTTTCGAACGGCGAACAGGAGACTGGATTGATTTGCCTCTCAGGAAATGGCGTGGTGAAGACGGAGGGAAATGAATTCGAATTGGGACGATTCGATGCCATCTATATCCCCCGCGATTCCGCAGTCGAAGTCTCGACGAAAAGCTCGGTAGACTTCGCGGAGTTCTCGGCGGATGTCAAGGGTAAGTATCCGTTGAAAGTTGTGCGCTACGCGGAGGTGTCCAAGGATCCCGCGATGAAGTTCGCTGCCGGCAGCCTTGGAGCGCAACGCGAATTGAATGTGCTGATTGCCAAGAATGTGGAAGCGGGCCGGCTGCTGGCGGGTTTTACATTTTCCGAACCGGGAAACTGGACTAGCTGGCCTCCCCACGAGCACGCCAATATGCTGGAAGAATTGTATGTCTTCTTTGACATGCCGGAGCCGGCCTATGGCCTCCAGCTGGTTTATAACGATACGCAGTATCCGGAATTGGTGACCCCTGTGCGCGACGGAGATGCGGTGTTGATGCCCAGCGGCTATCATCCGAACGTTTCCGTGCCGGGGCACCGGATTGCGTTCCTATGGGCCATGGCTGCGCACAAAGAAGTCGAAGATCGGCAATTTGGCGTGGTAAACATCCAACCTGGATTTCAACAAGGGAGTTCGGGGCTGGAAGCGGCTCGCAAGTAGGCCGCCTACTTTAGCGGGGAGAGTTGATGCCGGATCAGAATCCGATCGTTGAAGCAGGGTCCAGCGTTCCCGGGCACACTTCAGCCTATTCGCCCTCCAACTCAAGGAGCGGCGGCATTTTTGCTGGCCGGTTCCGATGGGTCATCTGCGGGCTGCTGTTCCTTGGCGTGACCAAGAATTACATGGACCGGCAAGTTCTTGGCGTTCTCAAAATCCCGTTGCAGCAAGAGTTTGGCTGGAACGATGTGCATTACGGACATCTAGTGTTTGCGTTTCAGGCGGCGTATGCCCTGGGGATGATTTTTGTCGGAGGGCTGATTGACCGCCTGGGCACGCGGATTGGTTACGCCGCGGCGATGGTCTTCTGGAGTTTGGCATCCATGGGGCATGCGATCGCGCACTCGCTTACGGGCTTTGTTGTAGCGCGATCGGCCCTGGGCTTTGGCGAGGCCGGATTATTTCCTGCCAGCCTCAAGTGCGTGGCGGAATGGTTTCCGAAAAAAGAACGGGCCTTGGCAACCGGTATCTTCAATGCCGGCACCAGCGTCGGTGCCGTTGTTACTCCGCTTACCGTGCCGTGGATTGCCGTGCATCTCGGGTGGCGCTGGGCATTCCTTTTGACCGGCTCATTGGGTTTTGCCTGGCTTATTCTCTGGTTGTGGATTTATCAAAAGCCCGAGCAACATCCTTTCTGCACCCCGGGCGAACTGGAGTATATCCGGAGCGATCCCACCGGGCAAACCGGGAAAATAAAATGGACCCAGCTTCTGCCACACCGGCAGACCTGGGCATATGCCGCCGGAAAATTCATGATTGACCCGATCTGGTGGTTCTATCTGTTCTGGGTTCCCGACTATTTGCAACGCGAGCACGGACTGCATTTGACCCAGATCGGGCTGCCCATTCTGGCGATCTACGTTATTGCCGATTTGGGGAGCATTGGTGGCGGATGGCTTTCCTCCGCACTTATCCGGCGGCATTTTTCCGTGAACGCAGCGCGGAAATGGGCGATGCTGATCTGCGCCTTGTGCGTGCTGCCGGTTGCGATCGTGTTTCGAGTTTCCGCGCTGTGGCCGGCGACGTTGCTTATCGGGCTTGCGGCTGCGGGGCACCAGGGGTTTTCCGCAAATCTTTTTACTTTGCCCTCGGACCTGTTTCCTTCCCGCGCGGTCGCATCCGTGGTAGGAATTGGAGGCATGGCGGGGGCGGTGGGCGGCATGTTGATCGCTGAAGTCGTCGGCCACGTGTTGCAGAGGACTGGCAGCTACATGGTTCCTTTCCTGATTGCCGCGTCGGCTTACTTGATTGCGTTGCTGCTGGTTCACGCGCTGAGCCCGAAACTTTTGCCGGCGCAAATTGGACAAGCTTAAGACTATGTATCTGGAATCGTTTCAATTGAAGGGCAAGAATGCGCTGGTTACCGGTTCGCGAAGAGGCCTGGGAGCCGCAATCGCGGTGGCCCTGGCGGAAGCCGGCGCTAATGTCGGGTGCCACGGGCGCGATCGAGACCCCGGAGCTAGTTGCGAAGCGGTTTCCGCGGCCGGGCGCAAGACTTTCTACTTTTCTGGAGATTTAGCTAACGCCAAGACATGCACTGCGCTTTTTGAAAAGACAATCGCAGAGTTTGGTTCGCTGGACATTCTGGTGAACAACGCCGGTGCGATTCATCGAGCACCCGCGGCGGAATATCCCATGGAATCCTGGGATGAACTGATTGCCGTGGATCTGACGGCGGTTTTTCGACTTTCGCAACTTGCCGGGCGGCACATGCTGCAGAGAGGGACGGGCGGCAAAATCGTGAATATCGCTTCCCTGCTCTCTTTCCAGGGTGGGGTTTTTGTGCCCGCCTACGCAGCCGCGAAAGGTGGAATTGCGCAGTTGACGAAGGCGCTGGCCAATGAATGGGCATCGAAGGGAATCAACGTAAATGCCATTGCGCCGGGATATATGGCGACGGATAACACAACGGCGTTGCGGGCGGACCCTGTCCGCAGCCGTCAGCTTCTGGAACGGATTCCCGCAGCGCGATGGGGAGAGCCCAAGGATATTGCGGGTGCGGCGTTATACCTGTGTTCCTCGGCGAGCGATTATGTGCATGGACACGTGCTCGCGGTGGACGGCGGCTGGCTGGGGCGCTGAGGATTGAATGCCTTTATCCATCAAACAAAAGAGTGCTTGCCGTTGGGACCTTCTCAGTCTGGGAGAAGTGATGGTGCGCTTTGATCCGGGCGAATACCGGCGGCGAACTATATTTGCGCGAGCGCGGCGGCGTCCAGCACGGCGCTTCCGCGATCGAGGATTCACTGGCAATCGATGCATTCACTCCGTGCCGGGAAGACTGCAGAACCTGAGGTCATTTTTTCATACTCGTTACTATTAATGGAGAAAATTGGAATCTTATGCGAAAAAGATTCTTGACGACATTGTGGATCATTCCCATTCTCTGCACCCCCTGGGCGCAGGGAGCGCAACAGATCAAGAACATCAAGATTGCCATCTCAAACCCTGGCGACCATCTGCGGAATGCCACGGACATTGTGATTCCCATCGCGCAGATTCGAACGGTTGCACCTGACTTCACCCCGGGGGCCATGATTGTGACCGTGAGCGACGCCAGCACGCTTGACCAAGATGCGGCCGTATTGCAGACGGAAGAGCTGCCATCGCAAGTGGATGACCTGGACGGAGACGGCAAAGGGGACGAACTGGCGTTTCAAGTGGATCTTGCGCCGCACCAGACGCGCGTCGTGACCATTTCTTACGGCAATCAGGAACGCATCTGGCGTTTGCGTGGCGAGTACCAGCAACGAACGGCGGCGCTGTTCAGCCGGAAAATCGAAGGACTTGGGTGGGAATCGGAGCGCGTCGCGTTTCGCGTCTATTTCGATTCGCGGAACGCCATCGATCTTTACGGCAAGCGACGGCCCACACTGCAGCTTGGGATGTTTGCGTCGCCGGATTACACCTATCACGATGAATCCCCGGAAGGGCGCGACATATATAAAGTTGGCGATGCAATCGGAATTGGGGCGGTCGCGGGGCTGGTGGACGGCAAGGTCATCAAAGTCGCCGAAGTGAAAGAGCGCAAATGGCACATCATTTCGAGCGGGCCGGTGCGGACCATCGTGGAGCTGGAATACAACGCGTGGAACGCGGCTGGACGGATGATCGATCTGCGCTCGCGAATCACCCAGTGGGCGGGGGAACGAGGATTCACGCACACGATTGTTGCGAAGTCGGCTGACGACTTCGAGTTCGTGACCGGGCTACCGGCAAAGGCTGGAATTGAAGCTTTGACGTCGAGTAAAGATTCGCCGGCCGAGTGGATGGCGACATGGGGAGAACAGGTTGTCGCGCCGGGACCGACGGCGACGGAAGCCGTCGCGGGGCAGCATCTGGGCCTGGCGATTGTCACGCTGGCGCCACACGGCGTTTTCACCGACGACAGCAAGAACCATCTAATTAAGTTCAGACTGAGCGATGGGTCGCAGTCCTGGTACACGATCGCAGCGTGGGATCAGGAAGGATCAAATCGCCGCGTCGGCCACGGGAATCAAAAAGAAGACGGGCAACATCAGTCCCTCATTCTTCCTTCCGATGCGATCCGAAGCCGGGAGGAATTCTTGAACGCTGTGCGGGAACTGGCGGAACGTATGGTGAAGCCCGCGGGCTTCCAAATCCTGTCAACGTCGGCTGCCAGCGAGCAGGCGCCCCCCGATACTTTGGTTCCTCATAAGACAAAAACGGTGGAACAGGCGGTCGCACTCTTAGGTCAGGCTGTCGACCGCACCGCAGCGCAATGGCAGCCCATGCTTCAGGCAACGCCGCAACCGATTACTCCAAATTCCGGACAGGGATTCTTTACGGAAGCGAACAGCGAGACCGGGCAATGGCAAAAGCAGGACGGGTATTTCTGGACGGGAAGTTTTTGGACGGGAGAGCTTTGGCAACTTTATTCGGCGACTCACGAGGAAAAGTATCGACGGTGGGCGGAGCTTTGGGGATCGAAGCTGAGCGGTCAGGAGACGCTGCAAAATCATGACGCGGGTTTCTTGTATTACTACTCCTCGGCGATTGGCTCTGACTTGACCGGCGATGACAAACTTCGCGCCAGCGCCCTGCGCGCTGCGGAGCGGCTGGAACAACTTTTCAATCCGAAAACGCACTTGATTGCCTCGTGGGGCGAGCACGGAGACGACACGATCGTTGACACGATGATGAATCTGCAGCTGCTCTGGTGGGCCAGCGACAAAACAGGAGAGGGCCGTTGGAGGGAGATCGGCAGAAAGCATGCCCTCCGCACAGCGCAATGGTATGTGCGGCCGGATGGATCCGTCTTTCAGTCAATCCATTACAACCCCGGCGACAGCAGGCAGACTTTCACTCTGCGCGGAGGAGCGAGGGAGTCCGAATTTTCGCTTGCGAACACGGCTCCTCCGGGAGAATGGGCTTTTGCCCACACGCATCAGGGATTTGGAGCGGACACCACCTGGTCCCGCGGGCTCGGATGGGCGTTGTTTGGTTTTTCGGCGGCGTACTCGGAAACACAGGAGCCAGTGTTCCTGGCCACGGCACAACGAATTGCAGACTATGCGATCAAAAATCTGCCGAGCGATTCGGTGCCGTGGTATGACTTTGACGACGAAGGCGTCCATTTTCGAAACCGGGATTCTTCGGCGGCCGCGATTATCGCGGGAGGATTGTTCCGGCTTTCCCTGATTACCGCGGATCGCGCCCGCGCCAAAGGCTATCGGGGCACGGGGGAACGCATCGTGCAATCGCTGATTGATAGTTATCTGACTCCCGTCGGTGACACCGATCAAACGCCGCCGGGGGTACTTCGCCACGGATGCAGCATGCGTCCCAATGACGTGATGTTGATCTACGGACAGTACTACTTGTTGGAAGACCTGCTTTGGCTGGAACAGCACAAGCGCCCGGAGAGTCCCACTGATTCGGCGAAGCCATGAGAGAAGGAAGCTCGTGGAGGCGGCCGCTCGGCCCGGCGCTTCATTCACTCCCGCGAAAAACCAAATCGCACATCGTGAGTTCTCTTGATGGTTTGAAGGATTCCGGACACTTTTTCAGTCTCGATGAACTGCAATGGCCAAGGTATCTAAAAGCGCTGTTCTGGGGGATCTGAGGCTTTGTAACGATTTTTATTGATCTTTAGTGATTTTATCTTCGAGTCGAGGGTGGATCCCGGAATACCAAGTTTCGCTGCCGCGCCTGACGGCCCTGATACCCGTCCTCTGCATTCTCTGAGGGCAGCCTCAATCATTTCTTTCTCCTGGGCAGCGAGCTTTTGAGACAGCTCCACTTGACTATTCAGCTCGTTTCCCACGGGCTGCCGCAAAAGCCAACTCTCATCCACCGAGAAATTCTCCGTGTCGCACAGTATTACAGAGCGTTCGATTACATTCTGCAATTCGCGAATGTTACCCGGCCAGGGATACGATTGAAGCAATTCCAGGCTTTTCCTGGTAACCCCGCGGATGCACTTTCCTGCTTTCTGCGAGTAACGATCGATGAAGTATTCAACCAACATCGGAATGTCGTCCTGTCTTTCCCGTAAAGGAGGAACTCGGATCGGAAAGACGTTGAGCCGGTAAAAGAGGTCACTCCGGAAGGTGCCCGCAGCGATGGCCGCCTGCAGATCTCGATTCGTGGCGGCAATCACACGGACATTAGGCCGGATGGAGGCGGTTCCGCCGACGCGCTCGAATTCATGTTCCTGCAAAACGCGCAACAAAGTGAGCTGGGTTCCGGCGGGAAGCTCACCGACTTCATCAAGGAAGATCGTGCCGCCCTCGGCCAATTCAAAGCGCCCTAAACGCCGGTGCGTTGCGCCTGTGAAGGCGCCCTTCTCATGGCCGAACAATTCCGATGCGATCAGATCACGCGGAATTGCAGCGCAATTGACGCTTACAAACGCCCGTGGGGAACGATGCGATCGCTTATGGACGGCACGCGCGACCAGTTCTTTGCCTGTCCCCGTTTCGCCGGTGATCAGAACGGTGGAGTCTGTGGGAGCAACCTTGGAGATTAGAGAGAGTACTGCATGCAGGGCTGGAGAGCTCCCCACGATCTCCTCGAACATTGATGCCCTGTCTATTTCTTCGCGCAACGCAACGTTTTCGTCCTGCAGCCGTCGCTCAGCCTCCTTGCGATCCTCGATATCGGTCCCAGCAACATACCAGCGCACAAGGCGCCCTTGTTCCTCCCGCAGCGGGTTCCAGCGAAAGAGAAACCAACGATACTGCCCATCTTTTCTCCGCAAACGTACTTCGGTTTCGTGCGGGAGACCGCTTAAGAATTTACCGTGAGATTCGCTCATCAGGCGTTCCCAATCATCTGGATGAAAAAAGCCGCGACGGTCACCGGTCTGCCACTTCTCAAGAGTCAGATCGAAATAATCGAGCACGGTCTGATTCGCATAAAGGCGAGTGCGATCACCATCAGGCCCTAATACAGCGACCTGCTGCGGCGCAAAATCCAGGATCTGTCGAAGTTCCCTTTCGCTTTGGCGGATCGTTTCTTCCGCCCGCTTGCGCTCGGTTATGTCCATTGTGGTGCCGACGACTTCGATGATCTCGCCCAACTCATTCATCACGGGGTGAGCAATCGAGTAAAGGTGCTTTATTCTTCCGTCTGGAAGAATAATTCGAAAATCACCCTCAGAATCCGGCATGTCCTTCCGCGTGGACTCCATTTTCGCCCTCTGCTCAACTCCTGACCGGTCTTCCGGATGGACCATTTCGAGAATGAACGACCAACTAGGAATCGTTTTTTCGGGGTCACACTCATAAATGCGAAAGATCTCTTGCGACCAGAAGATAGCGCCGGTGCGCACATTCCAAGCCCAGCTTCCTGTATGACTAAGCCGCTGTGCCTCCGCTAGATTGGCCTCACTCGCCCGCAATGTCGCCTCCGCCTGCTTGCGCTCAATGGCAATGCCGGCCAGGTGCGTGGCCATCCCGAGGACGTGGGTCTCAGCCGGACTCGGACTGCGCGGTTCACGGTAATACATCGCGAACGAGCCCATCGCCTTGCCCGAATGCGCAAGTATGGGAGTGGACCAGCAGGCGCGTAACTCATAGAGGTCGGCTACGCTTCGATACGCTTCCCAGAGCGGATCTTGGAGGATGTCGGTGACAACGACTGGTTCTTTGCGGTACATGGCCGTGCCGCATGATCCCGCCGTCGGTCCAATGGAAAGACCGTCGATGGCCTTAACGTAGGCCTTGGGAAGGCTGGGGGCGGCACCGTGCCGCACATGTTGCCCGTCCTCGTCGAGCAGCAGAACAGAACAGAGCAACCCGGCAAATTGGGCTTCCACAACGCGTACCAGCTTTTCGAGTGTTTCCTCCAGCGGAGCATCCCGGGCTATCATCTCCAAAATCCGGCTCTCTCCGTCGCGCAGGGACTCGGCCCGCTTGCGCTCGGTGATATCCGTAACCGCGCCCACGAACCCCAGGCGACCCAATTTGTCCCCTGAGGGACGGGCGACGACCCGTAAATATTTGACAGATCCATCTGGCATCAGCAGCCGATGTTCAAAATCAAACTCCTTCCCCTCTTGGGCGGCGTGCCCGATGGTCTGCTGCACGAAGGCTGTGTCTTCCGGATGAACCCTTTGGAGAATAAGTTCCACGGTGGGTTTCGTCGCCTGGTCGGATTGGAAGATTCGAAAGGTCTCCTCTGACCAATCGATCTCGCCGGTCGAGGGAATCCAGCCGAAGCTGCCCGTATGACTAAGACTTTGCGCTTCCGCCAAGTACGCTTCGCTTTGCCGCAGCTTCTCTTCCTGTACTACCAGAGTCTGGGCAGCGGATCGCCTGTCAACCAGGGACGTCAGAAGTGCCAGCCCCAGAACGATAAAGGTGGCGGCGGCAATACCCGCGGTACTCAGTGAGGAGATGCTTACGGCATTGGACAGGTCCACCGGCATGTCGGAGGGGGTGAAACTCGCGGCGGCCATGCCGGTGTAATGCATGATGGGGATCGCAGCACCCATCACGGCGGCTCCGGCCAACTTTTGCCAGCCGATGCCTGTTTTCTCGTCCCGGAAGTTAAAGGTAATCCAAAGGGCAGCGAGAGAAATCAGCACCGCGAACACTACGGACAGGACGACGAGAGAGGACTGAAAGTGGCAGATCGCCGATAAGCGCATGGCGCCCATACCGATGTAGTGCATGCTGGCGATACCCGCACCCATCAGGATGCTTGCCTCGAATGCCCGGAACCAACCCATTTTCTGCCTGCTCACCACGGCAAGGGCAACGATCGAAGCGAGAATGGCAGCAAACAATGAAAGGAAGACGGTCGGCCAATGGTAGGCCACAGGAATCGGCAGGATGAACGCCAGCATCCCGATGTAGTGCATGGACCAAATGCCCGTCCCCATGGCACCGGCGCCGCCGAGCAGCCAAATCGCGCGAGTCCGACCGCCCGTGGCCGTAACGCGACCCGCGAGATCAAGGGCAGCGTAGGAGGCAAACATAGCGATGAACACCGAAAGTGCTACGAGTGGGTAGTTGTAGGAGCCAATCAAGTTCACGAAGATACTCCCTGATGGTGCGATGGCTCACTCCGCTGTCACACACTGTCACACTCTAGCTCCCGAATTTCAATCAGGACTATGCTCTATTTGGTGTCGGCGCCTATCGTGACCCGTCTGGGGAGTGGAGGATTCGACGCTGCACAATGTCTCCGAAATCAAACAAAGTATTGGGTTTCTTGACCTTTTGCCTCAAAACCCGAGGATTGTTAGTTCGATTTGGATAGGGTCAGGGCAGGCAAGACCCTGACAAGCTTTGCGTCTCCGGTACCAATATGGCGCTTGTTTCATCTGAGCGGAGTTCTAACATCGGCGTGGATGAAACAAAAACTGCTCGCCGATTCGTTGCCAACCGTTGACACGTTTCGCTGGCTGAACGAGCGCAAGGAAGAAATGGCCGGGCTGCTGGCGGAACTTGTTGCGATTCCCACTGAGAATCCGCCGGGGAATAATTATCGGGTTTGCACGGACTTGCTGGAACGTCGCATTGCGGAACTGGGGCTGGAGTGTCAGCGAATCGTTCCCGCCGGAGCGGGCGGCGTGGGCGAAAATGTTCCGGCGTCTCTTCTGGCGAGCTATGGGAGTGGAGCGAGGACGCTCTATTTTCACGGGCATTACGATGTGGTTCCCGCGCAATCCCCGGAACAGTTTCGGCCGGTGCGCAAAGAGAATTTTTTGTTTGGGCGTGGGGCTTGCGACATGAAGGGCGGGATCGTGGCGATGCTCTATGCGATGCTGGCGCTACGGAAGTGCGGCGCAGAGTTGAAGGGGAGAATCGGCCTGATGCTGGTGCCCGATGAAGAGACCGGGGGAAAGCGCGGGTCTGGGAGGCTGGCACGGGAAGGATTGCTGGGGCAAGCCGGGGTGGGCATGCTGCTGGCGGAGCCGACCAGCGGCGTGGTGTGGAACGCCAATCGCGGGGCGATTTCGCTGCGCGTGCGGGTGCTGGGAAAGTCGGCACATGTGGGATTGCAGCATCAGGGGGCGAACGCGTTTGAGCGGATGCATCGCGTGGCTGAGCGGTTGCAGCAATTGAAGCGCGAGGTGGAACAGTGCAGCACGCGATGCGCGGTTGGCACCGATCAAAAGCGGAATTCGATTCTGATGCTGGGCGGGCAGAGTGGCGGCGGAACCAATTTTAATGTGGTGCCAGCGGAGTGCTGGTTCACGGTGGACCGGAGAATCAATCCGGAAGAAAACCTTGCGGAAGAAAAAGCAAGATTGCTGGGCGCGCTGGAAGAATGCAGGGAGATAGGGGTTCCGCTCGAATGGGAAGTGCTGCAGGAGGGGTGTTCGGCTCGATCGGATGAGAGCGAAGCGTTAGGCAAGGCGCTTTCGCGCTGCGTGCGAGAGGTGACGGGTAAAGCGGCTGGCTTTGAAATGTGTCCCGGACTGCTGGAAACGCGGTTCTATGCGGAGGCTGGGATGCCTGCGTACGCTTATGGGCCGGGACTGCTTTCGGTGGCACATGGACCGAACGAGTGCGTGGACCTGCGGAGGATGGTCGATTGCGCGGCGATTTATGCGCTGACGGCGGCGGAGGTATTGAACGGCTAAGTTTCTGGGGCGCTCGGCCGGAACGCCTGCCGCGAAACTCGTCAGAGCCCCGCTGGAATTGCAATTGCGCGGATGAGATCACGAGAGGGAGAAGGAGAACCCAGGGCCCACCTTCAAAAACCGATGGGCACCCAGGATCGTTCATGCGCTGGGATGTCTACCCTTGCGGTCAGCAATCCGATCATCGGCAAACCATAAATTAGCCAGCAACTTGGTTCCGGTATATGCAGAAGCGGAACAGCAAGCCACTTCCACAATTGCGCGAGCACGAACAGGCTGTAGAAGTCAACTGAGGCGGACGTAGTCCACGTGATCGCAATTTTCTTCCAATCGCTCCTCGTCCCTCCTAGAAGGAGGGAGCATACACCGACCACATGGTTGATGGGGATGGCGCGGCTAATCCTGTTCTCCGAGGGTTTGGACGTAGGATTTGCCGTAGGGATAGAAGAGGTCTTTGCGGCCTTGCTGCCAGGCGGCTTTTAGTGCGGGGGTGGTGATGTCCCAGTCGGGGCGGCATTTTTTGGTCACGGCGCGGAGGTCCTGACGGAGGTCTTCGAGAGTGGGGCGGCCAAGGAACCAGTAGCCGTTGTAAATTTTGTAAATGAGGAGACCCGGCTCGAGGACGATGACGTGGGGGATCATGGGATTGTGGAGAGGATCGGTGTATTCGGCGATGTCGAGATCTTTTTGGACGATGCGGCCCGCGTCGGAAAGAAATGGCCAGTGGGCGTCGATGCCGCTGCGGTATTCGTTGGTCTCGGTGATGTTGTCGGTGCTGATCGTGACGAGCCGGCAATAGGAGACCTCCAGTTCGCGATGGAGTTGGACGAGGCCTTCGGCCTGGCGGCGGTCCTTGGGGCAGAAACCGCCGCGGCTGAGGACGAGAACCATGGGATGCGGTCCTTGCAGCTCGGAGAGCTTGCGGCGTTTCGCGGTGTGGTCGGAAAGCTCGTAATCGGGAAAGATAGCACCTGGAACAATGTCAGCTCGCATGCGAAAACCTCCACAGTTGGATGCGCGTGGCCGGACTACATCTCAATACCTGGGAATCGGGAGACCCTGGTCAAGGCTGCCGCGGGGAGAAGTCCGTTAGAACAAGGAACGTGGATTCAATTTTCTCGACCAGCTTGCCATTGGCCTCGGACTTGTCGCGTACGCTCTGCCATTCCGGATCATCGCGGAAAGCTTGCCAGTTGGCGGTCGCGGCGTCGCGATTCGGATGCGCGAGGATGTACACAAGAGTCTTGCCTTTGAGGGGCTCGTCGGTAGGCGTCCAGTACGCTATGTTCTTGATTCCGTGCTTTTCAAACAGCCTCGTAGTGTGTTCGCGAAAGCGGCGCAGCAAATCCTCGAGCTTGCCATCATAAACGTGATAGACGCGGAGCTCATAGACCGCAGTTGAGTTTTGCCCGAAGCCCGACTTCTCCTGTAGCGAGTCGGCCCAGCCTGCCGGTTGAAGAAAGGAAAGTACAGGAAGCGATTGAAGCATGGTGCGTCTCTTCATGTGCGCGATTCTAGCAAAGGTTTAGGCCGGCTGTCCCGTCCTCGGGGCGAGTGGGTCACACTTGAGCTGGCTTGCGCGAATTACCACTTGCCCGCGTGTGCCCCACCATCCACGTGCAGGATTTCACCGGTCGTGAATGTGGCGTCTGTCAGGAACAGAACTGCATCGACGATTTCCTTGATTTCACCGATTCTGCCGACCGGGTGCAACCCTTTCCGAAACTCAAGGGTCTCGGGTTTATGCATCGGAGTATTGATGCTTCCCGCCGCAACGGTGTTTACACGAATGCCATCTTTTGCATACTCGATGGCGAGCGCGCGCGTCACCGCATTCAAACCGCCCTTAATCATAATTTGAACCGCTGCCGGTGCACCTGCGATTGGCTGGTCAACAACGGTAGTTGATATATTGACGATGCTGCCGCTTTTCTGCCGCAACATTTGTTTCACCGAGAGCTGCGAAACGTAGAGAAAGCCCGCGAGCGTGGTGGAGACCAGATCGTTGAAATCTTCGGTGGTGTAGTCGATGAAAGGTTTGGGGATAAAAATGCCCGCGTTGTTTATCAGCACGTCGATGCGGCCGAACCGGGAGACGGCGGTCTCCACGATCTTAGCGGCGGTGTTCGGATCACCGATGTCTCCACCGACCAGCGCGAGATTCGCCGACGCCGGGAACGGGTTTGTTTTGGCGATGTTTCGCGAGTTCGCAACCAGGTTATAGCCGCGTTTCAAAAATGCTTCCACGAGTCCGGCGCCGATCCCCTGCGAAGCCCCGGTCACGATTGCTGTTTTCTGTATACTTGCCATCGCCAAGCTCCTTTCCGTGGCCGTCCTAAAAGACTAAGTTAACCACCCGGATGGCCTCCGCCAAGTTTCCTGCAATAGAGATGCTGGTCATTTTGAGGGCGTGACCGCGCCGTAGAGAAATTTCAACAGGGTAATTCCACCCATGATCCCCAGGCTCATACTGAGCAGGGTTCCGATCAAGAAGTACTCCGCAAAACGCACGGACTTCATCTCCGGATAGCGCGCGATGGATTTTGCCGTGAGGATCAGGCCTACGGTTGCCGGAGACTGGAGAACAAGCGCCGTCAGGATGACGAAGCGTTCGAGCCACCCGATATACATTCCGGCGTTCTGCATTTCATTGGTGGTTTCTCCCAAGATACTCATGTCCTGCTTGGTGAGGGGTTTCGTCAGAAAACGAACAATGTAGCCTCCGCCGAAAATCACTGCGATGTAGACAACCAGCACAAGGAGAGGTTTCTCTATCGCCGACTGAGCCCAGTGGATTTTTGCAAGCACTGTCAAGAACGGGGGCCGGGCGATCAGCCAGGCTGTAAGGAAAACGGTTAGCGTGTGCAACGCCTGGTCGCCCAAAAATGTCCCCGCACTGTCTTCGAGCATGCCGGAATTGACGAGACGGAGTTTCAGCCAGTCGATGCCTAGATGGACTACGGTCAAGGCAAGAACGAAGCCGTAGAAGTCCATCCTGACCGCGAGCCCGGGGATCGCAAATCCCAGGAATACCGCGGCGGCAAAGAAATGAATCGCACCATGCTCGGCGTACGCCAGGGCCGCCCCGCGTCTCTTGCGGGTGACCATTTGATCGGATTGCAGAACAAAATCTGTGAGCAGATGAGCGAGGTACAGGGCAAGAAAGCAGGTCAGGAACACATGCATGATTTCATACAATCCTTTCATAGTTGACGGACTCGTGCATTCGCTGAAAGTGCGACCCTATGATCTTCTTCATCGAATCCATCATCTCCAGAGTCTGCCAGAGGTGACTGCGGCTCAAGTTTCGCGAGGCCGTGGATGCATTGATCCTGAGAACCTTTGCCGCGAGGTCCACACGCCCTTTAGCCAGGTACGCATCAACCGTACGCCACTGCTTTTCGGAAAGATGGCCCACCAAGGCATCCTGGAGGTTGTAAACGAGGTTTGCCACCAGATCAAATTCCTCGTTTTCCGAACGAAAGCGGGTAACTTTTCCCGAATGCAAGTGCCCTTCTTTCGTCACCCCGATCGCCGTCCGGGCGAATTCAAAGGCCTGCCCGCCCAGTTGATTAACGGGCGGTCGCAGAGGCCCGGAGATGCGGCCGATACCAATTCCAATCCTCAGGCGCAGCGGGCGCATCCGCCTTCGCAAATCAAACAGGAGTCCGGGGATCTGGCGAAGGTCGCTTACGACGGTTTGAAACTCATCCCCGGCGGTGACGGCGTACGGCAAACGAATACGCTTTTCCCCGAGATGGGCGGCCGTGACGCGCCGAAGCCCCGCACTGAGCATAGAACGCAGGTCCTGGGTTCGACTTGAGCTAACCACATCGGAGACGATCACACCCCAGAGCTTTTCCGACATATGCACACTCCTATGCAATTATATGCTAATGCACATTTATGTGCAATAACAACTGCGCATCCCCCCGCAGTCCGGGGAACACGTCCGGGAACGAAAATCACTCCCCGCCCGTTTGGCTGCATTCCGAATTGTCCCTCTTGCAAATGTTGCGCTTCGGTGGGGCTGGCCGGCGTTGCGGCGCGCAAAATGGGAGGAATAGTCGCCGACGGAACTATTTTCGCCGGCTCGGTAAAGATGAATAATTTCTGAAGCGCGCCATCTCACCCCAATTTGCCTCTGTTCCGCCCAGGCAATTGGATTGATCCGCCTATCTCGAAATCTGGCCTTCGAGATCTTCCAGTCTTTTCCTAACATCGGGAGCATCCTGGGAATTGGGAGCGACCTGGAGATAGGCCCGAAGCTGCGTGGCGACGTTCTTCAAGTCGTGCCTGGTCCCATAGATCTGCGCCAGCAAGAGGTGCGCCTGAGGCAAACGATGGAGATGGTCGTCGTCAACTGCTTGCAAGGCGTTTTTCTCCGCTCCCGGCAATTGACTCAGATGAAATTGCGCGACTGCCATGTAAAAGTGACCGTAAAAGTTCTGCACCGGATCAAGCTTGAGAGCGTGATCCGCAAACTCCAGCGTCTGATTCCAGTTTCGAAGCTGTCCGGAAACGTCCGCGAGGCAGAGGTAAGCCGGGACAAAATCCGGATCCACGGTGGAGGCCTGAGAACACACGCCTCGCGCTTCCTCGACCCGGCTGCGGACCGCGAGCAGCTGGCCCAGCAGGACTAGTGCGCCCGCGTACCGGGGATACAGCTCCACCGCCTTGCGCAGATGATTTTCGGCGCTTTCGAATTTCCTGTTTCGCAAGTCGCCACACCCTTTATCGTATTCGCCGCGAGCTTTTCCCGGGATTTGCAGCGTGGCAGTGCTGACGGCGTTGGGCGGCGCCAGGACGGCCGCCCACAGCAAACAAGATCCATTATTCTCCGGAGTCTTCAGCGGTGCCGCGCCCATCGCGTCGGGAAGCCCATGCGACGGCGCGGAATTGTGCATTGGCCAGCCTGGCGCTGCACCGCTCGATGAACCGTCCTGCTGAGCGTGGAGAGACTGAGGGGAAAATGCAAAAAGGGAAAAGTAAATCGCCAGCGCGGTTCGAATCAGGCTGGTCTGCCGCAAAGCACGAAAAATCCACATGGCGTGCCTCTCGCTCGAATGCCAAGCGCCGGCAGCGCAGGGCGCGGGCCGCGGCTTGGAAGGAGCCGCCGGCTTGCGCAGGCCGGCTCTCCGGTAATCGCGATTTTACATCCATTTGCGAGCGCCCGATAGTTATGATTAAAGAGCGTCTAAAGAGCGTCACCACGGGGACTCCATTGCATCTCCGCCAAGTCCCCCCAGGGGCATTCTCGTACTGAAGAGTACGGTCACCATGTTTGAATGTGGGGGACCAGAATCAGCTGTCTGAGCTGGAATTGCGGTATTCCATTACCCCCGTTGGGGCGACGTGGAGGGGCGTTTATACTCCGCTGTTTGCAATTGTTTTGAAACCCGGCTTTCTGTAAAATCCGCGCCACTAGATTCGGTGCGAGTGGTTGGTTGATTCAGATTGTGTGGACAGGACTGCGACCATGCTTCCACCGGATACTCCGCAGTTCGAAAAACCGTCTTCCCTGAGTAGCGTCGCGCTGCCGAGCGAAGCCTCCCAGGATTTCACTTCTTCCCTTTCCGCAGCCCTGGAAAGAGTACGAGCTGCGCTCGCAGGAAACGCCGCGCAAGTGGCTGCCAGCCTGCTGATCGTTGCCGTCACCTATTACGTCGTTGCCATAACCAGCATGAATTTGCGGTTTGGCGGCTCGACAAAGGCAGCGCTTTGGCCATCCAACGCCGTTCTAGTCGCGGCTTTGCTGCTGACTCCCGTGCGCCGCTGGTGGATGTATCTGCTCGCGATGGTTCCAGCGCATATATTAGTGCATTGGACGTATCACCTCGGAGCCATGTGGCTGGCGTTTCAGATCGGCCACAATAGCTTTCTTGCACTAACCGCCGCGGCAATTCTGAAACGACTGGAACCTTCTCTGTTCAGCTTTGATCGCCTGAACGATGTGCTGGTTTTCCTGGGGGTGGCGCTTCTCGTGCCGGGCTTTGCGGCCTTCGGCCTGGTAAGTGCGGTGAACAACTTTTGTCCGGAGGAAACGATCCGGCTGTACGGTTGGCCGCCTAGTTTCTGGCCTTCCTTGAGCCGGATCTGGCTGACGAACACGGTGTCGTTCCTGGTGTTCGTGCCAGTGATTCTGCAGCTGGCATCGCGCTGGCGTTTCTGGATTCGAACATGGCAGTCCAAACGGTTGGCGGAGGCGTTCGCGCTGGCGGGGCTGCTGTTGGCGACCGGCTACCTGATTTTTGGATCTGGGTATGCCAGCCCGAGTTGGGAGCCGGCAACATTCTTGATTTCCCTGCCTCTGCTGCTGTGGGCTGCGATCCGGTTTGGTTCCGCAGGCAACAGCCTGGCAATCGCGACGATTGTCTGCGTTTCTTTCTGGAGGGCCTACCGCGGCGACGGGACATTCACGCAGGATTCCTCGATCGCAAAAGTCGAGTCCATGCAGTTGTTCTGGATCCTGCTGATCGTTCCGTTGATACCACTGGCGGCCATGATCCAGGAACACAAGTTCGCGTCGGAGGCCTTGGCCGAAAGTGAAAATCGTTTTCGGCAGTTGTTTGAGCAGGCTTCGGTCGGAGTGGCGCTGGAGTCGCTTGACGGAAAACTTGCGATTGTGAACCCGGCATTTTGCGCCATGTTTGGATACACCGAAGCGGAGTTGCATCAAATGAGCTGTGCGCAGCTTTCTCACCCAGAAGATCTCGAGGCCGAAGCGCCGCTGCTGAGGGACCTTTGCGCCGGCTCGCGCTCGAGCTACCAAATCGACAAGAGGTTCTATCGGAGAGATGGAACGATTGCGTGGGGACGGGTGAGCGTTTCGCTGTTGAAACCGCAGGACGGCGGCCAGCCGTTTATCATCGGGATGTTGCGAGACATTTCCCCCCTGAAACAGCGCGACCAGGAACTGGTCACGCTGACCGGCCGCCTGATTGAAGCACAGGAAGATGAGCGGCGCCGAATCAGCCGGGAACTCCATGACGATATTGGACAGCAAGCGGCTGCGATAGCCGCGGATTTGTGCGTGCTTCGCGAAACAATGGCGAGCGGGCCGAGCGATTCGTCCAGCGCACTGACGGACATGATTTCTCAACTGGCCACCGAACTGGCAACCAGCATCCACAAGCTTTCCCACGATTTGCACTCTTCGCGGCTGCAATATCTGGGGCTCGCTTCGGCGCTGAGAGAGCTTTGCGACAAATTGGCGGCCCAGTATCATCTGACAATCGAGCTCAGCGTGGATTGCCAGGTGGATCGTCTGCCTGAACCGGTGGAGCTGTGCATGTTCCGCATTGCGCAAGAGGCTCTGAGCAACGTTGTGAAGCACAGCGGCGGCACGACGGCTTTTGTGAAAGTTGCCATGTGCGGTAAAACAATCAGCCTTTGCGTTGCCGACGATGGAATTGGCTTCGATACTTCCGCCGCGCCAAGTGGAATCGGGCTGACCAGCATGCGGGAGCGCCTGCGCCTTGTTGGTGGAGAACTTTTCATCAAGTCGTCTGCCGACACGGGGACCGAACTCGTGGCCGAGATCAACTTGCCAACCCGCAAAGCGGCCGCCGCGCGCGTTTGATTGTTGCGCGGCGTGGGTGGCAAACTTCCTTCGAATAGACACCGCAAGAATTCTTAGGGATCGAGCGTGAATCAGGCAGTTTGCTCTTTGCGCGAAACTGTGGGAAATAGAATGGGGTAAAACCTCGCGAGGAGTTCTAAATGCTATCACCCTGGTTCGGGGAGTTTATGGGCACGCTGGTGCTGATCATGATGGGTGACGGCGTGGTTGCGGGTGTGCTACTGAAAAAATCGAAGGCAGAAAATTCCGGATGGATTGTTATTACGACGGGCTGGGCGATGGCCGTGATCGCCGGCGTCTTCACCGCGATCGCCTGCGGGAGTCCCAGCGCTCACCTGAATCCCGCGGTGACACTCGGCCTGGCGATTCGCAGCGGGGACTTCTCGAATTTGCTCTCTTTTTTTACCGCGCAAATGCTCGGCGGAATTCTGGGAGCGACGCTGGTCTGGCTGCACTTTCTTCCGCATTGGAAAGAGACGCCCGATCAAGCCGCGAAGTTGGGGGTGTTTTGCAATTCTCCCGCAATTCGAAACTTGCCTGCGAACTTTTTGAGCGAAATCATCGCCACATTCGTTCTTGTGTTTGTCGTCTTCGCGATTTTTTCGAAGAATGTGGCGGCCACGGGTCCGGTTGCCGGACTGGGGCCGTATTTGGTGGGCAGCCTGGTGTGGGGCGTTGGGCTTTCGCTCGGCGGCCCGACAGGTTACGCCATCAACCCGGCGCGCGATCTTGGGCCACGAATCGCTCACGCAATCTTGCCGATCGCGGGAAAGGGCGCGTCGGGATGGGACTACGCGGCGATTCCCGTGTTCGGGCCGCTGGCCGGCGGGGCGCTGGCGGGATTGCTGGTCAAGATTCTTGCATTCTGACATCACCGGGGAACCAATGACAAAAAAAGTGAAATGGGGGATTTTGAGCGCCGCGTCCATAGCCCGGCGGCGTGCGGTACCGGGCATGCTTCAGTGCGAGCTGGCGGAGGTTGCGGCGGTGGCTTCGCGTTCGCTGGAGAAGGCGCGGCAGTTCGCTCAGGAGTTGTCCATTCCTCGGGCTTATGGATCGTACGAGGAATTGATCAACGATCCGGAAATTGAGGCGATTTACAATCCCCTTCCCAACCACTTGCATGTCGAATGGTCCATTCGCGCGGCTCGACGGGGAAAGCATGTGCTATGTGAAAAACCGGTGGCACGGACGGTGGCGGAGGCGCGGCGATTGCTTGAGGCTCGCGACAAGTATGGGGTGAGGGTTGGCGAAGCATTCATGGTGCGAAGCCATCCGCAGTGGATGCGCGCGCAAGAACTGGTGCGCGGAGGACGCATCGGCAAGCTTCGCTCGGCCGTTTGCTTATTCAGCTACTTCAACGTGAATCCGGAGAATGTGCGGAATTCGGTGGAACTTGCGGGCGGGGCGCTGATGGATATCGGCTGCTACCCGGTTCGGATGTCGCGGTTCATTTTTGGCGAGGAGCCTGTCCGCGTCCTGGCTTGTATGGAACTTGATCCGAGTTTCAAAACTGACCGTCTGACATCCGCCATTCTGGAGTTTGCGGCGGGGCAGTGCATTTTCACGGTCTCCACGCAACTTATCTACTACCAGCGGATGCAATTCCTCGGCACGGAAGGGCGCCTAGACATCGAGATCCCGTTTAACGCGCCAACCGACAAGCCATCCCGGATCTTTATCGACGACGGGAAGGATCTGTATGCCGGCGCGAGTCAGGTTGCCGAATCACTGCCCATCTGCAATCAGTTCACAATTCAAGCTGACCTGTTTTCGAAAGCGATCCGGGAAAATCAGGAAGTGCCGAACTCGATGGAAGATGCGGTGTGCAACACGGCGGTGATTGAGGCGTTGTTCCGGTCTGTGCAATCGGGCAAGTGGGAGAAGCCGGAGAGTTTGTAGAAAATCACCCGGCCCCTGCTCCCAAGTGCTAATTTCTCTCCAACTCGAACAACTTGCATAATTCTTAGGTTGAAGTTGTTCGGCTATCCTTGCCGGATACGCTCAGGATGACAATTGTCGGGTACGGTTCGGTAGGAATCGTTCAGGAAAAATTCGCTCTAGTCGTAGTATTCCTGACCGAGGTGGGTGATCAGGTCCTCGCCTACCATCCAGCGCAGCGTGTTCTTCAACTTCATTAGCTGGATGAACAAGTCGTGCTCCGGGTAGAGTTCCGGTGCGGTCATCGGCGACTTGAAGTAGAAGCTGAGCCATTCCTGGATGCCACGCATCCCGGCTCGCTGCGCGAGATCGAGGAACAGAACCAGGTCGAGAACGATTGGGGCCGCGAGGATCGAATCGCGGCAAAGGAAGTCCACCTTGATCTGCATCGGATAGCCGAGCCACCCGAAGATATCAATGTTATCCCAGCCCTCTTTGTTGTCGCCGCGCGGCGGGTAGTAGTTGATGCGCACCTTGTGGTGGATCGTCTTGTACAGCTCCGGATAGAGATGCGGTTGCAGGATGAATTCGAGAGCGCCAAGCTTTGATTCTTCCTTGGTCTTGAAGGATCCGGGATCCTCGAGGACTTCGCCGTCGCGGTTGCCGAGAATGTTGGTGGAGAACCAGCCGTTCAATCCCAACATGCGGGCCTTGAAGGCGGGCGCCAAAACGGTCTTGATGAGGGTCTGCCCGGTCTTGAAGTCTTTTCCGGCAACCGGCACGTTGTGCTTTTGAGCCAGGGCCTGCAGTGCGGGAATATCCACGCTCAGGTTCGGCGCGCCGTTTCCGTAAGCGATGCCGCTAGTAATTGCCGCCCAAGCATAAAGCATGGACGGGGCGATCGCGTGGTGATTTTCCTTCATCGCCTTCTCGAATTTCTCGGGGGTCGAGTGTACGTCGTCATGGGTGAGGAAGATCTCCGTCGAGCCGCACCACAGCATCACCAGGCGCGAGCAGCCGTTCTTTTTTTTGAATTTCGCGATGTCGTCCTTGATCTGCAGCGCAATTTCGTACTTGTTTTTGCCCTTCTTGACGTGCTTTCCATCCAGCATCTTCACGTATTCGCGGTCAAAGGCGGCGGGCATCGGCTTGATCCTGGAGAGAAACGTTTTCACCATCGCCAGGTGATGGGGATCGAGAACCCCGGCTTTTGCGGCGGCTTCGTACGAGCTGTCTGGAAAAATATCCCAGCCGCCGAAGACGATGTCTTCCAGCTTGGCCAGCTTCACAAAATCTTTAATGCGTGGCGAGCGTCCGTCGGTGCGCTTCCCCAGGCGGATGGTCGCCATCTGCGTGAGCGAGCCGACCGGCTGCGCTTTCTTCTTGCGCACAAGTTCCACACCGGCCATGAATGTTGTCGCAACCGCGCCCATGCCCGGCAGCAGCACTCCAAGCTTTCCTTTCGGCGCGGCAATACTTGTTGGCTTTTCCATGAATTTCCTCAGTTAGTTCGTAGGTCGACCACACAAGGCACAGCCATCCGGCAGGAGAGCTGTAACCCAAACTATCAATGATGCGGGAAGCCCGGCGGATATGCAAATGAAAACCCGGCGCAGGCTGAAAAAACGCGTGTGATTCCCATCACATTTACTGCGTGCTCACTTTCATTCCGGCCAGCTCAAGCTCTACGTTCACGACCGGCCTCACCTTCAGCAGAAAATTGCTGGGATCCTTGATGCCCCATTTGGTGTAGGGAACATCAAATTTGGCGGTTCCCTTCCAACGATCTCCGGTGAATTCGGAGTGAACGTCTGCGACGAGTTCGTGATCCGTGCCGTGCAGCGTGATGATGCCCTTCACTTTGAAGTCCGACGGCGCAGTGAAGGATACGTGCCCATCAATTTGGATGGGGCGAAAGGTCGCTTCCCCAAACTTCCAGCTCTCCAGAATTTCCTTGTGCATGCGCTGGTCGCGCGAATTGTTGCCTGTTTCTCCGCTGACGGCGTTAACCACTATGGCGCCGCTGGCCTTTCCCGTTTGCGGGTCGAATTGCAGCGAGCCGCTTTTCACCGTGAACGTGCCGTGCACCATATGCAGCGTGCTGTCCACGCTGAAGTGAAGTTTGGTTTGAGCGGGGTCGACTGCCAGCGAAATTTCGTGGACTGCAGCCTGCGTGGCTTGCGGAAGCGGAGGAGCCGGCGCCGCGGAAAGCAGGATCAGAACGCAGAAGGCAATTCCCAGCGACGCCGTCGCCGACTTCCAACCGTATATGCGCATGTTGCTTGCTCTCCTAAGTGGTCAGGAACCGCCATCCAAGGTGCGCGCCTGCGGAGAGCAAGTCTCCCAATGCCGCGCCCCCGGTATGAACAGCCAGCAAGCGCGCAAAAAGTTCTGGGCGTTTTGCAAGTATTCGGATGGACCGGGTCCGCAACCCTTCCTTCCTTGCCAACGTCAGGAGCAACTCTCCCATAAGCGTGGGCTTCCGTGCCAGTCTCCGGTGTGCCCGCGCGTAACTCCGCAAGTCGTCGCGCCCCATGGCGTCCGCGAGCGCAATGGCTTGCCGGAAGGCGAGGCGCAAACCCTCGCCGGTGATGGCATCGACGCCGCCGGAAGCGTCTCCAACCAACGCAACGTTGCCTGAATGGACTGCGCGAAGGGAGTGCATCTGCGTGACCGCGCCTCGCTCGCGGCTGACAAGGCCCGCGCCTGACAGGCGCTGCTCCAGTTGCGGGCAATCTCGCAACATGGAATCGACGGAGGCGTCCACGGCGCGCATGGCCATCACGACAATGCAAACTTCTTCGCGTCCGATCGGGGTCACGTAAGCCTGGGCCCGACGTCCCCAATGAATTTCCACGTGATCGGTCCAGGGAAACACGCGGTAGTGCCGTCGCGTGGCATATCTTTGATTTTGCCGGGCCGTCGCATCCAGGCCGCTCCACCGGCGAACGCGCGAGCCGCTGCCATCGGCGCCTACAATCCAAGTGGAGGTTACAAATTCCGCGGGTAACTGCACCCCGATTTTCGTAATCGCGGAAACGGGGGTCCTCCACATCAATCGCACCCCGCACTCTTCTGCCCTGGCGATCAGCCACTGGTGCAAAATTGTGCGCCGGATGCCGACACCGAGAGCCTGCGGAAATCCCGCGCCAACCTGTGTCTCTTGCTGTAGGAACCGGATCCCACGAATCCGATATCCGGCGTCAGGCTGGATTTCGACTCCGAGTTCTCCTAATGCCGCGATCGTTTCGGGCATCAAGCCTTCGCCGCAGGCCTTGTCAATCGGAGGCTCGGTGCCGTCAGCCACCACGACGGACATTCCTCGTTGGCGCGCCGCGATAGCGGCGGCCAATCCGGCCGGTCCTCCACCAATAACAAACACATCCACGTTTACTCTGCCGGAGACCACTCCTAGCCCCCATTCCCGCGCTTTTTCTTATGGCGATTCGACCTTTGCGAAATCGAATTCAGACATTCACGGCCCGGCGCGCGAGACCCAGCGCTTCGGTCCAGAAGGCTGCCGAAGTGTGCGCCAGCTCCACCACGCTGCGAATGGCGGCCACGAACTCATCCAGCTGCTCTTCTTTCACCACCAGGGGCGGCGCCGCTTTCAGCACCATGAAGTTGTTGCCGCAGATCTGTGTGAGGATATTGTTATCGCGGAACATGCGCATGACCACGATTTGCCCGAACATTGCCGGATGAATCCGGTGAAAAGCTTCGAACGGAACCCGCAGTAACATCTTTTGGGGGGCCACAAACTCAATACCCGAGAGCAGGCCCATCCCCCGGACTTCCTTTACCATTTGGAAGGGAGCCAGTTGGTTGCGTAATTTCGCGCGGAACATCTCGCCAAGCTCCATTGCCCGCGGCCCGAGTTGTTGGGATTCGAGCACGTCCAGCGACGCGAGACCCGCCCGCATCGAGAGGCTGTTCTCGCTGAACGTGGAGGTGTGCACAATCGCGCGACGGAGGGAGGAATACACAGCGTGATAGATTTTGTCGGTCATCAGCACGGCACTGACGGGCATCAAGCCACCGCTGAGCGCTTTCGCCAAAACCACGATGTCGGGCCGGAGTTCGAACTGGTGGGAAGCGAGGAACGTCCCGGTGCGGAACATGCCCGTCTGCACTTCATCGATCACAAACAAGGTTCCGGTTTTCCCGCAAAGCTCCTCTGCCTTCTGCAGATACGCTTTCGAAGGAACCCGAATACCCGCCTCGGCCTGCACCGGTTCGAGCACCAAAGCGGCGTGGCGCCGGGTCTGCAAGGCACTTTCCAGGGCACTCGCGTCGCCGTACTCCACGCCCACCGTGTCCTGAAGAAGCGGCCCGAAGCCGTCGCGCCAGAAGGCGTCGTTCATCAAAGAGAGAGCTCCGGCAGTAAGGCCGTGAAAGCTGCTCCTGGCATATACAATTCCGGTGCGGCCGGTGGTGGCGCGGGCAAACTTGATGGCCGCCTCGACGCCTTCGCTGCCGCTGCTGCCAAAATAAACCTTCTTTAATCCTCCACCAGCGAGCTGGCACAACCGCTGGGCGAGTTCCCCGGCGATTTCCGGCACGTGGCTCTGCAGCATGGCCGGACCGCTCTTGTCCAATTCATCTTTGAGCGCCTGCACTATATAAGGATGGTTGTGGCCGGTATTGTGGACGCAATAACCGGAAAGAAAATCCAGGATGCGCCGGCCGTCATTGGTAAAAAGTTCACTGCCGGCGCAACGCTGGTAGCGGACGTTCATGTCCAGGACGTTCAGTAGGGCAACCCACTGCGGGTTCACGTACTCTTCGTAAGAACTGCTCAGCAAACGCACCGGCGAAGCCTTCGAAGCCTGAATTGCCATGGGTTTATGGATGCTCCTCGTTCGAAAGTAGATGCCTCTGCCGAGGTACTTGCACAAACATTATACTTCGCCGCCCGGCATTGGCTTACCGGGCCTGTCTCCGAGAGTTGCCGTTGACCGTGGGACGTACAGAAACTGCCATACGTTACGCTTATGTTGTTTAGCATTTCTATTAATTTGACTGATTCAGCCAATTCGCTCATCCTTGTAGTTCCATGGGCGGTAGCGTTACGGCCCGCTGCATCGCTGCAGTTGT
Organism: Acidobacteriota bacterium; assembly: GCA_013289665.1. Classification (GTDB taxonomy): domain Bacteria; phylum Acidobacteriota; class Terriglobia; order Acidiferrales; family UBA7541; genus Acidiferrum. Next base: position 356,521 of record JABCZN010000001.1, on the reverse strand, counting down.
GCCCGACGATCGACTCGATGTTGCAAATCAGCGTGTGCCACATGGGAAGTTTTGCAGGCGGGTGATGGCGGGGAGTCAGCTGCATCCGAAATGTGTTTCGGGGCCATCATCCATCTGTGGATGATGGCCGCCCTTGTTTTTGATGGGTGGGCAAGGTTCTGAGGAGGGATGCGGAAGTGTCCGACAGCTTGTTGAAACCCCGCAGTAGCGTTCTCACCGATGGGGCGCACCGCGCCCCCGCGCGCGCCATGCTGCGCGCCGCCGGCCTGAAGGATGAAGATTTTTCCAAGCCGCTGATTGGCATCGCCAACACCTGGATCGAAATCGGCCCATGCAACTACCATCTTCGCGAACTTGCCGTTCACGTCCGCGACGGCATCCGCGCCGCTGGCGGCACGCCGCTGGAGTTTAACACCGTTTCCATTTCCGACGGCATCACGATGGGCACGGAAGGGATGCGCGCTTCGTTGATCAGTCGCGAAGTAATTGCCGACTCAATCGAACTCGTCACCCGCGGCAATCTTTTGGACGGCTTGATCGTTCTGGTCGGCTGCGACAAAACCATTCCGGGTGGCGCCATGGCTTTGGCCCGGCTGAATATCCCGGGCTTGATTCTGTATGGTGGATCTATCGCGCCCGGCCAGTACGAAGGGCACTCCGTCACTATTCAAGACGTATTTGAAGCCGTCGGCGCGCATGCTCGCGGAAAAATGAACGACGCGCAACTGAAGGAACTCGAATGCGCGGCGTGCCCCGGCGCCGGCGCTTGCGGCGGGCAGTTCACTGCGAACACAATGGCTCTGGTGTGCGAATTTCTGGGCATCGCGCCTATGGGAATTTCCAGCGTGCCTGCCACCGACGCGGGCAAGGCCCACGCCGGAGAGCTTGCCGGCGAACTCGCGCTCGATTTGCTGCGCAAGAACACCACGCCTTCAGAAATCATCACCAAGACCTCGATCGAAAACGCGATCGCGGGCGTCGCGGCAACGGGCGGTTCAACAAACGCGGTTTTACACCTGCTGGCCATCGCCCGGGAAGCCGGGCTGCCCCTCTCGATCGACGATTTTGACCGCATCAGCTCGCGGACGCCGATTCTGGCCGATCTCAAACCAGGAGGACGTTTTGTCGCAACCGACCTTTATGCAGCGGGCGGCACTCCGCTCATAGCAAAGCGCATGCTTGAAGCCGGCCTGCTCCAGGGAAACTCACTCACCGTTACCGGACGAACGCTTGCCGAAGAAGCCGCAGGCGCTAAAGAAACCTTGGGACAGCAAGTCGTCCGCGGCAAAAGCAACCCACTCAAGGAAACGGGCGGCCTAGTTATTCTCAAGGGGAATCTGGCGCCCGAGGGATGCGTGGTCAAAGTTGCGGGGCACAAGACGCTGCATTTTACCGGGCCGGCGCGGGTGTTTGACAGTGAAGAAGCCGCGTTTGCCGCCGTGGACAAAGGAATGATCAAGGCCGGCGACGTGGTCGTGATTCGTTACGAAGGGCCGCGCGGCGGACCGGGCATGCGCGAAATGTTGGCCGTCACCGCCGCAATTGTTGGCGCAGGGCTCGGCGACGATGTTGCCCTACTCACCGACGGACGTTTTTCCGGCGCAACGCATGGGCTGATGGCCGGCCATGTTGCTCCCGAAGCCGCGAATGGCGGGCCTATTGCCGCGGTTCGCGACGGAGACAAGATTACATTTGATCTGCCGAAGCGCACCCTGAGCATGGCCCTGACCGACGCCGAAATTCAGAAGCGCATGGCCAACTGGAAGCCGCCAAAGCCGCGTTATACCCATGGGGTCTTCGCCAAGTACGCCGCGCTCGTTTCCTCATCTTCGCTGGGCGCCATCACCACGGTGCCGGCAGGTTTTACATCAGACAATGCTCCGATTGCCCCCGGGAGAACTCTATGAAACTGACAGGTGCGGAAATACTCTGCGAAACGCTCACGCGCCTGGGCGTGAAACACATTTTCGGGTATCCGGGCGGCGCGATTCTTCCCGTCTACGACGCGCTTGGGAAGTCCAAGCTGCACCACATTCTGGTGCGCCACGAACAGGGCGCGACGCACATGGCCGACGGCTACGCGCGCGCCACCGGCGGCGTTGGCGTAGCGATGGCCACATCCGGACCGGGCGCCACCAACATGGTTACCGGGATTGCGACCGCGATGCTCGATTCTTCGCCGGTTGTTTGCATCACTGGCCAGGTCAGCAGCAAGCTGCTCGGTTCCGATGCGTTTCAGGAAGTGGACATTACCGGCATCACCATGCCAATCACCAAACACAATGTGGTGATCTCCAAGGTGGAAGATATTGCGCGCACAGTGCGCGAGGCGTTTATCATCGCGAATTCGGGACGTCCTGGTCCTGTGTTGGTGGATATCACCAAGGACGCGCAGCAGGCGTCGGCGGAATTCGACTGGGAGGCCAGCGCCCCGAGACTGCCGGTCAAGCGGCAGCGCAACAACCACGATCAGGAAGAATTCGACCGCGCGGTTGAGCTTCTGAATTCGGCCAAGCGGCCGCTGATTCTGGCGGGCCGCGGCATCATGCTCTCCGGTGCGATGCGCACCTTTGAGCAGTTCGTTCACACCAGTGACATTCCCGTGGCCATGACGCTTCTGGGCATCGGCTGCTTCCCCGCCAGCGATCCGCTGAACCTCGGCATGATGGGCATGCACGGCGAAGCCTGGGTGAACAACGCGATTCAGGAAGCGGATTTGCTTATCGCCGTCGGGATGCGGTTTGATGATCGCGTCACTGGCGACTTGCGAGTCTACGCGCGCAACGCGAAGAAGATTCACATTGAAGTCGATCGCGCGGAGATCAACAAGAACGTGAAGGTGGACGCCGCCATCATCGGCGACGCGGGAGAAACTCTCGCCGCGCTCCTACCGCACATTCACGAGCGCGATCACAGCGAATGGATGACTCATATCACAAGCTCGAAGGGAGATTCGGCGGTCCGCGACATTCAATCCCTACCTGACAGCGGGCATCTCTACGCTGCGCACGTCATCAACGATCTATGGAAGGTAACCGCGGGCAACGCCATCGTGGTCACCGACGTTGGCCAGCACCAGATGTGGGAAGCGCAATATTATCACCACAACGCGCCGCGCACGCTGATCACTTCGGGCGGGCTCGGCACCATGGGCTTCGCTCTTCCCGCCGCGATTGGCGCCAAGATGGCGCGGCCGGACGCGGAGGTTTGGGTGGTTGTGGGCGACGGCGGCTTCCAGATGACCATGTGCGAGCTGGCAACTATCGTTCAGGAAAAGATCAACATCAAGATCGCCATCATCAACAACGGTTACCTCGGCATGGTTCGGCAGTGGCAGGAATTTTTCTACGACAAGCGCTACGTCGCCACGCCGCTGGTTGCGCCAAACTTTGCCGCTCTGGCAAACTCGTTTGGGATCCACGGCGAAACGGTGACCACGCGTAAGGATGTGGTGCCGACGATCGAAACTGCGCGCAAGTCGGACCAGACTGTGCTGATTGATTTCCGCGTGGAACAGGAAGATTCCGTCTACCCGATGGTGGCCGCCGGCGCCGCCCTGAACGACATGATTCGCCGTCCAAATAATCCGCTGGTTGAAACGGCGACGGAGCCGTAGATCCCGTCCGGGAGAAATTGAGGAACGCATGCAAACTATCGTTGCCTATGTGCAGAACAAACCCGGCGTGCTGAACCGCGTGGCGTCGCTCACCCGGCGGTTGGCGATCAACATTGATTCACTCACAGTCGGCCCCACGGAAAATGTGGAGATCGCGCGCATGACCATCTGCGCTCATACTGACGAGCGCGGCGCGACTCGCCTCGAAGCCAGCCTCGAGAAACTCGTGGACGTGCTGCTGGCCGAAAATATTTCGGATCGCCCGATGCTCGAGCGCGACCTGGCGCTGATCAAGGTTGCTGCCGACCAGCAGAACCGCCCGCATCTGATGGAACTCATCAAGGTGTTTCGCGGGCGCGTGGTGGACGTGGCGCCGGAATCGTTGATCGTGGAAGTTTCAGGAACCGTGGACAAGATTGACGGCCTGCTCGAAGTTTTGCGCCCCTTTGGCGTGCTCGAAATGGCGCGCACCGGGCGCATCGCCATGACGCGCGGCAATGATCTGTTGCGTCCCCCGGCGGAAACACCGGCGCCCGAAGCAACGGCGAAATAGTCCGAATTTGTAGCGCAGGCTAAAGTCTATGCCACTTGTTCGGCCAAGACACGGCCCAAACGAAAGGAACGAAATGGCAAACCTGTATTACGACAAAGACGCGGACCTCACGCTCATCCAAAGCAAGAAGGTCGCGATCATCGGCTACGGCTCCCAGGGACACGCGCACGCTCTCAATCTTCGCGATTCCGGAGTTTCCGTGATGGTTGGATTGCCTGAGGGCAGCAGCTCGCGCGCGAAAGCGGAGAAGGATGGCTTGACCGTGAAGTCTCCCGCGGAAGCCGCGGCATGGGCTGACGTGATCATGATTCTTGCGCCTGACACACGCCAGCCGAAACTTTACGAAGAAGCGATCGAGCCGCACCTGACACCTGGCAAGACGCTGATGTTCGCGCATGGCTTCAACATTCGCTTTGGCGCCATCAAGCCGCCGAAGAGCGTGGACGTCACGATGATTGCGCCGAAAGCGCCGGGGCACCGCGTTCGGGAAGTTTTTGTGGAGGGCGGAGGCACACCCGCGCTGATCGCCGTGGAGCAGGATGCGACCGGTCACGCGAAGGCACAAGCGTTGGCATACGCAAAGGGACTTGGCACCACGCGCGCGGGCGTTCTAGAAACCACTTTTACCGAAGAAACGGAAACCGACCTTTTCGGTGAGCAGGCTGTTCTGTGCGGCGGCGTCAGCGAACTGATCAAGGCGGGGTTTGAAACACTCGTCGAGGCGGGCTATCAACCCGAAGTCGCTTACTTCGAATGCCTGCACGAGTTGAAGCTGATCGTGGACCTGATTTATCGAGGCGGGCTCAGCTACATGCGATATTCCGTCAGCGACACCGCCGAGCAGGGCGATTATCACGCTGGGAAGCGCATCGTTACGCAGCAGACGCGTGAGGAGATGAAGAAGCTTCTTGCCGGCATCCGCGACGGCAGCTTCGCGAAAGCCTGGATTGAAGAAAACGAAAAGGGCTGCCACAATTTCCTGGCCCGCCGCAAAGCCGAACAGCAGCAACAGATTGAGCAGATCGGCCTGAGGCTGCGCGCGATGATGCCGTTCCTCAATCCCGTAGTTGCCCCCGGCCTGAACGAATCGGTCGCCACCGCAAAGAAGTAGCCAATTTCGGCTGTAGGGGCGCAGCTCGCTGCGCCCTCTTTTTGTTTGTGGATTGTACATCCTTCCCCGGAGCTATCTTCCGGTGACGCCCGAGTATCAGCTATCATTCTGCCCGTGACTCGAACTCTCCGGCGTCTCCTCAGCCTGACTCTCCTCGCCTGCTCTAGTCATTTTGTTCCGGCCCAAACGAGGCCAGGTTCGAAACCCACAACAGCTTCCCTCCTCCCCGGCCCCAAGCCCCCCGACGTGTCCGCGGAATGGAAGCAACTGGTAGGCGTTTACAGATACGGCAACGACACGTTCACAATCCTGGAAAAGAAAGCGCACCTGATCTGGCGGTACGAAGATCATGAGTGGGCGTTAAATGAGACAAGCAACGGGTCCTTTTATACATTTGAAGAACGCGGCCTAAAAGCTGAAATTTTACCCAAGAGCGAAGAAGGCGGGAGCATCTCTGAAATCCTGGTTCACTCGCAAGGATCGGTGAGCAACGGTTCCCTGCTGGCCAGACTCGAGGGGAAGAACACGTATCTGCGTGCAGACGCAGGCACGAATGCCTCGAATTTTTACCATGTCACTCCAACGCAGCCCGTAGCTGAACTTCAAGAGAAAGCACTGAAGCTGTCGCCGCCTGCGGAGGCTGGTCCGTTCCGCAAACCCGATCTGGTGGAACTGGCGAGTCTGGATCCCGCGATTCATCTCGACATTCGCTACGCCAGCCTAAAGAACTTTCTGAGTACACCCGTTTACACCCAGGCTCGCGCTTTCATGCAGCGGCCCGCTGCCGAGGCTCTGGTTCGGGTGCTGCACAAGTTGCAGCCGCTCGGCTACGGCCTGCTAATACACGACGCTTACCGACCGTGGTATGTGACGAAAATCTTCTGGGACGCCACGCCGCCTGAAGGGAGGATTTTTGTTGCCGATCCGCAAAAAGCCTCCAAGCACAATCGCGGGTGTGCCGTTGACCTGACGCTTTACGACATTTCGACCGGGCAGTCTGTCGAAATGCCCGGGCTATACGACGAAATGTCGCCGCGCTCGTTTCCCAATTTCCCCGGCGGTACTTCGCTGCAGCGATGGCATCGCGACTTGTCGCGGCGCGCGATGGAATCGGAAGGCTTCACAGTGAACGAGGACGAGTGGTGGCATTTCGATTACAAAGACTGGAAGCAGTACGGCATCCTGAATGTGCCGTTTGAGAACTTGGGAATGAGGTAACAGCCGACAGCTTTCAGCCATTAGCCGTTACCCATGAGCTTAAAGGAGAATCTAGTTTGCGAATTGCTGGAATCCGAATCATGTACGCACTACTGTCCCTGGCCACTTGCACGACCTCTGCTTGGGCGCAATCTCCGGATTCGCTCGAAGCCCGCATCCAGAAAGTGATGGCACGGCCGGAATTTGCGCGCTCGAATTTCGGCATTGAATTTTACGATCTTGAAACCAACAAGGTTGTTTACGCTCTGAATGCAGAGAAGCTTTTCGTTCCTGCTTCGACCACCAAGCTCCTTACCGAAGGCACGGTGCTCGCGAAACTCGGCCCCGACTATCGCTATCACACACGCCTCTATCGCACCGGCCCGATCGACAAGCACGGGACCCTGAAAGGAAACCTCATCCTGGTGGCCAGCGGAGATCCCAATCTTTCGAATCGCATCCAACCCGACGGTACGCTTGCCTTCATGGATGACGACCACTCCTACAACGGGCCCGCGCTCCCCGGCGATCCGCTGGCCGTCATCAAGGATTTCGCCGCGCAAGTGTCCGCCAAAGGAATTCGTAAAATCGAGGGGCGCGTTTACGTGGACGCGAGCCTAATGCCCGACGGCGAGCACGAGGGCGGCACTGGCGTAACCCTGTCGTCCATTATCGTCAACGACAACATCCTCGATCTCACGGCCAAGGCCGGCGAAAAAGTCGGCGATCCGGTGGCGTTCGGGGTTTCGCCGCAGACTTCCTATTTTCACTTCATCAACGCATTAACCACGGGTCCGGCGAACTCCAAACTGCTTTTTGACGCCATGGACCCCGCCGAGCGGGCCGATGGATCGTGGGAAATCACGTTCTCCGGTAATGTTCCGCAGGGCACTGGCTTGCACACGTTGGCTTACCAGATTCCCTCGCCCACGCAATTTGCAACCGCCGTTCTGCGGGAAGCGCTGCAAGCGAGGGGGATCGAGATCAAGCCGAAGAAATCGTCGGCGGTCAGCAAAGATTTCTCCTCGTTCCAGCATTTCTACATCCCGGAAAATCAGGTGGCCGAGCATATTTCTTCCCCGCTTAGCGAGGAGATTAAAATCACCCTGAAGGTCAGCCAGAATCTGCACGCCGCTATGGGGCCGTATTTTCTCGGGCTGTTGGTAGCGAAGGATGTCAAAGATCCCCTGTCCGCCGGCTTCAGGATCGAACATACATTCCTGACCGATGCGAAGCTCGATCTGACCGGCGCATCGCAAGGCGACGGGGCGGGCGGCGACTGGGCCGATCTTTTCAGCCCCGAATTCATGTGCCACTATCTTGCGTACTGGAAAACCAGGCCGGACTTCCCCATCCTGTTTAATGCCCTGCCGATTCTTGGAAAAGACGGGACGCTGGCGAAAATTCAAAAAGACAATCCTGGGGCGGGGCACGTGTTCGCGAAAACGGGAACGTTTGCCGCCGAAGACAAGCTCAACTCTCGCCTGATGCTTAACGGCAAAGGCCTTGCGGGTTACGTGCAAACGAAATCCGGCAAGACGCTCGCATTTGCCGCATACGTAAATCACACCTCCATGGCCTCAGACCCGGACAATGCCCAAAAAATTGCGGGGCAAGCCCTGGGTGAAATCGCCGCGGCCGCCTATGATGCGCCTCTGCCCTGAGCCACGCCGCGGCATACCAAGTTGGCTTGCCTGCTCCCACTCTCGTGCGCCGCTGAAGTATCATTCTCCGCATGAGCGGCAAACCGAATCCTCTTCTGCGCCTGGGAACTTCCTCTTTTGCTCCCAAAGGTTGGGAAAAGACCTTTTATTCGAAGGGCGTACTAGCGCGCGACTAGCTTTCCTACTACGCGGCGCGTTCAATGCGGTTGAGATTAACGTCACCCTTTACCGCTTTCCCGCCATCTCCACGGTGAAGGGGGGTACGCAAAAACCCCACCCGATTTTCTGTTTGCGCTGAAGACCCCGCAGAAGATCAGCCACGAGCGTGCCCTGGCGGGTGCCGACCCGGTGATGAGCGAATCCCTGCACGCCATCGAGCCGCTCGACGAAAAGCTCAGATCAATTCTTTTGCAATTTCCTTGCTTCAACAGTAAGGCGTTTGCGGGGCCGGCCGAATTTCTGGCTCGGCTCAAACCGTTTCTCGAAAAACTCCCTGCGGACCGTCGCTACACCGTGTTTGCCTTTGCGAACAGGAAAACTTTCCTAGGCTTCTTGTTCAGCCGTGCGAGAAAATCTGCTTGTGCCTTTTGCCGCTGAAGCACCGGGCCTGGCCCGCCGGCTTCCTAAGCGCTGTGATTGGGACTTGTCTTGCGAGGTGTATTCCACTCCGTCATCGAATCGCTATCAGTAAACCGCCGCTTATGCCGAGTGATTGCTCATGCCCCCGCCCGAAGTTGTACTCGTAGCCCGGTTCGACGTACCAACCGAATCGATGCTTCCGGGAGGGCCAGAACATAAAATCTAGTACGGCTTCACCGCTGACGGAGTTCGTCGTCATACCGTTTCTCCTCGTATGCACCCACTGGGGACCAGCGCCTATCATAAATTCCGCTTTTTTCGAGAGCGTCCACGGCTTCTTGAATAGCAGGTCGATATCCCATTCAGTCGTGTGCCTGCTGAAAAGCGGTGTGACTCCCGCTTCAAGTTCCAGCCACTTCTCTATCGGCGTGACTTCAACCGCCACAGTGGGGCCAAAGGCGGAGCCACCATCTTTGACATTCCAGTTACCCGCTCCACCAAGTTCCACGATGGCGGCAGGTTCCTTCTCCACCGATTGCGCGAAAGCGTTTCCAGTGAAGGGAAGCAAAGCCGCCAACATGACGAGTCTGGTTGCCTTCACTGGAATCTCTCCCCACGTCGCGACGATCTGCATCATGTGTAGTAATTCGCCATAATATCAGTATGCCTGCCGAAGAGACGGACATCCCACCGGAAATGCTTCGCCGTGTGCTTTGGATTCAAACTCTGACGCTCGTCTGGATGAGTGTTGAGGCAGTAGTGTCGCTAGGAGCGGCTTGAATGGCGCACAGCCCGGCGCTTCTAGGCCTCGGCGGTGACAGCGCAGTCGAACTGCTCTCTGCGGCAGTTGTGTTTTGGCCAAGAGACTCAATTCAGCATAATTCGGAAGCGGGCATCATACAGTGGCTACGCGCCCGACCCGTTGAAGCTTTTTGAAGAACTGATGGAGAAAAAGTAGGAGCGGCGGGAGTTCAGTGGCTGACAGGAATGCGGGGCGTTAGGATCAGTTTGTGGAGAATTTTGGTGTGTAAAAGTGGCAGCTGAGCTACCGCACTCCAAAGAGGCCGCTACGGGAGATCAGCCTAGTTTTGTTTTGCCCATTTCGGCGACACGGCGTTCGTAAATCATTTCGCAGGCGCCCATGCTATTGGTGAACCGGAACACGATTTTGTGGCCCGCTTCCCGTTTCGCGCGCGACTTCAGGACCGTTCCGTTCAGTTCCACCCAGTTCCCGCTGACCAGGTACTCGCCTTCTCGCCCCTTCAGTTCAAACTTTCCATCGCTCTTCAAGGAAAGCGGAGGCGCGGTGCAGGCCACGGATTTCCCGGCAACTCGGGCCTCGGAGCACACATACTGGCCGGCCACGTCATCGCTCTGAGCGCGGCTTTTGGGCGCGCATGCCAGGACCAGGAGACCCAAGCTGGCGACCACCTGCAACTTTACTAGCAACCGCTTTGGCACCTGCATAACCCGGGATCCTCCCCCTCGCACTGGGCTATCTGAGATCAGTTCCACCATGGAGGCCTTCTGATGTGCAACTGGCTCGCCAGTGGCGCCAACCAGTACCTCATTGATAAGACAAGACTTAACTGCCATCTCGTCGGGTTCCCGGCTCAGGAGTAGGAACGCATGTGCACAATCCGCACACCGCAGCGGAATTCTTTTGCCGTACTCCCCCGCGCGTACCGGTCGCGGGGAGTACTATCCTATATATTGATGAGCAGTCTATTCAACTGGTAACTCAGGTACAGCGGCTCCGTCCTTGCGCGGGTCGGAAGCGCCGTAGTTGATGCCCTTGGAGAAGTCGCGCATGACGGCCTGCCCACCGCCCATGGCGGAGGAGAAGGTGCCCATCACTTCAATTTTGTGGCCTTTGGCGGCCAGATCGTCGCGCACTTTCTGCGAGAAACGGTTTTCCATCTGAAGGTCGCAGCCGCCAAAGGTGCGTTTCGTGAACCGCGCCGCCTCAAGCGCTGCTTGAATGTTCAACTTGAAATCGACCATGTTGGCGATGAATTGGGCGTGGGCTTGCGACTGGTTCCAGCCGCCCATGATTCCGAACGCCACCCGCGTCTCGCCTTTCTGCGCAAAGGCGGGGATGATCGTGTGCAGCGGGCGCTTGTGGCCGGCCAGCAGATTCGGCGAATCGGTTTCTAGAGTGAACAGCGCGCCGCGGTTGTGAAGGACGAACCCGGTTTCCGGAGCCACAATCCCCGAGCCGAATTCGTTGAAATTGCTCTGAATCAGGGAAACCATGTTGCCGTCGCGGTCCACCACGGTCAGGAACGTAGTGTCGTTGCCTACTCGGAGATCAGCGCTCGCATCGCAATTCGCATGGTTCGGGTCAATCAGTTTCGCGCGCGCCGCGGCGTGTTTCTTCGAAAGCAGCGCGGCCACCGGCAATTTCTGGCCGCGGGGCTCGCCAATATATTTCTTCAAATCCGCGTACGCCAGCTTTTTCGCCTCAATCATGGCGTGCAGGGCGTTTACGGAGCCATAGCCGTAGTCTTTCTGCTGCCCCAGAGGGAATGTCTCCATGATGTTCAGCATTTCGAGCGCGGCGAGTCCCTGCCCGTTGGGAGGCAGCTCGTAGACCGTCCAATCGCGATAGGTGGTCGAAATCGGCTCCACCCACTCGCTGGAATATTCCGCGAGATCCTGCGAGGTCATCACACCGCCGTGGCGCTCGATCGTCTCCAGAATCCTTTTCGAAATCTCCCCTTTGTAAAAAGCATCGCGGCCGTGCGCGGCAATCTGTTGCAGTGACCACGCCAAGTCTGGATTCGCAAAAATGTCGCCTACTTTCGGTGGGCGGTCCTGCGGCAAATACAATTTTGCCGCCGCATCGTCGCCGCGCAGATAGTCTGCGGCGCCGTTCCAATACATCGCCACCCACTCCGTTACGGGGAAGCCGGCGCGCGCGGCTCGAATGGCCGGGGCGAGGTCGTCGCTTAATTTTTTGCGACCGAATTTATCCGCCAGTTTTTGCCAGCCATCCACCGCGCCCGGGACGGTAATCGTGTTGACACCGGTTTGCGGCATATCCCGCAGGCCTTTTTTCTTCAGCAGTTCGGGAGTCAAGTTTTTCGGTGCCCAGCCGCTGGCATTCAGCCCGTACAGCTTGTTGGCCTTTGCGTCGTAAACAATGGCAAAGAGGTCTCCGCCGATTCCATTCATCATTGGCGAGACAACGCCCATCATCGCGTTCGTGGCAACGGCGGCATCCACGGCATTTCCGCCCTGCTCCAGGATACGCACACCCGCTTGTGCCGCCTGCGGGGATTCGGCGGCCACGATCCCCTCCCGCGTAATCACCATCGAACGCGCTTGTGAACGATCCTGCGCCACAACATTCCATCCCAATGTAGTTCCCATCACCGACACCATCCACGCGCCCCAGGCGATTCTGCGTTTCACAGATTCTCTCCGCATCAACGATTTACAATCATCAAAGTATTCCGGGACCTTCCGTCGCTCGCCAACTCTATCCTGCACCACGCCATACGGCAAGTTTGCTTCCGTCCCTTTCAGCGGCATTCTAGGTTGGCCGTGCGCGTGGCTTCCGCTAGAATGGCCCCGTGCCTGACTTGACCCCTTCTCCAGCGAAACCTGAGGCCGTGGACGACTTCAGCGCGCGCGTCTCCTCCTTGCTGGCCGCGCGCAATGCCGATCCGTTTGGCCTCCTTGGACCGCATCCCGTGGATTCGCCGAAGGGCCGGCTGTGGTCCATCCGCGCGTTTCAGCCGCGCGCTGTCGAAGCGCAAATTATCCTGCGAGGCCAGGCTAGTCCCATACCTCTGCGCCAACTGCGTGAGACCGGATTTTTTGAGACAACACTTCCCATTCCGAGCGAAGTCGGACCGGCGCCGTCGAGCTACCGCCTGCGCTTCCGCAACGAATACGGCGACGTTTGGGAAACGCACGACACCTATGCGTTCACCTATCTCCTGAGCGAATTCGATCTTTACCTGATGGGCGAAGGCCGCCACTACGACACCTACGAAAAACTCGGCGCCCACGTCAAAACGCTGGAAGGCGTAAACGGCGTCCACTTCGCTGTGTGGGCTCCGAATGCCCGACGTGTAAGCGTCGTCGGTGATTTCAACGGGTGGGATGGCCGTGTCAATCCCATGCGCTCGCGCGGCAATTCTGGCATCTGGGAGCTATTCGTTCCTGAATTCGACGAGGGGGTCATTTACAAATACGAAATCGTCGGCCCGCAAAACAACATTCTTCCGCTGAAGGCCGATCCTTACGGCTTCCGCTCTGAGCTGCGGCCGAACACCGGTTCGGTCGTCGCACGGCTGGACAAGCATTCCTGGAAGGACGCGGACTGGCTCAATCACCGCGCAAACAGAAACTGGCTCGAGCAGCCCATCTCCGTTTACGAAGTGCACCTCGGTTCCTGGCGGCGCATGCCCGAAGAAAACAATCGCTGGCTCACCTATCGCGAACTCGCCGACCAGCTCATCCCATACGTCAAGGAACTTGGCTGCACGCACATCGAGCTACTTCCGATCATGGAGCATCCCTACGACGGCTCGTGGGGCTACCAGACACTGGGCTATTTTGCCGCCACCAGCCGTTACGGCTCTCCCACCGACTTCATGGAATTCGTTGACCGCTGCCACCAGGCCGGGCTCGGCGTCTTCCTCGACTGGACGCCCGCGCATTTTCCACGCGACACTCACGGCCTCGCCCAATTCGACGGCACGTACCTCTACGAGCACTCCGATCCGCGCCAGGGATCGCATCCCGATTGGGGCACGCTCGTCTACAACTATGGCCGCAACGAAGTAGTGAACTTCCTCATTTCCAACGCGCTGTTCTGGCTGGACAAATACCACATTGACGGCCTGCGTGTGGATGCGGTCGCGTCCATGCTGTATCTCGACTATTCGCGCAAACCAGGCGAGTGGGTCCCCAACCGTTACGGCGGCAGGGAGAACCTCGACGCCATCGATTTCATCAAGCGCCTCAACGAAGTCGTGCATCTGCGCTTTCCGGGGGCCCTCACCATTGCGGAAGAATCCACGGCATGGCCGGGCGTTTCGCGGCCCACGTATCTGGGCGGCCTCGGCTTCAGCCTGAAGTGGAACATGGGCTGGATGAACGACACGCTGAACTATTTCTCCAAAGACTCCATCTACCGCCGCTACGAGCACAACAAGCTCACCTTTTCGCTGCTCTATGCCTTCAGTGAAAATTTCATGCTTCCCTTTTCCCATGACGAAGTCGTTCACGGGAAAAACTCGCTGCTCCACAAAATGCCGGGCGATATGTGGCAACAGTTCGCCAATCTCCGCCTGCTCTTCGCCTACCAGTACGCACATCCCGGCAAGAAACTGCTTTTCATGGGCCAGGAAATCGCCCAGCGCAACGAATGGAGCGAAACCCACAGCCTCGATTGGCATTTGCTCCAATATGATTCGCATCGCGGCATCCAGCGGCTGTTCGCCGACCTCAATAGACTTCTGGCCAGCGAACCCGCACTGCATCAGGTTGATTTCGATTGGCAGGGTTTCGAATGGGTTGACGCCAACGACTCCGACAACAGCGTCTACTCCTTTATCCGGCGCGGCAAGAATCCCGACGACTTGCTGATCGTTATCCTGAATGCCACGCCCGTCGTCCGCTATGGCTACCACATCGGCGTTCCGCGCCCCGGGCATTACGAAGAAGTTCTTAACACCGACGCGGCCAGCTATGGCGGCTCCAACGTCGGCAACCTCGGGGGCATGAATGCCGGGGAACACGCCTGGCAGGGCAGGCGCTATTCGCTGGCTCTTACCCTGCCTCCGCTCGCCGCGGTCTTCCTTAAATGGCGCTCCACCTGATCGCCATGCAACCCTCCGCGTTAAGGTAAACTCTATAAGGATAGAAACGATCCCTTAGTGAGGTTTGTTGTGTCTCCAACGACCAGACAATTCATTTACAATATGCCGCTATTGCTTGCCGGCGTGCTTTATCTCGGCCTGAGCACCGCTGCTCCAGCGCAAGACCCCGGTCCACTCCCTCATCCTCCTTCTCCGCGCACGCAGGCTCCGCCGCCGCCGCCGCCGCCGCCTGCCACGAATCAGACGTACCATTCCGCCCCGCCGCCGCAGTCGATCCATTCCCCCGGCGACAGTCCCATCCTGAATGAGCCCCCCAAACAGCCAGTGGACCAGATCGTCAAGCGCTTCTCGGAGCGAGAGTCTGAATTCAAGCTTGAACGCAGCAACTATACCTACACCCAGACCTTCTCCATCCAGACGATTGACGACGATGATCGTCCGGATGGCGAATACCGCATGACCAGTGAAATCGTTTTCACGCCGGACGGCAAACGCTTTGAGAAGGTCACCTCGGCTCCACAGCCCACGTTGCAGCGCATCATGCTGAGCGAGCAGGACCTCGATGACGTGCGCAACGTCCAGCCGTTTGTGTTGAACAGCGAAGACCTGCCCAAGTACAACGTCACCTACGTCGGCCGCCAGCAGGTGGACGAACTTTCCTGCTACATTTTTGACGTTGCCCCGAAGACCATCGAGAAGAAGCAACGGTATTTTCAGGGACGCGTGTGGGTGGACGACAACGACCTGCAAATCGTGATGTCCGACGGCAAGGCGGTTCCAGACATCATCAACAAAAATAATGAAAACGTCTTCCCGCGGTTCCGCACCTATCGCCAGAGTATTGAGAAAGGTTACTGGTTTCCGGTTTACACCCGCGCTGATGATTATCTCCACTTTCGCTCGGGCGACGTGCACATTCGCATGACCATCCGCTACTCCAATTACAAGCGCTATGGCAGCACCGTCAAAGTGGGGTCGGCCACGCAGATCAAGGAACCTCATTAGCCGTTTCGCTGCGGGACATCGAAAAATTTGTCGGCAACCTGGAACGCTTCAACCGTAGTCTAACTGAGAGGATTCCGGACGCCTGCCCGGGCCAAGACACTGCTGTAGAATCGCAATCGAACGCCAATTGCCCGGGCTTGAGAGTCACCCACCTGTCCTTTCAGCCAGTTGCTCAATAAGAAAAATATTTCACGCTGGAGCCAACTCTTTTGCCCCCAGCAGCAAACTAAGTTGAGAGGTCAGCTGTCACTTTGCGAAGTGTGTAGAGGATGAAAGTTTTGTCGAAAATCAGGCTTCGAATCGGCTGTCATTTGTGCCATACCCCGGTTTGCAGTACTGGGTTGGTCACGGCTGCATTCATGCTTTTGGTGCTCGCGCTCGGATCGGCTCGTCCGGCGCAGGCAAATTGCGATCGTATTCCTTCCGGAAAATCCTTCTGGGTTCGCCTTCTCGACCCGGTTGCGTCCTACAGCTCCAAGCCAGGCACATTGATTCGCGCGATTCTCATCCAGTCCCCCGATTGCGACGGCGCGCCGGCGTTTCCCGCGGGTCTGGAAGTGGACGGCGAGGTGGTAGCCGCGCGGAAAGTTGGCCTGGGTATTGTCCATGAAACCGCGTCGCTGGAACTCATTTTCGACCGCATCGTTACCGCCGATGGAACCACGCTTTCAATCGCTTCGCAGGTTGTGGAAGTGGACAATGCGCGGGAAACCGTGCGCAACGGAAAAATCCGCGGCATCCTGGCCACGTACACGCCGCAGGGACGCATCACAGACGGACTGGGACATCTGCCGTCGTTTAATCCCTATAGCGCCCCGAGCCTGATTGTCTATCGCCTCTTTACCGTTCTTCCAGAGCCGGAAATTTACCTGCCACCGGGCACCGACCTCCGTCTGCGATTGAATGTTCCGCTCTTTGTGGGCGACCAGCCGGAGCTTCCGCCGGTGTCTTTCCAGATGGACGAAATCGAGCGCGGCGACATCGAGATGCTGCTGCAAAAAAACACCACGCGAACGTACACCGGCAAGGGAAAAGAAGCCGATCTGGTGAATGTCCTTTTTTTGGGTTCACGCGAGCAGATGGATTCGGCGTTTCAAACCGCGGGCTGGATGAACGGTGACCGCATTTCGACGCGCAGCGTGCTGAAGGAATTTCGGGCTTTTCTGACCCTCTCCAACTATCCCAGCGCGCCGATTACCACCCAATACCTGCAGGGGCAGCGCCAGGAAGTTACATGGCAAAAGAGCTTCAACAGCTATAGCCGGCGCGACCACCTCCGCCTTTGGGGGGAGGCCGGAACCGTTCTCGGTCAAGAGGCCTGGCTGGGCGCTTATTCGCGCGAGACCAGCGCGGTCCTTTCCATCACCCAACATAAATTCATTCATCACCTGGACCGCAATCTCGACGATGGCGTGAACATGCTGGTGCGCGACCTGACGCTTGCCGGCTGCGTAAAGTCCGTGCAACTTCTTCCCCGGCCGGAGCTGCACGACACGTTTGTGAACGCCACCGGCGACGAGATGCTCACCGACGGCAGGCTGACCGTGGTGCAACTCGCGACCTGCGCGAATTCCCGGACCGAGTACACTCACGCAGATCCCCTGATTCCCATTCGCCCGCGTTCCCGGTTGGTCCGCTACCTCCGCACCCAGGTGCTGGTGTATAAGAGCGACGTCGTGCGTGGAAACCTTATTTACAGTGGCTACTATGTCGGACGCATCTGCATTCATGCGCTGCGGTCCCGGCACCAGCATGGGCAAGAACAGGAGGCGGAGGGCCTGCCAATCAGCCCCGTCTCGCCCGACACGCTGTTTCCGCCAATCACGTTTGCCGGGGGATCCGGCCTGTAGGAGAACTGCCGAAGCACCGGGCCCCGCCCGCCGAGGCGGGCAGTTGGTGTACAAAGCGACTGACACGGCGGCGTCATTCAGGGCCGCACACGACCCACAAAATTCCATTTTCCCCAGGCAAACGATTCATGTTCCGGCTGAAAATACCGGCGGGTCACTTGTGAGATTTCTTCCGGGCGCCCAAGCCAATTCTCGTAAGTCTGCCGCTCGTTTTCAATCATCGCAGCCAGCGCCTCCAATTTGACGGACATGCGCCGCGCCAGCGAATGCTGCGCCACTCCGTGCACCACGCGAAGGAAAAGCGTCAACCACGGCTCCACGAACATCACTCGCCCCTGGGGCCGCAGCACCCGCCGCAGTTCGGCGAAAACGCGTTCAAGATCATCCGGCAGCACCAGCAAGTGATGCAACCCGCCTTGCACAATCGCGGCGTCTCTGCTGTTGTCGGCGAACGGTAATTTGCGGCAATCTCCCGCAATGCACCGGGCCTCTCCCGTGTATTCCGCCAGCAATCGGGGAGACAGATCCACTCCCTCAATATTCCGGAATCCGAGTCGCGCCAGTGCGTGCAATCCGTTCCCGCGCCCGCAAAACAGCTCCACCACGTTTGTTTCCCGGGGCCACTCGCCCACTCCTAGCCTGTGCAATCTTTCCGTGAATTTCCGGATCTCTTCCTCCGGCGTTTCAAACCGCAGATACGCCGCTTCCCATGGATCGATTCCCGGCCCTGCCGCATTCTGCGCCGAATCGGTCATTGCGCCTCAATGTCCTCCTGCATTCCGTGTGCTAAAGTTCTATTCGGAGACTGCCGCATCGCAGTTTCCCACACTATTCGTTTTATGGCGAAATGGATTCTCTGTTACGAAATGTTGAAAAGCCTGCTGGCGTCACCGATCCGATGACTTCCCCGCCCACGCCCTGGCCGTTGTCATGGATCGCCCGCAGCCATCACGCCCTCGTCTTTGGCCGCCGCGGTCGGGTGCTTGCGGACGCGCTGGCACCGCTGATTCCATGCGAGACTCGTAGCATCCTCGATATTGGTTGCGGTGATGGCACGATCGCCGGATTGCTCGCGCAGCGCCGGCCCGAGCTCGCCATCGAGGGCGTGGAGGTTATTCCCCGGCCAACGTGCCAGGTCCCGTGCCGCGCGTTCGATGGCACGCATCTACCCTTTCTCGATCGATCGTTTGACGTTTGCCTGTTCGTTGATGTGCTTCACCACACGACCGACGTCACACAACTCCTGCGCGAAGCTGCGCGCGTGTCACGCTCCCACATCATCCTGAAAGACCACCTGAGTGAAACTTCGTTCGATCACGCCACGCTTCGCGCCATGGACTGGATAGGAAATCGTCCCCACGGCGTTACTCTGACATACAACTATCAGTCTCTCCAACAGTGGGAGCAACACTTCGCAAAATGCGGGCTGGAGGCCGCGAGACTCTCCACTGCTCTTCCTCTCTATCCATTCCCGTTTTCGTTGCTTTTCAGCCGCAAGCTTCACTTCGTCGCGCAACTCACCAGGCGATAGCTCTTCGTCTGGAGCTCAGGCCATTGAACTTGCCTGCGGCAGGCAGGGCCTGAGGGTTTTCGCGACAACATCGCGATCCTGCCCACGCAGGAGAAAACCTCACCCCTGAAGGGGTGAGCTAGATAGAGGAATGCCGGCCCCAGACGCCGGGAATCGAGAGTCCGCACTTTGGGCAAGCACCGTTCCTCATCCGGTTGTCCCGTACTTCGTGCCAGGACCGCCGGATCAGCACTTCCCGGCACCCGGGACAATACGTATTCGCCGCCTCAGTGTAGATATTTCCTTCATACACAAAGTGCAGTCCTGCCTTCAGCGCAATTTCCCTCGCCCGGTGCAGCGTCTCGGGCGGAGTGGCCGGCTTGTCTCGCAGCTTGAAATCCGGATGAAATGCCGTAAAGTGCAGCGGCACATCCGGGCCAAGGTGAGCGAGCACCCAGTCCGCCAATCGCTGCGTCTCTCCGGAATCATCGTTCAGCGTCGGAATCATCAGATTCGTAAGTTCGAACCACACGTTTGTCTCATTCTTCAGCCACTCGAGCGTCTTTAGCACTGGCTCCAGATGCGTCAGCGTAATCTTCCCGTAGAACGCTTCGGTGAACGCCTTCAAATCCACATTCGCCGCGTCCACATGATCGTATATGTCGTGGAATGCCTCATAGGTGATATAGCCGTTCGTCACCATCACCGTCTTCAGTCCGTAACCGCTCGCCGCACGGCAAATATCAATCACATATTCGCCCCAGATCGTCGGCTCGTTATACGTGAATGCGATCGAGTCGCATCCATATTTCAATGCGAGCAGAGGCACTTCCTCCGGCGGCACGGGCTGCGACCTTACCTGATCCTGATGTGATTTGGAGATGTCCCAGTTCTGGCAGAAGAAGCAGCCCATGTTGCAGCCGGCCGTGCCCATGCTGAACACGCGCGTTCCAGGCAAAAAATGATTTAGCGGTTTTTTTTCGATGGGATCCACTTGTAGCGCGGCCGGAGCTCCATACCCGAGGTTATAGAGCTTGCCGCCCTGATTGATGCGGATGAAACAGAATCCCGATTGCCCCGGATGAATGTGGCAATGTCGGGGGCACAGGAAGCAATGCACGCGCCCACCGCCTTCAGGCTCCCACCAGTGTGCTTCGTGCAGCGATTCCGTTCTCTGGAGGACCTTCAGATCGCTCATGATCCTCCTCCTGCAGACAGTATACTCCCCGCGAGAGCACACGAAGTGCCTAGGGGCGCTCACGTCCTCAAATTCATGGAATCGGGTTGTGACTTCAGGCGTGGCGGCGCTGCGCGCGTCGGCGTTCGGCGGACCAGTCCGCGAACCGTTGCAACTGATCGCGGTATTTCCACGTCAGCTGAAAAAATTTCGTCGCGGTCATGTGGGCCGCTTCTTTTCCCAGAAACGTTTCAAACCGCCATTGCAGGTATGGGCTCTCCCACGGCCGCAACCGGTAACCCCGAGCCGCAATCCAGTAAAGCTGAAGCGTCTTCCTCATCGGTCTTGCCTTTCTTAACGGAACAACTATCCGCCGAGCGGGGCGGAAAGATGCTCGTGTACCAATACCCAGCTTTTCCCCTTTTTTTCCCAGATTCCCGTATACCGCACCGGAGTATCAATCGTCCTGCCATCCTTCATTTTTGCCGAGAAGCGCATCGGCACGGTGGTCCAGGCGATGTTTCCGTGCCGCGTCACCTTCAATTCTTTTCCCGCCGTCAACGAAGCGCTCTGCGCCTGGTCCAGCAGTGCCTTTCGCACGCCCGCCTCATACTCTTTCCACCCGCTGTAGGAAAAAGGTGTCAGATCGTAAAAGACCGGCCCGTCCTCTTTCGCGTAATATTTCGCGGCGTTGTTCGGATCGCCGGTGCTCCACGCCGCGCAATACCCGTCAATCAGTTTTCGAAACGTCGCATCATCCGTTGCCCGCTGTTGGGCTCGCGCCCCGGCGAACGTCAGCAGGCCACCGAAAAATGCGATCAATACATAAAGGATCCAGTGATTCCGCGGCCTGCTCGCGCGCGTTCCTGAATCTGGACTTCCTGGCATCCAAACCTCACTAGGTTAAATTTTTGAGGCCAAACAGGGTCTGGCCGAGAAGAGTGAAAGTACCTTAGACACATTGGCGGGACAATTCAAGCGGAAATTGCAAAGCGGGAAGAATTACGCGGCCAGGCGCTTCACCCAGATCCGGGTTGTTGCCGGTTTGCCTAAGTGCATCGTACGTCCACTAACGCGCACCGTCATCGTCTCATCGTACTCGCGCTTCAGCACTTCCACCTTCGTCGCGGGCAGCAGCCGCAGGCCTTCCAGAAATTCCAAAAAACCCTCGTCCTTTTCGTACACGCACATGATCTCGGCGCTCTCTTTGGCCTTCAACTCGGAAAGCAGCACGCCGCCCTGCTTGCGGAGTTGTGCAATCCCGCCGTTCATGGGCACACCGTGCGGGCAAGTCTTCCTCGCCGCAAACCGCTTCAGCAGCAGCGCCTCCACTTCTGGCGAGATCGCGTGCTCCATCCGCTCCGCCTCGGCGTGCGCCTTGGACCACGACAATCCGATCACTTCCGTCAGCAGCATCTCCGCCAACTGGTGACGCAGCATAAGGTGCTGCGCATTCTTTCTCCCCTGGGCCGTCAGGTGGATGCGCCCGCCGCGTTCGATTCTCACGTGGCCGTCGCGGGTCATGCGCTTCAGCGCCGCGGTCACCGCCGGCGGCGTCACGTTCAATTCTTCCGCGAGCCGCGCGCTGATCGGCACCTGGTTCTCCTCCAGCATCTCCCAAAGCGCCTTCAGGTAATCTTCCTGCGATACACTCGTCTGCTCACGTCGCACTTGGTCTCCTCTGCTCGCCCTAGACTGCCGCGTGCTGCCCTTCTCGCAAACGCTGCGCCAGCTCCCTCACGCGCCTCTGTATCTCCTCCAAAATTCTCTGATAAGTGGTCTCGTCCGCGCCATGGGGATCTGAAACTTCCCAGTTCTCCACCTCCACAAACTTTTCCAGCGACTGAGCCCGCGTGTATCCGCTGAGATTAACCACCAGGTCGATTTCCTCGGAGCGAATCTCCCTCAGACCCTTCGATCGTAACCCGCTCGGGGAGTAGCCATTCCGCTGGAGCGCCGTTTGCGTCATCTCTGGAATCATGCCCATCGGATAAAACCCAGCACTCGATGCTTCTATTACGTCGTTTGCTTCTTTCCTCGCAATGGCCTCGCCCATCGGGCTGCGGCAGGCATTCCCGATGCACACAAACAGTACCCGTATTTTTCCCTTGTGGTCCATTTTTCTCAGAGCCAAACTGAATTGCAATTCGTGCCCTATCGCGCCATGGCTGCCTTGGCCGTACCCTTCACCGCCATCTGCAGAAAGTGCTCGTGCACAGTAGTATCGTCGGTCAGTTCCGGATGAAAGGTCGCCACAAGGATGTTTCCCTTTTCCACCAGCGCCGCTTTCCCCTCGTGCCGGGCCAGCACGGTGACGTCCTCGCCCACTTCTTCAATAATCGGCCCGCGGATAAACACCATCTCCAGCGGCTCTTGCTTCAGTGTGCTCGGCCCATAAAACACGTCGCTCGCCAGTTGCCTTCCATAACCATTTCGCAAAACTGTCATGTCCAGCAAGCCTAGTGATTCCTGCGGGGGATTCCTTACTTCACTGGCCAGCAGAATGGCTCCCGCGCACGTCCCGAAAATCGCGCCGCCCTTCCGCGAAAACTTGCGTATGGCGTCAAACAAGCCCTCTTCCTTCAAGAATTGCAGTTGGGTGGTAGATTCTCCGCCGGGCAGCACGATCCCGTCGCACCCTTCCAGATCTCGCACCTTGCGCACTTCCACCGTCTCCGCGCCCAATTCCTGCAGTATCGCCGCGTGTGCCGCAAAATCACCTTGTATTGCCACGATTCCGATCGTCACGTGTCCCTTCCGCTTTCCTTCTGGGTTGGAATGACGCGGCCGGGCAAGCACGATTTTTGCCATACTGCGCACGGCCGTTTTTTCCCTGGAATCAATCTTCTTGAGGCTTTTAGCGCGACTCTTCAAAGCCCACCCTACCAGCCCCGCGTGGAGAGCAGATCTTTCTCTTCCAGTTGCCGCACGTCGATTCCGGGCATCGCTTCGCCAAGTTCCTCGCAAGCCTCCAGAATCGCCTTCGGGTCTTCGAAGTGCGTCGTCGCTTTCACGATGGCCTTCGCGCGCGCATCGGGATCGCTGCTCTTGAAAATCCCAGAGCCGACGAACACCGCTTCCGCGCCCAACTTCCGCACCAGCGCCGCGTCCGCTGGTGTCGCAATGCCGCCCGCCGAAAAATTCGGTACCGGCAGCTTCCCCGTCTTCGCGATCTCGCGAATCAGATCGAGCGGCGCGCCCATTTCTTTCGCTTCGCGCATCAACTCGTCGTCGCGCAGCGTGGTCAGTTTCTTCATCTGCGAAACGATCGTGCGCATATGCCGTACCGCTTCCACCACGTTGCCGGAGCCGGCTTCGCCCTTCGTCCGGATCATCGCCGCTCCCTCCGCGATGCGCCGGACGGCTTCACCCAGGTTCCGTGCGCCGCACACAAAAGGCACCCGGTAGTCGTGCTTCCAGATGTGGTTCTCTTCGTCCGCTGGAGTCAGCACTTCGCTCTCGTCAATGAAGTCCACCTCCAGCGCCTGCAGCACCTCGGCTTCCGAGAAATGCCCGATGCGCACCTTGGCCATCACCGGGATGGTCACTGTCTTCATGATTTCGCGGATCACTTTGATGGACGCCATCCGCGCTACGCCGCCTTCCTTGCGAATGTCCGAAGGCACACGCTCCAGCGCCATCACCGCGCAAGCTCCCGCCTTTTCGGCAATGCGTGCCTGTTCGGCGTTCGTGACGTCCATGATCACGCCGCCCTTCAACATCTCCGCCAGGCCGACTTTCACCCGCCATTCGTTCGAACCCTTGGCCTTTCCGCCATGACCGTTGCCGCTGCCGTTCGGTTTCTTTGCTTGCATATTCCTTCTCCTCTGAAAAATTTGGAAATCCTCAAAATCTTTATTGAGCCGAGCGGGCCCGCTCAAACTGTTCATGGTCAATCGCTACGAACCGCGCCGTGCCCCGCGCCAGCAGGTTGCCTTCCCCGTCGCGAATCTCTCCCACGCGAAACCGGTTTCTGCCCTTCTCTTCTTCCTGCCAGCCTTCCACCACAATTTCCCGATCCACCGGCACGGGCTTCCGGTACACCACGTTCAACTCAGCGGTCACCGCCTTCTCTTCCGTCAACTTCGAAATTTTGCCCATCGCTTCATCCAGCACCACCGCGATGATCCCGCCGTGGGCGAATCCTGCGCCGCCGGCGTAGTTCGCCCCCAGCACAAAACGCCCGCGGGTCCGTTTTGCGTCAAAGTCCAGATCAAACACCAGCCGCATCCCGGCTTCATTATTTCCGCCGCAACCAAAGCAGCGGTTTGCTTCCTTCGTATCCAGTTTGACGATTTTCGCCATTTTCAAACCAGCGCTACGTGGGCACGTTCCGCACGCCGCGTGCCCCGCTGCCGCTTGCGCATTTCGCTCTTCAGCAGCTCCGCCAGTGTCGCCACGCCGCGAGCTAGTTCTTTTTCATTTAGGCTCGCAAATCCCAGCCGCAATGTGTTCGGCATCGGCGATTGCACGTAAAAATACCTGCCCGGCGCGAAGAGCACGCCACGCTCCCGCGCATGAATCATCAATTCGCTCGCGTCGAATCCCGGTGGCAGTTCGAGCCACAAGCACATCCCGCCTTCGGGTTTCGTCCACCGTACGCCTTCCGGCATCTGCCTGCGCAATGCCTCATCCACCGCGCGCAAGCGATCCGCATACACCTTGCGCATCTTTGCCAGATGCTTTTGGAATAGTCCACGCTTCAGGAACTCCGCCAGCGTTGCCTGGGCCAGTTGGTCCGTGTGCAGGTCTGTCATCTGCTTCACCAGCCGCAGCCGCCCGATAGCCGCCGCCGGCGCCACGATCCAGCCCACGCGCAATCCGGGGAATGCCACCTTCGCGAAACTGTCAATGTGGATCACCAGATTCCCGCGATCCAGCTGCTTCAGCGAAGGAATGCGCTCGTCCTGGGCGTTCAGCCGCGCGTAAATGTGGTCTTCGACCACCGGAACCTGATACCGCCCCGCCATTTCCAATACCTTGCGACGCGAAGCCAGCGGCATCGATGTTCCCGTCGGATTCTGAAAGTCCGGCGTCAACACGAGCAGCTTCACGCGATTTGCCGCCAGCGTCGCTTCCAATGCTTCCAGATCAATTCCCAGCGCATTGCCCGGTTCCGCGTGCGTCCGCACCGGCACGCCCAGGCACCGGGCCCGCACGCCGTGAAAAACCGCCGAGGCTCCCGGATACGTCGGATTCTCCAGCACCACTGTATCGCCGGGGCGCACAAATGCCTTCGCGATCAAATCCAAAGCCTGCTGGCAACCGTCTGTAACCAGCAGCGTTTCGTCCCTGGCGGGGATTCCATCCTGCTGCAACATCTCGAGCAATGCTTCTTTCAACGGAGCGTAGCCGTCCGAGGCGCCGAGGTTCAGGATGTCCTGTCCTTCGCGGCGCAATGCCGCGTTCGAACAAGTCTGCAACTCCTCCACGGGAAAAAATTCGGGATCCGGTCGCGCCATCACAAAGGACAATGAATTCATTGGCGCAGAGGCCGTCAGGCGGCTCAAAATCTCTTCGCTGCGCTCATCCGCGAAAAGCAGCTCCCAGCGCAAGCCGTTGCCGTTCGACAAACTTGCCGGCGCCGGCGGCGTGATCTTCAATCCATTCCCGTTGTTACGAATGAACGTGCCGCGTCCCACGTGTCCCTGGATCAATCCTTCCGACTCCAGTTCGGCGTAGGCGTTTGCCACCGTGGTGCGATGCACGCCCAGCATCTGTGCCAGTTCCCGGCTCGCGGGAATCCGGTCGCCGGGACGCAAATCGCCCGCATGCACCAGGGAGCGCAGTTGGTCGCGCAGCTGAATGTAGAGGGGAATGTGACTTTCGGGCTGAAGGTGTAATGGCAGCATTGTCTCTCACCCCAGCCTAATTCTACCAGAAATTGGCCTAGTAAAAGAGCCAATTTGTCTTCCACAAACGCCTCGCCGTGGCATAGCCATTCCTCGCTGTGCTCTTGGGTTTCCCTTCCGAACCCGGCACCCTCCAGCACTATCCTCACTCCGGCCGGATCCCTCCTGCACCGTTCTTCTCTCCCGCTTTCAAATCCCGAACGCACAATTTCGTCCAATCGCCCGCGTCGCACTGGTAAATTTCCTTCAGCGGCAAATCCTCGTCTTGCACATCGTAGGAACCAACCTGCATGTCCTCGCTGTCTTCCGGCGAAGCCACCACTACCGGGCTTCCCTCCTTCACCCGCAGGCGAAACTGCCTGGTCGACGCCTCATAATTCGAATACAGGAAACAATGTCCCACGCATGCGCGATCCACCACGTGCAGTGTCACCATCCGGTAATCCGGGGGCTCAAAGATCGTCGCAATCACGCGCGTGCCGGGGGACATCTCTCGCGTAATCTTTTCCGCGTTCTCTTCCAGCCGGCCCGCCAGCCACGTGTCGCGGTAAACAAGCGTGAAGTACACCGCCGCACAAACCGCCAGCGCAAACAAATGCCACTTCCGCGGCCGCAATGTTCCCAGCCAGCAGAAAATAAAAATCGCGCTGATCAGCGTCAACCGCGTCACCAGCAATCCGATCCAGCCCGCATTTTCCTCGGGCCGGAGATTCTCCGGAAGCAGCGCCGTCAAACAAAACGCCACCGCATAGAATTCCGGAAACAGCCGCCGCTCTTTGTCATTCCCTTCTCTTCCCCGCCAGGGCAGCAAATCGAACAAAGTCGCGGCCGCCACAAACACGATCATCGCCAGGGCCACGTATCGCGTCGCCGGCCGGAAAACCCAGAATTGGTCCGCGCCATTCCACTGAAAAAACGGCGCGTCCGGCCAGTCTGGCTGATACTCCGGATGCCGCGCCAGCACCCACCGCACCACCAGTCCAATTCCGATGGCCGCCGCCGGAGGAAGCCACTCCGACCAGCCTCGCATGCGCGGCCACAGCAACCGGTACGCCCCTGCTGCCGCCAGCCACAAAAAACCCAGCGGATGCGCCAGCAGCCCCAGTGGCGCCAAAATCGTCGCAAGCAAAATTCCGCGCCGCTCGCCGTGCCAAAGCGCGGCTAATCCAAAACACGCCAATCCCAAAGACAGGTAGTAGTTCATGAACCCCATATAAAACACGAACCCGTACGCCAGCATCGCCAAGCCTGGCACCAGCAACCACGGCCGCCTCCGCGTCGCCACGCTAATCAACGTGAACACGCCCCAGAAAAACACCAGCACACAAGCTGAAACCGCGATCTTCTCCGCCGCACCAAATCCAAATATCTTGCCGAGTATCAGCAGCATCAAATCAAACAGCACATTCTTACCCTGCCACACCGCATATACTCCCGGCGCCTTCCCCTCCCCAACCAACTGCGCCAGCCAGGCGTTGTAAGCGTGACTCGCCAAATCCCCCGCCTGAATATGCCGCTGCCAGAAACACGGAATCAGGATCGCCGCCGACACCAGCAACACCAGTCCCAGCTCCGTTTTCGTTTGAATTTTCGAAGAAGAAAAATCTTCCACGCGGGGCTGAGCTTCAGCCTGTAGCTCACCCCCGACACGCGTAGCAGTTCGCATGCGCCGTATTGTATCGTTTCCCGCCGCCCAGCCAAAAACGGGCAAGCACGGGCAGGTCGCACTTGAGAATTGAATCGGGAGGGATGCTCAAAACGAGGAATTGGCTACCAACTGCCCTACCGCATCGGCTGCGCTTCACCCAGCTTCTTCAGCCGGTCGCGCAATTTCCTCTGCAACGGGTTCGGCGTGTTCGGATTAAACGCCACCAGGTACCACAACGGCTGCGTCTTGTCCTTGCTCAGATACGTCAGCGTGTTCGCATCAGCATTCGGGTGCCGCGCCACGTTTTCCCGGATTGCCCCGTACGGATGTTTCGCCAGCTTACTCAAAGTCTTCGCATTCGTCCGCGGATGCTCGCTGATCAGCCGCAGCATGTAATAGTCTTCTTCCGGCGCCTGCTTCACCAGCTTCTCAAGCATTTCTGGCTTCGCTTCCGCGCTCAACACCAGCCCGATCTTCTCGTCCCAGGCAGTGTTGATCTGGTTCAATTCGCGCGTCCGCGCGTGGATCAATTCTTCCAGGATGCGCCGCTCTTGCTGCATTCGCGCGATCGGCAACGAGGTGCCTTCCAGCGAATCCAGCACCCGCAAAAGGTGCTGGCGTTCACCGAATACGATCTGTGAAGTGCGATCGATCCGCCCGTTTTCCTTTTCTTTGTGTTGCACAAGGTCCGAACGTCGCATGTTTGGATGCTCCCAATTCCCACCGGGCCTGTCACCGAATGGAACGAACTCTTTGCCGGCCTGCTTTTGAAGGCTCATAAAATTGACACTGCTTTCTGGTCTCGGCTGCGGCTCAATTGGATTATCTTCCGGCCATGCGGTAGGGTAAAGATTCGCGCCCCGGCCCTGTGCCCGATGTGCAACGCCCACAAATTGGATGCAATTGGGCCGATTTTGGCCGCGAGAAAAGGAACCCACATGTCGGCTTTTCAGGAGCATCACGACGAACTCGAGCACTTCGAGCAGCGTTTTGGCCGCGACCGCGGCCGCCTGGCCGTCTCCCTGGACCGCATCACCAACGCGCTCGTCCTAGTCGGCCAGCACGGTGTCTATTGCGCCAGCCAGCGCAACCCCACCCTCCCCGCGATGGACCTCCGCATGGTCACCCAGGAACTCACCCACGCCAAAGAGCTCATTCAATCGGTAATGGAAGAACTCCGCAAACTCCGCGAAACCAACTGACGCCTTCTCTTGAATGCGGCACACTACGGTTTTCAGGTTGCGGGTTTTTCTCCACATATAGAGCGGAACCCAAGCAATGTTATCCTCCTCGAATGACTACGATTAAGAGCCTAGGTGCGAAGGTCCTGCCTTTTGCCTCCACTTTGGTTCTTGCTGCTCCCAACTGCATCACAACGTTCTCACGGCAAACGAGCAGCAACGAACCACAACCCACCGTCCGGCTTGAGGACAATACTGATTGGTGGTCCCTCACCAGAGAAGATAAGGATGCCGAGCGCATCACGTTTCAGGAGCGAGAGCTCCCCCGAGGCAACTTCCAGATTCTTAGCATCCATTTAGACGACGGCCTGCTCCGCCGTGCAGAAGGGAAATTGGGAAGGGCTACAACTGTCGAGCGGGGTGATGCCTCAACTGGTCGGGAACAGCTTTGCTACGTGTCAATCGGGGAGGCTACAAGCACCTATCTCATCTTCGAGACCGGGGAAGTCAACAACACTTTCTATTTGTTCGGTGCCGGCCCGGCATGGAACGGCAACGACAAATGTGTTGGAACAAAAGTTGCGATAAGAAGAGCGTCGACTATCTCTGGGTTGCACCTGGGATTGACTCCCTCCCAGGTGATTGCCATCCTCGGCAAACCCAGCGTCCGCCGCGAAGATCAACTCAGCTATTACCTCCACGCCCGCAAGAAAACTTCCGAAGCCGGCTTGAAGAGAATTCGTCAGCAACACCGCGAAATGAGCGACACGGAATTCACTGACAATTACGCATTCTACGATCTCACAGCCATGATCGTGATGAGATTCAAGGATTCCAGGCTCAACTATCTGGCCGTTTCAGAACTAGAAACGTACTGATTATTGGCTAACGATGCTCACCGCTTCTCGACCGGGAACACAAACTTTAGCGCGGTGTGTGTTGTGCTGAATCCCACCACCTTCACGTCCTTCAATCCCACCTTGCGTCCAGCGCCAATCACATCGGTTTCCGTGATGCTTTTCTGCCCTTTCGGATAAACCACCCACAGCGCCGCGCTTCCCTTCATCTTCCCAACAATTTTCTTTACTTCTCCCAATCCCTCGCGGGTCTCTGCGCCAAAGAAAATCCAGCCCATTCCATCTTCGATCTTACCCGGCGCCACGGCCGACTTCTGCTCCTTCAATTTCTTCAAAAACTCGCCGTCCAGCTTTCCAAGCACCGCCACGGGTTGACCCGGCTTCACCCCCAGTTTCTCCAACACCGACTTCGGATTCGCAATCTTCTGCCGCCATTTCTCCGCCTGCTCACCCAGTTCGAAAATCACAAATCCCTCATCCGTCTTCAGCTGCAGTTCGCCGCCCTTCGCTTCCGCCCTGCGGATCGCCGAAAACGGAATCTTCCTCCGATCTTCGCCGCGAAATATTATCTCCGCCGTCTCCAACAGCGCCTTTCCGCGCACACGCTTCCCACCCCACCGCGCAGAGCAAACGACCTCTTGCCCCATCGCTAGCCCTCCTCGCTAGATTGTCCGTGGATTCCTTACGCGCCGTTTCAACCCGCCGCTACCCACGCACCTACTTCAAAAACGGATTCGTTTCCTTCTCCAGCCCGATGGTCGTCGATCCCCCGTGGCCGGGATGCACCAGCGTGTCATCTGGAAGCTGCATCAACTTCTCCCGCAGCGACTCCAGAATCTGTTCCATCGAACCGCCCCATAGATCCGTCCGCCCGATGCTTCCCGCAAACAGCGTGTCCCCCGCAAACAGTTGCGGCTGCGCCAGCTTCACCCTGCCGCAATCCTTCGGCATGTAAAGTGACACGCTCCCCGGC
Source organism: Acidobacteriota bacterium (assembly GCA_013289665.1). GTDB lineage: Bacteria > Acidobacteriota > Terriglobia > Acidiferrales > UBA7541 > Acidiferrum. The sequence continues at coordinate 325,911 of JABCZN010000001.1, read as the reverse complement.
GTGTGCCCCGGCGTATGAATCACGCTCGCGTGAAAGCCGCCCCACGGCAGGGTATCGCCATCCTTCAGCACTTGATCCACTTCCGTCAGCTCTGGCGTGGCCAGCCCAATAAACGCCGCCTGCTCTTCCATCCCGTGATACAGCGGCAAATCCTCACTATGCATCATCACCGGCGCGCCCGTGTACATGTGCAGCTTTGCCAGCCCGCCAACGTGATCAATGTGAGCGTGGGTGCTGATGATCGCCTTCACCTTCAGTTTGTAGCGCCCCAGCATGCTCAGGATGCGCTCCACCTCGTCGCCAGGGTCGATCACAATCGCTTCGAGCGTCTTGGGGTCCCCGATGATCTGGCAGTTGCATTGCAGCAACCCCACGGGAATCTTCATGTAAATCATGTCCGGGTGCGCCGCGTCCGACGTCGGCGCCATTTTGTGAGTCGCGTCCATGCCCTGCAGTATATCCATTTTCCGGAAGATTTCCTCCCATTAGCGGTCCATCTGCACGCAGGTCTATGTAGGGCCCGCTCGCGCGGACGGACTGTTCTTCGGTTTTCTTCCGGAGGCCGGGGCTTCTGCCCCAGCATAGAGTCATTTGGATGATCTGGGCTTTAGCTAAAGATTACATCCCCATTCTAGTGAACCGAGACATTGCCACCTTTGCCCAGTTCGTTTCTTTTCAGAAAGAATGAGGCGGCAAACATAATTGCCGAGGCCACAGACAGCAGCCAGTACACTTCGACGTAAGAGAGAATTGCAGCTTGAGCCTGAACCATGGCGTAGAGCCGGCCCATTGCCTGTTGTTGAGCGGCATACACGCTTAAGCCGGCCCGCGTGAGACGCATTGCAAGAGCAGTGAGAGAAGCGTGAAACGGGCTAGAAGCCGTATATTCCGCGAGGACGGATTGGTGATACTGACTGCGTCGAGCAATGAGAGTCGTAACAGCGGATGTTCCGATGCTCTGACCCATGTTACGCATGAAATTCATAAGCCCGGCGGCAGCGTTGGCTTTTTCAGCCGGCAAGCCGACGTATCCGGCAAGCGTGAGGGGGACGAACAGAAAGGCTACGGGAATATACTGCCACACGCGCAATAAGGTCGCCGAGCGGAAACTCATCAGCAGATCAACCTGTTTGCTTGAAATATACATGCTGACCGCCAGACCTATCCAACCAAAGGCGATGATGTGACGCGCTTGGAATCGGGTGGTGAGCTTGCCAACCATGGGGAGCACCACCAGCACCACGATGGCGCCGGCCGAAAGTACCATCCCGGCCTTTTGTGCCGGGTACCCCATAAGAGTCTGCAAGAGTTGGGGCATGAGCACAGTCGAACTGAACAGTGCTGCGCCCAGCATCAGGAACATCAGATTCGTTGTGGCGACATTAAAATTCTTGAACAAACGGACATCCACAATGGGCTCTTTCTGAAACCATTCCCAAATGACCATAGCGACGAGAGCCGCGGCGGCGATTGCCACCAGCGTCGTTATGAAATTGGATCCGAACCAGTCGTCTTCCTGTCCCTTGTCCAGGGCAATCTGCAATGCGCCTACGCCCAGGGTCAGGAGAGAAAATCCGATGAAGTCGAACCCGGATAGCCGCTTCTTCAGTCGAGCGAGGTAAGGGGGGTCTTCCACAAGTTGATAGACAAGAGCGAGCGCCAGAGCGCCAACAGGAACGTTGATGTAGAAAATCCAACGCCAGGAATAATTGTCGGTGATCCAGCCTCCCAGCGTCGGACCAATCGCGGGAGCGCAGATGGCGGTGACGCCATACAGTGCGAAGGCCAACCCTCGCTTCTCCGGTGGAAAGGTATCGCCCAAAATGGCCTGGGCCATGGGCTGCAAGCCTCCCCCGAATGCGCCTTGCAAGACTCGAAAAAAAAGAAGGAGGCCCAGATTCGGCGCGATCCCACAGAGTAACGAACTGACGGTGAAAGATACGATGCACGTCAAGAAAAAGCGCTTCCGTCCAAGCCATCCGACCAGCCATCCACTTATAGGCAGAACAATTGCGTTCGAGACAAGATAGCTAGTCAACACCCAAGTGCTTTCGTCATTGCTGGCGCCCAGGTTGCCCGCGATGTGGGGCAAGGCCACATTGGCGATGCTGGTATCGAGGACTTCCATGAACGCGGCCAGCGAAACCGCGGCAGCTATAATCCAGGGGTTGCCTTTGGGCTGCCAGATTCCCTCTCCCGAACTGCCAGGTCCGGCGTCGCTCACGGGAGCCTCACATCGGGTTCAGCGGTTGAATCGGGTTTCAACCGCCGCGGACAGCGCGTCCGAGCGACTCCGGCGATCGGTGCGACAGCGTTAAGGTAAGTTGTTTTCCGATCGTGCAATATTAGGCTCCCCGCTTTGTCTTCCCTGTGGCTTGCCTAACAAACCCGTTTACACTGAGTTCCAGTTCGGCCCGGAGCCAGTCATCCAATTCACTGCCACCGAGGCAGTCACGCTCAAGATATATTTCATATGCCCGGCGCCTGATCTGTTCGTGGCTTGGTCCGTGGTTTGCAGAAGAGTCTACTCTGCGAGGCTTGATAGGGTTTGCGTGAAGCCCCAAAGATTGATTTCTCATACCTTTCTGGCTCATAAGAGGGTTTTTCCTTCCGGCGTTGAAATTCTCTCTGTCCCATCGTGTCTGGGCTTCAGACCTCCGCGCTACGAGTCCCGATGGGTAGCCGGGACTCGTGGCCAGACTGTGGGTATCGCCGACTCACAAGTGAAATGCGATACCGCCGGAGGTCTGGGCGGAGTCCGTTGCAAACACGCCTGGCTCGGCGAACTGCACTACCTGGAGAATCCCGTCGCCGTGCAACCGATTCAGGGGCGGTTCCGCCGCCCGTTGACCCCGCCCGGCCCGGTGAAACACAGAAATCCCAAAACCGCCAACGCCGCAGCGAGCAGAAGCGTCAACATAAGAGCCCCCCTTCATCCCCGCCTCAGCCGTACGCATTGCGCGCGGCCTGATTTTGCCGGATACATCCGGCGTTACCGATTGCTCGTGAGCTGTCCCTTCCGAACGTCCAAGCCGATCCAACAAAGCGCTGTAATCTTTTTCGCAACCTCTTTCGCCCCTGGAATATTCGAGCCTTTACTGCGCCAACGGAAATGCCCAAGATTCGAGCAGTCTCTTCCGTCGATCGTTCGTCAAGATCACGCAGCTCGATGGCCCGCCGTGTTCTGTGCGGCAACTCATTCAAGGCGAAGGACAGCATCCGCCGCCATTCTTTTTGTGAGTAGTCAACCTCCGGATCCGGAGCCAGATCCGGAATCTCCAAAGGAGTTACGTTTTCCGCATGCTCGTCCGGGTCGTCGATCGACACTTCGCGCTTACCACCCTTTTTCCGTTGCAACATTCGCGTTTCGTTGATGGCGACTCTCGTCAACCATGTTGAAAAGGACGATCTACCTTCAAATTGGCGCAGGTGGAGAAAGGCCTTTTGAAAGCTTTGCTGCATGATGTCTTCGGCATCCTCCCGAACGCGGGTGCGACGCAGCGCGACGGCGAGAATCCTTCGCTGGTGACGCGCGATCAATACTTCAAATGCCTGGGCATTCCCGTTTCTGGCGCCAGCAATCAGAGCGGACTCCTCCCCTTCCGCGACAGCGTGGAGGGGAGGGACCTCTGGTGCCCGTTTTTCGAACTCGTTTACGAGTGACGGCACAGTGTCCCTCCGGGTCCGCACGTAAAATCAGGTCCGCTGGCGTTCGAGCTAGTCTTTTCGCTCGGGCGTGCTCTGAATTCTTGCCGGGGATTTCTTTTGCCGAGTTCCGGGTTCGCAAGCACTCGTGGCGAGCAAGCGACGAGATTCACCAGGCATCCGGCAAACAAGCAAAGAAACCAGATGAACGGGGCGTGCCTCGTGCCGGCTTTCAGTTGTTCCAGAACATGCCTGGTGTAGATACCCGTGGCGATGAATCGGGTACCCTCCTTTGACATGGAGCGCAAAAACCGTAGGCCGGTGTTGTCTATGCATGTGACCCCACAGAGATCGACGGTGCATGTCCGTCCGTTCTGCGGGCGGTGCCTGTTTTTCCAGCTGGTCCGCAGCTCGCCGACCCACGGTTCGACCAAACGACCTTCGAGAGTCCACCTTTGCTCCGTGAGCGTCTCAGCGATGGTGATTCGCAGCATTCGCGTGGCTCGCTTTCTTCTCTCAGTTGCAGAAGTCCATTCATCCGCCGGCCGGTTTGATCGGTCGATTCCAAGCGCTTTCCCAACACTGAACCTTCACGAACGGGACATCATTCGCAACCGCTTGCGCAAATGAACTTCAGACCCGCCTCGCTCAAAGTGAACAATGTCCATATTGGCTTTCATCAACTGGATGCCGCGGCCATGCGCGGAAAGGGGATCCGACAACGCGCTGTCGCCTGCTGTTTTTTCGAAGTCGAATCCATTTCCCTCGTCCGTCACGACGATGGATATTTCCCTGCCAGGCCAGCAGCGGCAGCGAACGTGCACTTTTGCGTGGGGGTGCTGGTGACTGCCGTGCACGACGGCATTCCCCAGAGCCTCGCGGAGGGCCAGTTCGACACCGAACTCTTCTCCCGGAGCACATTGCGAACCCTCAATCAGGAGCATCAGGCGTTCCACCAGCGGGGAGATAGCCTGAACTTCACTTGGCATCCAGCAGTCAATTTCCAGGACGAAAGAAGAAATGGAATTTTTTCGTGGGAATCGCGCTAGTGAATCCGCTGCTCCGTTCAGACTTCGCATCTCTCGCATGACGAACCCCCCGTGAACCGGAAAAGGCAAGCTGACGGCCAAAGCAAGGAGGGCGATGAAGGTGGGGGAACTTATTGATTTTTAGTGGAATGGCCAGGGGAGAGAAGGCAGTCTGGATCGCGCTGCCAGGGTGGCACTGCCATATTTGCGGTAGCGTGCCAGCTTTGCGGCATGCGGGAAAAGTGCAGGAAGAGACGTCGTTTTTAAATATACGAGGGTGAAACTGCGGGCGCAGCCCCGTCAGGCCGGGCGGCGTGCGATTCCGAGTTTGCGAATTCTCTGCTGCAGGGTGGACCTCTTCATTCCGAGATGTTTTGCCGCCCCATTGGGGCCCGCCACAACCCAGTTGCATTGCTCCAGGGCTTTGAGGATCTGCTGACGTTCCGATTGCTCGAGAACATCATGAAGCGCGCCGTTCGCCGGCGCCTTCGGAGAGATGGCTCTTTCCAGGTCGCGACCGGCCTTGGAGAAGTTCAGATCGGCCAAATCAACGCTTAGAGCAGGACTTGTGGAAACTATGACGGCGCGCTCGATCACATTCTGGAGTTCCCGGATGTTCCCCGGCCAATGATACCGGCACAGCGCATCCATCGCCGCTGATGGAATTGTTTCAATCACCTTGTTCATCCGCCTGGAGAATTGCTGCGCGAAATGCCGCGCGAGAAGGGGAATATCGCCTTCACGCTCGCGCAAGGGCGGCACATGGACGGGAAATACGTTGACACGAAAAAACAGATCGGATCGGAATTTCTGTTCGTTCACCATCGCTTCCAAATCGCGGTTCGTCGCGGCAATCAAACGCGCGTCAGTGCGAAGCGTCCTGGAACTTCCCAGGCGTTCGAATTCCCTCTCTTGCAGCACGCGGAGCAGCTTGGTCTGGAGTTCCAGGGGAATTTCCCCTATTTCGTCCAGAAAAATGGTGCCGCCGTTGGCCACTTCAAAGCGCCCGATTCGCTGCGCAATCGCTCCCGTGAATGCGCCTTTCTCATGTCCAAACAGCTCGCTTTCCAGCAAGCCGGTCGGAATAGCCGCGCAGTTGAGCTTGACGAAGGGCTTTGAGCGCCGTGGGCTCAAATCATGAATGGCTCGCGCAATCAGTTCCTTGCCCGCGCCCGTCTCTCCATAAATCAGCACCGTCGAATCGGTCGGCGCCACGGTTTCCACCCGCTTGAGGGCTTTGCGGAGGGAAGCGCTGGTTCCCACGATCTGGGCAAAATTCATTTCGCTACGGATTTCATCTTCAAGATAGAGCTTTTCCTGGGCCAACTTGTCTTTCAGCTCTCGAATCTCGCCAAAGGCAAGGGCATTCTCCACGGCAATCGCAACCTGGTTTGCGATCTGGGTGAGAAACTCGATATCGCCCGCGAACGCATTGTCCTGATATTTGACCACGCCGAATGTACCCAGCACGCGGCCCCGGCTGAGAAGAGGAAGGACGCAGACCGTTCCAACTTCGGCTTGCGCGGTGTCCTTCATTCCCTGCCGCCTCGCCTCCTGGACACTGCCACACCAGAGTTTGCCGGTGCGAAAGACCTCTCCCGAGATATCTTCATCTATGGGGACAAGGCTCTCCTCCTGGACAGATTCGACGCTAAAGGGGAAATCCATGGCGTAGATCCGCATGTGGGTGTTGTCGCTATCGGGAAGAGTAACGCCGGCGCCATCGAAGCCCATGACCCGGCGCGTGCTGGCCACCACGGCTCGGAGAAGATCCCGGAAGTCGAGATTGGAAACCACGTGATTGGTCAATTCGAGGAGAAGTCCAACACGCTCGCTCTTCCTGTGCAACTGCTGTTGTGAGGCCTGGGCCTCAGCAAAGTGCAGCGCGTTGTCAAACGCGAGAGCAATCTGCTCTGCCACCACGGAAAGAAAGTGAACTTCTTCGGCGGTATAGATATCGGGAGCTTTGCTTGCAAAGGTGAGAGCACCGATTTTGCTGTGGGCTGTGGTTAAGGGCAGAGTGCACACACTGCGGATTCCATGCTTCTTCAAAATCTCCCGGAAATGGCAAACCTCAGTATCATGCGGTGCAAGCGTAGTGATCAGAGGCTCCTGGTTCTGGTAGACCCACCAGGCGTCGGATTCCTCCATTTTCAGTTCCGGGTCGGGAGGGATAGCCGCTTCTGTCTCAGCGTCGAGGAAATGCCGGTGAAACGTATTCGATTTCTCGTCATGGATGGACACACCGACGCGATCAAACTGGACGACCCGGTGCAGTTCCCTCACTAACGCGCGAAACAGATCCTGTGGGTCGCGATATGTTCCGATAGCGTTCGATACGCGGATAAGGGTTTCGTAGCGAGTCTCAGGTAATGCAGCTGCAAGGATTTCCGAACCGTTGCTCATCGTCTGCGCACCGCCGGAGTAAGTCTGGATGCTTCTGCATGTGATGCCTGACCTGGCGCAAATGGTGCCACAAAACGGGCACGCTACCGCAAGCGCGGCAGTGCCACATGGGCAGTCTGACCCATGGAGCTGTCCCCAGGAGGCTCATCTCACGACAAATCAATAACTTCGCCCTTTTTGGAACACAAGACTCTTTGGCAGGTGCGCTGCATTAATCCTTCCGTGCGACATGTCCGGACGGTTAAGAAACCCAGAAAAATACCTGAAAAGGGATGGATCCAAAAGACACACCATGAATAGTGCACTTAGACACAGTCTCGTTATAGGCGGAGTGGCTGGTTTGATTGTTATCGGTCTGATCGTTGGGGCCCTGCGCCCGAAGCATGCGTCCGGAGCAGGAAGGGCAGCGCTTCCGATAGTTATGGTGGCGCAGGTCGAACAGAGGGATGTTGACCTATACAGCGAATGGATCGGTACGCTGGCAGGAGAGGTGAATGCCAACGTTCAGGCGCAGGTCACAGGGTATTTGCTCCGGCGGGATTACCAGGAAGGGTCGTCGGTAAGGAAGGGGCAATTACTTTTTCAGATTGATCCAAGGCCCTTCCGGGCGGCGCTCGACCAAGCCGAAGGACAGTTAGCGCAGGCCACCGCGCAGCTTGCAAACGGCGAAGCTGTTGAAGTCCGCACCCAGCTCGATGTGGAACGCTACGCCCCATTGGCGAAGGAGCAGGCCGCGAGCCAGCAGGATCTCGACAATGCCACACAAAACAACTTGGCGGCGAAGGCCACCGTGGCTACGGCCAAGGCTCAAATCAAGACGGCCGAAGCCGCCGTTGAAACGGCAAAGCTGAACCTCGGGTTTACGCAAATCAGTTCGCCCGTCGACGGCATCGCCGATGTTGCGAGGGCGCAGGTCGGCGATCTGGTCAGTTCAAGCAGCGGGACTCTTACGACTGTTTCAACACTCGACCCGATCAGGGACTACTTTACCGTCAGCGAGCAGGATTATCTCCAATTGAAGAAGCAGTTTTCAGGCGTGGACAAACAGCGTTGGAAACTGCAGCTCATTCTCGCTGACGGGTCAACCTATCCCCGCGAGGGCACCTTCTACTTCGCGGGGCGCGCCGTCGATCAAAACACCGGCGCGATCCAGTTGGCGGCACTCTTTCCCAATCCGGGCAATGTTCTGCGTCCCGGACAGTACGGCAAAGTCCGCGCCGTAGTTCGAACCCAGAAAGGCGCTTTACTGATTCCGCAGGCTGCGGTCACCGATCTGCAAGGGAGCTATCAAGTCGTAGTTGTCGGCGGGAACGACAAGATCGCCATCCGGTCGGTCAGAGTTGGGGACCGCGTTGGCACTATGTGGATTATCCAAGATGGACTGAAGCCGGGCGAGCGTGTGGTCGCGCAGGGCCAGCAGGCTCTGAGGCCGGGGACGGTCGTACAGACCAAACCACTTGTCGCCCAGTGAAGGTGAACAGTGGCATCGGAATAAAAGCAACGTGAGTGTGGAATGCGAGGGCTAGCCTAGCCCGGACTCTCGTCATTGCCTATTTTCCAACAGAAGCGCGCCCAGAACTATCTGAGTTTGATCGAAAGGAACCGCGATCCATGGCGAATTTTTTCATAAGGCGGCCTATCGTGGCGATGGTGATCGCCATCTTGATGGTGATTGTAGGCGTGGTCAGCATCGCAAGCCTTCCCGTGGCGCAGTTTCCGAACATCGTTCCGCCGGAAATTCAGCTGCAGGCCTCTTACGTCGGCGCGGACGCGCAGGCCCTTGAGCAGTCCGTTGCCACACCCATCGAACAGCAAATCAATGGCGTGGACAACATGAACTACATGTACTCCTTGAATGCCACCGGCAACTCGCAAACCACCATGGTGGTGGACTTCGACCTGAAGACCGATCCGAACACTGATCTCATCCTTACCCAGTCGCGCGAGCAACTGGCTGCCGGCCAGCTTCCGCCGGACGTTAACACCTATGGGGTCACGATCAAAAAGTCCGTGACCGCACCGCTCATGTTGGTCGGCCTGTTTTCTCCGAAGGGCACTTACGATACGACGTTCCTTGGCAACTACGCCTATATCAATCTCAACGACCCCATCGCTCGCTTGTACGGCGTGGGCCAGACACAGGTTTTCGGCGCTGGGCAGTATGCCATGAGGCTCTGGGTACAGCCTGACAAACTCGCGAAGCTGGGCATCACGGTCACAGATATCGTCAATGCGGTGCAACAGCAGAACACGGTCAACCCTGCTGGTCAGGTGGGGGGTGAACCAGCTCCCGCGAACCAGCAATTCACTTATTCCGTGCTGGCGCAAGGCCGCCTGACCTCCCCGGAACAATTCGAAGATGTGATCGTGCGCGAGGCGCCCGATGGCGGGATCGTTCGCGTGAAAGACGTCGCTCGCGTCGAGCTTGGCGCGCAAGACTACAGCATTGTCAGCCGCTTGAATGGCAAGCCCGCGATCGTAATCCCCGTTTACCAGTTGCCCGGTTCCAACGCCGTCGAAACTGCCGCCGGCGTTCGCAAGCTGATGGCGGAGATGAAGCAGCGCTTCCCGGAAGACATGGATTACGCCATATCGTTGGACCAGACCGCCGCCGTTACCGAAGGCATGAAGGAGATCATTCAAACCCTGTTGATCGCGATTGCGCTGGTTATTCTTGTGGTGTACCTCTTCCTGCAAGACTGGCGCGCTACGCTGATCCCGCTGCTGGCCGTGCCCGTCTCGCTGGTGGGCACCTTTGTTTTCTTCCCGATCTTCGGCTTTTCCATCAATACGCTTTCGATGTTCGGATTGGTGCTGGCGGTCGGCTTAGTGGTGGATGATGCGATTGTCGTGGTCGAAGGCGTGCAGCGCCACATCGAGGAGGGTCTTGCTCCGAACGACGCCGCGCGAAAAGCCATGGCGGAACTCTCTGGCCCGGTCATCGGCATTGCCCTGGTGCTGTCTGCCGTATTCGTACCCACGGCCTTTATTCCTGGCATCACCGGGCGGCTGTACCAGCAATTCGCGGTGACCATCGCCATTTCGGTTCTGCTCTCGGCGTTCAACGCGCTGACTCTCAGCCCGGCTCTCGCGGCTTTGCTGCTGCGACCGAAGAAACAGAACACGGGGTTGCTGAACCGATTTTTCGATTGGTTCAATCGCGTGTTCGGGCGCGCCACCGACGGCTATGTCCGTTTGTGTGGCGGGCTGATCCGCAAAAGCGCAGTTGCAATCGCACTGCTGGTGATCCTCAGCCTTGCCGCAGGATTTTTTGGCAGCCGCCTGCCTTCGAGCTTTCTGCCCGATGAAGACCAGGGATACGTGTACATCAACATGGATCTTCCGAATGCCGCTTCGCTCGAGCGCACCAGCGAAGCCGCGAAACAGGTTGAACAGGTCCTCGCCAACACCCCCGGTGTCGAATACACCACAAGCGTGGTTGGCTTCAGCTTGCTCAGCTTTGTGCGGACTACTTACAACGGCTTCTTTTTCGTCACGCTGAAGCCCTGGAGCAGCCGCGGAACACGAGCGGAACAGTTCCAGGAAATCAAGCAGCGTTTGAACCAGCAGCTCAGCCAGCTTCCGCAAGGGACTGCTTTCAGCTTCTCGCCGCCGGCGATCCCCGGCGTCGGCACTTCTGGCGGATTTCAGTTCGTGCTGGAAGACCGCGCGGGGCGAAATGTTGCGTTCCTGGCGGGCAACCTGGATAAGTTCATGGCCGCCGCTCGCAAACGGCCCGAAATTGGGTATGTCAGCACCTCATTTCTGCCGAGCGTCCCGCAAGAATTTCTGGAGGTCAATCGGGAAAGAGTGCTGAAGCAGGGTGTGGCCATCAGCGACGTGTACAGGACCATTCAGTCTTTCATGGGCGGACTGTTCATCAACTACTTCAACGATTTCGGCCGCACCTGGCAGGTATACGTCGAGGCCGAAGCGCCTTACCGGGCGAATATGGAAAACCTCGGGCAGTTCTATGTGCGCAACAGCGCCGGTCAAGCGGTTCCACTTTCTGCGCTGACGAAATTTGAGTCGCGTTCCGGCCCCGAATTCACGATGCGCTACAACGAGTATCGCTCCGCGCAAATCAACGGCAGCGCCGCGCCCGGTTATAGCTCGGATCAGGCCACCGCGGCTCTGGAAGAAGTCTTCAAGCAAACCATGCCCCGCGAGATGGGCTTCGATTACCTGGGCATGTCGTATCAGGAACAGCAAGCACGCAAAGGAGTTCCGGCTTGGGCGATCTTTGGATTGTCGCTGCTGTTTGTGTTTCTGATTCTGGCGGCACTGTATGAAAGCTGGTCGCTGCCATTCAGCGTATTGCTGAGCACGCCGGTCGCGGTATTCGGCGCTTTCGCGGTGCTGTGGCTGCGTCGCACGGTGCTCAGCGCCTTCTATCCCGCCTACATGGTTCAGATCGAGACCGACGTGTATTCGCAAATCGGGTTGGTGATGCTGATCGGCCTGGCCGCCAAGAACGCGATTCTGATCGTGGAGTTTGCCAAGGAAGAGTACGAGAAAGGAAAGCCTCTGGTGGATGCGGCGCTGGAAGGCGCTAAGCTCCGCCTGCGGCCAATCCTGATGACTTCGTTCGCGTTCATTCTGGGCTGCGTGCCTTTGTGGATCGCCACTGGCGCCGGTTCGGTGGCCCGCCAAATTATGGGGACGGCCGTTATCGGGGGCATGCTGGCGGCGAGCGTGATCGGGATATTTCTGATCCCGGTGATTTTTTATCTGGTTGAGAAATGGTCGGGTGCCGGCAAGGAACACAGTTCGGCGGCAGTGCCGGCAACGCCCGTGCCCGCGCCTGGAGATTGAGCTGGGCCAGCAATGATCGAGAAACGGAACGCACGGTGAAACGGTTCATGAAAAAGTTTCGGAAATTGATTTCCATTATCCTGGTAACGAGTTTCAGCGGCGGTTGTATGGTGGGCCCGAACTACCACAAGCCCGCCGTGCAAACTCCTGCGGCGTACCGCGAGTTGAAAGAAAGCCCGCAGGCCCAGGCTCAAGAAGCTTCCTACGCCGACCTTCCCTGGTGGCAGGTCTTCCAGGACCCGCAACTCCAGGATCTGATCCGCACCGCCTTGAAACAGAATTACGACATGCAGTTGGCCACGGAGCGCATCAAAGCCGAGCGAGCGCAACTGGCGATCACGCGTTCCTATCTTTTCCCGCAAGCGCAAGGCAGTGGCAATTTCACAGGCGGCAAGGAGCAGAGTTTTCAGTCGAAATCAAATTTCTTCGCACTCACCGCTGATGCCGCCTTCCAGCTGGACCTGTTCGGCAAGCTGCGGAGAGAGACCGAAGCGGCGCGCGCTCAACTCCTGGCGACCGAGGATGCGCAGCGTACCGTCATGCTTACGCTCGTCAGCGATGTGGCAAGCGACTACTTCACACTGCTGGAGCTTGACCTTCAACTCCAAATCACGCGGGACACGGTGAAGACCCAGCAGGATTCCGTGAAACTTACTTCGTTCAGGGTGGACCATGGTGTCGCCACAAGGCTCGATGTGCTTCAAGCTCAACAGGTGCTCGACACGGCGAATGCGCAGATCCCGGACCTTGAGAGACTGATTGGCCAGGAAGAAAATGCCATCAGCATTCTCATTGGCGCGTACCCCCAAGGCGTGCAGCGCGGGCGACCACTCCTGGAACAGCCCCTTCCTCCCGAAGTGCCGCCGGGATTGCCTTCCGCACTGCTCGAGCGGCGGCCCGACATTCGCCAGGCCGAGCAAGTGTTGATTGCCGCGAACGCCGAAATCGGCGTCGCCAAAGCGTCGTTCTTCCCGCAAATATCACTGACGGGCTCGGGAGGCGGCGCGTTCGGCCGCAGCAGTGTGTTTACCGGGTTGATGAGTTCGCAAACGGGCATCTGGTCTTACGGCGCTCATGTAACTCAGCCCATTTTCACTGGAGGCGCGCTTCGAGGGAACCTGCATCTGGCCGAATCCCAGCACGAGCAGGCTTTGATCGCTTACAAGCAGGCCATTCAGCACGCGTTCGGCGATGTCTCCGATGCCCTGATCGGATATCAGAAATTCCATGAGGTGCGAGTTCGCCAGGAGGAGGCCGTAAAAGACCTGGAGCAGACAGTCCGCCTCTCCATCCTGCGCTACGAGGGTGGTACCGCTACCTATCTCGAAGTGCTGGACGGCCAAAGATCGCTTTTTGCCGCGGAGCTCACGTTAGCGCAGGCTCGAGGCAACGAGTATCAGAGCTTGGTGCAGCTCTACCGGGCACTTGGTGGCGGGTGGCAGACATAACGCCGCCAGGTGTTTTTTCCTGTCCAGACTTACGAGTAGGCATGCGCGCGCGGTTCGATTTTGGCCCCCGGCGCCAGCAGCGTTCGCGCGGCAACTTCTTCCTTTGTCCGGCTCCGCGCTTCGCGCCGCGCTACGCCAGGTGAAGCGGCCGTCTCACAGGCGGCCCGTGTCGCATGATCCCGCCTGTCGGCTATTTACGCACGGTAGCGCAGGAAGTTGCGAGTGAGTGGTGGAAAATTACGACCAACCCAATTCGACGCTGTTTTTCTCCTTTTGGGAACGAATGGCCTGAATCGCGACCTAGTCTATGACTTACGCTGCTGGCGGCGGTCGTGGGCGTGTTCGGAATGGCCATTGGCGTCCAGCCAGGCCAGGAGACAGCGAATGCTGCCGTGGGCCAAGGCGATGCTGGAATCGGCGGCGCCGTAGTAGAGGTTGATCGTGTCGCCGTCCGGTCCAATGGTATAGCCGCAGGGAAAGACGACGTCCTGGACATCTCCCTGGCGTTCGTAGGGCGCCTCTGGGGCGAACATCCAGGAATCTCCACGGACCAAACACTTCTCCGGTTGTTCCAGATCAAACAGGGCCAGGCCAAGCCGATAGATGGAACTGGACGGCGTCCTTCTCACGCCGTGATAGATCATCAGCCAGCCCCTCGGAGTTTCAATTGGAGGAGGAGACATGCCGATTTTATTGGCGTCCCACCACGCGCCGCGACGGGCTTCCAACATCAGCTTGTGACTTCCCCAATGGCGGAGGTCGGGAGAGTAGGAGATCCAGATATGCGCGCCCAGCGGCGTCATCGGCCTGTGGATCAACGCCCAGAATCCGTTGATCCTTCTTGGCATGATGGCGGCATCCTTGTCGTCGGGAGTCATGATGACGCCAAATCTCTCGTAGGTGCGGAAGTCTTTCGTGAGCGCCAGGGATACGCCCGGACCGCCGCGGGAATAGGAGGTATACACGACCGCGTATTGGTTCAGTTCGGGGACGAAGGTGATGCGCGGATCTTCGATACCCCATATTTCTTCCGGATATTGTTCCGGGCAGGCAGGCAAAGATGGTTCGGTGTCAATCAACCAATTGTTGACTCCATTCACCGAGCGCGCAGCAGAAAGATGAGAAAGGCCGCGGCGATCTTCCACGCGGCAGAGGAGAAGCGTGGACCCATCAGGCATGAGTGTAGCGCCCGCGTTGAAGACGCTGTTAATGCAATAGGGCCAATCCTTTTCGGTCAGGATCGGATTCAAGGAGTAGCGGTTGAACAGGATATCGTGTTGGATCATCGTTTCCCTCGAGAACATTCTTGAAATAAGAAAACAAGACAGTGCACTGGGCCGCGAGGGGGAGGGGCTGATTGAGGTTGGATCATGATTTCCGGTCGGTGATGTCTGATTTCTCCAACTTGCGCATTTCCAAAAGGGCCATCAGGAAAGAGAGTGTGGATTCCGCACCCTGGTTTTCGTTGGCGCGGTCGGGATGCAAACCGTCACGGCAACCGCCGGTGGTGGTGTCATAGAGGGCAATCTGCAAATCGTTGTCGCCGAGGAACCAATTGAAAGCCGTCCATGCTTCTTTCCGCCAGCGTCCTTTACCCGTTGCGCGATAGGCTTGCAGATAGGCGGAAACCGTTGCGCAGGCTTCGATGGGTTGCTGGTCAAAGCGAGCCTTTTCCGTTTTCTTGGAGTAGAAGCCGTGGGAGCCGATGGGCACGAAGTGGCCCTTGGTTTCACACCGCTGCACGGTCGCAAGCCAATCCAGCGCTTCGAGCCCGGCCGATACCATGGCATCGTTGCCGCTCCGCGTTCCGGCGCGGATCAAGGCCTGCGGCAATCGGGCGTTGGAATAGGTCAGCACGTTTTCGAACCACTTCCAGTCCACAGTACGGTTGGTCTGGTAGGAGTCGAGCAGACGATTCGCGAGGGCGTCCGCAGCGTTCAGGGCGGCGCGATCGCCGGGGAAGGACTCAAGATATTCAAGGAGCCCGAGCAACGTGAATGCGTACGCACGGGGACTCTTGAACTCCAGCGCCGCCGGAACGGCCATTTCGAACAATCGGCCGGCAGCTCCCCGCAGTCCGACGTCATTGGTCCTTCCAAGGACGGTGCCGAGGCCCCACAATGCGCGGCCGTGGCTGTCTTCTGAACCGTGCAGCTCTTGCCACTGGCGTTCATAGCTGAGACAGTTTCGGAAGCGCCTGGTGGATGGATCAAAAGCAAGCCACAAAAAAGCGAGATAGCGTGCGGCGAGATCCACCGAGCGGGTGGCGGAGGTGCTGCCCAGTTCTTCCAGTAGAATCGCGACAATAAGGGCGCGAGCGTTGTCATCGGTCGAATAACCTTCAGGGTAGTTGGGCACGTTGAAGACTGCGTGCTCCACGATTCCCGTGCTGTCTGTCATCCGGCGCAAGTGATCGAGTTTTATGGCCGGGAGCCGGTCCAAGGCTTTTTCCGTGTTCTGTGCCGAGAAGGTTGCCCGGGGTTTCCGCAGGCGTTCGTTGTAGACGCGTTCAAAACTTCCCATGTACTGCTGAGCCACACGGTGCCAGACCATGTCCCTGGCAAAGAGGTAGGCGCGCTTGCGCATGGCATGGCGCGAGGTCCCATTGTCCAGAAGTTCGATGGTCTTTGCGGCGATCGCCTGGGGATCGTTGAAAGGAACGAGGACGCCGCGCTCGTCGTCGAGCAATTCAATGGCATGCAGATAGGGCGTGGAAATGATGGCCTTGCCGGCGCTGAGGGCGTAGGCAAGAGTGCCGGAAACGACTTGTCCCTTGTGTTTATAGGGCGTGATGTAAATGTCGGCAGCACCGATAATCTGCATCAACTCTTCCGGGCTCTCGAACCGGTTGCGAAAGATTACGTTGGCCTCGACGCCCAGGTCTTTGGCGAGCTTCTCCAAAGATGCCCGGTACTGGTCACCGTCGCGCCGAAGGATGTGCGGGTGGGTTACGCCGGAGATCATGTAGACGACGTTTTCGTGGCGCGAGAGGATGGCGGGGAGGGCCTGGATGACGTTTTCGATGCCCTTGTTGGGCGAGAGCAATCCAAAGGTGAGCAAAACGTCCTTGCCTTCGGTGCCGAAGGCGTCCTTGTAGAAATTGGGGTCAGTGAAAGCCAGGTCAGGGATGCCGTGCGGAATCAGATCGATCTCGGATGCAGGAACGTGGAAGACTTCCTGCAAGATTTCGGAGGATTGGCGGCTCATGACGATGAAACGATCCGACAGCGCAGCGATTTCCTCCATCACCGCGCGCTGGTCCGGGTTGGGATCGCGAAGCACGGTGTGCAGGGTGGTGATTACCGGCATCTGCAGCCGACGAAGCAGTTCGAGAATGTGACCGCCCGCGGGTCCACCAAATATTCCGTATTCGTGCTGCAGGCAAACTAGATCAATGCTGCTGAAATTCAGGAAATCAGCGGCCTGCCTGTAAGAAGCCACCTCATCCTGAGCAAGCTCGAATCGAATCCGGGGCGGGTAGCTGTAGCCTTCGGGAGTATCGTTGACCGGGAGCGCGAGGAGTTCGGTGAACTCGTACTGCGCGTGAATCGCGTCACACAAGTCCGTGGTGAAGGTGGCGATTCCACACTGGCGGGGGAGGTAGTTGCCGATGATGGCCACCCTGCTGGGCAACATGGGGCGGGGATGCAGCGGCCCGAGGGACACAGGTGATTCATCGGCGACGAGTGTATCGAGGCTGATCACATCTTCGATACACAGATGCTCAAGCACCTTGGAAATGCCCGTGGCGTCGGTGGCAGGCGACCTTTCCATTGCAGCACCTGTTTTCGACTTTGACACTGAATTCCTGTCTTGATGCTTAGTTTGTTTGGTACCGGAGCGACCGAATGCCCGGCCAACCTGAGCAGATAGCAATTAGTACGATCCGCCCATACCCCCGCCATGGCCCGGACCGGCCGCGGCCATCATTTCTTCTCCCTTGTGGTCGGCGATCAGGACTTCCGTTGTGAGCATCAGGGAGACGATGGAGGCGGCGTTCTGGAGAGCCAGCCGCGTGACCTTCGCCGGATCGATGACGCCGCCCTTGACCAGGTCGCCGAACTCGCCGGTATCCGCATTGAAGCCGAAGTTTTCGTCCTTGGATTCGCGCACGCGGCCCACCACCAGCGCGCCTTCATGCCCGGCATTCTGGGCGATCTGGCGCAGGGGTTCTTCAAGGGCGCGCTTTACAATATTTACGCCGGTGGCTTCATCGTCGTGGAGCTTGAGCTTCTCGAGGGCCGGCAAGCAGCGCAGGAGCACAGTGCCGCCGCCAGCGACGATGCCTTCCTCAACCGCGGCGCGAGTCGCGTGCATGGCGTCCTCGACGCGGGCTTTCTTCTCTTTCAACTCGGTTTCGGTTGCGGCGCCGACCTTGATTATAGCCACGCCGCCGACGAGCTTGGCCAAGCGCTCCTGGAGCTTTTCCCTGTCGTAGTCGGATGTTGTGTCTTCGATTTGCGCACGCAGTTGCTTGATGCGCCCTTCGATTTCGGCGGACTTTCCGCCGCCGGCGATGATGGTGGTGTTGTCCTTGTCGATGGTGACCTTTTTGGCGGTGCCCAGCTCCTCAATTTTCACGTTTTCAAGTTTCAGGCCGAGATCTTCGGTGATGGCTTTCCCGCCGGTGAGGATGGCGATGTCTTCGAGCATGGCCTTGCGGCGATCGCCGAAGCCGGGGGCTTTCACGGATGCCACCTGGATCGTTCCGCGCAGCTTGTTGACCACCAGGGTGGCGAGAGCTTCGCCCTCAAGATCCTCGGCGATGATCATAAGCGGCTTGCTCAGTTTGGCTGCTTGCTCGAGCAGGGGCAGCAGGTCCTTCATGGAACTGATCTTCTTTTCGTGGATCAGAATGCGGACGTCTTCCAGAACGCATTCCATGCGCTCCGGGTCGGTAACAAAATACGGGGAAAGATAGCCGCGATCGAATTGCATGCCCTCGACAATTTCGAGGGTGGTGTCCATGGTCTTGGATTCCTCGACGGTGATGACGCCATCCTTGCCGACTTTCTTCATGGCCTCGGCGATGATGTCGCCGACGTGCTTGTCGGTGTTGGCGCTGATTGTGCCGACCTGGGCGATCATGTCGCCTTTTACCTCGCGGGACATCCGCTTGATCTCCGCGACGGCGACTTCCACGGCTCTGGCGATGCCGCGCTTCAGCGCCATCGGATTCGCGCCGGCGGCAACGGTTCGCACGCCTTCCCGGAAGATGGCCTGGGCCAGGACGGTAGCGGTGGTGGTGCCGTCGCCAGCCACGTCCGAAGTCTTGGAGGCCACTTCACGCACCATCTGCGCGCCCATATTCTCGAGGGGATCCGGCAACTCGATCTCCTTGGCCACGGTGACGCCATCCTTGGTGATGATGGGAGCGCCAAATTTCTTTTCAATTACGGCGTTGCGCCCCTTGGGACCGAGGGTGATCTTCACCGCGTCGGCAAGGATGTTTACGCCACGCAAAATCGCCTGACGGGAATTTTCACCAGTTACAATCTGTTTTGCCATGAGACTTAACCCTCCCGAGTGATCGAACATTTCCTTGCGTCCCGGACTTTCGTTCGGAACTTGTTACTTCCTGCCGGATGCCGACTTTGCGATTGCGCCGACCTTCACCAGAATTTCCTCCTCGCGGAGAATCAGGTATTCCTGGCCGTCGAGCTTGATGTCGCTGCCGGTGTACTTGCCGAACAGAATGCGGTCGCCCACGCTCACGTCGAGCGGAATGCGCTTGCCCTTTTCCAATTTGCCCGCGCCGACGGCAATGACTTCGGCTTCCTGGGGCTTTTCCTTGGCCGTGTCGGGGATGATGATGCCGCCTTTCGCGGTATCGATTTGTTCCAGGCGGCGGACGAGAACATGGTCATGCAGAGGGGTGATGTTGAATTTCATTTTGCAAGGCTCCATTTCATTGCTTCCCGGCGCGGTTCGTTTGACACCTGGCAACCGCGAGCCCGCGCTACGGGCGAAAAGCTTTCTGGTTCTTCAGGCGCTCGGCTTCCAGATCTTCCGCCTGTTTTTTCTTCAGATCGGCGTCCCGTTGGGGTTTCTCCTGTTGCTCGAGGGTCACGGCATCGGCGATGGCGAGTTCCGCCTGTGCATTCATCTGCTTGGAAAAGATGATCAGCCCAAAGCGATTGGTGAGCGGAGAGCGAACCAGCTTAAAGAAATATTTGACATCCTCCCAAGACGCTATGGCTTTCTCGCTGCCGCTGAATCCATCGATCAAGATGGAACCGGCCTCGGGCTCAAGAAGCGTGGCGGGGCCGTATTTTGCGGAGATGGATTTGACCATGTCGCCCGGGGTGAGTCCCTGGGTGGAAGTGGCATCGTAAGTGACGGAGATCCTGTAGAGTTCGCCGTTACAGAAGGAGAAGAGCATGCGTTCGACGCTGTCCGCCCTGTGGGCAACACCGGGAACGACAGGGGGCCACCAGGTCAACTCCTCAAGAGGCGTCGGGCGAGCGTGGAGCAGTTTTATATCGGCTGGCCGCTGCTCGGTCTGCTTGAGGACGATAGAAATGCTGGTTCCGAGAGAAAATCCCCGATAGTTTGAAAAATCCTGGGCCCGGAGAATGGGGGAGACAAGAAGAAGGGCGCCAAGACCAAGAACCGAATTGTGTAAAGTTTTCATTTTCCGATCTTTCACGAATTTCCTAAGAGCTCGAAACCAAACTCGCGTATTTATCCGCATCCGTCGCTTCTTGAGGAGCAGCAGTTGATTTCACGGTGAAATCGTTCGCGCGATTGAGGGCCAAACCTTGCTGGATGTGACGAAAATTCGCCGTGACGGATACAAAAGGAATGCCCAGAAACCAGCCTGGGCGGGTTCCGGTAATTTCAAGCGAATTGAACTTCCGCGCCTCCGGCTTCGCCAAGAGGGTCCGGAGTGCCCTGCGGAGGGTAACGGGTCCGACGCGTCCCAGTACGATGGCCCTTACCTCGCCCGCGAGATAAAAGAAGTTCCACTTCGCTTCCTCGATTTTTCGGCCGAGGCGGTAGCCATCGCAATTTCTCACAGTTCTCCATCCGGGCAGGAAGGTCTCCGTATCGATGATCAAACCCTGCGGCAAGATGGTGTTCTCCCGGATAAAAAGCCTTCCCGCAGTTTCAAGTTCTTGCATTCGAGCCTTTCCGAACTGCAAATGTAAAACAATCAAGTGATGGTGCGTCCTTGGCGTTGGTGCACCGCTGTTTTTCAACCACCGGGTGGAGCTCGACATACAGAGTCCGGACTCACAGACCCCAGTTAGCCTGCTCGACTTGTAAGGGAAGCACGTTCTTCAAGACTTCAGAGCAGCAGGAGGTTGCGACGACGAGCACCGCCTGACCCGGCATCTCTGCCAATGCCGCAATTCCTCGCGTCCCAGTGCCACATCTTATAGACTGTGGAGCGCAGGCGCTGTTCACTTCTGCACAGTCTTGCAACGAACTACTTGCTAGCTTGAACATGGGCGAAGAATGCCTGCGATTGAGGTGCTGGTTCAGCCTACTGATGAAACCCATGAAACACAGGAATAACGGTCGAGCCGGGTTGTTCAATGCGCAGGATTTTCTGGATACCTCCGGGGTGTCGAGAAAAGTGATGGACTACCGTAGGGGCGAGTCCATTTACTCTCAGGGCGAAGCGGCGTCCACGGTGATGTACATCCAGAAGGGCGGGGTGAGATTGTCCGTGGTGAACGGATCCGGCAAGGAAGCGGTGGTTGCGATGTTTGGTCCCACCGACTTTTTTGGCGAGGGATGCATGGCAGGGCAAGCCATCCGGATGGGGACGACGACCGCCGTTACGCCCACCAAGCTGCTGGTCATCCAAAAAGAAGAGCTGTTGCGGGTGCTCCATGCGGAGCACGAATTATCGGATCATTTTATTTCCTACATGCTGGCGCATAACATCCGGGTGGAGGAGGATCTGATCGATCAACTCTTCAACTCCAGTGAAAAGCGGCTGGCTCGTACGCTGTTACTGCTGGCGAGGTATGGGGAACAGGATCAACCCGAGCGGGTGTTGCCGAAAGTCTCGCAGGAGACGCTGGCGAGCATGGTCGGCACGACGCGTTCGCGGGTCAACTTCTTCATGAACAAATTCCGCAAGCTGGGCTTCATCGAATACAACGGCAAAATCAAGATCAACAAATCGCTGCTGACCGTCGTCCTGCACGAGTAATACAAATTCCCGGCAAATGAAAATTTAATCGGTAGCAGGGGCTAGGGATTCCGCGGCTTCTGCGGGGCTGTGAAGTTTTGCCCGCTGGATGTGGGAGGCGAGGCCCAGCCGCTCGAGGAGCAGAATCACGTACCAGTTGGAGTCGAATTCGTACCACTTCATACCGTGTCGGGCGGAGGCGGGGTGGGCGTGGTGGTTGTTGTGCCATCCCTCGCCGAGAGTCAGCACGGCGACCCACCAATTGTTGGTGGACCGATCGCGGGTCCGGAAGCGGCGCGAACCCCAGATGTGGGTGGCGGAATTGATGAGCCACGTGGCGTGGTATCCCGCAACCGTGCGCATGAAAATGCCCCACAGCAAGAAGGGCCAACCTCCGGCAAGAAAGAGCACGATTCCAAGGATGATCGTCGGTACAAAATGGAATTCCGTGATCCAGACATGAAACTTGTCCTGAGCCAGGTCCGGCACGTAGCGCTCCAGAGTGGAATCGTCCTGGCGCAACGCGTTGCCAACCAGGATCCAGCCCGCATGCGCCCACCATTTGCCCTCGCGGGGAGAATGCGGGTCGCCCTCCACATCGGTGAATTGATGATGCATCCGATGGGTAGCCACCCAGAGAAGCGGGCCGCCTTCCACAGCGGTGACCGCGCAAATCGTAAGAACGTATTCGAACCACTTGGGAGTCTGAAAACTGCGGTGAGTGAGCAGGCGATGATAAGCCAGGCCAATGCCCACGATAGCGGACACCCAGTACAAAAGGATGGCGACGAAGAGCGCATTCCAGGTGAAGAAGAACAGCGCGGCAATGGCGCCAACATGAAACAAGGCCAGAAAAGAGGCGATCAACCAGTTGAATTGATACTTGTCAGGCCGGTTCGTTCGCGGGGTGTTGAAGCGCAAGGCGGGCATAGAGGGTTGTGGTGTCTGCGGGGATTGTGGACTCGGAACAAAAGAAAAACTGTTCAATAATGCACACCTGATTTTCCATTGGATAACGCGATTTGCGCGAGGCCCCGGAGCCTGCACTCGCTGTTGAGTGGGAGGGCAGTCCTTCAAGTATTCGAAGCTTGCCGGGCTAAGAAGATCCCGGCAAGCTGGTCAAGCAACTACTAGTTGGAAGCGGCGTGCTCTGATTCGTTGCGCGGCGCGTTCTTTTCGAGAACCGAGACAAGGTGACGTCCTGTTGCGGGGACGCCCACATGCTCGCCTCTGACGATTTCCTTGGCCTTGATGGGGTGTCCGTAGACCTGTTCACTAGCTTCGTCGTCCGGACGAAGGGTGGTGCCTTCGACGGAGACTCCGGCAAACAGTCCGCGAGAACGCGAGTAGCTGAGGATCTCGGCGCGCATCCAGGCGTCGGTATCGGCGGAAGCGTCCCGACCCTTGGGTCCGGCGGCGACCGAGGCGTCTGCGCCGAGTTTCACTTTGCTGCTGAGGATGGACTCCATGCCCCGGTCATTCATTACCAGGAGGATTAGGTCGGTAGCTTCTCCACCGATCTGGAAGCCAATGCTGCCGCCTTCGAGGGCGTACATTGCGGGAGCGCCCCAAGGTCCGCGGAATTTATTGCCGGTGCGACAAACCATCGCTCCGCGACCGTATTGGGCGCCGACGACAAAGGCCGCTTTCATCAGGTTGGGAAACACAATGACACACTCAGCCTTTTCCAACAGCTCGTGAGGGATGTTGTCGGGGACATTGAGCACTTCCTGCATCACAACGCCGCTCTCTTCAAGGCGCTTTTGCTCCTTATTCAGATCGGACGCGAGTACAGAAACGCTCGCCAGGGCAATACAAGCTGCTCCAATTACTATTCGTTTCATCGGTGACCTCCATGGTCAAATTCTTACTTGCAAGAAACTTACTTGCACGAACGGCTGATTTTCTTGGGACCTGCGATTGTTGGGCGTTCAACGCGAATTGCTTTACGAGAGGGAGATGCGTTACCCGACTCTCAGGCGGGATAACTCCAGAATATGGGCTAGGAATTCTTTTTGGAGCCGGCGATGACTAGTGCGATTCCGCCGACCAATGCGAGCCCACCGAGGATTGGCGGGATGGAAACGTGTTTCTGCTCTTCCGCTGTGGCGTGAATGGGGCCAATATCTATCACTTTTTCCTGATGAGTGTAATTGAACCCCTGATAGGCCAACGCCAGGCCGCCGAGAACGATCAACAGGATTCCCATCATCATTGCCGGCTTCATAGTCTCCGTTTCCCGATCAAACGGTGCCCCTTCGGCCTGAAACAAGGTTGATCACCAGGATCACCAGAGCCGCAAGCAGCAGAAGATGAATAAGTCCGCCCGCGGTGTAGGAGGTGACCACGCCCAGCAGCCAAAGGATGCACAGTACGACGAGAATTGTCCAAAGCATCGTCTCTTCCGATCTCACAAGTCGTCTAAGTTTCGAGCGCTTGTGCCGCACCCGGTGTTGACATATCGATTTTTTTCCGGTTGCTTCACCATATTAGGGAGGCGGGCGCCGGCTGTCTGTTCACTTGGGTACACGAGAGACTATTCCCTACGGCTCCCGATGAATGTCGGAAGATTGTGTGGGAAGCACCCTTGCCACTTCCCTGGCGCGCACAACAAATCGCCCTGGGGCGCGGCCAACGTAGGTAAATGGGAAACAGGTAATCAAGGTCAGGTCGCGACCCGAAGAGGGTTTCAATACCTTGGTGTCCCTGGGCCCAACGATTTCAATCGACTCCACTCGATACTCAAAAGTCTCCCCGGCGGTTCTGAAGCGAATCTCGTCACCGGCGCGAATTTCTCTTAGCGGCCGAAAAAAAGTGTCGCGGTGGCCCGCTAATGCGACATTGCCCCATTCGCCAGGCAACGCCGAATCTGAAATGTGCCCAACCGCCCGCTGCAAGTCGCTCGCGGACTCTCCCTGGACGACCATCGCCTCGAGTCCCAATCGGGGCACTTGAATTTCGCCGATGACATCACCCTCCCGCAAAACGCCCGGGTTGGGGGTCAAGGCCGTGTGTGAGAATTTTTCCTTCTCTACCTCCTGATATGTTTTCGAATCGGCAGAGACATAGCCCACGTAGCCCAGAGCGGCAACGCCTAGGGTGAAAAGAAAGTAGCAAGTACCTCGCATGAGTTTTCTGGAGGCCGCGGAGAGACTTGGCATCGGCCGAGGAAGCAGATTCATTTCGTCCCCATCTCTACCGGCGCTGAGACGGAATTCACCGCCGCAGCGACTTCCGGCAATTTGGATCCTATCCGTCCGCTCAGGTCAACCAGCGGCCCGAAGCTGAGAGGCGCACCTCCGATTTCAGATACTGTCAGTTCCTGCTGCGGGCCGTCTCCTGGCCCGCAAGATTCGTCCGCCTTGAGCCCGGAGAGAAATGCCCCGCGGGCCTTGGCTGGAGTCGCAGGTAGGATGTCAAGATTCAGGGGAACTGCAATTTCTGAATGCGGCTCTTGGTTCTCCTGCGAGCCCTCAAATGGGAGCGATCGCCTAAAACCCAAGATGTAGAGCAATGGAAATAAAGGGGCAAGAAACGCGGGGAAGCTGCGCTGATCAGCTTTGCGGGGACTTGGAGTGGGCATCATGGGCCTGCTTTCTCGCGGCACGGGATGTGACTGTGGAGTCACATCCGCGGCGCGGGGGATTGCGTTCGCTTGGTTAGGCGGCGAACTTCAGCAGCAGCTTCAGGCCGAGCGCGAGTCCGATGGACAAAGCACCCAGCATTGCGATCAACGGCATAGAGCTTGCTGTTTGCGGAAGTTCCTCGGTGTCCTTGCTGGCGAGGACCGGCGCAGGAGTTACCGCGGCCGCGGGTGACGTGACTTGGGCAACCGGCTCTGGGGTCGTGGCGGCAACGGGGGTCGTGGTCTCGGCAACAGGCTCCGTGGATGTCGCTGCAACGGGAGTCGCGGTCTGGGCAACCGGTTCTGGCGTTGTGGCCGCAACGGGGGCCGTGGTCTCGGCAACAGGCTCCGTGGATGTCGCTGCAACGGGAGTCGCGATCTGGACAACCGGTTCTGGCGTTGTGGCCGCAACGGGGGCCGTCGTCTGGACGACAGGTTCCGTGGATGTTGCTGTAACGGGGGCCGTCGTCTGGGCAACCGGCGCTGCAGTTGTTGCTGTGGTGGGAGGCGCGGTCTGGATCGCCGTGGCCACGTCTACTTCCTTCTGGTCGGGTGTGACGGCAACGATCGCGACGGTCTTAATCGCGCTGTCATCCAGTGTGTCAGCCGCGACCGCGGGAACGGTCATATTCATCGCCTGAGCCAACTGGAGAGCACGAGCCTTCGGATACACGAATTCCTGTCCAAAGGTGTCTCCCGGGGCGAACCAGGCACGAAGTGCATCCGGAGAGTCGCCCGAGCCTGCGCTAAACTTCACCACCATCTGGCCGGCGGGTTGCAAGCGGTAGTCGTTGATTGCCAGGACGGTGGTGATGATCTGGGTGCCGTCGGCATTGGAGATCTGAACGATATGACGGTCGGTGGGAGAATCCATCGGTTGAAAGAGATACGTGCCGGCTGGCAGAACTTTGCCGGGAACTTCCATTGCCTGGCTGAACGTTACGACGGTTTTCTTGTTTGATTCATCCGCACGGCCGCTGGGCAGAACGGCTGCACCCAGTGCTGTTGCTGCAAGTAAACAGAATGTTGCCTTTACAATTTTCATTCGAATTTCTCCTTAAACTTGCGACCCGTTTCCGGAAACTGGTTGTGTAGGGCGATGCCGAGACGATCCGGTGAGGGTTGCTGGGGCCTGCGTGAAAGTCTATTTGTTTTTTTCCTACGGGATGAGGTTAGACCCCGGGAGGACTCAAGTCTGTCCACTTAGGTACACCTTTGCATTTACTTTGAGGAATTTCACGTTGCGGAGCGCCCGCAAGGGGGGTGACCGGATTAGCATGACTTGCGAGCGGCCCTATTTTGCCGGGGCTGCGGCGAGATTTTGTGTTGGATCAACGAGCCTCAATTGATCCAGCGAAACCAGGACGCTTTGCCAGCGGGCAGCGTCTTTTTTCATTTCGATGGGGGCCGAGAGGTCGGAATAAAAGTCGAGAATATTCTGGCGCAGCCCGGGTGAGGTCAGTTCAAACTTCCGGGTGGAAAGTTGAGCCAGCAACTTGGCGTAAGTTTCATCGGTCAAGGAATATTCGGCGGCCCGGGTTTCCTTTCCGGTGTCAAAATCAGTGTTGGCAAGCGTCAGGGAGTCGGTACGAAGTTGCTGGAGATAAATGCGGTATTGATCCACGGTGGTATTGATGCTCTTGAAATAAAGATCTTCCGTTTTTGGCGTCGGGTTATTGAAAGCCATGGCCTTGAATGGCCCGATCTTCGGCATGTATCGCAACACGATGGCCCAGAACCGCGTGCTGAATTTGGGTTTCGAGTAATCCTTTCCCCACTCTTTTTCGTACTCGGAGCGAGACAACCGGTACAGGAATTTTTGTTTTGCGAAATCCGGCGTCTCCTTCATCATGTCCTTTTGGTGCGTGCGCAGCGCGATCTGGGTCATTCGCGGGATCATCTGGCTGACGGCAAAGCGATAGGAACCGATAGCCAGATCCTCGTGCGTCAAGACGTCCTTCAATTCCACTCCATAGACGATCGGGAAGGTCCGCTCCAGGAGCGGCTTGGACACCTGGAAGCCAATGAAATCGTGATACTGCTGCGAAGCGTAACGATTCTTCGCCACCTGCACCATGTCAAAGCCAAATTCGGTCTTCAGGTGCGCGGTGTGATCCTCCGCATACCGCACTGAGTTTCCATACTTCGCCCGCAACTTGGGATATTGGATGGAAACGGCCTGGTTGACCGCGGGGTGGCCGGCGATATCGGAAGCATAATGGGCCAGTGCACCGAGTGCGAAGGCGTATTCGTCGGCGTCCTGGCTTTGCCGGATCAATTCCTGGACGAAGTCGCCGCTGCGAACGTAATGCACAAGATTGCTGAATTCCACGCTGCCGAACGGATAGTAACCAAGGTCCTGGATCACCGCGCCGCCGTAGGCGTAACTGTGTGCTTCGGTAAGTTGTGCTTCCGTCAAGTCTGGGAATCGCTGCAAAAGAAGTGGCCGGAGCTCGGTGGTCCACACAAGATCGACGATCTCCTCGTGGGTGAGCACGGAGTAGCCAAACGAACCACTGGTGCACAAGAGCGTGGCCAGCAGGACGCCCACGATCCAGATCCACCTCTGATTGAAACCACGGAGCATAGCGCCTGGCGCGGGCCGCTGCTTACTTTGATTTCTTGAGTTCGGTGACAATTTTTTTCGCTTCCTTCATTCTTTCTTTGTAATACGCGGGATGCATCAGCGCCTGCTTCTCTCTCGCGTTCAAACTTTCCCGGCTGCTCTTTTTCGCCAGGAAGCGAGATAAGGCCACGTACGTCCTGATTTCCTTTTCGAGGAACTTGACCACGCGTTGTTTACTCTCATCCATCGCCAACCTCCTGCCTGATCCCGCCAGCGCCGCGCGTTGCGCCGGTGCGCAAATCGCTGGTGCGCGGGTTATAGACGCCCGAGAAGAACCAGTACGACTATGATCAGAAGAACCATGCCTATACCGCCCGACGGGGCGTATCCCCAGTTGCGGCTGTGCGACCAGCGCGGAAAGACTCCCAGCAGCGCCAGGATCAGGAGAACTATCAGCACGGTTCCGATCATAGGTTGTTCCTTTTTGCGTGAATCGAGTTCGAAATTATTTGCTTCTCCACTCCGGCGGCACTTGCGCTTTTCGACGCTCGTGCCCGCCGGGGCGGAGATTGTTCCGGCATCCGCGCGCGCGGAATGCGCGCCTAGTTCAAGTAAACGTTGATGGCGATGCGATCGCGAGGATACCTGCGGTTGTACAGGTAATAGCCGTCGCCGGAGTAATCGATGTAGACGTCATCGTCGTCATACCAGTTGCTGGACCAGTATTCGGGCCAGGAATCGGCGAGGCTGAACCAATAGCCGCCGTATTGAAAGCGGGGATAGCCGCCGACGATCATCACCGGGTAGCTGTAAATGCGGAAGGAGTGATCCGAGCCGAAGTAACCGTTGTAGCGGTCTTCGGGGATG
Source organism: Acidobacteriota bacterium (assembly GCA_013289665.1). Classification (GTDB taxonomy): domain Bacteria; phylum Acidobacteriota; class Terriglobia; order Acidiferrales; family UBA7541; genus Acidiferrum. The sequence continues at coordinate 297,365 of JABCZN010000001.1, read as the reverse complement.
CGGTAGCCGTTGTAGCCGCCGCGTTGCTGCCAGTCGCGGTGCTCCGACTGCCAGTTGCTGGCGCGATGCTGCTGCCAAGCTCCCTGCTGTTCGCCTTCCTGGCGGTGCTGTTCCTGTTGGGTTTGCATGTGGACTTGCTGCACATGGGGTTGTTGGTCTGAGCGCTGCTGCTGCCCTCTGACTTGCTGCTGGGATTGAGTGGCCGAGCGGTCTTGCTGCTGTTGCTGGCCCTGACGCTGCTGGTCCTGCTGCTTCTTGGTTATCTGCTGCTCTTGTTTCTGGGAATTGTCGCGCTCTTGTTGCTGCTGCTTATTGGAGTTGGCTTGTTGCTGTTGTTGTTGCTGTTGTTGTTTCTGCTTTTGATCCTGCTGGCTCTTGGCCTGTTGCTTTTGTTGCTGCTGTTGTTGTTGCTGCTTGTTCGAGTTGGCCTGGTCCTGTTGCTGTTTCTGTTGTTGATCTTGCTGGCTCTTGGCCTGTTGCTTTTGCTGCTGTTGTTTCTGTTCCGGTTGCGGCTTTGGCTGTTGCTGAGGATGTTGCTGCTGTTGCTGTTTTGGCTGGGGTTCCTGCTTCGGCTGCTGAGCCGGCTTTTCCTCGGGTTTCTGCTGAGGCTTGGCCGGTTGTTCCTGCGGCTTGGGTTTCTCCTGCTGGTCCTGGCGAGCGAAACCCGGCGCGCCCAATCCCAAGAGCAACGCCATTGCTGTAATGCTGACAATTCCGATCGATTTCATACTATTTTCTCCATGACCGAGACTTGCTGCGCGCGTTCCGATGCTTGGCCGGCGCGGTTATTTTTGCGGCTGTAAGGTTCATTTCCGGATCGCGGCCCGGGGCCAGGCCGTTCACCGCTATTTGTTTATGTACCGACGCGGATTCGCGAGAGGGAGTGAAAGAGTCCAAAGGTGTCCAGGAGCCACAACACGACACCGATGACCACGACCGCGTTGAGGATCGACTTGATGGTTCCCTGCATGGGGATGAAGCGATTCACCAACCACAGCAAAACGCCCACAACGATCAGGGTTAGCAGAATTTGCATGAGAGGCATACTTATTTGTCCTTTCCGTTCACGTCGCGAGACACTTTCAGCCGGGTCAGACTTTTCCGCCTGAGTGCCGGTTCAAATTGTCGTCCGATATCCTTGACGCTTGTGTAGGCCGTGGGAAACAAGCACTGGGGACGGGGTGTTCGACAGAAAAGCCCTTTTACAACATCTGAATTCTAGACTCACTGCACCTGGACGTCTGTTCAGTTGTGTACAAGTTGCCAGTTTGCTTGGGAGGGCAAGCAACTGCGCGTGATCCATCCGGCAAATAGAAGGAAGAAACGAATCCGTTTTCAGAGGGAAACGGCCGCGAGCTTCAAACGGTTTGGTTTTTGCCCGACCTTATCCGTTTGGAAGATACGTTCGACGATGCAGGCTGGCGTAACCACTGCTCGAGAGATTTTTTCATGCGTGGGAAGCTCATCGAATTGACCGTAACATTCCAATCGCGCCTGAACTCAAGGCTCCATTGCCGCAGCACAATTCCTGCGGCAGCCATGGTTTCGCGGGTCGTCAGAAGCACTCTTGAGGGGACGCCCGACCACGTTGCGGCGGAAGTCACCGGACTCGGATGAGTTCCCGGCGAACGCTGCCAGGCCTTCCACGGCGGAATCCACTGGTGCATCGGAACACGATCAGAACTGCGCGGCATCCGAGTTGCACTGCCGGGTTGGAGTGTGCTGTTTTTTGCGGCCGGCGTTTGAGTGGATCTCAAGGGTGGCGAGTTTTCGCTCGGAACTTTCGCAAACTCCCGCCGTGGGCCCGGCACCGGGGATGCGGCTTCAAGGAGGCGTCCCATCGTGGCCGCAAGTTCAGCGGCGAAATCGGACTGGGTGGCGGTCCGACTTAAGGCAGGGCCGCCCTTGGATTGCTGGGTCTCAAATTCCGGCGAGGCGGGAACCAGATCAAGAACAGAGAGGGATGTGTTCAAGTCTTCTTCGGAAGCCGCACCCTCATCTTCCTCCGAAGAGGTCGCAATCAGGCAATTTCCCGTGCGCACGGCGTGCGCCTCCTCCTCCGCAAATGCGATCGCAGGTGCTGGGTTTTCCATGCCGGCCGCACCAAGCGAAGTGCCTGCCTCTTCCGAGGAGGATCGGCCCGGCCCACTGGCGAATTCCGAATGCACGACGCTGAGTTTGTTCTCCACGTGGATGGGGAGGCCGTGGCAGGAAGAGAGCGGCCGGAACTCCTCCATCAAAAAGTCGCGTGCGGCTTCTTCGACAATTCGCGGAGGAACGGGATTGAGTTCCTCGACGTAAGCGTTAATGAGTGCGTGCTCGCAGAGAAGATTCATCACTCTCGGGATGCCGCGGGAATAATAGTGCAGCGCTTCGACGGCGTCGGACTCGAAGACCGGCTCGCGGGTTGCGCCCGCGATGCGCAGGCGGTCCACAATATAACCGTGGGCCTCCGCCAGGGTGAGCGGGGCGGTGTTGCAACGGAGCGCAATGCGTTGCCGGAGTTGCCGGAGTTCGGGACGTTTCAACTTGTCCTCCAGCTCGGGCTGGCCGACAAGCACGATTTGCAGAAGTTTCTCGGAAGCAGTCTCCAGATTCAGGAGCAGACGGATTTCTTCCAACAATTCGAAAGAGAGACCCTGAGCTTCGTCCACGATCAAAACGGGAATGGAGCCCGCACGGAAGCGCTCCACCAGCCACTGGTTGAGCTGGAGGAGCATGTTGCTGACCAGGCGAAAATCCGAGGAGATGCCGAAGTCGTTGAGGATGAAATCAAAGAGATGGCTGACTTTCAGATGAGAATTGAAAATGAAAGCCGTGGGTGTTTCCCGCTGGCGCAGCCAATCGAGGAGATGATTGATCAGGGTGGTCTTACCAGTTCCCACTTCCCCGGTGAGCAGAAGCAGCCCTTTACGGTTTTGAACGCCGTACGTCAGCTGCTCGAGGGCCTCTTGAATGCGAGGGGTTCGGTGCAGGAATCTGGGGTCGGGGTTTATGTTGAAAGGATTCTCGCGAAGTCCAAAGAAGCGTTTATACATGGCTGCTCAGTCACGACTCCAGACGTGGTGTCGTACCCATTCCCACGGTGCAGAACTCTTGCCATTCAATTGCTCGACGGAGGCCCTTCGCAGGGGCTTCTGCGCGTCGCGCCATTCAGATCCAAGGACCAATCCTCCGCCTCCAGCTCGTGATTGTGATGTTGAATGACCAGCGCGGCGAGGTGCGCTGCACGGTCTATCAGTTCACACTCGCCGCGGGTCGGCACGCGAGAAACACAGCAGTACATCTCAAGCGTGCCGAAGAACTTCGCGTCCTCGGACAGGATGGGCGTGCAACTGAAGGCGGTGAGCCCGAACTCCGCAGCACTGTGGGCGATGTTGTGCAGGGTGTGTTCCTCGTCATCCGGAAACAAAACCAGCGACACCACGTTTCCCACTTGCATATCCAAGGCGGAGCAAACCCTATCCAGAATCTGCGGCAGGGGAGCACCCGCGGAGATCATCTCCAGGAGTTGACCCTCCCCAGCAAGCAAGGTCTTCAGATTGTCTGATTCAAGGCGATACATTGGGGACCCTCCAGCCGTCTCTTGAACGAATACTCGTCCGGAGCCGTGCCTACACGATCGCGCTCAGGCTCAGATTGAGTTGGTCAGAGTTTTGCGTCGGTAAGAAAGCATTCCCAACCCGGCCAGGCCAAAGAGCAAAAGGGTTTGGGAGGCAGGTTCCGCGATGAGGACTGCGGACGCACTGCCGCCGCTGCCAGAGACAGTTCCGTTGGCATCGCCGGCTCCCCCGTTTTGTTTTCCGTGGCCATTCCCTGTTCCATTTCCGGAGGAAGCGCCCTCATTGGCGCCGGAAGTGAGCAAAGTTGCTGGCTGGTTGCCTGAGCCCATTCCGCTGCCCAGCGAGCCGGGATTAAGACCTTTATCGCCCTTGGCGATTTCGCTTAAAGAAGCGCCAGCGATGGAGGTAGTCTGGACTCCAGTTTCTTTCGGTGAACTGAATAGAAAGTTGCAGCGCGCGGAACTTTCCTGCAAATCCTGCTGTCCGGTGAACCCCTCCGACAAAGTGACATATTTGTTTCCACCCTTGGAATGGCTGGAAATGTTGTCGGCAAAGGCAAAAGCCGGTGCAGCGAGCAGGACGGCGAGAAGGAATGCACCTTGTTGCTTTTTCACTGTACTTCTCCTTGGCCCGAACCGATCCCATTGTTGGCAATGGTTGAGGCATGGTAGTGCGAGTAACGCCCAGTGTCTGTTCACTTTCGAACACTGATTTCGGCTGGAGGGGCAGCTTCGATCAGGAGGCAAGAATGGGCATCGAGGACGCTTACGGATGTAGAGGGGCCTGCCGCGGTCTTAAGATCCCCAGCTACGATAATTCGCGGGGGGGAAATAGCTTCGCGGAGAAGTTTCGCAAGAGACACGGCCAGCTCCGGGATGACGATTTTCGCGACACCCACCCACTTCCCGAGATTCTCGAGTGCATAGCAGGCGAGCGCTACGCTCAGAAAGGCCAGTGCGAGCAGGGCGAAGAACGAGCAGAAGAAGAGCCAGCAAACCAGGAGTTCTCTGAGGCGGTAGGAATAAAGGGTAAGGCCCAGGAGGAATGCAGAGGGTGGCAGAACGTAAAATCGTGCGGGGAGCCGGAGCATGAGGACTTTGTGCATCATGTGTTGAGATGCGGGGCTGTTGCAGGTGGCGAAACAAAAAGGACGGCGAGATGACGGATACCGTCCGACCCGCCCAGACCGGCCGATATCACTCTGTCCCGCCGTCCAAGGGCATATACTAAGAAATATACGGGAGGCGTGCTGTTCAAAATTGGACAGTTTCGAAGAAAAGTCTTGAGTAGGCTGGTTCCGCTGACATTGACCTCCTCCCAATTTCAGCGCGATACCATGAACTCAGTTATCTCGCCGAGACTGTCGTGTTCCAAATTGCCTGCGTCGAGAGAGATCAGAAGCGCCCCTGGAGAAACAGCAATCCGCCCCTGACCAAGCGGCGAGAGCGGGATTGGGATTGCTATCCGCTTGACGGTTTTTTCCCAACGGGTGTTGAAACAGCGGTCAGAGACTCAATCGGGCGGATTCCAGAATGAACGGATCTCGCTGACGCAGGGGAAACCGAAGGAAGGCAGCCATGCCAAATGAGTCGCACCAAAGAGCCGCCGAATTCCACGAACTCGCGGCGCACGCGCACCGCGCTGCCGCTGCCCACCATGGGAAAGAAGATCACCAGACGGGACATGAGCACTCGAAACAGGCTATGGAACATGCAAAGAAGGCAATGGAGTGGACACAGGAAGCTCATCGGAAGTCCAAGAAAGAGGTGGAGAAAGCATGAACACGAATAGAGCGGTTCCTGCGCGGAGGGACTTATGAATCACAATGGGCAGCTGGCTTCCCACTTGGGAGTTTTCAACTCAGGCGCCAGCCTGGGCGGCAAGGTCGAACAATACCGGGATAAACAAAAAATCTACACCCAGGGCGAGCCCGCTTTGACGCTTTTCTACATTCAGCATGGCGGAGTGCGGCTGACGACGCGACCGAAAGGACAACCCGCTGCGGTGACCGCGATCCTGGGGGTGCATGATTTTTTTGGTGAAGTTTGCCTGGCGGGCTATCCGCTGCGGATGTCCACGGCGGTCGCGATGACAGAGAGCTCGATACGTACCATCAAAAAAGGGAAAATGATCCAATTGCTGCGCAAGAAAAACCTGGCTTCCAACGCCCTGGTTAACTACCTGTTGTCCAGCCTAAAAAAATACCAGGATCACGTGGCCGACCTGCTGACCTCCAATGCCGAACAGCGGCTGGCGCGCGTGCTTCTGCGGCTGGCGCACCTGGAAAAAAACGGTTCTGCGTCGGCAGAGATTCCGATGGTGAGTCACCAGATTCTGGCGGAAATGGTCGGCACCACCCGCCCGAGGGTGAATCTGTTCATGAACCGATTCCGGAAGCGGGGCTACATCCATTACGACGGGATATTGGTAGTCCACAAGTCTTTGCGGAAAGCCCTGGCAAGCAGCTGACGACCCCGTATAATCCGGGCTTGAATTGTCCGGCAAACTCCGTCGTGCTTGTGAGGCAGGCGGGGCAGAGCTTGAGCGACGGACCGACCAACAAAACAATCCACTGACAGCAAGGCGATCCTGGACCAGATGGACGCGCAACTCAGCTCGTTTCCAGGCAGGCTGGGGGTTTGCCGGCACGGCGAAAATCCGCCACAAAAGCGGAGAACGAGGCGCTGAAATTCGCGGCAAGTTCAGATTTCCGGTGATCGAACCGCAGGACTTATATGCCCGCTTTGGCTGCGGGCCGAGGGGGGAGATTGCTGGATCCTCTCGCTACTCGCTGACGTTCCACACGTACAGGAAAGAGGCGTCGCTGGCAGTTGCCACGCGGCGCCCAGCTTTCCGGGTTGCCCGATTCAGGGCGGAACGGACTTTCTCTTTTGATTGCACCAATTCGGCCAGTGGCACCTTGAGCGCCGAATCGGCGCCTAGCTTGTCGAGGTCCTTGAGGATAGTGCTGACAATCAGTTTGTGCTTGCCCTCACGACCTTTAGGCACATCCGATTGCACCATGGTCTTGAAGTGCATCGGCACAGTGTTCGCCTGAATGCGCCCCATAAAGTCCTCCTTGACGATAACGCACGCTAAACTACCGTAACGCTATCGTACGCTACCGTACCATTTCCTGCAAGTGAGAAGTTCAGAGCGCATATGCTCGCCCTCTCCGCGGTGCGTAAAAACCCTCGACCGCCCAAATGCGTCGCGGCACGACCCCTTCCCGCAGCGAACAGACGCTGATGGTCCCGAATAGCACCACAACTCGGTTTCCAAAAGAGTTAACCCGTATCACTTCCGGCCTGCTAGCGTCCAAGTGGTCGGGGGTAATTCCGATGCTACGAGCAAGAACATATTTCGAACAAGTTCCGTTGGAGACGGTCAGGAAGATGGTTGAAGGACACGTCCCGCGGGAAATAACCAGAGAGCGTGATCCAGTGCCCAGGAAGAAAAAGGTGGAGAAACGCCTCCCAGCGACCCAAGAGCAATCGAGCGCAAGTTCCCATACATGTTCACGGGTGGAGGTATCCAAGTGATGGCCAAACCCAGCAACAGAAATTTCAAGAGTGCGCCGAAGAAAAAAATTGCATTTAATGCCCAGGCTTTTCTCGACTCAACCGGTGTGGGGAGAAAAGAAAAACAGCTGAAAAAAGCGGAGACCATCTACTCCCAGGGTGATGACGCGAGGAACGTGATGTACTTGAAGGACGGCGGTGTGAAGCTGTCCGTGGTAAACGGAGCCGGGAAAGAGGCGGTCGTGGCCATTCTGGGACCGGGCGACTTCTTTGGAGAAGGCTGCCTGGCGGGCCAGTCCGTTCGCATGGGGACGGCGACTGCGATTACGTCCAGCACGGTACATGTGATCGAGAAAAATGAAATGCTAAAGATTCTTCACGAGCAGCATGCCCTCTCCGACCAGTTCATCGCGTTCATGCTGGCGCGAAACATTCGCATCGAAGAGGACCTGATTGACCAGTTGTTCAACTCCAGCGAGAAGCGCCTGGCGCGCACACTGCTCTTGCTGGCCCGTTACGGCAAGGAGGACCAGCCGCACGGGGTGCTCCCGCAGGTATCGCAGGAGACGCTGGCGGAGATGGTGGGCACCACGCGCTCGCGAGTCAACTTTTTCATGAACAAGTTCAGAACGTTGGGCTTCATCAAATACAATGGCGGCCTGCAGGTGAATACCTCGCTTTTGAGCGTGGTGTTGCACGACTGAAACCGCCTGCCTGACTAGCGGCCGTCGTGATCCGGATGGGCGTGACGCCAATTCCAGTAAGCCTTTTGCTCCTTCACCTTGACTTCGAGGAATGGATGGTATTCCTGGTGCCTCTCAACGAGGTACTGGCGGTAGTGTTGGTCTTCGTTGTTATCCCAATTGTGATAATCCTTGTGATCACGGTCATAGACGCGGTTGCGGTCCTTATCGTCCTGCCGGTGTTCGTCTTGATGCCCGTTGTCCTGCGGCGGGGCCGCGTAACTCATCGCCGATGGCACTGCCAGGGCAGCCGTAAGACAAACTGAGCCAAAAAAATATCTGTATCCACTACGCATTTTAAGTTCCTCCCGGTGCAAGGATTCCTACCCGGAATCTTGAGCCAAAGATGAGTATGGGGTTAGGGGTTGGGAAGCGATGTACGAAAAGGGACACGGGATAGCCCGGCTCGAGCTCGCTGGTGGTCAGGACAAGCGGTGGCGCTTAAGCACCGCAAGAGCCGGCAGCGGCGTAACCCGGCCGGAGGGCTTTTGGTTGGGTGGATTTCATTGCGTAGAGGGCTCGGTCCGCTGCGTAGAGCAGGGTGCCGATCGTTCCGGCATCTTTCGGAAAACAGGCTACTCCAACGCTTACCGAGAGTGCGGGCTCCTCGGCATCTTTGGCAAGGAAGTCACAAATGCGGAGGGCGACCAATGTGGCGGCCGCCCAGCCGGTCTCGGGCAGGACCAGGGCAAACTCGTCGCCGCCATGGCGCGCCGCCGTGTCTATCGAACGGCAGCAATCAGCCATGATCTTCGCCAACCTGCACAGCGCCTGGTTTCCTGCCAAATGCCCGAAACGATCATTGATGGCCTTCAAACCGTCCAGGTCCAGCAAGAGCAGAGAGAATTCGCGGCCGGTACGCTTCGACCGGCTGACTTCCGCGTGCAACACCTCGAACAGGCGACGATGATTGGCGAGGCCGGTCAACGAATCGCTGGACGCCTGGTGGCGCAGTTGATCTTCGAGCGAACGCTGTCCGGTGACGTCCATGGCGATGATTTCGTGGCCGGCAAAATTTCCGTTATCGTCAAAGATGCCGTGGCCGCTTAAGCGGGCTTTCAAAACCGTGCCGTCCTTGCGGGTCCAATCGATTTCGACTGGCTCCATCTGTTTTGTTTCCGCGGGACGTCCCGAGAAATAGGCGCCGATATGGATATTGGGAATCACCTCAGACTCCTGATTGGCCACCAGCAGCTGTTCCGTGGAGTCATAGCCAAGCATGGCAACCAGGGCCTGATTCACTTCCACTACCTTCCCTTCGATGTTGCTCCGGTAGACGCCATAGGCGGGATTGTCCACCAGGGCGCGGTAGAGCGCCTGGGAATGCTTCAGGGCTTTGCGGGCCTCTTCGAGCTCGTCGCGAAGAGCCTTTTCATTCAGCGCTCGCCGAACGGCCATGGACAATTGGGCGATATTTTCCAGTTCCACAAACTCGAACGGGCCTTGGGCGGCCAGTTCCGTGAAGGAGCTCCGTCTGGAGACAGAGGTGAGGCAGATGAGAGGGGTCTCGTGCAGACTCTGTCGAAAGAGTTGCAGGGACTGTGCGCTCTTGAAGTTCGGGCTGGGGTACTCGACCACGACCATCTCATAGGAGTGGGAGCGCAGCTGTTCCACACACTGTGGCAGATTTAGAACGAAATCGGATTGAACCGTGAATTGACCCTTCTCGAGTTCCTGTAGACAGGAATTTATGGCCTCGGAATCGCGGTGGACGAAAAGGACATGGAGGGGACGACGCCTGTGAGAAGAGAAATTCTCCGGACGCACAGTTTCCCCCCGAGCCTGTGGCACGCTCGCAAGCAGTTGTGGCTTTGAAGCCATTTCCAGATTCCCCAGGGCCGCGAGTCAATACGTCGAGGGCGGCCAGTACTCTGAATTCCCAGGAGCTATGCTAGAGGCGCAAGAAGAAACCGTCTGTTCGTTATTGTACAGGTGCGGTGTCGAGTATCCTTTTGGAGAACTGTCCCTTAGGACAGGTAATTTTACGCTTTTGTGACTGAAGGTATGGCTGCACTTGAAACAGGATTCACACGTCGCGAGTTCTGCCGCGTTCTTACCAGGAGCGGGAATTGCTTGTTGCGAATTGCGCCATCCGGGCCTCCAGCAGCTTTTTCCCTCGGGATAATTTGCACGCGGCAGTTCCCTACCCCAGATTTACCAGTGCGATTACGATCACGGAGAGAAGAAGGATGGCCATGCCTGCGCGCAATGTGCGGCGGGCGGCCGGGCTGCTGGAGGTCCATTCGCCCGCGCGAATACCCCAGAAATTGCCGACGAGGATGGAAGTGCAGATGAAGAGGGGCCAGGCGAGGATGGCGCCGGTGGGGCCGAGGAGCGAGGTGCCCATGCCGTAGATGTAGAAACTGCCAATCCACATGACGGCCATGGAGAAGATGAGGCCGATGTTGCGCGGAGTGGCGTGGCGGAACAGCGCGGCGAGTTGCGTTTTGCGTTGCATTTGCCAGAGGCAGTAGGCGCCGTTCACCAGAAAACCCATGCTGAAGAAAAGGACCCAGACGGCGTTGCCTGCTCTGGCAGGAGGAATGCCGAAGGATGCGCCGGCTTCGGTGAGTGTGGCGCTGAGGGAGATGCCGAGGTTGGGGAGGCTGGAGAGGATGCCTGCGGAAACGGCGATCAGCAAGCCCGTGAACAGGCCGGTGGGCGAGAACGATTCAGAAGAGTCGCGGTCGCGGCGCGAGGCGGCGCTGGAGCAGAGGATGAGGCCGCCGATGGCGAGCAGGGTGCCGAACAAATAGATGAGGCCGCGGCGCGAGGGCAGATCCTGGGGATGAAAGAGAACGAAGGGGATGAGGCCGCCAAGGACGGCGATGAGTCCCATGATGATGGGATAGCCGAGGGACATGCCGAGTCGCTCCATGCCGAGGCCGAAGAGAATGGCGCCGGCGCCCCAGCCGAGGCCGAGAGCGCTGAGGAGGAGCAGCGTGGAGTGCGGGGTGGCGGCGTAGATCGCGAGGAGTACTGGAATGGTGGCGAAGCCGATGGCGGCGTTGAGGACCCACATGCCGAGGAGGGAGAAGACGAACCAGTTGTGCTCCCACTGCCATCCGCGGGTGTAGTTCATGGGAAGGATGAAGGTGCCTTGAAGAATCCCGGCGAAGAAGACGATGGCGAGGCCGAGTGGGAGGGTCATGAAGTTTTTTCCATCCGGAGAATCTCCGTCTGATGAACGACCAACGCAGTGCGTCCAGAATTTCGGGGAGGCCGTGACCTGGGAGCTGCGTTGCGCGCGGCGCTACATCTGCCGGAGGCGGTAAGCACCAGTACGGGCGGGCCATCCTCCTCTAGTTGATCCTAATTCGCAACCTGATTCATTCACGTTGGCAAAGTGCAGAACCGCGAATGGGTGCGCCGGGAATCCCACCGCATGCTGTTAGAGAGGTGGCCATTCATAAGGAAACTGGGCGCCTGCGGCTTCAGGAGTGATCGTGGAGCCGCAGAGTTCGACCGCCCGCGCCAATACGGGGTCCCGACCCGCCGCCAAATCTGCAGCCGTAGGAAGACTGATTTCGTCGGGGGTGACGCCCACATGTTCGAGGCTCTTGCCGTCGGTCATGAGGAGGTCGGCATCGGTGATGGACGCGCCGTAGAAGACTACGACCTCCATTCCCAATTTGTAACTGTAGGGTTTGGCCTCCATGACGGCGCCCGAAGTTTTGTCTCCCAATACAATTGCGCGCTTTTCGAGTTGCATCACACGAGCAAAGATTTCGGCGGCCGATGCGGACTGACTGTCAACCAGGACCACCAGCTTGCCCATGAATGCGTTGTGGCCCCGCGATTTCGCCTCCAGGGGTTTTGAGCCGTCGCGCGTGACGCGATCGCCAATTTTCACGGGATGATCGAGCACTTCGCCGATAAAAGCTTTCAAGGTGTCCACGATGCCGCCGGGGTTGCCGCGCAGGTCGAGGACCAGAGCTCTGTGCTTGCGCACCTTATTCATCATCTCTGCGACTTCACCTTCAGAGAATTCAAAACTCGGGAGTTTCAAAACCATTACGTCAGACCCTACGTCCGTGGTACGCGCGCGGCCCAGGTGTTCATTCCGTTCGCTTTCGCGGACGATGTCCCAGATGTCGCTGTTCGAGCCAAACGTCAGATTCACCACTTTCTTACGCTCGCGCATCGCGGCCATGACATCTGCCTGATGGGTTTGCCTCTCGGGTGAGCGGGTGAGGACATGCAGGCCGGGCTGGGGCCGCAGGACGTTAAACACGTAGGTCATTTTGTGGAGTGATTGACGGGTAGGCTGGAACCCATTCAGAGTCAGAATTTCATCGCCCCGTTTGATACCTTTTGTTTCCGCGTCGCTATTCGGGCGAACCTGAAGCACGTAACAATGGTCGCCGACCATCCGGAGTTGCCAGCCGAAATCATGGGTATACGGGCGGGCAGGAGGCAGGAAAAAGGTGTGGGAATCGTCGAGCTTATCGAGACCCGCGGCGATTTCAGATAGCGCACGATTGAACGTGGCGGAATCATCGATGGCTTGTTGGGTGCTGTGAGTGACGGCGGCCCAGTCGAGCCCATGGAAATGTGGGTCATAGTAGTGCTTCTTCACATCGGTGGAGATGGCGGCGAACATGTCGCGCGCGCGTTCGCGTTCATCCTTGGTAATTTTCGGTTGGGGCGAGGGGGGATTCTGCTGCGCGCGTGCCAGATCGGTGCAAAAGGTGAGTACAAACAAAAAGCGGAAAAGGAATGATCGAAACTTCATCGGGCTCCCGAAGCAGCACAATCTGAGACAACAAGAATGACTGAAAGATATTCCCTCTTATAGACGTAACCACGAGTCAAATCAAGGACGATCTGGCGCCGGGATCAAGGTTATAACGAGCGGAGGGTTTCAGAGAGGCGTTGATTTACTTCGGAGCGAAACGGGTAGGAGGCCAGGGTTTCGCGCTTTTCGGTGGAGAGAGAGGCGGCGGTTATGCCGAGGGCGATGGAGTGGGGGACGGATTCGTTTTCGCTTAGGCCTACGGCTAGGCCTGCGTTGAACGCGTCGCCCGCGCCGACGGTGTCAATGGGATTTACTCTTAGGGCGGGGATTTTCCTCAGGCCGTTTTTGGAGGCCCAGAGGACGCCTTGGGCGCCGCGGGTCAGCATGACGTGTTCGGGGCCGAGGGCTAGGAGGGCAGCTGCTAAGTCTTCGTCGGGGGCGGGGTCGGCGGCGGGTAGGCCGAGGCAGGTGCGGGCTTCGGTTTCGTTGGGGGTGAGGGCGAAGACAGAGGAGAGATCCGTGGTGCGGAAATCGCAGGCCGGCGCGGGATTTAGGATGGCTTTAACACCGTGTTGTTTCGCTAGGCGAGCGCCAGCCAGGGCCGTGGCGAGGGGAATTTCAAGGGGGGAGACGATCACGGAGGATTCGCGAATGGTTTCAATGTGCTCTTCGAGATCGGCGGGAGAGAGTTGCGTGTTCGCGCCAGGATCGATGGCGATTAGATTGGTGCCGATGGAGTTGAAGAGGATGATGCCTACGCCGGTTGGGAGATTCGCCGAGTAGAGAACTTTTTCCCGGTGGACACCTTCGCGGTCGAGCATGGTGATGAAATCGGCGGCGAAGGAGTCGCGGCCCACCTTGCCGAAAAAAACGGTTTCGGCGCCGAGGCGGGCGGCGGCGACCGCGGCGTTCGAGCCTTTGCCGCCGAAGGTGGTGTGGAAGTCGCGGCCGATCACGGTTTCGCCTTCAATGGGGAGGCGATCCATGTCCATTACCAGGGCTACGATGTAGCTGCCGATTACGGTTACACGGCGGCGGGTTGCGGGCATGCTTCGGATCCTTTCCGGGGCGAGTTGGGCCGGGGAGATTAGAACATGGTTACCGGGGAGAAGTGTAGGAGGGACGCTCGGCGGAGACTCAACGCCGAGTTCGCTGAGGACAGAGAGAGCGCTCGGAAGAGTGAAGAGAGGAAAGTTTGTAACTGACGATCGCAAGAGCCCACCCTCTCGCCTGTGGCGGACGGAGGTTGGGGCACCCTCAAGTTCGTTTGTTGGGGGGCGTAACTGGAGATCGAAGCGGGAAGGTGCCCGCTTCAGAAAACGGCCGCTACCAAGCTAAAAGAAAGGCAAGAGGGAGGGGCGAGCCCCTCCCCTACAACGCGTTGCGGGGCCACCTCCCTCCTCTGGCGGGCAAGTGGAAGGTGGGCGCTACAGGAGATTGTGTTGGGCTGCGAAAGCGCGGATGGAGTTGGCGGGGACTTGATTGAGGGGTTCGTAGTTGCCGTAGTCGCGGACGCGTTTGTAGGGTTGGTTTGCTACGGTGTTGTAGGAAGCGATGTAGTTCCAGCGGCGATGATCAGAGCGGTTGGCATCGGAGCGGTGGAGGAGATTGCAGTCGAAGAAGACGGCATCGCCGGGATCGAGTTCGAGATAGACGAGCGGGAAGCGGGCGCGGGCGGCTTCAACGTGTTCCGGATTGGCCATGGTCTGTTCATTGAGGCGGTCATGATTGACGCGGCCCATGGCGTGAGAGCCGGCGAGGATCTGGAGGCAGCCGTTTTCCTTTGTGGCGCGGTCAACGGCGACCAGGCAACTGAGCATGCTGGGGACCAGGCAACCGTAGTCGTACCAGTAGCCGTAGTCCTGATGCCATTCCCAGGCGCCGCCTTCGCGGGCGTTTTTCATGATCATTTTTGCGCTGTAGAGATAGACTTCGGCGCCAAGAAGCGCTTCCACATTTTTTACTATGCGTTCGTTGCGGGAGAACATGCCGTAGATGTCGTCTTGCGGGCGATCCCACATGGCGAGGTTTACGGGGTTGCCGGCGCGGTCGGCTTTGTTGAGGATGTTGGCGCCGGCGAGATCGCGTTCGGCTTCGCGTTTCATGATTTCGATTTCGTCGGGGGAAAAGAGGGTGCGCTGGATCAGGTAGCCTCGAGATTTGTAGGTGGACAGATCGGCCGGGGTAAATTTCCAGTAGGTTTCTGGGGCGGTGGTGGGTTCGGGATTTGTGGGCATGAGTGCCTGCCGTTGAGTGAAAGTGATGGGGACAGTTTAGTCCGAGATTGCGGCACATGCAAAAGGGCCAGCAAAGGCGCCCGCCGCGGACGGCGGCCCCACAAAGGCAAGAGGGAGGGTCGAGCCCCTCCCCTACAAAGGATGTGGGCCGGGGACGTGGAGCGGAATGCGCTCGGGGAAGTTGCGCTGGTGCCAGTAGGGGTAGGTGGGGGTGAAGTCGCTGGCGGCGTCTAATTTGGCTACTTGTTGGGGCGTTAGTTTCCAGCCAGCGGCGGCTAGATTTTGGCGGAGCTGATCTTCGTTGCGGGCGCCGAGAATTACGCTGGAGACTGTGGGGCGGCAGAGGAGCCAGTTGAGCGCAATTTGCGGGACGCTTTTGCCGGTTTCCTTGGCGACGGCGTCTAAGGCGTCCACTACTTTGTACACGTATTCGTCGGGGACTGGCGGGCCAACGTCGGCAGTTTTGTGGAGACGGCTTTGTTCGGGAAGCGGATGGCCGCGGCGGATTTTTCCGGTTAGGCGGCCCCAGCCGAGAGGGCTCCAGACGAGCGCGCCGACTTTTTGATCAAGGGCCAGGGGCATGAGTTCGAGTTCGTAGTCGCGGCCGATGAGGGAGTAATAGACCTGATGAGCGACGTAGCGGGCCCAGCCATAGCGTTCGGAGATGGAAAGGGCTTTCACCAAGTGCCAGCCGGAAAAATTGGAGCAGGCGATGTAGCGGACTTTGCCGCTGCGAACCAGGGTATCCAGGGCTTCGAGAGTTTCTTCGACGGGAGTGAGCTGGTCAAAGCCATGCATGTGGTAGATGTCGATGTAATCGGTGTCGAGGCGGCGGAGGCTGGCTTCGACAGCGCGGACGATGTGGTAACGGGAAGAGCCGACACCGTTTGGACCGTCGCCGAAACGAAAGGTGGTTTTCGTAGAGATGAGGAGATTTTGGCGCTTGCCCTCGATCGCTTTGCCGAGGATCTCCTCGGACAATCCCCTGGAGTAAACGTCAGCGGTATCGAAGAGGTTGATACCTGCTTCGAGACTTATATCAATAAGCCGCTTCGCTTCGTTGACATCCGTCGCTCCCCAAGCGCGGAAGAATTCCGTGCCGCCACCGAAGGTGCCGGTGCCCAGGCTCAGCTCGGAAACTTTCAGGCCTGAATAACCCAGTTGACGGTAGTCCATGGTTGCGCGTATTCCTTTCTGAAATTAATGACGAATGCTTGATTCCTTGGGCAGTTCGGCGGTGCCCCAGCCGCCTCCCAGCGCTTTGATCAAGAGGACGCTGGCGTCCATGCGGCGGCGCTGGATGTCCACGTTGTTGCGTTCGTTTTGGAGAGCGACGGTTTGCGCGTTGATGACTTGCAGATAAGTGTCCACTCCGCCTTTGTAGCGATTGGTGAAGAGTTGCAGAGATTCCTGGGCGGAGGCGGTGGCCTGGGTTTGCTGCTGATCTTCGTCGTTGAGGATGCGGAGGGCGGCAAGATTGTCTTCGACTTCCTGGAAAGCGGTTAGCGAAGTCTGGCGATAGGTGGCGACAGTGCCGTCGTAGTTGGCGAGGGCGGTTTCGGAGTTGGCGCGGCGGCGGCCGCCGTCGTAGAGAGTTTCAAGCATCTGCGGACCCACGGCCCAGAAACGGCTGGGCCAGTTTAGCCAATTCAGCAGAGAAGTTCCTTCAAAACCTGCGGAGCCGTTTAGAGAGAGTGTGGGGAAATAGGCAGCGCGGGCAATTCCGATTTGCTGGTTGGCTTCGGCCATGCGGCGTTCGGCAGCGGCGATGTCTGGACGGCGTTCGAGGAGTTCGGTGGGTAGAGCGCCAGGGATAACGGGCGGTTGGAGATCGAGCGGGGCCGGAGGAATGGTGAGTTCGGCAGGAGGTTTACCGATGAGGATGGCGATGGCGTGTTCGAATTGGGAACGGGCGACGGTGACGTCGGTGTCTTGCACGCGCGTGGCGTCGAGTTGGGTTTGGGCTTGGGCTACATCAGATTTGGGAGCTACGCCACCGAGGAAGCGGTTGCTCGTCAGTTGGAGGGCGTCAGTGTAGGCCTTGACGGTGTCGTCGAGGAGTTGCTTCTGGGCGTCGGCGCTGCGGAGTTCGAAATAGTCGATGGCGAGTTCGGCGTGGAGGCTGAGGCTGGCGGTGGCGTAATCGGCGGTGGTGGCCTGGGCTTCTTCCCGAGCGGCGGCGACGGTGCGGCGGACGCGGCCCCAAAGATCAACTTCGTAGGAGAAATCGATGGGCAGGACGAAATCGCCGGTGTTGCTTGTGGTGCGAATGTAGGGCCGGTTAGCCGAATCGTGGACGCTCGAGATACCTGGCCCGGCGGAAATGGTGGGGAATTGCGCGGCACGATTGAAGCGAACCGCGGCGCGGGCCTCGCGCAGGCGGGCTTCGGCGACTTTGAGGTTCTGGTTGGAGACAGTTAGTTGCTCTTCGAGTGAGTTGAGCTGCGGGTCGCCGAAGATTTCCCACCACTTGCCCCGGAGAGCCTGGTCCGCGGGTTGCGCGGTTTTCCATTGGTCGGCTTCCTTGAAGGAGTCGGGTGGCTGTTCTTTAAAGTTCGCTGAAGTTGGCGCGGTTGCGCGAACGTATTTGGGACCGACTTCACATCCAGAGAGGAGCACGGCTAGTGTCACGGCGAGGATTGGGCGAACGGATTTCATGAGTTAATCTCCTGCGTGCTGGTCGGCAATTTTCACGGGCGTGCCGGTGATCAGAGAATCGGGTGGGCTGACGACGACAGCGTCGGAGTTGGCGAGGCCGGAGACAATTTCGACGGAGTTGCCGTAGTCGCGGCCCATCTTGATGGAAACGAGTTCGACCTTGCCGTTGCGGACGACCCCGACCTGGAGGCCTTCCTTGCGGAAAAGAAGGGTGTTGGACGGAATGGTGACGGAGGTGATGGATTCCGGAAGCTTGAAGTGGACAAAGACGTAGGCGCCGGGGCGCAGGCGGCCTTTGGGATTTTCGACGTCAACCTCGGTGAGAAGGGTGCGCGAAGAAGCGTCGAAGGCGTTGGCGTTGCGAACGAGGGTGCCTTTGAAAATTTCACCGGGAAATTCATCGAGCGTCAACGTAGCGGTCGAGCCGTTGCTGGCGGCGCGGGAATAGACCTCGGGGATGGCGACGTAGACGCGGAGCTTGTTGATGGACGCGAGATGGAAGAGTTCTTTTGGAGCGCTGGCGCCAGCGTCGATGAGCTGGCCGACGTCGGTGTTGCGGGCAGTGATGATGCCGTCGAAGGGGGCGTAGATTTTTTCGAAAGATCGCAGTTCTTCGAGGCGGCGAACGTTGGAGGCGCTGGAATCGGCGGCGGCTTTTTTGGCGGCGAGATCGCTCTTGGCCTGATCGGTTTCCTGTTGTGAGACGGAGCCGGTGCTGACGAGGAATTCCCAGCGGGAGGCGGTAATTTTCGCGATGTTGTAATTGGCCTGGGCGGTTTCGAGGTCGGAGCGGGCCTGGAACAATTGCTGGTCTACTTCGGGAGTTTCGATTTCGGCGAGGAGCTGGCCTTTTTTGACGGGGGAGCCGATATCGAAGTACCAGCGTTTCAAGTAGCCGTTGGTGCGGGCATAGATGGGCGCGTCAATGAAGGCCACGGTGTTGCCGGGCAGCGCGATTTCCTGAGACGGAGCATCGGCTACGGGATGCACGACGGTGACCACGGGAATGGCGGCTTCGTGGGTGGCGCGGGTGACGTTTGCCTCGGCGTTGACGCGGGAGCGGATGCCGAAGAAGATGACGAGCGCGACGACGGCGACGGCGCTGGCGGGAATCCACCAGGACATGGGCCGCGCGGGAGACAACGAAGCGGCGGCGGGCTGGGCCGCGGCCACCGCTACCGTTGCCGGGTTGGGCGAATCAGTCGCCGGTGTTTCCAGATTCGCCGGCTCTTCGGCGTTCACTGGTGATTCGAGATTGGTGCGATCGGCGTTCATTGCTAGTCAAACCTCCCGTTGGGCCCTTGAGCCTTTATGCGTGAACTTTTTCGTGCGTTGCTTCTTCCGGAAAACCCGCCGCGCCTGGATCGCGCTTGGAATGCAGGAAACTGAAAACCGCGGGAACGAAAATCAAAGTGGCGACGGTGGCGAAGAGCAAGCCGCCGATGACGGCGCGGCCGAGCGGAGCGTTTTGTTCGCCGCCGTCGCCGAGGCCGAGAGCCATGGGGATCATGCCGATGATCATGGCGAGAGCGGTCATCAGGACGGGACGGAAGCGGGTGAAGCCGGCTTCGGTGGCGGCGGCCACGGGATCGCCGTGATGCAGCAGGCGCTCCTTGGCAAAAGACACGACGAGAATACTGTTGGCGGTGGCGACGCCCATGCACATGATCGCACCCATGAGAGCGGGGACGCTGAGCGTAGTGTGCGTGAGGAAGAGAAAGATCACGATGCCCGCGAGGGCGGCGGGGAGCGCGGTGATGATGATGAAGGGGTCGAGCCAGGACTGGAAATTCACGACGATAAGGAGGTAGACGAGGATAACGGAGAAGACGAGGCCGGTGAGGAGGCCGGTGTAGGAAGTTTGCATGGTTTCGAGCTGGCCGCGGACGCGAATGAAGCTGCCGCGCGGGAGCGAGGAGGTGTTGGCGGCTACGATGCGGTTGATGTCGCGGCCGACGGCGCCGAGGTCGCGGTCCTGCACGCTGGCATAGATATCGAGGATGCGGCGGATGTTGTAGTGATTGATGGCTTCCATTTCGCTGGTGCGATGGATGGAAGCGACGTCGGCGAGGATCGCGGGACGGACAGCGCCGGCGGCGGTGATGGGAATATTCTGCATGTCCTGCAAAGACTGGACGGCGTACTGGGGGGTTTGGGCGACGAGGTTGTAGCTGGTGCCGTTCTGATAGTTCAGGAAAAACATGGGAGTGATCTGAAAGCTGCCGCTGAGGGAGTTGAGCATGCTGTTGGCGACGTCGCGTTCGGAGAAACCGGCTTGCGCGGCCTTGGTGCGGTCGATGGCGATGTCGTATTGCGGGTAGTCAAACGGTTGCTGGATGCGCGGGTCGGCGACGCCTGGGACCTGGCGCAATTCGGCAAGTATCTTGTTGGCGACACGGCGATTCCCTTCCGTGTCCGCGCCTTCGACCTGGATGTCCACGGGAGCGGGCAGGCCGAAATTCAGAATCTGGGTGGTGATATCGGCGGGGAGAAAATAAAAGGTGGTGCCGGGAAATTGCTCGGGCAGTTGCTTGCGGAGCTGGCGCACGTAAGCGGCGGTCGCGTGATGATTTTCGTTCAGGGAGACGAGTATGTCGGCATCGCCGGCGCCGATGAGGCCGGAGGTGCTGTGCATGTAGTTGATGCTGCTGTAGGGCAAGCCGATATTGTCGGCGATGGAGTCCAATTCGCGTTCCGGAATGGCACGGCGGATGGAGGTTTCGACTTCATCGCTGAGCTTGGCGGTTTCCTCGATGCGGGTTCCGGTCTTTGCGCGGAGGTGGAGAATGAACTGGCCACTGTCCGTGCTGGGGAAGAAATCCTGGCCGAGCCACGGCACCAGGAGGAAAACGGAAAGACAGGCGAGCAGAAAGACGGGGATGAAGACGCGACGGTGGTTGACGAGGCGCTCGAGCAGGGACTGGTAAGAGTCGCGGAAATTTGTGAAAAGGCGCTCGAAACCGCGTTGGAATCGGACGAAGGGATTGCTGGAAGATTTCGCCGAACCTCCCTGTTCCTTCAGGAGGTACATCGCGAGAGTGGGAACGAGGGTGCGTGAAAGGATGTAGGAGGCGAGCATCGCGAAGACCACGGCTTCGGCAAGCGGAACGAAGAGGTAGCGGGCAACGCCACTGAGCAGGAACATAGGCATGAACACGATGCAGATGCAGAGGGTAGAGACGAGAGCGGGAACGGCGATCTGGGCGGCGCCGTCGAGAATGGCTTCGCGTTTGGCGTGGCCTTCTTCGAAATAACGCTCGATGTTCTCGATGGTGACGGTGGCATCGTCCACAAGGATGCCGACGGCGAGAGCGAGGCCGCCGAGAGTCATGATGTTGATGGTCTCGTGTAAGAGGCTGAGGACGATGACGGAAGAGAGGATCGAGAGCGGAATGGAAACGGCGATGATGAGGGTGCTACGCCAGCTTCCGAGAAAGATGAGGATCATAATGCCGGTGAGGCAGGCCGCGATGACCGCTTCGCGGATGACGCCGCTGACGGCGGCGCGAACAAAGACCGACTGGTCGGCAATCGGATGGATTTTGAGTTCGGGAGGAAGTGTTTGGGCGACGCGGGGAAGCAGGCCGCGGACGCCTTTGACAACGTCCAAAGTGGAGGCGTTGCCAGCTTTGAGGATGCTGAGGAGTACGCCGCGATTGCCGTCCTGGCGGGCGATGTTGGTCTGGGGAGCGAAACCGTCGCGGACGTTGGCGACGTCGCGCAAATAGATGGTGGAATTGCCAACGACTTTTATGGGGATGTCGTTGAGTTCGGGAACGGTGCGCAAGCTGGAGTTGACGCGGACGTCGTATTCGAATTCGCCGATTTTTGCGGTGCCGGAGGGCAGGATGACGTTTTGCTGCTGGACAGCGTTAAGAACGTCCTGGGGTGAAAGCCCCTTGGCCTGCAGGAGGGTTGGGCTGAGATCGATCATGACCTGACGCTGCTTTCCGCCGTAGGGATAAGGAATAACCGCGCCGGGAACGGTAACGAGTTGAGGGCGGAGGAAATTTTGGCCGAGATCGTTCAATTGCTGCTCGGACAATCCTTTGCCGGAGAGGCCGAGTTGGATAATCGGGACGCTGGATGCGCTGTAGTTGATGATGAGCGGAGGAAGCGCGCCCGGCGGCAACTGGCGAAGGATGGTTTGAGAGACGGCGGTGACCTGGGCGTTGGCATTTTCCAGGCTGGAATTAGGCTGGAGGTAGATTTTGACGATGGCCTGGCCGTTGACGGTGGTGGACTCGATATGCTCGATGTTGTCAACGGTGGTGGTGAGAATGCGTTCGTAAACGGTGGTGATGCGGCCTTCCAACTCTTCGGGGTTGAGGCCGGTGTATTGCCAGGCGACGGCGATGACGGGGATGTCAATGTTGGGGAAGATGTCCGTGGGCGTGTGCAGGATGACGACGGGGCTCATCAAGAGGATGAGCAGAGCAAGAACGATGAAGGTGTAAGGTCGATCGAGAGCGACGCGAACGATCCACATAGTGATTCTCCCGATAGACCGCAGCCTTGCGGTCTACCAATAATGCAGCGGCCGTGCCACCGGAAAGCGGCGAGCTAGGTGACGCTGGCGGAAAAGGCGACCTGATACGTGTTGTTGCGGGCGGCCTGTGGACGGGAAAACAGGGCGACCGCGGCCTTGCCGGCTCTTGCGCCGAGGCGCTTGGCAAGTTTGTCGCGCAACAGACGGCGCGCGCGAAAGGTTCTGGCTTTGACGGTGCCGACCCTTACGCCAAGGGTTTCGGCAGTTTTTCTGGTGGAGAGCTCGCCGATTTCAGAGAGGTTCACGGCGGTTTTCAGGATCGGGCGGAGTTCGTCGATCGCACCGGACAAAACGTCGTGAATCTCCCTCTGGCCGTATTGCTCTTCGGGGGTTGCTGCCTGATCTTTGATTTCGAGCGCGAAGCTTTCCTCTTCAACAGACTGATGGCCTTCGATCGAAAGGTGGCCGGGACGGCGCTTGCGAAGCATCATCAAGGCTTCGTTGATGGCGATGCGCGTGAGCCAGGTCGAAAAACGCGCCTGGCCCTGAAAGCTTTTCAGATGGACGAACGCCTGCTGGAACGCCTGCTGAACGGCGTCTTCAGCGTCTTCCTGATTCTGAAGGCGGCTGAGCGCGACGTGGAACATTTTCTGGTGGTAGCGCTGGAAAAGAGTTTCGAATGCGGCGCTGGAGCCACGAACGGCTTGGGCAACGAGAGTTTCGTCGTTTACATCCTGGGCGCCGAGATTCAGTGGGTTTTCGACGGTTGGCTTTGGTATTCCGCTTTTGGATTCGAGTTGCATTCCTGCGCCTCCTTCGAGATTTGCCGTTGCTGTTCCTTCAACGATTCCAGAATGTGCTTCATGTAGGCGCGGCTGGCGCGGAGCACGGCTCCTTCCGCGGCCATTTGAAGGAGCACGCACTCGCCTTTGCCGTCGACGAAAATCACGTCTTCGAGATCGACGGCGCACTTGCGACCTTCGCGCGCGCCCCTTGTAGAGAGCCATTTTTCCTTGAGGTCCAGCGCCCACACGCCGCAAAGGCGCCCCTGCAGAACCCATTTCTGTTCGAACGGCGTGTCGGTGATCATGGTTCTAAGCACGGGAGTCTCCTGCGATCCGGGTGCTTACTGGCCGGAGGCCACAGAAACGGTGGAGCTGGAGCTGGTGGTGAACAGATCGAGCTGAATCTGAACTTCGTTGGCAACAATGTGGTTTGAATCCGCTTTGTGGTGGCGCTTCGCGGAAAGGGATTGTCCCTGGTCAGGAGTCACGATGGCCGGGGCGATTTGGGTGCAAACTTCGCCGGAGAAATCTTCGCCGACTGTTGCCGGCGCGTCGCAGCGCAGGTCTTTGCGAGCAGCAGTTACCACGCGCTCGCCGGTGCAAGCGGGACCGGAGTAATCTTCACCACCCACGTTGGATGGTGTGGTGCACTGCTCGTCGGCGACAAAGACGGGCCAGACGGTGGAGGAAATTGCGGCCAGGAGCTGGGGAAAGTTTTCAGCGGAAATGCTGCTCGAAGCGATCCAGTGGGCGTTGGCGGTACTGGCGGACGGGGTGGCACGCCGGAATTCGAACGACGCCGGCTGGGTCTGGGAGAGAGTGATTGAGGGGCCGTAGGTTGGGCCGGAGTAGCCTTCGGAAGGGTCGTAAGAAACAGTCTGCTGGACGTAGGTCAGCGTGAGATCACCGGAAACGCGAAAGGTGTCGGCGGCGAGTGAAACTACGCGCCGGGATTTGAAGGCGATGACGGTGTAATTGGGTTTCTCCTCGAAGCGATCCGCAACCGAGTTGGCGAGCGAGGCCTTTTTGTCGGCGGGATAGATGGTGAAATCAAAATCGGGGGTCGCGGGTTCGCCGGAGTTGAGTTTGACAACGCCGGTAGCGCGAGCGACACCAACGTTGAGATTGCTGTCGGGATTTCTTGTGGAGGGCAGATACAGACGAGCGGTGGAGTGTTCGGAGTCGATCTCTGAGGTGGAGTTTTGAGCGAGAACCGGAGCAACGGAGAAGAGCCCGGTGAGGGCGACCAAAGCGAATTCAGAAAATTGCTTGAGCATGGAATCTGTCTTCTTTCTTCCTGCTTTAAATTTCGTTTAGCGAGCTGCGCGGCTGTCAATTCCTTGGAGCGAATCGAACGCCACCGGACTTGTTGTCAACCGGTCGGCGGATCATTCGCGGATAAAAAAGGCAAGGGATGGGCCAAACAATGAGGAAGGCGGAAAGATGCGGAAGTGATTGAGGGGAAGGAGTTTCAGAGAACGGCGAGGTAATGAGAGTGGGGGCGTGTCACGGTGTCATAGAGGTTTGACAGTGTCAATCGTCAAGGGAGTGACACTTGCGGCGTTCATCTGGAGACGCTTCATTTGGGCGATCAGGGTGGTGCGTTTCAGGCCGAGGCGGGCCGCGGCTCCGTCGGCGCCACCGACCCGTCCACCGGATTCGCGGAGAGCTTGTTCGATTTGCTCGCGCGTGAGAGCGGGCACGGTGGAGCGCGCTCGTTTGGGGCGAACGGCAGCGGGAGTGATTTCCGTGCCTGGCGGGATCACGCCGGAGGTAGATCTGAGTTCGGAGGGAGAAATACTGAGAACGCCGCGCGAGGAGAGGATGACGGCGCGCTCGATGACGTTCTGCAGCTCGCGGACGTTGCCGGGCCAGTCGTAGCTCATGAGGGCGCTCATGGTGCCGGCGGGAATGGTTTGAATGAGCTTGCCCATGCGACGGCTGAAAATTTCGGCGAAGTGGCGAACGAGCAGGGGAACGTCTTCGGGCCGTTCGCGGAGGGCGGGGACACGGATGGGGAAAACGTTCAAGCGGTAAAACAGGTCGGAGCGGAATTTGTGCTCGGCGACGAGTTCGGAGAGATCGCGATTGGTGGCGGCGATCAGGCGGGCGTCGGTTTTGAGCATGCGGGAACTGCCGAGGCGCTCGAATTCGCGCTCCTGGAGAACGCGAAGGAGCTTGGGCTGGAGTTCGAGGGGGATTTCGCCGATCTCGTCGAGGAAGACGGTGCCATGGTGGGCGAGTTCGAAGCGGCCGATGCGCTGGGCAATGGCGCCGGTGAAGGCGCCGCGTTCGTGTCCGAAGAGTTCGCTTTCGAGCAGGCCGGTGGGGATGGCGGCGCAATTCACTTTGACAAAAGCGTTGGAATTGCGAGAGCTGAGGTTGTGGATGGCGCGGGCGATCAGTTCTTTGCCGGTGCCGGTTTCACCGTGGATGAGAACGGTGGAGTCGGTGGGGCCGACGGTTTCGAGTTCCTTGAGAAGTTTCTGCAAGGCGCTACTTTTGCCGACGATCTCGTCGAACATGGAGGTTTCGTCGATTTCCTGGCGCAGAGCGACATTTTCCTGGAAGAGCTGTTCTTTGAGGGTGTTGATTTCAACGAGAGCGTCTTCGAGGGCTTTGCGCGCGAGGCGCTGCTCCGTGACATCCACATGCGTGCCGATGAATTCGGTGACCTGGCCGTCGGATTTTCTGACCGGATGGCCGAGTACGTGGAGGTGGCGAATGGAACCATCGTCGAGAATGATGCGGTAATTCAATTCGAAGTCGCTGGAGTCGTGGATGGACTTCTGAATGGTTTCCTGAACGGTGGGACGTTCATCGGGATGAACGCGGCCTAGAATCATGTCGAGGGTGACCTTGGTATTCGGATCGAAGCCAAAAATGCGGCAACTTTCCTGGCTGAAGTAGACTTCGCCGGACGTGACGCAACGTGCCCAGCTTCCGGTGTGGCTGAGCCGCTGGCCCTCGGAGAGGTAGGCTTCGCTGCGCTTGAGCGCCTCCTCGGCGCGTTTGCGTTCGGTGATGTCGCGGTAGATGCCGTAGATTTCGGGGGTGTTTCCTTCGACCTTCACGGGAGCGGCCGTGAAGGACACGATGAGGCGAGAGCCGTCTTTTCTTTTGCGGGTTAATTCGGCATCCACGCGCTCACCGCGCTGGAGCGCTTCGCGCAATTTCTCCGACTCTTCCCACTGGCCTTCGGGGACGATCAGATCGGTGATATTGCGGCCGAGCGCTTCTTTGGGAGTGAACCCATAGAGGTTCGTGAATTCCCGATTGACGCGCAAGATGCGGTTTTCGAAATCGCGGAGAACGATGGCTTCGGGAGCAAGTTCGAAGAGCTTTTCAAAATGTGCTTTTTGCTTGCGGAGTTCCTCTTCGACCTGCTTGCGCGGGGTGATATCAATCGTCGTTCCGATGTACGCGATGAGATTACCGGCATCGTCGAGGACAGGGCGGCCGATGCCAGAGACGTGCCTGAGCATACCGTCGGGAAGAACGAGGCGGAACTCCTGCTCGAATTCGCGCTTATCGTGAACGGCCTGGTCGATGAGGTTTTTGAGCGAGGACTGGTCATCGGGATGAACTCTGCTCCAGAAGAGAGACTCGCCAGGTTTATCGTTGTCGGGATCAGTGCCGAGAATGAGGAAATGTTCGCGCGACCATTTGATCTCGCCGGTAATCAGGTTCCACATCCAACTGCCGGTGTGGCTGAGCTTTTGACCCTCTTCGAGGAAGAGTTCACCGGTGCGTTGCTCTTCGTCGCGGAGAGCGTTGTCAACGGCGAGAGCGACTTGGTCGGCAACCAGAGAAAGGTAGCGCATTTCATCGGAAGAGTAGGCATTGGGATGGCGGGCACCAAAGCCGAGGCTGCCGAGGCGGCGGTACGCGGTGGTGAGGGGGAGAACACAAGTGGACTGCAGGCCAGACTCCTCATAGTGCTTCATCATGCGAGGGAAGCGGGATTCGGTCTGCGGGGAACAGATCAGGACCGGCTCCTGGTGATTGTAGACCCACCAGGTGAGAGTTTCCTCAGCGCGGAAGTCCGGGGGGATTTGGAAAGCGGGGCCTTGCATGATTTCGAGCAAGGGATTTTCGATTTTATTTGTGGCCGGGTCGTAGAGATAAATGGCGACGAAATCGAATTCCACTACCTGGCGAAGCTCCTGGGCGAGAACGCGGAATAATTCCTTCGGGTTGCGATAGACACTGATGGCTTGGGAGACGCGGAAAAGGGCTTCCTGGCGCGCCAGGAGCGACTGCTGCGTTCCGTGTTGTGGTGATTCGGACAACCTTTCCTGTACCTCGATGTTTTTCACTTTAACCAGCCTCAGTGTTGGCGGCAATTCAACTGTAGCTGCCGGACCGCCTGGACAGCAAGAATTCCGGGACACGATGGGAGACGTGGTGAAGGCGCGTCCGGTTGCGCGAACGAATCGCGCTTATTGGATGCGCGAGGGGAGAGAAATGGCTCGGTTGGGGGGAGGATTAACAATTAGCGCAGCGGCAGAACGGCGCGAAGGCGTGAGGAAAAAATCCCACACGCAAAACCGGCGTGGCACCCGGATTAGTTCCCTTTTGGATAGTTGGAAACTCCGAAGGGGCGGAGGGTGGGTAGGGAGTCGCGATAGGTGCGGAGCGCGAGCCAGGCGAGGGTCGCGCACATGCCGAGCCAGCCGAGAGCGCGAACGAACTGGCCGATTTTTAGATCGGAGGGGAGAAGGCTCCACTCGCCGAACAGGATGGTCCAATCACCGATGTCGCCGTTGATGAGTGGAAGGGCGCCGGCGCGAGCGTCTTTCATGTAGGTTCCGATGTAGAGAAAGTTTTCGAAGAACCAGAAGGCAGAGAAGGTGAACCCGTAGGTTTGCCCGTGGAAATAGAAGTACAGGCCGCAGAGGAGCGGAACGAGAAGTTCGCCCAGGGTCCCGCCGAGGATCATAAGGGTGTTGCCACCCCAAGAGAAAAACAGATGGCCGGCCTCGTGGATCATGAGATTGACGAAATCGGGAAAGAGAAAGCCGGAGGTGTCGCGGAGGGCGTGGAGAAGGAAGAGAGAATAGGCGAGGAGCCAGGAGATGCCGGCGTAGCGGGAGACATGATCCCAGGGTTGGGTGGCGGGGAGAGAGAATGGCATGGGGTTAGAGTAGCAACGGAAACTGTCGCGCGAGGTTTGATGCGCGGGGAGGTTGCGGACTGGGAACCTGACCGAGTGAAGTGGGCGGAGAATTTAAGGTTGGAGGGGCACCCGGCCATGGCAGAAAGAAAGAGCCACCCAAAAAGGCAGAAAAGTGTATCCCAAGAGAGAGGGGCGCGCCCCTCCCCTACAGACTAGGACGCTTTGGAGCGGGACTGGGGAACGGGTGTGTCGGAGGAGAGTTCGCCGGTGATTAGGCGGGCCGTGCGGCTGAAGGTGAGATAGAGGAAGCCCCATTGGATCAGGACGATGATGCGACTTTGAAATTCGACGATGTAAATGAGGTGGATGAACAGCCAGATACACCAGGCGATAAAGCCTGAGACGTGGACGCCGAAAACGTCGGCGACGGCGGCGGCGCGGCCGATGACGGCCATGTCTCCTTTGTCGAAATACTTGAACGGCGGCAACGTGCGGCCAGCAAGCCGCGCCTTGATAAGATTGGCGGCGTAACGGCCGCCCTGGATGGCAACCTGGGCCACACCCGGGAGTGGATTCCCTTTTGCGTCAGAGGTACAAGCCAGATCGCCCAGAACGAAAATTTCCGGGCGATTGGGAAGGGCTAGATCGGGATCTACTTTGAAGCGGCCGGAGCGATCGGTTTGGGCGTTGAGGCGCTCCGCAACTTTGCGGCCGAAGGGAGTAGTCGTGACGCCGCCAGCCCAGAAGACGGTGCGCGCGGGGACGGTGCCGGAGGTTTCGCCGTGTTTGTAGCTGACGCCGTCCGCATCAATGTTGGTGACGAAGGCTCCGAGCATGATTTCGACGCCGAGGCGCTTGACTAACTTTTCCGCTTTGGCGGAAAGATCTTCGGGATAGGGAGCAAGCACGCGCGGGCCGCCCTCCATAAGAATGATGCGGGCTTCTTGCGGACGAATGCGGCGGAAGTCGCGCTTCAGGGTATGGTGGGCGATTTCGGCGAGGGCGCCGGCGAGCTCGAGGCCGGTGGCGCCGGCGCCGACGATCACAAAGGTAAGCCAGGCACGTTCTTCGGCTTCGGTGTCGGCGCGCTCAGCACGTTCGAATGCGTAGAGAAGCTTGTGGCGCATCCTGGTGGCTTCTTCGATGGATTTGAGGCTGGGAGCGTTTTCGCGCCACTGATCATTGCCGTAGTAAGAGGTTTGCGAGCCGGTGGCGATGATGAGCGTGTCGTAGGGAAAAACACCGCCGTCGTCGAGGATAATGTTTTTCTTGTCGGGGTCGATGTCCACGGCCTCGCCGAGGAGAACTTCGACATTTTTCTGGCGGCTCAGGACGGCGCGGATGGGGGCGGCAATTTCCGCAGGGGAGAGCGAACCGGTAGCGACCTGGTAAAGGAGAGGCTGAAAGAGGTGGAAATTGCGCTTGTCGAGGAGCGTGATTTCGACGTCGGCGCGCTTGAGAGTTTGTGCGGCGACAAGGCCCGCGAAACCTCCACCCAGGATGAGGACGCGGTGAAGATTGGGCATGGAGGGAGTTGCTCCTTTGATGGGTTGAGACTTAGATGTTCGGCAGGCCCCGTTGATACCATTATCTTAGTAGAACATAGTTGCGAGGCTCTGAGGTTTAGATGTTGGAGGGCTCAAAATGAGTGGAAGGATGTAACACAAAGGAAACAGAGGGGACCGGGAAAAGGCGCAGAAGAAAGAAAGAAAAACCCCGGCCGGGAAGGCGGCCGCTACAAAGGCACGGAGAACATGGAGAAGGATGAAGAGTTGAGGCAGGAGCGGCAGGCATTGCGGCTGCTTTGTTCGAATCTGGTTCGGGCGGCGACGCGAGTGGAGCTTTGCAACTTGCTGGACAGTTCGCTGTTTCAGGATACCTTGCACCGCGTGGCGTTTGAGGAGATTCGAGCGGCGGGGGCAGTACCGGCAAAGCGACTGCGAGAGGAGTTGCCAGGGCGGATCACCAACCGGGGATTCCCGGATTTTGAGCTATTGGAATTTCTGGGGAAGGACCTGGCATCGGAGGGAGAGATCGAGCAACTGTTCATGAGCGTGTTGCGGCTGATACAAGTCCGGCATGAGAGCGACGGGAACGAAGTGGAGAATTGATGGCGGAAGAGCGCGCGGGGCGGACATGGTACCTGGTGGAAGCGCTGGGATTCGCAGCGTTAGTGGCAATGTACATCTGGAAGTGGCAGGCGGCTTCGCCGCGGTCGTGGTGGATTTTAGCCGCGTGGATGGTACTGAGCGGGATACTACGGCGCGATACACCGAAGACACTGGGATGGCGGGCGGACAATTTATGGGCAGCGACGCGGAGGGCGATTCCCTTTTTTGCGATTGCATCGCTGGCCGTTTGCGGCGCGGGACTTTTTTTGGGGATGCTGCAGCGATTGCCGGCGCATCTGATCGAGCCGCGGCGCTTTGCGGGGTATCTGGCGTTTTGTCTGCTGCAACAGGTGGCGCTGAATTCTTTTTTGACCAACCGGTTGCTGGGCTACTTTGAGACGGCGTGGCCGGCGGCGTCGCTGGCCGGAGTGCTGTTCGCGGCGCTGCACTGGCCAAATCCGGTGCTGGTGCCGCTGACCCTGGTGGGCGGGGTGGCGATGTCCTGGCTGTTCGCGCAGGAGCGGAATATTTTGCCGCTGGCGGTGGGGCAGGCAGTTTTGGGGGCACTGGTGTGGTGGGCGTTTCCGCTGGCGTGGCATCATTCGATGAGGGTGGGGCCGGGGTTTTGGGCGTTTCACATGTAGGGGGATGGCGTTTGGGGGCAGCGGGGGGACTTGGAAGGCGAACAGATAAGAGGAGCCGGGGGCGAGGCGGCTTCGCCGAGTTTGTAGTGGGGCGCGTTGATCGCCAAGGTCTCTCCACTCCGAGCCGCAATCGCCGCGGCCTCAGGCCGCGATGACAGCAGGGTCTTTCGTCCGAACAGCGGCTCCACAAGGGTTTCCTTTTCAGTTGCTTAGCACTCTTCAGAAAGCTGCGCGCAGATGCAGGCGGTGGCTCCAGTAACACCTGATTGCCCCACACGCGGTAGCTATTTGCGACTGTAATTCCCTTCTTAATATAAGGGTGGAACTTTTGAGCATGCCTTGGCGTATTGATAGGCAAGGAGTGTGCCATGCAGACTTACAGGGGAATCCTCGTAACTGGTTCCACATTGGTTCTGGCGGGAGTTTTGGCGGCGGCCGCCTTCTTGCCAACGCGCGCAATTGCGCAAGAAACGGCGACAACGAGTTCGAGCGGCCGATCGGAACAGTGGATCCACGTGCGCGTCGAGAGCAAAGAGGACCACGGGGAGACGGTGCGTGTGAATGTGCCGGTGGAGATGGCGGCGAAGGTGATCCCGGCGATCAACAAGAACAATCTGCATGACGGGAAGGTGCACATCGATTCGATGCATACGAATGATGTGGACATCCCGGCGATCCTGGATGCGGTGCGGAGCTCGCGCGACGGCGAGTACGTGACGGTGCAGGGGAACGACAACAATGTGCGGGTGGCGAAGAGCGCGGGGTATTTGTACATCCATGTGACGGACAGGTCCGAGGGCAAGAAAGCCGCCGCGAGCGATGGGAAGCCGGGTGCGAAGGCCCGGGCGGGGCATGAATCGAAGGTGGAGATCAAGGTGCCGATGAAGGTGGTGGATGCGCTGTTTTCGGCGGGGAAGGACGAGTTGGACATCGTGGCGGCGCTGAAGGCTCTTTCGGCGCACGGGGACATGGAACTGGTGACAGTGAAGGATGACCAGAATACCGTGCGGGTGTGGGTGGATTCGAAGAACGTGGCGGATTAAAAGATGGAAGATTGAAATTGGAGAATTGAAAATAGGCTGGGTAAAGCGATGGGCTGCGGCCACGCGCGGCGGCGGATGGCGGCTAGGTTGATTTGGAGGGGAGCATGCTGATACTGGCTAAGGTGGCGTTGGGTTTGGGAGCAACTATGGCGATGGCTGGCGTCTATGTGTTTCATGAGGGAGTGATCCGCGTGGATTTGGACGAACATCGCGAGGGCGGCGGGCATGTGCATTTCTGGCTCCCTGCGACGGCGGTAGCCGTGGGGATGCATTTTGTGCCGAAAGACCAGCTGAATCACACGACGGAACAGGTGAGGCCATTTCTCCCCGCTTTGCGCGAAGTGGCTAAAGAGTTGGAGAAGTATCCGAACATGGAGCTGGTGGATGTGACGGATGCTCGGGATCATGTGCGGGTGGCGATGGTGGAGGGGAAATTGCGGATTGATGCGGTTAGCGGGGATGGGGATGTGGTGCATGTGAGCGTGCCGGCGCGAGTGCTGAGGGATGTGGCGGATGAGTTGGAGGAGAAGGCGCCGGGGGTTTGAGAAGTGAAAGAGAACAGGTAGCAGTGAACAGATAACAGGAAGCGAAGAGGGGCGAGGTGGTCTCTTCGCGTTGCGATTGTGATGATTGGACGAAAACTGCGCGCGCCGCGGACGGCGCGACAGAAAAGGCCGGCCGCTCCGGTCGGGATGACAGAATAAGAGAAAAACAGAGCCAAGAGCACAGTCCGGGGAACTTCGCTTGGGGCAAGCGGGTCGGGCACCCGGGAAAAAGAATAGCGGCCCGAGAATACAGACGCTAGCGCTAGAAAAGACCGCAGGGCTCGCGGACTCACCGCTGCTCTACGGGGCGATGAGAGCTAGGTGCCGGGAGTGCCGGGGATGAAGTAGATTTCAAACTGCAAGTGCTCTTTTTTCCAACCGGCGCGTTGCAGCATTCCGCGGCCGGTTTCAACCATGCCGGGATGACCACAGAGATAAGCAGTCGTGTCGGCCGGAGTTAGATTCCAAACTTCAACATATTTGCGGACAAGGTCGTCCACGCGGCCAAGTTCGCCATGCCATTCCGGGTTATCCCAAGGGCGGCTGATGGTGGGAACGTATTTGAACCAGGGAGCTTCGGCAGCGATTTTTTCGAGTTCGTCGCGATAGCCGAATTCGTGGGCGTGGCTGGAGCCATGGACGCAGAAGAGGCGATGCTCGCCGGGCATCGGTGACCCTCCCTTTTTCCAATCCTGAAAAATCGTACGGACATAGCTGACGTAGGGCGCAACTCCAGTGACAGTGCCAAGGAGCAAGTGATTGGTGTGGCCACTCTTAAGATCGAGAGTGAAGCGGCCTTTAGCGAAGCGCCGGAGATAGACGGGATGATCTTCCTGAAGGACGTTGAGGAGCGGAGTGAGCTGGCCGGCGGGAACATGCTCGATGAAGAATTCGAGGGCCCGCTCATAAGGTGAAGAGACGATGGAGTAGGCGCGTTCGACGCGTTTGCCGTCGCGTTCGAGACCAAGGGTGGCGTATTGACCGGCCTTATAGTCAAAGGAGCCGCCGGGATCGACTTTGAGGACGAAAAGATCCTCGGCAATTTGCCTGCGTTCAACGACCCGTGCAGGCAGAAACTTTTCCGATGGCGTATCCAAGAAAGCCCCCTAACGAAGAGGATGGCAAATCGGTGGAACGTGGCAGGCAGGACGCGGAGGCGATCCACCTGGGAGCAAAAAATATTTTAGAACAGAAGCTGTAAATGCTCAAGGCTAGGATTGGAGCTACTTTTGCGGCTGCTGTCGGCGCTGCTGCATTTGTTGCATCATTTGCTGCATGTCGAACTGCTTGACGGGGCCGGTGATACGGTCGGTGGCATTATCCACTAGCTTCGAGAGGAGTTCGGTTTCGCCATTGGCCTTAACGCTTTTGACCATGCCGAAGGGAGTCACCTTGTCGCTGGTCCAGGATTCTGTGTGAGTTTTGTCGTTGCGCCAATGATCGCAAGAGAAAGTGCCGGCAGGGACGGTGACGGTTTCCGTGCCCACGGAATGCCAGTCATTGAAATTCTCTTCCATCTGCTGCTTTCGGGCAGGATTCATGTTCGCGGGAAGCTCCATGGCCGGCTGGCCTTGCTGCTGAAAGATCATGCGATGCATCTGGTAATCGGCGGGAGTAATAAGACTCTTGCCGACAATCGTTTTTCCCTGATCGTCGGTGGAAACAAACTGCATCCAGAAGCCTTCCTGGCCCTCGATGGAATCCTTGCCTATTACGGCGATTTCGATGGTACGGGTATTTTTGCCATCCCTGCCGGCGTCGATATAGACTGCGCCTTTCCCGACGACCGGATGAAAGGCTTTGGTGATGGCGGGGCGCTTGAAGAGGTCCATGCCGACCTGGGCGTGCGCGGGACGCGCCGTGGCAAGTGCAAGCGCCGCCAGGAATGCGAAGGCCAACCAACTGCGTTTCATCTTTTCTCCTTCGAGGAGGGAGGACCGTGAAGCCCGAGGTTGGGTTCGGGCAGCTCCGTCTGCAGAACTCATATCAAGTTCGGGTGGCGAATGCAATTGCCGGACTGTGGAAGAGTGTGCAAAAGAGGGGATTAGAGATAGCAGCGATCAGATAACAGGATTCTGGGGGCGGCATAATTTAGATCTTGCCGTTTATGTTTTTGGGCAGACGAAAGCGGGGACTAAACGCCCCGACCAGGTCGGAATAAACGCCGATCGCCGGGGAAGCGCGCAGAGTTCGCTGAGGTGAACAAGATAAACCCAAGAGCAGAGCCAGAGGAATGGCTGTGCCACCAAGACTAGAGAAACCGAAGAGCGGCCCGGGCTTGCCCGGCCCCTAGAAAGGCAAAGGAGAACTGGGGACTATTCGTAGGCGAGGGCTTCGACAGGATCTACGCTGGAGGCGCGGAGGGCGGGAACGGTGGCGCCGAGGGCTGCGCCGATGAGGGCGAGGCCGATGGAGCCGGCGACCCAACCGGGAGTGATGAGGATGGAGAGGCCAGGGTTCGTTTCTTTGAGTATGCCTTGCGTGAGGAAGGTTACGGAGATGCCGAGGATGCTGCCAGCGATGGTGAGGAAAGCAGTTTCGCCGAGGAGCATCTTGACGATGTCGAGACGGGAGAAGCCGAGAGCTTTGAGGATGCCGATTTCGCGGGTGCGCTCGAGGATCATGGTGTGCATATTCATCAGGACGACGAGGAAACTGATGACGATGCCGAGGCCGACCATTGTTTTGATGAACGGTTTGAGCTCGGGAAGGTTGGAGGAGTTCATGAGCGAGACGTATTCGGACATGGAGCGGATGCGGTTCTGCGGGTCGAGCTTCAGGATTTCAGCGCGGGCGGCTTCAGTGTCCCCCTTGCTACGGACGAAAACCATGGAGATGTGATTTTCGGCGCCGATGATGTCCTGTCCGGTTTTGAGTGGGATGAAGAACCGCGCGCCCTTGCCGTGGGCGACGATGCCGGAGATGGTGAAGGAGCGATTGACGAGAGTGACGGTGTCGCCGACTTTGATGTGGCGGGTCTGAGCGATGATATCGTCAGCGAGCGCTTCGTCGGGAGCCTGGAAGGGACGTCCGTCGCGGAAGATGAAACCCTGGCTTAGGGCGTTGAAGCGTTTGTAATCAATGCCGTAGACAATGATAAGACTCTTAGGGTCCGAGAGGATAAGGGTTGGAGCGGATTCGTCAACGTCGGGAAGCTTGGCAATCTCTTCGCCGAGGGATTCGGGCATGACGGCGCTGGAGAAAGCGAAGAAGATGGAGGAGTTGGGCGGCTGCACGAGAAGATCGGCGCCGACGCCTTCGACGCGCTTGCCCCACTCGGCGACGATGCCGCTGGTGAGGCCGACAATCATCAGAACCAGCACCACCTGGATGGCGATGGCGAGGATGCTGAGCGCGCAACGCAGCGGGCGCGCGGCGAGATTGCCCCAGAACATGCGCAAAAGAGAAAAAGGACCGTCGTAAGAGTCATCCATAGAAGAGCTGCAGTCGAACCTTAATAAATAACTGCAATAACTGCGCTTGCGCAATCCCTCGGCGACTTCAGGGGCTAAAGCCCATTCTCTACGGAGGTCTTACGCCTCCGCGGAAGCCCCGGCCTCCAAAAGAAAAGAACTTTCCCGCGAGCGGCCCCTTGCAAAGATCACTCGATATGAAAACCGTGCCCGGGGGAAGAATCGTCTTGAGCCTGCGTTAGGAATGTAGCACTGCGAATGGAGCGGGTCAAAAGTGAAACGGGTGGAGTTGTAGCACGAAGAATGCCGAAGTGCAGAAGAAAATATTTCAGGGCGGTAAAGTTTTGCACATGAATGTTGATAACCTTGTGGAAAGAAGAGTCCGCGGAAGGGTTAACTCCGCAAAATTCAACACGATGATACGGATTGCACCATTTTTGTGCAATGTGCGGAAGGCCGGGCGGGAAAGAGAAAAAATTTCCGTGCGAAGCGACGAAGGACACGGAGTTTTTGGCAGAAAATCACGATTTATTTGACGGACTGGAACTTTGAAGCGGAAAAGTTTTGCAAAAAGTTGGCGGCAGAAGAGAGAAAACCCGTGAAACCTTCGCGTGAAACATTTCTGAACAGCGGCTTGACGAACTTTAATACCACTTCGGCGGGCGATCAAGATGAATCTTGACGACTTGCTTGGAGTCGGTGATGTCGTACCAGCGGCCGTAGGGCTTCCAACCTTCCGCGACAACTTGAATGAGGACGCGACCGACTGGCGGTTGAGGAACGTGGGCGACGCCCTGCATGTTGGTCTTGACGTTGACTTCGGTTTTTTTGTCTTTGATTAAACGATCTTCCTGCGTTTTTAGATAGACGCTGGCGTTTTCGATGGGCTTGTCCGCATCGCCACCAGTGATTTCGATCGTGAGACGAGGGATGGATGCGGGAGCGGGCGCCTCCTTTGGAGGCGCGGATTGTTGCGCGGACGCGTAAGCGCATGCGGCGAGGAAGATCCAAACAAGGCGAGCTGAGCGAGAGAACCGGAAAAGTTGCATGACAGTTTCCCGAATATGTTGGCTGGAAATGGCGCGCGGGTCAAGTTCAAGGACGCGCCGGGAAAGCGCAGTGAAACGTTCGCGTAACTTGTTGAATTGATTTGCGCCTGAGGTGCACTGGGAAATTTGACTCGCCGCTCGCGGTCTTGTAAGTATGGTGGGCTGTGGAGCGCTGTGGGAACTGAGGAGAAGACATGGGATTTGCCACGAACGCGATACATGTGGGCCAGGAGCCGGATCCTTCGACAGGGGCTGTGGTTGCGCCGATTTATCAGACGTCGACGTATGTGTACGAGGAACTTGGAAAGTCCAGGGGCGGGTACGATTACGCGCGGACGAATCATCCGAACCGGAAGGCCTTGGAGCGCACGGTAGCAAAACTGGAAGGCGGGCACGCCGCATACGTTTTCACTTCGGGGATGGCCGGGATTGACGCGGTGTTCCGTCTGTTGCGGCCGGGAGATCACGTGGTGCTGTCGGAGGCGGTGTACGGCGGCGTCTACCGGTTATCGACGCAACTTCTGGTTCATTTTGGATTGGAATTCAGTTTTGTGGACACGACGGACGCGGCGGTGGTGCTGGGAGCGATGCGGCCAAACACGAAAATGCTGTACATCGAGACGCCAACCAATCCGACTTTGCGGATTACGGACATTGCGGCGATGGCGAAATTGGCGAACGAGCGGCGAACGACTTTGGTGGTGGACAACACGTTCATGACACCGTATCTGCAGAGGCCGATCGAGCTGGGCGCGCATATTGTGGTGCACTCGATGACGAAGTACATGAACGGGCACAGCGACGCGACCGGCGGGGCGGTGGTGTTGACGCGGCCGGATGATGCGGACAGGATTTATTTCACGCAGAAGTCGGCGGGGGCGGGACTGGCGCCCATGGATTGCTTTTTGGTGTCGCGTGGGTTGAAGACGCTGGCGGTGCGGATGCTGCAGCATAATGCGAATGGATTGGCGGTGGCTCGGCATCTGGATGCTCATCCGAAGGTAAGGAAGGTGTTTTATCCCGGGCTGGCCACGCATCCTCAGCATGAGCTGGCGCGGAAGCAACAGAAGGGGCCGGGGGCGATGATTGCGTTTGATTTGGGAGATGAGGGAGCGGCGCGGCGATTTTTGAACCAGGTGAAGATTTGTGCGCTGGCGGAGAGTTTGGGCGGGGTGGAGTCCTTGATTTCGCTGCCAGCTCAGATGACGCACGCTTCGATGCCGAAAGAAGTGCGGGAGCGCGTGGGGATCACGGATAGTTTGGTGCGGTTGAGCGTGGGGATTGAGGACGTGGAAGATATTATTGCGGACTTGGATCAGGCGTTGCTCTACGTCTGATGGAGCAATCCACTGGCGCAATAGAGTAAAGAGGAAATAGGACAGCCTGTCTCGTGTTACTCAGATCTAGCCGAATCTCAATCACGTCCCCGGGATGGAACACTCTCTTCTTGACAGAAATTGTGGCCTCTCGACGAAATATTCGCTCGGGGTGTGTTTCCGTGTGGTTCTTGTCCGATCCTCGGGCTGAAGCAAGATATGGTAAGAAAAAAGAAACGCAGCGCCCATAAGTCTGGCCGCTCTCTGACTAAAGTATGTGGAATTCATATGTTCACCCGAGACTTCGTGTGTCAACAGGTACCGACGATATCTGGCTTAGACTCTCTTCGCATTCGCCCCGTTGCATCTAAGTCTGCTCGGAAAGCCAGTGGAGGTAGGCTTGGGATCCGGAAGAGATGGGCAGTACTAGGAATTCGGGGGCTTCGTAGGAGTGGAGGCGGAGGACTTCTTTTTCTAGGGATTTCAGGCGGCGGGTGGTGGTCTTGATTAGGAGGAGATGTTCGCGGGCGGTTTCGATTTTTCCCTTCCAGCGGTAGATCGATTCGACAGGGGCGGTGTGGATGTTGACGCAGGCGGCGAGGTGTTTTTGGAGGAGGGAGCGGGAGATTTTGCGGGCTTCGGGGAGGTTGGGGCAGGTTACGAGGACGAGGCGGAATTGGGAGGGCATGGATTTCTCGGGGATATTGTAGTGGATTTGCGGAAGGAAAAGAGCTAAACGAAGAGACGCGGAGGGCCCAGGGAAGAGGAAATCGAAGAGCAGATTCGGAAGGTTTTGGCGTTCGATCGCAAGAACCCACCCTTCGCAAAAAGCACGAAGGATGGGGCACCCTCAAGTTTTTTGTTGGGAGGCGTAGCCAGGGAACCCAAGAGGGCCGGGCGAGCCCGGCCTCTTCAACGAACTCGAGAGTGACTGTAGAATGTGGAGACTATGGCTACTACAGAGATGGGGTCGGTGATTAAGTTTGGGACTAGCGGATGGCGGGGATTGATTGCGGAAGACTTTACGTTTGCGAATGTGCGATTGGCGGTGCGGGCGATTGCGGAGCATTTGACAGAGAAGAAGAAGCGGCCGACGGTGCTGGTGGGCTACGATACGCGGTTTTATTCGGAGGAGTTTTCGGCTCTGGCGGTGCGGATTTTGCAGGAGCACGGGATTCACACGCTGCTGTGCGAGACGTTTACGCCCACGCCGGCGATTGCGTTTGAGATTCAGCGGCGAAAGCTGGATGGGGCTATCAATTTCACGGCAAGCCACAACCCGGCGCAGTATCATGGGCTGAAATTTTCCAGCGCGGACGCGGGGCCGGCGCTGCCGGAAGTAACGAAAGACATTGAAGCGCGGGTGGCGAGGATTCTGGCCAAAGAAGGATTAAGCGCGGGGAGCGAGCGGCACGGAGGCCACGCAAATGGGGGCCACGAGAAGAAGGGTGCGGGCGAGAGGGTCAATCTGAAGGCGGAGTATTTGACGCGGCTGAGCGAGTTGGTGCGCTTCGAGGTGATTCAGAGGGCGAAGCTGAAGGTGGTGACGGACGCGCTCCACGGCGCGGGCGCGGGTTATCTGGACAAGGCGCTGACGGATCATGGAACTGCCGTCACGGCGCGGCGGACGGAGCGGGATTGTTTATTTGGTGGGAGTGGGCCGGACGTGGATGAGAAAAATCTGGCGCCCCTTGGGAAAGTGGTAAAGGAGACCGGCGCGAAGGTTGGACTGGCGACGGATGGCGATGCGGACCGATTTGGGATTGTGGATGGCGATGGAGCGTGGATTCAGCCGAATCTTGTTCTGGCCTTGGTGTACGACTACCTGGTGGAGACGCGCGGATGGAAAATGCCGGCGGCACGAAGCGTTGCGACGACACAGATGGTGGATGCGGTGGCGAAATCGCATGGGCAGACGACTTATCAGACGCCGGTGGGATTTAAGTACATCGGGCAGCTAATTCGTGAGGACAAGATTGCGCTGGGCGGCGAAGAGAGCGCTGGGTTGACGATTCGCGGGCACGTTCCGGAGAAGGATGGAATATTGGCGTGCCTGCTGGTGGCGGAGATGACGGCGGCGCGGGGCGCTTCGATCGGCGAACAGGTGCGGGCGATGTTCAAGAAATTGGGGCACGAGTTTCATCCGGTGCGCGAGAACCTGCACCTGTCCGACGAACAGAAGGCAAATGCGATCCGCAAGGCGGCGGTGGACGCTACGACACTCCTTGGAAGGAAAGTTGTATCCGTGGACCGCACGGATGGAGCAAAATTCGTGTTTGGAGACGGATCTTGGATGTTGCTGCGGCTGAGCGGCACGGAACCGCTGCTTCGTTTGTATGTGGAAGCGGATAGCGAAGCGGCAACGGCGAAGCTGGTCAAAGAGGCTTCTGACTGGATCCTGAAAGATTGATGAGCGAGCTGCCAAAAAAATCGAAGAAAAATTTGCTGCAGTATGCGCCGTACCTGATGGGCGTGTTCGTGGCGATGCTGCTGGTGCACGATATTTTCGGGACGCACGGCTACCTGGCGATGCGGCAGAAGCGGCAAGAGATTCAGAAGATCACCCAGGAGCTGGAAAAGCTGAACAAGGAAAATTTGGAATTGCAGCAGGACGTGCAGGATTTGAAGAGCGATCCGGAGACGATCCGGAAAATCGCGCGCGAAGAATATGGCCTGGCCCGGCCGAATGAAAAAATCATCAAGCTGCCGGCACCGAAGCCGGCTGGGCCGCCGGTTGTGAAGCCCTGACACTTCCCTTCTTGTAACGTGTGCGCAGGATTGACAGCGCCAGCATCGCTAGAAAAATCACAAATAAACCGAATGTGGCTTTGGGAATGGAACACCCGCGCTTGGGCAGGATGGATAAACGTCCGTAGACGAACTCGATGTGCACCCAATAGACGAGGAGCGAGGTGGTGCCCAGTTGGATGACCGGGCTGAAGCCCATCTGCACGAGTCCCCAGCGGCACCAGGCGTAGACAAGGACCAGGATGATGAGGAGAATGCCGCAGCGCATCAGGAGGAAATTGGGATTGGAGTGCCAGTAGTCGTAAACGGCGTAGAGACGGACGGGTGATTCGTCCAGGAAGCGGGAGAGATAGCAGGCGCCGACGCCGGCGAGGCCGAGGAGGAAGAAGAAGAGGGCTTCGTTGCGGCGGGCGAAGGAAGTGAAGACGAGGAAGCCCACGGCGAGGCCGGCGAACGCGAAGGCGGCCCAGGGGAAGAGCGGAAAGAGCCAGTGCTGCGGTTCGGGAAAAACGTGGACGCCGTTGATGTAGGACTCGAGAGGCCAGGGGAGGAAACGCGGGCGGTGGGTGGTCCAAAGGGGCGGGGTGAGCATGGCGATGAGCGCGGCGACGAAGAGGGCACCGGCGATGCCGCGAGCGCGGGCGGCGACGATTTGTTCGGTTGAAGTGAGCCAGCAGAGGAGAGCCATCAGGATCATAGAGAGGCCGAGGATGTTGAGGATGTCAACGCGGAAGATGTCGGTCCACGGCACCCATTTGTAGCCGAGTGCGTATTCCTGGAGGCGGAAAAGAATGCCGAGAGCGAAGATTTCGGCGCCGCGGAGGACGGTTTGTTTGAGGATGGGGTTGCGGGCAATTCCCTTTTCGCGGAGACGTTCGGTGACGAGAGCCATGGAAATACCTGCGAGGAAGATGAAGAGCGGGGCGGGGAGCGTGCCACCGAGTTGCGACCAATGGTAGAGCGCGGAGTCGTGGAGATCGGGACGGAGCCAGGAGTCATAGCAGTGAGTTTGGAACATGAGGAGGCAGGCTAGGCCGCGCATCCAGTCGATGTAGGAGAGGCGGGAGGATTGGGAGGGGACCATGACGGGCGCGGTAAGATTGTAGCGGATTTTGAATTTCGAGTGGGGAAGACGGAGGAAAGGATAACGCAGAGGCACGCTGAGAAGAGGAACCCAAAACCAGAGGCAAGAGCGCCGGTGCCACAGACATGCAACCCGTGGCGCGTTACAAGACCCACGGCGCAAAACCGACACGTGGGGCACCCGCAAATGAGAAAACTGGAAACACGAGAAGCGATTAGAATTTGGCGTGGCGTTGTTGAGCGATGAAGCAAGATTGTTGGCTGAGGAGTGAGGAGCTGATGCGGGGATGAGGCAACTGAATGTTTGGGCGATGCTGGGGATTTGGGCGGGATTGAGCCTGGGCGCGGCGCTGTACGCAGCTTGGGAGGGTTATGAGGGGCGGGCGTTTGCGGCGACGGTGGCGACGTTTTCGATTTTGCTGCTGGTGATGCTGGCGTTTGCGGCGCGCGGCGTGGCGGAGGGACTGGCGGAAAGATTCGGGCCGGCCGGAGGATTTTTGCTGGGCGCGTGCGTGTTTGTCGCGTTCGTGAGTTACCTGGTAGGGACTGGATCGTTTGCGGTGGAGCGGGCCGGGGCAATGGCGGCGTTTGTGTTTGTGCCGTTGGGGTTCGCGGTTTCGTCGGGCGGGGCGGCGGGGGGAAGCTGGCAGGATTTTTTGATTGTGGCGGGTGTATGGGTGTTTGTGAAATTTGGGCCGACGCATTGGATGTGGCCGTATCCGGGCGGGCGGCTGGCGTATGTGTTTACCGTGCTGATGGCGGTGAATGTGGCGCTGGCGTGTTTTTTGCTGGTGCGGCGGGCGAAGGGCGTGGGGTATTCCATCGGGTGGGGAAAGAATTGGGGATTGTATGTGCTGGGGAGTTTCGTGGTGTTTGGGTGCGTGGCGATACCGCTGGGGGTACGGATGCGGTTTATTGCCTTTGACCCGCATTGGGGAAATTGGCGGGGGTTGCTGGTGGGTTCGTTGGGAATTTTATTTTTGACGGCGTGGCCGGAGGAGTTGCTGTTTCGCGGGCTGCTGCAGAATTTTCTGGCGCGGGCTTCGAAGAGCGAGCTTGCGGGGTGGTGGACAGCATCAATGTTGTTCGGGCTTTCGCATATTACGAATTTGGGATTTCCGAATTGGCGGTATGTGATTCTGGCGGCGATTGCGGGGCTGTTTTATGGATGGACGTGGAGGAGGACAGGGTCGATTTTTGCTTCGGCGCTGGTGCATGCGGGGGTGGATGTTACGTGGCATTTTTTGTTTCGGACGATATGAGCCGATGGATGAAGATTGAGGGTAGTGGCCGATCTAAAGATCGGCCACTACGAATGCAGGGTAACCGAACAGGGCGGGGCGAGCCCCGCCCCTATAAAGGATCGGGCAAAACTTAATCGGGGAACCAGTTGCTTCGGTAGGCGATCCACCAGCTTAGGGCGAGGATGGGGATGGTGGCGACGACGGCCCAGACGAAGGGGAGGGTGAAGTCGGCGATAAGGCCGAGGGCGCCGAAGAGGAGCCAGAAGATTTTGCGCTGCATGGTTAGAGTTTAGCGCGGATGGCGGGTGCGAAAAGCACGGGCTGGAGTGGTTGTGCCACGGGGATTCGGGGCGACCTGAAGGTCGCCGCTACGAATCCAAGAGGGCGGCGTAAAGCCGCCCCTAGAAAAGCTGGGCGCTAGGCAAAGTGGGGGAAATGAGGTACAACGCGAGGCACAGTTGACGTGGAGTTGCCTGGAGACGGAGGCATTCGATGACGGGGAGTGATGGGGCTAGTTCGGCGAGGGGATTCCGGGTACTGCGGCGGGAGGTGGAAAACGGTTGCGTCGTGGAGTGTTTCGGGAGATTGACCACCGAGAACGTGCCGCTGCTCAAGATGGAGATGCTGGAGGCTTGCGGGAAGAAGGGGCGGATTGTTTTGGATTTGAAGGCAGTGCCGATGATGGATAGTTCGGGGTTGGGGGCGGTGGTTGCATTGCATGTTTCGGCACGGACGCGGGGATGCCGGCTGGAAGTGGTGAACGCGAGCAAACAGATTCGAGAACTGTTCAGTATGACGAACGTGTTGGGTTTGTTTGAGGAGACGGGACGGCATGGGCGGAGGATGATGTAGCGGGAATTGGCGTTAGGAAAAGAGAAGAGTTTTCCACCTGAAGGTGGACGCTACGAGACGCGTGAGGGCGGCGTAAAGCCGCCCCTACATGGAGAAGAGGGTGAGCGACGCGGAACTGGGATTGATGACGGAGCGGGTGGGGTACGCGTGGAAAAACTTTGAGGACCAGCAGGCGACTATCCGGGCGGCGGATTTGAAGGCCGGGTACCTGGTTACGTTCCTGCTGTTTTTCGGGGCGAGCACGATTCCGCTGGGGAAAGAAGTCCTGCCGGCGCTTCGGTGGGTGAACGCGGGAGAGATCGCGGCGAGTGCGTTGTATGCGGCGAGTTATCTGGTGTTCGCGCTGGGATTTGTGCGGGCGCTTTACCTGATTTCGCATGTGCTGACGCCACGGATTGCGCGGCATCACGCGCGGCCGGCCGATGGGCGCGAACTGCTTTATTACGAGCATGTGGTGAGGTATGACAACAGCGCGGCGTATTTTGAGGCGATGGCTCGGGTTAGTCCCGAGGAGATGCTGCGGAATGTGACCGACCAAGTGTACGAGCTGGCGATGATCTGCAAGGCGAAGGTGGATAGTTTGCGGGCGTTTTCGCAGGCGTTCAAGATTACCTTGGTGGCGTGGTTTATTAGTACGGGA
Organism: Acidobacteriota bacterium; assembly: GCA_013289665.1. Taxonomy (GTDB): domain Bacteria; phylum Acidobacteriota; class Terriglobia; order Acidiferrales; family UBA7541; genus Acidiferrum. The sequence continues at coordinate 252,824 of JABCZN010000001.1, read as the reverse complement.
GTGGGATTTTGGATTATGACGTGGATGAAGTAGAGGAGGTAAAGGAAGTAAAGGTTGAATTGCCGGGAAAGAATGAACGTTTGCTTTGGTACGGTTGAAATTGGAAAAGCGGGAGCGTCGCTCCCGCCCTCAAAAGGTGGAGAAAACCAACAGCGCAAGCTGAAGCCTGCGCCACGGGGGCGCCGAGTTAGTCGGCTTCTTTTAGCTTTTCGAGATAGTTGGTGTAGGCGGCGCGGAGGCGGGCGGGATCGGGTGCTGAGGCCGGATGATCTACCAGCAGACCGACGTACTGATCCATGGCCTTGTCTACTTCGTCGAAAAGCTTTTTGTTGGTTTTCGACAGAGCCGTGTCGCCGCCGTAGTCTTCGGACTTATCCCAGGTGCGCTCGAGGATTTTTGCAAGAGTGGCGGCGGTGACGTTGTCTCCCTTCTGCGACGCGTTGAAGGCGAGAGTGGCGAGGGCGCGATAGGGGCCCATTTTTGTGTTGTCCACGCCGGCGGTTTGGGGGGCTTTTGCCTGGGCGGCTGAAGAATTGGCGAAGAGAAGAACGAGCATCAGCGCTGAGAGAAAATACGAACCGAAATTCCGGACAGAGATACCTGCTGAACGACCTGTCATAAGCCGAGGTTCCTCCTATTTTTTGCGAGCAGTGATCGGTCGGACAAGAGTTTGCGGCGGGAAGCCGATGACCCTTAGGGAGAGAATAAATCGTTTTCCGTTATCAGATTGGGATTGCGCCTCAAGAGTCAATAGAAGCTGGAGACAGTAAATCGGCGTGCGCGGAGTTACATGGTAAGGAGATTCGCCGCCCTGGCGAGTTCCGCCTGAGAACGGTCAAAAGTGTAAAAGAAACGGGCACGCAACGCGATGGCCGCGGCAACATGTAGAACATCCAGTGTACGCGTTCCGATGCGAGAAGAATGCTTTTGCGAAAGTCGAATTGCCTTTTCGAAAGCGCCATTCGAAACCGGAGAGACACGAAAGATTCCGTCGAGAATATCCTTGCGGAAATGGGCGAAGACTGATGCTGATTCTGAAGAGGAGAGTTCCTTGCGAAACACACGGAGGGCCAGAGCGTTGGCAAACTCAAGTTCGCTCAGAAAAGTGATTTGTAAGGGAGCGCGCAACGGTCGAACAACTGCCAGGGCAGCTGGACTATGAGTGCCCGGGATATACAAAGACGCGAGAAAACTCGTGTCGGCGTAGATGATCAAAATCGCTCTTCCCTGTCTTTCGCAACCAGATCGTCTCCAGAAAATTTAGGCTTCTTTTTGCCAAACACCTTTTTCATTCGAGCTTTGAAATCCGGCATGTGGATAGTGCCGGTCGTTGCAGGAGGCAGGAGGCGGGCAATGACGCGCTTGCGCTTGGTGATATGGATTTCCTGGCCGTCGCGGAGGAGCTCCTCGACGACGGAGAAGCGGTAGCGGAGGTCGCGGACGGAAGCTTTCCTCATGTGATGCATTATAGCATCACATAGAAAAGAGCGCCAGCAGGAAACGAAACACGATTCGCGTACTGGTCAAACCTCCAAGGCAGCCGCAGCCATGGGAATCACGTCAACGATCTCTACCGAGGCGCAATCGAAGGTGGCATCAACGCCAAAAGTCGGATCCAGTTCGATGTGAAATTTTGGATCGGTAGGGTTGTTGGCCCCATTCGGTTGGATCGTCAGGCCAAATATTGCGTTTTGGTGGTTGAACCCTTCCAATTTCAGTTCTCTTACATCGGAAAATCGTAGCGTAACCAGGGTGTGATTCTTCAAGACGTAGTGCCCAGTGCTATCCACCTCGTTTGTAATGTCCCAAGTATGAACTCTTGCGAAGAGTAGAGGTCCCTCGTATCGGTTGCTTCTACTTCCAGCATGTACCCGCGACAATTGAATTTCTATCACTTCAGCATCGTGGAACGAGGGCCAACGCCCGAAGATTGCCAGAGGCTTTTCACTTCCCAGGATGAGCGATTCGATGGGCTGCGTGATTTTAGCGGACGACGCCAGTGAGGGGGCTGGAGGCGGAGGCGTAGAGGCGCTTGGGCATGCGGCCGGCTAGGAAGGCTTTGTGGCCGGCGATGACGGCGTCGCGCATGGCTTCGGCCATGAGGGGCGCGTCGGCGGCTTCGGCGATGGCGGTGTTCATGAGGAGCCCGTCGGCACCGAGTTCCATGGCGATGGCGGCGTCTGAGGCGGTGCCTACACCCGCGTCCACAATCATGGGAACTTCGGTGATTCGTTCGCGGAGGATGCGGAGATTGGCGGGATTCTGGATGCCGAGGCCAGAGCCGATGGGCGCGGCGAGAGGCATTACTGCCGCGGCGCCTGCATCAATGAGCTTGCGGGCGGCGATTAGATCGTCGTTGGTATAGGGCAGCACTACGAAGCCTTCTTTGACGAGGACTTTTGTGGCCTGGATGAGTTGGTCGGTGTCCGGAAATAGAGTTTTTTCGTCGCCGATGACTTCGAGCTTGATCCAGTTGGAGAGGCCGACTTCGCGGGCGAGGCGCGCGGTGCGGATGGCTTCGTCGGCGGAATAGCAGGCGGCGGTGTTGGGCAGGATGAAGATTTTTTCGCGGTTGATGAAGTCGAGGAGGGATTCCTTGGTTTTGTCGGTGAGATTGACGCGGCGGACAGCGACGGTGACCATGTCGGCGCCGGACGCGGCGTGGGCGCGAGCCATTTCCTCAAAGCTGCGGTACTTCCCTGTTCCAACGATAAGGCGTGAATTGAAGGCGCGGCCGGCGATAACGAGTTGATCAGACATTGGGGATCTCCGGGAGAATTGTATTCCTTTGGGAGGGCTGAGGACAAATGGTTGGGAGATTGATTCTCGCCAACCGGCGATCTGCGAGAGGCGATCAGATAGCAGCGAACAGCTAGCACGAGAAAAGAATTACCGCCCCGACCGGGTCGGGGTAAACGCCGGACGCGGGGGCCGGAGCGCGGAGTTCGCTGAGAAGAGAACGAGGTCGCAGAAGGATCGTCCACCTGAAGGTGGACGCTACGGGGCGCGGTGGGCTGAGTTGCGCGGGGTGGGAACTCGCGATAGAGTGGGGCGCTAAGATTCCTACATTGCGTGTCCGGCCGGAAACAGGTCGCGCGGCCATTCCACGGCTGGCGCCGGGGCGCGGATGCGATCGGAGAGCTTGGGTGGCGTCACCACTGTTTCGCTGCAAGAATATTGACCAACTGCTGTCCGACTCCGAAAACGCAGAAATCCGATTAAAAAAGTCGCTGGGGTGGCTGAGCCTGACGTCGCTGGGCATTGGCGCGGTGATCGGCTCGGGAATTTTCACGGTGGTGGGGACGGCGATTGCCGGGCAAAAGCTGCAAGTGTCCTCCATCTTGAACGCTCCGCTGTTGCAATACCTGATTACCCGGTCCACATCATTTGGGCGGCCGGGCGCGGGGCCGGCTATAGCGATCTCCTTTATTTTGGTGGCGGTGGTTTGCGGATTTGCTTCGGTTTGTTATGCGGAGCTTGCGGCGATGATTCCGATTGCCGGTAGCGCGTATACCTACACATACGCGACGATGGGCGAGTTGATAGCGTGGATCATCGGGTGGGATTTGATTCTGGAATACGCCGTGAGCAACATGGCGGTGAGCGTAGGATTTTCGGCGCACGTAGTGGATTTGCTGGACTGGTTCGGCTGGCATCCGGATCCGAAGTGGATTTCGCCGGCATACCTGCCGAGTGGCTTGCCCGATTTGCAAGGGAACATGATTTATGGCCCGGGGTGGCATTTCGGGTTCAACTGGCCGGCGTTCATCATCGTGATGCTGCTGACGGTGATCCTGGTGCGCGGGATCAAGGAGTCGGCGGAAACAAACAACATCATGGTGTTGCTGAAGCTCGTGGCGATCCTGATTTTCGTGGGCGTTGCGGCACGCTTTATCAAGCCGGCAAACTGGCATCCGTTCGCACCGAATGGCTGGCCCGGGATTTTGACCGGCGGATCGATTGTGTTTTTTACCTATATCGGGTTCGATTCGGTGTCGACGGCGGCGGAAGAGTGCAAGAATCCGCAGCGGGATTTGCCGCGGGGAATTATTGCGACGCTTGTGGTATGCACGGTGCTCTATATCGCGGTGGTGGTGGTGCTGACCGGACTGGTGCCGTGGCATACGCTGATGGATGACGCTGCGCCGGTGGTGAACACGATGAAGAAATTGCATTTCGGCACGGCGCGGCTGATGGTTCTGATTGGCGCGCTGATGGGGATGATCTCTTCTCTGCTTGTGTTTCAGCTTGGGCAGGCGCGGGTGTGGTTCGCGATGTCGCGCGACGGACTTTTGCCGCGGATTTTCGGACGCGTGCATCCGAAATTTCACACGCCGGACTTTTCGACCTGGCTGGCGGGATTTGTGGTGGGGATTCCGGCCGGGTTGCTGGACATCGGGACGCTGGCAGATCTTTCAAACATCGGGACGCTTTTCGCGTTTGCGCTGGTCGGGGCGGGCGTGCTGATTTTGCGCTACCGCGAGCCGGACCGCCCGCGCGCGTTTCGAGCTCCCGGCGGGCCGCTGGCGCCGGTGATTACGATTATCACCTGCGTGCTGCTGATGGCCGGATTGCCGATCATGAATTGGTTGCGCTTCTTCGCCTGGCTGATTATCGGGCTGGTGATTTATTATTTTTACGGGCGAAGGAAGAGTACGCTAAGGCTTTCCGGCCCAACCGAATAAGAATCCGTTAAGGACACGAGTGATGCCCCGGCGATTCTCTCTGAAGACTCAAACGAAGGGAAAAGCGGTTTTAATGGCGGCGGTGCTGGGGCTGCTGGCTCCGCGGCTGACGCTGGCCTGGGGAGACAGCGCGCAGCGACTGGTGGTGAATCACGCGGTGGACACGCTGCCTTATGAGATACGGCCGTTTTTCGAGAACAACCGGAAATTCTTGATGGACCATGTGGACGACCCGCTGGGGTTAATTGACGAGCATCCCTGGGAACGCAACAACCACTTTATCGAACTGGATAAGTACGGTAAGTTTCCGTTCACGGCGTTGCCACGCAGCTACAAGGCGGCGATCGAGAAATACAGCAAATCCAAGATTCAAGCGACGGGGCTGCTGCCGTGGCAGATCGGCGTGTATAGCCAGAAGCTGACGGAAGATATGCGCGCGGGGCGGTGGGAGCAGGCGAAGCTGGACGCGGCGTTTCTGGCGAACTATGTGGCGGAGGCGCATGACCCGTTTAATACGACGGAGAATTTTGACGGGCGGCTGACCCAGCAGAACGGGATCAACGACCGGTTCAACAGCGTGCTGATTGTGCGTTACGGTTCTTTTTTTCCGCTGAGCACGCACGATGCCTTTTTCATCAGCGATCCGACCGACTACGCATTCGAGGCGTGCCTTGAGGGACACAGCCTGGTGGAATCGCTGCTGCTCGCGGACCGGCGCGCGATGAAGGGGCTAAGTTCGTACACCGACGAATATTACGACCGGTTTTATAATTTGGCGGCGGCGTCGCTGATCCGGCAGCTTTCGGAAGCTTCGACCGACGTTGGGTCTTACTGGCTGACCGCCTGGACGAACGCGGGAAAGCCGCAACTTCCTCACTGAATAGCACCGTGCACGCCACTCCTTTCGCCGAACGTATTGCTTCCCTACCCAAGGCAGAATTGCATTTGCATCTGGAGGGATCGATCCGTCCGGCGGTGGCGAGCGCACTGGCGGCGCGGCACGGCATGAAGCTGCCGGAAGAGGAGGTGAGGCGGCGGTATGCGTACACGAATTTCGCGGGGTTCCTGGATGCGTTCAAGTGGGTAACTTCGTTTGTTCGGGAACCCGGGGATTTTGCGCTGATTGCGGCAGATCTGGCGGAGCAGCTGCTGGCGCAGAAGGTGGTCTACGCCGAGGTGACGCTATCGGTTGGCATCATGTTTTTGCGGCAGCAGCAGCCGGAAGCGAATTTCGCGGCGATTGTGCGGGCGACCGAACCGTTTGAAAAACGGGGATTGCGGCTGAATTGGATATTTGATGCGGTGCGGCAATTTGGATCGGAGGCGGCGATGCGCGTGGTGCAATCGGCGCGCCGGTGCGGATCGCGGCGGATTGTGGCGTTTGGAATCGGAGGAGATGAGCTGAGTTTGGCGACGAAGGAATTTCGGGGCGTTTATGAACGGGCGGAGGAATATGGTTTTCACCGGCTGATACATGCGGGGGAAATTGGGGGCCCGGAAAAGATTCGCGAGGCGATCGAGATTTTGGGCGTGGAGCGGATTGGGCATGGAATCGCGGCGATTCATGATGTGGGGTTGATGGAGACGCTGGCGGAACGGAAGATACCGTTGGAGATTTGTCCGGCCAGCAATTTGCGGACGGGCGCGCTTGACGTGCAGCTGGGAAAGAGTGCAGCGACGATTGAGGAACATCCGTTGGCAGAGATTTTGCGGCACGGGGTGGCGGTAACGATTGCGACGGATGATCCGGCGATGTTTCACACTTCGCTGGAGGAGGAGTATCGGAACGCTTGGAGGATTGGATTGACGGAAGAAGAGATGGCGGGAGTGGTGGAAAATGGGTTTCGGTTTGCGTTTGGGAAGGTAAGCTAAGAAATTAAGTAGGTGAGGCGGGAACAACCAAGGAGGGCGGGGCAAGCCCCGCGCCTACAAAGCTGGGAGTGAATTGATATACTGATGGGCATGAAAGCACATGTTTGGGTTATGCCGAAACGGACGGTGCTGGATCCGCAGGGAAAGACAATTCACCATGCGCTGTCGAGCCTGGGTTACGAGCAGGTGTCGGACGTGCGGCAGGGGAAATTTTTTGTGTTGAACCTGGACGGCTGGAACCGCGACGAAGCGCAAAAGCAAGTGGAGCGGATTTCGAAGGAAGTACTGGCCAATCCGGTGATTGAAGAGTTTCGATTTGAGATCGTGGAATAAGAGCGGTCTGCATGGCGATACGTTTTCTATCTTCCCGGAGCATGATTTCGCCGCGCGTTGAGGTGTACGGGCGAATGCTGCTAGGCCTGGCGGTGGTCAGTTTCGCCGGCTGCCACGGAAATGCGCATCCGGAAGATCCGCAACTGAAGCCCATTCAGGCGATGCTGGAGCAGCAGCTCCCGCCGCGGACACCAGAGGAAAAGGTAGTCCTTTTTTTGGACAATCACGGGTATCCCATCCTGGCAGCACAGAAGCACGGGACGATTGTGGCGAATATCCGCCGAACGGATACGCAAGCGATGCAGCCGGTGATCGCGCGGGTTACGTTTTACTTTGACGCCAACCGGAAGTTGAACACTTTTGAGTTGGAACGCCCGGAAAGCGAGCCCAGCCGGCGGTAAGTTTGGCAACTGTATTGCTAGCATTCCATATGCCCACAGGAATGCGCGTGTTACCCTAAACGTACAAATTCAAGGAGACTGCCGCATGTGCGGAATTGTTGGCTATATCGGGCCTAAAAAGGTGGTCCCCGTGATTATCGAGGGACTGCGGAAGCTGGAATATCGCGGGTATGATTCGGCGGGAATTGCGGTTGTGAACGGCACGGGGAAGATTGAGATTCGGCGCGCGCCGGGCAAGCTGAAAAACCTGGAAGAGGTGCTGAGGGAATCCCCGATCGAGGGCACGTATGGGATCGGGCACACACGGTGGGCTACGCACGGGCGGCCAACGGAAGAGAATGCGCACCCGCATCGCGATTGCACGGGGCAGTACGTGGTGGTGCACAACGGGATTATTGAGAATTACCTGGAGCTGAAGGAGAAGTTACAACGCGAGGGGCACAAGTTCGTTACGGAAACGGACACGGAAATTGTGGCGCATCTGGTGGAAAAGTATGCGAAGGATCTGCCGTTTGAAGAGGCGGTACGGAAAACGCTGAAGGACCTGCGGGGGATTTATTCGCTGGTATTTCTTTCGGCGAAGGATCCGCAGAAGCTGATCGCGGCGCGGATCGGCCCGCCCTCGGTAATCGGGTTGGGGGATGGCGAGTATTTTGTGGCCAGCGATATTCCGGCACTGCTGGAACACACGCGGAAGATTTTCTTTCTTGCGGACGGCGACATTGCGGTGCTGAGCCGGGACGGGGTGCGGGTGACGGACCTCGATGGGAAGCCGGTGGACCGCCCGGCTCACCAGGTGACCTGGGATCCGATCATGGCGGAAAAGGGCGGCTACAAGCATTTCATGCAGAAGGAGATTTTCGAGCAGCCGCGGGCCGTGCGCGACACAATGCTCGGGCGCATTTCGCAGGACACCGGCAAAGTGTTTCTGGACGAGATGGCGATTACGGAGACGGCATTTCGCGAATTCCAGAATGTGCGGATTGTGGCTTGCGGCACGAGTTGGCACGCGGGGCTGGCCGGGAAATTCATGATTGAGCGACTGGCGCGGCTGCCGGTGGAAGTGGACTACGGCAGCGAATTCCGGTATCGCGATCCGATCATCGATTCGCGGACGTTGACGGTTTGCATCAGTCAGTCGGGCGAAACGGCGGACACACTGGCGGCACAGCGGGAGGCCAAGCAGAAAGGGTCGCCGAGCCTGGCTATCTGCAACGTGAAGGGCTCGATGATTACGCGCGAGGCCGCGGGGACGATTCTGACGCACGCGGGGCCGGAGATTGGCGTGGCATCGACGAAAGCGTTTACGGCGCAGCTTGCGGCGCTGCTGCTGCTGGCGTCGTATCTTGGGCAGGTGCGGGAGGAGCTGGCACCGGACGCGGCGCGAAAACTGATGCTGGAGTTCACGAGGATTCCGCACAAGATGGAAACGATTCTGCAGGCGGAAGAGACGGGATTTTTCGAGACTCTGGCGCGGCAATATTTCCGGCAGTCGGATTTCCTCTATTTGGGCCGCGGGATTCATTATCCGATTGCGCTCGAAGGGGCGCTGAAGTTGAAAGAGATTTCCTACATTCATGCGGAGGGGTATCCCTCCGGCGAGATGAAGCACGGGCCGAACGCGCTGATTGACGAGAATTTGCCGGTGGTGGTGCTGGCGACACGGGATGAATCGGACCCGGCTTCGATGACCCTGTACGAAAAGAGCGTTTCGAACATCAAAGAGGTGAAGGCGCGGGACGGCATCGTGATTTCCGTGGTGACTTCGGGTGATCGCCTGGCGCGCGAGGCTTCAGACCACATTATCGAACTGCCGGCGGCGCCGGATTTGCTTTCGCCATTGCTGGAAATCATTCCCTTGCAACTACTGGCTTATTACATTGCGGTGCGCCGCGGCTGCGACGTGGACCAGCCGCGGAACCTGGCGAAATCTGTGACCGTGGAATAGGCTGTGCCGCGGGAGGCCTGATCTGCGCTTCGCGTCCTGAGACGAAATTCGGCTAGAATGAGCGTATGCGGATCCGCCAGGCGTCTTCCCTGCTCGCTGCTCTTCTTGGCATCCTTGTATCTCCCCTGCTGCATGCACAGACCGCGACGCTGCGCGAAGTGCGCGTGGAGGGAGCGAAACATCTTACAGAAGCACAAATTGTTCCACTGACGGGACTGGCGCCAGGCGCGCAACTGGGGCGCAAGGAATTGCAGGATGCGGCGGACGCGCTGGTGCACACGGGGCTTTTCGCGAAAGTAAATTTCAAGTACGACACCCACAATGACAACCTGGTGGTGACGTTTCATGTCGATGAGAATGCGCGGCTGCCGGTTTCGTATGACAATTTCCCGTGGTATTCGGACGCGGAGTTGGATGAGGCGCTGCGGAAAGAGATTCCCTTCTATGAAGGCCATCTACCCGAGGCGGGACAGGTGGTGGAGCGGGCGGCAACTATTCTGAAAGCGTTTGTCTCGGTGCGAGCACCTAATGTGGAGATCACCCACCAGGTGGTGCTCAGCCCGCTGTCGGACGGGTCGGAACAGCAATTCACGGTGGAAGGGCCGGTGCCGAAGATTGCCAAGCTGGAATTCAGCGATCCGAAATTGACCGAGGATCTGGCCGTGCGCGCACACATTGCGGAGATTGTGGGCCATGCTTATTCGCGGATGACGATTCATGTTTTCCTAGCGGAGCAGATCCGGCCGATTTACCAGCAGCGGGGATTTTTGCAGGCCAAGATCGGGCCGGCGGAAGTGCGGCTTTCCGGTGATCCGAACCAACAGAAACTGACGGAGCAGATCCCGGTGTATGTGCCTTGCGTGCCGGGGACGATTTACCGGTGGAAGGGCGTGGAGTGGAAGGGGAACGGGGCGATATCTTCGATCACCCTGACGAACACGATGGGATTGAAGGTTGGCGATGTGGCGAACGGGCAGGCGATCGAAGGCGGGTGGGAACGGGTGCGGGAGGAGTACGGGCAGCGGGGATATCTGGAGGCGAAGGTGACGCCGGTGGCGGCTTATGATGATGCGGCGCATACGACTTCGTATGAGGTATCGATTGTGGAGGGGCCGGTTTTTCATTATGAGTCGATGACCATTTCCGGGATGTCGCTGGCGGGAGAGCGGAAGATTCAGGAAACGTGGAGCATGAAGCCTGGGGATTTGTTTGACAAGAAGGTGTTTGAGGATTTTATGTTCCGGCTGGAATCGCATCGGGAGACGATATTTAAGGAATTGCCGGTGCATTACGACACCGTGGGGCATTTTTTGCAGACCGATCCGGCGAAAGGGACGGTAGAGGTTTTGCTGGATTTTAAGTAGGGAAGAGAAAGCAAGAGTTCACAGAGAGAGGCACAGAGAAGGGAAAGAAAGAAGGAGTTAACGCAAAAGGCGCAGAGAACGCCGAGTGCGCTGAGAGGAAGGATACGGAGGGGAGTGAGGAGCGAGATGGGAAGCTTGGTGAATATACGGATGGGCGAGGCGTCGGCGGAGTTGGCCGCGGAGAAGGAGCGCCGGCTTTTGGCGCGGCTGGGAGAGTTGAGTTCGGTGATTGTGGCGCTTTCGGGGGGTACGGATTCGGCGTATCTGGCTTGGGCCGCCCACCTGGCGCTGAGAGAGAAGGCGCTCTCGGTTACAGCGCTCTCAGAAAGCTATTCGGCGTATGACCGGGAGCAGGTCGAGATTTTTTTGCAGGCTACCGGAGTGCGACACGAATTTGTTGCGACACATGAACTGGAAAATCCGGCTTACCGGGCGAATGCGGCGGACCGGTGCTACTACTGCAAGGACGAACTTTTTTCGGTGTTGGATGGATTGGCGAAGGGGCGCGCGTTTGCCGCGGTGGCTTACGGAGTGAATGCAGACGATACTTCGGATTTTCGGCCGGGGCACCGGGCGGCGGCCGAGCACAAGGTGCTCACTCCACTGCTGGAGGCGAAGCTGCACAAGGCGGAGATACGTTTTCTGGCGAAGCGAGCGGGACTTCCCTGCTGGGATAGGCCGGCGTCGGCGTGCTTGTCGTCGCGGCTGCCGTATGGGACGGAGGTTACGCCGGAACGATTGTCGTTGGTCGAGCGGGGCGAGGCGGCGCTGCGGGAACTGGGGTTCAGGCAATTCCGGGTGCGGCTGCACGATAAGCTGGCACGGGTGGAATTGGCTCCAGATGAGCTGCCACGGGCGCTGAATAGGGAAATGGCGGCGGCGATTTCGCAGGCACTGAAGGCGGCGGGATTCGCATATGTGGCTTTGGATTTAGAGGGTTACCGGCAGGGGTCGCTGAACGAGACGCTTTCCAAAGCAGCCGGAACATCCTAGCCTGGAACTGCGTATCTTTTACCAGGAGGGCTTGGGTGCCAGGAACGACTGGTGCGCCGGGCACATGAAGCCGATGACTAGACGCCACATCACCATCCTTTCCAGAATTTTCCTGTTCACAGCGCTTGCCGCTTTTGCCCTGCCTGGGGCTGCCGCGCAGAATGCCGCATTCGATCGATCATTTACTGTCAGTTCGCCGGTGCGGCTTGAGTTGAGCAACGGGTCGGGGAGTGTCGAAATTAAAGGAAGCTCGGATGGCACGGTGCATGTCCACGGCAAAGTTACGCCGGGGGGCTGGTCAATCTTCGGAGGCTCGGGCAAGAACGTGGAAGAGGTGGCTGCCAACCCGCCACTGGAACAGAGCGGAAGCACGATTCGCATCGGGAAGAATTCGTCGTGGCTGAAAAATGTGACGATCGATTATCAGGTGGAAGTGCCGCATGACACGGAGATTGATGCGGGTGTGGCTTCGGGCGGGATTACGATTGACAACGTGAAGGGGCCGGTGAAGGCGAGCTCGGCTTCGGGGTATGTGCACGTCTACCGGGTGGAACAGGATACGCAGCTGAATGCGGCGAGCGGCTCGATTGAGGCGTCCGGAATCGGCGGGAGTTTGCGCGTGTCCAGCGCTTCGGGCGACACGCGGGTTGCGGATGTGAAGGGCGAGTTGAAGATTACCGCGGCTTCCGGAGCGATCCGGATTGAGCACCCAAGCGACCGCGTGGATGCTTCGACGGCGAGCGGCTCGATTGAAGTGTTGGGCGCGAATAACGACGTGAAGGTGCACGCGATCTCCGGGTCCATTCAGGTTTCGGGAAATCCGGGGGCTAGCCGGCTTTGGGAGTTGAAGACGATTTCGGGCTCGGTGGAGTTGCGCGTGCCGTCGAATGCGAGTTTTCTGCTTTCGGCGGAATCGACTTCGGGGGATATTCGGACCAGCATTCCGGTGATTCTGGAAGAGCAGAATAAGCATTCGCTGCGGGCGCATATCGGGAATTCGGCGGGGCGGGTGGAAGTGCATACGGTTTCGGGAAGTGTGAATGTTTCGAGCGGGTCGTGAGACGAAGTACGATCCGATTTTGGTGACAGGCGAGAGAACCCGAGAACTCAGGCTGAAGCCTGCGCAACCGGAGCGCGGGGCCGCCTGAAGGTGGCCGCTACAATTTAGATTCCCTTGTACAATAGGGTTGTGAATTCCTTTCGGTCAAAACTACTGAGAATCTTTGTGGGAATTGTTGTGCTTGCTTGTGCGGGCTCTAGTTTTGCTTGGGGGCAGGAGAAGCCGGATGGGGGGCAAGCTGCGCCTGCTCCTGCACCTGCTGCAAAGTCCGGCGGAGCCAAGCAGGGGGCCGCAAGCGCGGCGGTGCTCGAGCAACAAGATCTGCAGAAGGCGATCGAGCAGGCGAGCAATGACCGCGTGGCGTTGATGCGCAACCTGCTCGACTTTCTTAAGAAGTATCCGCAATCCTCTCAGCGGCCGCAGATTTACCGGGCGATCGTGGAATCCAGCCTGCAGCTTCGGGATTTTTCGACGGCGACGGAGTATGCGGAACGGATGGTGGCGCTGGCTCCGGAAGATCTTTCGATCAACCAGCTATCAGTGCAGCTTCTGGACCGCTATGGCGACGCCGCGGGGTGGCGGCGCGCGGCGAATTATTGCACGCGGATGCTGGAGATCATCCGCCGCGAACCTGTGAAGGACAAATCGCCGCGGCAATCGAGTGAGCAATTCGAAAAAGACAAACAGCACGATGTGGCCTCCATCCTGCTGGTGCGTGGCAGGCTGTATCAAAAGCTGAACGAACTGCAGAACGCCCAGAGGGATTTTGAGGGCAGCTATAAAATGACGCCGGGCTCAGCCGCCGCGGAGCGCCTGGGCGAGATTGCGGAAATCCGGAAAGACTTGCCCACGGCAATTCACGAGTATGCCCTGGCCTTTGCGCTCTCGGATGGTTTGCAGGGCAGCGCCTCGCGCCCTGAGGTGAGGAAGAAACTGGGCAATGTCTGGCGGCTGGCGCACGGGTCGGAAGACGGGTTGGGAAATTATGTCCTGCGCGCATGCGACGAGGCCGTGGCTGCAGGGGCCGATCCTAAGCCCGCGCGTAACAAAGGGCTGAAGGACCCCATGGAATTCCTGCTGCGCAAGGCGCCGGATGGGGCCGCATTTGCTTTAGCCGACGCCAAAGGCAAAGTGCTGGTGTTGAACTTTTGGGCCACGTGGTGTGGTCCCTGTCGTGAATGGGAACCTCACTTCGAGAAAGTCGCCGGTCATTTTCTCGGGCGCGAGCAGGAAGTCGTTTTCCTGGAACTGAATTGTGACGAGGATGAAAGGCTGGTGGGACCATACCTGGAGGAGGTGAAACCAAGAACCACCGTGGTTTTCGCTGACGGCCTGGATGAGTTATTGCATGTAAATTCCTTCCCAACGACTCTGATCCTGAGCCGGACAGGGAAAATAGCCTATCGAACTGAAGGTTTTGATCCCGAAGGGCGCGATCAATCGTTGATAGACGCAATCGAGGGAGCCATCATTCACTAGCCGGCAGAAGGAGGATCGCCGGTTATTGGTTGTGTCTTTCCGCGACGCGTTTAGCGGCGAGGATGCTGTTTAGGTGGATTTGGACTGTGTCCTGGAGACGACGGGCGTAGCCGCCGGCTAAAGTAGTAACTACCGGGATATTTTTGCGACGGGCCTCCTCGAAGACGCCTGCGTCGCGTTTTTGCAAACCTTCCATACTTAGATCGAGGCCGCCCAATTGGTCTTCGCGGTAGGGGTCTGCTCCGCCGACGTAGAAAAGAATGTCTGGACGGAAGGATGCGATGGATTTTTTTACGGCGGGGAGAAGGGTGGCCAGGTATTCTTCGTCGGCTACGCCGTCCTCTAGATTCAGATCGAGAGAGGAATGCGGCTTGTGGGCGGGGTAGTTGTTGAGCTGGTGGATGGAGAGGGTGAAGACGGAATCGTCCTTGCTGAAGATGGCGGCGGTGCCGTTACCGTGATGCACGTCGGTATCAACTACCATGGCGAGAGTGATTTTGTTGCGGGCTTGCAGGGTGCGGATGGCCACGGCTACGTCGTGGATGGCGCAGAAGCCTTCACCGTGGCCGGGATAGGCGTGATGAAAGCCGCCGCCGATGTTGCAGCCGAAGCCATCATGCAAGGCGGATTCGGCGGCGGCGATTGTGCCGCCGGCGGCTAGCCAGAACGCTCGAACGAGTTCGGGGGAATAGGGGACTTCGAGTTTCATTTGCTCGCTTGCGGTGAGGGTGCCGGTTTTTAGTTTGTGAACCCAGTCTTCGGTGTGGACTCGGCGGATGTCGGCGTCACTGGCGGGCTCGGGGCGGAGAAAGTCGCTGGGTTCGGCGATGGCGTCGCTTAGGAGTTTGTCGTGAATCAAGCGGAATTTTTCGGAGGGAAAGACGTGGGTGCCGAGGTTGAGGTCGTAGAATTCGTGGTAGACGAGTTTGAAGGGAAGCATGAACGCAACCAATCCCAATTTAGCACAGGGCATAATAAGGCGCAGACTGATATCAACGCCGGACATTGATCCGCACAGCAACCACTGACATCGCCATCGCCACGATGCATCATTTTCCCATGCGAACTACAGTTTCAATTGATGACGAGGTCCTCGAGCAGGCGAGACGCTACGCCGAAGAGCGTTCCCTGTCGGTGGGCGAGGCGGTAACCGAACTCATCCGGAAGGCGTTCCGGACACCAACTCCCACCAAGATGGTCAATGGGCTGTGCGTATTTGATCTTACGTCCTGGTGGTTTTGTTATGGCCTGCCCAAGAGAGCCATCCGGCTTCATCGAGTCCACACACGGGACCTCACCGGATGTCCTCAAGATGCCGAGGGCTGGTTGGGTTGGGAGGTTGGGTTGAGCGCGTAAAAGCGAAAGCTTTGCATTCGCACTCAAGCTTAGTATTCGCGGTCGAGGATGAAGTCGGGGAGGGTTTGGAGGGCGCGGGCGTATTCGGAGAAGCCGGAGCCGTTGAGGCAGGCTTTGGCACGGACGGCGTATTCGAGGGCGAGGTTGCGGGTGCGGTCGAGGGCGCCGGAATCGCGAACGAGGGCCACCAGGGTTTCGGGCTGGACGGAGTCAAACTCTTTTTCCTCGAGGACGCGGGAGACCATTTCGCGCGCTTCGCTGTGACCGTTTTCCATGGCGTAGATTAGCGGCAGGGTGACTTTGCCTTCTTTCAGGTCGCTTAGCACCGGCTTGCCGAGTTGTTCGCTGGAAGCGGTGAAATCCAAAAGATCGTCAACGAGTTGAAACGCCAGGCCCGAATAGCGGCCGTAGTCGGCTAGTGCGTTTTCGTGTTCCTCTTCCAGGCCGCCGAGGACTCCGCCAAGGCGGGCGCAACCGCTAAAGAGGCAAGCGGTCTTGTAGGTGGAAAGTTTCAGGGCGTCGTCTTCGGAGACGTCAATGCGGCCGATTTTTTCCAGCTGCAGGAGTTCGCCTTCGACCATTTTTTGCGTGAGGTCGATCAGGATATCGAGGACGTGGAAATTGCGCTCCTGCAGGGCGATGTGGAACGATTGCATGTACAGCCAGTCCCCGGAGAGGACGCTGCGGTGATTGCCCCAGCGCGAATTGGCGGAGGGGCGGCCGCGGCGGGTGTCGGCGCTATCAATCACATCGTCGTGAATGAGCGTGGCGCTGTGAAGGAGTTCGACGACGGCAGCGAGTTTGATAGCGCTGCGGGCGTCGCCTTCGCTTCCGGCAGCGTAGCCGTGGGCGAGCAGGAGCAGTGCTGGGCGGAGGCGCTTCCCTCCCCCACCGAGGAGATAGCTGGTGATTTCAGAGACGGGCTGGTAGGCGGAGGCGCTCTGGCGCGAGAGTTCCTGCTCGACCTTCACAAGGTCTTCTCGCACCAGTTCAAAAATCTCTTTCACGGTCAATAGTGCGATATGCGTTCTCCGGACCCGCTCCCTGTCAGCGGGACACTTCGGCCCTCTATGAGTTCGGCCGGGTCAGCCTAAAAAAACTGCGGAAATTCTCCGTAGTCTTAGCGGCAATTTCTGATAGCTCACAGTCTCTCACATTCGCGAGCGCCTTTGCTACCTCGACAACGTAGGCGGGCTCATTGCGTTTGCCGCGGTGGGGCTGCGGCGCGAGGTACGGAGAGTCCGTTTCAATCAAAATGTTTGAAAGGGACAAAGCCTTCGCCACGTCGCGGATGTTTTGCGCTTTCGGGTAGGAGATGTTTCCGGTGAAAGAGATGAGAAAGCCCATGTCGAGGCCTCTCTGGGCGTGTGCGAGGGTGCTGGTGAAGCAGTGGAGGATGCCGCCGCGGCCGGTGGGCTTCCAGGCTTCGTCGAGGAGGCGGAGGCAGTCGTCCCAGGCGTCGCGGCAGTGGATGATGATGGGAAGATTCGCGGCGTGGGCTAATTCCATTTGCTGGCGGAAGACGCGCTCCTGGATGTCGCGGGGGGAATGGTCGTAGAAATAGTCGAGGCCGATTTCACCCCAGGCGAGTACTTTGGGATGTGCGGCGAGGGCGGCCAGCGTTTCGAGATGAGCCGGGGTGACTTCTTTCGCGTCGTGGGGATGTATGCCAACGGTCGTGTAGATCCAGTTGTGGCCTTCGGCGTAGGGGAGCGCGGCATCGAGTTTTTCGGGGCCTGGGCCGGTGCCGATGGCTAGGATTGTGGAGACGCCTGCGGCTCGGGCGCGTTGGAGCATGGCCTCGCGGTCTTCGGCGAATTGGGGACCGTCTATGTGGGCGTGGGAATCGATTAGTTCCATAGATAGAAATTAGAAAATAAAAACTGGAAAATAGACAGCGGTTACGGTCCCGGTGAGGAGAAACCCTAGGGGGCCGGGAGAGCCCGGCCCCTACAAGGATGGGAAGCGAGTCGGCGACGACCGGAAGGGCGATTATTTCAGGCGGGCGCCGACTTCTACTTCTTCGTGGAAGCCGGTCAGGACGGGGCGGCCTTCGGGGCCTACGGAAGCGGCTACGATCATGCCGTTGGATTCGACGCCGCGGAGTTTGCGCGGGGCGAGATTTACAACTACCGCTACTTTGCGGCCGATTAGGGATTCGGGTTCGTAGTATTGGGCGATGCCGGCGCAGATCTGGCGGATTTCTGTGCCGATGTCGACGGTGAGCTTGAGGAGTTTGTCGGCGCCGACGATGCGCTCGGCGGTTTTGATCTGGCCGACGCGCATTTCGACTTTGGCGAAATCCTCGATGCCGATTTTGCCGGAGACCGCGGTGGCGGTGGCTGCCGCTGCGGACGTTCCTGTTGCAACTGGAGCGCTTGCCGCCAGTGCCGGTGCTGCTGGTGCTGGGTTCAGTTCTTCGTTTGCCATTGATTCGATCCTCTCTATTGCTTCGGTTTTGTCCACGCGTGGGAACAAGGTCTGTGATTTGCCAAGCGAAGTGCCGGGAGCTAACTGGCCCCAGCGCAGTCCGTCCAATTCGAATTTGCCCAGAGCCTCGGACTGTCCGAGGAGCGTCCAGACTTTTGCAGCGCTATCTGGGAGAACGGGAAATGACACCGCGGTGACTGTGCGGAGAAGCTCGGCGGTGGTCCAGAGGACGGTGCTTTTTCGGGCTTGTTCGGCTTCGGAGTTGCCGAGGGCCCAGGGCTGTTCACTGGTGAGATATTTGTCGGCCGCGGCGATTACGGTCCAGATGGTTTCGAGGGCGCGTGCGAAACTGAGCTTGTCGAAACTTTCTAGGACTTCAGCGATGGCGTTTTGCGCTTCCTTGGCGAGAGTTTCGTCCTGCGGTTTCAGCGTGGCCGGCTTGGGGATTTTGCCGGCGAAGTTTTTTTCGATGAGCGCAGCGGTGCGACTGGCGAGGTTGCCGAGGCCGTTGGCGAGGTCGCTGTTGTAGCGAGTCACGAGAGCGTCGTAGCTGAAATTGCCGTCCTGGCCGAAGACAACATCGCGCAGGAGGAAATAGCGGAGCGCGTCCATGCCGAGCATGTTCACGATGGGGCGCGGTAGGACGACGTTTCCTTTGGACTTGCTCATTTTGGCGGCGTCCATGAGGAACCAGCCGTGGGCCCAGACTTGTCTGGGAACCGGGAGCATGGCGGCCATGAGGAACGCTGGCCAGTAGACGGCGTGGAAACGGATGATGTCTTTGCCGACGAGATGCAGATCCGCGGGCCAGTAGCCGCGCTTTTCGTATTCCGGGCCTCCTACGGCGCTGAGGTACGCGGTGAGCGCGTCGAACCAGACATAGAAGACGTGCGGCTCTTCGCCAGGAACGGGAATGCCCCAGCGGATGGTGGTGCGGGTGATGCTGAGGTCTTTCAAGCCGCCTTCGACGAAGCTGATGATTTCGTTGCGCCTCGTATCCGGCTGAATGAAATCAGGATTCTTTTTATAGAAATCGAGGAGCGGCTTTTGGAAAGACGAGAGCTTGAAGAAATAGTTTTCTTCGGTGACGGTTTCGAGCGGGCGGCCGCAATCGGGGCAGTTGTCGCCGGGCTTGGCGTCGTTCACAAAAGCGTTGTCGTAGATGCAGTATTGGCCGGTGTAGTGGCCCTTGTAGACGTAGCCGTTTTCCCTGCAGAGCTTGAAGAGCCACTGGACGGTGCGGACGTGCTTGAGGTCGGTGGTGCGAATGAATTCGTCGGCAGGAATGCCGAGTTCGTCCCAGAGGGCGCGCCAGGCCTCGGCCATTTTGGCGACGAATTCGGATTCGGGGATGCCGGCTTTTTTCGCGGCGCGTTCGACGTTGACGCCGTGCTCGTCGGTGCCGGTGGTCATGACGACGTCGTAGCCGCGCATGCGCTTGTAGCGGCGGATGACATCGGCGACGACGGTGGTGTAAGTGTGGCCGATGTGCGGCAGCCCGTTGGTGTAGTAGATGGGCGTCGTCAGGTAGAATTTTTCTTTTTTCTCGGGCATTCGGGCTCTGTGTGATTGGCGATTTTTTCAGTCCTAAGTCTGAAGTCAAAAGCTAAAAGTTCAAAGTCAAAAAGTTCAAGAGTCCAGAAGTTCAAGAATTTAAAAAGAAAGACTGCTTCGTACTCAGGTTTTGTCTGACCACGTGCGCATGGCTTCGTCCATTACCCGCTGAAGAGGCACGTTTTTTGCTTCTGCCAGTTTACGGCAATCCTCGAATTCGGGCGATGCCTGGCGGATGTGGCCGTTGAGCCGGGCCACTTTGATGCGGACTTCGCCGAAAGTGGTACGCACGGTTTCCCACTGGCGGGCGAGAACGCGGCGCTCGGCGGTGTAGGTGCGGACGCCGAGGGTGGTGGTTTCCGCGAAGAGCATTTCGTGGAACTTGGCTTCGTCTTCGGGTGTGCTGAGGACGGTGACCAACATGCCGGGGCGGTTCTTTTTCATTTGGACAGGAGTGGCAAAGACGTCGAGCGCACCTGCGGCGAGGGCCTTTTCGAGGAAGTAGCCGTAGATTTGGGGATTCATGTCGTCGAGATTGGCTTCGAGGACGCGGATGGTCTCGGATTCCGCAGCGGCGCATTTTTCGGCGGCTTCGCCAACCATCAGGCGGAGGACGTTGGGCTGGCCTTCGAGATCGGTGGTGCCCGCGCCGTAGCCGATTGCGTTGACGGTCATGGGTGGCTGAGGGCCGAAAGAGGTGCAGAGCGTGGCGACGATGGCCGCGCCGGTGGGCGTGACCAATTCTTTTTGAACACCGCTGGAATAGGTGGGCTTGCCGAGGAGGAGACGTGCGGTTGCAGGGGCTGGGACGGGCAAGATGCCGTGAGCCATTCTTGCGGTGCCGCCGCCGACGTTTAGCGCGGAACAGGCAAAGGATTCGAGTCCGAGCGCGGAGAATCCGATGCACGCGCCGACGATGTCCACGATGGCGTCCAGAGCGCCGACCTCGTGGAAATGGATTTTTTCGAGGGGGACGTCGTGGACCGCGGCTTCGGCTTGGCCCAGTTTGGTGAAGATGGCGGCGGCGGGGGCTTTGACAGTAGGAGCGAGGGTGGATTTTTCGATAATGCTGAGAATTGTGCTGAGCGAGCGATGGGTTTGGGTGTCTTGCACGCGCACTTTTGCGAAAGTTGCCGCCATGCCGTTTTTCCAGACTTTTTCGGCGGTCAGATCCCAGCCCGGGAGACTGAGGCCCTGCAACTCGCTGCGCAATTCTTCGACAGGCACACCCGCGTCGAGGAGGGCGCCGAGAGTCATATCGCCGCTGATGCCGCTGAAGCAGTCGAAATAGGCGTGTTTCATTTCTGCAGACCTGAATTGATACTATCGGCGAGCATCCGTTGGAGTCAAACTCGCTGCAAGACGGCCTGCCTCAGAAGGCGGGCCCTACAAGCGCAAGAGAGTCCGGAGAAAGAGAAAGGCGCCCGGTCCTCAAGTGCATCCGGAGTCCCAAACGCGGACCTCGGAAGACGGCCGCTACAAAGGCAGGAATAACCCAAGAGGGCGGGGCAAGTCCCGCCCCCACAAAGGCAAGAGCGTGGGAAACGCGAGTGCGTTTATCCCGATTGTTTTGTCGTGGGAATTGGGCCGCGAAAGCGAGAGCTTCGCTCTCGCACTCAAAATTAGAGTGACCGGCCCGCTGCGGCGGCCGAGGCCCAGGCCCACTGGAAATTGAAGCCGCCCAGGTGGCCGGTGACGTCGACGACTTCGCCGATGAAGAAGAGACCGGGGACTCTCCTGGCCTCCATGGTCTTACTGGAGAGTTCGGCGGTGTCCACGCCGCCAGCAGTGACTTCGGCTTTTTCGTAGCCCTCGGTTCCGGCGGGGCGGATGTTCCAGGTGTGCAATTCCCTTTCGAAAGCATCGAGGGCAATGTTGGTCCAGGCTTTCGGCGGGTGAAATTGGAGCCACCGTTCGGCCAGGCGGTTCGGGAGAAATTCGTGGAGAGCCTTTTCCGCTGCGGTACTGGTGCGCGTGCCGGCTTCACGAATTTTTTGGGTGGCGTCGCCGCCAGGGGCTAGATCGATTTGCAGCGCTTCACCTTCTTTCCAATAGCTGGAAACTTGCAAGATTGCGGGGCCGCTCAGGCCACGGTGGGTGAACAGCATTTTTTCGCGGAAGTTGGACTTCCCTGCTGAGGCGATGACTTCGGTTGAGACGCCGGCGAGGTCGCCGTAGCGTTTGCGGTCGGCCGGATGAAAGACCAGGGGGACGAGAGCCGGGCGGGGATTGATGATGTTCAAGCCGAACTGGCGGGCGAGATTGTAGCCGAAGCCGGTGGCGCCCATTTTGGGGATGGAGATTCCGCCGGTGGCGACGACGAGTGCAGGCGCGCGATATTCGGTTGCGTCGGTGCGGACGGCGAAGGCGGTGTCGCGGCGGACTTCGCTGACCTCAGCATCCAGGGCGATTTTCACATTGGCGGCGCGGCATTCGGATTCGAGCATTGTGATGATCTCGATTGCCGAGTGGTCGCAGAAAAGCTGGCCGAGGGTTTTCTCGTGATAGGGGATTCCGTGTTTTTCGACCAGGGCGATGAAATCGGCGGGGGTATAGCGCGCGAGGGCCGACTTGGCGAAGTCAGGATTTTCGGAGAGAAAGTGCTTCGGCTGGGTGTGGAGATTCGTGAAGTTGCAGCGGCCGCCGCCGGAGATAAGGATTTTCTTGCCGATTTTCTCGGCACGCTCCAGGAGCAGGATGCGGCGGCCGCGTCTTCCCGCTTCGATGGCGCACATCAGGCCGGCCGCGCCGCCGCCTAGAACGATCGCATCGAAGTTTTGCACCTAAGCTCCCCTGGAAGACGCTTGCCCATGAGCAAATTCTTGTTGGCACGGCTTTGGCGGACTATGTATACTTACCTCCGGAACACTTTACTTCAAGGCGCGTGCGAAGAGCGCCACAAGGATCGAACAATGTTCCTCGCACTTATGGTCGCTGTCCTCTAAAGCCGCGTCGCCTGCGGAACCCTCGTTTCCCCGTTTTTGTACTAACCATTTTCCCGCGCCGTCGCCGGCGTTTTTGGCCGCGTTTGCGCAGACCGTGCAGGTATCCATGTCGGTACAGGACTATCAACAACCGGATGCTGAGGCGGTGGCTGGAGTTCCACCCGGGTTGTGGAGTTCGATTCGCGAAGCGATTCGCGGGTCGCATCAGGACTTCACGACCGGGAGCTTGAATCGAGCGATTCTCTTGCTGGCCATTCCGATGGTGCTGGAAATGGTGCTGGAATCGCTGTTTGCGGTGGTGGACGTTTTCTGGGTGGGACGGCTGGGCGCGGATGCGGTGGCGACAGTGGGCTTGACGGAGTCGTTGCTGAGCCTGGTGTTTGCCGTGGGATTGGGGCTGAGCCTCTCGACGACGGCGATGGTGGCACGGCGGGTTGGAGAAAAAGATCCGGAGGGCGCGGCCGTGGCTGGGGCCCAGGCGATTTTTTTGGGTTTGGGCGTGTCGGCGATCGTGGGCATCCCGAGCTGGATTTATGCGAGCGATCTGCTGCGGTTGATGGGGGCCTCGCCGGCGATTGTGGCGACAGGCAGCGGGTACGCGCGGATTGCGCTGGGCGGAAGCGGCGTGGTGCTGCTTTTGTTTTTGAACAATGCCATCTTTCGCGGCGCGGGCGATGCGGCCGTTGCGATGCGATTGCTATGGGTCTCGAACATTATCAATTTGATTCTGGACCCGTGCTTCATTTTTGGGATTGGGCCGTTTCCGAAGCTCGGCGTGACGGGCGCGGCGGTGGCCACGTTTACCGGGCGAAGCATCGGCGTGCTTTATCAGTTTTACCGGCTGTTGCGCGGGACGGAGCGCATTCGGATTCTTACTTCGCAGATTCGGCTGGATTTTCAAGTGCTGTTCCGGCTGGTGCGGGTATCGCTGACGGGGATTCTGCAGTTTGCGATTGCGCATACCAGCTGGATTGGGCTGGTGCGGATTATCAGCGTGTTTGGATCGGCGGCCTTAGCGGGGTATACCATCGCGATTCGAATTTTGATTTTCATTTTGATGCCGTCGTGGGGGTTGAGCAACGCCGCGGCGACTCTGGTGGGGCAAAACCTGGGGGCGCGGCAGCCGGAGCGGGCGGAGATTTCCGTTTGGCGGACCGGATTTTACAACATGATTTTTATGGGCGTGATTGGGGTTTTCTTTTTGATTTATGCCACGCCGGTGGTGCGGCTGTTCACGCAGGACCCGGAGGTGGTGCCGCTGGCGGCTTCGTGCCTGCGGATTTTAAGTTACGGAAATATTGGGTACGCGTATGGGATGGTGATGCTGCAGGCGTTTAACGGGGCGGGAGATACGGTGACGCCGACGGTGGTGAATTTTTTTGGGTTCTGGTTGCTGGAGATTCCCTTGGCTTATTTCCTGGCGCTGCGGGTGGGATGGCAGGCGAAAGGAGCGTATGTTTCGATTGTGGTGGCGGAGTGCGCGATTGCGTTGGCGGGGATTTTGTTGTTTCGGAGGGGGAAGTGGAAAGGGCAGAGGATTTGAAGGTAGTGGTCGAGACCGGATTTGGGGAAACCCAAGAGGCGGCCCAAAGCCGCCCCACAAAGGCAGGAGTAAGCGAAGAACACAGGCTAAAGCCTATGCTACTTTTCTTTGGCGGTGGCCACTGGTAATTCAATGAAGCTGAATTGGGTCGGGGTGTGATAGACGCGCTGGGTGGCTTTGCGATAGTCATCGGGCTTGGCCCAGAAGATGTTGGGGACGAAGGTCTGCGGGTTGCGATCGTAGAGGGGGAACCAACTGGATTGGACCTGGACCATTACTTTGTGGCCGGGCAAGAAGACGTGGTTCGCCGTTGGCAGGGCGAAGCGGTAGACGAGCGGAGTGTCGCGCGGAATGGATTTTGGATTTTCGAAACTTTCGCGATAGCGGCCGCGGAAAATGTCAGCGGCAACCATCAGTTCATAGCCGCCCATGGCAGGCTGGCCGGCGACTTCGTCGGGGTAGACGTCAATGAGTTTGACGACCCAGTCGGAATCGGTGCCGGTGGTGGAGGCGATCAAGTTGGCGATGGGTTGGCCGCTGATTTTGAGCGGTTCTTTTAATTCGTCGGAAATGAAAGTGAGCACGTCGGGGCGGCCGGAGGCTTCGCGCTGGTCGTCAACAAGCCATTCGGCCCAGGTCATTCCGTCGCTGTAGCCGACTGGCTGAATCGGGCGCGCGCGGAATGGCACAGGCTTGGCGGGATTGGAGACGTACTCGTCGTAGGCCGTGTCGTCTTTTCCGGGAGCGGCGAAACTTAGTCTCAGTCCTGCGGCGAGATACAGGGGCGTGGGTTTGACGGTGCAACCGGATGGGCAGCCTGAAGGCCAACTGCTCAGCTTCAGCCAGCGGTTGGTGCCGGTTTCGAATGCGTTTACGGGCGCGACTTCCGATTGCGGGGCGCCGTCTTTCAGATAGCGAGCGAGGAATGGGCGAAGAATTTCCTGGCGGAAATAGAGGCCGGTGTCGCTGTTGAAATGCAGTGCGCCCAGAGTGCCGGCGTCTTCGATTTCCTGGCCGTGGTGCCACGGGCCGAGGACGAGGAATAATTTGTCGTTGGCTGTGTCCTTGGGCTTGAGGGCCTTGTAGAGAGCTGGAGCGCCGTAGATATCCTCCTGATCCCAGAGGCTGTCAACAACCATGGTGGGAACTTTGAGCGGCTGGGCGGCGAGAATTTTGTCCATGGCCTGTTGCTGCCACCAGGAATCGTAGCTGGGATGCTCGATCAGTTTTTTCCAGAAGCCGAGTTGTTCCATGCCGTGTTCGCGGCCCAGTTCGCCGGCCGAGCCCGCGCGCATATAAAGATCGTAGTCGTCATGGACGCCGGACCACCATTTCTCTTCGTTCTTCTGGGTGGCCTCCTGTTCGTAGATGTATGGCAGGTTTTGCTGGCGGAAGGCGCCGTTGTGGAACCAGTCGTCGCCCATCCAGCCGTCGACCATGGGATTCATCGGCACGGCGACTTTGAGTGCTGGGTGCGGATTGACGAGCGCCATCAGCGGAGTGAAGCCGTCGTAGGAAATTCCGAGGATTCCGACTTTGCCGTTGGTTTCGGGAATATTTTTGACGAGCCAGTCAATGGTGTCGTAGGTGTCGGTGGAGTGATCCACGGGCGAAGGATTCAGCGGGCCGTGAAGCGGGCGTGTCATTACGTAGTCGCCTTCGGAGTTGTACTTGCCACGGACGTCCTGGAGGACACGGATGTAGCCGTCTTCGACGATGACTTCAGTGGCGTTGTCGTAGCCCCAAAGGACGGGGCCGAGATGCGAGCTGGCGCGGTGGCTGACCAGTTCGTCGGCGTTGTAGGGAGTGCGAGTGAGAAGGATGGGGGCGTTTTTGGCGCCCCTGGGTATGAGGATGACCGTGTGGAGTTTTACGCCGTCGCGCATGAGGATCATTACGTCGCGGCGTTCGAAGTCGAAATCCCTGGTGACGGGCTGGAAATGGGCGGGCGTTTCGCCGGGGAGAGTCGAGTTGTCGTTCTTCTGCGCTGCGATTGGTAGCTGCGCGGAAATGGATAAAAGCACTCCAAAAGTTGCGGTTGCCAGAAATCTCACCCAAGCTCTGATGTTCGATACGCTACAGATCATCCGACTCTCTCCCTCGCCGGTCGGGCGAAACAGATCTTTGGTAATTGTTCTGAATACGGGTTCGGCCCTCAACCGAGAGAGCGGGGCCACCTGAAGGTGGCCGTTGCGCTGGCCGAAATGCTCCAGCGGATTATAGACGAATAAGCGCGTCGTGTCCGGTCACCGCCGGTTCTCCCCGGTTCTCCCGCGCGCCGCAAAAGGATACACTCTAGAGATGGCGCACGCGGTGATGGCTTCACAACTTCCCTCGCCTCCGGGGCCGAAGGAAAATTTCTTGCTGGGGAGCGCGCGCGAATTGGCACGCAGCTGGCCGGGGCATTCGGAACGCTGCGCGCGGGAATATGGCGACGTTGTCTGCTACCGCTTTCTGCATGTTCCTATCTGCCAGCTTACTCATCCAGACTACATTGAGGCCGTGCTCGTCAAGAACGCGGCGAATTTTCACAAATCGCGGGATTACGCTGCGTTTAAATTCTTTTTGGGCAATGGTTTGCTGACGAATGAAGGGGCTTCGTGGCAAGGGCAGCGGCAACTGGTCCAGCCCGGGTTTCGGCATGAAAATATCGCAATCTATGCGGAAATTATGGCCGATTCGGCGGCGGCGCACTTGGCTCGCTGGAAGGATGGGGAGAACCGCGACCTGCACCATGAGATGGGGGAGCTGGCGCTGGACATCGTAGCGAAAGCGCTGTTTGGCGCGAAAGTTGGCCACGAAGCGCAGACGATTGGCGAGGAAGTGACTGCAGTGATGGAGAGGTTTTTCACGCAGGCGGCGCTTTCTTTTTTGCTGCCGGACCGCTTTCCGATTCCGAAAACGCCGCGTCTGATGCGTTCGAAGAAGCGGCTCGACAACATCGTCCTATCGATCATCCGGGAGCGGCGGGCGAGCAAGACTCCGGCAAATGATTTGCTGCAACGGCTGCTGGACGCGCGGAACGAACGGGGCGAGCGCATGAGCGACGACCAATTGCGCGAAGAAGTGATGACGCTGTTCATCGCGGGGCACGAGACGACAGCGAACGCGCTGACGTGGACGTGGTATCTGCTTTCGCAATATCCGGACGTTGAGAAGGCATTGGCCGCGGAACTGGATTCAGTGCTGGCCGGGCGGGCGCCGGCGCTGGCGGATTTGCCGCTGCTTCCCTACACGGAGATGGTGCTCAAGGAATCGATGCGGTTGTATCCACCGGCGTGGGGAGTCGGGCGGCGCGCATTGGGGGATTTTGAGGTGGGCGGATACCGCATTCGGGCGGGCACAAATGTTTTCATGATGCAGTGGGTGACGCATCGCGATGCGCGGTTTTTTCCGGATCCGGAACGGTTTGACCCGGAGCGGTGGCGCGACGACCCGATTCGAAAGGGGCGCATCCCGCGGTTCGCGTACTTCCCTTTTGGGGGAGGCCCGCGCGTGTGCATTGGCGCAGGATTCGCGATGATGGAGGCGACGCTGCTGCTGGCGACGATTGCGCAGCGCTATCGGTTTACGCTTGGGCCGGATGCGATGGTTACGCCATTTTTCAGCATCACGCTGCGCCCGAAATACGGGCTGTCGATGCAGTTGCATCGCCGCACCTGAGTCTTAAGAGCGGGCATGACACATCTCAACTCTTCTCTAGCTGGCATTCGAATTCCTCTGTACTGCTGCGGATGGGACGTGGAAGGCAGGCGGCGGACTACGCGAAGTTTGTGGCCGACCGGTGGTTCGGGGCAGACCACAATGAAGCAGTGGAGCTTTGGAACAGCGTGCCGGAATCGGAGCGTCCGGCGGGTGAGGTGGTTCCGCACTGGAATCCGAAGGAGACTCTACGGGCCGAGGGAATACTGAAGGGCTCGACGTGCGGGGACAATGCGAACTGGTCGCTCAGCCTTGCGCAGGGTGGGCAAACATTAACCTTTCATTCCACGGGGCGATATCTGTGGGGATACTCCGACTCGCTCTGGTACGGGCAGGATCACATTAATTTTTGCCACTACCTGGAGGGACACCGGACGATTGTGTACTACAAGCCGGCCGCAGGTGGGTCGTATGCGGGGGATGTGGTGGAGTTTGAGGTGAGGGATGACTTGCCGGCGGCTCCCGCAAAAGCACCTGCCGGCTAAGTTCGGAATTTTTACGCTACTCGAATCCCTTTGGGTGCTCGGCGACGACGTTGAAGGCGCGCTCGAGAGCGAGGCCGGCGCGGCCGAGGGTGCCTTCTTCGAAGAGGCGGCCGATCAGGGTGACGCCGTGGGGAACGCGGCGCGGCGGGGAAAACTTTGGCAGGGGACGGCTGGGGTCCGGGGCCCAGTCGGTGCGGGCTTCGGCGACTTCGACGAAACCGGCGCGCATGGTGAGCGAAGGCTGGCCGGTGAAGTTGGTGATGGTGAGCATTTCGTCGCGGAGCGAGGGAACGAGGAGCAGGTCCACTTCGGAAAAGACGCGGGCCATTTCTTCAGCGACCCTGCGGCGCAGGCGATCGGTCTGCACAAAATCCACCGCGGACAAGAAGCGCGACTGGCGGAAGAGGTTTGGCCAGGCGTCGTAGGTTTGAACTTTGAGTTGGTCGGCTTCGCCGCTTAGGGTGAGCTCTTCGAAGGCGGCGGCGCCTTCGGCGAAGAGAATGAGATTTAGGGATTGATAAGGCCAGTCGGGAATGGAAACTTCCACGGGCACCATGCCGACTTTTTTAACTGTTTCCAGCGCGGCGCGGTCTACATCTGTAGCGGGCGGTTCTTTCATCCATTTGGGGAAATAGCCGACGCGGATACCTTTGATGCTGGCGTCCGCGTCGTAGTCGAGTTTGCTGGGGACACTTTGCAAATCGCCGGGATCGGGGCCGGAGATGGCGTTGAGAACGAGCAGCGCGTCTTCGACGCTACGCGTCATGGGGCCGAGTTTGTCGAGTGACCAGCAGAGGGTCATCGCGCCGGTGCGCGGGACGCGCCCGTAGGTGGGGCGCAAGCCGGTGATGCCGCAGCGCATGCTGGGGGAAACGATGCTGCCGCCGGTTTCGCTGCCGATAGAAAAGCCAACGAGTCCCGCGGCCGTGGCGGCGCCGGGTCCGGCGCTGGATCCAGACGCGCCTTCTTCGAGGAGCCAGGGATTCACGGTTTGGCCGCCGAACCAGATGTCGTTGAGGGCGAGGGCGCCGAGGCTGAGTTTTGCGACGAGAACGGCGCCCGCGGCGTTCAGGCGTTTGACTACAGCGGCGTCGTCTTTTGGGATGCGGTTTCGATATGGCTCCGCACCATAGGTGGTGGGGATTCCTGCCGTGTCGAGAAGATCTTTTCCGCCCCAGGGGATGCCATGGAGCGGGCCACGATATTTTCCGGCGGCGATTTCGGCATCGGCTTGCTTCGCCTGCGCGAGAGCCAGATCTTTGGTGAGCGTGATGACACAGCGTAGCTTGGGATTGAACTGCTCGAGGCGCTTTAGATAAATCTGCGTGAGGTGCTCGGAAGTGATTTGGCGCGTCTCTACCCAGCGGGAGAGGCGGGTGACGGGAGCGAAGGCGATTTCATCTTCGTTTTTGGGGAGCGGGCCCTGATCGGATTTGCTGCGGATGAACTGGTCGCGTTCGGGGCCAGCTTTGCGTCCGGGGAGGACGGGATTCCAACTGGAGTAGGGAGCGACTGACGAGGGCAAGTCTAATTTGTGGGGGCCGGTGCGGCGCTCGTAGACCGAGGCGAGATTTCCGCGCCAGCTGGAGGCGGCCATTTCGAGTTGTGGCTTGCTGAGCTCGATTTGAACTAGCTTTTCGGCTTCAGTGAAGGTATTGACGGAAACTTGAGGGCCAACACCGGGACCGGTGCCGAATGCGGGGGGCGCACCCGCGGGCTGCTGCTGAGTAGGGTCTTGCGCTTCCGCTGGCGCAACGCCTGCCGCGCTCGCCGCTGCTGCTGCCAAGCCAACTGCCGTTTCCGCCAAAAATTCTCGCCGTGTTTTTGCCATGTGGCCTCCGGGCAAGCATTCTACCTCACACTTGTCCGCGGGAGTTGGCGCCAGCGGAAGTGCCGCGGCCCGGCGTTCAGAATTCAACAGGCTTCAAGGTTTATCTGGAAGAATAATTTGTTCGGCCGGAGCGACCACGCTGACCCCGCCAATCACTCCCACGCCTGTTCGCACACCGAGTTCGTTCACCCGTTCTACGATTCGGTATCTGGTGGGAATCTGAAACAAGGTTGCATCCGGTTCCCCGCGTCGAATGTTGATCATGGCAACGCTGGGGTCATTCCTTTTTTTCCCGTGCGCATTATTCATCTCCGTACCTACCGCGTGTGGCATTCATGAGGCAGGGAGAGTATAAATCGAAGGGCGGGCGGTGGCTGCTATACTGGGAAATTCCGGGTCTCAATTCCGATTTGACTGAGGCGCTGTGTACCTAACACTTCTGAAGCGGCTGCGGGAAACGCTGGCCGGGCATATCCGAGAGAAATATGGAGTGGAACTTTCGGTGGTGCTGGAGCGGCCGCCAAAACTGGAGATGGGGGAGGCTGCGTCTCCGGTGTGTTTTGAGCTGGCGAAACGTTTGAAGAAGGCGCCGCGGCAAATTGCGCAGGAGATTGCCAATTCCCTGCCGAAGATTGCGGGCATTGCGCGGGTCGAGGTTGCGGGGGCGGGATATCTGAATGTATTTTTTGACCGGGCGTGGTTCTGGGAGAGGACGCGCAAGGAAGCGGGCGAGGCTTTGGCCGGACTCGCGGCAAGCGCGCGCAAGAAAGTGATCGTCGAGCATACCAGCATCAATCCGAACAAGGCGGCACACATCGGACACCTGCGGAATGCGGTGCTAGGGGACACGATGGTGCGGCTGCTGCGGCATACCGGGAACGATGTGGCGGTGCAGAACTACATTGACAACACCGGGGTGCAGGTGGCGGACGTGGTGATCGCGTTTGAGGAGATGGAGAAGAAATCGCTGGCGGAGGTGAAGGCGCTGGCGGCGGGCAAGAATTTCGATTACTTGTGCTGGGATCTTTACGCAAAAGCCACCCAATTTTTTGAGGAAGATAAAGTGCGCGCGGGGCGGTTGCGCGGGGAGACGTTGAAGGTAATCGAAGCAGGCGGGGGCGAAACCGCGGAGATGGCCACGGTGATTGCCGACGCCGTGGTGGGATTTCATTTGCGGACGATGGCGC
The DNA here is from genome assembly GCA_013289665.1 of Acidobacteriota bacterium. GTDB lineage: Bacteria > Acidobacteriota > Terriglobia > Acidiferrales > UBA7541 > Acidiferrum. The sequence continues at coordinate 221,656 of JABCZN010000001.1, read as the reverse complement.
GGCTGGACATTTCTTACGAACTACTGGCGCGGGAGAGCGAGATTCTGCATCTTCATTTCTGGGATGCGGCGTTTGAGAAATTGAAGGCCAGCGGGGCGATCCAGCTGGCGACGAGCGGGAAGAACGCGGGTTGCTGGGTGATGCCTTGGGGGAATGAGGTAAAGGATCTAAAGGAGGTAAATGAGGTAAATGAAAAGAGTGGCTTGAGCGAAGCATCTAATCCCGATGATGAGGACCAGTCAAAGATTATTGTGCGGTCGAACGGGACGGTTACTTATGTTGGGAAAGATATTGCTTACCAGCTTTGGAAATTCGGGCTGCTGGGAAAAGATTTCCATTACCGCAGGTGGCCGAATCCTCCGGACGGGAAAGAATTGTGGGCCACGACTGCAGGGCCGAACGAAGCGGGCACCCCGCACTTCGGAGGAGCCGAAGCGGTTTATAACGTGATTGACGCGAGGCAGGCCTATTTGCAGGAAGTTGTGGCGGAAGGATTGCGGGCGCTGGGACATACGAAGGAAGCGGAGAATTCGATTCACTTTGATTACGAGATTGTGGCGCTGACGCCTCGGTGTGCGGCGGAGATGGGATATGAATTGTCGGCGGAGGATGCGAAGCGGCCTTACGTCGAGGTGAGCGGAAGAAAAGGGTTCGGCGTCAAGGCGGATGATTTGATCACCCGCATGCTGGCGGCGGCGGCGGCGCGGGTTTTGCAGAAGCACGCGGAGATGGCTGGGACTGAACTGAAGCAGACGGCGAACGCGCTGGCAGTTGGCGCACTGCGATTTTTCCTGCTGAAGGTGACGCGGAACACCATCATTGCGTTTGATTTTGAGGATGCGTTGAGCGCGGAGGGCGAGACCGGGCCGTATTGCCAGTACGCGATTGTGCGGATCCGGGGGATTCGGCGCAAGGGGCAGGACCGTGGGGTGGAGGAGGCAAGCGGGCTTGAAATGAAATTGAGCGCCGACCTGCAGACACCCGAAGAGAACGCGTCGCTGAAGAAAATTATGGAGGGGCCCGAAAGCAATACGATTTGGGAAGTGCTTCTGGCTTCGGGGTCGCTGGATTACGCTGTGGACGCGGCGATTGGGGCGCAGGAGCCGGCGTTTGTGTCGAAGTATGCGTTTCAGCTGGCGCAGGCGTTCAATAATTTCTATCACAAGCACCATATTTTGTCGGAAGCGGATGAGGAGAAGCGGGCGTTTCTGCTGGGGTTGACGGAATTGGTGGAGCGGCAGCTGGTCTTGGCGTTGGGACTTTTGGGGATTGAGGCGCCGGAGAAGATGTAGAGGGCGCGTTCGGCAAGAACGGCCCGGCTCAAAAGGCGGCCGCTACAACAGCAAGAGAAACCCAGGAGGGCGGGGCAAGCCCCGCCCCTACACATACTAAGAATTCATCAGGCTTGGATGTGGGCTTCGATGAACCAGAGGTCTTTGTCCATTTCGCGCGTGATGGTGGTGAAGAGGTCTACGGTGACGGCGTCTTCGAGGTCGTCGGCTTCCTGAATGGCCGTGCGTAGGGCGTTGGTGTAGTGGCCTACGTTGTGAACCAGGAATTTCACGATGTCGGTGCCGCTGTAGGCGGAGAGATCGGCTTCGGGGATGCTGGATTTTGCGGCGGATTCACGCACGGTGCCGTTGGCGACGCCACCGAGAGCGGAGATGCGCTCGGCGATGGTGTCAATGTGATCTTCGAGGTGGCTGGCAACGGAATCGAACAACAGATGCAGCTGGTAGAAATCCTTGCCCTTGACGTTCCAGTGGGCCCATTTGACCTGGCTGTGAATGTCGGAGCTGTTCGCGAGATGGATGTTGAGAAGGGCGATTAGGGCTTGGCGGTTTCTGTCGGGGACACCGACACTGCTGGGATAGGTGCGGAGAGTTGCGGTTGCTGCTTTTGCCATGGAAGACCTCCTCAGGTGGGGATTGTTCCTGCGAATCAGATGATTCGGGGAAGGGAAAGGGTACGGTTTTTTGCGGGGGGACGGTTCGCGTCCCTCCTACGCGGGCAGGCAGAAGGCGGCCGCTACAAAGTTGGGAGAACCCTGTAGCACAGGCTGAAGCCTATGCTACAGGGGGATTAGTCGAGGAGGACGGGGCGAGGCTCGGCTACGTCGGCGTAGAGTTTGTCGATTACGTCGGAGTATTGCTGCTCGACTACTCGGCGCTTGAGTTTCATGGTGAAGGTCAGGCTGCCGGAGTCGAAGGTGAAATCGTCGGCGAGGAGGGCGAAACGCTTGATGGTTTCGTATTGAGCGAGATGAGTGGTGAGGCGGGCGACTTCTTTTTCGATGAGGGCGTGGGTGGCGGGAAGGGCGGCTAGCTCGGCGTGGGAGGAAAATTTCAGGCCGTCCTCGGCGAGCTTGGCGGCGACGGTGGCATGATTGGGAACGATGAGGGCGACTACGAATTTGCGCTGATCGCCAACGACCATAGCGTTGAGGATGTATGGACTGGTTTTCAGCGTATTTTCGATGGGCTGCGGGGCCACGAATTTGCCGGCGGCGGTTTTCAGAAGATCTTTTTTGCGGTCGGTGATGAACAGGTAGTGATCTTTGTCGAGATAGCCAACGTCACCGGTCTTGAACCAGCCGTCGTCGGAAAGAACATCGCGAGTGGACTCGGGAGATTTGAAATAGCCCTGCATGACGCAAGGGCCCTTCGCGAGGATTTCGCCATCGTCGGCGATGCGAAGCTGGACGTTGGGGATCGGGCGGCCAGAGCTGCCGGCCCGATTATGCGGATGGTTGCTGGTGAGAACGGGAGAGGTTTCCGTCAAACCGTAACCCTGGTAAATGGGAATCCCGATGGCCCAAAAGAATTCGCAGAGATCCTTGGAGAGCGGTGCGCCGCCGGAAAGGATGGTGCGGAGGTGGCCGCCGGTGCCGGCGCGGATTTTGGAATAGACGAGCTTGTTGGCGATGGCCCACTTCAGGCGAACCGGCAGGCTGGCGGATTTTTCGCCGCAACGCCAGGCGGCGGATTCGCGTGCGGTTTGCATGGCGAATTCGAAAATTTTTCGCTTGGCGCCGGTGGCTTTGCTTCCCTGCTCCATCAGGCGGGCATAGATTTTTTCGAAGAAGCGCGGAACGGCGGCAAGCACGGTGGGGTGGACTTCGAGGAGGGCTTGCGCGACATTTTCGACCGTCTCGACGTAGGCCACCGGGCAGCCGTGAAAAATATAAACGTAATCGAGCATGCGTCCGTAGACGTGGGCTAGCGGGAGAAACGAGACGGCGACGTCGGTTCCGGGGCGCAGATCGAGTTCAACGCAGGAGTCTGTGACGTTGGAGCAGAAATTGCTGTGGGTGAGCATGACCCCTTTGGGCTCACCGGTCGTGCCGGAGGTATAGATGAGCGAGGCGAGCTGACTGGGAAGAACTTTGGCGGCGCGGAGGCGATAGGCGGCGACTTCGGCGGGGCCGGTGGCAGCGATTAGCGTTTCATAGCGGAGGAAGTCCGTGGGGAGATCGGGGCCGGCACCGGCGACGATAACTTGCTGTACTTCTTTCAGCGAGTCGCGGACCGCGAGGAATTTCTGGAGTTGTTTGTGACCGGCGATGAAGACGACTTGTGCGCCGCAGTGATTGAGGATGTAGGACAGGCGGTCGGGAGATTCGTTGAAGTAGACGGGGACGGTGACTCCGCCAGAGCCGGTAATGGCGAAATCGGCGGTGTGCCATTCGGGGCAATTGGGGGCGAACAGGCCGACGCGATCGCCGGATTTTACGCCGAGTTCGACAAACGCGTTCGCGAGGCCGGCGACACGACGAAGGAGTTCCTGGGAGGAGATATCTTCCCAGCGGTCGGGGCCGCGGAACATCTGGGCGCGGGGAGACGGGTGCTCTTCAATGGCGTTCAGAAAGCGTGTGGGGAGGGTGCCGTAGTTCATCGGAAAGTCGAATTTACATGATGAGGAATGTTCGTGCAATGGGAGGAAGAGCATGGATAACGCAAAGGCGCAGAGATCCCGCAGAGAAGAGCAGGATCACCATGCAGGAGTGCCTGTGCCACTGGAGGGTGGCGTATTTGTGGGGCGGGTGGGGTGGGATAAGATGGCGGAAGAGGGACGATTGAAATGAGCGCATTGACACCGGTGGTGAATGATCCGGCGACGAGCCGGGGGCCGTTTCGGGCGCCGCGCGGAACGCAGATTTCGTGCAAGGGGTGGCAGCAGGAAGCGGCGCTGCGGATGCTGCTGAACAATCTGGATCCCGAGGTGGCGGAAAAGCCAGAGGACCTGGTGGTGTATGGCGGCACGGGAAAAGCGGCGCGGAATTGGGATTGCTTTCACGCGATTGTGAAATCGCTACGTGCGCTGGAGGGCGATGAGACGCTGCTGGTGCAATCGGGGAAGCCAGTGGCAGTGTTTCGGACCCATGAGTATGCGCCGCGGGTGCTGCTGTGCAATTCGAACCTGGTGGGACATTGGAACAATTGGGAAAAGTTCAACGAGCTGGACCGGGCGGGGTTGATGATGTACGGCCAGATGACGGCCGGAAGCTGGATTTACATCGGGACGCAGGGAATTTTGCAGGGAACGTATGAGACGTTCGCGGCAGCGGCGCGGCAGCGCTTTGGCGGAAGCCTGAGCGGGAAGCTGGTGGTGACGGGCGGAATGGGCGGAATGGGCGGAGCACAGCCACTGGCGGCCACGATGAATGGCGCGGCGTTCCTGGGAATTGATGTGGACCCGGAGCGGATCAAGCGGCGGGTGAAGACGGGTTTTTGCGATGTGATGGTGACTTCGCTGGATGAGGCGCTGCGGATTTTGAAGAATGCTGTGCGCAAGGGCGAGGCGACGTCGGTGGGGCTGGTGGGAAATTGCGCGGACTTGATTCCGGAGCTGGCGAAGCGCGGTGTGGTACCGGATATTTTGACAGACCAGACGAGCGCGCACGATCCGATTGGCGGGTACGTGCCGAACGGAATGACGCTGGCAGAGGCGCTGGAGCTGCGGAAGAAGGATTCGGCGGAATATCGGAAGCGGTCGGTTGCGGCGATGGGAGAACACGTTCAGGGAATGCTGGACCTGCAGAAGCTGGGCGCGGTGACGTTCGATTATGGAAATAATATTCGAACGTTTGCGTTTGAAGCGGGCGTGAAGAACGCGTATGGCTTCCCAGGATTTGTGCCGGCGTATATTCGTCCGTTGTTTTGCGAGGGGAAGGGGCCGTTCCGTTGGGCAGCGCTTTCAGGAGATGCATCAGACATCGCGCGGACGGATCAGTTGGTGCTGGAAATGTTCCCGGAGAACGAGCACCTGAAGCGATGGATCACGATGGCGCAAAAGAAAGTGAAGTTCCAGGGACTGCCATCGCGGATTTGCTGGCTGGGGTATGGCGAGCGGGAGAAATTCGGTTTGGCCCTAAATGATCTGGTAGCGAAGGGCGAGTTGAAGGCGCCGATTGTGATTGGCCGGGATCACCTGGATTGCGGCTCGGTGGCGTCGCCTTACCGTGAGACCGAATCGATGAAGGATGGATCGGACGCGATTGCGGACTGGGCGCTGCTGAACGCGCTGATCAATACGGCTAGCGGGGCTTCGTGGGTTTCGGTTCATAACGGTGGCGGAGTCGGGATTGGTTATTCGCAACACGCTGGCCAAGTTACGTGCGCAGATGGTACCAAAGAAATGGCCAAGCGCATCGAACGGGTGTTGACGAACGACCCCGGCATGGGCGTAGCCCGGCATGTCGACGCGGGTTATCCGGAGGCCATTGCGTTCGCAAAGAAGACTGGCGTGAAAGTGCCAATGCTGTAAGGATAACGTCACACAGACAAACCGCAGGCCTTGGTGCAAAGGCCAACGGTCGAGGAGCGGCTATCAATGTATACGGTTCTGGGCGCGACGGGAAATATCGGCTCGGTCATCACGAAAAAACTGTTGGAGAAGGGCGAGAAGGTACGGGTTGTTGGACGAAACGCGTCGAGGTTGGAGAAGTACGCGCACCGGGGAGCGGAGGCCTTTGTTGCTGATATAAAGGATGCGGAGGCGCTGACGAAGGCGTTGACAGGTGTGCGAGCGGCGTTTCTGATGATGCCGCCCGGGATGACTTCGCCGGATTACCGCGCGGAGCAGGAATTGGAGTCCCATGCCATCGCCACTGCCGCAAGAAATTCGGGCCTGCAGTATGCGGTGAGTTTAAGCAGTATTGGCGCGCAGGCGCCGGCAGGCAGCGGGCCGATCCTTGGACTGCACGATACCGAGAGAAAACTAAACGCGGTGGAGCGACTGAACGTACTGCACTTGCGTCCGGCGTACTTCCTGGAAAACCACTTTTCAGCCATCAGCATGATCCAGATGATGGGAATTTTCGCGGGAGCGCTGAAGCCGGACTTGAAGATTCCGATGATCGCGACGAGGGACATTGGCGCGTACGCGGCGGAACGCTTGCTGCGGCTGGATTTCAGCGGGAAGCAGACGCAGGAGCTGCTGGGCGAACGAGATTTGAGCATGACCGAAGCTGCGGCGGTCATCAGCCGGGGCATCGGGAAGCCTGATCTGCGTTACGTGCAGTTCTCTTACGAACAGGTGGAACATACCCTGGTGCAGATGGGTCTTTCGGCGAAATCAGCCGCTTACTTGATCGAAATGTTTCAGGGATTCAACACTGGGATCGTGGTGGGACTGGAGCCACGGAGCGCGGCGAATACGACGCCGACTTCGATCGAGACTTTCGTGAAGGAAGCGTTTGCGCCGGCATATCAGGGGATTGCGGTTGGGGCGTAGGTGGATGTGAAAAGCGTCTGCCTCGGAAGGCGGCCGCTACAAAGGCAAGAAAAACCCAAGAGCACAGGCTGAAGCCTGTGCCACGTTTTTGAGCGGCAGCATTCTTATTACAGGCGCTTCACAGGTGGTTACGCTGCGGGGAGGCGGTCCGCGGCGGGGCAATTCCCTTTCCAAAATTGGATTGATCAAAAACGGCGCGGTGTTGGTGCGTGACGGGAGAATTGTTTCGGCCGGGGCGCGCGCGGACGTGGAGCGGCGGGCCGCGGCTAAGGCGGCAGAGAAATTGGATGTGGGCGGGCGCGTGGTGTTGCCGGGATTTGTGGATTCGCACACGCACTTGATTCATGCAGCGAGCCGGACAGAGGAGTATGAGCTGAAGATTCAGGGAGCAAGTTACGAAGAGATTGCACGCAAGGGCGGGGGGATACTGAATTCGGTGAAGAAATTGCGGGCCGCGACGCACGATGCGCTGAAGAGCAGAGCGATTGCGGCTTTGCGGGAGTTTGCGGAATACGGCACAACGACGGTGGAGGCTAAGAGCGGGTACGGACTGGACGCCGCGAGCGAACTTAAGATATTGCGGCTGCATCGGGAGTTGAACCAGGAGCAGCCGCTCGAGATTGTTTCGACATTTTTGGGTGCGCATGTGGTGCCGCTTGAATTTCGTGCGAAAAAGGATGGAGCGGAGCAATATCTTGCCTTGTTGATGGAGAAACTGTTGCCGGAAGTGGTGGTGGGCGATTTGGCGGAGTATTGCGACGTGTTTTGCGATCGCGGGGCTTTTACGGTGGGGCAATCGAAGAGATTGCTGAGGAAGGCGAAGGAGCATGGGTTGCGGCCTCGGCTGCATGCGGAGCAGTTGTCTCGCAGCGGAGCTACGCAGTTGGGGGTGGAGCTGGGAGCGGCTAGTTGCGATCACCTGGAGCAGGTGAATGACGCGGATATCCGGGCGCTGGGGAAATCGGAGACAGTGGGTACGCTATTGCCCGGGTGCGACTTTCATTTGGGGCTGAAGCAGTATGCGCCGGCAAGGAAATTGATTGAGGCTGGGGCGATTGTGGGATTGGCGACGGACTACAATCCGGGGACTTCTCCGACGGTGAGCATGCCGATGATTTTGTCGCTGGCTTGTTCGCAACTACGGATGACGCCGGCGGAGGCGATTGCGGCGGCCACCATCAATGGGGCTTATGCGCTTGGGCGGGAGAAGACGATTGGATCGCTCGAAGCGGGAAAGCAGGCGGATCTGGCGGTGTACGAAGTGGAGGATTATCGGGAAATTCCCTATTATTTTGGGATGAATACTTGCTGGATGACGATGAAGAGTGGGGAGATTGTTTGGATGAATGATTAAACGGACAGATCAGTGCCAAGAGTCAAAAGGTGGGAATTAGCGCGGAGTTCGCTGTGACGCAGAGGACAGAGAGAAGAGGGCGGAACGGAGAGAGATGAAGAGACTGATTGAGTGCGTGCCGAATTTTTCGGAGGGGCGGGACCCGGCGAAGGTGGATGCCCTGGTGCAGGTGATGAGCGGCGTGCCGGGGGTGTACGTTCTGGACCGCGAGATGGACGCGGACCACAACCGTTGCGTGATTACGCTGGCGGGCGAGCCGGAGGCGGTGGGCGAAGCGGCGATTTTGGGTGCGGGCAAAGCGCTGGAACTGATTGACATGAACGAGCACAAGGGCGCGCACCCGCGCGTCGGAGCGACCGACGTGGTGCCGTTCATTCCTGTTGAGGGTGTAGCGCTGGAAGATTGCGTGGCGCTGGCGAAGCGCGTGGGGCAGGAGATCTGGAAGCGCTACCGGATCCCGATTTTCTTTTATGAAGCGGCGGCGACGCGGCCGGACCGCGTGAACCTGGAGAATGTGCGGCGCGGACAATACGAGGGGCTGCGGGAGGAGTTGAAGAAGAACCCCGACCGGCAACCGGATATCGGCGAGCCGAAGCTGCATCCGACGGCGGGCGTGACAGTGGTGGGGGCGCGAAAGTTTCTGGTCGCATACAACGTCAACCTGAACACTTCGGATATCGGGATTGCAAACAAGATTGCGCGGGCGATTCGGTTTTCGAATGGCGGGTTTCGCTACGTGAAGTCCATGGGGGTGGAGTTGAAGGCGCGGAACCTGGCGCAGGTGTCGATTAATTTGACGGATTACGAGCAGACACCGATGCACCGCGTGTATGCGGCGGTGAAGCGCGAGGCGGAGCGCTATGGCGTGATGCCCGTGGGCAGCGAAATTGTGGGGCTGGTGCCAAAGAAGGCGATTGAGATAGCGGCGGATTATTTTCTGCAGCTGGAAAACTTCTCGCCTTCGCAGGTGTTTGAGAACAAGCTGGCAGATGTGTTGAGCGGCGCGCCGATGGAAGCGAGGGACGGCAAGCTGGCGCACCTGGCGCGGCCGTTTCTGGAGGCCGTGGCGGAGGCGGCGCCTACGCCGGGAGGCGGCAGCGTTTCGGCATTTGCGGCGGCGCTGGCCGCGGCGCTGGGGCAGATGGTGGCGGGACTTTCACGGAAGAAGAAAATGCAGGCGCCGTTTCTAGATAAGCTTTCGGAGAATGTGGACGCGCTGAGAAAAACCGCCGACGAACTGACGGCGGCGATTGACCGGGATGCGAGTTCCTACGACGCAGTGATGGCGGCCTTCAAAATGCCGCAGGGGAATGCGCAAGACAAAGCCGCGCGCGAAGCCGCGATTCAGGCGGCGACAAAGGGCGCTTCGGAAGTGCCGCTGGAAGTGGCGGAGAAAGCGGCGAGCCTCGTGGAACAGCTGGTACAACTGGAAGCAATCTCGGCGGCATCCATGAAGTCAGACTTGCTGGTGGCGCGTCTAATGGGAGTAGCGGGAGCGAAGGGCGCTTTGGCCAATGTGGAGATCAACCTGGACGGGTTGAAGGATGCGGCGTATGTGGCGCAGATGAGAAGCAAAGTTGACGAACTGCGCAAGCGGCTCGGATGAGAGCCACGGAGTAGCGTAAACTAGAGTTTCCTCAGTAGATCGGAGGGTCGGGCGAGCCCGGCCCCTACAAAGACGCGATCACGAGATAGCCTTTACCCCCGGCCCCCGAAAGGAGCAATTCATGCAGAAGTGGACAGAGGCGACAAAGAGATTTGCGGCGGCGTGCGCATTGCTGGCGTTGCTGGCGGCAACGGCGAAGCCCGCGAAGGCAAGTGGCCTGGGCGCGGACACGATTGGATTATTTCCGAAGGAAGTGGGCGAATTTGCGTATGCGGATTTGAAGAAGGCGCGGACGATGAAGTGGTACCCGGCGCTGGAGCAGCAGATGCTGCCGGAGAAGTTCAAGCAGTTTGAGAAATTTCTGGCAGCGGCCGGGATTGACACGAATACGCAGGTCGACGAGCTGACCTGGGCACTGGTGCCGGAGTCGGCGTTGAGCAAGGATCCAGCGGCGGCGGGTGCTGCGGCTACAGAAGCGCCGGACAGCGAAGAGATCGTGGGAATCGCGCTCGGAGGCTACAACCCGGATTCGACAGAAGCATATTTCAAGGCCCAGAAGCTGCCAACTACGAAATCGCACGGGTACACGTTGTTTGCGTTTGGATCGGGCGTGGGACCAAACGACCTGTTTTTCTTTTTCGTGGACTCGAACAAGGCTGCGTTTGGACACCGGCAATTGCTGGAGAAGCTGATCGCGGTGCGCTACGGAGAAGAGGACAGCCTGCTGCGGAACGACAAGATGTACAACATGATCAATGAAGCGAACGGAAGCGGCGTGGTATGGGCGGTGCTCGATCCGGCGTACACGAAACTGGCGATGGGGCAACTGGCGCCCGAGGTGCAGCAGTTTCCGGAAGCGGCGAAGCTGGTGGCGCGGATGCAGGCGATGATCATTACGGCGACGGCTAGCAGCGGGATGGACGCAAAATTTCAGGCGGTTTGCGGTTCGACGGAAGATGCGAATACGCTGAGCCAGTTGATGGCGGCGGGATTGCTTTACAAGAAATACCAGACGGCAAAGGATAATCCGGAGCTTGGAGCGTTGCTGGACCAGACGAATGTGGTCCCGTCGGGGGACCGCGTGGTGATCCGGTTGTCGGTTAGCGACGATCAGATGACGACGTTGATTAAGAAGAATACGTTTGCGTTTAAGATGTAGTGGTGCGTGGAGCGAACAACCCCAGGTGCAACACCGGCACCTGGGGCATCCTGTTGTAATTCCAACTTAACTTTTTGAGAGAAATTGACGTTGAGGTTCTTCGGGCATCTCCTGTAAGAAATCGCCGGAGTCCCAAGATCGGACCTTTTCGGATGCCCTCCCTCCTCGGGCGGGCAGGCAGAAGGACGGCGCGCGTGCGAATAGGGGTTGGGTGGTATCAATGCATGCGTAAAAGCGGAGCTTCGCCTCCGCACTCACAAGGACGAACTGGCCACCTGAAGGTGGCCGCCACTGGGGAAGATCAGGAGACGGGAGAGAGGAATTTGGTAAGGCGGAGGACGCCGCAGTCGTTGCGGGATTCGCATTGGACGTCGTCTACGCCGGCCCAGTGAGGCTTGGGCTTTTCGGCGGGGGCTGCAACGCCCGGGACGGCGACTTCGACTTGGATGCGATCGTTGAGTCGAAGGAAAGTTACTTCACAGGGCGTGGTGCAATTGTGGTGAAAGTCGAAGCAGAGCTTGCAAGCGGAGACGACGGCGATTTTGAGCTGTTCGATGATGTCGTTGGGGAGGCCGGCGGCGTCGGCGAAGACACGCATGGCGCCACCCGCGGCGGCGGCGAGGCGTTCGTCGTGATCGAGGGAGAGACGCAGGTGGAGAGGATTTTTCGGCACGGCTATTGGCTGCTGGCCCAGGAGACGTCGCAGGCTTCGCGGCACTCCGGACAATAGTACAACCCATCAGCGGCGAGGCGCACTCTTTCGAGGCTTTTGCAGATGGTGCAGTATTTATCGCAGGTGCAGTATTCCTCGGTTTTGTCGCACTGTACGCAGAGAACTTGTTGGCGGGCGGCCATCGGTCCCTCCGGAAAAAACTGTACCTGAGGGCGAGGCGGGCAGCAAGGGGCGGGTGAGGTTGGGGATGCATAAGAGCCACGAGAGATTTCCTTGCAGCGCCTTGTCGTTCAGAATGCGGTTGGTTCGTTAGAAAACCTACCAAACTTGGCTTCCTGGCCAAACCTGAACTACGATCACATTACTCAATCTAAAATCCCATCTCATTCCTCGGCGCCGATGACGAAACTTGCCGATGCCATAACTTTAGGTGCACACCACGAAATTCGGAAGTATCTTAGTGAAATCGTCGAAACGGGCTGCTTTGTTGCCTACATGGTCTCAAGAAAGACAAAGCAAAAGTTCACCAAGCTTCCCTAATGAGGGATTTCACTAAGGCCAAGCAGGACCGTACGACCTGAAGAAAGCCGATGCCAGAGCAAGGCGGATCATTTGGCTCGCAAGGCGGAAAATGTGCCACTGCCAGGAATGGCGCGTTGTTTTGACCGCGTGTGGGGCGCGTGCTAACATCGGTTTTTGCCTGAGCAAACGGAATGGACTCCGGAAACTCTCCTGCCAATTCAGGTCTTCGCAAAACGGCACTGAATGCGCTGCATAAGCGCCTGGGCGCCAAGATGGTTAACTTTGGCGGCTGGGACATGCCGGTGGAGTATCCGTGCAGCGGCGGGTTGATGTGCGAGCACCGGGCAGTGCGCGGGGGCGTGGGCGTGTTTGACGTGAGCCATATGGGGGACATTCGGATTCATGGCGCGAAGAAGGCCGGCGGGGCGCTGGCGGCGGTCGAGCACCTGACGATGAATGACGCGTCGAAGCTGGCGATCGGGCAGGCGCAGTATTCGGCGATGCTGTATCCGAACGGAACGTTTGTGGACGACGTGATCGTGCACCGGCTGGGCGAGGACGACTACCTGCTGGTGATCAATGCGGGGACACGGGAGAAGGATATCTCTTGGGTGCGCGAGAACACCAAGGGAATGGATTGCGCGGTGGAGGAGTTGAGCGACGCGTACACCCAACTGGCGATTCAAGGGCCGCGGGCGGCGGAAGTGCTGCAGAAGCTGACGGACGCGAAGCTGGAGACGATCAAGAATTACTGGTTCACGCACGGAACGGTTTGCGGGCTGACGAATGCACTGGTTGCGCGGACGGGATATACGGGCGAAGACGGATTTGAGATTTATGTGCCGTCGGACGTGGCGACGAGCGAGCGCGTGTGGACCGAAGTGTTTGCCGCGGGGAAAGAGTTTGGGATTGTGGCTTGCGGGCTGGGCGCGCGGAATACGCTGCGGCTTGAATCGAAGATGGCGTTGTACGAGCACGAGATCAGCGACAAGATTAATGTTTGGGAAGCGGGGCTGGACCGGTATTGCCATCTGGAGAAGGGCGCGTTTATTGGGCGGGACGTGTTGGTAAGGTTGAAGAACGATGGATTGCGGCGGGCGTTGGTGGGTTTGGAGATGGTGGAGCGAGGAATTGCGCGGGATGGGTACCGGTGCTTGGATGAAAGTGGGAATGAGATTGGCGTGGTGACTAGCGGGTCACCTTCGCCGACGCTCGGGAAGAATATTGCGCTGGCTTATGTGCCCCCCTCGATGACGGGGTTGGGGACGGCGGTTTTTGTGGAGATTCGGGGGCAGAAGTGCAAGGCGGTGGTGGTGGCGACGCCGTTTTATAAGCGGGTGCGGAAGGTTCGAACGGTTTGAGGTTTTGGGATGGGATCGGCTTGGTTGTAGTGGCCGGTCTTAAGACCGGTTACTACATGGGGGAAGCGGGGCCACCTGAAGGTGACCGCTACAACGACCGGGGAAACCCAAGAGGGCGGGGCAAGCCCGGCCCCGCGAAAGACAAGATTTGTTTGACTGCGAACACCTAGACGAAAGGAGTGGAACGATGGGATATCCAACACAATTCAAATATTCGAAGGACCATGAGTGGATTGAGGTGAAGGGCGACGTGGCTACGGTAGGGATCACCGATTATGCGCAGGGCGAATTGGGCGATGTGGTGTTTGTGGAGCTGCCGAAAGTGGGCGCGAAGCTGACGACCGGGAAGACGTTTGGGTCGGTGGAATCGGTGAAGGCGGTTAGCGAGATTTATGCGCCGGCTAGCGGCGAAGTCGTGGAAGCGAATGGCGCGCTAGTGCAGAAGCCGGAAACGATTAATACGGATCCGCACACGGCGGGGTGGTTGATCAAACTCAAGCTGGCGAATCCGGCAGAGGTGGGCACGCTGATGGACGCCGCGGCGTACGAGGCGTACATCGCGGAGAAGAAGAAAGAAGCGTCTGCCTGATGCGCTACTTGCCGAAGAGCCCGGCGGAGCGCCAGGAGATGCTGGCGGCCATCGGGATCAAGAACGTTGAAGAGTTGTTTTCGTCCATTCCCGAAAAATACCGGTTGAAAAAACCGCTGAACCTGCCAGGACCTTTTTCCGAGCAGGAAGTGATTCGCTATTTTCAGGAGCGCGCGGCGGAGAATTCCGGCGGGTATACGAGTTTTCTGGGCGCGGGTGTTTACAACCACTTGCGGTCGGTGGTGACGGACACGATTATTCAGCGGGGCGAGTTTTTGACGTCGTACACACCGTATCAGGCGGAAATTACGCAGGGCACGCTGCAGGCTATTTTTGAGTTTCAGACGCTGATGTGCCAGTTGACCGGGCAGGAAGTGGCGAACGCGTCCATGTATGACGGCTCGACGGCGACGACGGAAGCGGTGCTGATGGCGGAGCGGCTGACGGGGCGGCGGCGCGTGCTTGTGGGGCGGTCGGTGCATCCCGAGTACCGGGAGGTACTGCGGACGTATGCGAAGAATTCCGGGCTGCACGTCGAAGAGATTTCCTACACGACGGCGGGGACGCTGGACGCGAAGGCGTTGAAGACGGCGATTGGCGGGGATGTCTGCGCAGTGGTGGTGCAGTCGCCGAACTTTTTCGGGACGATTGAATCGCTGAGGCCGTTGGCGGAGATTACGAAGGCCGCGGGGGCAATGCTGGTGGTGGCGGTGACGGAAGCGGTGTCGCTGGGCGCGGTGAAGCCGCCGGCGGAAGCGGACATTGTGGCGATGGAAGCGCAGAGTTTTGGGTTGGCGCCGAGTTATGGCGGGCCGTATGCGGGCGTGATTGCTTCGCGGGAAAAGTATGTCCGGCAGATGCCCGGGCGGCTTTCGGGACAGACGACGGACAGCGAGGGGCAGCGGGGATTTGTGCTGACCCTGGCTACGCGAGAGCAGCATATACGGCGGGAGAAAGCGACTTCGAATATTTGCACGAACCAGGCGCTTTGCGCGCTGGCGGCCACGGTGCATTTGACGCTGCTCGGGAAAGAGGGCTTGCGGGAGCAGGCGGAGCAGAATTTGTCGAAGGCGCATTTTGCGTTGAGCGAGTTGGAGAAGATTCCGGGAGTGACGCGGGCTTTTTCGGGGGCGTTTTTTAATGAATTTACGGTGGCGTTTCCGAAGTCAGTGAAACTGGTGAATGCGGAATTGTTGAGAGAAAAAATTATCGGGCCGTTTGTTTTGGGGACGGCTTATCCGGAGTTGTCGAAGAATGCAGTGGTTTGTGTTACGGAGACTACTTCGCGTGGGGAAATTGAGAGGCTGGTGACGGGAGTTCGGAAGGCTTTAGCGGCGTAAGATAACAGGCGGACTAACGCAGAGTCCGCTGAGAAGAGGAAGATGAGCGAGAAGATTAAGAAGGCTACGCGGCATACGAATCAGAATGAGGGTTTGATTTTTGAGAAGTCGTCGCCGGGGAAGCGGGCGTTTGAATTGCCGCCGCTGGATGTGCCGGCTGTGGATCCCGCGAAGGCGCTGGGCGAGGCACACAGGCACGAGGGTGTGGAGGGATTCCCGGAGGTGAGCGAGATCGAGGTAATCCGCCACTTCACGCGGCTTTCGACCTGGAATTACGCAATTGATTTGGGGATGTATCCGCTGGGTTCCTGCACGATGAAATACAATCCGCGGGTGAATGAGTTTGTGGCCCGGCTCGACGGAATTGCCACCGAGCACCCGTACCAGCCGCAGGAACTTTCGCAGGGTTGCCTGAAGGTGCTGCAACTGCTGGAAAAGTGTTTGCTCGAAATTACCGGAATGGATGCGATCACCCTACAGCCGGCTGCGGGGGCGCAGGGCGAGCTGACCGGGTTGCTTCTGATTCGCGCGCATCACGAGAAGAATGGAAATCCGCGGAAGAAGGTGCTGATTCCCGATTCCGCGCACGGGACGAATCCGGCGACGGCGGTGATTGCCGGATATGAAGTGGAAAATATCAAGTCCAACGCCGACGGGCAGGTGGACCTGGAGCATTTGCGCGAGCAGGTGACGGAAGACGTAGCGGCGCTGATGCTGACGAATCCGAGCACACTGGGAATTTTTGAGCAGCAGGTGCCGCAGATTGCGGAGATCCTGCACGCGAAGGGCGCGCTGCTGTACATGGATGGCGCGAACATGAACGCGCTGACGGGCGTGACACGGCCAGGCGACCTGGGCGTAGACGTGATGCACCTGAATTTGCACAAGACGTTTTCGACGCCGCATGGTGGCGGCGGGCCGGGCGCCGGCCCCGTGGCGATGAAGAAACTGCTGGAGCCGTATCTGCCGACACCGGTGCTGGTGGAGAAAGAAGGGGGCAGGCTGGCGCTTGATTTCAACCGGAAGCAAAGCGTTGGGCGGGTGAAGGCGTTCGTGGGAAATTTTGGCGTGCTGGTGCGCGCGCTGGCGTACATTTTGGCGTACGGGCCTGGCGTACGGCAGGCGACAGAAGACGCGGTGGTGAACGCGAATTACATCCGTAAGGGGCTGGAGGGCGTGTTTGATTTGCCGTACACGAAGCCATCGATGCATGAGGTGGTGTTCAGCGACGCGATTCAGAAGAAGAATGGCGTGAACACAATGGACATTGCGAAGCGGCTGATTGATTACGGATTTCACCCGTATACGACGGCGTTTCCCCTGATTGTGCCGGGGGCGTTGATGATCGAGCCGACGGAGTCGGAGTCGAAGGAAGAGCTGTATCTGTTTGTGGAGGCGATGAAGTCGATTGCGAAAGAGGCGGCGGCTACGCCCGAGCTGGTGAAGACGGCGCCGCACACGACGCGGGTGCGGCGATTGGATGAAGTGGGAGCCGCGCGGAAGCCGGTGTTGCGGTGGAGGGCGGGAGTAAACAGAAGTGAGGCGGCGGATTGAGGGAGTGGAAATTGTCAGTGCGTGGGAAGAAATTTTCGAATTGAAAATTCTGGGAAACGTTCGAGTTGAGGTCGTTCGGGCATCCTTATCGGGTGCCCTTAGAATGAGACGTTTGAGTCTTAGCGTTGGCAAAGAAGTTGGCTGTCCAGTCTGAAGACTGGCCGCTGCGACCGTGAAGAACTGCTCGTCCGC
The DNA here is from genome assembly GCA_013289665.1 of Acidobacteriota bacterium. Lineage (GTDB taxonomy): Bacteria > Acidobacteriota > Terriglobia > Acidiferrales > UBA7541 > Acidiferrum. The sequence goes on along the minus strand of JABCZN010000001.1, from coordinate 204,571 downwards.
CGCGCCGGGCGAGCCCTGCTAGAACAAATCACTGGAAAACAGCGCAGGGTGGAGATGCCTCGGAGTACACGGGTGTGCATGGATCGCACGGTTCCCTGCCCTGGGGCTGGTAGACTTGGGCGAGGGTGGAGGGAAACGCCTTGATGATTTTATGAGCGCTGCGATCGACGCGTGGTTGCCCAAATCAGTTTTACTTCTGCGCGAATACAATTCTGAAAAATTTACGGCGGATTTGATTGCCGGCGTGACTGTGGGTCTGGTGGCGCTGCCGCTAGCGATGGCGTTTGCGATTGCGTCGGGAGTTTCGCCGCAAGCGGGTATTTACTGCGCCATTGTGACGGGGTTCCTGATTTCGGCTTTGGGTGGATCCAAAACACAAATTGGCGGGCCGACAGGCGCATTCGTGGTGGTGGTGCTGGGGATTGTTTCGAAGTATGGGCTGGATGGCTTGTTCACGTGCACGATGCTGGCCGGGTTGATTCTGGTGATTATGGGCGCGACCGGCCTCGGCAGCATGGTGAAGTATTTTCCGCGGCCGGTGGTGGTGGGCTTCACGAACGGAATCGCCATCCTGATTGCCAGCACCCAGATCAGGGATTTGTTCGGGCTGCGGATGGAGCATTTGCCCGGCGACTTTTTTCACCGCATGGGCGCGATTACGGAGAATTTTCACACCTTGAACTGGGTGGCCACGTTGGTCGGGCTCGCTTCACTGGCCGTGATGATTATTTGCGCAAAGTTTTTCAAGCGGATTCCCGGGGCCATCCTGGTGTGCTTTGGCGCCACAGCGGCGGTGGCGATCTTTCATTTGCCCATTGAGACAATTGGAACGCGGTTTGGCGGCATTCCGAGCGGCTTGCCGCACCTGGCGATGCCGAGGCTGCAACCGCAGTTGCTTCTGCACCTGCTGTCGCCGGCGATCACAGTGGCGATGCTGGGCGCGATTGAGTCTTTGTTTTCGGCGGTGGTTTCCGACCGCATGAGCGGCGACAAGCACAACCCGAATGTGGAGTTGATTGCACAGGGGGTGGCGAATATGGCTTCGCCCTTGTTCGGCGGATTGCCGGCGACGGGCGCAATTGCGAGAACCGCAACGAACGTGCGGGCGGGGGCGAGGACTCCGGTGGCGGGAGTGATTCACGCGCTGACCCTGCTGGCGGTGATTCTGTTCGCAGCCCCGTTGGTGAAAAACGTACCGCTGGCGGCGCTGGCTGGAATTCTGCTGATGGTCGCCTATAACATGGGCGATTGGAAAGAAATTCCCGAGATTCTGAAACTCAGCGCGGCCGACATCAGCGTGTGGGTGCTGACGTTGACGCTGACGGTGGTGGCGGACCTGACGCTGGCGGTGGAAGTGGGGATGATCCTGGCGGCGTTCAGCTTCATCCGGAAGATCTCGATGACGACAACGGTTTCGAAGGTTACGGACGATTACATCGAGGACGGGCGGTCGCACATTCTTCAGGACAAGGATATTCCCGAATATGCGGCGGTATACAGGATTCACGGGCCGTTTCTGTTCGGGGTGACCGACAAGATCACGGAGGTCACGGAAGACATGACTGCTCTTCCTCCCATTGTGATTCTGCGGTTACGAAACATGACCGCAATTGACGCGACGGGGATCGCGGCCTTGGAAGAGCTAGCGGAGATTTTGCGAGCAAACGGACGGGCCATGCTGGTGTGTGGCGCAAGGCCGCAACCCGAGGCGTTGATGCGCGAGGCTGGATTTGAACGGCACATCGGAAAGGAAAATATTTGTGCGAATATTGAGGAAGCGTTGAAGCGGGCGGAGCAGATTCACAAAACCGCGATTGTTCCGGCTCCCGAGGTATCATAACCAGTAGTACCCCGCGCCTTTTGTTAAGAAATTTCAGGTCATAAGTGTTTTTTTGCACACTAAAGTTGCCCCACCCGTACTGTTCCCATTTTTCACGGAACAGATGCCGTTTTTCATCCGCTGGACATGCGGCATTCTCCATTCCGTAACAGGGCCCCTTTAGGCTCTCCGTGGGATTCCCTTCTACCACGGGAATCCTGAAGATCCAGGTGCACGGCCTTCCAAGGAGACATTCATGAAGAAGCAATTAGTTGCGGCTGCCCTTTCGCTCGGCTTGCTCGGACTGGCTTTGACGGCTCCGGCAAACGCCAACGACGGGTGGGGCGGAAAAAAGAAAATCAAACACGTGCTGCTGATCAGCGTGGACGGCATGCACGCGCTGGACGTGGCGAACTATGTGAAGAACAACAAGGGTTCAGCGCTGGCGGAGCTGGCGGGACACGGGATTACGTATTCGAACGCGCAGACGCCGGCGAATTCGGATTCGTTTCCGGGATTGCTGGCGCTCGTGACTGGCGGATCTCCGATCAGTCACGGATTGTTTTACGACGTGAGCTACAACCGCGGGATTTTCGATCCGACGAACACAACCTGCCAGGGGCAGCCGGGAAACATGCAGGTGTTTGACGAGAGCATCGATGTGTATAACTCGAGTAATGTTTCAGAAAACGTAATCGATCCAACCAAGCTGCCTCATTACATCAACGCTCAGGGCAAGTGCGCGTTGTTCTTCCCGCACAACGCTATGCAGAGCAATACGATTTTCGAAGTGATTAGGGCCGAGGGCGGGCGCACTGCGTGGGCGGACAAGCATCCCGCGTATGACATCGTGAACGGGCCTTCCGGCAAAGGCGTGGATGATCTTTTCACGCCGGAGCTGACCAACGCACCGGGCTTCGACAACACGGTGAGCGTGGTGTGCACGGCGAACAACGACGAACTGAAGGTGCAGGCGATTCTGAACGAAATCAAGGGCCTGACCCACGACGGTTCGAAGAAGGTGGGCGTTCCGGAAGTTTTTGGAATGAACTTTCAGGCTGTGAGCGTTGGGCAGAAGCTCTCGATTGACAACAAGGCCGGCGGCTGCACCGCGGATACGGATCCGACCATCAACGGGCAGCCGGGCGGATATCTGGATGGCAGCGGCGCGCCGACGGCGGTGCTGAGCTATGGATTGAACTACGTGGACGGAGCGCTCGCGCGAATGATTAAAGGTTTGAAGGCGGCGGGGATCTACGACTCGACGCTGTTCATCGTGAGTGCGAAGCACGGTCAGACGCCGATTAATCCGTTGAAAACGAACAAGCCTGGGCACTTCGCGGATCTGGTGGCTGCGCTTCCCGGAGCCAGCACCGATCCGGGCGCGCTGGCGATTGCCAGTGCGAACAACTGCTCGACCGGCCCATGCGGGTTCGTGCAAGACGACGACATCGCGTTGGTCTGGCTGGGGGATCAGACCAAGACGGCGGCTGCGGCGGCATTCCTGAACTCGAACGCCAACGCCCTGTTCATTGATGAAGTGTTGGCGGGCGAGGACATGAAGCTGAAGTTTCGCGACCCGCTGACGGACACGCGGACCCCGGACATTCTGGTGCGGCCGACCTACGGAACGATCTACACGGGGTCGACCTTGAAGAATGCGGAGCACGGTGGGTTCAACTACAGCGACACGAACGTGGGGCTGATTGTGTCGAATCCGGAGTTTGCCGCCCAAGTGGTGAAGACGCCGGTGGTGAGTTCTCAGGTGGCGGCAACATTGTTGCAGGCCCTGGGGATTGACCCCAGCGGACTGGAAGCGGTCCGGAAGGAAGGGACGGAAGTGTTGCCGTTCGCATCGGAACGCGACGGAGAATAAAGAAATAAAAGAGCAGGGCGCCCCGAGAATGTTCGCGGCGCCTTTTCTCTTGAGCCGTGGACTACCGGAATTCGAAGAGCACAGCCAGGAATGGCTGCGCCACAGGAGCAAAAAAAACCGCACCCTTGAAAAACGAGGGTGCGGTTTGGAGTTGGAGCTGGACCGAAAATTTTAGCGGGCGATGCGGGGCGTGGGCTCGGGTGGGAGCGTTACGCCGGGGGCTTCGACGGGGCGGCCGCCGCGGGCTTGCGTGGCCTTTGGAGCGACTACCGGGTCGGGACGGCGCACGGGAATCGCGACGTTTTCCCCTTCGCGAATGAAGTCAAGATGATCGCCGGAAGGCTCCCAATCAACGCAGATCATGTCGCCGAGGCGAACCTGGTCGGTGGCGAGTAGGTTGGCCATGGGGTAGACGACGTGGCGTTCGATGGAGCGCTTGAGATGGCGAGCGCCGTAGCGCTGGTCCGTGCCTTCCTGCAAGAGGAAGTCGCGGGCATTCGTGGTGACGCGGAACAGGAATTGGCCCTTGGCAGTCTCAAGCACGCGCTGCTGCACCATGGCGAGTTCGATGTCGAGAACCTGCTCCAGCTGTTTGCGATGCAGGGGATGGAAAACGACGATCTTGTCGAGGCGGTTCATGAACTCGGGAGAAAATTTGCGACGAGCGGCTTCGACCGCGGTGCGCTGCACTTTTTCGTCGAGATTCTCGGCCGACTTGTCGCCGGCCTTGATGAAGCCATAGCCTCCGCCCATGAGTTCGGTGATTTCGCCGCCGCCGAGGTTGGAGGTGAGGAAGATGACGGTCTGGGAAAGATCCACGCGGCGGTTGTCGCCGAGGGTCAACGTGGCCTTGTCCAACATGCCGAGGAGCAATTGCCAGAGGGCGTCGCTGGCCTTTTCAATTTCGTCGAACAGCAGGAAAGAGAGTTTCAGCTTATCGGAGTGCGAGGCCGCCAGGGCTTCCTGGGTGATCAAAGGATGAGTTTCGCGGTGGCCGAGATAACCCGGGGGCGAGCCGATGAGCTTGGCAATTTCGTGAGAGTGCTGGAATTCGGCGCAGTCGACTTTGATGACCATGCGCGGGTCGCCAAACAGGATTTCGGCGGCGGCTTCGACGATGCGGGTCTTGCCGGAACCCGTGGGCCCAAGAAAGAGCAGGTTGCCGACCGGGCGGCCGGGGGAGTTCAGGCCAGCGCAGAAGACCTGATAGAGGTCCACGAGCGCTTGCACGCCTTCTTCCTGGCCAACGATTCGGGCGCGCAGCGACTGGTGGAAATCGCGGGTATCGTTGCTGCGGATGGTCGGGTCCAGCTGCTGCCTGGCTGCTGCTTTCATGGCGTCTTCCTCGAACGATGATGGCCCCTCGCCTCACCGCTCTGCCTGCGGATGTCCAGATTTGAAAATCTCAACATTGCAGATAATGTGGCAAGAGCATGGGGCGTGCCAATTCAAAGGGAAGGCTGTGGATTTCGAAAGGGCTGTAAGTTCAACGAGATAGGAGTGTTGCAGTTGTGGAAACCGTCTCACGGGGTGAGAAGGTGTACCGATAGTGTCCAAAAATGAGAGCGATGAAACAGATAGTGTCAGCTGCGTGGTGACGGAAATAGGCTGGTCGGTCGGAGGGGATTGGCGGATTGGACAAATATCGTGGGTTTCGGGGCTGGGTTGTGTACTGAAAAGCCGCAGCAAAGTTCCCGCATTCCACACTCGAAGCGGTCTGTCCGCCGCAGCGGACGGGCCTTACGCGGATCGTAGCTTAATCCACGTTGTGCAGAGTATGCGTCATCCAGGACGATCGGATCGCCCTCCCGGGTGGCGTGGGTTAGCGGTGCTCCTTCTTGCGGCCTTGAAGAGATTGGCGGGCCACGGCCGGGGAAGCCGCGGGCAAGGATGGAGGTGTCGAAGTTTCGCCGGAGACGGCTTCGGCGGGGGCGTCCTTGGCGAGGCCGTCCTGGAGAGGCGCGGCGCCTGTGGCCAGGGTTTCCTCGGGGTTTTCCGGGGATACGATGGCGCCTTCCTTCTCACGGACAAAAGTTAGCTCTTTTTGGATGCCGTCCCAATCGACGCGGACGAGATCGCCCAGATTGACTTGCTGGGTGGCCAGCAAATTTGCGAGCGGGTAGACGAGGAAGCGTTCAATGGCCCGCTTCAGGTGGCGAGCGCCGTAACGCTGGTCAGTGCCCTCCTGGAGGAGGAAATTTCGACCGGAGTCAGTGACCCGGAAAAGAAATTTGTTGGTGGCGGTGTCGAGGACACGCTTTTGGACGAGGCCGAGTTCGATGTCGAGAACGGTTTCGAGTTCGGGGCGTTTGAGCTGGCGAAAGACGACCAGTTTGTCAAGGCGGTTCATGAATTCGGGGGAAAATTTGCGACGTGCCGCTTCGACGGCGGTACGCTCGACTTTCTGGTCAATGTTGGTCTGGGGCTTGTCGCCCGACTTGATGAAGCCGTAACCGCCGCCCATGAGGTCGGTGATTTCGTTGGCGCCGAGGTTGGAGGTCATGAAAATGACGGTTTGCGAGAGATCAACGCGGCGGTTGTCGCCAAGTGTGAGGGTAGCTTTGTCGAGCATGCCGAGGAGCAGTTGCCAGAGAGCGTCGCTGGCTTTCTCGATTTCGTCGAAGAGCAGGAAAGAAAGCTTGAGCTTCTCGGTGTGGTTTTTTGCCAGTTCTTCCTGGGTGATTAGGGGATGAGTTTCGCGGTGGCCGAGATAGCCAGGGGGCGAGCCGATGATCTTGGCGATCTCGTGAGAGTGCTGGAATTCGGCGCAATCGATTTTGATGATGGCCCGGGGGCTGCCGAAGAGTATTTCAGCGGCGGCTTCCACGATGCGGGTTTTGCCGGAGCCGGTGGGGCCGAGGAACAGCAGATTGCCGACGGGGCGGCCTGGGGAGTTGAGTCCAGCGGTGAAGACCTGGAACAACTCGACGAGCGCCTGAACGCCGTCGTCCTGGCCGACGATTTTCGCGCGCAGGGCATTTTGAAACTCAATCGTGTCCGCGCTGCGGATACTCGGATTTAGAGAAACATCGCCTGTCGCCATGACCGCCTCCCTAGCGCCCCTGGAAATCCGGAGACGCAGATCCAAACCGGCCGCCTGCCCGGTGCATTCTCTTCAGGTGGTCTTTGGAACCAAACTGATCGAGCTTTACCTGGATGGTGGAGTGGAGAAGCTTCAGTTGAAGGAGCAACTCTCGCGCCACCGCGGGTGATTCGGAAAGCCGAAGCATCTGGGGAAACAGATCCGCCAGATCAAGATTGAGATTGCGGAGGGCCTGAACGAGTTTCTGAACGGCCGGGGATTGAGGGTCAGCGAGATCGATCTGGTTGTCCAACTGTGCGCGCAGGGAGCGCCAGTTGAGATCGATGAAAGGATGCTTCTTGGAGACTGCCTTGACGACGTCGTCGGTGATCCGGGCGCGGTCGCCCAGACGCGCGAGATGGAGTTGCCGCACTTTTCCGCCTCGGCGCACATTGTGCACCAGATAGTAGGCGTTTCCTTTGCGACGGACAAAAGCCATGATGTCCTTGAAAGCGCGGCGGGAAGCTGGTTGAGGCCACTTCCCAGTCGTAGTGTAAAGTAATTCCACTACACTTATCAAGATTGGATGCGTCGTATGAGTAAAGGTTGCAAACCTTTGCATTCGAAACATGCTGGCGCAACTTGCCGGATAAGGTGCATCGGATTTTTCGCTGCGTTTCATCGAACTTTCCTCTACGCGCGGAATCCCTTGTTTTGAAGCGTCCCATACACTTCGTTAAACACCGGCGGCGGGGAAAGGTCGCTTGCCCTGCGAGCGATTCCTCTTTACGATCTTTTTACTATGAGCTGGGATCCCGTTTACAAGCTGGTGAAACAAATTCCGCGCGGCCGGGTTATTACCTATGGGGCGCTCGCCAAGGCATTGCAATTACGCGGCGGGGCGAGAACCGCGGGCAGAGCTTTGGCGGCGACCCCTTCTGGAAGAGGGATTCCCTGGCATCGCGTGGTGGGTGAGCGCGGGAAACTCCTGATTCCAGAGCCGTATGCCTCCCTGCAGAGAAAACTCCTGGAAAGCGAAGGCGTAAAGATCGTGGAGTTTCGCGTCGATTTTGCAAAGCATGGGTGGGTACCCACTAGGCGCGGCAAACCCAAGCACCGAAAAAAGTGATCACGGCGGAGCGGTCCACCCACCTTCGCTTCTTTCAAGCGGTTACAGGGCGGGAAGGCCAAGCAATTTCAGGCGACGATCAAGTAGTCGTCCGTCAATGTGGGCGTTTTCGGCAAGAAGCCACCAGGGACGCCGAGTGGCCCGCTTCGTCCAAATCCTCCAAGGTGTAGCGAAGTGGAGGGACGCCATGGCCGGCGGCAAAATCCGTGAAGGTGGCCAACCGGGTCTGACAAAACTCTGAAGCGCGCCCGAGGGAAACCTTATCTTCCCGGTACAGCTCCAGTGCAAGCGGGCGCGCGGTTTCCCGAGAAGCATCGCCGGCTTTGAAACTTGCGGCTTCAAGAAAGGCCGGTGGTAGCTCCAATTTCACGATCTTCATAAACACAAAGTAGCGCAAACGAACGCCATTTGTGGTGCGGTTTTCCTGTCCTGCCCGGGTACTGTACTATGGAAGTTTCCAGAATATGAGCAATCCCATTCTGCAGGTTGAGAATCTTGTGAAGCGCTACGGCGATGTGGAGGCCGTGCGCGGCGTTAGCTTTTCCGTGGAAGAGGGCGAAGTGTTCGGGTTGCTTGGGCCGAACGGCGCGGGGAAGACGAGCACGGTGGAAGTAATGGAAGGGCTGCGCGTACCGGATGGCGGGCGCATTTCGGTTTGCGGGATTGATCCGCAGAGAAACCCAAATGAACTGAAGAATGAGATTGGGGCCACGCTGCAATCCACTTCCCTCCCGGATAAATTGCGCGTCGGCGAGGCCCTGCGGTTGTTTGCGGGATTTTACAAACGGACGCGGAACCCGGACGACCTGCTGAGGCGCTTTGGGCTGGAAGAAAAGCGCAATGCGTTCTACAGCCAGCTTTCCGGCGGGCAGAAGCAGAGGCTGGCGCTAGCCCTGGCGCTGGTGAACGATCCGCGCGTGCTGTTCCTGGATGAGCCGACGGCGGGACTTGACCCGCAAGTGCGGCGCGAAATTTACGACATTGTTGAGGAATTGAAACGCGAGAAGAAAACCATCGTGCTGACGACGCATTATATCGAAGAAGCGGAAAAGCTTTGCGATCGCGTGGCGATTGTGGATCACGGAAAAGTCATTGCGACGGGCACGCCGCGGGAGTTGAAGGAGCGTTCGGGGAATACCACCCGGATTGAGGTGCGGCTGGCGAAGCCCGCCTCGAATGGCGTCTTGAAGAATCTGGATGGCGTGGTGGACGCCCGGCAACTGGGCGATGCGTATGTGCTGAATTGCCCCCGGACGGCGCCCGCGATTGTGGCGCTGGTGAAGCACCTGGAGGCGGAAAACAACGAACTGGTCAGCCTGGAAATTGCCACGCCTTCGCTCGAAGACGTGTTCATCGAGATGACCGGACGGAGGCTGCGGGATTGAAGACGATTCTGACACTGGCGGCGATGCGCATCCGGATTACGCTGCGCAACAAGGCGTTTTTCTTCTTCAGCCTGTTTATGCCGATGGCGTTTTTCTTTTTGTATGGGAGCGCTCTCGCGCGCGGCAATCCGATCCGGGTGCGTTACTTTCTGGGCCCGGTGCTCGCGATGTCGGTGATGGGCACGTTCTGGGGCCTAAGCGCGCAGATTGTCACTTGGCGGGAGCAAGGCATCTTGCGGAGGTTCCGGCTGGCGCCGATTCCTGCGATCAGCATGATCAGTTCGAGCATCCTGGCGAACCTGCTGTTGCTCTTGCCGACGGTGATCTTGGAATTGTTGTTATCGCGATTTGTCTATCACGTGACCGATTTCGGAAACTTGTTCAGCGTATTCGTGCTGGCGCTGGCGGGAATCGCCGCCTTTGCGTCGCTGGGGTTGATTGTTGCCAGTGTGACCAACACCATGCAGGAGACGCAAATCATTAACCAGATTTTGTGGCTGGCGCTGATTTTCGTGTCGGGAGCTACTATACCCGTCCCGGTCCTGCCGAAAGCGGCCCAGCACCTCGCTCTGTTCCTGCCGGCGACGTACCTGGTGAACGGGTTGCAGCGGGCAATGATCAACAGAGCGTCCGTCTTTTCGCTGGGAATGGAGATTTGCTGTCTCTTGGTCTGGGCGGGATTAGCCATCTTCATTTCTTCGAACCTTTTCAGATGGGAGCCAGAAGCAAAATTGCCGAGGAACGCGAAGCTGTGGGCGGTTTCAACGATTCTGCCGTTTGTGCTGTTGGGGTTTTGGGAAAATCACAATGGAAAGCTGCTGAAAGACGCGACGGCCCTAATGGCAGAGCGGCCGGCCGAGAGCGCTCCGGCGCCGGCGGAAACAAATCCGTGATAGTGACTGGACCAGACTCGGAGAGTAGTCGTGGATTTACGATGACCTTGGAGTTTGTGGTTCGTTTGGCCTCGGCGGTTACACCGTAAAAGCGAGAGCCTGCCTGCGGCGGGCAGGCTGAGTCCTCGCACTCGAAAGGTTCCAAATTGGCCGACTTCAGGTGGCGCCACTGTGTTTGAATTCGTTGACGCTTGGGGGATGCTCTTCTATTCTGAAAGTGCAAGGCGGCAACGCGACAATTTCAAGGGAGACTTGGCCATGCCTGTAGAAAAAACCGAGAAAATTTGGCACAACGGAAAGTTCATCAACTGGGATGACGCGAAGCTGCACGTGCTTTCCCACGTGGTGAGTTATGGCTCGGGCATCTTCGAGGGGATTCGCTGCTACGAGACCCCGCAGGGGCCCGCGATTTTCCGGTTGCGCGAGCATATGCAGCGGCTGATTAATTCCGGGCGCATCTACCGGATGGAGCTCCCCTACTCCGTCGACGAATTCAGCAGCGTGGCCTGCGAACTGGTGCGATTGAACAAACTTGGCGCGTGCTACGTGAAGCCGATCGTGTTGCGGGGGTATGGCGAAGTGGGCGTGAATCCGCTGAACTCGCCCATTGAAACCTATATGGCGTGCTGGAACTGGGGATCGTATCTGGGGCCGGAAGCCCTGACCAAGGGCGTAGATGTGTGCGTGAGTTCGTGGACCCGGATCGCGCCGAACACGCTGCCGGCGATGTCCAAGGCGGCGGCGAATTATATGAACTCGCAGCTGATCCGCATGGAAGCATCTCTGAACGGCTTTGCAGAAGGCATCGCGCTGGACTCCCATGGGCATGTCAGCGAAGGATCGGGAATGAATGTCTTCCTGGTACATGACGGGACGCTATACACGCCGCCGCTGGCGACGAGCATTTTGCCGGGCATAACGCGCGACGCGGTCACCAAGCTGGCGACGGACATGAATTTTCCAGTGAAAGAGTCGGCGATTCCGCGCGAGATGCTGTATATCGCGGATGAAGTATTTTTCGTGGGGACGGCGGTGGAAGTGACTCCGATTCGTTCGGTGGACAAAATTGTGGTCGGTAAAGGAACAGCGGGACCCATTACCCGGCAGATTCAGCAGGAATTTTTCGCGCTGACCAGCGGGAAGAAGGCCGACCGCCATGGGTGGTTAACGCCGGTGAGCGCGCCGGTGGCGGCGGGGCGGTAGGCCGAAGGTAATCGGTGAGCTGTAAGAGGCGATCAGGTAAACAGATGGCAGTGATCAGGAGGCAAGAGTAGCTCGAGGTTGCGCTTGTTGATGACGGTGTTATTTGAAATTTGCTGGCGAGTTTGTTCAACGAACCGCCTCGCGGTTGATTCCCCTGACAAAATCTTCAACAAAGAAGCTCCAACAGCACTGGCGCTCGCCTGCGCTTGCCTCCTGTAATCTGTTAGCTGATCGCTGTTATCCAGTTTCTCCACCCAACTGCTAGCATGTCCTTTCGTTTCCAGCTAAAATCCGGTGCGTCGCATTGCGCTTGAAGAGTCGCCGGGAGGCTGCTGGATGTACAACCTCACTCAAAAATTGGCCGCGGAGTTTCTTGGGACTTTTGCCTTGATTTTCTTTGGGGCCGGCGCGGTGTGCGTGGATATGCAGCTGCGGACCAACGCGACCGGAGGGATTGGATTGCTGGCGATTGCCCTGGCGCACGGGTTGGCGATTGCCATCATGGTTTCCGCGCTCGGGCATATTTCGGGCGGGCACTTCAATCCAGCGGTGACGATTGGATTTTGGGTAACGAAAAAGCTTTCGACCCTGGACACATTGTTTTATTGGCTGGCACAACTGGCGGGAGCGGCGGCGGCGGCGTTCTTGTTGCGCGCGGTGATTCCCGAGGAGGTGTGGCGCAGCGTGGCGCTGGGCACGCCGGAACTGATGCGGGATTTTCCAAGCTGGGCCGGACTGGTGCTGGAGGCGACGACGACGTTCTTCCTGGTGTTTGTGTTTTTTGCGACGGCCGTGGACGAACGTGGGACGTTTCGCGCGATCGCTGGCTTTGGAATCGGGCTAACGATGGCGTTGGGCATTCTGGTGGCAGGGCCGTATACCGGCGGGGCGCTGAATCCGGCGCGGGCGTTTGGGCCGGCGCTGGCCGCGCATCATTGGCTGAACCAGTTGATTTATTGGGTGGGGCCACTCGGCGGGGGATTTTTGGCCGGGCTGGTTTATGATTCGTTGTTTTTGAGGCCCAGCGAGGCTTAGGGGGAGGCGCCCGCCTCCCGCCTGCGGCGGGCAGGACGAAGGCGGCCGCTAGAATAGCGAGCCCTTACCTGTACATCGGGCTAGGTAACTAAGGCGCAACTAGCATTTGCGGGTTGCTTGTTGGGGTCGGCGGCGGATGCTACGGTCAGAGAGGAATTGCATCTCTGTGGGGTGTCTGCACATGGCTCTTAGTATTGACGACCTTTTGCGTCACGCGGTTGAAAATAAATCATCGGACTTGCACCTGAAAGTCGGGAACCACCCCTATTTGCGCGTGGACGGCCAGTTGGCGCCAATGAGCGATGTGCCGCGCATCACCCCGGAAGAAATGCTCTCGATGGCCTTCAGCATGATGACCAACCGCCAGAAACAGAAATTCAAGGAAACGGCCGAGTTGGACATGGCATACGGCGTGGCGGGCCTGGGCCGCTTCCGCGTGAACGTGTTTCAGCAGCGCGGCAATGTGGGGATGGTGCTGCGCGTTATTCCGACCAAGATTCGAACTGTCGAAGAGCTGAATCTTCCCGCGGTGATTGGCAAGATTTGCGAAGAGCAGCGCGGGCTGGTGCTGGTGACCGGGACGACCGGTTCCGGCAAGTCCACGACACTGGCGGCGATGATCGACCGGATCAATGCCGACCGCGCGGACCACATCATCACGATTGAAGACCCGATCGAATTCCTGCACCGTGACAAGCGGAGCTTCATCAACCAGCGCGAAGTGGAAGTGGACACGGCGAACTTTTCGTCGGCTCTGCGCGCCGGGTTGCGCCAGGACCCGGATGTGATTCTGGTCGGCGAAATGCGCGACCTGGAAACGATTTCGACGGCGTTGCTGGCCGCGGAAACCGGCCACATGGTTTTTTCGACCCTGCATACTTTGGACGCGACGGAAACAATTCAGCGTATTATCGCGGTCTTCCCGCCGCCGGAACAGAAGCAGATTCGCTTGCAGATGGCGGCGACGTTGAAGGCCGTGGTCTCACAGCGCCTGGTGCGGCGCGCGGATGACAAAGGGCGCGTGCCTGCCGTGGAAGTGATGATTGCGACCGCGTACATCAAGGATTGCATTATTAATGCGGACAAGACGCGACTGATTCATGACGCGATTGCCGCCGGCACTTCGCAATACGGGATGCAGACGTTTGACCAGTCCCTATTTGATCTGTATACGAAGGAACTCATCACCCTGGATGAGGCATTGTCGCGCGCTTCGAACGCTGACGAGTTCAAGCTGCGCATTCAGGGCATTCGCTCGGCCGCGGACGCCGCACGCGAGGAAATGGCCTCGCAGATGGCGGATTTCGAGCGGTTCAGCCGGAAGTAAGTTTTTTTCCGTCCGCGGTAGACGTTTCCGGTGGATTTGCTGCCCGGCTGAAGCCGGACTCTCGCCCCGAACAGAAAGCTTCGATCAAACTCATGACAAAGCAAAAGCGGCCAGCAGGGCTGCCACACTCCAAAGGGGTCGGATCTTTACTTCGCCAGTTATTTGCCCCATGCTCGGACGTATGTTCGGGAAACCTCGACAACTGGAGACGGAAGCGGCGGTGTACGACGCGGCGATCAAGATTTTGATGCGGCGGGCGCACTCGGTACACGAGATGAAGAAGGCCCTGGCGCGGCGGTGCGAGAACGACAAAATTGTGCGCGGCGTGCTGGAGCGGCTAAAGCGGGAGAGCCTGCTCGATGATGCGCGTTATGCGAAGCAGTTCACGAGGCTGAAGACGGAATCGAGGAAGCAGGGAGAGTTTCGGATTGCGCGCGACCTGCGGGCGAGGGGGATTCCGGACCGGCACATTGAGACGGCAATCAAGGATGCCGCGGCGGCGACCGATTCGGCGGCGATTATCCGGCAGCGGATCGAGCGAAAGCTGCGATTATTCCGCGGAGAGATTGATGAGCGGAAGATGGCTTCGTTGTATCGCTCGTTGATTGGCGCGGGGTTTCCGTCGGATCTGATACGGAAGGAATTGCACCGCCTAACGCACGAAGAGATCCCCGACGTCGAACCCGGTGACGAGTCAGTCTAGCCCTTCCCTTTCTGAAGGCTGGAGGGGACTTCCTTGAAATCTTCGGAGCGCGGGGCGCGTTCTATTGCGGCGAGAAGTCCGTCGGGCGGGGCAGTGAGTTTTCGCGTGCTGAGATCGAGCCAGCCACCTTGACTGCGGACGCGCGCGACCAATTTGCCGTCGGGGCGGTAAAAAGTGTTCTGCATCAGGAAGCGCGAACCGTCGGCGGAGAGTTCCGCGACTTCGAGAGTTATGCGCAGTTCTTCCAGCAAGCCAACCTCCCGGAAATAATCCAGTTCATCACGCAGGATAACAGGGCCCATGCGCAGGCGATGAAATTCGGCCACCGGGAAGCCATTTTCAGAGAAATACATCATGCGGACGTCGGCGGATTTGTCGAGATAGGCGGTGTTGCGCATGTGGCTGTTGAAGTCCATGTCGCCCCAGCCGGCGGTCAGTTTTCGTTCGAACATCGGCCCTCCCGGGAATGTACTGGAATAGTAGCGGCGGCGCAGGATTTTGCAAACGTAGGACGACCCTGTAGTGGCCGGTCTTAAGACTGGCCACTACATATGCGATAATCGGGCGGTAAGTTCGATGGCGGAGACGAGGCTGACGTGACGGAGAACGCCGCAAAAAAGCTGACTGGTAACGAAATTCGCGAGAAATTCCTGCAATTTTTCGAAAGCCAGGGGCACCGGCGCGTGCGGTCGTCTTCGCTGGTGCCGCATGGGGATCCGACGCTTTTGTTTACGAATGCGGGGATGAACCAGTTCAAGGACGTGTTTCTGGGCCTCGAAAAGAGGGAGTATTCGCGGGCTACGACGGCACAGAAGTGCGTGCGGGCCGGCGGAAAACACAACGACCTGGAGAATGTGGGGTTTACGAAGCGGCATCACACGTTTTTCGAGATGTTGGGGAATTTTTCGTTCGGCGATTATTTCAAGAAGGATGCGGTGGCGTTCGCCTGGGAGCTGATTACTTCGGCGGAGTGGTATGGGATTCCAAAGGAAAAACTGTACGTGACGGTCTTTGGCGGAGCGGAAGTGGCACCCGGGAATTTGCTGGGTGTGGATGAAGAGGCGAAAAAGTTTTGGCTGGAGCAGAAGGTGCCGGCCGACCGGATTTTTGCGGTTCCGGGGCTGAAAGATAATTTCTGGGCGATGGGAGACACGGGGCCTTGCGGGCCATGCAGCGAGATTTTTTATGACATGGGTCGGGCGGCGTCAGAAGAGGCCCATGCGGACTGCGTGTTCCCCTGCGATTGCGGACGATATGTGGAGATTTGGAATCTGGTGTTTATGCAGTTCAACCGCGATGCAAGCGGCACGCTAACGCCGCTGCCGAAACCGTGCGTGGACACGGGGATGGGGCTGGAACGTGTGACGGCGGTACTAGAGGGCGTGATTTCGAACTACGACACGGATCTGTTTGTGCCGCTGTTGGACCGCGCGGCGGAATTGATTGCCGTAAACGAAAAGCGAGAGCTGGAAGCGGAAGAAGAGAGGCGCTCGGCGGCTTCCCTCCGGGTGATTGCCGACCATGCACGGGCGACGACGTTTCTAATTACAGATGGCGTGTTGCCATCAAATGAAGGCCGCGGGTATGTACTGCGGAAGATTATGCGGCGAGCGATCCGGCATGGCCGTTTGCTGGGAGCAAACAAGCCGTTTTTGTTTGAGATGGTGCAGACGGTGCGGCGACTGATGGGCGGCGCGTACCCGGAATTGCTGGAGGCAAGTGCTTCTCGCGTGCCGGAAATTGTGCTGGCGGAAGAGAAGCGCTTCCTTCAGACGCTGGATATCGGGTTGCGAAAGCTGGAAGACGAACTGCGACCGCTGGCGGGCAAAGCTGGCGCCGTATATTCGGGCGAAATGGCGTTTCGCTTGTATGACACATTTGGATTGCCGAGCGATTTCATCATAGATGCGGCCCGAGATTTAGGCGTGAGTTTTGATGAGGCCGGCTTTGAGCAGGCGATGCAGGAGCAGCGGACGCGGGCACGGGCTTCGTGGAAGGGGGGCAGCGGGAAGGAGACGGCGAATCCGGCGTTTGCGAAATTGGGGGAGACGTTTAAGACGGAGCCGGATTTTTATCATGCGGCTTGCGCGAAGGATGCGCGGATAGAAGCAATCGTCACGAAGAGGGGCCCCGTGAAGGAGTTGCAGCCTGGGGAATCGGGCGAGGTGGTGCTGGACCGCACGGTGATTTACGCGGAGTCGGGCGGTCAGATGGCGGATACGGGGAAGTTTTATGATGCGTCCGAGTCACAGGTGCTGGCCGAGGTGACCGGCGCGTTTTATCCGGTGGCGGGGCTGGTGGCGCATCGGGTTACGGCGAAGGAAAATTTGCGAGTGGGCGACCGCATCACGGTGATTGCGGATGCGGAGCGGCGGGCGCGCATCATGCGGAATCATACAGGGACACACCTGGTGAACGCGGCGCTGCGGAATATTCTTGGGACGCACGTAAAGCAGTCCGGCTCGCTGAACGCGCCGGAGCGGCTGCGCTTTGACTTCACCCATTTCGCGGCGGTGGATCACGAGGAGTTGCATGACATCGAGCAGCAGGTGAATGACGAGATCCGGTTGAACACGTGCGTGGAAACCGGAGTGATGTCGCTCGAAGAGGCGCTGAATTCCGGGGCGCTGGCGTTTTTCGGGGACAAGTATCCGGAAAGCAACGTGCGCGTGGTGACGATTCCCGATCCGCGGTCACCGCGGGGGTTTTATTCGAAGGAGCTTTGCGGCGGGACGCACGTGAAGCGCGCGGGAGATATCGGCGTGCTGAAGATTGTGAGCGAAGAATCGGTTGCGGCGGGCGTGCGGCGCATCGAGGCGGTGACGGGCATCGGAGCGCTGGAGCATTACCAGCATCAGGCGCAGATGCTGCGGGAAGTGGCTACACGGCTGAACGTGGGTGAGAATGACGTGCTGGCGACTGTTGAAAAACTGACCAGCACCGCGCGGCAATTGGAGAAGGAACTGGAAGCGCAAAAGCGCAAAGGTGCACTGAACCAGGTGGACGAGCTGTTCGGTCAGGCGCAGACCATCAAGGGCGTGAAGGTCATCGTGGGAGAGGTGGCCAGTGTGGACCGAGAAGGGCTAAGGGCGTTGGTGGACACTCTGAGGCAAAAGCTGGGTTCGGGTGTGGTAGCCCTGGGGATGCCAGATGACGGAAAAGTGGCCCTGATCGCCGGGGTGACCAAGGACCTAACAGCTAAAGTCCATGCCGGCAAGCTGATACAAGCGCTGGCGAAGCAAGTGGGGGGGTCGGGCGGCGGCAGGCCGGATTTGGCCGAGGCTGGCGGAAAAGACACATCGGCCCTAAAAAGTGCCTTACGGAGTGTCCCTGGCCTGCTCGAAGCCCTGCTATAATAGCGGGTAGCGTCAGAAGCGTTGCCTCGCAAGTGCAGCATTCGGCTATACTTGTTAGCAGGCCAGAGCTTCGCAAGTGCAACACGCGGCGGCTCACGGCCCGATCCGAGGCAGCAAGCTCCGCGCAACGGGTTTTTATACCTATGCCTTCCCCAAGGCGCATGAACGGCCTGCAAACTCCAACGAACCTGAGGAATGTTCTGGTGCTTTCATTGGTATTCAGCGGCGTGTTGGGCGCTTCCCGGCCCGCACAGGCACAGATAACCAGCGAGACGGCTACGGATGGGCGGCGCCTGTTCGTGAACGCGGAGCCGCGGGTGATTGCGAAGCTGTCTTCACGCAAGCCTGCGAACCGGTCGATTTATTTGCAGAGCGAGATTTCCTTCACTGGGACGGACCGGCCCGCGATGTTCCTAGATCGCGACGGAGCGGAAAAGCTGGTGCGGGAAGCGGCGGAACGCCACAAGGTGGATCCGGCGCTGGTGCGCGCGGTGATCGAGACGGAGTCGAACTGGAATCCAGCCGCGCGATCGAACAAGGGCGCGGTGGGATTAATGCAATTGATTCCCACGACTGCGATGCGTTTTGGTGTCAACGACGCGTACAGCCCGAAACAGAATGTGGATGCGGGCGTGAAGTACTTGAAGACGTTGCTGGAAAGGTATCGCGGCAACCTGGATCTGGCTCTGGCGGCGTACAATGCTGGAGAGGGCGCGGTGGATCGCGCGCACGGCATTCCGGCGTTCCGAGAGACGCAGAGTTACGTGCGGAAGGTGCAGGACGCGTACTACCGTCCCGGATCGGGACGCATGGATGAGGCGTACACGCGGTCCAGCCGGATACACCGGCAGGTGGATGAGAACGGCCGGATTATTTTTACCAACGAGTGAGCGCGTCGAATTTGGATAGTTGGGGTTAGCAGTAGGTAGTGCTTGAATCAGGTTGGGGGAATACCGGGGAAGTATGACTACGGGGCGGGAAAATATCCACAGGAGTTTCGCCGGCGTTTCGCTGGTTATTGGCCTGCTGGTGGCCTGCGCAGTTCCCTGCCCTGCGACTGCCGCAAACACGAACACCGCCGCGAAGCGTGAGGCGGCCAGTTCGCAATTTGCGCGGGCGCAAGAGATGCGCGCGGCGCTGAATGAGAAGCTGCCGGAAAAGCGGACACTGGCAGACTACCGCAGAGCGGTCGCGACCTACCAGCGCGTTTATCTGATTACTCCCCATGCCATGGAAGTTCCGGACGCGATGGTGGCCGTGGGCGAACTGAACACGGAAATGGGCGACCGGTTTGGGCGCAGCTACTACCAAGCAGCGGCGGAAGCGTACCAATTTTTGATTCACGAATACCCGACGAGCAAGTTTGTGCCGGATGCGATGTTGCGGATAGCGCAGTTGCAGAAGGATCAGTTGGGGGACCCGGCGGGCGCGGCAAAAACTTTTCAGGATTTCCAGAGGAAGTATCCCCGTTCGGCGCACAAACGCGAGGTTCAGGAAGCCCTGGCGGAACTGGCGCTACTGAGGAATGCGGAAAACGGGCAGTTGGAGGCGAAGACGGCGCAAGCTGCTCCCGCACCAGCCGCTTCCTCTGCCAGAACGCCTAAGGAAGAAGCTTTGCAACCGGTGGCGCGAGGCACAGGAGGCGCCAACGGCGGCGAGAAGCCCAGATCCGGGGGAGTACCCAGCGTTCAGCATATCCGCTGCACCCTCACGCCAGATGCCACGGAAGTGGTCATTGATCTCGAGGACGCGGTGCAATACGTCTCGGGGCGGATCGCGAATCCGGAACGGATTTATTTTGATCTGCACGGGGCCCGGCTGTCGCCGGCGCTGGTAAGATCCAAGATTCGGGTCAGCGGAGAACTGCTGACGCAGGTGCGCGTCGCGCAAAATCAGGGCGGGGTGGTTCGCGTGGTGCTGGATGTGAATGGCGTGAGGGATTACGCGGCTTCGCTGATGCACAACCCGTCACGGCTGGTGATTGAACTCTATGGCACGGGCAGCGCGCGCAGCACAGCTCTGCAAGCGGCGAACGCAACGCCGCCTGCTACGAAGTACTCGAACGTCACTAAATTAGACAGCGCGACCGATGCGGAAACCATCGCATTGAACGCCCCCGTGGCCGCCGAGATTCCCCAACCAGCAGGGCCGATGGAAGACACGGCGCCGGCGCCTGTGACGCCGAAGCCTATCCCTTCGCCGGCGAAGATTATCAATACCACTCACGGCAAGGCAGGCGCAAAGCCTGACCTTGTGCAGCCTCCAGTGGCCGCGCCGGTCCCGACGCGCGATGGGCAGTCTACATTGACGCGCGCGCTGGGGTTGAAGATTGGGCGCATCGTGATTGACGCGGGCCACGGCGGGCACGACACCGGTACGATCGGACCGACCGGCTTGATGGAAAAGGATCTTTGCCTGGACGTGGCGCTGCGGCTTGGGAAAATCATCCAACAAAAATTGCCGGGCGCGGACATCGTGTTCACGCGGTCGGACGACACCTTCATCCCGCTCGAAGATCGCACCCGCATCGCCAACGAAGCGAAGGCCGACCTGTTTATCTCCATACATGCGAACTCCAGCCCGGACCACGGAGCACGGGGCATCGAAACGTACTATCTGAATATGCGGGGTTCGCCTGAGGCCATGGCTGTGGCGGCGCGAGAGAACGCCGTCTCCCAGCAAGGCATCCACGACCTGGAAGAGGTTGTGAAAAAGATCGCGCGGACGGAAAAGATCGACGAATCGCGGGAGCTTGCCGAAGACGTGCAGGACTCTCTTTCAAAACGGATCCAGAAGGCCGCCAAGCCGGTGAAAAACCGCGGGGTGCGCAAGGCGCCGTTTGTGGTGCTGATTGGGGCGGATATGCCGTCCATCCTTACGGAGATATCGTTCCTGAGCAATCCCTCCGACGAGCAACTATTAAAGAAGCCGGAATACCGCCAGCGGGTGGCCGAAGGGCTCTACCAGGGCGTTTCGGACTACCTGCAGAGCATGAACAGCATGGCGGTGAATGGCACAGCGAAGCCAGGGCGCCCTGCCTCGCTGGCGGCGGTCGAGCAGTCAAGGAACCAACAATAAGTCCCCGGCGTCTAATATACTGACAGGTATGTATCGAACCTTACTTGGCTGCTCGCTGGCAGGCACACTGTGCGCCCTTGGCGTTGCTGCGGACGCTCCCCTTCTTCCCAATCAATTCGGACCATGGCAGGCGGAAGCGCCTGCGAAGACGCTACAGGTGCAGGCATTGGACTCGGAATGGGCGAAGTGGCCGAACGGCGAGCGCGTGCTGGCGGAAGCGGGACTCAGCAGGATTGAGCAGCGCACTTATCGGAATGGCGATGATGAGATTGCGCTGCGGCTGTTTGTGATGCGCGACCCGAGCAGCGCGTTTGAGGTGTACACCTTTATGCTGGCGCCGGGAATGACGGATTCCGGGCTGGGCGGAGAGTCCGGGGGAAGCGCGCATGACGCACGCTTTCAGCTGGGAAACATCGTTGTCCAGGCGAAGATTTCTCCCAAAGCAAAAGCGGAGGGGCTGCGCGAATTGCTCACCGCACTGCAGGCGAAGACGGATCAAACGCCTCTGCCACCGGTGAAGGATTATCTTCCGCAGCGCGGGCGGACTTTCGGATCGGAGAAATACGCGTTGGGACCGGAGGGATTTCGAGCGGCAATGAGTTCGCTGGGACAAGACGCCTCAAAGGACCTGGCCGACGCCGTGGGTTTTCAGAATGGCGCGGAGGCGATGCTAGCCAATTACCGCGGGGAACATGGCAGCGGGGTTCTGCTGCTTCTGTATTACCCGAACCCACAGCTTGCCGAGCAGCATTTGCACCATCTGGAGCAGGCGCTGCCGGACGCGGCGAAGCGTGCGGGAGCAACGGTGGAACGCAAGGCTTCCCTGCTCTACGTGGTGTTTGCGGCGACGTCGGCGGAATATGCGCAGGCCATGCGCGACGCCGTGAATTACGAGACGCAAGTGACCTGGAACGAGCCGGGGCAAAAGGCGACGGACCCGCCGATCATGTTGATGATGTACAAGATTTTTCTGTTCACGGGATTGTTCCTGGGCGTGGCGACAGGCGTCGGGATTGCATTTGGCGGATTCCGGTTGATCATCAAGCGAATGTTCCCGGGCAAGGTGTTTGACCGGCCGCAGGATATTGAAGTGCTGCAGCTGGGGCTTTCGGGGAAGAAGATTGATCCGACGGATATGTATTAGAGGGCGCTTGTAAATGAAGTGCGGCCAGTCCGCAGCGACAGAAGGCCCTCGAAATGGACTGAATCCTTCCTGAACTTCGCCATACGAACCTGGTCCTGGCCCGTCCAATTACGGTTTGGCGTTTCGATTCGGGCTTCCTTGACGTAAGATTAGAAGCTGCGCAGCGCGCGCCAGTGTGAGCAGATGACCCTCGGCACAAGAAAACAATCGAGATATTGGATGTCCGTGGACTGCTTGGCGGGGGCGTGCCTTGCGGCGGCGGTTGCTGTGGCAGGGTGCGGGAGTAAGTTGGCGAGCGCGAGCGGCGAAGCTGGAGCGGCGATGCCCGTGCAGGTGCAGGTGGTCGAATCGAAACCGATTGCGGAGACCACAGAATACCTGGCGCTGCTGAAATCGCGGCATTCCGCGACAATTAATCCGCAGGTCGAAGGGTATATCACCGCGATTTTTGTGAAGTCCGGCGACCATGTCCTAGCAGGCAGTTCACTGCTGCAGATTGACCCGCTCAAACAGGAAGCCACTGTGAACAGCCAGGACGCCACCCGGCTTGCGCAGGAGTCCAATGTGAATCTCGCGCGGGTAAACCTGGAGCGGGCAAAGAAACTGGCGGAAGCCGGGGTCATCGCGAAATCGGATCTGGACAATGCGCAGACGAATTACGACACCGCCGTGGCGCAATTGAAATCGCTGGAACATCAGGTGGAGCAGCAGAGAGTGGAGTTGCGCTATTACCGCGTGAGCGCGCCGATGAACGGCGTCGTTGGGGATATTCCGGTGCGCGTTGGCGACCGAGTGATCGTCTCGACGCTGCTGACCACCGTGGACGAACCCGGGGCGCTCGAAGCATATCTGTACATTCCGGCGGCGCGGGCCAAGGATTTGCGGCTTGGGCTGCCGGTGAAGCTGCTGGACGAAGCGGGCACTGTGCGGACGGAATCGCAAATCACCTTTGTCTCGCCCCAGGTGGATCCGGACACGCAGACGGTGCTGGCGAAAGCCGCGGTGCCGAATTCGAAAGCGAACCTTAGGATCGCGCAGCAGGTGCGTGCCCAGGTGGTGTGGGGAAATGCCAGCGGTCCGGTGGCGCCGGTGCTTGGCGTGACGCGCATCAACGGGCAGTTTTTTGTCTTCGTGGCGGAGAAGGACGCCAAGGGGACGTTCGCGCGGCAACGCGGGGTGAAGGTGGGAGAGATTATCGGCAACGATTACGCCGTGCTCGAAGGGCTGAAGCCGGGCGACCACCTGATTGTTTCCGGTACGCAGTTCCTGCAGGATGGATCTCCTGTAAGCGAGCAGATACAGCCGGCGGGGCCAAAGGCGGAGAACACCCCCAAGACCGGAAAGTAATACCCGCACGTCAACTGAAATTGGAATGAGCACTCCCCCTCTACGAGGGAAAGGCGAGGAACGCGCTTGTTTGTTGACTTCTTCATCCGGCGTCCGGTGTTTGCCACGGTGTGCGCGCTGCTGATCGTTCTGGGCGGGGCCATCGCGATTCCCACGCTGCCGGTGGCGCAATTTCCGCGACTCGCGCCGCCGCAGGTGGTGGTGAGCAGCTCGTATATCGGCGCGAATGCAC
Organism: Acidobacteriota bacterium; assembly: GCA_013289665.1. Lineage (GTDB taxonomy): Bacteria > Acidobacteriota > Terriglobia > Acidiferrales > UBA7541 > Acidiferrum. Next base: position 181,022 of record JABCZN010000001.1, on the reverse strand, counting down.
AGGCGGTGGAGACCGCGGTGACGATTCCCCTGGAGCAGGCCATCAACGGCTCCCCGGGGATGAAGTACATCACATCGTCGAGCGGCAACGACGGGTCGAGCTCGATAACGGTGACTTTTGACGTGACGCGGGACGTGGACCTGGCCTCGGTAGACGTCCAGAATCGCGTGAATCAAGCCCTGGGACGCCTTCCGAACACAGTAAAGAACACCGGTATCATCATCACCAAGCAGACCGGCGGATTTGTGTTTGCTGCGGGCGTTTATTCCGACAACGGGCAGTACGACAGCCTGTTCCTCAGCAACTACCTAGACGTCTATGTGCGCGATGCTCTGAAGCGCGTGAATGGCGTGGGCGACGCCATCATCTTTGGCGAGCGCAAGTATGCCATGCGCATCTGGCTGGACCCGGAGCGCCTGGCGCAGCGGGGCTTGAGCGCGACCAGCGTTTTAAATGCGTTGACCGAACAGAACGTGCAGGTGGCCGCCGGGCAGTTGGGGCAGCCGCCTTCCAATCCGAAACAGGATTATCAGATCAGCGTGCGGGCGGTCGGACGGCTTTCGGAGCCGAAGGAGTTTGAAAACATCATCCTGAAAACCGGGACGGATGGAACGCTGGTACGGATCAAGGACGTTGGGCGCGCGGAGCTGGGCGCGGAGGATTACAGCTCGGTGCTGCGATTCAACGGGCACGAAGCAGTGGGCATCGCCATGACGCAACTCCCCGGCGCCAACGCGCTCGACGTGGATCGCGCGTGCAAAGCGGAATTGAAACTGCTCTCGAAGAATTTCCCGCCAGGGCTGAAGTATGCGGAGGCGTTCGACACGACGACGGTGATCGGCGAATCCATCCGGGATGTGCTGATCACCCTGCTGGAGGCGATTGTCCTGGTCGTGCTGGTGATTTACATCTTTTTGCAGGATTTTCGGAGCACGTTTATTCCGGCGGTTACCATCCCGGTTTCGCTGATTGGAACCTTCATTTTCGTGAAGTTGCTGGGATTTTCGATCAATACGCTGACGCTCTTCGGAATTACCCTGGCGACGGGACTGGTGGTGGACGACGCGATCGTGGTGATCGAGAACGTGGAGCGGCACATCACCGAGGGGATTTCCGAGCCGCACAACGCGGCCAGCGTGGCCATGAAGGAAGTGGCCGGGGCGGTGGTGGCGACTTCGCTGGTGCTGGTGTCGGTATTCGTGCCGGTGGCGCTGTTTCCGGGAACGACCGGAATTTTATTCCGGCAATTTGCGCTGACGATTGCGTTTTCGGTTTCGATTTCCGCTTTCAACGCGCTGACGTTGACGCCGGCGCTGTCGGCGATTTTCCTCGGGCATCACCGGGAAAGGGCGCAGGGCGCATTTTTCCGCTTTTTCAACCGCACGTTCGATTCCGGGGCGGCGTTTTACCGCGGCACGGTGCGCCGGGTGGTGGAGCATCGGGCGCCGGCATTGCTGGCGTTTGCGCTGGTGCTGGGCGCGGCCGCATTTCTCTATTTTCGGATTCCGCAGGGATTCATTCCAGAAGATGACCAGGGCTACCTGATCGTGGCGGTGCAGACGCCGCAGGGGGCGTCGCTGGCGTTTACGCAAGATGTCTGCGCGAAAGTGGAACAGGCGGTTTCCCACTTTCCGGAAATCACCGGCGCGTTTACGGTGGTGGGATTCAGCTTCAGCGGGAACGCTTCGAACCGCGGGATGGTTTTTCTGAATTTGGCCGACTTCAAAGACCGCAAGGGCCCCGGACACAGAGGGCCGGATGTGGTGGAAAAATTGCGCGCTCCGCTTGCGGCGATTCCCGGCGGATTGGTGATTCCCTTTAGCCCGCCGGCGGTGGAAGGGTTGGGGCAGTTCGGTGGCTTTACGTTTGAGATCGAGGACCTCGGACGCAATACGCTGCAAACACTTGCAGACACGGCGAATCAGGTAGTGAACACCGGAAACCAAAGCGGAAAAGTGACCGGGTTGTTCACAAGTTTCACGGCGAATGACCCGCAGGTGCTCGTGAAGATTGATCGCGAGAAAGCCAAAAGCCTGCAGGTGCCGTTCAGCCAGGTGACGGACGCGCTGCAAGTCTTCATGGGCTCGGTGTACGTGAATGACTTTGATTTCAACAATCGCTCCTACCGTGTGTATTTGCAGGCCGACCAGAAGTTCCGCTCGGAAGCAAAGGACATGCGGGGCTACTATTTACGATCGGACAACGGGAAGATGGTGCCGCTGGACAATATCGTGCAGATCGAGCAGACGGCAAACCCGCAAGTGATTACCCACTACAATTTGTTCCGGTCGGCGGAGATTGACGGTTCGGCGTCGCCGGGACTCAGTTCCGGTCAGGGACTGGCGGCGATGGAAGAGGTCGCGAAGAAAGTGCTGCCGCGTGGGATGACGTTTGAATGGAGCGGGCTTTCGCTGGAGGAGATCGAGTCCGGAGGAAAAGCGGCGATACTTTTTGGATTGGGGCTGGTCTTCGTGTACCTGACGCTGGCCGCGCAGTATGAGAGCTATGTCCTGCCGTTCATTATTTTGCTTGGCGTGCCGGTGGCCTTGCTTGGGGCACTGGGGGCGATTGCGCTGCGCGGACTGAGCAACGATGTATACGCGCAGATTGGGCTGGTGATGCTGATCGGGCTGTCGAGCAAGAATGCCATTTTGATCGTGGAGTTTGCAGAGCAGCTGCAGGACGAAGGGCTCAGTACGGTTGATGCCGCGATTGAGGCGGCGCGCATTCGGTTGCGGCCGATTCTGATGACTTCGCTGGCATTTATTTTGGGCGTGGTGCCGCTGATGGTGGCGACGGGTGCCGGGGCCGCGGGCCGCGTGTCGGTAGGAACCACAGTGTTTGGCGGGATGATTGCCGCGACGACGCTGAATCTTTTGTTCGTTCCGATGCTTTATGTGGTGGTGCGGAGCATTGTGCCGCGGCGGAAAGCGCGGAATGAGGTTGCGGCCTAGTTTTGGTTCGGTGCGTGGGCGGGGTAACGCGAAGAATTTCCTTTTCGCGAGAATCGAGAAAAATAGATCCTTTGCGCGAGGGGTTAGCTCCAACCGCGCCGCAGCGCAGCAACCACCTTCAGGCGGCTCCGGCTCCTTCCCCGACAGCCATTACTCGCCATCCCGACCGGCGGGGTCGCACCTAGAGAGAGGAGCGGAAGTCGGAGATTGTCTGGACTACGCGGTCTTGTTGGGCGTCGGGGAGTTCAGGGTAGACGGGGAGCGAGAGGACTTCCCTGCTGGCTTTTTCGGATTCCGGAAAGTCGCCGGGCTTGTGACCGAGATACGTGAATGCCTCTTGCAGGTGGATGCAGAGAGGGTAGTAGATTTCCGAAGGAACTCCGGCCGAATGGAGAAACGCCTTCAGATCGTCGCGGCGTGATGAGCGGATTGTGAATTGATTGTAGACGTGTTCGAATTTCGCGGGCGGCCGCGGTGGAGTGCTGATGAAGGAAGCGAGGCCGGCGGATTCGAAAAGGCGGCGATAGCGGTCCGCGCGGTTCTGCCTTCCCTGCTGCCAGTCGCCGAGATGCCGCAACTTCACCCGCAACACCGCAGCCTGCAGCGCGTGCAGGCGGCTGTTCGTACCGATCATTTCGTGGAAATATTTCTTCTTGCTCCCGTGCACGCGGAGCATTTGGAGCCGCTCGGCTATCCGAGCGTCGTTGGTGGTGATCATGCCGCCGTCACCCGCGCCGCCCAGATTTTTCGAAGGAAAAAAGCTGAAACACCCATAATCACCGAAGGTGCCCGCGAAGCGGCCGGCGTAACGCGAGCCGATGGCCTGCGCGGCGTCTTCGACGATGACCAGATTATGCTCACGTACGATGGCGAGGATGGGGTCCATGTCGGCGGGCAGGCCAAAAAGGTGGACCGGCATGATCGCGCGAGTCTTCGGCGTGACGGCGGCTTCGAGCAAAGCGGGGTTGATGTTGAAGGTGACGGGATTGATGTCCACAAACACCGGTTTGGCGCCAACGTAGGCGATGGAGCCGGCGGTGGCAATGAAACTGAAGGGCGTGGTGATGACTTCGTCGCCCTTGCCGATGCCAGCGGCGAGGAGCGACAAAATCAAGGCGTCGGTGCCGGAGGCGCAGCCGATGGCGAATTTGGCGCCGAGTTTGGTGGCCACTTCGTCTTCAAGGAGCTTTACCTCCGGGCCGAGGATGAAATACTGCGATTCGAAAACCTGGGCGACGGCTTGCATCACTTCGTCGTGGATGGTGGCGAATTGCGCCCGCAGATCGAGAAAATCGAAACGTGAGGCGGCGGGGGAATTTTCGGCGCGTTTCGCGGGGAAAGACATTTGATCCGGCTCCTCTAATTATTGTAATGCGAAGCGAGCGGTCATGCTTGGATTTGGGATTGGGGCACGGCAGATTGTTTTCGCCGCGGGAGTAAGAGAGATATGCGTCGGCTGTAACGCTTTTCTCCCCGGTCAAATTGCAAAAGCGGTAGCAGAGCTACCGCGCTCCAATCTAAGAGTGGAACTTACTTGCGTGAAAAGGTGGAGAGGGTTTGCAGGACGCCGTCCTGGATTTCCTGGACGCTGAGCTGGACATTTTTGTCCATCGCGGCGGCGACATCGGCAACCGATTTGCCGCTGGTCGGCTCGTCGTGATTATAGGTGTGGTGCCAGATGACTTTGCCGAGCTTCAGGTCGTTAAGCTCCACGTCGAAATTGAGGCGGGCGACCACGCCGCCGGTGCTGACTTCGCGGAAGGCGTAGAGGTGCCCGGTCAGGCTGAAATCTACGCCGCTTTCGCTGCGAAGCGTCGTAACCGCCTTAAAATGCCCCGAAGAACGTAGTCCGTGAGCCAGGGCATCCTGCAGAAGTTCCACGGGCGGTTCGGTCCACCGGTGATTCTCGTAGAGGCCGAGCTGCTCGCCTTCTCCACCGTACACGATGCGATCTTCCCGGTAGAGGTGCGAGGTCTGGAAGGGACGGACAAGGAGCGCGGCGTCAATCGGCGATTGCGAGGCGGCCAGGGTGGTCGTGGGCGGATGGGTCAGCTGGTAATACTTTACGGGCTTGATGCTGCCGCAGCCGGAAAGTCCGCTAGCGAGGAGCGCAGTGACGGCGAGGGCTGCACAGACTTTGCCCATACGCATGACTGACGCCGGCAAGGATAGCTTTCGCTGAGTGCTGCAATCGCTGAGTCTCATGGATGCTCTCCGGGTTTATGTACGTGGGGGCTGGTGGAGCGGATCAGTTCAGACGGCCGGGTCTTGATGATGTCGGTGAATTCCTTGAGGTTCTCGGAAACATCGCGCATGTTCATCAGCAATTCGTCGATGGTTTCCGAGTTGATATCCAGTGTCTGGTCAACACGCTTTGTAATGCTGGAGACGTTGTTCAGCGATTCGCGAAGTTTCTTGATCGAGGCGCGCAGGTCCTCGCGATTTTCGCCGATCATGGAGTCGACTTTTTTCAGGGTTTCATTGGCCTGGTCGGAGGTCTTCCTCAGGTCGTCGAGCATGGGGCCGAGTTTAACGCTGGCGCCATTCACATTGTTGAGTGCGGACTTGATGACCGGGCGTTCCTCGCGCAACATCCCCTGAATGTCCGTGATGCTTGCGGAAATGTTGGCCCGGTTCTGGTCGTTCAGAAGATCGTTGACGCGGGCGATCGTCACGCTCAATTCCTTCACGCGCACGTTCAGATTGCTCATCAAATCCTCGGCCTGAGGCATGACCCTGTTGATTTCCGCGGTCAATTCATTGAAGCCCACGTACTGATCCGCGGGAAGAATCGCGCCCTCCGCGGCGCGTGCCGCGGCGGGCGAACCGGCCCTGATTTCCAGGTGATTGTCGCCTAGCGGGCTGAAACTCAGGATGGCAACCCGGCTGTCGGTCTTGATCGGCAAGTCATCCTTGACGCTGAATTCCATATCCATAAAGGTTGGATCCTTGGCATCAATCTTGACGCCTTCCACCCGGCCAATTTTCGGGCCGCCTTCATACCGCACGGTTGCGCCCCGCTCCAGTCCCGCTGCATTGTGGAACTTGGCGTGATAGTGCCGCGCAGGGCCGGCAAATGCGCCGGACAGCGTAAATACCGTGGCAATCAGCAGGGCCACGGCGATAATTACGAAAAGTCCCACAAAAACCTGTTCGCGTTTTGCTTCCATCTCTACCTGCTCTTCCCCTGACGCCCTTCGCCTGATTTTGAGGAGGGCTCCGTCAGCATCTGCAGATAATCAAGTTCCTGTGCAACCGCGGGTTCTGGGATACGGTCGAGAAACTGGCGAACCCGCGGATGCTTACTGGTTTTCATTTCTTCGGTGGTTCCGAGCGCGACAACGTCTCCCTTGTTGATCAGCACCATCCGATCCGCAATCAGAAAGGCGCTGGCCAGTTCGTGCGTCACCACGATGATGGTCATGTGGAAAGCCTTCTTCAATTCCAGAATCAGTTGGTCAATGCCGGCGGCGATGATCGGGTCCAGGCCGGCGGACGGCTCATCGAAGAAAAGGATTTCCGGGTCCATCGCGAGTGCCCGAGCAACGGCGGCGCGTTTTTTCATGCCCCCGCTCAATTGCGAGGGGAGAAAATCCTCAAAGCCGGAGAGGCCAACCTGATCGAGTTTCAGGCGAACCATAATTTCAACTGTGGTTGGTTCCAGCTTGGTATGCTCCTGGAGGGGCAAAGCCACATTTTCGCCGACCGTCATGGAACCGAAGAGCGCGCCTCCTTGAAAGGACATACCGAGCCGCTTGCGAATTTCGTCACGTTCGACTTCGGAGATGGCGGAAAAATTCTTGCCGCGAATCCAGACTTGTCCGGAAGTTGGCTTTTCCAGGCCGACCAGCGTGCGAAGGAGCGTGCTTTTCCCGGAGCCGGAACCACCGAGGATGACCAGCGTCTCGCCGCGCTGCACGTCAAAATTGATTCCGTGCAGAATTTCCCTGCCGGTATAACTGACGCGGAGATCGCGCAGAGAAATCATCGGGCCATCAAATGACTCGTCCACGCCCAGATTTTCCACCGATGGCGCCATAACCCTTAGTGTTCTCCCAGGAAGTAGAAAAGCATTGTAAAGACAAGGTCGACAAGAATCACAAGAAAAATGGACATGACCACGGCGCGAGTGGTGGAGCGGCCCACTTGCTCGGCTCCACCGGTGGTGTTCAATCCCTCCAGGCAGCCGACCGCCGTGATGGTGACGCCGAACATGAAGCTTTTGATTAGGCCGGTGACCACATCGCGCATGAAAAGAGCGTCGAGGGAAGCGATGATGTAGCGGGGAAAAGTGAAGTCCGCTTGCGCGACTCCGAATAATGAGCCGCCGAGAATTCCCATGAAGTTGGCCCAGATCGTAAGGCACGGAAGCATCAGGATCATGGCAATGAATTTGGGGGCTACCAGGAAGCTGACGGGATTGATGGCCATGGTTTCGAGAGCATCAATTTCCTCGGAGACTCTCATGGTGCCGAGTTCGGCGGCAAACGCGGAGCCGGAGCGCCCGATGACGATGACCGCGGTGATCAGCGGCCCCAGTTCGCGAGTCATGGAAAGTGCGACGGCGCTGGCAACGAAGCTGATGGCGCCGAAACGGCGAAGTTCATAGGCTGCCTGCAACGCGAGAATCAAGCCGATGAAAAAAGTGATTAGGGAGAGGATGGGAAGGGCGCGAACACCCGCTTCCATCGCTTGCGACACAGCGCGCTGAAAGCGGAGCGGCTTGCCCTGAAACGGCCCGATGAACGTGAAATATGCGGCTCGGCCGGCCAGCGACGTCAGCGCGCCAACGTAGGCCAAGCCGCCTTCGACAGAGCTGCCTATTTTCCCAAAGAATTCCACGTGTTCTGGCTACCTTTGCGGGGAACAGACCTGGCTCGGACGCTAGGAAGCAAGCGCCTGGGCTTCACTATCGTGTATCTCGAAAATTTTCTGCAAACGAGAAAGCTCCATGACCTCGCGGACGGTCTTGCTAAGGCCGTAGAGGATAAGGCGGGAGCCCTGGTCGCGGGAGGCTTTGAGTCCTTCGACTAGTGAGGCGATGCCGGAGCTGTCAATGTAGCGGACTTTTTCCAGATTGAGAAACACCTTGGGCGTCTTTTTCTCCCTGATTTCCTGGAGCAGCGCCTTGCGCATCGCCGGCGAGTGCGCCAGGTCTATGTCCCCGGTGATATCCAGGATCGTGCCACCAGTTGCCGGTCGGGCTGCTATCTGCACTTTCTATTCTCCTTCCGATGCTGCTGCCTGGGGAGTAGGCGACAAATATTTCACCATGCGCAAGAGATTCTTGCCTTTCTTGCGGCTAAATTCAACTTCATCCATGCTCTCGCGGATGAAATGAAGTCCCAGTCCTCCGGGCCGTATTTCATCGAGAGGACGGCTTTTGAGCGTTGCTGGTTTAACCGGCACGCCTCTATCTGCCAGGAGAATTTCGATTCCGCCTGCGGCGCTTTTCTGTTCGCCGCCGGGCAGCTTGTGGCAGATCATTTCGATAGGGAGCCCCAAGCGGCCGCCGTAAGCGTGGCGCATGACGTTTGCAAGAGCTTCGTCAACGGAGCGGACGATGGCGCGGGCTTCGGCGTCTTGAAAGTGCATGACTTCGGCGGCGCGTTCGATCGTGGCGCGAACGAGGCACAACGCTTCCGGATTGCTTTGCAACTCCAGTTTCAAAAGCATTTCGGACCTTGCCCGGGCCTTTCCGTGCCCCGGCTGTCTGTTTTTATTCACCCGTCTACCGCGCACTCGTACACCCGTCCCTGAAAAATGATGTGGGAACTCCGCTGTGTCCCGGTTGCCCGGCGGGGAGACAATGCCATGTTCCCAGTCCCCTGACAACCGAAAAATTTTCCCTCCCCTATCGAACGCTTGCCTTTTCAGCCAACCGGCCTCGGCTGAGCGAAGCGCGGTTTTTGCGCCCCGCGTACTTCACCCGGGCCGGAGGGTCTCGGTGTTTGAGTCAGTCCGCGTTTGCACCGAGCTCATTCGCCTCGAGTTGCGATTACCAACCCTTCTGGCCCATCCGCTTAAGGATAATCGCACTGTAGTTATTCATGCGATCGGGTCGTCGCTTCAGGGGGGCCGGCAGAATTGCAGCGAGCCGTGCCGCCTGTTGCCGGCCGATATTTCGGGCTGCGGTTTCGTCGTAGTAACGGCAAGCCGACTCTGCACCATAAATACCAGGGCCCCATTCGACCACGTTGAGGTAGATCTCCAGAATGCGGTGTTTGCCGAGGACGAATTCGGCCACCGGCACCAGCGTGGCCTCCGCGCCCTTGCGGAGGATCGAGCGGCCCGTTCCAAAGAAGAGGTTTTTTACGAGTTGCTGCGTAATGGTAGAAGCTCCGCGAGTGCGATCGCCTTCCAAATCGTCTTCGGCGGCGATTTGCATCTCGTGCCAATCGAATCCATGGTGCTGGTAGAAGTGCGCGTCCTCAGCGGCGATGACCGCGTGCTGGAGATCGGCCGAGATCTGGCTGAGGGGAATGAATTTGTAATGTTCGCGATACGGCGTGTGGTGAATCCAGGCCTGCAAGCGGCGCTGCATGTGCACCGCGGTTGTCGGCGGGTTGATCCACCGGGCGGCCACAAGGATCAGGGCGGCAAGCGACCAAAGAAGCGCCACGCCGATGACCAGCCATCGAATAACGGATCGGAGGAAGCCCGTCCGGAGCGGGGTCTGGGTGTCGGTGTCCGGCATTGCAGTCACAGTTCAGAATAACAGCCTGGGCTGGGTTGCGGCTTATGGATGATCTTGTGCGCCGGAACGCAGAGCGCAGCGTTCTACCCATGCCGCCTGGGACAAAGCCCTTGGCAGACAAGGACAAAGCGGATCAATCCCCAGTCGGATAAGCGGAACTCCTCAGGCAACCCCAGTAGAGGGGTAATCATTTGCACACCTCCTCGCCTGAATGAGGAAATGGTTTGCATCGTACCCAATTTGCTCGGTCGGAACCGCTCATAGGTTCTGGACACACATCACATGTCACCAATCACCAGCCTGCCCTGAGCACAGCGGAAGGGTCACTCTCTCCTCACTCGCCTCCCGGCACGGAACGGGGTACAGTCATGCCGCGAAACGAGGTCAAACTAGTGAACAAAAATCTGGCAACAGCGGCGGCGGTTGGAGCATTGGGCGGTTTTCTCTTTGGTTTTGATACCGCGGTTATCTCCGGCACCACCCAAGCGCTAACGATTGTTTATCACCTGTCTCCGGAGCAGCTCGGTTTAACTGTCTCGATGGCGCTGATCGGAACCGTGATTGGCGCCATGACCGCTGGTATCCCCGGGCAGAAATATGGGGGCCGCGAAACGCTGAGGGTTCTCGCCGTATGCTACGTGATTTCCGCGCTGGGATGCGCATTCGCCTGGAACTGGTACGTGCTGCTGGCCGCGCGCTTCATCGGAGGGATCGGGATTGGGGGCTCGTCGGTGCTAGGGCCCGTCTACATTGCGGAGCTTGCACCGGCGAAACTCCGCGGGCGCCTGGTGGGGATGTTTCAGATCAACATCGTCATCGGCATTCTGATGGCGTATCTCTCGAATTACATCATTGCCCGGTTTGCGCTGGGAGATGCCGAGTGGCGTTGGCAACTGGGCATTGCGGCGATCCCCGCGTTCATTTTTTTGATCCTGCTGTTCGGAATTCCGCCCAGCTCGCGCTGGCTGGTTACGCAGAAGCGAGTGGAAGAAGCGCACGGCGTGCTGCAATCGATGGGCGCGGAGGACGCGGAAGGCGAACTGCGAGAGATCGTGGATTCCATTCACCTCGACAAACTGCAGACGTCCGAGCCGCTGTTTCAATGGAAATACCGCCTGCCGATTTTTCTGGCCATCACGATCGGAATGTTCAACCAACTCGCCGGAATTAATGCCATTTTGTATTACCTGAACGATATTTTTGCGGCTGCGGGTTACGACAAGATTTCGGGAGGCTTGCAGGCGGTGGCGATTGGCAGCATGAACCTGGTGGCGACGCTGCTCGGCATGACAATGATCGACAAGCTGGGCCGGAAAACGCTTTTGCTGATAGGCGCTGTGGGGACGGCGGCATGCTTGTTTGGAGTTTCGGCGGTTTTTTACACGCAAACTCACCGCAGTTCCCTGCTGTGGCTGCTGGTGGCGTACATCGCGTTTTTCGCAATTTCGCAGGGAGCGGTGATCTGGGTCTACATCGGCGAGGTGTTTCCGAATCGCGTGCGCGCGAAGGGCCAGGGGCTGGGTAGCTCCTCACATTGGGTGATGAATGCGTTGATCGCCTACTATTTCCCGCAGGTCGCGAAGGGTTCGGGCGGCGCGCCGTTTCTGCTTTTTGGAGCGATGATGATAGTGCAATTTGTCGTGGTACTGCTCTTTTATCCCGAGACCAAGGGCGTCAGCCTGGAACAGTTGCAGCATAAGCTGGGGATTGAATAAAACAGACGTAACGCGTTCAACGCGATTCGATGCTCATTTCGATTCCGTATTTTGGACGCAAGGTCACCAGCGGCTCGGGAACAACCGGAAAGCCTCCTCTCAGGCGGAAGCGAAATTTCTGGGCGATAGCGGCGATCACCAGCGCCGTCTCCAGTTGGGCGAACCCTTGCCCGATGCAGCGGCGAGGACCGTCGCCAAACGGGAAGTAGACGCCCGGGGGCAGGCGGTCTTCGAGTCCGTCGAGCCAGCGCTCGGGGAGGAACTGCTCGGGCTGCTCAAAAAATCTGGGATCACGATGCATCACCCACTGCGAGGCGAGCAACGTGGTGCGCGGTGGAATTTCATACCCGCCGAGTGTGACGGTTTCCACATTCATGCGAGCCATGATGAAAGCAGGCGGATAGAGCCGCAGCGATTCGTGCACCACCGCATTGAGATAAGGAAGTTTCTCGAGATCGGACACTTCCGCTGGACGCCCGGCAAGTGCGGACCGAAGTTCTTCGGCTAAGCGCGATTCGGCGGCGGGATTTTCGCCGAGCAGGTACCAAGTCCACGCGAGAGACAGAGCGGTGGTCTCGTGGCCGGCGACGAAAAGAGTCATGGATTCGTCACGGACCTGGCGCTCGCTCATCTGGCTGCCATCTTCGTGCATGGCGGACATGAGCAAGGATAAGAGGTCGTTGCGGGGCCGAGTGTCTTTCTTGCGCTCGGAAATAATGCCGTAAATGAGCGAATCCATATACTCGACTTCGCGGCGCGCGCGGCGATTCGCGAAGGTGGGCCAGTTTTCGGGGACGCGCCACGGCGTGCGGGCTCGCCGGAGATAGTGGCGCATCAAAAAGGTCATGGCCTTTCCGATGGAATCAGAATCGCCCGCGAGGCTGGTGCCGAACAGTGTGCGCACCGCTACCTCGAGGGTGAGCTTCATCATCTCCTCGGCGATGTTGCGCGTTTCTCCGCCGCGCCAGTTCCTCATCCGTTCCAGGGCGCATTCGACCATCACCGGGGAGTACTCGTTGGTACGCGAGCGATGAAAGGCGGGCTGGGCAAGTCGGCGCTGACGACGCCAAAAATCGCCTTCGCTGATCAGCAAACCCTGGCCGAGCAATGGGCCGACGACCAACTTCGTCAGCGTGCTCTTGTGAAGCTTTGCATGATCGAGGATGAGGAGTTGTTGGATGTAGTCGGGGCGATTCACCAGGACGCGGCTCATGCGCATCACCGGCATGCTGACAACGTCGCCAAACTCGCGAGCAAGACGCTGCAGAGTACCCAGCGGGTCGTTGCGAACAGCGAGCGCCAGGCCCAGAATCGGCAGGCCTTTCGGACCGGGGGGCGCGTGGGTTCCCTTATTCGTCATTTCGGCTGCCTGCAGCTCACTTTATCCACGCGCAGTAGGCAACATAAAACCAGCCAAAGATTCCATGAACGATCATCCAGAAGATGGAGTGGTGCAAGCTCCAGGACAAAGTTATCGCGAGCATGCTGCCGAATCCCCAGATGCCGACGCCTGCCGAACGTCCGCCGCCACCATTGCTCATGGGAGATCTCCTTGCGCGTAAAATCGTGCGCTGCCAGTTTAACCTGATGAGCGAGATTGTCGCGCAAGGAAAGGTGACAGAGAGAATTGTTCTCGCGCGTTATGCGGAAAGGTTGTGAAGAGTCACTAAGGCATTGGCTGAATTTCAGATTGGATCGGACGCGAGGCGGGCTGGGGGCGCCCGTTATTTCACTACGAGCTGGAACGAGGCGGAGTGGCTGAGGCTGCCTGAAGTACCGGTCATCGTGATCGTGTAGGCCTCCGCTGGAGTGCCTTCGGTCGGCGGAGGGCTGGAACCCATTCCAGAACCGCAAGAGTTACAAAGCGCTAGAAGAACCAGGACGACTGCCGCGCTGAGCAACCGCCTGGCACGTTCCCTACGTTTCAACTTGTGCAGGATCAGCACAACGAGTAGCCATGCGATGAATATCGGAAGAACTTGGCGCGGGGACGGCGGGGCGAAGGGAAACTTGTCGGGCGGTGGCGCAGTCGAACGCGCGGTGGTGGCGACGGAGACGGTGGAGGTGGCGACGTTTGTGCCGTCCATTGATGAGGAAGCAGGCGAGATAGTGCAAGTGGATGCGACAGGCGCTCCCGTGCAAGTCCAGATTACAGTTTGGTTGAATCCTCCGGAAGGGGCCGCGGAAACTGAGAAATTTGCGATTTGCCCGGCGGTGATGGTCGCGCCGGAGGGCGCAGTGGCAACGCTGTAGTCCGGCGAACTGGAACCAATTGGCAACGCGGCGAGGGCCATCAGCAAATCCAGGCGGCCGTTGCCCATGTCGGCGCCAACAAATTGCGCGTGGGCGATGGCAGCAGAGGCGAGTGGTTGGTTGATGTCGGTCCTAAGGGCGCGCAAGAGAGCCGCGCCACCGCTGAGGAAAGGAGCGCTGAAGGACGTTCCCCATCCCGCGGAATATGTGCTAAAGGGGTAGGTGGTGATGATTGCTTCGCCGGGAGCGGCGACCCAGACAATGGCGTTGCCAAAATTTGAAAATGGGGAACGGGTGTCAAGGTCGCTCGTGGACGCGACGCCCATTACATCGGTCTGCAGCGCTGCGGGGTAAACCGTTTCCATCGCGCCGTCGTTGCCTGCAGAAGCCGCGCAGATGATGTTGAGTTTGTTTAGATAGTCGAGCGCGCTGGAGAGTTCCTGAGACGAAGTTTTGAAATCGAAACTCATGTTGATGACGTTGGCATTATTCTGGGCGGCGTAATAGATGGCGCGCAGAATGTCCGAGAGGTAGCCGGTGCCATCGGAATGAAATGCCTTGAGGGGCAGGAGCTGCGCGTTCGGGGCGACGAGATGGATGACTCCCATCACCATCGTGCCGTGACCGAACGCCGCGTATTGCAGGTTGCCGTCAAGAACCGCGGCGGTCGATTGATCCAGAACCGCAGCCGTGGATTGATTCACGATGGCGGGCTGGCAGCTGGGACACGGCGAGGGAGCGGGCGAAGTGAAATCCGTCATCTCCGACCCGCCCGGTTGATTGCGAGTGAAGTCGTAACCTGCCAGGAGGACGCTTTTCAGGGCGGGATGATTGGGGTCGACCCCTGTGTCAATGTCGGCGACGATTCCCTTGCCCGATACCTGAAACGTGGTTTGCGCGTCCTGAACGTGTACGATCCCGGACGCGGGTTGGTTGGCGTAGCCGTTCCAGACCGTGGTGCCAAAATAGTTTACTGGCGTGCTGTCTGTCAGGCTTGAGGGCGGCGTGGTGACAGTGTTGAGGCCACCGACCAGGCTGAGCACCTGATCGAGTTGGGCGTTGACGATGCCCGGCGTGTTCCGCAAGAGAGTTAGAAAAATCGTCGGGTCGATCGCTGTGGGTGTCGTCAGAAGGAAGACCTGGTTCAACGTTCCATCAATCGCGGTCACAACGGTGCAACTCTGCAGCAGGCAGAGCTGCGTAAGAGCCCTGGTGCCCAGCGTGGAACGAACAATGAAGCGGTTATCGGCGCGGGCTGGTGTGGTCGAGAGTAAAGTTAACAGTGCAGCCGCAAGCCACATAGGGCGTTTCATGTCTCGGAAATTCCTCCGCTACAATCTGCCTCCCAGTATTCGGTCGGCCCTCGTTCAATGACCGCTTGCAACCGTGTTCCCTGTTCCCTTTCCTCAACTTGGCTTGGCCTTCGTGCCTTAGAAAAGCGTTTCTTGTTTCGCGAATTCTGATTCGATTGCGGTCAATCGTTTCCTGGTGCAGCCAGGACGACTGCGTGAACGCAGGCAATCCCTGCCCGCCCAAGATCCAGCTTGCGGATAAGTAAAACCAAAACGGTGGGAAATCATAGGCGGGAAAATACGGAAATCCTCCTAAGGTGGATACCTGAATCCAAGCGCTTCTCGGAGGAGATTGCGGGTTCTCGCTACAGGGCCGAGGAAACGGAAGTGCCGGCGGCGGCGAAGACGGTGGACATTTCGGCTTGGGCAAAGGATAGAAAGGTGCGGACGACAACCGGGTCAAACTGAGTGCCACTGGCTTCGTTGAGACGTCGTACAGCTTCCTCGTAGGGCAGGCCTTTTCGATAAGGCCGCGAAGAAACCATGGCATCAAACGCATCAATCACGCAGACGATGCGGGAAACGACAGGTATCTCCGTATCCTTGAGGCCCGCGGGATAGCCTTTGCCATCAAAGGATTCGTGGTGGTGGAGAATATCGAGAGCCGCGCGTTCGAAACCGGGAAGCATGCGCAAAACGGCCCAGCCATACTCGGAATGTTTTTTCATGAGGGCGTATTCGTCCGGGTCGAGACGCCCGGGCTTGCGGAGGATTGCGTCCGGGATGCCGACCTTGCCGATGTCGTGCAGGAGCGCGGCCACTTCGAGATTCTGGAGCTCGGATTCCTCGAGGCCGAGTTCCTGCCCGACGCGCATGCCCCATTCCGCGAGACGAGTGCTGTGGACTCCCGTGTTGAGATCCTTCAGATCAAGGAGTTGATTGAATGCGCAAATTACCGAATTGCGTAACGCTGCGGACTGTTCCTCCAGTTGCTTGATGCGGAGAGACTCCAGCGTCGCGGATACGGGGGATCCTTCCGAGAGCGCTGGAGTCTGATGATTCAACATTGGAGCTACCAGCAAAACAACACGCAAGTGCCGGAACCGGACGAGGAGCCCGAGCTGTTCACCCAGGCGGAAACGGCCTGGTAGACGTCGAGCCGCCCGTGATTGAGATCCGGCGTGAGCTTGATTGCGTGGGAAAGAGCGCTGGAGGCCTGATTCTGATTCATGGACGACCTGGCGCTGAGCATCAAAGCGGCGGTGCCGGCAACCAGCGGCGAACTGAACGAGGTACCGGAAGCGCTGGCATAAGTTCCGCCAGGGAAGGTGCTGATGACGTTTTCGCCCGGGGCGCCAATCAGGACGTCCACGGAGCCGTAGTTCGAGAAGGTGGAGCGGCTGTCCCAATTCGTTGTGGAGGCGATGCCGACCACGTAATTGTTCAGCGCCGCGGGATAAACGGGTGCACTGGTGCTTTCATTTCCGGCGGCCGCGACGAGGACGACACCGGCTTTGTTGGCATAGGAAACGGCCTGAGTGAGCGACGGCGAACTCGAAGTGAGGTCGAAGCTCATGTTCACCACGTTGGCGTGGTGCTGAACGGCGTAGTAGAGAGCCGCGACGATGTTGGAAAGATAGCCGGTCCCGTTCGACGAGAAGGCCTTGAGAGGAAGTATCTGGGCCCTGGGGGCTACCAGATGGACCAGGCCGGAGGTCATCGTGCCATGGCCGAAGGCGGTGTAGTCCGGGCCATCGAGGACCGCGGCTGTCGATTGGTCAAGAACGGCTGCCGTGGATTGCTGCACATATCCGGGCTGCTGATCCTCGGAGCTGGAATCGATATCGCCAGTCGGCAAGCTACTGACGTCCAGCCATTCCGAAGCGCCGGGCTGATTGCGGGTAAAGTCGTAGCCGGGCAGCAGAACGGCCTGGAGAACGGGGTGATTGACATCCACGCCCGTATCAATCACAGCAACAATGCCAGTGCCGCTGATGCGAAAACCGTTCTGAGCGTCCTGAAGCCGGATAATCTGGGCCGCAGGCTGCGCAGCATAACCGTGCCAAACAACCGTGCCGAAATAGTTCACCGGAGCGGTATCGTAGAGACCCGGAGGGATGGATGGAAGCGGCCTTTGCGGGATCGGCAGGAGGCGGTCCGCCTCAACACTAACGATTCCCAGCAGGGATTCAACCACGTTTAAAGCACCGTTCACAAGGTTTAGGAGAAGATTGTCGGTTGAGGTGACAAGGAAGTTCTGGCCGACCGGGCCGTCCAGGCCGCCCTGCACCTGACAATGCAGGAGATTGCAAAGATTGAGGACGGAGGACAGGCCTCCCGTGGTACGAACGATATACCGATTTTGAGCCGCCGCAGGCTTTGGGACAACAAGCATGAGGGCGATGATGGCGACGCCGAGGGTGAATCGTTTCATAGTTTGCAACCCCTAAGGGGCTCTCCCACAAGTGGATTACTCGTTCGATTGGCGCGAGACGTGTCCCTGCAAGTTTCTGAGGGAAGACTTTCCGAGCCAATAGTACGAGCATGTCTTTCTGTCTAAACAAACTTCCCATCTGGCTTGGTACTTTCGTACCAAGATGGGGACGCGGGGAAACTCGATGGATTGGCCGTGTTTCATGCCTTTTCCTCCGGCAAACGGCCCAGCGCTTCGCGGAGCGAGATCACAATCGGCTCGCCGGAAGGAGTGGCGAAAGTCAGTTGCAGGTCACCGCTGTTTTTGACTTCACCACTGAACTCACCAAATTGGTTGGCAACCGTATGTACTACGTCGCCGTGCATATTGGAAACGAGTATGCGGGCGCCCGGGGCACTCATTTTCGGGTTGCTCAAATTCAGGAGCTGGCCGGTGACGACAATGTGGTTCCCGCCCGGCTTCAGCTCAAGCTGCACGTCGATCTGGTAAGGGTCCGCGCGATAAAGCATCTGCCGTGTGCCAGCGCCGGCAGAACGGACTCCTTCGAGGACAGGTTGCAGGAAGCTGTCGAAGAGAAGCTTGACCCGGCTGGCCGACCCTTTTTTGCGAGATGCCAGCCCCGCGCCTGCAAATGCCGCTTTGGCAATTCTCACGGCGCTTTCCGGAGGCTGGTAATTCCCTTCGACGGCCGCTCGCTCCCGAACCCGCTGCCAGAGCGAGACGGTTGCCTGACAAGACTCGCAGCCAAGTTTCAGGTGCTTGTCCATCTGCAGCTTCTCGTTCGTGGTCACGGCCTGATTCACAAAGTCGATCCATTTCTCCAAGTTAAAATGTTCCATCATTCCCCCAGAATCCTCTCAGGCACCCCGCGCACTCCCCAGTGAACGGGATGAAAGTTTTACCCTCGTCAGATAAGGGTGGGGACGGGGCGAAAAAATATAGTGATTTTGTGGCTAGTTAAGTCTTGTGGAATCAGTTAGTTTGCCGACAAGGACAAACGGGGCCCAGAAATAGGGATGGGGATTTTGCTCGCGGAGCCGCTGCATGGCGTGTTGCAGAGCGCTGGGCATTTCGCCGGTGCGGAGGTATTCGCGATAGAAGAGTTGCATTAATTCCGAGGTGCTTTGATCGTGGACGTCCCACTGAGACAGCAGCAGCGTGGAAGCGCCGGCGTAGAACAGGCCGCGTTGGAGGCCCAGCAACTCGTCACCGGCGGCGACGAAGTTCATGCCCGTAGCGCAACCGCTGAGCGCTACGAGGTTGGCGTTTAATCTCATCTGGTAGAGGTCGAAGAGATTCAGGTAGCCATCGCCCAGCCGGATTCCGGAAAACATCGGGTTGTCCTGGCGGTACACGCCGTGCGTGGCGATATGCAGCACCCCCGCCTGTGGGCCTTTTTCGCGAAGCAAGGAGGACGTTGCTTCGCTCCCTGTGTGAAGCGACGAGTGCGGTAATAAGCGGGCAACGGATTGGGCTTCTTCAAGGATTTGCGGCGCGCGTTCGTCGGGGATTCCGAAAACCAGGGAGCCGGTGTTGGAGCTGGCCGGTTTCCCCTGGCACGCGAAGAAAACCGAGGCGCTTGGGGCATAGGAAACCGTAAAGGAGTCAGAGAGATACTCTTCGCCGTTTCTCAGGGCATGGAAAGGCAAGAAATGGAGCGGACCGTGGGGAACGATGATTAGGCGCTGACCCTGGCAGTATGGGCGGAGCGGGGCGATCAGTTCGTTGTAGAGGGATTCGAGGTGACTTTGCGTTGCACGCAAGAGCGGGTCTTCGAATCGGCGGACATACCCGCTGCCCATGCGGAATTTGGAGAGTTGAAACCGGAGCAATTGGAGAATATGGGTGACCCGGGAAAGCACGGTTACGGGCAGGATCCGTATTTCGGCTCTGTTCATAACGGCAGCGAGGAGCCGGTCACCGGCCGAAAAATATTCGATGAGAGTTGTGTCCGGCGGAAGAGCGGATTGCAGCTGTCGGACGGAAAGGTCAGAGGGAACTTCGAGCGTGGTGCTTTCGTGCTCGCGAGCCGGGAGCTCGCGCAAAGTTCGCAATAGTTCTTTTTCGTGGCTCTGCGCTTTTTTCTGCAGCGTGTCCAGCCGTTCGCCGGATTTTTCCTCGGGACGGAGTTGCTCGAGCTCGATCCTGTGGTAGTACCAGTTGAGTTCCTCGCGCAGGTCCCTGATCCTGCGAACAAGGTCGCTCTGGCCAGCCTCACCGAGCGGCAGGCTCTGGCCGCTTTGAAAAATCATTTCGATCATGCTGCGTGATTTCGCGGCCTCCATCCACGCGAAGGCTTCTTCTGCGGTGGCATCCGAGCCATCGCCGGAAATGAAAAGATCCAACAACGCTTCATAGACCTGCATTCGGTTCTTGAGGAAGGAGATTTTCAGTTCTTCGCCTTGCAAGCGGCTGCGCATGGTTTCCAGAGAATCTTTTGCGGCGAGAAAGGCGCAAAGAGCGGCGGGGCGATCGTTGCGAGCCTGGGCGAGTTGTCCCTGCAGCAAACGGGCCTGATAGGCAAGGACCGGCGTCTGAAGGTCCGCTAACCGCGCGAGAGACTCATCGGTTTCTCTTTGTGCTTCGGCGGGATCACCAACTTGCAAGGCAATTCGCCCGAGCACCAGATGCGCGAGGACCGCCTTCCCGGGAAGTGCGGATTGATCAAAAAAAGCGGCGGCGGCGGCGCACAGGCGGCGGGACTCGAAATAGCGGCCTTCGTGGAAAAGCAGCAGGCCCTGGTAGAGATCGATCAGCCAGGGCCAGACCAGATTTTTTTCGCGGCCAAACATTTCGCGGGCTTTGGTGAATCGCTCGAGGGCTTGGACGGTTTTGCCCTGCTGGGCGTAGGCCGTGGCTTCGTTCGCGAGCGTTTTGGCGGCTTCGTAGCCCATGCCGAGCTTTTCGAAACGGAGGAAGCCTTCGTGAGCCATTTCGCGGGCTTCTTCGCTGAGATTCAGCTCCAAATAAATATCGGAGAGATCCAGGTGGCAAAGTGCGAAATGGTAGGCGTCGCCGGTGGCTTCGCAGGCGCGGCGGGCGGCGTAGAGAGCTTCGATCGCATGGCTATATTCGCCGCGGAGATAGTAGAGATATGCAATGTTGTAATCCGCCTGGGCCACGAGCAGCGGCATGTTGTGTTCGTGGCAGAAGGCGCGCGCTCGCTGATAAGTGGCCAGCGCGCGGGGGAAATCATTGAGGCTGATGAGGCAGACGGCCATGTTGCTGAGGACGACGGCGATACCCTCGGCGTCTTTGTAGGGCATAAGGCCGCGGTAGGCGTCTTCGTAGTGCGCGATGGATTCTTCGAAGCGGTCCTGGCGGTGATAAATGTTGCCGACGTTTATTTCGAGGCGGGCCAGGCGCCAGGCATCGCCGAGGCGCGAGAAGATTACCCGGGCGCGTTCAACCGCATGAAAAGCCTGGTCGTATTCACCTACGAGGATCAGGGGTTGCAGGGAACTGCTCAGGGTCCGGGCCATTTCCTTCCAGGCGTGCAAGGACACATAGAGTTGGATCGCGCGCTGATGATGCTCGATAGCGGCGCGATAATCGCCGGTGGAATAGAGCGCGTTAGCCATGGCCCGCAAGGCCAGCGCGTGGGCTTCTTTGCGACGCAGACGTTTGGCGATCAGAATGGCGGCTTCGGCGAGAGAGAGCGCTTCTTTTGTGCTGACGCGAACGCGCTGGACGACAAGTTGGGCGAGTTGTTCGATCGTGGATTGCCGGATCAGCTTTGGGTGTTTTGAAAGAAATTTGCGGCGGGCTGCCTCGCTCGAAAGTTGCCCGAGCTCGGCGAGGAGCACATCAGGGGAGTTTTTGGCGCGCGTTGCGGGCATTAGTAAAAACCAAGTTCTTCGAGCTGCCGCCGGAGCCGCTCTATGCATTTCTGGCGGGTGAACCCGATGGAACCCAGCGCTAGACCCAGCTCGGCGGCGACTTCGGCGTAAGGACGCGGCGGGGTCTCAAAGAAAAGCATCTGCACCAAGCGGCTGCATTGGGGCGTGAGGATCGCCATGGCTTCGCGGATCATTTGCTCTTCCTGTGTCTGTTGCACAAGGTTCTCCGCAAGTGGCGGCGTCTCCGGTTCGGGCGAATTTTCTTCGCTGTCGCGGCTCACCACACGCTGGCTTAATCGCTTTAAACGGTAACACTCGTGATGAGCGACCTGCATGAGCCACTTGGGCAACGCGCGGGGTTCGCGCAATTCGGGTAAGCGCACGAGAAGTTCGACGCAGGTGGATTGAAACACATCCGCAGCCTCATGCGGCGGCAGGTTGTATTTTATGGGGATCGAATAAATGAGCGCTTTGTATTTATCAATGAGCTGGGCCCAGGCAGCTTCATTTCCGCGGAGACACTCTTTCACGAGACGCGTGTCATTCCACTTTGTTGCCGGCGGGGCTGGTGCCTTGGTCCTCGCCGACTTCATCGAGTGGCGTTCTCCCGCCCACTCTTTAGATACAGCCGCTCGACATTCCACAAAACGTAGGGTTCGAGGACTGCGGGATGGAAGTTGCCGAGGGAATTTTTTGCGCCGGCCAGGATGTCCGGGCTGGCGAGAAAAATCATGGGCTGATACTCGGCGAGAATTTCCTGCGCACGATCGTAGAGCTTTTTTCTCTGTTCGAAGGTGCGGGCGGACATCTGCTCCTCGATGAGGCCGTCGATTTCCGCTTCCCATGCAGTTGCCGGGTGCGGTTGAGAGGGGTTCCAGAGATGCGTGCCGCCGCTCGAGAGCCAGACATTGATGTCGGAATTCGGGTCGGCATCGTAACTGGCGATGCCCATGAGGCAGGCATCGTACTCCTTGGCTTGCGTGACCCGATCGAGCAATGAGCGGAATTCAAGCGGAACGACTTGCACGCGCATGCCGAGCTGCTTTAGATCGTCTTGAAGGAGCGCCGCCATTTTGGCGCGATCGGCGTTGGTGGAACTGGTGAGGATGCTGAATTCCACCGGTTTGCCGCCGGAATCCTGAAGGGTGGATTCGCCGTTCGGCCCGGTGGTCCAGGAAAAGCCGGCTTCCTTAAGAAGCGCCCGAGCACGCTCGAGGGAGCGCTCGGGGTGAGCGAGGTTCGCGTCGCCCCAGCGCTTGTTGCCCGGAGTTACTAATCCCCAGATTGCGGCGCCGCGGCCCTGGTAGACGAGGCGGACGATGGCTTCGCGATCCGCGACTGATGAGACCGCCTGGCGGAATTTTACATCCCGAAACCATTTCTGTTTCCGCTCGAAGTCCGGCGACGCCTTTTCGCCGAGGTCATTCAAATTGAAAAACAAGAAATTGTATTCGAGGCCCGGCCCGGCGTCGGTTACAGTGAAGCCATTCTGCTGGCGGGAGAGCACGGAGAAATTTTCCGCGCCCAACTGGCTGATCATGTCGGTTTCGCCGGATTGAAATTTTAAGACCTGAGCGTCGGCGTTCGGAACGAAGAGAAACACCAGTTCGTCGAGATAGGGCAGATGGTTGCCTTCGCTGTCCAATTTCCAATAGTAGGGGTTGCGCTCAAGGACCAGTCGCTGCCCAGCGACGTATTCCTTCAAGCGGAAGGGGCCGAGTCCAGCCCACTGATCCGCAGCTGAACTGAGGGAACCGATTTGCCCCAGTTTGCCTTCCTGGAACGGCTTTTCGAGAAGATGGCGAGGCAGGATGGCCATACCGTCGAAGAGTCGCTCGCCGGCGCCGTATGGTTTGGCCATTTGAAATACGACGGTTTGCGCGTCGATCTTTCGGACAGCGATTGGCTTGCCGCCGACGATCAAAAGGTCGCGTTGCGGAGCATGGGTATTTTCGTCGAGGTAGACGCGGAAGGAAAAGAGGACATCGTCGGTGTCCATCGGCCGCCCGTCGGAGAATTTCAGACCGTTCCGCAGGACGAGCGTGTAAGCGAGTCCGTCGGGAGAGATTTTCCAGGATTGGGCCAGAGCGGGCTCGGTAAGTTGATTGGCGCGGTTGATGTGGACAAGATCGGCTTGCATGACGCCAATGATTTCGCGGGATCTGGCGTCGGCAGCAATCACTGGATTCAGGGTTTTTGGTTCACCACGAAGGGAGACCACCAGGCGTCCGCCGGAGCGGCCGATTTCTCCCGAGAGTAGGCGCGATTCCTCTTTCGGATTATTCTGCTGCGCTTTCGTAAAGGTCGGCTGGCAAATGAGTGCGAAAAAAATGATGAACAGCCGGAAAAGAATCCGGCAATGTGCGACCGTACCGGGACGCTTTCTCACGCCAGGCTCCCAAGACTTCTCTTTTCTATCTTGTACGCGTCGGAGCTTTCCTGCAACGCGCTCGCTAAGCCCAGGTATCCAAGGAAGAACGGCGCCATGACGAGGGCGGGCAGGTACATCCACCAGTAGGAGACGAGCACGCTGTATTGCTGAAGATTGGAGAGGAGATTTCCCCAGCTGGGGACGGGTTCGGGAACACCGAGGCCCAGGAAGGAGAGGGTCATTTCTGCCAGGACATATTGAGGAATGAGAATCGCGGCCTGGGTCAGAAGGACGCTGCTGGTTTCAGGAAGAATGTGGCGGCGGAGGATATAGAAGCTGGAGGCGCCAAAACCGCGGGCCGCGCGGACGAAGTCGCGCTCTTTGGCGCTGAGGACAATGCCGCGGACGAGGCGTGCTGGCCGTGCCCAGCCTACCGCGGCGATGACCGCGATGATGAGAAAAAAGGCTTTGAGCGGGTTCACCGTCAGCGGAAGGAAGGCGCGGACGGCGAAAAGGAGATAGAGCCACGGCAAGGCAAGGAAGAGTTCGACGAGGCGCATCAGCATGTCGTCTCGCCAACCGCCGTAGTAGCCGGCGGCGGCGCCAATGCACCATCCGATGCTGAGCGTAAAACCTGCGCCGAGAAGACCCGAGAACAGCGAGATTTGGCCGCCGAAGAGAAGCCGGGACAGTTGGTCGCGGCCAAAGGCGTCGGTGCCGAGCAAATAGATTCGCTCCTTGCCATCTCCAAAGAGATGGAGTCGCGCGGGGAGGAAGCCGAACAAGCGATATGGAGCACCGGCCACGAAAAACTTCAGCGGGCGGGTTTGTCGGATGTCCTCGACGTATTGGTCGAAGGTGCCGGGGCGGAGTCGAGATGCATAGACGAAGGGTCGCAAGTGGAGGTGTTTCTCGGCATCCACAATATGCAAGTGCATCGGAGGCAAGTAAGGATTTATGCGATCTTGTTCGACCGGATCATAGGGCGCAAAAAAGCCGGCGCAGAGGACTATGCCGTGCAGGCCGCCGAGGACGAACAGCCAGAATACGATTTTACGGCGACGGGTCATCGGGAGGCGCTCTCCGTGCGGATTCGCGGGTCTACCCAGTAGAGGAGCACATCGGCCAGGAAATTTCCGGCCGCAAGGAAAATGGTGGAAAACAAGACGCCGCCGATGACGACATAAATATCGCGAGCGAGGATGGCTTCCAGGAGGAACGGGCCGAGGCCCGGCCAGCTCATCACGACTTCGATCAGAAGTGAGCCGCTCAAGAGCGCGCCGATGCTGAACCCAAACAGAGAGACGAGCGGATTTGCCGCGGCCGGGAGAGCATACCGATATAGGAGCGTGCGGGGGGGAATGCCGTGGCCTTCGGCCGCCAGGAGGAAGGGAGCATGCAGGACATCCGCGACGGCGGCACGCACGTGGCGAACGAGGATAGGAAGGGTGGAAAGCACGAGCGCGACTACCGGAAGCGTCATGTGCCTTGCGAGGTCGCGAATTCTGTTGAGCGAAGAAAGAGATTTGAAGTCCACGGAGGCCATTCCGCCCGCGGGGAACCATCCGGTTCTTAACGCCAGAACGAGCAGCCCGAGAGCAAGGGCCAGATCAGGGATGACAAGAAGCACTGCAGTGCTCCAGGAGATCACCCGATCTGGGAGTCGCCCGAGGCGTTCGGCGCTCCACACTCCAAGCGGGAGGGCGATCGCCCAAGCTACTACTGTTGCGGTTAGCGTCAGCAGGAGAGTGTTTTTCGCACGCACTAAAAGAAGAGGGGCCACGGGACTGTTGTAAGCGAAAGAAAATCCAATCTCACCGTGAAGCACGGAATTCACCCAGGAGGCGTAGCGGATAGCCAGCGGTTGGTCGAGTTGATACTGGGCTCGCAAGGCCGCGAGGGTTTCCGGCGCGATTTGCGGGTTCAGGCGCATCTCGTCGAAATAGTTGCCCGGCGCAAGGGTGGTGAAAAGAAACGTGAGAACGGAGACGCCGATTATAAGGAAGAAGGCGTGCGCCAGGCGGCGAAGGAGGTAACGCATCATGGTTGGGCTGCCGGCCAAGGTGATCGAGGAAGCCGCGGCACTGCTGCGAGGAGTTGCCGGGTGGCATCGTGGTCGGGGTTTCGAACGATTTTTGTCGAAGGGCCCTGCTCGACGATCCGGCCCCGGCTCATGACTGCGATCTCGTCAGCCAGGTGGGCGGCCATAGTAAGGTCGTGGGTGATAAAAAGGAAGGTCATTCCGCGAGAGGCTTGGAGTTCGAGAAGGACATTGGCGATCTGGGCCTGAACAGAACAATCGAGGGCCGAGAGCGCTTCGTCGAGGATGAGAATTTTTGGATCGAGAGTGAGGGCGCGGGCGATGGCCAGGCGTTGGCGCTGACCACCGCTTAATTCTGCAGCTGGGCGCTCGGCCATGTCCGCGGCCAGGCCGACTCGTTCGAGCAAAAAGAATGTGCGAGCATTCCTTTCCTTGCGGCCAAGTTTTCCTTGTAAGACCAAGGGCTCAACGGCGATGTCAAGAATGCTCCATCTTGGACTCAGTGCGCTTGCGGAATCGGGAAAGATAAGTTGGATTTGCGGGCGAATTTTTCGAAGTTCGGACTCTGCGGATTGGGCGAGATTTCTGCCTTCGAACCAAAAATTGCCGGCGGTCGGCGGTTCCAGACAAGCGATGCAAGAGGCCAGGGTGCTTTTTCCGGAGCCGGATTCGCCGACGATGGCGAGCGTAGCGCCGGCGGAAACGGCAAAGGATACGCTGTCGAGAGCGAGAAACTCCTGTGGCGTGCGCGCAGAGTTTCGCTTCGCGTAGCGCTTCGTAAGATTCTCGACTTTTAAAATGGGTTCCATATTTCGGCCGATGGGAGCTACCTCACTCCTTGTACTTGAAACAAGAGACGATGTGCGACTGCCCCAACTTCACCAGTGGAGGTTCAAATTCCCTGCAAACGTCCATTCGCACGGGGCACCGCGGCTCGAAGGAGCAACCTTTCCGCGGCAGCGAGGACGGCGAGGAATTGCCGGGGATGACCGGAAGGCTGGTCTTGCGGCTTTTTTCCGTTTCCCCGGTGCCGGCGGGAATGGATTCAAACAGCGCCTTCGTGTAGGGATGCTTCGGCGATCGTAGCGCGGTTTCCGCGGGACCCCATTCAACCACCTGTCCGGCGTAAAGGATCAGAATGCGATCGGCAATGCCGGCGAGGAGAGCCGGGTTGTGAGTAATGAAAATCATAGCGAGGCCGAGATGTTCCCGGAGGTCCCGAAATACGCGGAGGATTTCCATTTGGGTTACTGGATCAAGGGCGGCGGTCGGTTCGTCGGCGATCACGAGCGCGGGATTACAGGCGATGGCCTGGGCGATCAGGACGCGTTGCCGCTGGCCGCCGCTCAGCTGGTGGGGATAGGATCGGAGGATACGGTCCGCTTCCTGCGCAAAAAGTCGGTTGAAAACTTCGCGCGTCCGGTGGTCCAGATCATTCTTGCCTGACGATTGGTGAGCAGCCAGCACGCGGCGAACCTGCTCGCCGACGCGGATGGTGGGGTGAAGCGCGAGAGAAGGCTCCTGAAAGATGAGAGCGATTCGATTGCCGCGGATTTGACGGAGTTCCTCGGAACTGACCTGAAGAAGATTTTTGCCTTCAAACAGGACGGCGCCGCCGCCGACTTGGCCGTTTGGCGGAAGAAGGCGCAAGACCGATGCCGCGAGCGTGCTTTTGCCCGAACCGGATTCACCGAGGACACCCAGAATTTCGCCCGGCATGAGATCGAAACTTACGCCCGACAAAACCGGGCGAGAGCGGACTTCGCGCGAGAAATAGGAAACCTGAAGATTCTGGATTTCAAGAACGGACGCCATGGCCCGGCCGCACTTGGCCTACCCCCCACTGCGATTCATGTTGAGGCAGGAAGCTGGGAGGGACAAGGGAAACCTGATCAGAAGCTCACCAAAAGTAATTCGTTACCGCTGGAAGAAATCGAGGATGTCGTTAAAAGGAAGGATTGCAGGAATTCAGGAGGGTGGAATCCCTCGAATCCTGGTTTGGGTCAATTGGCTTGCCCCACTTGTTGTGAACACCTGAGCAGTACCGCCTACCGGGTACCGCCTGCTACCGTGGCAGTCGGCCGATTGGCGGCAACGTCGGTCCGTGGGGTCATCGACAGGACGATGTATTCACGCTCTTTGCCGTCCGTTTCGGGGACTCGAAGCAGCATTTTGTCCTTATGAATCCGGAATTGGGCGGTCTCGCCCACGGGCAAAAGCACCGGATGCTTGTCGTCCTTGGGCTGGATTCGATACGTCACGCGATCGGTCTCGAGGACATATTGCTGGCACAACACCTGCCTGGTGTTTTTGTGCTGGCCGTCGGTTCCAAAAATCTCACCGGCTATGGTTTTGCCATCCTTTTCGGAGTATCCGCATGCCGAGGAATCCATTTTAACCAGCGTGGCCTTTTCATAGGCGGGTGGTTCCTTGGCCTGAAGCACCATGGCCGTGGTGAACAAGAGAACTGCAACCGTTGCTGCTCGCATTCTGCTCCTCCTTGTAGAGCGTACGGGTTCGTTCTTGGGTAAGGGATAAGGACACCACCGGGACAGCGGCCTGGCTTCTTGAAGCCAACTCTCCCACTAGCGCGCTGCCCGGTTATGGATAAAGGGGGGCCTGGACTGGGGGAAATATAGGCGCTTGGGCGGGATCAGCGGGTTTGCCACAAGTTCTTGATTTTCTGGACTTAAGAGCGATAGCAGGGGGTACTAGCGAGGTTCTATTGAGAAAGTTGGGAGGACGTTGCTACTCTGTGGGTTCCACAGCCCACTTCATCTCCTATACGTGTCCATAAAAGGCGTGCCGACATGGATTCCGATAAACTGCGCATTGCTCGCGACAAACTCACGCGCGTCTTCCGTTACCTGGATGCGCTCAATCAACACCGCAACCCCGCGAAACGGCAGATTCGCGAACAACCGTGGAGCCTCTGGCTGCACAGCCTGCCGAGCCATCCGACGATCAAACGCGGAGCGGCTAGAAGCAACTCCTCGAAAATCAAGGCCAAGGAAAATCAGACCGGCGAGAGCGATGGCGGCGGAGAATTCCTGCTGAAGGTAGAGCGGCCTGTGTTGACACGGCCCCCGGAGCCGCCGGATGAGATTGACAGTTGGCTGGAGGCCGGGTGGGACAACCCTTCGGAGGAAATCGCTTATCGGGAAAGCCAGGCCGAGCAGGATCGATCGGGGGACCCGCGCCTAGCGAAGTTCGACGAAGACAAAGCGAGAGTCGCGGCGCTGGAACGGTGGAAAGTTTCGCGCGATGAGTGGGCCGAGAGCGAGCGGCCGGCTCGCGCGGCGATGAAGGTATTTGAGACGTTGTACGCGCTCTATGGGCGGATCGAGCGCGAGGCCGAGCGCGTGGAGCTTGTTCTGGGGGACGGCATACTGAGCTGGCAGCGGGCTGAAGGAAATATTTACCATCCGATTCTCCTGCAGCGGCTGCAACTGCACTTCAATGCCGCCGTGCCGGAGTTCACTCTTTCAGAAGCCGATCATCCCGTTGAGCTGTACTCGGCGCTTTTTCAATCGATGACGGATGTGGATGGGCGGGCTATCGGACGGTGCCGTGAAGAGCTCGAACAACAAGGGTTTCATCCGCTGGTGAATGGCTCGACATCAGGATTTCTGAAGCGGCTGGTTATCCAGTTATCGCCGCGCGGAGAGTTTCTTGAAGAGAAGGCGCCTGCGGAAGAGCAGGGCGACCCCTCTATCGGGCGAGACCCGCTGGTATTTCTGCGTGCCCGTACGCTGGGATTCGCGGCTTCCATTCAAGGCATCCTTGCGGATTTACGTACGCGGGAAGACCTCCCGTGGTCGCTCTTGAACATCGTCGGTGAAGAGTTGCCGAATCGAGCTGTAGAACAGCCGGAGCCACGGGTGATTGAGGCGGCCGAAAGCGTTGGGGAAGTCTTGTTGAGCAAGCCCGCGAACCCGGAGCAAATCCGAATTGCGCAGCAACTGGAGTTGCACGGTGGAGTTCTGGTGCAAGGCCCGCCGGGGACCGGCAAGACACATACGATTGGCAATCTGATCGGGCATTTGCTGGCGCAGGGGAAGAGCGTTCTGGTTACCAGCCAGGCCACCAAGGCATTGCGTATGGTGCGGCACCACATCGTGCCGGAATTGCGGCCACTGTGCGTGAGCCTGCTCGAAAGCGACTTGGAGAGCCGGAAACAGTTGGAGAGTGCGGTGGGCTCGATCGCGGAAAGGCTTTCGCGCGCCGATGCGGTTTCGCTGGAACTGGAAGCCAAGAAACTGGAATCGGAACGCGGAGACATCCTGAAAAAGCTGGAGGAGACCCGCAAGCAGCTTGCGGAGGCCCGGGCAGACGAATACCGCGACATCGTGATTGCAGGCAAGACGTGGCCCCCGGCCGACGCGGCGCGAAGCGCGGCGAAGGAAAAGGAATCGCTCGGCTGGATTCCGGGCCCGGTCGCCGCGGTGGCTCGGCTGCCGCTTACTCCCGGGGAGCTGGCCGATTTGTACCGGACGAACACTTCCCTTTCTCGCGAGGATGAGATCGAACTTGCGGGACAATTGCCGGAGCTTGACCTACTGCCTAGACCGGAGGAGTTTGAAGCTTCGCTGAATCAGCGCAACCGGTTGAACATGGAGGAACTGGAGCTGCGATCGGATTTGTGGCGCAGCGGTGTTCCAGAAGGCAGCCCGGAGGAATTGGAGGCCTTGGCGGCGAGTTTGACGCAAGCCGTGGAGCCCTTGACGGGAAGAGAAAAGTGGGAGCTGGAGGCGGTCTACGCAGGAAAATATGGAGGCGCCCACCGGAAACCGTGGGATCAGTTGATCGAGTTTGTCCGGCTGGTTCACCGCGATGCGGCCAATGCGCAGGAGTCTTTCGTCAAGTACGGCCCTGAGCTTCCCGACAATCCGGCTTTTGAGGACCAGGAGCGTATCGCGGGCGAGATTCTGGCGTATCTTGAGAACGGGGGAAAGCTGGGGTCGTTCACCCTGTTCACCCATAAGACATGGAGCCAGTTCATTGAATCGGCAAAGGTGAACAACGCGCCTCCGCGCAACTCCGAGCATTTCATCGCGCTGCTGAAATTGGCGCGCCTGAAGAAATTGCGGCGGGAACTTGGCGGGCGATGGGATCGCCAGATGGCGACGCTGGGGACGCCCAATTCCGGACAGATGGGAACGGAAGTCGAAAAAACGTTGATGCAATATTGTGACGCGCTTGACGACTGCCTGGGGTGGCACGAGCAAACCTGGCTTCCTTTGCAGGAGCAGCTGACGGATCTCGATTTCAAGTGGGACAAATTTCTGGGGGAGCAGACGGCGGTCGTCGGGGCTCACGGGGAGCTGGTGCGGATCGGGAAGGCGGTGACGGATTCCCTGCTGCCCATTCTTGAATCGCGCATCAAGAAGCAACAGCTATTCGAACTCGAGGAGGAGTTGCGCGACCTGAAAGCCGGGCTGAAGTTGGCAGGGCGGGCCGCAAAATCCTCGAAAGCCACCGCGAAACTGCTTTCGTCGGTCATGGACGAAAATTCGAGTGAATACCGCGAGGCTTATGAACGGCTGCTCGAACTTAAGAGCCAGCAGGCGGATTTGGATCTGCGCCGCGCGCTGATTGCAAAGCTGGAAAGCGCAGCGCCCGCGTGGGCCGGCGCGATTCGAAACCGTACCGGAGCGCACGGCAGGGGCGAACCGCCGCGCGATCCTGCGTCAGCCTGGACGTGGCGGCAACTCAATGACGAACTCGACCGGCGCGCCGGCGTTTCGATCGAAGCCCTGCAGGCGAAAAGTGAAAAACTGCGGGAACAACTGCGCCGCGTGACGGTGAGGCTGATTGACACGCAAGCGTGGTCGGCACAGGCGCGGCGAACCTCTTCGCGGCAGCGGCAGGCGCTGGTTGGCTGGCTGGACACGATTCGCCGCATCGGCAAAGGCCACGGGATTCGCGTTTCGCTGTTGCGAACGGAAGCGGCGAGAAAAATGTCCGAATGCCGCAGCGCGGTTCCTGTCTGGGTGATGCCACTGTCGCGAGTGGTGGAGAATTTTGATCCCTGCAACACGCGGTTTGATGTGGTGATCATTGATGAAGCGAGCCAGAGCGACGTAATGGCGCTGGTGGCGCTTTATCTCGGCAAGACGGCGTTGGTTGTCGGGGACCATGAACAGGTGAGCCCGTCCGCGGTGGGCCAGGACCTGGGGATCATCCAGAATCTTATTTTCCAGTACCTGCAAGGGGTGCCGAATTCGGATCTCTACGACGGACAAATTTCCATTTATGACCTGGCGCGGCAATCCTTTGGGGGGACGACCTGCCTGGTGGAGCATTTCCGTTGCGTGCCGGAGATCATCCAGTTCAGCAACATGATTTCCTACGACCAGCGGATCAAGCCGCTGCGTGATGCCAGCCGCGTGCAGGTCCGGCCGCACACCCTCGCCTACCGGGTGGGCGGATCGAGCCGGGACGGCAAAATTAACCGGCAGGAAGCCATTGCCGTGGCGTCCCTGCTGACCGCGGCGATCGAACAGCCGGAATATCAGAAAAATGAGGCGGGGCAGCCGACCAGCTTCGGTGTGGTTTCGCTGGTGGGCGACGAACAGGCCCTTGAGATCGACAACCTGTTGCGCAAGCATCTCTCGCCGGATCTTTGCGAGCATCACCGGTTGCTTTGTGGAAATGCGGCGCAATTCCAGGGCGATGAGCGCGACGTGGTATTTATTTCGCTGGTGGATACGGCGCAACGCGGGCCGCTCTCCCTGCGAGATCAGGAGTTGTTCAAGCAGCGGTTCAACGTAGCCGCGAGCCGTGCACGCGACCAGATGTGGGTGGTCCATTCGCTGAGCCCGCAAAATGACTTGAAGGCCGACGATTTGCGCCGGCAACTGATCGAACATGCCCAGGACCCGAGCCATTTGATGCGAGCGCTGGAAGAAAAAGAGAATCGCGTGCAATCTGCTTTCGAGGGTGAAGTCATGAAGCGTCTGCTCGATGCGGGGTATTGCGTGCAGCCGCAATGGCGGGTCGGCGCGTTCCGGATCGATCTGGTGGTGGAAGGCGAAAGGAGGCGGGTTGCGATTGAATGTGATGGGGACCGGTACCATCCGCTGGACAAAATTCCCGAAGACATGGACCGGCAGGCGGTGCTGGAACGGATGGGGTGGATTTTCACCAGAATCCGCAGCACGGATTTTTTGAGGAATCCCGACCGGGCGATGAAACAGGTGTTCGAGAAACTGGAGACGCTTGAGATCTTTCCGGTAAATGCGAAAAAAGAATCAGCGAGGATTGCGCGGCCGTCCGAGGATCTGACGGATCGTGTCATCCGCAGGGCGGAAGAGTTGCGCCGCGTCTGGACCGGACCGGAAACGACACCGGGCCGCGCGAAGCAATCTTCCAGCGCCGCAGGAAAAGCTGCCGTCTAGACAGTCACGCCTGTAACTTCCGCCTTGCCCGCCGGATTTCTATCGAAATCGAGGGACCCGGGTGGCGTATTCCTATAAATGCCACGCCTGTGAAAATCCGGTAAATTTCCAAGCTTAAGGGGAGCACAAGTACCATAACTTGTCGGAGGGCTTGCGTCGAATACCTCAGGAGTGCAATTAAACTATTGAAACAAAGGCGGTTGACTCACAACCCGGGATCCGAAGTGTACTTCCGACCCGCAAAATACTAAGGTGTTTACCTGAGGCAACTTGGGGTAGTTTGCTTGATTGAGGAACTAGGTTTCCGATGGTATTCACTATCAAGTCCCTATCGGATTCACACTGCGGATTGGCCCGACGACGGACAATTTGCGCCCAGGAGAAGATTTTCATGGCGAAGCGAGACAACACCTCCACGGACATCGAACTGAAGCGCACCGAAGAACCATCCGAACTGCTTCGGGAACTTGTCGCTCACCTTCGACAGAATCGAACGCAATTGCGCGAAGAATGGGTGGTGCGCATTTCAGAAACGCGGTTGTTGACCGCGATGACCAAGGAAGAAATCTTCGCGGAGGCGACGTCGGTCTACGACAGCTACGTGGAAGCGCTGGAAACGGAAGCGTTCGAAGCGCTGCAGGCTTACGCGCGAAACCTTTCCGAACGTATTATTCCGCGAGGCGTTGAGACGCACGAAGTCGTTGGAATCGTGCTGTTGCTGCGCGACGTGCTGGCGCGCTCCCTGTTTGCGAAATACCAGACCGATTTCAAGAAATTGAACCGCATTTTAGACGCCTACGAGCCGGCGGCGAACCGCATTGCGAATACCGTGGCGGTCGGCTTCGTGCAAGAGCGCGAGCGCGTTATCCGCCAGCAGCAGGAAGCGATCCGTGAGCTCTCGACGCCGGTCCTTCAGGTGCGCGAGCGATTGCTGATTCTGCCGATCATCGGCGTGATCGACCCGCAACGCGCGCGGCAATTGACGGAGCAGTTGCTCCGCGGAATTCGAACGAATCGCGCGAAAGTGGTCGTGATTGATATCACCGGTGTGGCAGCCATGGACGTCACGGTGGCAAACCACCTGGTGCAAACGGTGGAAGCATCGAGGCTGTTGGGCGCGACCGTGATCGTGACGGGCCTTTCGCCCGAAATCGCGCAAACCCTGGTGACGATCGGCGTGGACCTGGGAAAGATGAACACGGTCGGCGACTTGCAGGGCGGAATCGAACAAGCGGAGAGACTGCTGGGATACAAAGTGGCGTCCATCACGGAACCAAATTAATCCGGGCGGAGGGAAAAGCTAGTGGAAGTCCCCATTCTCAAACAGGGAGCGTTTTTAATTGCTACGTTTCAGGCCGCGCTCTCCGATGCGGATCTGAATCAATTGCGAATGGGACTGGTGCAGCAGGTGGTAAAGTTTCGCTCGCGAGCGGTGATCGTGGACGTAACCGCTATGGACGTAATGGACTCGTTCGCATCGCGGACACTGCGCGAGATTGCTCACATGATCCGGCTGCGCGGCGCGGAAACAGTGATCGTGGGGATCCAGCCGGAGGTTGCGTTTGCTATGGTACAGCTCGGACTGACGCTCGAAGGGGTTGCGACCGCTTTGGACCTGGAAGAAGGGCTAGCGTACTTGAACGAGAGGTTCAGAATCACGAAGTGAGGGTGAGCGATTGTGTCGGTTGGCGAAATTCGGGTGGAAATCAACTCCGACCAGGACATCGTGATCGCCCGCCAAAAAGGGCGGGTTATGGCGGGCGAACTTGGTTTTTCTTCTGGTGACGCCACGCTGATTGCCACGGCAATCTCAGAACTGGCACGAAACATCGTGTCCTATGCGCGCACAGGCCAAATCAAACTGAAAGGAATCCACGGATCAAGCCGAAGCGGGATCCTGGTTATCGCCTCCGACGATGGCCCGGGAATTATTGATATTCGCCAGGCTTTACGTGATGGCTTCTCCACTTCAGGAAGCCTGGGACTTGGACTGCCGGGAGTGCGCCGGCTGATGGACGAGTTTGAGATCAATTCCCAACCCGGCAAGGGAACGATGGTGGCGGTGAAGAAGTGGAGACAATAAACGAACCAATGATCGAGTATGGGCTGGCCAAACATGCGCGGGTGGGCGAGGGCGAGTCCGGGGACCTGCATATGGTTTGCTGCAATCAAAGCGGAGTTTTGATTGCCGTGATTGACGGCATCGGGCACGGCGAAGAGGCGGCCGAGGCCGCCAGAACTGCCGCTGCAGTTCTGCGAAGTTCCGCTGACGAGCCGGTTATTTCACTAGTCGAGGCGTGTCACGAAAAGCTAAAGGGGACGCGCGGAGCGGTGCTAAGCCTGGCTTTCATCTCCCCCGTGCAAAAAATGATGACATGGCTTGGAGTCGGCAACGTGCAAGGAGTGCTGCTGCGCGCGGACGGAAAGGAACACAATATGCAGGAGCCGCTTCTGCTCCGCGCGGGTGTGGTGGGGTCCAAGTTGCCCTCCCTGCAGGCCAGCGTGCTCCCCGTTTCGCAAGGGGACGCTGTCGTCTTTGCCACAGACGGTATCCAAAGCGATTTTTCGACTGGCCTCAGCGCGCGGGAGAATCCACAAAGGGCTGCAGACAGGATTCTAAACCAGTATCGCAGCCGGACTGATGATGCGCTGGTGCTGGTCGCGCGGCTGACGGGGATCAACCCATGAAGACCGCGACGCGACGGAAGGGGAAATTGGAGAATTTCGAGGAGGAGTATCGCTCTGCCCTGCGCGAATATGCGGCAGGGGGCGGCGAAGTGGCTTTGGGCCATGCCTATGAACTGGGGCGCAGGGCACTCGCGGAACAACTGAGCGTAGTGGAACTGGCTTCGCTGCATCACCACGCCCTGATCGATCTGGTTCGCGCGACGGAGGATAAGCAGCAAAAAGAGGGGTTGCTCGGAATCAGCGCCGAATTTCTTGCAGAGTGCGTTTCGCCTTATGAAATGGCGCATCGCGGATTTCAGGATGCGGTGAAAGCGTTGCGGCAGTTGAACGAGACTCTGGAGGAAGAGATCAAGCGCATCGCCTATGCGGTGCATGACGAAGCTGGGCAATTGCTGGTCGCCGTACACCTGGCGCTGGCGGACGTTGCACTGGGAATGCCCGAAGCGCAACAGGCGCAGTTCACGCGGATTAAAGAGCTGCTGAACGAGGTTGAAAAGCATCTGCGCCGGTATTCCCATGAACTTCGGCCGACGATTCTGGACGATCTGGGCTGGATTCCAGCGGTTCGTTTTTTGGCGGACGGAATTTCAAAACGAGCGAATCTGCCGATCCACATCGACGCAACGGTTTCAGGGCGGCTACCAACCACCACAGAGACAACGCTCTACCGTATCGTTCAGGAAGCGCTGACGAACGCCGTCAAGCACGCGAAGGCGAGCAATGTGTGGATCCGCGCCTGGAGAGAAGACTTCACGCAGTGTTGCAGCATCCGTGACGATGGGGCGGGATTCAAAATGCGCCACGGCCAGGGCACGCCCCGGAAGGGGCTGGGACTTGTGGCCATGCGCGAACGCGTGAGCGCCATCGGGGGAACAATGCGAATCGAATCGAGCCCGGGCCACGGGACCGAAGTTTCCGTGCGACTTCCACTGGAGGGTAATGATGCCAACACGAATCGTACTCGCGGATGACCACGTGCTTGTTCGCCAGGGACTGAAGTCCTTGCTGGAGCGGGAGCACTTTCAGGTGATGGCGGAAGCGTCCGACGGGCAGGATGCGGTGCGGCTGGTCGAGGCACACCATCCGGACATCGCGATCTTGGACATCAGCATGCCGACGCTGAACGGCATAGATGCCGCCCGGGGATTGTCTCGCACCGCCCCTAAAACGAAAGTGATTCTGCTGACCCAGCACGAAGAGGAACAATACATCCATGAAGCGCTGGAGGCTGGCGTCAAGGGATACGTGTTGAAAAACCAGGTGGCAAACGACTTGATACAGGCGATCCGGCAAGTCTGCCGGGGCGAGTTTTACCTTAGCCCTGGAATATCGCGCGCCGTGATGGAAGCATACCGGAACAAATCGGATCGCCCAGCGGATCCTCTGACGGTTCGCGAGCGGCAGGTGCTGCAGCTGATTGCGGAAGGAAAGTCCACCAAGGATACGGCGTCGGTGCTGGGGATCAGCGTAAAGACGGCCGAATCACATCGGATGCGACTGATGCAGAAGTTGAACATCCACGAGACGGCGAGCCTGGTGCGTTACGCGGTCCGGCGCGGGTTGATCCAGCCCTAAGAGGGTTCTGCTCCAGAAATCAACGCCGGGCCTTCAACCCCGGTCAGGCGCTTTGCGATGGTTTTTCTTCCACGCAAGACCTACGAAATTCGGCCAGCTTCAGTTCAGGTCTTTACCCCTGCAGGAACCCCGGAAACCACCGGATTGATGCGGGCAAACGGAATCCCTAGTCTAGATACGGAGCTATGCCAACACGCATTCTGCTTGCTGATGACCACGCCATAATTCGCCAGGGACTGCGGGCGTTGCTGGAGAAACACGGGTTTCAAATCGTCGCTGAGGCATCAGACGGTCAGGAGGTTCTGCGCGCGGTGATGGAGGCGAATCCCGATGTGGCTATTGTGGATATAAGCATGCCGGTGCTGAACGGCGTGGACACGGCGCGCGAACTGAAGAAGTGCTCTCCCAAAACAAAAGTGATTCTGTTGACGCAACACGATGAAGAGCAGTATGTAACGGAATCGCTGCGCGCCGGAGTGAAGGGTTATGTGCTGAAGAGCCAGGCGGGCTCTGACCTGGTTCACGCCATCCAGGAGGTGTGCCGCGGGTCGGTATATTTAAGCCCGAGAATTTCCCGCGCGGTGGTGGACGCGTATCTCTCAAAGAGCTATGTTGCCGCCGATCCGCTCTCGGGGCGCGAACGGCAGGTACTGCAGCTGGTGGGAGAGGGGAAGTCCACCAAAGACATCGCAACACACCTGGGCATCAGCGTGAAAACGGCGGAATCGCACCGGGCGAGGCTGATGAAAAAGCTGGACATTCATGAAACAGCCAGCCTGGTGCGCTACGCGATTCGGAACGGACTGATCCAGCCTTGAAAAAATCAGGTTTTGTCCCGCCACCTGCCAAGAATATCCCCCTTCCTCATGTATACCCCCGTGTCCGCTCGCTTGCGGGGTCGAGCGAAGATAAATCCTCCGCAATGTTTCAAACAAAGTTTGTGCCGAACTTGCTCGAGGGGTTCGCATTGGCCGTACTGGCGGGATAAAGGAAGACTACGCTTTCACAGTGTTTGAGAGGCTTTTTAAAGACCGCGGCCTGCCCGCCAACATCCGCAGTGATAAAGGCGTACCCTTCGCTTCCGCTCACGCCTTGTTCCATTTGAGCAAGCTCACGGTGTGGTGGCTCCGCTTGGGCATCGGCATTGAACGCATCCAGCCCGGTCATCCGCATCAAAACGGCCGCCATGAACGCATGCATCTCACCTTGAAAAAAGAAGCGACCAAACCCGCCGTTGCCAACTTTCTTCAGCAACAGGCCCGCTTCGATGATTTCATCGAAGTCTTCAACAACGAACGTCCTCACGAAGTCTTGAACATGAAGTGCCCGTCCGAGGTCTACCAACCCTCTATTCGTCCGTACCAGGGACTCCCGGACACTGATTATCCTTTTCACGACAAAACCATCGTCATCACCAACTGCGGCCGCATCTGCCTCGGCCACAAAAAAATCAATTTCAGTACGGTCTTCGCCGGCCAAGCCGTCGGCATCAAAGAAGTTCACGATGACATCTGGCTGGTGAGCTTTATGGAGTATGAACTGGGATACTTCGATCGGGAGACTCGGGTGCTCGAACCGCTTGAAAATCCGTTCGGCCCAAAAGTGTAACCTATGTCTCCGGTACGATGTGTTAACCCATGTCTCCGGGCCGGACCCCTTGAAAAGATGGAGCCGAGAGTGGGAGTTGAACCCACGACCTGTCGATTACGAATCGACTGCTCTACCACTGAGCTACCTCGGCCCTGCTTCATGACGATAGCACCCGCTTAAAATCACTGTCAATTCGCGGTCAAAGGAATGTGCCGGAAAATGTTCAGCGAGAGAAGGGAAACATCGCCCAGCCTACACCGATGCCTACCAGCAGGAAGAGAAAGAGCGACCAGAGGATGTATTTCACGCGGTCCTGTGGCCGCCGACGGCCGAGAAATCCGAAAGCCACGGAAATTACGACGGCAAAAAGAAAAAATGCCTGGAAATGGGTGAGTTCGAGCGAGGAGGCGGGGGTCATGCTTTGTGCCCGCGCGCCGCTTCGAAAGCATGCAGGGCAGCCAAGAGATTCAGGACGCCGGCAGTAGCGAGGAGGCGCGTGCCGTAATCGCCGCCGGCATGGGAAACGTCGGCGCCGCCGGTTTCGACGGCCCGGGCGAAGAGGTAGAAGCTGCCAGTGCCGAGGTCGGCGATGTAGCCGAGCGTGTCAAAGGCATCGCTGCCCTGGCGGGTGAATACGTTGCCCTTCATGGACGCGCCGGCGAAGACGAGCAAACCAACCGAGAGAAAGACAACTAGAGCGCGCCCCCACATCATTTGCAGGGCGTGGCCAAGACCGGGCAAGAGCCACCCGGCAATGCCGAGAGCAACGGCACGGGATTCGCCGAGAACAGGTGCGGCGCTTATGGACGGAGCAGACTGGGTTCCGTCGTTTGCTGGGATCTGCGATGGTTCGTCCATTTTGCTCCAGTTTGAAAACATCAGGCTAGCAGCGGCAGGATCTCCTGCTGAACTCGGCCAGTAACGCGAGCCTCTTTTTCATCAATGTAGACATCCACTTCGCTGCGGATCCCGAATTCGGGCAGATAGATTCCCGGCTCAACGGAATTGCAGGTTTCAGGAATCAGGTGGCGGGCGTCGTGGGTTTCGAGGCCGTCCATATTAACGCCGTTGCCGTGCACCGCCTGGCCGATGTTGTGGCCGGTACGGTGAAAGAAATATTTTCCGTAGCCGGCTTTTTCGACGACTCGACGGGAAGCTTGGTCCACCTGCCAGCCTTGCAGAGGTTTGCCGGACTTGATGCAGTTCCGGATTAAATCCACGGCGGCATCGCGAGCCTCGCGGACAATTGTGAAAACCTTCGCGTACTTGTCGGGCACTCTTGCGCCGAGATAGCCGACCCAGGTGATGTCGTAGTAGACGCTGCCCGAGGCTTTCTGCTTACCCCAGACATCGAGG
Organism: Acidobacteriota bacterium; assembly: GCA_013289665.1. Lineage (GTDB taxonomy): Bacteria > Acidobacteriota > Terriglobia > Acidiferrales > UBA7541 > Acidiferrum. The sequence goes on along the minus strand of JABCZN010000001.1, from coordinate 140,817 downwards.
AGGAGCAGGTCGCCTTCCTTGATCATGGCGGAGGATTCGCGCGAGGGCCCATAGTGCGGATCGCTGGCGTTTCGATTCACCGCTACATCGGGGCCTTCTTCGGTGGTGAGGCCTTCTTCGTCGAAGCGTTTGCGAATCCATTGTTGCAGGTCGTATTCCGTCAGATGTTTGTTTTCGCGAACCGATTGCGCCGCGAACGCAAAAGCCTGTTGAACGATCTTGTCTATGGCGCGCCCGGCGGCGAGATGCGACTCGAGCTGCGACTTGCTCCAGCAGGCTTCGTATTTTTGGACGAGATCGGCAGAGGTGGCGACTTTCACACCGGTGCTGCGGACGAGTTCAATCGTACCGGCATCCACCATGGAGACGTAGGGGATGGCGTTTTTGGGCGAATACTGCATGGCTACGTTTTGGGAGCGACCGAGAATTTTTCTAAGGTTGCCGCGCAACTCTTCCTGCGCGGAGAAATAGAGAGTGTCACCGGGGAGACTGACGAGCGATTGCGCTTCGATTTTGTGAACCAGTTTTTTGGGCGTGCCCTTAGCGGGGATGAAATAGAACCAGCGGCGGGTGCGCATGCCGTCCGGAAGCCCCAGGATGCGGTGGGCGATGGGGTCGCGGCCGCGAAAATCGTAGAAGAGCCAGCCGTCGAGCTTCGCGGCCTTGAGATCTTTCTGAATGGATTCGATGTTTGCGGTCATGAACGGAATTCCTGCCCGTGGTGCAAAGGATTTTGAACGCGGCAGCTATGCGTCTTGGCGAAGGAGATCGAGAATCTGCTGCCGGGTGACGCCGAGAATCTCCACACGTTTGTTGCGACTGCGTTCGCCGCTCTGGATTCTAACAGCGGATTTCGGGGTTTTCAAAAGATCGGAGAGCAAAGCGACCAGGGATTCATTGGCTCGGTTTTCAACTGCCGGAGCGCAGAGACGAATTTTCAGCGCCCCGCCGAGGGCGCCGGCGATTTCGTTTTTGCTAGCGCGGGGCTGGACTCGGACGTTGAGAGTCAGCGTGCCGCGGGTGGGGTCTTCGGAGATTTCAAGGAAACTCATCGTTTACAAGACCCAGTTGAATTTTCTTGCACTACAGCCTTTCTCAAGAAAAATAATGCCTATCACTCACTCCGCTTCGCAGGAAACTCAAGTTCTCGCGCGGAGACTAGGTCGGGCCCCTCGCCCATCCTTGTCGGATAGGCTAAGGATGACACGTTTTTGAAGGGTTTCGCTCACTTACAAATGCGCGGTGCCCGAGAAATGGAGGAGAGAAGATTCTACCAGGCGCGTTGGTATTGCAGCGGCGGTGTTAGCTTGGCGCCGAGTTCCTGCGCCGCGCGGCGCGGCCAGTAGGGATCGCGCAGCAGTTCCCTGGCTAGAAAGACAAGATCGGCCTGCTCCGTCGTCAGGATTGTTTCGACTTGCGCGGGGTCCGTGAGCATTCCCACCGCGCCGGTGGGGATGCCCGCTTCATAGCGGATCGCGGCAGCAAACTTCACCTGGTAGCCGGGGCCCACAGGAATTTTCACATTGGGGACCAGGCCGCCGCTTGAAACATCCACCAAATCGATGCCCAGAGCCTTAAATCGTTTGCAAAGCTCGATGCTCTGCTGCAAATCCCAGCCGCCTTCCTTCCAGTCGGTGGCGGAGATGCGGACAAACAGCGGCCACTTTTCCGGCCAGATTTCGCGCACAGCTTGCGCAATGCGCAGGGGAAAACGCGCGCGATTCTCAAAGCTGCCCCCGTATTCGTCGGTGCGGAAATTGGACAGTGGGGAGAGAAATTGATGAGCCAGGTAGCCATGGGCGGCGTGGAGCTCTGCCACCTGGAAACCCGCGGCCAGAGCGCGATGTGCGGCGGTTCGGAAGTCCTCGACAATCTGGTCAATTTCTCCGACGGTGAGTTCTCTAGGCTCTGGGTAGTTGGTATCAAATGCCACGGCGCTCGGGGCCACGGGTACCCAGCCGCATTCATTCAGCGGAACTTTCCCTCCGCCGAGCCAAGGTGCGGCGGTGCTTCCCTTTCTGCCGGCGTGTGCCAGTTGCATGCCGGGGATCGCGCCCTGATCACGCACAAAATCAGCGATGGCCCTCCACGGCTCGATGTGGGCGTCGAGATAGATGCCGGTGTCAGAGGGCGAGATGCGGCCGATGGACTGCACCGCAGTAGCCTCGGTCATCACGAGCGCAGCGCCTCCGACCGCGCGGCTGCCAAGATGCACCAGGTGCCAGCTGCCGGGATGCCCGTCCTTGGCCGAGTATTCGCACATGGGCGAAACGGCAATCCTGTTTTTCAATTGCAACTCTCGCAGCTCTAACGGCGCAAAAAGCGTCATAGATTCTCCCAAGCATTCGTCGGATTCACTTCGTTAGATTCAAGGATTCTTCGGACGGGTACCGAAAATCGCCGTGCCAATGCGAACTTCCGTGGAGCCTTCCAGAATCGCGGCTTCGAAATCGTGGGACATCCCCATCGACAGAGTGGGGAGCGGCCGGGCAATGCGCGCCTCCAGTTGTTGCTTCAGCTTTCGCAGCCTCTCGAAAAACGGGCGGACTTCGTCGGGATTATCCCGGAACGGAGGGATGCACATCAAGCCTGCGAGTTCGAGATGAGCGAATGCAAGAAGGCGTTCCGCAAGTTCCGGCGAATCCGCCTCAGAAACGCCGCTTTTTGTTTCTTCACCGCCCATGTGCACTTCGATGAGGACACGAAGCTTTTCGCCAGTTCCTTTCTCCGCCTGTGCGCGGTCAAGCCGCTGAGCCAGCGACCAATCATCGACCGAATCGACGGAGTGGAAGACCTTCGCGGCGCGAGCAGCCTTGTTGCTCTGCAGGTGGCCGATGAGGTGCCAGGTAGCCCGAAGATCCGCCAGCGCGCTTAGCTTCCCTTCCCATTCCTGAACGCGGTTTTCGCCAAAGTGGCGGAGACCGACGTCATAGGCTTCGCGAATCGCGCCCGCGGGATGCGTTTTAGAAACGGCGATCAGAACAATCTCTTGGGGTTTTCTGGAGGCACGGAGCGCGGCCATTTCGATTTTCTCGCGGACGTTGTGAAAGTTTTCGCGGATTGTTGGGGTGGTCGCCATCGGAGTGCCGGTAAAATCCTAACATGCGGCGACGACTTCCCTGCGCGGGGCGCGGCCAGCCCCTCAACCTGGAGGCCATTGCAGGCCGCTCTGTCAGCCGATACACTGTGTGGCGCTGGTGGGTCTACGCCTGCCAAGAACCCGAGACATGACAACACGCGGATTGCTGATTGCTATCGAAGGCATCGACGGTAGCGGAAAACAGACGCAGGCCAAGCTCCTCGAACACTCACTCCAAGGCCTCGGCTACAAGGTTTATTCCACCGGATTTCCCCAGTACGAATCCTGGTTTGGGACGATGGTGGGGAAGTTCCTGAACGGGGATTTCGGGCCGCTCGAGAGCGTGGACCCTCATTTCACGGCGATGCTCTACGCCGGCGACCGGTTCGAGGCTAAGTCAAGGCTGGAAACGTCTCTCAACGAAGGGAAGATTGTGCTCGTTGACCGCTACATCGGCTCGAACCTTGCCCACCAGGTGGCCCTGGCGAAGCCCGAGAAGAGGGCGGAATTCCTGCGGTGGATTGAGCATCTGGAATATTCCATCTACGGACTGCCGAGAGAGAATATGATCCTGTACCTGCGGGTGCCGCCAAGCCAGGCGCAGAAGCTGGTGGCAAAGAAAAGCGAGCGCAAGTACACCGCCGCGACGCACGATATCCTGGAACAAAACCTGCGGCATCTGGAAGATGCGGCGGAGATGTACGACATGATGTCGCGCAGCCGTCCCTGGGCCACGATTCAGTGCTACGATTCCGCGAACAATGGGCTGCGAGTGCCGGAAGATATCGCGCGGGAATCGCTGCAAGCCGTAAAACCTTTGCTGGAGAGCTGGCGGAAAGGCTGAGCGATGGGATTCTCTGAATTTCTGGGCAACGAGGCGATGGTTGCGGCCCTGCGCGGCGCGTTGCGAGCGGAGCGCGTGCCCCATGCGATGCTCTTCACCGGGCCCCGGGGCGTGGGGAAATTCACGCTGGCGAGGATGTTTGCGCAAGCCGCGAACTGCGAACGGCTTAAGGACGACTTCTGCGGGGAATGCGCCACTTGCCAGCGCATCGGGCAGCTGGCTGACCTGGACGACTTAATCGCGCGAGGGCTCGCGGAGCGCGGGGAGAGCGCGGACGCGGCGACCGTGGAGCGCGTACCGCTGATCCTGCAGAGCCACCCGGATGTGTGGGTAATGGTGCCGGATCCGGTGAGGCTGAAAAGTCCCGTAGCGCGCCCCGTGCTGCGCATTGGCCAACTTCGCGCCGTCCAGCGGGCGGCCTATTTTCAACCGATGGGGCGGCGACGCGTGTTTATCCTGGACGGCGTGGAAACGATGCGCGCCGACGTGTCCAACGTATTCCTGAAAATCCTGGAAGAGCCGCCGGGTTCGGCAACGCTGATTTTGACGGCGCCTTCCCCGTTCAACCTGCTTCCCACCATCCTTTCGCGTTGCATGCAATTTCATTTTGCCCCCCTGCCCCAGGCCGAAGTCGAAAACATTTTGAAGGCAAAAGGCACCCTGAAATCTGGTGAAGTGAAGCTGGCGGCGCAACTCTCGGAGGGCAGCCCGGGGTTGGCCAGCGAGATGAACGTGCAAGCAGTGGTTGAGCGGCGGCAGGCAATTCTACGGATTTTGGAACATGCGGCGCGAGGGCAGGGATTTTCGCAGCTTTTCGCGGCCACCAATCAGCTCGCGAAGGATCGCGAATCGCCCTACGAGGATCTGCTCGCGGATTTCTATGGTCTGCTTTCAGATCTACTGGAATTGAACGCCGGGTTGAAGTCGCCGCAACTCCGCAATCCGCACCTTGCTAAGGAACTCCAAGCGCTCGCGCGGAGCGTCAGCTCCAACTGGGTGATGCGCGCGATTTCCGGAATTGACGAACTCGCTTCGGGGGCCCGGCGGAATCTTAACCGGCAGCTTGGGATGGACGCGCTGGCCGCGTCGCTCTCACCGACTCCCGGTGCCTCGCCGCTTCCGCGCTGAGGCATCTATCTTTATTCCGTCTGCCGCGTCATAATAAACGAAACCCAACGCCCGCGCCTTGCATCACACGGTTAGGAAACTTGCCAATCCGTTTAAGGAGCAGTCATGGTGAATCGCCGCATGTACCGTCCCAGTTTTGCGGACGTCAAGGAGCAGGCGCCACCCCGCGCCTCGCACAACAGCAGCTCCCACAACAATAATGGGCCCGTGCCAAGTAAGAAGCCTGCGCCTCCCGAGGTGACGCACGCGGAGAACTTCTATTGGGTCAAACAGATGCAGGGGCGCACGTCGATGGTGGTGGTGCTGGAAACAGGCGAAGAGTTGCGCGGAGCGGTCGAGTGGTACGATCGCGACTGCATCAAGCTGACGCGCAGCGGGGCGCCGAATCTGATGGTCTTCAAACGTTTCATCAAGTACGTGTATAAAGATGGAGAAGAGTCCGCCCAGGGCGGCGACGAGTAATCGTCTACTTCCTGAGTGTATTATCCCCGGCCGCTGAAAAGGTGAGCAGGGCCTTGGCCGCGAGTGTCCCGGTTTCGTTGAAAATCTCGCATTCCGTGACGATGAAGTTGCGCCCCTTGCGCAAGACGCGGGCATCCGCCCTCACGCGGCCGCCGGGCACCGGCTCCAGATAATTAATCTTCAATTCAAGTGTTGCGATCTCCACGCCTTTGGGAATAACGGTGTAGGCCGCGATTGCGGCGGTCGTGTCTGCCAGCGCCGCCAGGATGCCGCCATGGACCACACCATGAATCTGCTTGTGGCGCGGGCGGACGTCGAGGCGAAAGATCGCTCGCCCTTCGTGCACGCTTTCCACGTCGAAACCGAGAAGTTCCGAGGATTGGCTCTCCTTCATGCGGCGGCGTACAAGTTCTGTTGCCTGCTTCTCTTCCGGGGTCATTTTTCGCGACATTCGGATCAGCCTCTTTCAGTAAGCGGTCACTCCACCATCCACGGGGATCACGCTTCCGGTCATCCAGGAGGATTCCTCAGACGCCAGAAATACGGCCAGGCCGGCGATATCGGCCGGCTTTCCGAAGCGTCCTAGTGGGATCGAAGCCAGGCGGCTTTCGCGGGCCTGCCGGCCTGCTTCGGTTAGGGCGAACAAGTTTCGGGTCATATCGGATTCAACGATCGAGGGACAGAGACAGTTCACGCGGATATTGTCGTGGGCGTGATCGAGGGCCATGGCTTTGGTGAGCATGGTAACTCCCCCCTTGGAGGCGCAATAGGCCGCGCGGTCGCGGATGGCGACGATCCCCAAAACCGAGCCGACATTGATGATGGAGCCGCCCCCGGCCCGGCGCATGGCGGGAAGCGCGGCGCGAGACATCAGGAAGGGTCCTTTAACATTGGTGGCCATTACCCGGTCCCAGTCATTTTCGGAGATGCTTTCAACTGTCGAGACGCTAAGCGCCCCGGCATTATTGACCAGGACATTCACTTTTCCAAAGGCGTCTTCCGTGGATCTCACCACCCGCTGGGTGTCCGCTGCAATGGTGACGTCACATTCGAGTGCCAGTGCGGAACAACCAGCCTGCTCGAGAAGGCGCAGGGTCTCGTCCAGCTTTTCTCTCCGGCGGCCAGCTACGGCTACCAGCGTCCCTTCGCGGGCAAAGGCCAGGGCGATGGCTTGTCCTATGCCGGATCCCCCACCTGTGATCACCGCGCTTTTTCCGGCCAGGCGTGTCACGTTCCCTCTCCCCGTTACGTCTAATCGGTGTACCATGCCGCAGGCAACATGGTACGCCAGTTTGGCGGACGAACCGGTTCACACATCACCTATGCGTATTGGTATCACAGGGTATCCTACCTACGGGGGATCCGGAGTCGTGGCGACGGAGCTTGGCCAGGAACTGGCGGCCCGGGGTCATGAGGTGCATTTCATCACCTATGCGCCGCCGATTCGAATGAATGCCAATGATCCGCGGATTCATTTCCACCAGGCGGAGGTGGTTTCCTATCCCCTGTTTGACCACTCGCCGTATACCCTTTCGCTCGCCGTGAAAATGCTGGAAGTCTTTGAGAAGGAAGCGCTGGACATTTTGCATGTGCACTACGCAATTCCGCATTCGGTAAGTGCGTTGCTGGCCCGGCAGATGGCCGCGCCGCGACGCCTGCCGTTCATTACGACGCTGCATGGGACCGACATTACCCTGGTTGGGAACAATCCCAACTTTTTGCCGATCACGCGGTATTCGATTGAACAGAGCGATGGGGTGACTTCGATTTCGAACTACTTGCTGCGACAAACGGTTGCGGAATTCGGGATTAAGCGGCTGATCGAAGTGATTCCGAATTTCGTGAACTGCGACCTCTATATTCGGAAGCCGGACCCTCAGCTGAGGGCAGAGTGGGCGCCGGATGGGGAGCCGATTCTGATGCACCTTTCGAATTTCCGGCCGGTGAAACGCATTCTGGACGCAATCGAGATTTTCGCGCAGGTGCGCGAAAAAATGCCGGCAAGACTGGTGATGATTGGCGACGGCCCGGACCGCGAGCCCGCAGAAGCGCTGGCGCGCACTCGCGGAGTGGAAAAGGACGTGCTGTTTTTGGGCAAGCAGAACGGGATTAAGGAAAAACTGGGGCAAGCGGATCTATTTCTGCTCCCCTCGCAACTGGAATCCTTCGGTCTTGCGGCGCTTGAGGCGATGGCGTGCGAAGTGCCGGTAATTGCGACGAATACCGGCGGAGTTCCAGAAGTGATCGTGCACGGTGTCGACGGGTACCTGGTCGAACCCGGAGACGTGAAGACCGCGGCGAAATATGCGATCGAACTGCTTTCGCGTCCCGACCGGGGCCGCGAGATGGGACATCGTGCCCGAATCAATGCCAAGAAAAAATTCTGCTCCAGCGACGTGATCCCTATGTATGAACAGTATTACGAACAAGTCCTCGCCAGCAACTACTCTGCCAAAGCCGCGCGCTGAACGGCGCCCATCCGACTGAGAAAGTACGCCCTCGCGAAGTTCAAGGCCACAGAAAGCCTCTATCCCTTCTTGGCGACGCTGCACTCGGTGTGGCTTGCCGCGGCGCAGCTTCGTTGTGCTGCGACCCAGCGATAGCTGGAGTCGAGGAGCTTCATCGCGCCCGGGAGTTTTGCGAACCAGGCCAGCGGGCGCGCCCACCAGATTTCGCGTGCGACCGCGACGACGGCATCAGCGCCGCCATACTTCTTTCCGTCAGACAGCAGGAATCGCAATTCTCTGAACAGCAAATCCCTGTTCATTCCAAGAAGCGCTCCCACGCGGGGATCCTGGAGGGGAGCCACGGCCATGCCACGGCGGCCGAGGATGGGGGCGATCCAGCGGGCGCTTCGGGTACAGAAATCGCACTCGGCGTCAAAAAAGAGCCAGCCTTTCGCGTGTCGCCCTTTGCCATCTGTGTATTCATTCGCTAAGGAAATCATGGTCTGCCTTTTCTCTGCGGAACACTGCCCCCTTTGCGTCCTGCGTTGCCATTCTGCAGAATCGCCCGCCTCGGAAGGCGGCCGCTCTGCAAAAGACGGACTGCGCGTTGCGCGAGATTTTCTTCAGCCAGCCTTCTTCTTGTCGCTCCCCAGCAAGGTGATCACCTTGCCGCGCAACTTCCCTACACCTTTCAGCGCGACCATGGGCATGCGGAGAATCTCTTCGAACAGGCCGCTCATGGTGGTCAGGAAGTCGAGCATGCTTTCCAAGCGCTCGCGAGTGTAGGCGTCTCCAGAGGGCGTGGTCTTCACTTCCTGGACGCACTCGGCGAGCACGCGCAGCGTGGGATCGATCTCGCGGCGCTTGCGTTCTTCGGAGACGGTGCGGAAGATTTCCCAGACGTCTTTGGTGGTCTGAAAATGATCGCGGCGGTCGCCCAGCACGTGGACCAGGCTGACGATGCCCCATCCCTGCAATTCGCGCAGGCTGGTGCTGACATTGGAGCGGGCAACGGACAACGTGGTCGAAATCTCGTCCGCCGGCAATGGATGCGGAGAAAGGAAGAGCAGCGCGTGAACCTGGGCCACGGTGCGGTTGATGCCCCACTTGGTGCCCATTTCGCCCCAGTGAAGTATGAACTTCTGTGCTACGGGCGTCAGCCCAGTTTCGGGTGATTTAATTTGCTCGCTCAACAGTCGCCTCCTGACAATCTTCGATGAATTCACGCGAAGCGCGGGTTGCGGCTTTCCTTCTCCATCTTCGGACCAAATCGTTCGCCGCATCGGGCCAGTGAGGGAACAAAAACCGGAAGCCCTGGTTTTGGAGAACCCCAGAAACCACGCGACGGCTTTTTAGTAAAAGCTCAGTCTCGGTGCGGAGGCAAAATGCAGCGATCTCCAACATCCAAGCCCTGGCCGGCAAACCGATGCTCGCCCCCCAGGCATTTCGCAGTTGCGACAAAAACTGTTGGTTGGGCAGCGGGCCGGGAGAAGCAAGATTGACTACTCCCGTGATGTCCTCTTGCCCAATCAGGAATTCCACTGCCCGAAGAAAATCTTCCTCGTGGATCCATGACATAAACTGAAGGCCGGAACCCCAGGCTCCGCCCAATCGAGACCGAACTAGACGGAGAAGAACTTCAAAGACCCCTCCGGGCTCAACACCCATCACCATGGCGGACCGGAGAGCGATCCAACGCGTGCGGGAAGTATTTGAGGCGAAAAAGCTGCGTTCCCATTGGCGAGCAACGTCGATACTGAAACGCCATGTTTCGGGCACGTCCGGTTCGTTGCCGCCGAGCTCACCCGTGGCTTCATCCATATCGCGATCAAACGAGTGCCGATAAATGGTGGCTGTGCTGGAGTTCAGCCAAAGGCGGGGAGGAAAGCTCAACGACTCGACCGCCTTGCCCAGAATTGTGGTTGATTCCACGCGGGATTGCAGGATTGCCGCACGGTTGCGGGCGGTATAGCGGCAGTCGACGCTGCGTCCAGCGAAGTTGATCAGTATGTCTGCATGCTCCAGGAGCTCAACCCACGAGCCCAGACTCTTGCCATCCCAGACGCCGGTCTCCCAGGCGTTCAGCGAAGGGGAGGTTTGCCGCCGAGCCGCGACCGAGGAATGGCGCGGGCTGCGGGTGAGCGTTGTCACCCGGTGTCCCTGACTGGAGAAATGGCGCGCCACGAGGCGTCCGAGGTGGCCCTCCCCGCCGGGCATGATGATGCGAAGCGGAACGCCCGGCTGAAGTGGTGGGTTGGCCGGGGCTGTTCTCGAAGCTGCGGTTATGTCTGTCATTTCTGTTACAACAGAATATACAGAATTGGCATGCGAGTGTCAAGGGGCATTCTTCGAGGGTTGGGAGGAGACCTTGGAGACCGAAAAGCGGAAGCTCCGCTTGCGCACTGAAAACTGGGAGTGGCCCGCCCGCCGCGGCGGATGGGCCCCGGATGAGGCAGCGACTGCTTAGAGCGGAATCAGAAGACGCTGACTTCGGGGATGGCGGGGGCCAGTTCGGGGACGTCAATCCGGATGGTGGTTCCCTGCCCCTCGTGGCTTTCAATGTCCAGCTGGAAATCTTCGCCGTAGAGAACCCTTAAGCGCTCCCGAACGTTGCTGAGGCCGATGCCTTCCACGTAAACGTGTGGCATTTTTTCTTCCGAGATACCTACGCCATTGTCGGCAATCTCGATGTGCAGACGGCCACCATTGCTGGTGGTGCGGAGCAGGATGCGGCCGCCTTCGAGCTTGGGCGCGAGGCCGTGTTTCAGGCTGTTTTCGACCATGGGCTGCAGCAGCATGCTGGGAATGAAGGTTTCGAGCGTCACTTCGTCAATTTCCTTCACGATGTCAAGGTTGTCGTGGCCGAAACGGGCGACTTCGATGTCGAGATAGTCGTCAATGAAGGAAAGTTCTTCACGCAGGGGCACGAAAGTCTCGTGCTTGCGCAGCAGGCGACGAAGGATGTTGCTGAGCTTCAGCACGACGCCGCGGGCCGAGTCGGGATCGATGCGGATGAGCGCGGAAACCGTGTTCAGAGTGTTAAACAAGAAGTGGGGATTGATCTGGCTCGAGAGCGCATCCATTCTGGCGCGCAGCAGGAGTTGCTGGTGGCGTTCGAGGTTCATCTCGATGCGGGTGTTGTTCCAGATTTTTAGCGGCGACGCGACGGACATCAGCGTGGCGATGACGACCAGGGCGAGCTGCCAGTTCCACTGGGGATCGAGGGCGAAGAGCCACTTGGGCTTGGTGGCTTCGACAAGCGCGACGCGGCCAAGTTCCAGGCCGACGCAGGTGAGGAGGGGAAGCATCTCCCACATGATTTCGGTGTCGCGGATCATGCGCATCAGTGCCTTGGGGATATTGAGGAAGGTGAAAGGGCCGAAATTCCAGAGCGCCTCCTTGTCGGGAATCACCTGGCGGATCAAGCCGCCGAGCAAACCCGCGGTCGCAGCTGCCGGCATGCCGAGCCATTCGTGGGCCATCAGGGCGGGAATGGTGATGATGGCGCCGCCGATGGGGCCGACGACGCGACCGCCCAGGAGGCCCATGAGGAATGCGCCTTCCAGAGAGAGATCGGCGAAGCGGTAGTAGGGGCTGACGAGGCGCAGGGTAACGCCGACGATCAGTGGCGGGGTCATGAATAGCATTAGTTTCAGTTTTTGATCGGCATCGCGCTCTTCGGTGAACAGCACACGGCGGAAAGTGTTCCAGCGGGCCAGCAGGGCGGCGATGGAGGATGCGACGCCCACCTTGAGAAGAAGGGTGAAGAGAAGTTCCCGGATTGAGAGCGTGGTATCCATGGTGCTTCCGAGGCGCAAGCTTGCGCTAGCCAAACTCCATCCTATTGTAATTGTAAAGAATCTGTCACGGAAAGCTGAGCCCGTCGTGCGGGAATCGGACTGCCTGCTATACTGAACTTTTCCTATGATGAAGAAACTCACTACTGCCAGGCCCAAGAACGGAGCGAAGGGCTCGCTCAACGTGGCTGCTAAAGCGGTGCTTCCCACGAAGTTCGGAAGATTCTCGATCTATGGATTCGAGGGCCGCGGGCCGCAAGAAGAAGCGGTGGCGCTGGTGCGGGGGAATTTGAACGGCCACGTGGCGCCGTTGGTGCGCGTGCACTCGCAGTGCCTTACGGGCGATGTGCTGACTTCCCTGCGCTGCGACTGCCGGGCACAGCTGGAGCTTTCGCTGAAGAGAATTTCCGAAGCGCCTTCTGGAATTTTGCTGTACTTGGCGCAAGAAGGACGCGGCATTGGGTTGATGAACAAATTGCGCGCCTATGAATTGCAGGACGGCGGAATGGACACGGTGGAGGCCAACGAATCGCTGGGCTTCGCGGCGGATGCACGGGAATATGAATTCCCGGCGAAGATTTTGAAGAAGCTGGGAGCGACCCGCATCCGGTTGCTTTCCAACAACCCCGATAAGATCAGGCAACTGGAGTCGGCGGGCATACGCGTGGTGGAGCGGGTTCCGTGCCAGCCACGGTTGTCGAAAATTTCGCGGCGCTACCTGCAAACGAAGAAGCGTAAGATGGGGCATCTTCTCGAGGGCGTGTAGCCCTCCAGCGACCTCCCCAGAGGTGGCTCCATGACGTCAGTCATTCAGCAAACGGTACGTTTTCGCACTTCTCCGCACACCCTCTTCGAGATGTACCTCGATTCAGAGATTCATTCGCAGTCCACAGGCATGCCCTCTCGGATCGGCCGCAAGATTGGCGGGCGATTTCAGGCGTTTGATGGAAAGCTGGAAGGAAAGAATCTGCTGATCGTGCCGGGCAAGCAAATCGTGCAGCTCTGGCGGGCGACACATTGGAAGAAGGGGGATTGGTCGATTTTGATTCTGACGTTCAGCAAGGTGGCAGGTGGCGCCGAGATCGATCTGGTGCACGTTGGCGTGCCGGCTTACGATCACAAGGGAGTGCAGGCAGGGTGGCCCAAATATTACTGGAGGCCGTGGGGGAGGTTTTTGATGAAGTGAGAGAAGGGATTCGCGTGCTTCACTTGCGCGGGCGGTCGTGTCGGAGTTTGGCTTTGGGTTGAATCCGCAAAAGCGGACCTGCCGCGGCGGACGGCAGGCCGTACAAGTATTCGGCTAGCCGCCGCCCACGAATTGGACTATTTCAAGGCGGTCGCCAGCGGCTACCTGGGTTAGTTCCCATTTGGTTTTCGGCAGGATTTCCAGATTGTATTCGATGGCGACGCGGCCTGGGTTGAGTCCCAGGTGGTCGAGAAGGGCGCGCACGCTGGTGCCAGGCGGCAATTGCTTAGTTTCTCCGTTGACGTGCACGTGAATCGGTTCGGCCATGGCCCCATCATACTGCAGGGACGCGCGGTTTCGCACGCAGGGAAAAGCGCAGGCAGGCAGTAGCTCTGTGCGCTTCGGCACGAATCACCAGTGCCGGCTCGCCGCCCGTAAGTTTCGGCATCTCGAACAGGATCGTAGCCTGACCATCGGCTCCAGTGTGGCTGGAGTAGGGCGGATGCCCGGCGCTGCCTTCAACCTCGGCGCTCACACTGGCACCTGAAATGGACGCGCCGCCTTCCTCTTTGACCGCAACGTGGAGCGCGGCCTGTTTTCCCGTTAGCCAGGAGCGGGCATTCAGAAGCTCCAGGATCAATTTTGGCGGTTCGACAACAGTGGCTGCCGACTTTTCCAAGTTGGCCTCGGCATGATGGGAATGTCCTGAAGCCGCGTTCGCGGAAGCGGAAGTCGGTTGGGGTATTGCCAACTGGAGTTCCCCGCTGCGGATCGCTTCGAGCACGGTGCGGTGCTGGTCGTCAACGCGGAGCTTCAACGCCTGCTGGTTTTCGTCATTCATCGGGAGCAGGTCGTGATAATTGTTCGTCCGGCGATGGAGCACACGTCCTTGAAAATAAACCGTGGTATCAATCAGGGCGTGGGTTGCACCGCGATCTTCGGTTTGCACATGCAAGGTGTTCGATCCGAGTTTGAGATTGGAGTTGTGCCCGAAGACCATCATCTTCCTCTATGCTCGCGAACGCGCCGGACTACACCCGCAGTATATGCCACACGCGCCAGAATTTTTCTTGCGGGAGTATTTGACCGCGTGGCTCCCCACTCGCTATTATAACGCTTTGACTATGACCCCCACCGGCCTGCAAGCATACGTTCCCCTAGTAATACACCTGCTGGTGGCAGCTTTTCTTGCGGGCGTGCTGATTACCCTCTCAACGTTGGTGGGTTGGAGGCGGCCCAATAAGGCGAAGCAGCAGCCCTACGAATGCGGTATCACGCCGACGGGGGATGCGCGCGATCCCTTCTCCGTTAAGTTTTATCTAGTCGCTATGGTTTTTATTCTGTTCGACGTGGAGGCCATTTTTCTGTACCCCTGGGCTTTCATTTTCAAGGATTTGGTACGCGATCCAAAGACCAAGACGTTCGGCTTCATGGAAATGATGATTTATGTTGCCATCCTTTTGGTCGGTTACATCTATCTTTTGAAGAAGGGCGCATTCGACTGGAATAAAACACAGAAGTAAGGCCAGTCTCCCTTCAAGGAATTCATTAACGTGCCGCAGCCCGCTCATGCAAATGCTAGTGCTGTAATCGACCGCCTTCGCACCTGGAAACCGGAGAGCGTTTCGCAGGTGATTGAGTACCGCGGCGAGACGACCGTCGTGGTGCCCCACAAACTGCTGCTGGCCACCGCGGAGCAATGCAAGCAAGATCCCGAACTCAATTTTAACCAGTTGAGCGACGCCACCTGCGTAGATCGCTTTCCGAACGAACCGCGATTCGAGTTGAACTACCAACTGCTTTCGATTCCCCGCCTGGCACGGATCCGGTTGCGCACCAGCGTCAGCGGCCAGCAGCCGGTGATTGATTCACTGGAACCCCTGTGGCCTGGGGCCAACTGGTTGGAGCGGGAGATTTTTGACCTTTTCGGGATTCGCTTTGAAGGGCATACGGATTTGCGCCGCATTCTTTTGCCGGATGAGTTTGAAGGAGCACCACTTCGCCGGGATTTTCCGGTGGAGGGCAAGCGCTAGATTCCGCCGGGCGGACTGAGACCCATGACAACGGTTGAAACAGCAGTCGGCACATCGAAAACAATGGTCCTGAATATGGGGCCACAGCACCCCTCTACGCACGGAGTGTTGCGTGTTTTGCTGGAGCTGGATGGCGAGAACGTGGTGACCGCGGTCCCCGACCTGGGCTACCTGCACACCGGCATCGAGAAGAGCTGCGAGGACAAAACCTACTCGCAGGCCATCACGCTGACCGACCGGATGGATTACCTGAATCCCCTGGGTAACAACCTGGTGTATTGCCTGGCGGTGGAAAAACTTCTGGGGCTTGAGGTGCCGAAGCGAGCGCAATACTTCCGCGTGATGATGGTGGAACTGCAACGCGTTTCTTCGCACCTGGTGTGGCTGGGGACGCACGCGCTGGACATGGGCGCGATGTCGGTGATGCTCTATTGCTTCCGCGAACGCGAAGAGATTCTGAAGATTTTCGAGCGCTTTGCCGGGCAGCGCATGATGACCAGCTACATCCGCATCGGCGGGCTGGCGCTGGAGCCACCGGCGGGATGGCGTGAATTGGTGAAACGCTTCCTGGACATGATGCCGGCGCGCATTGACGAGTATGAGGAATTGCTGACCAAAAACAGGATCTGGCATGGGCGCCTGAAAGGTGTTGGCTATCTGCCGGCGGAAACCCTGATTGCGATGAGCACCACAGGGCCGGGTTTGCGCGCGGCCGGCGTGGCCTTCGATAATCGCAAAGCGTTTCCCTATTCCTCGTACGAAGAGTTCGATTTCAACGTGCCGACGCGGACCGAATCCGATTGCTTCGCGCGTTATCTGGTGCGCGTGCAGGAAATGCGCGAAAGCTTGAAGATCGTGCGCCAAGCGATGGGAAAAATTACGGATCAAGGCCCGATCAAGTCCGAAGCGCCGGGCATCGTGCCGCCGCAGCGCGAAAAGATGAAGACGGAGATGGAAGCGCTGATCTACCACTTCAAGATTTTCACGGAAGGCTTTTCGCCGCCGCCGGGAGAAGTTTACGTGCCGGTCGAATCGCCACGCGGCGAGTTGGGATGTTTCATCGCCAGCGACGGATCGCCGAAACCTCTGCGCGTGCATTTCCGCGGGCCGTCGTTTGTGAATTTGCAGGCGCTTCCGCTGATGGTGAAGGGCCAGTTGATCGCCGACACAGTCGCGTCCATCGGAACGATTGATATCGTGCTCGGAGAAGTGGACAGATAACGCCTATGCAACTTAGTCCAAAACTCGCCGCGAAATTCGACAAACTCCAGAGCAGCTATCCGGTGAAGCGCAGCGCGCTTATTCCGATGCTGATGTACGGGCAGGACGAACTTGGCTCGGTGAGCGATGAGCTGATAGCGGAGATTGCGCGACGCCTGGGTCTGAACAACGTACAGGTGGAAGAGACACTGGCGTACTATTCGATGCTGCACCGCCAACCGATCGGCAAACATCATGTGCAGGTGTGCACCAACGTGGCGTGCATGCTGCGTGGCGGCGCAGAACTTCTGGAACATGCCAAGAAGCGGTTGGAAATCGGGCACAAGGAAGTCACCAAAGACGGGGTTTTCTCGCTGGAAGAAGTGGAGTGCATTGGAGCTTGCACGGGCGCGCCTGCGATCCAGGTGAATTACGACTTCTACGAAAATGTGACGCCGCTCAATCTGGACCGCCTGATCGAAGATCTGGACAAGGGAAAGCGGCCGGAGCCGCAAGGGGTGATCAGCGGGGCGCTGCATGAACGCGCGAAGCAAGAAACGCCCCTGATCAGCAAGCGCTGGGGGATCAAGGATTCCCACAAGATTGACGTGGCACTGCAGCACGGGGCGTACCAGGCGCTCGATAAGGCGCTGAAGCAGATGACCCCGGAATCGATCATTGACGAGGTAAAGCAATCGAGCCTGCGCGGCCGCGGCGGAGCCGGCTTCCCGACGGGATTGAAGTGGTCTTTTGTGCCGAAGGACTCCCCGAAGCCCAAGTACGTGATTTGCAACGCTGACGAATCGGAGCCGGGAACCTGCAAGGACCGGCCGCTGATGGAAATGGATCCGCATCAACTGATCGAAGGCATCACCATCGCGGGACGGGCCATCAATGCGCACAGCGGATTCATTTATATTCGTGGCGAATATCGCTACGTGCTGGACATTGTGGATGCAGCGATTGCCGAGGCTTACGAGCGCGGCTACCTGGGCAAGAATATTCTTGATTCCGGCTTTGATTTTGACTTGCTGATTCATACCGGTGCGGGCGCCTATGAGTGCGGCGAAGAGTCGGCGTTGATGGAATCGCTCGAAGGCAAGCGCGGGAATCCCCGCATTAAGCCTCCCTTCCCTGCCGTGGTCGGCCTGTATGGCTGCCCGACGATCATTAACAATGTGGAAACGCTTTGCGCGGTTCCTGCCATTATTCTGGAGGGCGGCCTGACCTACGCTAATCGCGGCACGCCGAAGAATGGCGGCACGCGCCTGCTGTGCGTATCGGGCAGCGTCAATAAGCCTGGGATCTATGAAATTCCGCTGGGCATGAACATGAAGAAGTTCATTGATGAGATGGCCGGCGGGATGCGCAATGGCAAGAAACTGAAGGCAGTGATCCCAGGAGGGAGTTCCTGCCCGGTGTTCAGGGCTGAGGAAATCGACATCGCCATGGACTACGATACAGTCGCCAAAGCGGGTTCGATGCTCGGCTCCGGCGGCATGGTGGTAATTGACGAAGACACCTGCATGGTGGACATGGCGCGTCGGATTATGCATTTTTACGCCCACGAATCCTGCGGATGGTGCATCCCCTGCCGCGAGGGAACCAGCTGGCTGAAGAAAATGCTGGACCGCTTTCATGCCGGGCTGGGGCGCCCGGAAGACATCGACCTGATCGGGGAACTCTCAATGAACATGCTCGGGCGGACGTTCTGCCCGCTCGGAGACGCCGCGGCGATGCCGACGATCAGCATCGTGCAAAAATTCCGCAACGAGTTCGAAGATCATTTGCAGGGACGTTGTGCGTACAACAAATCCGCTGAAGCGTTAATCGGTTCGCGGTAGGGACTCATGGCTGAAACGAAACTTGTACATCTGAAGATTGATGACCGCGACGTGGAGGTTCCCGCCGGAACGCTGGTGATTGAAGCAACGCGGCGGCTGGGGATTGAAGTGCCGTCGTTCTGCTACTACCCGGGACTTACATTGCAGGCAGCTTGCCGGATGTGCCTGATCGAAGTCGAAAAGGCGCCTAAACTGCAAACCGCGTGCACGCAGGTGGTCGGTGAAGGCATGGTGGTGCGGACGAACACAGAGCAGGTGCGCAACGCGCGGAAGTTCATGCTGGAATTTCTGTTGAGCAACCACCCGCTCGATTGCCCGGTATGCGACAAGGGCGGCGAGTGCGAACTTCAGGACATGGTTTTCCGTTATGGCGCGGATACCAGCCGGTTTGTGGAAGAGAAAATTCACCGGCCCGAGGAAAAGTGGTCGGACCTGGTCTATTACGATGCGCCGCGCTGCATCCTGTGTTTCCGCTGCGTGCGGGTTTGCGATGAGGGCATGGATGTGAAGGCGCTGGGCGTGGGCATGCGCGGCGCGCATTCGATTATCATTCCGAACCGCGAAGATCACCTGGAATGCGAAGAGTGTGGGATGTGCATTGATATTTGCCCGGTTGGCGCGCTGACCAGCGGCACGTACCGCTACAAGACGCGGCCCTGGGAAATGCAGTACGTATCGACGATTTGCACGCACTGCTCGAACGGGTGCAAAACCACGCTGAGCGTGCGCAATCACGAGATCCTGCGCGCCAATAACCGCGACCTTTCCGGTATTAACAAAGAGTTCCTGTGCGTGAAGGGCCGCTTTGGCTTTGATTTCACGAAGCACCCTGAACGCCTGAAGCAGCCACTGTTGCGCAAGGGCGGCAAGCTTTTCCCCGTATCCTGGGAAGAAGCTGCGCAAGCTGCCGCCACCAAACTGAAAGAGCTGCACACGGCTTACGGCGGGGAGGCCATCGGGTTCATCGGCTCGAACCGCGCTTCGAACGAAGAGAACTATATGTTGCAGCGGCTGGCTCGCGCGACGTTTGGCACGAACAACATTGATCATCATCGGACCGCGGATTACACCGGCCTGGTTACCGCTTTGGGGGAACGAGCGGCCGATTCGTCGCTGACGATGGAGCACCTTTACCAGTCGAATGCGGTGCTGGTGATAGGCAACGACCCTTCCAATCAGAATCCGCTCGTGGGATGGCAGATTCGCGCCGGGATTCGTCACAATGGCGCGAAGATCTTCCTTGTGAATTCGCGGGAGATCAAGCTGGAGCGCAAGGCGACGCAATTTGTTCAGGTGGCAGACGGGCAGGAAGCCGCCGCGGTGCGCTGGCTGGCAACGGGCGAAGGGCAATTGGCCGCGGGGGTTTCCGAGAAGTTGGCCGCACTCAAGTCAGCGCTCGAAGCGGAGCCGGATGTTGCCATTGTTTTCGGGTCGGAGCTCACCGGCAAGGCGATCGAAGATGTGGTCGCGTTTGGCTTGAAACTGCCCGGCAAGGTGCGCTACATGGCCTTGGGCGATTATGCGAATTCGCGCGGCGCGGCGGACATGGGAGTGCTGCCGGACCGCTTGCCGGGTTACGCGTATCTCGACAATAGGGGCGTAGTCGAATCGCTGGCGAAACATTGGGGCGCGCAGGTTCCCACGAAGCAGGGCATGACAGCGCCGGAAATGATCGACGCGGCGCAGACCGGAAGACTCAAAGCACTCTACGTCGTCGGAGCGAATCCCTTCGCGCATTTCGGGAAGTCCGCCGCGGGACGCGGAAACCTGGGGCTGCTGATCGTACACGAACTTTTCTTGACAGAAACCGCGCAGTTGGCGGATATCGTCTTCCCCGCCGCCTCCGCTTACGAGAAAGACGGAAGCGTTACGAATACGGCCGGCGAAATTCAATTGTTGCACAAGGCCGCCGAGGTGATGGGGGCGCGGAGCGACTTTGACTTGCTGCGCATTGTGTCGCACCAACTGGAACGCGCCGGTCTCGGGAAGGCGTTCCACTTCAAGACGCCGGCAGCTGTGTTTGAGGAAATCCGCAAAACTGTTCCAGGCTATAACGTAGAGTCGATAGGCCTGCTGACGGGCGGCGCAGAGCCAACGAAGATCGAGTTCTCGAAAAACGGGCACGCGCCATACGACGTGCCGGTTCAGCTGATTCGCCCGGCGAACGACAATCTCTTCACCAGCGGAACACTGGGCCGCTTTTGCACCATGATGCAAACCTTGCCGGAGGCGGAAGCGAAGCCGTGAGCGAAATTCTAGCCAAGTATGGGTTCCTGATCGTTCCGATTATCAAGGTCGCTATTCTTGTTTTCGTCGTGCTGACACTGGATGCGTATCTCACCTGGCTGGAGCGCAAAGTGATTGCCCACATACAGGCGCGCTGGGGACCGCACCGCGTCGGTCCGCATGGCTTGTTGCAGCCCCTGGCGGACGGGATCAAGTTTATCCTGAAAGAAGACCCCATGCCGTCGGGCGTGGACAAAAAGGCGTATTTCTTTGCTCCGTTCCTGACGCTCATGCTGGCGCTGACGTCGCTGGCGGTGATTCCCTTCGGGCCCGACATCACGATCTTCGGCTACACTACGAATTTTGGGATCGCGGATGTGAACCTCAGCCTGCTGGTGCTCTTCGCGATCACGGCGCTCGGCGTGTACGGGATCGCGCTGGCCGGGTGGGGCTCCAACAGCAAGTATTCGCTGCTTGGCGGGCTGCGCAGCTCGGCGCAGATGATCAGCTACGAATTGGCGCTGACGCTTTCCGTCGTGGGCGTGCTCTTGATTGCTGGGGATCTGAGCCTGAAACACATCGTGGAGAAGCAGGCCGGGGATTTCGGACTGCTCAGCTGGAATATTGTTGGGTTGAGCAAAGGCGGCGGGGGCTTCACTCAAATCATCGGCTGCGTCTGCTTTTTCATCGCGGCAATCGCGGAAACGAACCGCGTGCCGTTTGACCTTGCGGAAGCGGAATCGGAGCTGGTGGCGGGGTTTCATACGGAATACGCCTCGATGAAATTCGCGATGTTTTTCATCGGCGAATACACCAGCATGATCGCGGTGTCATCCCTGTTTACGATTCTGTTTTTTGGCGGCTGGCTGTCTCCCTTCCCTGCTTCCTGGCCGCTAACGCACTATCTTCCTTCGATCATCCTGGTTCCGCTGGGACTGTGGGTAGTGTTTGACGGGCTTCGGTACGAAACGATTTTGGGGCGCATCATTCTTCCGGGACTGGGCGCGGTGTTTATCCTGCTGGGCGCCGGGTTGTTCCTGTCACCCGTGAACGAACTGATCCAAGGGCCGTTCTGGTTCTTCGCCAAGGTCGGGGCGGTATTGTTCTTTTACATCTGGATGCGGGCGACGCTGCCGAGGTTCCGGTATGACCAGCTTATGGGCTTCGGCTGGAAATTCCTGCTGCCGGTTTCCATTGCGAACGTGGTGCTGACCAGTGCGTTTATCATGTGGAGAATGAAGTGATGAGCGGCGTTCTCGTGATTTTCTTTGTATTGGCGGCTCTGGCTGTGTTCGGGGCGGTCAGCCTGATCCTGCAAAGCCACCCGATTCACAGCGCGTTGTCGCTGATCCTTGTGATGGTGTCGCTGGCGGGCTTGTACTTGCTGATGGGTGCAGAATTCATCGCGGCGGTCCAGATCATCGTTTATGGCGGCGCAGTGATGGTTCTGTTTGTCTTTGTGATCATGCTGCTGAACGCCGGGGTGGAAGAACGCACGAACTTTTCAAAGCTGGCGACGTTTGGCGGAATACCGCTGGCGCTGGCATTGGGTGGAATCATTGCCGCGGCAATCGCACGCTCCAGCGGCAACTTGCCGCCCCCCGCGGCGAGCGGGGCGATGACTTCCACGCGGGAGCTTTCGAAGCTGCTGTTTTCCGAATTTGTTTACCCGTTTGAACTGACGTCGTTCCTAATCCTTGTGGCCATCCTGGGCGCGATCGTGCTGGCTCAGCGGGAGAACTGACATGGTCCCGACAAACTACTACCTGATTTTGAGCGCTATCCTGTTTGGTCTGGGAGTTCTGGCGTTCGTTTTCAAGCGCAACATCATCACCATCTTCATGGCCATCGAGCTGATGCTGAATGCCGTCAACCTGGCGTTTGTGGCTTTCAGCCAGGCGCTGGGCAAGCCGGATGGCGAAGTTTTTGTTCTTTTTGTAATTGTAGTCGCGGCGGCGGAAGCGGCTGTGGGGCTGGGCATCATCATCCTCACGGCGCGCAACCGGCGCTCGCTGAACGTTGAGCGCGTGGACCTACTCAAACTCTAATGCCGATACTTGAAAATCTCTGGATCATTCCGCTGCTGCCGCTGCTGGGCTCGGCGATCAACGGGCTGTTTGGCGCGAAGTGGTCAAAGGCCATCGTGAACAGCGTAGCGCTTGGTTCGACGGGCGTTTCGTTTCTCTGCGCTGTCGAGGCGGTGCGCGAATTTCTTGGCTACTACGAAACCAGTCACAAAGCGTGGGTAAAACCATTTTTCGACTGGATTGTCGCCGGCAGCTTCCGCGCAGGTTTTGATCTGCAGCTCGACCAGCTCACGGTGGTGATGCTGCTGGTGGTGACCGGCGTCGGCTTCCTGATTCACATTTATTCGACCGGGTACATGGCGCATGAGGGTGGCTACTACCGGTTCTTCTCCTACCTCAACCTGTTCATGTTTTTCATGCTGATCCTGGTGCTAGCGGCGAATTATGTGTTGCTGTTCGTTGGCTGGGAAGGCGTGGGGTTGTGCAGCTACCTGCTGATCGGGTTTTACTTCCTGAAGAAATCGGCTGCGGACGCGGGGAAAAAGGCGTTCATCGTCAACCGCATCGGCGACTTCGGCTTCATGCTGGGAATGTTCCTGCTATTCCGCACGTTCCACTCTTTGGATTTCACAACGGTGTTTGATGCCGCCTCACAAGCTGGCGTAGCCCACGAATCGCTGGGCCAGTTCGGCACTTTGACCATCGCCTGCATTCTTCTGTTTGTAGGCGCCACCGGCAAATCAGCGCAACTCCCATTGTACGTGTGGCTGCCTGATGCGATGGAAGGGCCGACCCCTGTTAGCGCCCTGATCCACGCCGCCACGATGGTGACGGCTGGCGTGTACGTCGTTGCCCGCTCGCATGTTCTCTTTGCACACTCAGAGACGGCGATGTACATCGTGGCCATTGTCGGTTGCGCGACAGCATTCTTTGCGGCAACCATCGGCCTGGTACAGTCCGACATCAAGAAAGTTCTTGCCTATTCCACCGTCAGCCAGCTTGGCTACATGTTTCTCGCTTGCGGAGTTGGCGCTTTTGGGGCTGGAATTTTCCACCTGATGACCCATGCATTCTTCAAGGCGCTGTTGTTCCTTTCGGCGGGAAGCGTGATACACGCTATGGGCGGCGAGCAGGACATGTGGCACATGGGCGGCCTCAGCAAGAAGATCAAGGTCACTTTCGTGTGCATGCTGTTCGGCACAATTGCGATTGCAGGATTTCCGCCGTTTGCGGCGTTTTTCTCGAAAGATTCGATTTTGTTTGCCGCGTACAACTATGAGAATGGCGGCAAGGTGCTGTACGGCGTGGGGCTGCTCGCCGCGGTGCTTACATCGTTCTACATGTTCCGGTTGATCTGGCTGACGTTTTACGGCGAGAAGCGCTACGACGAGCATAAGGTGCATGTGCATGAATCGCCGGGCACCATGACGGGGCCTTTGATGATCCTGGCGTTCCTTTCGCTGACCGGCGGGTGGTTCGCGCTGCCGGCGCTGTTTGGGGGCAAGGATTACTTCGCGGAATTTCTTTCACCGGTGTTTGGCACTGGCGAAGCGGGCGGCGCAGAAACGGCCCAATCGCTCGAGCACATGCTTTCGATCGTTGCCGTCGTTGCGGCAACGGCGGGCCTGGTGGTGGCGTGGCGCATGTATGCAAAGGGCGCGAAGCGGGGGACATCGGAAGGCGTGCACAAGCTGCTCTACAACAAATATTATGTGGACGAACTGTATGCGGCTGCCGTCGTACGGCCGCTGATGTGGCTCTCGACGAATGTGCTTTGGAAGGTTGTGGACGCCGGAATGATTGACGGGGCAGTCAACGGGGTTGCGGACGGGGCGACGGCGGTTGGGGATACGCTTCGCCACACGCAATCGGGCAACACGCGGAGTTATGCGGTTTGGGTGGTCGTCGGCGCGATTGTGGTGCTCGGCATAGTCTTCTGGCCGATTCTGCATCCGGCGCTCATCGGAGGGGTACGCTAATGGAACTCAGCGGACATCTCCTCTCGATTCTGATTTTCTTTCCGGCGTTTGGCGCGCTGGCACTGCTTTTTTTGCGGAATGACGACGATCTCTGGATCCGGCGCCTGACCTTTGTAGTCTCCGTCGTTGAGTTTCTCTTCTCGATGATCCTGCTCCGCGTGGTGGCTATCGGCGTTCCAGGCTACGCGCTGACCGAGTACAAGGCTTGGATTTCTTCTCCGCCGATCAATTACCACCTCGGCGTGGACGGCATCAGCATGTTCCTGGTGATTCTGACCACGCTGCTGACGCCGATCTGCGTGTTGGCGTCATGGAAGGGCGTGCATCACCGCATCAAGGAATTCCACGTGATGCTGCTGTTGCTCGAAGTGGGCATCATCGGTGTGTTCCTGGCGCTGGACCTGTTCGTATTCTTCCTGTTCTGGGAAGTGATGCTGATACCGATGGCGTTCCTGATCGGCATCTGGGGCCACGACCGGCGCATCTACGCGGCAGTGAAATTCTTCATCTACACGATGGCCGGCTCGGCATTCATGCTGGTCGGCATCCTGTGGCTTTACAATCTGACCGGCACGTTTGACCTGCCAGCTATTCAGTTGACGTTGCAAAGTGCAGCGTTTCATCTTGCTCCGAGGACGGAGATGCTGCTGTTCCTGTCGTTCTTCGTGGCGTTTGCGATCAAGGTGCCGCTCTTCCCTCTTCACACCTGGCTGCCGGATGCGCACGTGGAGGCACCGACGGCCGGCTCGATCATTCTGGCCGGCGTGCTGCTGAAGATGGGCACGTATGGCATGATCCGCTTCTGCCTGCCGCTGTTTCCCGAAGCGTCACATCGTGCTGCTCCCTACGTGGCGGTGCTGGCGATCATCGGGATTATTTACGGGGCGCTGGTGGCGCTGGTACAGCCGAACTTGAAGAAGCTGGTGGCGTACTCTTCGGTGAGCCACCTGGGCTTCGTAGTGCTGGGCATTTTCACTTTCCATACGATTTCCATGCAGGGCGCGGTTTACCAGATGCTGGCGCACGGGATTTCGACCGGCGCGCTTTTCTTCCTGACAGGCGTGCTGTACGACCGGCGGCACACTTATGAAATCAGCGAGTATGGCGGGCTGGCGACGCCAATGCCGAAATTTGCGGCGTTTTTTCTTTTTGTCGCTTTGAGCTCGATGGGCTTGCCGATGCTGAACGGATTCGTCGGCGAATACCTTATTCTACTTGGGACCTATCAAATGCACTGGGGCTGGGCGAGTTGGGCGGCCACGGGCGTGATTCTTTCCGCCTGCTATCTCTTGTGGGCGTACCAGCGCGTTTTCTTCGGCGAAGTAACCCACGATAAGAACCGCAACTTGCCAGATATTGATGCGCGAGAGCAGTGGGGGCTGGTGGTGTTCGCCGTGATTGCGCTGTGGATGGGCATGGGCTCGCCCTATTTCACGCGCCGCGTTGCCACCCCAGTGAACGCGGTGATCGAGCAGACGAAATCGAGATATGCCGAAGAAGCCTCGCGACCCGCCGCCATGCCGCAACCGGCGGCCCTGTCCAGCGAAACGCAGCAAGATTCCCAGAGAAGGACGGTTTCCCGCTAAATGACTCCGAGCGCCGCAGATCTGATTCGCGTCCTGCCTGAAATTATCTGGTGCGGCTTTGGCGTGCTGCTGATGCTGCTGCAGCCCTTCCTGAAAAATCGCCAGGGGCTGACGCTATTCGCAATGGTTGGGGCGGCGGCCGGAACTCTGGCCACGTATTTTGGGCAAATGGGCAGCGGATTTTTCGGGCTGGTGCAGTTCGATACCTACAGTCTTTTCTTTCACTGGCTGGTGGGGCTGGTGGCGTTCCTGGTGATCCTTGCTTCGGATTCTTACCTGGAGCGGGAGAATCTGGCGCCTGCGGAGTTTTATGCGCTGATACTTTTTGCGACGGCCGGTATGGGCGTGCTCGCTTCCGCGCAGGAATTGCTGACGGCCTTTATTGGGCTGGAGATGTCCTCCATTTCGAGCTATGTGCTGGCGGGCTACCGGCGCGATTCGGTGAAATCGAGCGAATCGGCGGTGAAATACTTTCTGCTCGGGTCGTTCGCGACGGCATTTTTCCTGTATGGCATCGCGCTGGTTTACGGGGCTTCCGGTTCAACGAACTTGATGCAGATTGCTTCGGCGGATCCTGGCAGCAACCTGCTGCGGCTGGGCTTGGCGTTGATCCTGGTCGGTTTGGGTTTCAAGGTGGCAGCGGCGCCTTTTCAAGTGTGGACGCCGGATGTTTACGAGGGCGCACCCACGCCGGTGACAGCGCTGTTTGCAGCAGGACCGAAGGCGGCAACGTTTGCGCTGCTGCTGCGGATTTTCACCACGATTCATGCGGCGACGGATTTCTGGTTTTGGGCGTTCTGGATCCTGGCGGTGGTCACGATGTTCGTGGGCAACCTGGGCGCGCTGGTGCAGACCAACGTGAAGCGCATGCTGGCGTATAGCTCGATCGCGCATGCAGGTTACACATTGGTGGCATTTGCGGCCGTGACGACGATGAAGCTCGATCCGGAGACCGGGGCGGCGCCGGCTTATGCGGCGGTGCTGTTCTACCTGCTGGGTTATTCGCTGGTGAAGGTCGGTGCGTTCACGATTGTTTCGGAGATTGGCGGGCAGGGTGAGCGCTATTTGACGCTGGACGACTTCGCCGGCCTGGGCACACGGCAGCCTTTAGCCGCCGCGGCGATGACTCTGTTCCTTCTTTCCCTGCTGGGTATGCCGATCACGGCGGGATTCTTCGGAAAATTCTATGTGTTCAAGGCGGCCATCAATTCAAAGCTGATCTGGCTGGTGGTGCTAATGACGATCAACACCGCGATTGGCGCATACTACTATCTCCGCGTAATCGTGGTGATGTACATGCGCGAACACAAGGGGGACGTCCCTGCCGATGCGGCCACCAGCCTGAGCCCGACGGCGGCAATGGTGGTCGCGGTTGTGGCGCTGGCCACGTTGTATCTAGGGCTGTTGCCCAACCATGTACTTGGGATTGTCCTCTCGCAAGATCTCATCCTGTCGGCCCGGTAAGGACTGAGCGGATTGTAACTCATGGCCATCGCTCGATCGTCTGAACACGGCCGGCGCAAAAGCGTCACATCGGGCACTAACCTCCTAAATTAAACTCGAGAGCAAAAGCAGGTCGACTCCACCCAGGGCGAGCAGGAGTTCCTGTGTTACATGCGCAGTTGCCAGCTCAATCCCCGGCGAGTGCAGGGGAGCCTGTGCCGCGGTCTGTGCGGAATTTTGGTTGGAGCATTAAGGATACGGACGTAATAGCGGGAGCTTCGCTCCCGCACTCAAAAAAAAGCCGCTCCGGGGTGGCCGGAGCGGTTCGCTGAATCTTGAGTTGGGAGACAGCGTTTCGCGGGTCAGGCCTTCAACATGATAATGGCAAGGGTAAAGAGCGCCAGAGTCTCGATGAACACCAGGCCGAGAATCATCGCAGCGCGAATCGCTCCCGCGGCTCCAGGATTGCGAGCGATGCCTTCGCAGGCCGAGGATGCGACCTTCCCCTGCCCAAGTGCACCGCCAAACGCCGCGATTGCCATGCCAAAGCCAGCAGCAATCGCCAAGGCCCCTTTTCCGCCAGCTGCCGAGCCACCATCCTGAGCAAAAACCGCCGGTGCAACAACCAATACGACCATTAGAACGGTCAACAACAGGACTGCTTTCTTCATTACTGCCTCCTTAGAATACCGCCAGTGGGTGGTTCCCGGATCCACGCCCTACAACCGGTCTCACGCTGAACGGCAAGAACAAAAACGTTGCCCTCGGCCGAAAAACAGAGTTTTCGACTCTCTGGGCTGGCCGATCTAAGACCGGCCATTACAATTCGGTGGCCGCGCATGGCGGCGCAGAACCTAGTGCTCGTCCGCTGTGGCGAGTCCCAGATAAATCGAGGGCAACACAGCAAAAATGTAGGCCTGGATGAAGGACACGAAGATGTGCAGACCGATGAAAAGTATCGGGAACAAGGCCGGCAATACCCCCAAAGCAATACCGAGCACGGGGCTTTTGTTCCAGCCCCATTGCGCCGGACCAAGTAGCAGTCCGAGGAAAATCATGTAGATGAGGTCACTGGCAAAGATATTGGCCCAGAGACGCACGGTCAGCGAGAGGAGGCGCGCGGCGGTGCTGATGAGTTCGACCGGGAACAGAAGGACGGCAAGCACCCAATCGCCCAGCTGTTTGGGAGAACCCGCGAATGTCAGGAGATAG
Organism: Acidobacteriota bacterium; assembly: GCA_013289665.1. GTDB lineage: Bacteria > Acidobacteriota > Terriglobia > Acidiferrales > UBA7541 > Acidiferrum. Next base: position 112,324 of record JABCZN010000001.1, on the reverse strand, counting down.
TGGAAAGGGCCGTGGTGACGGATTCCCTGCCAATTAAAGTAGATAAACGTGAGGCACGCGCACGCTAGAGGCACTACAGCGTTGCCGGTCGGCGAACGGAAGGCCGGAAACACGCTCAAGAGATTGGCAAAAAGAATGAATATCGCGATCGAGCCGGTGAATGCGATGAATTTTTCGCCGCCATGGGCGACGTTTTCTCCCAAGAGATCCTTGATGCCGAAGCCGAGGGGGTTGGTGAGGAGAAGCTCAGCACCCTGCTGGAGTGGGCCAGGGCGTTCAACGGACAGGCGGGCACGGAGGATCAGCGCCAAGACGGTGCAGAACACCAGGACGAGGAAGGACATGACTACATAATCGGGGATGGGGGCGTCGTAGTCCTTGGGCTGGATGTGCAGCCCGTGCAGAAGCCAGAGCGCCATGGGCGCGAAGATGTGGTTAAACCATTGGGTTATCGGGCTTACGTGTTCTTCCATTCGCTATTCCTGAGGATGCATGATTTCGTACACACTGACCGCCATTGTGGCCGCTCCCAGGGCACACAAGCCAAAAATCATGCTCAATATGGGAACGTTCAGATACTTAAAAATAACATAGACGGCGAGGGCTATCAACCCGTACCGGAACAGGGCTTTGAAGTAAGTCACGATGGGCACTCGGGGGCTGCGCCGGTTGGCCTGGACGGCGGCGGCTGTGGTGAGTGCGTCGACTCCTTGCCTCAGCCAGCGGAAATTGAACCAGGCGAGGATGGCGCCGACGAAGATGCCCGCGCCCCAGGACGGGCCGCTGAACCAGGCAACAAGGATGGCGGCCAGCGCACCGAGGACAAGAGTCAGTCGGGCGATCCGTTTTTCAGATTGGAGATACGGGGCGACGTTGACAGGCGTGGTGGACATATCGGCGCAGGATGCCGAGGGGAAATCTAGCACGAATCCGGCGTTGAGGTTCACGGAGAAGTTAGCTTTTGGCGAGGCGGCGGAGAATGTCACGGAGGCCGGCAATGAAGCCCAGGACGCCGAAGACCAGCATTAGCGCGGGTTTTGTGTGAAGCCAGGCATCGAGAAAATAGCCGATTGCGCCGCCCACGACGATGCACCCAACGAAAATAAACGGGAGCTCCATCGCCGTCGCCATCTGCTGCGAGAAGCCTCTCGCCTGCTTCTCAGCGGGAGAAATCTCCGGGTCCGGTTTATCGTTGGATTCCGAGGGCATAGTGAGCGAGCCTGGTGAACGGCTCAGGATACAACCCGGCGGCCAGGGTTACAAACAGGGCCGCACCGAGAGCGATGGCCTGGGCGTTGCTCATGACGGGGGCGGGCACGTCGCCGGGCTTCTTGAGCCAGGCGTGAACGACGACGCGGAAGTAATAGTATAGCCCCGGGACCATACAGAGCGCGGCGAATACGGCGAGCGCGGGATGATGCGATTCGATCAGCGCGAGAAAAACGAAGTACTTGCCCATAAAGCCCGCGGTGGGAGGAACGCCTGCGAGCGAAAGCATGAAGATGAGCAGAAGAACGGCAGCGGCGGGGTTGCGCTGGTAAAGGCCGTCGAGATCGTCCAGTTCGTCGCCGATGATGCCGCGCTGGCGAAGCACGACGACGATGGCGAACGTGCCGATGTTCATGAACCCATAGGCGATCAAATAGTAGACCATACCCGTGAGGCCGGTTTCATTGGCGGCAACGAGGCCAAGTAGAATATAGCCAACGTGGGAGATGGAGGAATAGGCGAGCAGGCGCTTGATGTTGGTTTGCGTTAAGGCTGCAAGGTTGCCCCAGGTTAGCGAAGCGATCGCGACTCCCGCCACGAGGCCTTGCCACATGGGTTCAGAGCGACCGAAGACCCCGAAGAAGAGGCGAACCAGTAGTGCGAAGCTGGCCGTTTTAGAGGCCACGCTGATGTAGGCGGCGATGGGTGTGGGCGCGCCTTCATAGACGTCGGGCGCCCACTGGTGGAACGGGACGGCTGCGACCTTGAAGAAGAGGCCCGCGGCGATGGTGACGAATGAGAGGACGAGGAGCCAGTCGGCCATGCCGAGGCCGGCGACGAATTCGGAGCGGCGGTCGAGGATGTTGCCGATCTCCCAGATACTGGTGCTGCCGGTGAGGCCGTAAAGGAGCGAGAAACCATAGCCGAGAATAGCGGTGCTGAAGCCCCCAAGGAGAAGGTATTTGAGGGCGGCTTCGTTCGAGTGCTTTTCGCGCCGTAGGTAGCCCGCGAGGACGTAGAAGCTGAGAGCCATGGTTTCCAGACCGAGGAACATCACGATCAGGTCGGTGCCGGAGGCCATGAACATCATGCCGATACATGCAAGAAGGATAAGGGCGTAGTATTCGCCTTCCTGTTCGCGCTCCAGATCGAGATAGCGGACAGAGAGCAGAATGACCAGTCCCGTGGCTGCAAGAAAAATTGCCGAGAAGAAGACCGAGTAGCCGTCAATGACGACGGTGTTTTGAAAACCAGGAAGGCCAGGCAGGCCGGGACGGGCTTGGTGCTCGAGATTAAATCGCTTGGCCTGCATGATGAGGCCGAAAGCGCTGGCGCTGACTCCGACAAGGGCGAGGCCGGCGTTCCAATGTTTTTCATTTTTCTCGAGCAGGAAATCGAAGATGAGAATACCGAGCGCCAAAAGGAGCAGCTCCATCTGGGGCAGGACGGTGATGCCGTCGCCGTGGATAAAGTTGAGGATGGGCAGAAGGAAGGAATGCATGGCGGTGGATTAGTTCGGACTCACAGGATTTGAGGTGGGGGAGGAAAAAGAAATAGAGGAGGTTCGAGACGGAGAGGTAGTCAGCTGGTAAAACGCGGGATTCACCTGCTGGACAATGCGTTGGACGGGCTTTTCGAGGTAAGCAAAAAAGGGCCTCGGGTAGATGCCAATCCAGAAGGCGAGGGCGACAAGCGGAAGCAGAACGGCGTACTCGCGCGGGTTGAGATCGGGGAGAGATTTATTGGCTTCGTGAGTAATCGGGCCGAGCATGGTGCGCTGATAGAGCCAGAGGAGATAAGCGGCGCCGAGCACGATGCCCACCGAGGCCCAGGCGGCCCAGGTTTTACTCACGGAGAATACTCCCTGCAAGATGGTGAATTCGCCGATGAAACCGTTGAGCAGGGGCATGCCGAGAGAGCTGAGGCTGATGATGAGATAGATGGCGGCGAAGTTGGGCATGGGCGTGGCGAGGCCGCCGAACTCGCAGATGAGAGAGGTGTTGCGGCGCTCGTAGAGGACGCCGAAGAGAAGGAATAGCGCGCCGGTCGAGATGCCGTGGTTGATCTGCTGGAGGACGCTGCCGGCGAGGCCCTGCGGCGTGAGGGCGAAGATGCCGAGGGTGCAGAAGCCGAGATGGCTGACGGACGAGTAGGCGAGGAGGCGCTTCGTGTCTTTCTGCCTGAGGCAGACGACCGCGCCATAGATGATACTGATCAGCGAGAGCGCGATGACCATGTGAATGATCTTTGCGCGCAAAGCGGCGTCGGTCGGGAGCAGGGGGAGGGAGAAGCGAAGAAAACCATACGTACCCATTTTCAACACGATGCCGGCGAGGATGACGGAACCGGCCGTGGGAGCTTCGGTGTGGGCGTCGGGAAGCCAGGTGTGGAATGGAAACATGGGAACTTTGACGGCAAAGGCGAAGAAGAGTCCCCAGAAGAGCCAGGTTTTCAGGCTGTCCGGGAATTGCTGAGCGGCGGCGAGTAGCGTGGGAATGTCAAAGGTACCCATAGCGCCTTGCGGCAGGGTTTTTGCGTAGTTGAAGTAGAGCGCGAGGATCGCCAGCAGCATGATCACGGAACCGGCGAGGGTGTAGAGAAACAACTTGATCGCGGCGTAAAGGCGGCGCTCGCTGCCCCACACGCCAATGAGGAAATACATGGGAACCAGCATGACTTCCCAGAAGACGTAGAAAAGGAAAAAGTCGAGGGAGAGGAACACGCCGAGCATGCCGGTCTGGAGCAGGAGGAGCAGGATGTAATACTCCTTGGTGCGTTGCTGGATGGCGCTCCAGGAGGAGGCGATGGCGAGCATGCCGAGCAGGGTGGTAAGCATGACGAGGAGGACGCTGATGCCGTCCGCGCCGAGGGAGTATCTTGCGCCGATCGAAGGAATCCAGTCGGCGGCTTCCTTGAACTCGTAACCGGCGCTGCCGGCAGGAAAATGAATCAGGAGGGAGAGCGAGGCGATGAAACCGAGCACGCCGAAGAGATTGCCGACAAGACGGTGAAGATTTTGGGATTCACGCGGAATAAACAGCAGGAGCAGCGCGCCTACCAGCGGCGTGAACAGGATCACGCTGAGAAGATGATTTGAGGAATGCTCCATGCGAATCGCCTTTCAGTGCAAGGTGCGCATAAACGTCTGCACGTGGTGGCCATAAACCCCGAGCAAAATTGCCAAACCGATGAGAATAAAAACGGCGTAGGTGGAGAAAACGCCGGTCTGGAACATCCGCACGGGCATGCTGAGGAATTTTGGGAACCAGCCGAGCGTGTTGACCAGTGCGTCCACCACCCATTTGTCCCACCACATGGAAATGCGGGAAAAGGCGCGCACGAGCCAGCCGGCGCCGTCCAAGCAGAGGCCATCGATTACTTTGGAGTCGAAGAAGCTGAGCGCGGTGCTGAGGTCCTTGATGCGATTGACGAAAAGCGCGTCGTAGATTTCGTCGACATAGTATTTGTGGACGAGGAGATTGTGGAGGCGGGGCCAGGAAGCGGCGAGCTTCGTGTGCAGTTTGGGCTGTTCGAGGTACAGCTTGTACGCAAGCCAGAAACCTAGAACGACAAACGCTACCAACCCAGCCATGAGCGCATACTCAACAAGCAAGGTGTGGTGCCCGAAAGTAATTGAACCGGCATCCTTTTCGACTCCACGGAGGGACGGTTCAAGAAACCGCTCGAAGGGGCTTTGCTCTCCCCAGAGAACAGGTAGTGCCAGCCATCCAGAGACGATGGAGAAAAAAGCTAGAATCATCAGCGGAACGGCCATGGTCTTCGGGGATTCATGAATATGGCCTTCGGATTCGACAGGGATGCGGGACATCCCATAGAAAGTTTCGAAGAGCAAGCGGAACATGTACAACGATGTGAGGCCGGCGGTGATCAAGCCGAGGACCCAGAGAGCGAGATAACGGTCCACCATCATGTGCCGGTTGAAGGCATGACCAAGGATTTGGTCATTGCTGAAAAAGCCGGAGAGTCCTGGAACACCTGTGATCGCCAACGTCGCAATTATGAAAGGAACCGAAGTTGCCGGAATGGTGTAGCGGAGGCCGCCCATTTTGCGTATGTCCTGCTGGCCGGAGAGGGAGTGGATGACGCTGCCAGCGCCGAGGAAGAGCAATGCTTTGAAGAACGCGTGGGTCATCAGATGGAAGATGCCGGCGGCGAAAGCGCCCACGCCGAGGGCGAGAAACATGTAGCCGAGCTGGCTGATGCTGGAATAGGCGAGGATTTTCTTGATGTTGGTTTGGACGAGGGCAATGGTGGCGGCGAAGACGGCGGTGGTGGCGCCGATGATGGCGACGATATCCATGGCTACGGGGGCAAGCTGAAAGATGGCGCTCATGCGCGCGACCAAGTAAACGCCGGCGGTAACCACGGTGACGGCATGGATGAGCGCGCTGACGGGCGTGGGGCCTTCCATAGCATCGGGGAGCCAGGCGTGGAGTGGGATTTGCGCGGATTTTCCGGTGGCGCCGAAGAAAAGAAGCAAGGCGATGGTGGTAAAGACTGAAGCGCCGTGGGCGAGTTGGTGTTGCGCAACCATGCTGGCGAGCGATTGCAGGATGCCGGAGAAGGCCGTGGGATCGGCTAGACCTTGCGAGGTGAACCGAACGGTGCCGAACGTTGCCGCAACGAGCAAGAGGCCGAGGAGGAAGCCAGCGTCACCAATGCGATTGACGATGAAAGCTTTCTTGCCGGCGTCGTCAGCGGACTTTTTCAGGAAATAGAAGCCGATGAGCAGATAGCTGCAGAGGCCTACGCCTTCCCAGCCGACGAAGAGGAGCAAAAGATTATTGGCGAGAACGAGCGTCAGCATGAAAAACATGAAGAAGTTGAGGTAGCCAAAGAAGCGGTAGTAGCCGCCCTCGTGGGCCATGTAGCCGGTGGAATAAACATGAATGAGAAAGCCGACGAACGTGACGACGATGACCATTACGCAGGAGAGCGGGTCGAGGAGGCAGCCCCAGTCAGCGACAAAGTTTACGAGGCCCGTGGAGGTGGGCATGGCGCCGGGCGTGACCCATTGAAAGAGAATCTGCTGGTAGACGCGCTGGTCCGCGGGAAGGCTGAACAGTTTTAGGGTGGCGCCCATGGCGTGCAGGAATGAGAGAAATACGCTGCCGACGCAGAAGAGATTCACGGCGTCTTTCGGCAGCCGGCGGCCGAAGAAAAACATTACGGCGGCGCTAACGAGTGGAAAGAACGGGATGAGCCAGAGGTGGGAGAGGAAGTAGCCGGAGGAATTCATCGGCGGACCCCCAAGGCGAAACGCGAGGGAGTGAGGGTTACCACTTGAGGAGGTCCATTTCGTCGGCGAGGACGGTTTCGCGATTGTGGAAGAAAGCGATGATGATGCCCAGGCCGACGGCGGCTTCCGCGGCGGCATCGGCGATGATGAAGAGAGCGAAGACCTGTCCGGCGACGTCACCAAAGTAACGCGAGAAGGCGACGAGGTTGATATTGACTGCGTTGAGGATCAATTCGATGGACATGAGGACGATGATGACGTTGCGGCGCGTGATGACGCCGATGACGCCGATCAGGAAGAGCGCCAAGCTGAGGAACAGGTAGTGGCCAATGGGCATCATGGCGCTTCGGTCCTCTTCTTAGCCATGACCACCGCTCCCACCATGGCAACGAGAAGCAGGACGCTGGCGATTTCAAAGGGGAGAAGATAGGAACGGAACAAGCTATTCGCTAGTTCCTCCGTATTGGGGGGAAGCTTATCCGCGGGAGCGGGGTTCGGAATCAGGAGACCCTGGCCCGGAGCTTTGCGAGCGAGGAATATGACGACCCCGGCCTCCACACCAACGGTGAGGGCGACGAATAGAGCAATCCACTTTTGTAACCCGGAACGGATTTGCGGCAGGGGGACATCCAGCCGAACAAGCATGATCACGAAGATGAACAGCACCATGATGCCGCCGACGTACAGAATGATCTGCGCAATGAACAGAAATTCGGCGCGGAGCTGCAGAAAGATTCCGGCGGTGGCAAGCAAGGTGGTGATGAGAAAGACAGCACTATGGATAGCGTTGCGGCGCGTGACCATCAGTGCGGCGCTGATCACTGCGATACCGGCGAAGAAATAGAAGATGACGCTATCCAGCATGAAGGTCCTCGGCAATCGAGGAATCCGCCAGGAGCGCGGCGGCGGCGGAATACTTGTCGTTCCAACGAAGCAGCATCATGGCGGCCCCGAGTGTGGCCAGCGTGGTGAAGAATGTGGCGAGCCAGCGGTTCCAGCTAAATTCGGAGTGCAGCGCCAGGGCAATGGCAACGCCGACAACGTTGACGAGGGCGAGCGGGATCAGGATGTGCCAGCCGAGACGCATAAGCTGTTCGAAGCGAAAGCGCGGAAGCGCGAAGCGCAGCCACATGAAAATGTAAATGTAGGCGGAAACCTTGAGGAGAAACCAAAACGCGCCGTAGAGACCGTCGTGCATCTTTGCAAGCGGAAGATGACTGAACGGCGACGCAAACACGAAGATCGCCGAGACAACAAAGGAGGAGAACGCGACTGCCCACATGACGAGCGATTGCAAACGGGCGGGCTGCTTCCCTGCCCTGAAGACACAATACGCGCCGACAGCGGCGAGCAGCAGGGTCGGAGCAGCGTCCAGCCAGCCAAGCCAATGGACATTCGGGAACGGCCGCAGCCAACCGCCAAGAAAAAGCGTGGTGCCAACGGATGCGACGACGATCATGTTGGCATATTCCGCCAGGAAATAGAGTGACCAGCGGAAGCCGCTGTATTCGGTCATGTAGCCGGCGACGAGCTCGGATGCAGCCGCGGGAAGATCGAACGGAGCTCGATTGGTTTCCGCGATCGAGGCAATGAGATAGGTGGAGAAGCCGACTGGGGCGAGGAAGATGTACCAGGCGTGGTCGGTGCGCTGGGCTTCCACGATGGCGCGAACGTTCAGAGTGCCTGCGAGGAGCAAGCCGCTGACGAGAGCGAAGCCTGCGGTGGTTTCGTAGCTGATAAGCTGAGCGGTGCTGCGCAGTGCGCCGATGATGGAATAGTGATTGTTGGAAGCCCAACCGCCGAGGACGATGCCGATCGGCCCAAGGGAGCTGACGCCTACGACGAAGAGGAGGCCGATGTTGATGTCGCGCGCGGCCTGGAACCACGGGCCGAAGGCGACGGCGCCCATCGAAGTGAGGGCGGCAGTCACGGAAAGGACCGGGGCGAGCCAGAAGATAAATCGATCGGCGTTATCGGGAATAGAGTCTTCCTTGATGAGAAGCTTCAGTGCGTCGGCGATGGGTTGCAACAGGCCGGGCGGGCCTACGCGCATGGGGCCGAGGCGCGCCGGCATGTCGGCCATGACTTTGCGCTCGACGAGAGCGAGGTAGCCGGCGATGAGCGGGACGACGAGCACAATCAGCACGGCGCAGAGAAGTTCGACCCACCAGGTCTGCACAAAAGCGAGAATGGAATGGAGCGTGGGATTCATCGCTAGCGATCCACCTCTCCGAGGACGATGTCGAGGGTTCCGATGATAGCGACCACAGCGGCGACCAGGTGGCCGCGAATCATTTTATCGAGAGCTTGTAGATTGATGAAGGACGGCGGCCGGATGCGGACGCGGTAGGGCTGGATAGAGCCGTCGCTGACGGTGTAATAGCCGAGGATTCCTTTGGGGCCTTCGATAGCGTGATAGACCTCTCCGGCCGGAGGCTTCAGAACTTTGCCCACGCGGGCCATGATAGGGCCTGCGGGAATATTTTCGATCGCCTGCAGGCAGATGAGGCGCGACTGGTGCAGATAGCCGATGACACATTCGGAGCCGACGACGCGCTCACCGTCGAGCTTCAGTTTGACACGCAGAACGCCATGGGTGGAGGGATGCTGCGGCCTCATATTGATGACGAGTTCATCGGCGCCGAAGAGGGTGTCAGTTTTTTGCCCGGCCCTTTCGCGTACGGTATCAGTCAAAATTTTCACACCCTACTGACCGCTCTCGATCCCGAGATTTTCCCGGACCCAGGCGGTGCCCTGCTGAAGAATGTCATAGTCCTTGCAAAGGGGGTGGCCCTGCCACTCATCGGGAAGCAGAATGCGCTTCAGGTTGGGATGTCCGCGGAAGGCGATGCCAAAGAGGTCGAATATCTCGCGCTCGAACCAGTTGGCAGTGGGCCAGATGGGGAAGAGCGTGCTGGGTTGCTCGTTGGCGCCGAGAGGAATTTTCAGGCGAAGGTGCGTGTTGCTGGTGAAGGAATAAAGCTGCGCAACGAGGTCGAAACGCTTTTCGCGGTGCGGCCAATCCAGGGCGGTGTAATCCTCAAGCAGATCGAACTTCTCTTCGTCGCGGGAGTACCGGGCAATTTCGAGGAGTTGCGCGGCATCCACAATAAGGATGGATTGCTTGCGGTCTTCGAGCGCGTTGAGAATTGCGGCGCCGAAACGTTCGCGATACCTCCTAAAGAGTTGGCAGTCCAGCGGGCGCTGTAACACGGTAGGAGCGGCGGATTTCGCGGGGGAAGAGCCAGACACACTTGACTGTGAACTTTCCGGCGATTGGGGTGCCTTGGACTCGTCTGCCATGGACCCTTGGACCTCGGGCTGCACTTGGATTGCCTGGCCGGTAACGGAGCACAGGCGCGAATTTCATTCCCCCGAGAACACCGCCAAAATACTCTCGAACGGAGGAACGAATTGCAAAAAACGGACAACAAACTGTAACCGTCCGCCCGAACTGGCGACAAAAAAGCGTCGCTCACAGGGTTTCTAACATACGCTCAGAGTGGCGTCAATGCGCATCGACTCATTCGAGGAATTAGAAAGTTCCTGAACGGAAATTCCCGGCGCTGAAATGGAATCATGCGAGGTCGAGCGCGCCTTTTTTGTACAGCCAGACGTATCCGACGAGGAGGATGCCGAGAAAAACGAACATGTAGGATAGCGCGAACGCGGCAAGATGTTGGGCGAGCCAGGTGCGAAACAATATGGCCCAGGGAAAAAGAAAAATTGTTTCCACTTCGAAGACCACAAAGAGCATACCGATGATGTAGAAGCGGGCGGAGTAGCGTCCGCGAGCGCTGGTCTCAGGCAGGATGCCGCATTCGTAGGGCTGAAATTTGGCGGGGCCGCCGCGGGAGCCGGGGCGGATGCATTTGAAGACGACGAGCGTGACGACTGGAAACGTGAGCACCAGCAGAGAGAAGAGCAGAAGCGGGATGTAGGCGGCCGGCATCGGGTGGCCTATGGGCGAATGCTAGCACAGATGAATGCCGGCTTCTTCGATAATGATCCGATTTGACGAGCCGGTGGAAGTTGAGGTCCTTCAGCTATCTCCGGTAGCCACCACCGGAGTCCCATGGCCGGACCTTGTCGGATGGCTTCCCTCCTGTGGCGGGCAGGCAGTATGTGATGCTTTCGCCTAAGAGTTCAGCGCTATTGTGGGTGGGCCAGGGTGATTTGCTCGGCGACGCAGACCCACTGGTTGCTGCGGAGGATCCAGACGTCGGTGAAGCGCTCGTAGCGGTGAGAGACGGAGCCATCACGCCGGCGGAGGCTGATGTCGTCGAGTCCGGTAGCGACGACGGTATCATTGCTGACCGCGTGGGAGACGAGAAGGGTCATGCTGATCGTGGCGACCGAGGGCGCTTCTTCCTTGTAGCCGGCGATCATAGAGTCGCGGTCGCCGAGGCGGCCGTCGGATTCGATCAATTGGAAATCATCGCCGAGGAGCTGGCGCAATTTGTCCCAGTCGTGGGCGAGCTGGATTTTGAACCATTCCTGCTCAAGCTTGGTGACAGCCTTTTCCGAAGTTGCCCAACCGGCATTTCTGGGGGCCTTTGTCGCTGGGGCTTCTTTGACCGTCTGAGCGGCGATGAAAGCGGGTACGCAGAGACACCAGAGGAAAAGGGCGAAAACACGTCTGGCGAACGAAAGCATTCGCGGATACCTCCCAAACTATCAGAAATGTGCGAAGGGCCGCAGGCGACCGGTCTCAGAGGTACCGTACAACGAAAGGATTACTTTTCGAAGAGAAGTTCACTGGCGCGTTGCGTAGCTTTCACTACGGCCTTGATGAGGGTGACGCGAAGCTTTCCTTCCTCGAGTTCCATGATGCCGTCAATGGTGCAGCCCGCGGGAGTGGTGACGGAGTCTTTCAGCAAGGCGGGGTGATCGCCGGTTTCGAGGACTACGCTGGCCGAGCCTTTCATGGTCTGTGCTGCTAGAAGCGTGGCGACGTCTCGGGGGAGGCCGACTTTGACGCCGGCTTCGGCCAGCGATTCGAGAATGATGTAAGCGAAGGCCGGGCCGCTGGCGGATAGACCCGTGACCGCGTCCATGTTTTTTTCATCGACAATGACGGTGCGGCCGACAGCGTCGAACAGGGCTTTGGCAATTTCGAGATGCTCAGCGGAGGCGTGGGCGCCCTTGCAGATGCCGGTCATGCCCGTGCCGACGATGGAGCAGGTGTTGGGCATTGCGCGGATGACGGGGACTTTTTCGCCCAGGCGCTGTTCGATGTAGGCAGTGGGAACCGAAGCGGCGACGGAGATGACTAGCGTATCCTTTCCGAGTTCGGGCTTGATTTCCTTCAGGACGTCGCCAACCACCTGGGGTTTTACGCCAAGGATGACGATGTCGGCACCGCGAACCGCTTTGCGGTTGTCGGTGGAGGAGATGACGCCAAGCTCCGTGGCGAGCGCGGCGGCTTTTTCTTCGTGGCGGACGGTGGCAGTGACATTTTTGGCAGCGAAGAGTTTCTGCTTCAGATAGGCGCGGAGAAGGATCCCGCCGAGCTTGCCTGTGCCGAGGACGGCGAGCTTCTTGAGGGAAAGTTTGCTGGTCATGGTGCAATCATTGTTACGGACGCGCGGCGAAGGGTCAACAAGCGTTTGCGGAGAGGCTGGGATAGAATGCGGGGCGTGATGAGAAGGCATAGAGCGGTCTGGATAAGTGGCCTCGGACTGGCGATATTGTGTGGCGCATGGATATTGGCGTTTGCGAGAGAACAGAGCTCAAACGCGACGCCGCGGGTGATGTTGAAAAATGTGGCCGTGCCGATGAGGGATGGCGTGGTGCTGCGGGCGGATGTGTGGCTGCCGAAGGCGGAAGGGCGATTCCCTGCCCTGGTGTATCGAACACCATACGGAAAGGAAGATGCACCCAAGGAGTGGAGTACGTTCGAGAAGCTGCCTGTGCGCGGGTATGCGGTGGTGATTCAGGATGTGCGGGGGCGATATACATCGGACGGGGAATTCTTGCCGTATCAAAACGAAGGGAAAGATGGATACGACACGATTGAATGGGCCGCGCGGCAAATGTGGTCGGATGGAAATGTGGGGACATTTGGGTTGTCGTATCCCGGCGCGGTGCAGTGGTTGGCGGCAGTGGAAAATCCACCTCATCTGAAGGCGATGGTTCCGGCCATGACGTTTTCCACGCCGCGAAATTTCTTTTATTCGGGCGGACTGTTTGATGGGTCGTGGCTGGAATGGATCTGGATGAACATCGCGCCGGATGCTCGAAAGCGGAAGAAACTGCCCGGGCCCCAGACCTACGGAGAGGCAAAAGCGGCGTGGAAACTGGAAATGGAACGCGTCGAGGGCTATTTACCGCTTCGGGATCTGCCGGATTTGAAGAAATCGGCGCCATTTTATTACCAATGGCTAGCACACGCGGCTTCTGATCCATGGTGGGACTGGGCGGAACTTCGGAACAAATATGGCCGGGTTCATTGCGCGGTGCTGAATTTTTCGGGCTGGTATGACGAAGCTTACGGGCCTGATGGGGCCACGACGAATTTCAAAGGGTTGCTGGCGGCGCGGAAAGGCGCGAAGTATCCCGCGACGCGGACGATCATCGGGCCGTGGACCCACGGAGCACAGGACACGCGGAAGAGCGGAGAGCGTGAATTCGGTCCAACCGCACCGGTGGACTACGACGAGTTGGTCTTGCGCTGGATGGACCACTATTTGAAAGGCTTGGATAACGGCGTCGAAAAGGAAGCGCCAGTACGACTTTTTGTGATGGGGACGAATGCATGGCGTGACGAAAAGACGTGGCCACTAGAGCGAGCACAAGCGACTTCCCTGTTTCTGGCGGCAAATTCAGCGGACAGTCGAATTGGGAAGCTTTTGGGGGCCGGCGAGAAGTCAAAGGCAAAGACCAGTTCGTTCCTCTCGGACCCGGCGCATCCGGTTGCAGATATCTATGACGCGTACGGCGCGAATGACTACCAGGCGCTGGCGGGGCGGCAAGACGTCCTGGTGTTCGACAGCGAACCGATGGGCCAGGATACGGAAGTGACCGGGCCGATCACGGCGGAGATGTATGTGTCGGCGGACGTGAAGGATTTTGATCTGTGGGTGAGGCTGCTCGATGTGGCGCCGGATGGCACGGCATTTAACTTGATGAGCCCGGGCCTCGATGTGCTGCGAGCCAGCTGGCGGAAGGAAACCATCAAACCGGAACTACTGGAACCCGGGAAGATTTACAAATTGACGCTGGATCGTATGTTGACGAGCAACAGTTTCTTGAAGGGACACAAGATTCGCGTGCAGATCAGCGGCGCCTTTTATCCGCACTTTTCCAGGAATTTGCAGACAGGCGAATCCGAAATTGTGTCGAAAGAAAGCCGGATTGGGCGGATTACGGTGCATCACGACGCGGAGCACGCATCGCGAGTCGTATTACCCATTGTTCAAAAATAGCTTCGGCATCCACCACGCACATTATCGTGGTGGAGCGTAACGGCCCGGAAACTTGTGCCGATTTCAGAATTTGGCCGGGTCGAGGAATGGGATAATTGGGTCAAGATGCCCCCACAACCACAGGTAAATCCCAAACCAGAGGAAAAGCGCCGCCTTTCCGTCGAGGAACCGCCGACGGGCGTACGAGCGGCAGTGTATTCGCTTTTAGGGCTTTTGTTGCAAGTGTGCATCGAGTGGCTGGTCCGCTTGACGGGCAAAAGAATTCGCAAGAGCGAGGCTGCGTGGCTCGATTGCGTGCTGGGAAAACCGGGCGTGATCGGGACGGGCGTCTATCAACGAATTGCGGAAGAAGAGAAATTGGGGATGAGCCAGCCGCCGGATGCGGGACTGATCCCCAGCTTTGAGAGCTTGCGCGGACCATCGTTCGATCCGGACCGGGTGGACCCGCGAATCCGGCATTTTTACGAGCACACCGCGCTTTACAAGCTGGAAGTGTGGAGCGAGGTGTATTTTGCCGGAAAGTTTGTGCTTTGGCTGCTGGTGGAATTCATCAGCCGGCGAATGGACCAACTGAATTTTCCGATATCTTCTCTGGAAGTAGCAAAAGGGATGACCAGCGAGGTCGTAGAATTGCGCGAAATGGCTTCCGGGAGATTGGCGTACACCGGTTGGCTTCGCAGATTCCGCGCCACCGGGAAAGTGATTTATGCGGGGCTTTATTCCACCGCGCAGATACCGGGAGAAGCGAATCCTTGCGTAAAGGTGACGTTTCCGTGTTTTGGCAGCAGCAACGTGTATCTGCGGCCCTGTGGCTACGCGGACGGGACGTTTGGATTGGTATCTACGGGCGCAGCGTTCGGGAGATCGGGATTTTACCGCGTCGTCGAATCGGGCGCTGAGCACTGGCGGGTGCGAAATTTCAAGACGCTGCACGAGATTTTTCACCTGTATGCGGATGAAGACGGAATCCTTCGCACGGACCACGAAATTACATTTGTGGGGCTGACGATCCTGCGACTGCATTACAAGATGACGCCGGCGAAGCACGCGGGTGGAGCAGGAGAGGTTCACAAGTCTCTTCAGGCTGTTTGAAAGCGGAAGAGCGGCCCGTCCGCCGTGGCGGACGGGCCCTACAAGAGATGCATATAGCAAGAAGATTCCTCCCAGGTCGGATTCCGAGCCCTCCAGAATTGAATTAACGGCTAGGAGTCATGGCGGGCGCCGTGGAGGACTTGGATGGCGTGGGGGAGGAGCTGGGCGAGGGTGTCGAGAGATTCGACGGCCCCCTTGGGACTGCCGGGAAGATTGAGGATCAGGGAAAAGTGGCGGACGACAGCAACCCCGCGAGACAACACGGCCGTGGGAGTTTGCGCTGCGCCTTTGCGGCGCATTTCCTCGGAAAGGCCGGGAATCACTTTTTCGGCGACGTCGAGCGTGGCTTCGGGTGTGTTATCACGGGGACCGAGGCCGGTGCCGCCGGTGGTGAGAATGAGATCAACCCGCCGCGAATCAGCGAGCTGGCGCAAATGGGAGCGCACCTGGCCGGGGTCATCGGAGCACTTCAGCAACGATGTGACTTCCCAACCGAGTTCGCGGCAGCGCTGTACGACGGCGGGGCCGGAGAGGTCAATGCGCTCGTCCCGGGCAACGGTATCGCTGATGGTGAGGACGGCAACGCGCATCGTGGCGCTCAACTTGAGGGAACCGCGTCGCGGCTGGCTTCGTCCATCAGGCGCATGGCTTCCATCAGGAGGCCGGTGGTGTTGCGCGTGGTGGTGGTATTGGACGAGGCATTGGCGGCGTTGAAGTCGATTTCGAACTCGCCTTCGGTCCACAGCAAGACCTTGTAGACGGCATCGTCGCCCACGAGTGTTCCGATCTTTGCGTCGCGGCACTGGCCGCTGGCGAAATAGAGTTCCCCTGCCTCGCCGGCTTTCTGCACCTGCAGGCGGCAGGACTTCTGGCCCATTTCGAGCGACTGCATCAGGTCAATCATGCTCATTTCTTCAAGGCGTCCCTGAATGACACCAGGGCGCGAAGCGCGCTTCTGCAGCTTTTCTAGATGCAGGCGGTCGACAATCTTCTTGGCCATACGAACGAGATCCTTGGCCAGAAACGGCTTGGCGATAAAATCCTCGACGCCATCCACCAGCGGACGAAGCTTTTCCTCGATATCGGTGCGGCTGGCCATGAACAGGAACGGAATGTGGCGCGTGGCTTCGCGCCCGCGAAGTTTTTCGAAGAGCTGGCGGCCATCAAGGCCGGGCATCTTGTAGTCGCAAAGAATAACGTCCGGAGGATCATCGATTACTTTCAGCAGCGCGTCGGCGCCGTCGGAAGCGATCACCACATCACAGAAAGGCTCGAGAGATTTGGAGACCAGATCGCGCATCAGCGGATTATCGTCCGCAAGAAGTAGCTTGACGGTCTTGCCGGCAGCAGCGGTCATTTGCGGCCTGCCCGTAGCTTTCGGGCCGACGGGCGCAGGTAATCGCCGCTGTTTCCACCCGTTTTTTCAAGCAGGTGAATGTGCGCGATTTCAATTCCCTTGTCGAGTGCCTTGCACATGTCGTAGACCGTGAGAGCGGCACAGGTGACCGCGACCAGCGCTTCCATCTCCACGCCAGTTTGCGCCGCGGCGGTTGCCCGGGACTGGAGTTCCACTCCATCTTTGCACAGGCGAGGGGTCACATCAACGTGGGTGAGGGGGATGGGATGACAAAGAGGTATCCACTCGGCGGTGCGCTTGGCAGCCGCAATGCCGGCGATCCGGGCAATCTCAAGGGGATTGCCCTTGGGATTTTTCAGGCGGCGAACGGCACGCAAGACGCGGGGAGACATGCGGACGAAGGCGTGAGCGACGGCGGTGCGGGTGGTGACGGCTTTGGCGGAAACGTCGACCATACTGACTTCGCCGCGCGTGGTGTAGTGAGAGAGTTTTGGCATTTTGTTTTGGGCGCTGATTGTTTAAGCCGTAAAAGCGGCCCGACCCAGTCGGGCCGCACTCCAAATTAGATTACGTCGAGGCGGGGAAGAACGGAAACTTTCTCTCCAGCGGGAATGTCCTGGCGGTCAGCGGGCACGACGATGAAGCAATTGGCGCGAGTAAGAGCCGCGATATCGCCAGAACCTTGCCAGCTGAGTGGGCAGACCTCAGGAGATATGCCGGTCCATTCGAAATGAGCGGGGAGAAAGTGCGTGAGACCTGGCTTTTCGTGAAGCGTCTTGGTGAGATTGGCTTCCAGAAGCGGAAGGGGACGCGGGCGGGCGCCGCCGAGCACATCGATCGCGGGAGTGACAAAGAGTTGGAACGTAACCATAGTTGAGACCGGATTGCCCGGGAGGCCGAAGACGAACGTGTCCCGGCAACGGCCGAAGACCGCAGGCTTGCCGGGACGGATGGCGACCGCGTCGAAATAGAACTCGGCCCCGAGGGATTTAAGGACAGTTTCGACGAGGTCGTATTTACCCATGGAGACGCCGCCGGAGAGAACCAGGATGTCTTCGTTTAGGCCGAGTTCGATTTTGGCGCCAAGGTCGTCGGTGCGATCAAGAGCGTTGCCGAGGGAAACGGGTTCTCCCCCGACGAGGCGCACTTGCGCGGCAAGGGAGACGCTGTTGCTGTTGCGAATGTGAAAGGGGCCGGGTTGCTCGGTGATGGGAACGACCTCGTCACCAGTGGAAAGAATGGCGACGCGCGGACGGCGGGCGCAGAGCAACTCTGCGGCACCGACTTGCGCGGCTAGGGCCAGTTCGGCAAAGCCGAGACGGATCCCCGGCCTAAGTGCGAGGTCCCCGGAATGGGCTTCGCTTCCCTTCTTAACGATGTTCTGGCCCTGGGAGGTGGCGCGCTGGAAGGTGACGTTGTCTCCCGTGCGCTCGGTGAATTCGATCATGACCACGGCGTCGGCGCCGGCGGGTACGGCGGCGCCGGTCATGATCTGGATGCAAGCACCCGGAACGAACGGTTGGGTGACGGTGTCGCCGGCTTTGATTTCACCGGCGCAGCGGAGAGTTGCGCCTTCTGAGGCTTCCACGGAGCGAACGGCGTAGCCATCGCGGGTGGATCGGTCGAAAGGAGGATAGTCCCGGTCGGAGCGTATTTCCTGGGCGAGAGCGTCGCCGAGGGCATCAGCAAGATTCTTTTTTGAGGCTTGGCGCGGGTGAGAGAGGATATGCGGGGTGGTTTGTCGAATCACGAGTTTGCGTGCGTCTTGAAATGGGAGCATGAAGGCATCCTTGGGAATGAAAGACCAGTTATTGTAACGCGAGACTGGTAAGGAGGGAGCTCAGAGAGGAGAAATGCGAGAAGAGGAAGAACGGAGAGAGGAAATTGGTTGCCTTTAGGCCGTCCGAGCCCACCCTTTGCGCCTGCGGCGGACGAAGGACACCCTCAGGTTCTTTTCTCGAGAGGCGCCTGTTCGAGCTGGGAGCTAGAGCCAGCTGGCGAGGAGGGTGCCGGGCTGGACGATGGTGGCGTCGCGCTCAGGCCCAGTGGAGATCATTCCGATTTCGACCTGCAGGTAGTCAGAGACAAAGCGCAGATAGTCCATGGCCGCTTTGGGCAGCTTAGCGGCATCCTTGATACCGTAAGTGGTCTGGCACCAGCCGGGTAGGGTTTTGTAGACCGGGACGACCCGCTCGTAGACCTCGGCGGAGGCGGGCATCTCGTGGATGGGAAAGCCTTTGTAGGTGTAGCCGACACCTACCCGGATTTCCCGTTGGGTGTCGAAGACGTCGAGCTTGGTGACGACCAGCGAATCGATGCCGTTGATCGTTTTGGCGTAGCGGAGTTCGGCGAGGTCCAGCCAGCCGCAGCGGCGCGGCCGCCCCGTGACGGCGCCAAATTCCTTGCCGCGCTCGCGAACTTCCTGTGCTTCGAGGTCGGGCATTTCGGTGGGGAAAGGGCCGCCGCCGACTCGCGTCGTATAGGCCTTGGAGATCCCGAGGACATGGCGGATTTTTGTCGGAGGAACGCCCATGCCGGTGGTGGCGCCGCCGGATGTGGCGCTGGAGGAGGTGACGAAGGGATAGGTGCCATGGTCAATGTCGAGCATGGTGCCCTGGGCGCCTTCAAACAGGACAGACTTGCCTTCGTCGAGAGCGCGATTGGCGAGTTCGGCGGTGTCGCAGATGTAGGCTTTGATTTTTTCGCCGAGGCGGAGGGTTTCTTCGACTTCGTGCGAGAAATCCACGTTGGCGCCGTAGGCTCCCTGTGCAATGCGGTTTTTCTCGGCGACTACGCGGGCGGCTTTTTCGCGGAATAGAGCGGGATCGAGCAGGTCCACCATGCGAAGGCCCCGGCGGGCCATTTTGTCCTCGTACGCCGGCCCGATCCCGCGCGAGGTGGTGCCGATTTTATTTTCGCCGCGGGCGGATTCGGCGGCTTTGTCGAGTTCGCGGTGATACGGGAAGATCAGGTGAGCCCGATTGCTGACGTGCAGGCGGCCCGCGACGCTCAGATGGGCCTTTTCAAGCATTTCGATTTCGTTGACGAGGGCCGAAGGATCAACGACGACACCGGGGCCGATGATGACGTGCTGCCTGGGGCGCAGGATGCCGCAGGGGATGAGTTGGAGAACGTAGCGGTCCTTGCCGATTATGACGGTGTGGCCTGCGTTGTGGCCGCCGGCGACGCGCGCAATGTAATCGAACGACCCCGCGAGATAATCGACTACTTTGCCCTTGCCTTCATCACCCCACTGCGCGCCAACCACCACGACCGATTTCATTCGGAGATTCTCCTCGACCGAGCTACGCGAACGCGAGATTTGCAATCAATCTTCCGGGGGGACTCACGAGTCCTCAGTGCAAAATCCGCGCGACACACCAATTTCAAATCGTACGATGGGCTAGTGTGGAAGGCAAGCGAGTAGTCGGGAATGAAAGTTCAGCGAATTGCGGTGAACACAGGGAACCCAGGGAAAACAGGGATCAGCGATCAGCTAACAGAAAGCCATCTCTGGATCGAGTGGCATTGGCGAATGCGTAGCGGTGGGGCGCAGGCGTTCTTGATTCCGAGGGCGGCGTCGGATAGCGTCGAGAGAGCGGGGTGCCTCTCCATCCCGCGTACTGACGGCACTCTTGAGAACCCAGGGGGAGAGCGACTTGACGAATCCGATCATTACGTTGACGACCGATTACGGCACGAACGACCACCTAGTGGGCGTGCTGAAGGGCGTCATCCTGAGAATCAATCCCGACGTGCAGATCGTGGACATCACGCACGGAGTGGCGCCGTTCGATTTGCTCGATGGCGCGACCGTGATTGCCAACGCGTATTCCTATTTTCCACCGCGCACGATTCACGTGGTGGTTGTGGATCCCGGAGTGGGAACGGAGCGGCGGCCGCTGATAGTGAGCGGGCAGAATCAGTATTTCCTCGCGCCGGATAATGGCGTGCTCTCGGGAGTATTTGAGAAGGAACAGAATTTCCTTGTGCGGCACCTGACCGCGGAGCATTACTTTTTGCATCCGGTGAGCAAGACGTTTCACGGGCGGGACGTGTTTGCTCCGGTGGCGGGTTGGCTTTCGAAAAATTGGCAGCCAGGAAGCATGGGCGAAGAGATCACAGACTTCAAGCGGTTTGCGCTGCCGCGGCCGAAGGAAGCCGACGGGCTGTTGAAAGGTGTGGTGATGAAGGTGGATTCGTTCGGCAACCTGATTACCAATTTTCGCGGCGAGGACTTGCCTGCCGATGCGATGGCGAAGGGGGCGATCAATTTGCAGGTGGGCACCCACGCGGTGAGCAAGCTAGTGCCGACGTTTGCGAACGGGAGTGCCGGAGAGGCGATTGCGTATGTGGGTTCGAGCGGGAATTTGGAGATTGGCGTGAACAAGGGAAGCGCATCGAAGACGCTGGGGTTGGGAAGAGGAACGCCGGTGTTGTTGAATAAGACCTAGCAACTCCAGAACAGACAGTCATAACACCTCAAATAGTCCAAATCTTGAAATATTGCTGTATGCATTTTCTATGGAGGCAACAAGATAAAGCGCGGAAGCGCGTTTCTCATTTGTTTAGGATTGTTTCTAGCGGGCTGCAATCGAAACTCGAGTACGGTTCAGGCCAGAGATCTCTTCCGCGAAGCGGTAGCCGCAGGAAAATCCGCAGATCAGGATGATCGGTGGTACATCTTCAGTGAGATCGCGCAGGCACAAGCCGCGCACGGCCACACTAGCGACGCGACCGAAACGGCAAAGCTTGTCGACCGCTATCCGGATCAGCTGTTTGTCACGTTAGTGCGGATTCAAGCGAAGAACTGGGATGTAGCGGGTGCAAAGAAGGCGGCAGCCCCAGCATCTGCGGCCTCACTTAGGTCTCGCGCTGAGGAGGCAATCGCCATCGCTAAAGCGGAATCCGGCGACTTTGCAGGCGCCCGAGATACCAGTCGCAACCTGGCCAATAAGTCGCCTGCCTTGGAAGCGATAGGAACTGATCAGATCAAACAGGGTGACCTGGAGGGCGCGCTCAGAACAGCGTCAGAAATGAAAAAAAGGCTGGAGTGATGAATTGTTATTTGGACTTGCGCAAGGGTTTCTCGCGCGGGGTGAAAAGCAAAAGGCACATGAAATCGCGCTCCGCATTATAGATTCAGATATGGCGCAAAGCGCCGAGACGGCGCCCTCAGCATGGAACGATGCTGAAGCCGGGCATTCCGCGGATGCCTACAAGGACATCGAATCGGGCGAGTGCGATTAGAAGATTGTGAGTTCCGTCCATCTACCGGCTGGCGATCCGGAAGGAGCTTCACAGGCGATGCGTAGTTGCCCGACCCTCGCCGAAATCAGCATGGGTATGGCGGAGCTTGCCAAGCAATCTGCCGAACGAGGGGACGTTTCGCATGGGTTGAAGTTCGCGGACTCGGTACACGTGATAGTGGCTTTACGTTACAACTGAAGACTTTCCTCTAGGCAGCGGCTGGCGCCGGTTGCTTCCGCCTGTGCCAGTAATCCAATACCGCGAACAGAAGGACCCCAGGCACGCCCGTCAGTCCGCAAACGATAAAGAAAATGCCATAGGCGTGAACGAGGCCGTGCGTGGAGCTCAGGCTTTCGACCGCGGCGCCGGAAAACCCCTTCAAGATCTTTCCCAGCCAGGCATAAGTTGAACTCAAGAGCGCATACTGCGTGGCGGTGTATCCCAGATTGGTGAGACTCGACATATACGCAACGAGCGCAACGCCGGCAAAGCTGATGCCGAAGTTGTCAGCTATCATGATGATGGCGAAGAGAGGAATGCTCGTGCCCGCGAACGCGAGGGTCGCATACGCGGCAATCGCGGCTGCCTGCACAACGCCCCCGATGATGAGCGCGCGCATGTAGCCAAGCTTCAGGGAGCAGAATCCGCCCGCTGCGATGCCTGCAAACGTAGCGAAGAGTCCGATTGAGCCGCGCACCGTTCCGACCGTTTCCTTCGAAAGACCGAGGTCGTGGTAGTAGGGATTCGCCATCGGACCCATGATGAAGTCCGGCACGCGGTAGAGGCTGATGGCCGCTAACATCACAAACGCGAGCCAGCCATGCGCGCGAAAGAACGCGATGAACGGTCCCACGACAGCGTCGAAGAAACCCCGCGGCGTCCAAAACGGCCCTTCGCGCTCCTTTTCATTCATCACTGCATCCGTTCGTTCCGGTTCCTTCGCAAACCAGGTCGCGATCATTCCAACGGCCATACATGCGCCGTAGATACCGTAGGACATGCGCCAGCCCACGACCGCTGCCACGATGAGGATAAGGGAATCCGCAGTCAGAAGCGCCAGGCGGTAGCTGAACTGATAGGCAGAAGCGAGGAGGCCTTGTTCTTCTCCGTCGTCCGCCGATTCAATTCGCCAGGCATCGACCACAATGTCCTGCGTTGATGAAGCAAAAGCGACGACGAGCGCAAAAGCACCTAGCCGGCCGAGCCCGGCTTTCGTGCCAGTGCCGCCCATGGCAGCAAGCGCGAGCCCGACAACGATCTGGGAGAACATCATCCATCCGCGGCGATGTCCAAGCCGCTTAAACAAAGGCAAATCCATGCGATCTATCAAGGGCGCCCACAGAAACTTCAGCGAATAGGCGATGCCCACCCAGGAAAGAAACCCGATCGCCGTCAGGGAGGTGTGCTCGTCGCGAAGCCAATAGCCGAAGGTATTGCCGACCAGAAAAAAAGGAAGGCCTGATGAAAATCCGAGCAACAACATCGTCAGTGTTTTGGGCCGTAGGTAATCAGCGATCCGGTGCTTGCGCAGACTCACGCGTTCATTGTCTACGGGAGCCTTACGAAACTCAACGCGCATACCATCGAATCTTGTCCATCCTGACACTCTACCGAGTGTCACCAATCATTCTGAACGAGCACAGGTGGCGGGCCATTCGCGGGGGGCTCAGCGCTCCTTGGCCTTATTTTTCGTCGCGGAAACCGGCGCAGAAGCCGCAGGGACAGCCGCGACGGCAGCTTCGGCTTTCTTCTGCTCGGCCTCGCGCAACCTCTGAATTTTTACGCGGGCAACGCGGCGGCCATCCATTTCCATGACAGAGAAACGGTAGAGGCCATATTCGAAACTTTCGCCGCCGCGGGGAATGAATCCAAGCTGGGCCATGACGAAGCCGCCGACGGTGGCATAGGCGGGATCTTCGGGCAGGGCAATGTTGTACTGCGAGTCGAGGTCTCGCACATTGAGGCCGGCGTCGAAGACAATGGCGCCGTCGGCAAGAGTGAGGGGGCGCTCGACAACATCGAATTCGTCGTGAATTTCACCGACCAGCTGCTCCAGAAGGTCTTCCTTGGTGACCAGGCCGAGGATGCTGCCAAATTCGTCCACGACCATAGCCATGCCGACGTGGCGCGCGCGGAGTTCCATGAGCAGTTCGCTGGCGGGTTTGGTTTCCGGAACGATCAGGATTTCACGGAGCACACGGCGGAGATCAAACGGCATGCCAGCGGAAAGCTTTTCTTCCAGGCGGCGGTCGAGGAGCACCCACATCATGTCTTTGATATGAACGAAGCCCAGAACATGATCCACGGTGTCGCGATATACGGGGATGCGTGAGCGCTGCGTGGTGGCGAAGACTTTCATGACTTCCTCAAGCGATGCTTCGACAGGGAGAGTGTGCATGTCCGGACGGGAAACCATGATTTCGCGGACTTGCAACTGGCTGAGTTCGATGGCGCTGAGGATGAACTTTTCCTCCCCGACCGCGAGCAATCCCCTTTCGCGGGCTTGCTGAATCTGGATTTGCAGCTCCTCCGTGGAATGAGCAACACCATGGCCGGTCGGCCTCACAACGCCAAGCGCGCGGACGATGGCGCTCGAGATTCCGTCAAGGAGGTCGATCGCCCAGCGGAAGGAGTTCAGAAACCAGGCGAAGGGACGTGCGACCATGAGGGCGACGCGCTCAGCGCGAGCCAAGCTGATGGTTTTGGGAACCAGTTCGCCAAAGACCACGTGGATGGCGCTGAGGATCGCGAAGGAGAGCGTGAGCGCTGCCGCGTGAGCGAGGAAGAGCATGCGCGTGCTGCCGTCCTCCGGCAAGAGACTTTGGAAAAGTTTTGCAAGGGTGGCCTGACCCAGGGCGCCAATGGCCAGACTGGTCAGCGTGATGCCTACCTGGACGCCTGAGACGACGCGGTGGAGATCCGTAAGGAGTTGCTCGGCGATCTTGGCCTGGGCGCTTCCTTTGGCCACCAACTGGCGGACACGCGATAGGCGTACCGCGACAAGAGAGAACTCGACCGCGGCAAAAAAACCGTTGAGGGCCACCAGCACAAGAACCCCGATGATCCGGATCAGGAACATTCGGCGGAGAGAACCTCCCAGCCGCATTGTAACAGCAGATTTGGCTGGGAGGAGGAATGGGTAGACGGCGGTTGTTGAGTTGAAAGAATCAGGAAATTTGCTGGCGGGAGGCTCGTTGGATGGGCAGGTTGCGCGGGGTGGCGGCGTCCACTAAACTGAAAACTCAGACCTCGAGGTGAAACTCGCTTTGCGCACTGTCCTGCGTTCCCTACTCGCCCTACTTGCCATCAGTTTGATTGTTTTCGCGACCGCGATTTGGTGGCTGGTGTACCGTCCGCTGCCGCAACTGAGCGGAAGCGTGACACTTCCCGGGTTGCAGGGAGAGGTGACTGTGGAACGCGACAACTGGGGCGTGCCGCATATCCGCGCGAGTTCGCTGGAAGATGCGGTGGAAGCCCAGGGATATGCGGTGGCGCAGGATCGATTATGGCAGATGGATTTGCTGCGGCGGGCGTCGCGCGGGCAACTTTCCGAAATTCTGGGCCCGAGAACCCTGAAGATTGACAGGGATTTTCGAAATCTGAACTTTGGGCGGGCGGCGGATCGCGATTTGCAGGGGATGAACCCGGAGTCGCGGAAGTTGCTGGATGCGTATGCGCGGGGCGTCAACCGGTTTATCGAGCAGCATCGGGAAACGCTGCCCATGGAATTTACATTGCTGAAATATAAACCGCAACCGTGGCAGCCGACAGACTCGTTGGTTTTGACGGGATACATGTACCGCACGTTGACGGATACGCGCGAAAGGGAGATCCATCGCGCGGTGGTTGCGGCAAAGGCGGGGCCGGAACTTGCGAAGGATCTTTTCAGCGACGAATCCTCGATGGATCATTTTGTGGTTGGCGATCCGAACGTGAAGGAAAAGGCGAACGCCAACGCCGATGCGGACGACGAGGAAGATGATGAAGACGAAATGGACAGCGAGGATGTCCTGAAGGCGAGCCTGATCCATCCGGATTTGCTCGAATCGATTTCCAAGCCGGACCTTACTTCCCTGCTGGCGGGGCAGGTACAGCAATGGCTGCGGGCCGGTCAACATGACATTCGAGGGACGCTGGGCAGCAACAACTGGGTGGTGAACGGCGCGCACACGGCGACGGGCAAACCACTGCTTGCGAACGACACGCATCTGGAACTGACGATTCCGCCCATCTGGTATGAGATTCACGTGACAGCCCCGGGATGGAACGTAAAAGGGATTACGTTTCCGGGCGCGCCATTGGTGATTATCGGACACAACGACCGCATCGCGTGGGGGTTCACGAATAATGGCGCGGATGTCCTGGACCTCTACATCGAAACGTTCAATCCCACCAATCCGGACGAGTATCGCGTAAACGGAAAATGGAAAAAGGCGGATGTATACGATGAAGTGATTAAGGTCAAGGGCGCACCGGACGAGCACATGCGGCTGGTAGTGACCCGACACGGGCCGGTCTTGCAAGACGAGGGCGACAAGCCATACGCGATGCGATGGACAGCGCTGGAGCCCGGCGGTCTGGCGAACAGCTACAACTGGCTGGGAAAGGCGCGAAACTGGAGGCAGTTTCGCGAAGTGATGCGGCAAGTGTGGGGCCCAGCGCAGAACGCCGTGTATGCCGATGTCGATGGAAATATTGGTTACGTGATGGCCGCGCGAGTGCCGATCCGCAAGAAGGGGCACGGGGAAGTACCCGTGCCGGGAGATACGGACGAATACGAGTGGACTGGCTATATTCCGTTTGAACAGTTGCCGCAAACTTTTAATCCGGAGAGCGGATTGATCGTGACGGCGAACGCGCGGGTGACTGGGCCGGACTACAAACCGTATCTGACAGACCGGTGGGAAGAGCCGTACCGCACGGCAAGAATATACGACCTGCTGCACGACAAGCATGATTTGCGGCCGGAAGACATGCTGAAGGTGCAGACAGATACATACAGTTATCCGCATGTATTCATCGGAGAGCAACTGGTTGCCGCGGCCAGGATTGCTCAGCCAAAGGATCCACGAGCACGGAATTTAATTCAACAGACGAAGGATTGGAACGGGATCGCCGATGTAAATTCGCCCGTGGTCACGTTTTTGGATGCAGCGATGTACCGCTCGCTGGATTTGATTCTGGAGCCGCACTTGGGCAAGGAAACTGGACTTTACTCGTGGCGGAAGCTGGCGTTTCTGCAGAAAGTGCTGACGGGGCGTCCCGCGCGCTGGCTACCTGCGGAGTTCAAGAATTACGACGAATTGCTCAGCGCGGCGGCCGACCGCGCGGTAATGCGGCTGGAGGAGGAGACTCACAGCAGCGACCCGGAGGATTGGGCGTGGAAGCGGTTCAATTACCTGGACATGCTTCATCCAATCGGACGCGAAGGAATTCTAAAGAAACTCTTGAGCAAATCGGGGCAGGCACAATCGGGAACACTTTTCAGTCCGCGCGCGGCTTCTCGGCACCATGGACCTTCCGAGCGGTTTGTTGCCAACCTGGGGGATTGGGACAATTCCATCCTGCTGATCCCTGCCGGGCAATCCGGGCAACCGGGCAGTGAACATTATTCCGATCAGTTTTCGTATTGGTTCGACGGCAAGCCGATTTATGAGCCATTCAGCGACGCAGCAGAGGCTAAGGTGAAGAAGCACCTGCTGACGCTGAGACCCGTGAACTGAGCTTGATTCCCTACTGTCATGCCAGAACTCCCGGAAGTTGAGGCGGTCGCCCGAGCGCTGCGCCCACTGGTCAAGGGGCAGCGGATTCGCTGCCTCCACGTCTTTCACGCGGTTGCGCTGAAGCCGCAGATGCCTGCCGAAACGGCTAGAATTGTCGAGGACCGGTATGTTCGAAACGTATTTCGAGAGGGGAAGTATCTGTTTCTCGGTCTGGATCGCGGCCTGCTAGAGATGCATTTCCGTTTTGACGGGCAGCTGATTTGGTTTTCGAATGCGATAGAGTTGCTGGCACGAGCGAATGCTGAGGAGGGTGGCGTGCACGTGGATGTCGCGCTGGAGTTCGGGAAAGGAGTGCTGGGATTTGCGGACCCGCGCCATTTTGGACGCGTGCATGCATGGGAGTCGGAACAAGCCTGTCCACCACTCAAGAAATTGGGAATGGATGCGCTTGCGGAGGGATTCTCGGCAAAAGAGCTTCACGCCCGATTGGCGCGATCAAAACGTCCCTTGAAGGAGTTCCTGCTGGATCAGACGCGGATCGCCGGGATCGGGAATATCTATTCGAATGAAGCACTGTGGCACGCAAGATTGAACCCGTGGCGGCGGGCAGATTCCCTGGACCGGAAGAAATCGGCGCAACTTCATAAAGCGATTGTGTACGTTCTCCGGCGTGCACTAGAATGTTGTGAGCGTCCTGCACCGGACTTTCGCGACCCGAAGTGGTGGTTTCAAGGATTGGAAGAAATCCTGCGGGCCTACCAACGCGCGGGATCGCCTTGCGGACGCTGTGGGCGGCCGATCGTGCGGGCTGAGCAGGGCGGGCGTTCGACGTATTATTGCAAGCGTTGCCAGAAGTAGGGTGGCGAACCGGAATTCAACGTTAATTTACTTCCTGCACGACTGGCGGATGGCGTGAACCAACCTGCAGCAAAAAAAAATGAAGCGCAGAAGAAACCGGATTTTGAACGGTCCCTGGCGCGACTGGAAGAGGTGGTGCGGCGCCTCGAAAGCCCGCAACTCTCGCTGGATGAGGCGATGAAACTGTTTGAGGAAGGGGTCGGACTGTCCAGAGAGTGCCAGAAGCAATTGGAAGAAGCCGAAGGCCGCGTGGAAATCCTGCTGAAGAAGGCTGATGGCAGGATGGCCGCCGAAGCGTTTAAGGCCGAAGACGAGAGCGATTCGTGAGCGCGAGCCAATGGCCCAGACTGGATTCTCTCCCAATCCGATGAAGCTTCCTCCCTTTTTTGAAGAAGATCGGCTGGCAGTTGACGCGCACTTGGAGAAACTGTTGCCCGCGGAATCGGTGCAACCTCCTTCGATTCATACTGCCATGCGGTATTCCGTATTTGCCGGCGGCAAGCGCATCCGGCCAATCCTGTGCCTGGAAACGGCGCGGATTTTCGGGACGGACGTCTCAGCGGCGCTCTATCCGGGATGCGCGATCGAATTCATCCACACGTATTCCCTGATCCACGACGACCTGCCTGCGCTGGACAACGACGATTTGCGCCGGGGAAAACCGACCAGCCACAAGAAATTTGGCGAAGCCACAGCGATTCTTGCCGGCGACGCATTGCTGACGCAGGCGTTTGAAACGATTGCAGCAACCCCGGTTTCCGCTGAGCGGCGCGTGGCGATGGTGACGGAAATTGCAACAGCGGCGGGCACAGTGAAGGGGATGGTAGGCGGACAGGTGGCGGACCTGGAAGCGGAAGGCAAGCCGGTCAGCCCGGAAATGCTCGAGTACATTCACCGATCGAAAACGGCGGCGCTGATTCGCGCCTCGATTACCGCCGGGGCGCTTTGCGCAGGAGCGCCGGCGGAGGATGTGGCGCGACTGCGGCGGTTCGGAGAGACGATTGGGTGGGCGTTTCAAGTTACCGATGACATCCTGGACGTGGAAGAATCCTCAGCGGCGCTTGGCAAGACGGCGGGCAAGGATATCGCGCAGCAGAAGGCCACCTACCCGGCGGTGTATGGGCTGGAGCGCTCGCACCAGATTGCGAAAGAATTGGCCGACAAAGGCATTGCCGAGCTGGGCGCGTACGGAGAGCGCGCCAACCGGTTGCGCACTATCGCCGAGTTTCTGGTTCTTCGCCGCGCCTAGCCACACTTTCCATGAATGCCAAAACTGAGCGCAAGCGACTGGACGTGCTTCTTGTGGAGAGAGGTCTGGCCGAATCCAGCCACAAAGCCCAGGCGATGATCCTTGCAGGCGAAGTGGAAGTGGAACAGCAACGCGCGGACAAGGCGGGAGTGATCCTGCCGGAGACGGCGCATATTGAAGTACACAGCCGGCAGCAGAAATACGCGAGCCGAGGTGGCATGAAGCTGGAGGGCGCGCTGGAGGATTTTCATATCAGCCCCGCGGGAAAAACGTGCCTGGATATAGGAGCCTCCACTGGCGGCTTCACGGATTGCCTGCTGCAGAATGGTGCATCGCGCGTGTATGCTGTGGATGTGAACACGGACCAGCTGGCGTGGAAAATCCGTGGCGACCCGCGCGTGGTGCGCCTCGAAAAGAATGCACGTGAACTGGCGGAAGGGGATATCCCGGAGCTTGTTGATTTAGTCGTTGCCGACGTCTCTTTTATTTCTGTTGCGAAGATCCTGTCCGGGGCTGCCGCGTGCGCGAGGGCTGGAGCTGAACTTCTGATCCTGGTGAAACCACAGTTTGAGCTGGAGCGCGAGGACGTGGGCAAGGGGGGAATCGTGCGCGAAACGGCGTTGCACGAAAAGGCTGTTGCTCGCGTCAGGAGTGCGATGGAAGCGCTGGGATTGGGTGTGCTTGGCGTTGCGCCGAGCCATTTGCCGGGGGCCGAAGGAAACCAGGAGTATTTCCTTCACACCCGAAAAGCCGCTGGGGTAGAATCGCTCTAATCCATGCGGCCCGAACCCACCTTCAAAAGAATCGGCATCATCTCCCGGCCCAGACGCTCGAACATTGCGGAAGTGGTTCCGCCGCTGCTGAAGTGGCTGGAAGAGCGCGGCATGCCTTCGGTATACGACAACGAGACGGCGACGGTCCTCAAAAACGAGACCGCCGGGAAAACGCGTCACCAGGTGGCGCAAGAGTCGGACCTGCTGCTGGTTCTGGGGGGCGACGGAACGATCCTGGCGGCAGCGCGGGAAGCGGCCTACCATGGCATTCCGATTCTTCCGATTAACATGGGCAGCCTGGGATTTCTGACCAGCTTCACAGTAGAAGAGCTTTATCCCGCATTGGAAAGCACGCTTGCGGGAAAGGCAACAATTGAAGAGCGGGTTTTGCTTCAGGTGGAGCGCACCCATAATGGAGAACTGCTGACACAGCAGAGGGTGTTAAACGATGCCGTGGTGCATAAGGGAACGCTGGCCCGCATGATTGAAGTGGAGCTGCACATTAACGGGGCATTTGTGTGCAGGTATCGCGCCGACGGTTTGATTGTAGCGTCGCCGACTGGTTCGACCGCGTATTCGCTTTCGGCCGGCGGCCCGATTGTGCAGCCCGGCGTGGAATCTATTCTGATTACGCCGATTTGTCCGCATACACTCAGCGACCGGCCGGTGGTAGTGCAGGACAATTCGCAAATCGAATTGTATTTGTCACAGAGTTCGGATTCCGTGTTTCTGACCCTGGACGGACAGACAGGCGTTCCGATGCAAATCGGGGACCACGTCCGCATCACGCGGGCCGCGGAACGGCTGAAATTGATCCAGCCGCCGAACAAGACATATTTTGAGATTTTGCGGAATAAGCTGAAGTGGGGAGAAGCGTAGTTTTCAGGAGAGGACGTCGGTCCGCAATAGATCCTTATTTGTTTCGCGCCGGCGGATAAGTTTTAGCGCATTTCGGTCGACGAGCACTTCAGCAGCCCGGCCGCGGCCATTGTAGTTGGACGACTGGGCGAATCCGTAAGCGCCGGTTACCCAGATCGCCAGCAGATCCCCTTCAGAAACATTTCCGAGCGGCCAATCGAACAAGAACGTGTCTCCCGTCTCGCAGACGGGTCCGACAATGTCGGCCCGCCCTCTGGCGCTCGCGTCTGAGTCACCACTTTGCGCTAGACGCGTAATGGGATGCGGGGCGTCGTAAAGCACGGGCCGCATGAGATCGTTCATGGCGGCATCGATGATGACGAAGGAATTGGCTGGATTCTGCTTGGTGTAGATGACACGCGAGAGGAGAACGCTTGATTCGGCGATGACGGAGCGCCCCGGTTCGAGAAGAACCTGAACGCCGAGGGGACGAGCGACACCGGCAATCATTCTTGCGTACGCCTTGCGGGATGCAGGATGCTCGTTGGTGTAACGCACACCGAGGCCGCCGCCAACATCCAGGATTTTCAGAGGAACGCCTTGTTTGCGCAAGTCGAGCAGGTATCCCGCGAGTCGTTCTAACGCCCTGCGGAACGGAGCAAGATCGACGATTTGTGAGCCGATATGGGCGCTGATTCCCTGCCAGCGGATCGCTTTGGTGTTTCTGTGCGCGAGATACAGTTTTCGGGCTTCGGGCCAGGCCACGCCGAATTTGTGGTGCCGGCGGCCGGTGGCGATGTGGGGGTGTCCTCCCGCTTTCACGTCAGGATTGACGCGGATGGAGGCTCCGGGAGGTTTGCCGATGCCACGCGTACGGCGCGATGATTCCTCGATCAAAATTTCAAGCTCCACGGGAGATTCGACGTTGAATTGCAAAATCCCTGGCTCGTTGCTCCGATTACTTCGGTATCGCAGCGCTTCGCGAATTTCTTCGCGGGTCTTTCCGACCCCAGAAAAAACGATTCGCTTACCCGGGATGCCGATCTGGCCGAGGTGCTCGAGTTCACCTCCGGACACGATGTCGAACCCACTGCCGAGGCCGGCGAGAAGCTTGAGTAAGGAGAGATTTCCGTTCGCCTTGACAGCAAAACAGAGCAGATGCGGAACACGACGGAGGCCGCGGTCGATTTCGCCGAAGGCATCCGCGATGGCGCGCCGGCTGTAAACATAGGTGGGCGTCAGATGGCGCCTGGCAATCTCGGAGAGTCGCACGTTTTCGCAGAAGACTTCCCGCGCGGACACGTCCGTCTTCCTCCAGGAAAAATACGGAGTGTGGGTTGCCGGATCGACGTAGGGTAGCCTGCGCCGAGTCTTGCCGGGGGCGCTCATTTCACCTTCATGACTACCAGCGTGCGGTCGTCGGAAAGAGGGGCGCTCTGCGAAAACCAGTCCACTTCGTTTAGGACGCGGTCCGCCATTTCGGCGGCGGAGATTTCGTGATTTTGCTCGATAAGCTTGCGCAGGCGTTCGTTACCGAAGAGTTGGCCTTCACTGTTGTACGTCTCGGCGATGCCGTCGGAATGAAACACGAGGATGTCGCCACTTTCGAGAGTGACGCCCCACTCGTCATACGTGACATCTTCGAAAATTCCTAGTGGGAATCCCGTCAGCTCGATGCGATCACAACGGCCATCTTTGTAAAGCATGGGTTGCGACTGGCCGGCATTGGCGACGCGAAGTTTCTGGCGGCCTTTTTGCCAGGTGGCGAAACAAGCGGTCATGAATCGCCCTTCGATACGGCGTTCACCGACCAACTGATTCATCTGGCGCAACATTTCGGCGGGCTGGAGCTTTTGCGGGGCCAGGCTTCGCATAATGCCGATGGACACGGCACCGTAAAGCGCGGCCGCGGTTCCCTTCCCGCTGACATCGCCTAGCGCGATTCCGAGCTGCTGCGGGCCATACCGCAGAAAATCATAAAGGTCGCCGCAGACCTCGCGGGCGGAGAGATAACGCGCCGCGACGTCGAGGCCATAGTCGTCAGTCGGAACGGGGCGGAGGAGTGCGCCTTGAATGCGCTTGGCGGCCTGGAGATCGCGCTCCATGCGGGCTTCATCGCGGGCGACTTGTTCGTAAAGGCGAGCATTTTCCAGTGATACCGCGAGATTGGCGGCGAGGATGGTGAGGGTTTGAACGTGTTCCTCGTTGAAGTAATAAAGCTGGGGGCTTTCGAGATCGAGAACGCCGATCACTTTGCCTTTAAAGATCATCGGAATGGCGAGCTCCGAGCGCGTTTCGGGATTCACCATGAGGTAGCGCGGATCGGTGGTGACATCGGGAACAAGAACCGCTTCACGCAATGTGGCAGCCGCGCCGACGATGCCTTCCGTGGCGGCGACGCGCAGCTTTCCCTGAACGCGCTGGCCGTGTTTCACGTCCAGGCGATGACGAAAGACTTTCTGCTCTTCGTCGTAGAGCATGATGCTCACAATCTGGTAGTCAATGACCCGCTTGACGAGTTCGGCTGCGCGGCGAAGAAGTTCCTCCACATCTAGGATGGAGCTGATTTCCCGGCTGACTTCATTGAGGACCAGCAGCGTTTCCGCCTGGGCTCTGACCTTTTGAAAGAGGCGTGCGTTTTCGATCGCTACCACCAGGCGGCTGGCGAGCAGGGTGACGATTTTCTGCTGGTCTTTGGTGAAGTAATTCAGGTGGCGGCTCTGAATGTCCAGAACACCGACGCACTTACCGCGGAAGAGAAGCGGAACCGCGAGTTCGGACTTTACGCTTTCGATCGCGTTGATATAGCGGGGATCCTGCGAGACATCGCTGACGCGAACGGGCTGGCCAGTTGAAACCGCGGTGCCGGTGATGCCTTGACCGACAGGAACACGCAGATTTTCGGCAAGGCCCGGAGGATAGCCGATGGCGAACCGGTGGGTCAGGTAGGAGCCGGCTTCGTCGAGCAGCAGCACGCCAAAGAACTCGTAGTCGATATGCCGCTTGATCAGGATCGCGGTGTGGGAAAGGACCTCATCAAGATCCAGGGACGCATTTACTTCTTCCCCGATTTCAGAGAGGGTGGTAAGAACTTCAGCCGAGACGTCGGACTGGTCCGTGGTCTTCTGCGATTGTGGATTCGAGCCTGTGGCGTTCATGAATGCAATTATTATAGCAGGCGGATTCCGCTCCGAAAGATAAGCGAAAGGCGCCTGTTACGCCTCAATTTTCGTCTTGCCGCGGGGACCCAGGCGGACGACGCAGACGTCGGGAAGATTGCGGTAGCGCTCGTCATAATCGAGACCGTAGCCAACCACGAATTCGTTGGGGATGACGAAACCCGTGTAGTCGGCCTTGACGTCAGCGATGCGGCGCTCCGCCTTATCGAGCAGAACGGCTACGCGCAGGTGTTTGGGCTTGCGTTCTTCAAAGAGGCGCAACAAGTATTTCAACGTCAGACCCGTGTCCAGGATGTCTTCGACGACTAGGACGGAACGCCCTTCGATGCTGACATCGAGATCCTTGTTCATCTTCACTTCGCCCGTGGAGTCCATGCCTTTGCCGTAACTGGACACAGAGATGAAGTCGAAAGAGACCTCACCGCCAAGTTCGCGCGCGAGATCGGCGAGAAATAATACAGAGCCTTTCAGAACGCCGACGAGGTGCACCGGCTCGCTCGGGAAATCGCGGCGAATATCCTGGGCCATCTGCCGCACGCGTTCACGGATGCGCTGGTGAGAAATGAGCACGCTCAAAGTCTCTTCTTCGCGCTGGCCGGGTTTTACTTTTGCGGTTCGAGTTGTCGCCTTGGTGGGCAAGGATCGAGTCTCCTTCTAGTGGCAGTGAACACATCCTATTGTATCTTTAGCGGGAAGTTTTCCATCCTATGTGCTGTGGTTTCGCATGTCAAATAACTGAGGAGATGCTGATGAGACAGAGCAAGCCGTCCCTCCCCGAGCCTTGGCTGCGCGGAACGCTGGCGGAAGTACCACCCCTCGCCCGTGGAGTGTTGCATGCACTGGAGCTGACATGGGAGGATGCGCAGAAGTGGTGTGGCGGCTTGAGCGATGCGCAGCTTCACGCTCGGCCGGCAGGATTGCCTTCGGTTGCGTTCCAGTTGCGGCACATCTCCGGAACCCTCGACCGGCTGCTTACGTATGCAGAAGGACGCGTATTGTCAGAGGAGCAGTTGCAAACGCTCCAGGTCGAGGCCAGGCCTGATGGTTCCACGAACGCAGTATTGGCTGAGTTGGAGGCGGCAATTTCGAGCGGGAGCTTACGCGTCCAGGCGCTAGCCTCGAAAGATTACGCGCTTTCCCGCGCCGTGGGAACGAAACGCTTGCCCACCACGGTTGGGGGACTGCTGGTTCATATCGCCGACCACACACAGCGCCACGTGGGACAGGCGATCACGACGGCGAAACTCGTTTCGGCTTCGAAAGTTTTCTAGTTATACTTCTGCTGCGCCTATGCGCCAAATAGTCACTTCAACGCTTCTGGTTCTCACCGCGTTGTTTCCGATCGTGAATCCGCTCGGAAGCGCGCCGCTCTTTCTCTCGCTTACGCGCTACTACTCCGCAGATCAGCGGAAGATGCTGTCGCGGCGGATTGCACTGAACAGTATTGCGCTGATTGTCGCCTCTTATTTTGTGGGATCGCACATCCTCGCGTTTTTCGGTATTTCCATACCCGTGGTGCAGGTCGGCGGCGGTCTGGTGCTGGCATCAACGGGCTGGGCAATGCTGAAACAGAAGGACGAGGACGACACCAAGGCAGGCGTGCACCGGAATGTGGATACCAACGATTTGTTTCAAAAAGCGTTTTACCCGCTGACGCTGCCGCTTACCGTCGGGCCGGGCTCGATATCCGTGGCGATTACGCTGGGCGCCAACGAGCCGCACCGTGAGCACTCGCTCATTTTTTCGATGCTCGGGGCGGTGATTGGAGCGGTGCTGATCGCAGCCAGCGTTTACCTCTGCTATGCGTTTGCGGACCGCCTGGCGCAAGTGCTGGGAGCCACTTCGATGAGCGTGATCATGCGGTTGTCCTCATTTTTGCTGGTATGCATCGGGACGCAGATTATCTGGAATGGGCTTTCGGCGATGCTGAAAACGCCGCTCGTTACCGGCCATCCGGGATAAAGCCATCCCAGGCTTCCCTTATTTTTCCCGGTCCGGTTGCTTCCACGCAGGCAATTCCCGTTTTCCCAGAAGCGCTTCTGCGGCCCAGGCGCCGAGATAAACGGACTGCGCGACTCCGTGTCCTGAGTAGCCTCCAAGAACAATGGCATTCGTGCTTTCCGGGTGCCGCTCGAAGATCGGCACCCATCCATCGGAAATGGCGATGGGCCCGCCCCATCGGTGGGTGAAGTTTACGCCGCGAACTTTCGGGTGCAAGTTGCGGATTCGATTTTCCAGGCGGACAAAGACTTCGGCGGCGGCGCCTGTCTCCACGTCGAGTGAATCGATTTTACTCCAATCCGTAAAATGGACCAGGCCGCTGCCGAAGATCACCTGCTCGCCGAGGAGGCGGCCCCAAAGATACGGAAGATCTACTGTGTAGAAGGGCTTCCGATTGGCGAGACCGATTTCTTCAATTATGGATTTGGGAAACGGCTCTGTTGCCACGGCAATGGTGAAACAAGTCTCCACGCGTCGATTCCAGCGTGTTAATTCCAGAGAATAGGCATTCGTGGCGAATATGACTTGCCTGGCTTGAAAAATGCCGAGCGAAGTATACAAACGAATTGGATCGAGAAACGCGCAGCGGGCGATGCTAGCTTGTTCGAACAGAAGAACGCCGGCGCGTTCTGCGGCTACGGCCAGTCCGGTGACCACCTTTCCGGGATCGATCGTGCCGCCGGCAACCTCGTTAACGGCACGCAGATCACCGGAGTCGCTCCAGTGGATTGGAGAATTCTTGAGCGGCATGGTGCGCCCGAGTTCGTACACTCCGGGAAGGTGTACGTCGCCGTCCACGCGCAATTCGTGGAGAATTCTCTGGTATCCGGATAGGACATCGCCGAGGCCTGGCAGTTTCCCCGCGGCGGATTCGGCCAGGGCCATGCCGCCAGTATGACCGCTGGCACCGGAGCCGAAGGTTTCGGCTTCCAGGAGTGCGACTGATTTTTCCGGGGCCGCGCGTTTGATCCATGCGGCGGCGGCAAGACCGGTGAAACCACCGCCCACGACGGCGAAATCAACGGTCTCGGGAAGGGCCTGGGGCTTTGCGCGAAACTTTACGGTCCAGGGACGGTTGCCCCAGTTCTTGTGCTTCCTTGTTGGCTCGGAGCCTTCGGCGGACACTTTACACCTTTCGGAACGTCTTAAATCGGGGCATATTGCATTTGAGTTCCGTTTGATGCTGCGAACAGGCGTTTGGTGAAGGGAGGATTGGAATTGGACCGGCTTGCCGAAGAACTGTTGGGCCGGAAATCGGGCTGAAAACTCAAAAGCGGGCCGGCCGGGTCGGCCCGCACTCCAAAATGAGCGCCCCGCCACTCCAGGTGGCGGGGCAATATGCGTTATGAACTCCGGAGTTGGCTAGAAAAGCCCGGTTGGACGGCGGGTCCAGTTTTTGCCTTTGGCTTTGGAGATCTCTTCGACGTCTTTCACATAGGCCCCGGCTTGCGTCAAGACGTGATGGAGATCGTTGCCGATACTGATGAAGGGGAAACCCTTGTCGAGGAATTCGCCGACGCGGGATGTGCCGAAGAGGAAAAGTCCCAGGATGACATTGTTCTTGCGCGCTGCGGCAACCAGCTTTTCCGTGGCGACGCCGATTTCGGGAGAAGTGTACATCAGGGGAAATTCGTACTTCTCATAGAGACCCATGGACATGCAGAGGTCGTTCTGGCCGAGGAAGAGGAGATCCACGCCGGGGACAGCTGCGATTTCCTCAATGTTCTTTATGCAATCCGCGGTTTCAACTTGCAGGGCAATGATCACATTGCTGTTTGCGCCACCCGCATAGCCCAGGAGGCCTTCCTTGTTCATGCTGCGTTGCGGAAAATAAACAGAGCGCGTACCCGTGGTGGGATAGCGTGCGCAACTTACCGCTTGTCGCGCTTCCTCGGCGTTGTTGATGTAGGGGACGAGAACACCGTCAGCGCCCAGGTCGAGCGATTGCTGGATGCCGGGGCGATCGAAGTAGCCACCGACCCGCACCAGGGACTTCGCGCCACCGCTGGAGATTCCGGCGAGCATCGCGGAGAGTTTCTCGTAGCCCATCGGTCCGTGCTGTGAATCAACAAGCAGCCAATCGTAGCCGCTGTGCGCCAATTGCTCAGCGACAGTGGGGCTGTGCGAGTTTACGAAAAGGCCGAGTTTCGGCGTTCCACCACGCAACTGCTTTTTGAATTCGGCGCCAGTCAGGGTGCCTGCTGCCATGGAAAGTGCTCCTTATCGAAGTATGAGTGCAAGATGAGTCGCGTAAGTGTACTAAAGAAGCGGGAGACAGGGAAAAGCAAAAGTAAGAGAGAGCGGCTCGTCCGCCCTGGCGGACGGGCCCTACAACAAAATGAGGAATTCAAGAGCACGGTCGCCGGAGCGCTACAGATATTTGATGAGCACGACTTCGTTGCGCGCTTCGTTATAGACCAGCTCGTCGACCAATTGTTGCGTGAGCATCAGGCCCAGGCCGCCGGGGCGAAGCCCCTTTTGTTCGCGAACGGTCATGTGGGCCATCGGATCATCGGCAGGATTGCTTACGGCGGCGTGCTTGAGATCTTCCATCTTGAACCCAGGGCCAGGATCATCCAGGCGATACATCAGCAGTTTCCGGGTACGAATGTAGGAAATCCTCACTTTCAGGTTGGGATCCAGATGGCCGCCCCATTCGATGGCGTTATTCAAAAGTTCGCGAAAGGCATAGCCGACTTTTTCCATCACGTCAGCGGGCAAATCGGTTTCGAGTCGAGAAAGAAAACTTTGCACCCGGCTGACCACGGAGCGTTCGCAGGGAACGAGCAGTTCGACCCAGTGTTTATTGGCAGAGAGGACTTCGATGGGAGGAATCGCGGGATCCTCTGAAAGCGCGTTGTCAACGGTCGAAATGAGCGTTTGAGCATCCACCGGCTTGGAGAGGAACTGGTAAACCTGGCCGCGCAGCGAGTTCAGGACCGTATCGGAGGTCTTATCCGAGGTCATCACGATGATTTTGGGAATATGCTTCTCCCCATGGAGGGTGCCAATTAGGCCCAAGCCGGACATTTTCGGCATCCAGATATCAAGCAGAACAAGATCAAAGTTTTTTTTCTTGAGGGTACGAAGCGCGCTCATGCCGTCGGCGGCAGTGCTCACTTCGTAGCCTTCTTTTGTCAGGATGCCGCGGATCATTTCGCGCGTTGTGGCGTCGTCTTCCGCTACCAGAATGTGGGGCATGCTGGAACTCCCGTGGAAAGAACCCGGAATCGACGCGCGCAAAATTTACTGCCGGCGTTTACCCCGATTGCGAGGAGGCCTAAGTCGACCGCCGTGATTCGACTTGGGCCTGGCAGGGGTTTGATTTGCGTATCCTCTCAGGTTTGCTTGCAGTTTCGCAATCTCTTCCTTCAGGGAAGCGAGGATTTCCCCGGCCGTAGACAATTCGCCGCTTCTGCCGAGTTCCTGAAGTTCTTGAGAGTACTTGCGAGCGGTCTCCGCGCCGAAAATGCCAACCGAGCCTTTCAGAGCGTGGGCGAACGAGGCGAGCGCTTCGGCGTCTCTCCTGCGGATCGCCGCGGCCAAACCGGCAATGCGCTTTGGCGTGTCTCGCAGAAATGTGTGGAGCATGCGCTCCAGGAGCTTTTCATCGCCGCCGACACGCGCGACGAGTTCCGCTAGTGTTGCTCCCGGCGCAGGGGAAGGCATGGTAGGCGGACGGGAAGCAGGCTTAGCGGCGGGACAGGAAGAGAGGATGAGCTGCAGGTCGTCGAAGCGAAACGGCTTCCCCAGGACATTGTCGAACCCGGCCAGTTTCAAGTGGCGAGCATCTTCCGAGGTGGTGTCGCCGGTGGATGCGACGAGGAAGGCGCGCGTCTTTTGTCCGTCTTCTGCTTTTCGAATGGTCCGCGCGACTTCGTCTCCCGTCATGCCGGGCATTTCCTGATCGAGGAGGATCACGTCGAACGGCCTTGCGTGGAAGGCCAGGAGCGCCTGCTTGCCGTCCTTTGCGGTGACTACCTTGTGGCCACTGCGCTTGAGTTGGTACGCGGTGAGGTTGCGAATGTCCTCCTGGTCGTCGGCAAGAAGTATGCGCAGCGGACGAAGGGGCAAAGGTTTCTGCATGGGGCTGATTAAGTTTGGCGGGTCGTCGTGTTCCGGCGCTGATCGGGTTGGTGACGCTTTGCCCATTTCGGGTCGGAATTAGAGGAAATCGCGGGAACGTCGGGGGGCGGAACCCATGTAGGACGGCCCACCGTTGTAGGATTCTTCGGCCTCCTAGCCATGTCGGGACACTACTACGTGCGGATTGGGTTGGCAATATGGGGTTTTGCGAGGCAGACGGCCAGCCTCCCGGGTGAAACTTCCGATTCTCGATAGTCTATCTGGGACTCTTAATATTCGTCCTGAGGCTTGCGGCTCCAGAATTTTTGGCCGGCCTTTGGAGAGCGGGCAGCGCGAAACGTCTCGAGTTCCGCGCTGGTGATGACGTATTTCGTTTCCGTGGGGTGATTCTCGTGAGCGGCCAGCTCCGCCTGGAGGCGTTCAGCGCAAATTGCGGGTGCGTCCTGATAGCGCGCGCGGTGAGAGACAAACGCCTCGTTGGCAATGCCTAAAGTGAATTCACGGTCTTCCCCGTCGCCCCGAACATTGAATGTGTATTCTCGCGAAAGTGTGTTGGTGCGAAAGCCGACATACTGCACGAGAATACTTCCACTCATTTGGCACCGGGAACGAAGACGCGGGCATTCAGCGTGGGAGCCGGCTTCGGCGGCTTGGGCCGCTTGGCGCGGCGGCGCTTTGGCGGCGTGCCTTCGGCAAGTTCGACAACCATGAGGCTGGTGACAAAAATCTTGATTCCGTGAGCGTCGAAATCAATGGTGGTGCGGTCCGATTTTGATTCGGTAATCACGCCGCAACCGTACTGAAAATGCTTAATATACTGGCCTGTCGAGAGATTCTCCAAAACTGCCTCCTGTGACTTTCAGAAAGTAGAAGATGGGCCGAACGCAACCTATACAATTTCCAGCGATCGCCGCGCCGGCCGGCGCGGACCATCAGCAAGCGTGATTCGATCGCCTTTAGTAACTGCGGCGACCGTTCCCGCCGGAATAGCCACCGCGGCCACCCGAGCGATCTCCACCACCCCCACCGCCACGCGATTCCTGCGGGCGGGCTTCGTTCACCTGGAGTTGCCGGCCGTCAACATCGAGCCCGTTGAACTCACCAATGGCCTTGGTTGCGTCGCCGCCATCACCCAGCTCGACAAAGCCGAAACCCCGCGAGCGCCCGGTCTCCCGGTCCGTGATGACACGAGCCGACGACACCGGATAGCCCTTGTCCACAAACAACTGCTGAAGGGATTCGTCGTTCATGCCGAAAGAGAGATTGCCAACATATAGTTTTGTCATACGCGTTTCCTTTTCCTAATTCTTCACAAAAGATGAACTTCCGTTACTTTCTGACGATCCTGAGAAAGGTGGGCGCCCTTCAGCCGGGTGAGTCAAGAAACTTTATGGTGAAACCCGCAGTCCGCCCTGGATCTGCCGCCGGTTGGCCGAAATGCTGACAAAAGCAAGACCCACGAAGCGTTTCAGGACCACCACGGTCACTTCAAGAGAGTTGAACTTTTTGCCACGCAGCCGGGTCAGAATCTGGGCAATGCCTCTTCGCAGGGTTCCGGCGTAGGCGCGGCCGACAACCCTGGCCTTGTGTTCACCGTTGAGCCGGACGAAATTCCAGTTTGCCTGGCTGATCTTCCGATTCAGGGTGTAGCCGTCGAAATTCTTGACTACCCGCCAACCTGGCAAGAATGCGTCGCTTTCCACCGCGAAACCCGGAGGCAAGAGTGCGCCTTCACGAATTAGAATCATGCCGGACTCATTCATTTCGGGCATCGGGCCGCCCGGGATTAAAATGAACTTTCAGCGACGGCGCCATTTAGAACGCCCTCACCCGAATCGCCCTGCGGCTTACCGTCGCCGCAAGAATCGTCAAGAGCGCTGCACAGCCGATGGCCATGAAGCTGGATACAAACGCTCCACCGTAACCGGAAAAACCTATCGAACGCGTAAGCACCCCTCCGGCGACGGCTCCTGCAACACCCATGGTCAAATTCATCCACACACCATATCCCCGCCCTTCCAGGCTCTTCCCGGCAAGCCATCCGGCGGCGAGTCCTAGGAAAATCCAGATCACAATTTGCATTTTTTCTCCTCTGCCGAGAGCCTGGGAAGAGAAAAGCGGGAGAGGCTCGGCGCCTGCCCTCTTCCAGAAAAACCAGCGGGCTTCAGCCAACGGCGGCCTTGTCCGGTGAAACGCCGGCGGCCTCAGGTAGCGACCGCGCCCGCCATCTTGTAAAAAGTGGAGTTGGCAAGTATGTAGGTATGGATGCGCAGCGCGCCCTCGATGACACCAGCGAGCATGCCAGTAACCTGGGCAAATTCATTTTTGTCGTAATTCTCGGCGTCGGTGCTGCTTTCCCAGAAACTGTAGGCGTAGACTTCCTTGCCGCTTTGCGCGATCAGGGTCATCTCGTCCAGGAAACCCTTCTGCTTTCGCAGCAGGGGAATGATCTCGTCTTCCATCTTGCGAGTAAATTGCGCGGCAGCTTCCGACTTCAGACGCATGGATACTTTGCGGACAAACATAGATGCTCCTTCGGGCCATGAGCAAGGGAGTATTTCAGGAACCCCCGCGGGTTTTCCAAACCTGAAGGCAGCCTTGAGATCACCTGACCAGCATGGGCCACTTTACAGTTCTTGTCAAGTGGTATGGGTTCGCTTACACTGCACGTTAACTACTTTGGTTAATCGAGAGGGCCGCACGAGTGCAACTAAGCTTGATCATCAGGCAGAGACTCAAGAGTCTGGGGCTGGAACAACGCGACCTGGCGGCCGCGGCGCAGGTCACGGAGTCCTACATCTCACAGCTGCTGTCAGGGAAGAAAGCGCCGCCCGCGGTTGAGCGCACGGACCTCTACGACCGGATGGACACTTTCCTGGAATTCCCCAAAGGGCATCTCTCCTCCGTGGTGCAAGCACAGCGGCGCGAGGAACTGACGAAGAAGCTAGCCGAACCG
Organism: Acidobacteriota bacterium; assembly: GCA_013289665.1. Lineage (GTDB taxonomy): Bacteria > Acidobacteriota > Terriglobia > Acidiferrales > UBA7541 > Acidiferrum. The sequence continues at coordinate 69,046 of JABCZN010000001.1, read as the reverse complement.
CCCACGCCATTGCTTCAGGAAGTGCGGGAGCTGATCATCCGGAAATGCAAGCCGGAAAGGCGAGGCCAGATGCGGGAGATTTTTGAAAAGCAGGCCTTCGGCGAGCTGGAACGGCTGGTAAGCCAAACGCTTCTGGATGTGGCAAAGAGCATCGCGCGGGAAGAGCTGAAAAATGAGGATTGGCTACGCAGCTTTGGAAAACTCCGGCGGCAGTCGTATGAAGAAATCCGGGCGATGATCCTGGAGTTTCTCGACATGGATGTTTTCAACATTTCCATCGAGCACTGTTCCGCTTTCCTGGGCCCGATGATCGAGTCCTGGGACATTGATCTTCAGACGTTTGCGGTAGAAGTGTTGTTGAACAAGCGGCTGGCCTCCGCACGGACGATGCATTTCCGCTTTGCGGAGACGGGCGTCTTCGCTGGAACAGAGGACGAGCCAGGTTTGAAAGAGTTTCTTCGCAACGCAGGGATGAGCGGCGATGCGAACGGTGAAGAAATCGCTTTTCTAAAGAGCCTGAAATTCCACCGGATTAGGCCCAGCGCGCTCTATTACTATCGGGAATTGCAGAGCCTGAGGGATCCGCTACACTTCCCGGTGGATCCAGATGGCGGCGCCTTCCCGCCGCGGGGAACAAAGGGAATCGGCAACGGGAAGCAACGAACTTTGCGAAAGCGAGTGATTCAGCGCTAGGGCTATGGCATAAAGTGCGCGGGCCAGACCCAGCGGGTTCAGCGGGACAGCAGCGAACACGCCCCGCCGACACGCAGGTAGTGTATGATGGTAGGCATCTGATTCTAGAGCTGCAAATGCCGCAGCACCCGAGAGCATCGGGACACCGGAGTCCCGTCCACCGAAAGCAGCGCAGGTAGCCACGGCTGCAATCCGCAAAACGATTCAGAGCGAGCTAATCCTCGTCCAAGTGTGCCTGCCGGGTGAAAATGTGCAAGCCAGCAGGCCCCGGGCAAAACTGGCAGTGGATGAGGGGAGAAACCTATTGTCACGGGAAATTCAGGAACAACAAGATCAAGTCCGGCTACTGATTAAACTGGGCAAAGAACAAGGCTATTTGCTCTACGATCAGGTGAACGACGCGTTCGCCGCGGAAGAACATACAACCGAAGAAATTGACAGCGCCTTCACCGCTTTCGAGAGCGAAGGCATTACTCTCTACGAGGATGCTTCCGACGCAAAGCTGGCACATGCCGCGCCTGACATCGCCGAGCCGGTGGATGTCCGGCCGCAGCATGACGCCGCGGCCAGCGAGGATTCGGAACTCGACCAGACCGCGTCGCCGCCGGAAAAGACCAGTGATCCGGTGCGCGTGTATTTGCGCGAGATGGGCCTCGTACCGCTGCTGACGCGCGAACAAGAAGTGAGTATTGCCAAGCGGCTGGAACGTGGAAGCCTTCGCGTACTAAAAACCGTTTCCCGCTCCCCCATAGTTTTGAAAGCGTTGATTACCGTTGCAGAAGAACTGCGCTCGGGAAACCGTTCAATCAAAGAGATTGTCCAGATTGACGAGGAAGACCTGACCGAAGAGAAGATCGAAGAGAAGACCCGGCAGACGCTTCGAACCATCGACAAGATTGCCAAGCTGCACGAATTGGGTCTGAAGCAGCTCGCCAAGCTGGAAACAACCGCCGTTTCGGAGAAGCGAGCATTCCGCCGGGCCAAGTGGCGGTTGTCCCGCACCCGAGTGGAAATGTCGTTACTCGCTCGTTCCATTGAATTCAAAGAGCGCGAGCGCAAGCGGTTGATTGAATTGCTCCGCCACACGGTTGAACGGCTGGAGTTCCTGGAACGCGAGGCGGCCCGCCTGGAGCGGCGCGTGAAGGCATCCCACAGCGACGCGTCTCTGGAAGCTCGCAAGGAATTGCGTACCTGCCGGGGCCGGCTACGCGAGATTGAAGAATCGAGCGAAGTGGGGGCCAGCACGCTGAAGCGCGCGCTTATCCTGATTCACAGGGGCGAGACCGAAGCGCAACAGGCCAAAAGCGAATTGACCGCGGCGAATCTGCGCCTGGTGGTCTCCATCGCCAAGAAATATACCAATCGCGGCCTGCAGTTCCTGGACCTGATCCAGGAAGGCAACATCGGCCTGATGCGCGGCACCGACAAATTTGATTGGCGGCGCGGATACAAGTTTTCCACGTATGCCACCTGGTGGATCCGCCAGGCGATCACCCGCGCAATCGCCGACCAGGCCCGCACCATCCGCGTGCCCGTGCACATGATCGAGATGATCAACAAGCAGGTGCGCACAAGCCAGCAACTGGTGCAGGAGTTGGGGCGCGAACCCACTTCCGATGAAATCGCAAGGCGCATGGATATTCCCGTGGATGCGGTGCGCAAGACGAAAAAAATCGCACAATTACCGATGTCGTTTGAAACGCCCCTGGGCGATGAGGGCGAATCTCACTTGGGCGACTTCATCGAAGATAAGGGCGTATTGTCGCCCTCCGACGCGGCTATTGACCTGAATTTGAAGGATCAGATTGCGTCGATCCTCCGGACGCTCACGCCGCGCGAGGAACGCATCATCCGGATGCGCTTTGGCCTGGATGACGGCAGCCAGCACACGCTTGAGGAAGTCGGCGAAGTTTTTGCGGTTACCCGGGAACGCATCCGGCAGATTGAAGCCAAGGCGCTGCGCAAGCTGCGGCATCCCTCGCGTTCCGGCAGGTTTCAGATATTCATTCGGGGCTCATATTAAAGGGGAGCTGAGGTACATGCGGACGCCGGCAGAAAGATTTGCCGGTAACCGCAAATCTTTTAAGGAGAAGAAGTGATGAAGAGTCTATTTGTTGGCAATCTGAGTTTTCAAACCACGGAAAGCGAATTAAACGATCTGTTTAAGCCGTTCGGGCAGGTGGGCCGCGTTAACCTGGTGAAGGATCGCGAGACCGGCCGTGCGCGGGGATTTGCCTTCGTCGAAATGCCCAACGACGAAGAAGCTGCGAAAGCCGTAGCAGGGCTGGACGGCAAGCAGGTTGGCGGCAGAAACCTGAAAGTAAATGAAGCCCGGCCGAAAGAAGCTACGCGCCCGCCTCGATTCGAGAGCCGCGGCGGAAGCAAGGAACGTTTTTCAAACGAAGACTACCGGGAAGCCGCCCGCCAGCCGCGCGAACCTCGCTGGTAACGTTCGCGGCACCAGCGCCAGACAGCGACATGTTGTACGAGTTTAAGGAGATTGTATGGCCATCACATTCCAAAAACGCCAGAAGGAAATGAAGCGCTTGGAAAAACAGCGCGAGAAGGCTGAGCGCCGCGCGCAGAAGAAGATTGAGAAACGCGCGGAGAAGGAAGCCGGCGTCGAACCGGCAGAAATTCCCATGGAACCGGAACCGCAGGAGTAAACCACAGCAGCCGGACATTTCGGAGCTACTGACGGGTCAGCCCACCTCCGGTTTCAGGGCAGCGTAAGGGTGTTGATACGCTTGGGCACTTCGCCGACATTTACGACATCCACTAACTTGAGAGTTCTTGCATCGATGACCGAGACGGATCGCGCCCCGGAGTTCGAGACATAAATCCGCAGGCCGTCCGGCGTGAACGTGATCCACTCCGGCACTACTCCCAGCGCGGCTCGATTCACGGGCTGAAGCAGCGGCAGTGCACAATACCCCAACAATTGAAGATCGGGCAGCGAATATTTGAAAACGGCATTGGCGACAGTGCTGCTGACCCAGAGAGATTTTCCGTCTGGGGCAACGCCAATTCCATGTGACGGAGTGCCCAGCCGGTCTTCCGCGCTGCCAAATCCGCCTGGCTGATCCGGCAAGAGGATGCGTGCGACCTCTTTGCGACCGGCAAAATCGACAACAGCAAATCCGTTCAGGCCCGAGAGTTGGACAAAAATCCGGCGCGTCGAACCGTCAGGGTTCGCTTCAAATGCCATGGGACGCACGCCCCGATCGAATTTGATTTCCCAGGCGGCCTTTTCCGTGTTCAGGTCGATCACCGTGGCGGTTTTGTTTTCGATGGACCCGCTGACGGCATACCTGCCATCGGGTGTGACGAAAATGTTGTGAACGCTGCCGTCTACCAAAATACTTTTTGCGCGCTCGAGCGTGTTGGTGTCAATGACATCGACCGAACCGGGATCTTCACGGATGCCGACGAGTACCCGGCCGCCGTCTTTGGTGATGGTCAGATTATTGGGATGCCCGCTCAGAACAACCTTTTTCAGGATTTTAGCGGACGCGCGATCCACCACATCCACGATCGATTCCGATTCGTTGCTGATGTACACGCACTTCCCGTCGGGAGAGAAGACGACACCATGGGGAAGTTCGATGCCGCGAATCACCTGCACCACCTGGTTGGTTGAAGAATCGATGACGTCTACTGTGTTGCCGGCGCTGTTGGTTACATAGATTCCAGCAACAGTGCCCCGGTGTGATGCCTCTGGACCAGGCGAGGACGCAGTGCGCACCCAGTGCGCCATGGCCATCCAATCGGGATCCTCTTGCGATGCAAATTGCCGCCCGCCGGAATGAAAAGCGTCCCCACCCGCTTCAGGAGCGAGTGGATGGATCAAAAGCCTGCTGGAGTACGGCTTCCCCGGTGCCACCAATTGCGAGGCGCTCTGGAAGTTCTGGCGGGATTGCTCTTCTGTCCAATCCATGAGACCAGAAGAGAGCGCCGCAAGATGAAATACCCTGCTCGAAGCTACATGGCATCCATAGCAGCGGGCGTGGCCCGGCCGTTCTTTCAGAAAGATGGGCTGAACCGTGGTTTTGAAAAACTCAAAATCGAGCTCGCCTTCTCCCGGGTAATTCGGGGCTGGTGCTGCCGGCGATGCCGCTGGATTTGTGCGCCGGATCCACTCGGCGAGCATCTGCCATTCCGGGTCGCTCTGTGTTTTCCAGAACTTGCCGCCGGTATGCGCGGGATCGCCGCCGGCTTCGGGCGCGAGCGGGTGAAGAAGCAGGCGGCTCTTCAGAGGTTCACCGGGTGTCGTCAGTTGCAGCACTACTTCGAAATTCTTGCGGGATTGCTCCAGGGTCCAGGAGGAATTCCCTGCCCCTAAAGCCTGAAGGCGAAGGCGAGTGTTCAGGGTGGAGTGGCAGTCGTAGCACCGCACGCCGCTTTCCCGTTGCTTCAGGAAAATGGGCTCGACGTGGGTGCGATAAGTTTCAAAATCAAGAGCGGCGGCCTGCCGATCATTGGACTGTTGTCGTCGAGGCCCGGGCGCGGAGTTCACAAGCGATGCTCCCCCGAACAGAATTGCGAGAGAAGCGACGGCTAACGCGGAGATCGTGACCCGGGAACCGAATGGCATGCGCCCTTCCTTGCAAATGAGATTGTGCGTCAGCGGCCGTAGACCAGCAAACGAAACGTTCCAGATACCGGCGTTGGTTGCGGATGAGGCTGCTCCGTGGTGGGTTCAGGGGCCGCCGTGAAGTCGGCCGCATCTATAAAGAGCTGGTGGGTTTTGGGATCGAGGGCCATGTTGCGGGCGCCGAATTGGGTTTTGACGGTTTCAACCACGCTGAACTGATCCGCGGAATCCTCGTGAAAGACATGCAGAGTGCCCTCTCGCGCAGCGACAAAAAGCGCGCCGGTGGACGGTTCGAAGATATTGGTATCCACGCCCGCGCCAATCGGAAAAGTCTGGACGACCTTGCCCGTATCCACATTCATGATGGCAAGCAGTTTGTTGCGCCCGCCGACAAATAATCTGTGATGCTGTACGTCGAGATCGATCGCCGTGGCCTCTTCGGCCGGGGCAATCGGCCAGCGAGACTTCACCGTATTGGTCTTCGAATCAATGGCCACGACTTCGTTCTTGTCCTCGACGTTGTCGTAGATCGTGCCATGTCCATCGGGCACCGCATATTCCGGACGTCCACCGATTGGGATGGTGGCAACAACCGTCAGTGTCCCAGGGTCGATCGCCGAAGCATCGTTGGTCTTTCCATTCATGGTGAAAATATGCTTGGAAGCGGGATCGTAGATGATGCAATCCGGATTGCCGCCGGTCTTGATGTGACCGGTCGGTTTCAGTGTCTTAAGATCAAAGACCACAACCTCATCCGCGCCGCCGTCGCTGATGAACCCGCGCCCCAAATCGCCCATGACCACAATGCCATGCACTCGCTTCAAATCTGGAATGCTGCCGACAATAGCACCACTGTCCGCATCCACAACTTTCACTTCTGTATTGTGCGAGATGTACAAGCGCCGGGTGGACGAGTCGAACGTGATGTAATCCCAATATTCCTTGCCGCCGGGCGCGGCGCCCAGATCGTATTTCTTCAATAGGTGATAGCCAGTCTGCGGCAGGGCTGCAAATGTCACAACCAGGCTACCCGCCAACACAACAGTTGCAACAGCTAACTGACGAGCGTCAAGAAGCTTCACGCGAGTACCTCAATGATTTGTCCGGATCTCGTCCGGGTTTAGAAAATGAATTTGATTGCGAATTGAACCTGCCGTTCCGGAACGGTGGTCCTGAGCAAAACACCCGCTGTGCCGCCTTGAACGACGTTTGGTGCGAGCGATGCGCCAGTGGCGTCAAAGATGTCGGTATTGCCATCACCGGGTCCCGGAGGCGCAAAGTTGGGGTGGTTGAGAATGTTGAATATCTCGACCCGGAACTGGATGTTGAAATTCTCAGAGATGCGCTGGATGTGATTGTTCTTGAACACGGAGAAGTCGAGGCTGGTAATTCCGGGACCGATCATGATATTGCGGCCTGCGTTGCCGCGAAGGTTGAAGCATTGCAAGGATACAGCATTGCCGCCGAGACAGTTGGCGTTCCAAAAGGCCAGGTTCGGCGCGGTGGGAATCGCAAAGCACTGGGTCTTGATGTAATTATCGGGATGGCCCGGATTTGTGAGGGAACTGCACCCGGGGCCGGCCAGGCGATTTGGATACGCGAAATCGTCGCTGCTCAGCGTGTTGGCTGGGTCGCCGCCAGTGCCCCACGTCGGGGTAAAAGGGACGCCGTCGCTGAGAGTCAGAATCGTTCCAAGTTCCCAGCCATTGCTAATCCACTTAGCGGGACCGGACCACGATTTAGGTGAGGGCACTTCCCACGTGCCATTGAGAACGAAGGTGCGGCCCACGTTGTAGTCGGCCAAACCGCGAGTCAATTTCATATCAAACCAGTCCAAGCTGGAGATGGAATTCCCAAAGGCGTCGCCCGCCACAGTAGCCGAACTCGTGTCCATGGTCTTGCCCCAAGTGAATGTACCTTGTACTTGGAATCCGTGGCTCATGCGTTTGGCCAACTGAAATTCCAAGGCATTGAAATAGGAACGCCCCTGGTAAAACATTCCGCGAATGGAGCCAAAATTCTGGTTGATGTTGACGTCATTTGCCTGCCACAAATATCCTGAGGTGGTTTTTGTGGGCAGGGCCAGGTCGGCCTCATCGACACGGAATGGTTGATGAACGCCGCGAGAGCCGACGTAAGCCACCATGGCCGCCAGATTCGGCGTCAGTTGATACTGAACGTTCATGTTCCATTGCGTGACATAATTGCGATGGGGATTTGATTCCACATAAGTGGAACGCAACTTATTATTGGTGATATCCGCAGGGTTGACCAGCGGGAAGGTGAGCGGTTGCGCCAGGGTGGGATCGCCAACCTTGAGGGAGGTGTATTGGAAATAGGGAGCCGATTGCGTCGTGAGAAGGATGAATTGATAGGGCAGCGGGAGAACATCAAAGAGTCCGGCGCCACCGCGGACGGCGAGCTTTCCGTTTTTTAACGGATCCCAGGCAAAACCCACGCGTGGCTCGAAATTGTGATAGGTGGGATTGGAGAAGAAGGAACCGGAGCCGGAGCAACCTCCCGCGACTACGGTGCCGCAAACGGGGAGGGGATCGGTGAGGTGGCGGAGGTTGGCAATTTTGCCGTCGGTTTCTGTGGGGACAGTGGACATTTCATACCGTAGTCCAAGATTAAGCGTTACATTGGATTTCCAGCGCCAATCATCCTGAATGTAACCGCCAACGATTGACTGGCGCAGGTTCCGAGGGGTGAGCGAACTGGCGATTCCGCCCTGGAACTTGCTGGGTTGGTTTTGCAAAAAACTACACAAGCCCGGGGATGATGCGTTCGCACAGCTATTGCTGCCAGTAAAGAACCAGATTCCATTAGCATCGGTGAGCGCCGTCACCTGCAATAGCATTCGCTCGAAGGCCCCGCCGAATTTTATGGAGTGCTTGCCCCGGGTCCAGAAGGCGTCGTCATAGCCTTGAAAAGAGTTCCAGCGATATAGGTAGGTGGGAAGTCCGCCTACGCCGCCGGTCATCGAACCGAGTCCCGTGACGTTGACTACTGACGCGTTTCTGCCGGCGAAGGCCCCCAGAGAGGTGTCCATCGCTGCCGGGTTCAGCGCGCTCACACTGGCATCGTTGTCGACATGTTCGCGGTTATATCCAAATCGAATCGCGTTTACAAAGGTGGGAGTGAAGTTATGAGTTTCCTCGACAGCAACAATCTGCCTTGCGGAAAGCGTGTTTAGGCCCACGTTTCCGAACGAATCCGGTGAGCTGTAAGGTGTCCGATCATACAAGTAGGTGCCAAACAGATTGTCGTTCTCGGAGAATCTGTGGTCAATTCTCGTGGTCACGAAGTTTTCATTTACGACCTGTTTTCCATTGAAGATGGATTGACACACGTCGGCACCGGTGCAATTGGGCACCGGATAGAGCGCAAGGTATTTTGCGACTTCAGGATCAACCGTAACAGTTAGGGGATTTCCGCTGGAATCATGGATGTTGCCCACGCGGGCGGCCGGCGAAGGCACGAAATCGACGTTAGCGATGCCCTTAGCCTGTCGGATCCCTTCAAAGTCCGCGAAGAAGAACGTTTTGTTTTTAACGATGGGTCCGCCTACGGAGCCTCCGAACTGGTTGCGTTTAAAGGCCGCTTTGGCGGCATCTGCGGGCTCAAAATAATTTTTTGCGTCGAGGGCGCTGTTCCTGAGGAACTCGTACGCACTTCCATGGAAGTCATTTGTGCCGGAGCGCGTGATAGCATTCACGACACCGCCGGAAGTTTTGCCGTACTCGGCGGAATAGTTGCTCGTGAGAACAGAGAACTCCTGAATTGCGTCGACACCCAGGTTACCGCCGAGGACGCTGCCGGGAGCGCCATTGGCGTAGTCGTTGAGACTGACACCGTCGAGGCGGTAATTGTTCTGCTGCGGGCGGGCGCCCGAAATGGTCAGTTGCTGTCCAAAGCCGCGATTGCCGCGATCCGATCCCGTGGCGAAACTCGGCTGGGTCTGGATGGTTTCAACGCCAGGCTGGAGGGCCGCGAGGTCGGTCCAGCTGCGGCCGTTGAGAGGCAATTCCCGGACGGTTGTGGCAGTCACAACCGCGCTAATGTCGGAACTCGTGAGCTGTACATCAGGAACCTGGGCGGTAACCTCCACCTTGTTCGAGATCGTTCCCACGCGCAGTGTGATATCGATCGTGATCTGCGAACCGACGGTCATCGTCACGCCGTGGCGCGTTTCCGAGTTGAAGCCAGTAGCGGAAATAGAGATCTGGTACGACCCGGGCAACAGGTTCACGGTGGTGTAATACCCGTCCGCATTTGTGGTAGCCGTGCGTTCGACGCCGGTCGCAACGTTCTTGATGACCAGCTTCGCTTGCGGAATGCCGGCACCGTTCGTGTCAGATACCGTTCCCGAGAGCGTGCCTCCCGCAACCTGGGCGAGGGTGGGAGCGGAAAAGAAGATGGCGAGCATTAAAAAACCAGCGGTCATGCGGCCAAGTGAATACAAACCAGCAATTTTTTGATAGAACACAGACCCACCTCCACGTTGGGCGGAGCCTAGTGTATGGGGGCAGTTGATGCCTTAACCCATGATTAATTTCTGTTTAGATGGCTCCGGAGTGTCAATCTTGCTCGTCGGAACCAAGGGAAGAACCACGGTAAAATTTGAGCCAAGACCCACGGCGCTGGAGCACTCAATGGCACCGCCCTGCGCCCGCGCGATTGCCTGGGCGATGGCCAAACCCAGTCCCCCACTGTGGGAATCGCCTGCTGCGGAAGGCGCTGCCCTATAAAAGCGCTCGAAGACAAAGGGCAAATGTTCGGCCGAGATGCCGACGCCATGGTCCTGAAAGGAGACGCGAATCGTGCCTTCCACTTGCTCCAAGGTAACGTCAATGACGCTTTTCTCAGGAGAATACTTGATCGCATTGTCCAGGAAGATCAAGAAAAGCTGATGCAGAAACGCCTCGTCGCCATTGTAGGGAAACTCCTGGTCCAGTTGGCGGAGGATGGCAATTCCCTTTTTTCGCGCCCGCGAAGAAACCAGCGCACAAGCCTCTTCCAAAACTTCGTTGATATAGAGTGGTTCGGATTCCAGATGCAATTGACCGGCATCGGCCATCGAAAGCGTGAACAACCCCTCGACCATGCGGGTGAGCTTTTTCAGCTCGTCATCAAACACCGTCAAGGTTTTCTGGTACTCCTCTGCTGTCCGCGACTTGGAGAGCAATAGTTCCGTTTCTCCGTGAAGAACGGCAATCGGGGTGCGCAATTCATGGGAAGCGTCGGTGACAAACTGGCGCAACTGGCGCACGGCGGAGTCCACCCCGCGGAAGAGATCGTTGAAGGTTTCCGCCAACTGGCCCAATTCATCATGTGGTGTGGCGACCGGCAGTGGCTCCCAGAATCCCTGGCTTTGCGTAACCCGCCTGGCCATGGAAGCGGCGTGCCGCGTCAAATCCGCAATCGGCCTAAGGCTGCGGCCCACATAAATCATAGAGATTCCAGCGGTGAGTAAGAGGCTTATGGGAAATAAAATCAGAACGATCCGCCCAAAAGTGTCCAGCACCCGGTTGGTGCCGAACGTGGGAATGGCGACGGCCAGAAAGCGTTTTTGGTTGGCCTGCTCGAAAGGAATGATGGCCACGCGAACAGACTGTCCTTCCCCAACATCGGCCACCTGATAGGTCGCATATGTGGCCGCGGAGTCGAGATGATTCAAATTGATGGGCGCGGGCAGATTGCGCGATTGCTGAAGAACGTGGCCATTGGCATCGAGCAATTCGAAGAACTCTCCAGGAATATCGAGGCGTTCGATGTCGTGCGCGTCAGGTTCGGCAGCGACATCAGCGATGAGCAGGCGTCCGGTTTCCTGCAACTGGTGATTGAGCTGGGAAGGAATTTCGTGCGCCAGCAATCCCCAGAAGGCCAGATACGAAGCCACGAGGAGCACGCTGACGACCGTGCAGAATAGCACCATCATCCGGAAGCGCAGAGTTTTGGTCTTCATGACTCCACCGCTCCAAGGCGGTACCCGATTCCTCGTACGGTGTGGATCAATTTGACCGGTCGGTTCTGATCGATCTTTTGCCGGAGGCGATTTACATACACCTCGACGAGGTTGGTCTCGCTGTCAAAATGGCGATCCCAGACGTGTTCGACAATTTCACTTCGGGTCACCAGGTCCGGAGCGTGCAGCAGGAAAAGCTCCAGCAGCGCAAATTCCTTGGAGGTAAGCGGAACTGCCATTTTTCCCCGGGTTGCCCTGCGGCGATGGCGGTCCAGCTCCAGGTCGGCGTAGTGAAGTTTGGCGTTGCCGCTATGCAGGCCGCGCCGGACCAGCGCGCGCACGCGCGCAAGCAGTTCGGCGAGTACAAAGGGTTTGGTGAGGTAGTCGTCCGCCCCGGCGTCCAGCCCTTCGACCCGCTGTTCGACCAGGCCGCGGGCCGTCAACATCAGAACAGGAGCTTCCATCCCCTGCTGGCGCAATTCCCGGCAGACTTGGATTCCGCTAAGGCCCGGCAGGCGCACATCCAGGAGAATGGCGTCGTAGGTCACGTCGGTGGTGAGCTCCAGCGCTTTTTCGCCGCTCTCTGCAATGTCAACGGCATAAGAGTTTTCGCGCAGCGCACGCGCGATGAAACTGGCCACCTTCCGTTCGTCTTCGACCAGCAGGATGCGCATAAGCTGACGTTCCTAAACTGACTCGCAGGCGGAAATCATAGCACTACTCCACGCAAAAACACCCGGCCGGACAGCTTCGATTATTTCGAATCGTCCCGGATCACTTGCCCGCCCTTCATGACGAATTTTACCCGCTCCAGTTCGGTTATATCCTTCAGGGGATCGCCGGAAACCGCGATGATGTCCGCAAACTTCCCTTTTTCGATTGAACCGACGCGATCCTGCCATCCCATCATTTCCGCGGCAACACTGGTCGCCGCCTGAATGGCCTGGCTCGCGGTCATTCCGAATTTAACCAGGTAGGCGAATTCCGCGGCTTGCGTCCCGTGGGGAAACGGCCCGACGCCGCTGCCGAAGGAAATTTTGACTCCATTGGAAATTGCCAGGCGACCGCTTTTTTCCCGCAGCGCTTCCAGGCTGTATTTCCCGCCGGTGGACTTGGTGTCGCGCGCCGTGTAGTCACTGAGTGAGTAGTGGTAAGCGGTAAGTTCCAGGTAGATGCCTTTCTTCTTTATCTGGGCCACGGTGGCCTCGTCGAGTTCGATGGCATGCTCGATCGTGTCGGCGCCCGCTTCAACGCAGTTCCGCAGCCCCTCGCCACCGAATGCGTGGCAAGCCGCTTTCTTCCCGTGGCGATGCGCTTCGTCAACGATTGCCAGGACTTCTTCTTTCGTGAAGGTCGGATCGCTATTGAGCGCGCCGTCGGCCTCGAATTCATAGTCCGCTGTGGAATGAAACTTGATCCAGTCCGCGCCGTAGTGGATCTGCTCGCGGACCGCTTGCCGGGCGGCCCACGGTCCATCCACCGTTTGATAATTCCTCGGCAAATTCACCTCGGGCGAGCCCAGTATGCCTTCGCCGGTTGCCACCAATCCCATCGTGGAAACCTGCATGCGCGGCCCCTGAAAGTATCCCCGGTTGATCGCCTTCTTGATGTCAACATCCGCATAGCCGCCGCCGTGGCTCATCAGGTCGCGCAAGGTGGTGAAACCCGCTCGAAGATCCTTCTGCGCGTTGGCAAGAGCGAGAAGGGTCCGATATTCGCGCGTGTCGTTTACCGGACTGGCGAAAGGAGGCCCGCCCGGCTTGATGCCGTCGAGACCGAAGCCGAATACGTGGGTGTGGCCGTCGATCAACCCTGGAAGCACGGTGGACTTGCTTAGATCAATCACTTGAGCCCCGGCTGGAACCTGCACGGCATCCGCTGGCCCCGCGGCCGCAATCTTGTCGTCTTTGACCAGGACGATTTGATTGTCGAGCAATTTGCCGGACTTACTGTCAAACAAGTGTCCCGCGCGAATCGCGATGACGCTCCCGGTTTGCGCTTGCGCTGCACTGACAGCTGCGACGAGCGCCAGTAGGCTCGCCGCAAGGCACCTTGAACTTTTCATGCACTCCTCCAGGGCACTTTTCTATCGATCTTTGAAAGTTAAGTACGTTTGGATTTGGACGTTCTGCGTGAAATAGAGAACTGCGAAGAGGGTGGGCGCGGGTGGACCGCCCACCCTTCTTCGACTCGTTCGCGGTTGTCAGTGCACCTCGAACACCATAATTTCGGCGTTGGTGGTTCCGTGCTGTGGCACGCCCACGAAATAGCGGTTTATCTGAGGCACCAGCAGCGCTGTCCTGGCCAGCGGACCGGTCGCGACTTTTCCGAGCAACTTGTAACTGTCCGGGGCGCTCTGCTGATAGACCGAGACGTCGCCATCGCAGGAGGCGTAAATGCGCTTGCTTGCCGCGTCAAAAACCAGGTCGTCCACGCCTTTCGTAATCGGCAGGACCGCCAGTTCTTTGCCGGATTGGGTATCGAATACAACGACTCCGCCGCTTCGACACGCGATGAAGAGCCGGTGACTAGCTTCGTCGTAGGCCATCGCTACGTTGGTTTTCGCCAGGGTTATCGGCCAACTTGCAATGAGCGTGCGCTTCTCGCGATCGATAACGTCCACCTGACTCTTGGCTCTGTTGTTCAAATAAATCCGCGGACCAGAATTTTCCAATGCCATGGCCTCGAGGGTTTCACCGTCTACCTTAATGTCGGCAACCTTTTTGCCGCCTGTGGTATCCACAACGCTCAGCATGGAATAGGTCTGGTGAACGTCGCCGCCGCCGTTGTCAATGTAGAGGAATTTCGTGGCGGGGTCGTAGCCGATCGAATCGGAGTCCTCGAGGAGTTTTACGCTTGATAGCACAGCGTAGCTCACGCTATCCACGATTTTCACGTCGCCGGCTTCTCCATCGGTGACATACAGGCGTTTCAGATCTTCCCGGTACAAAATCGCGTGCGGCTTTTCGATCCCAGAGATCTTGTGAATGATGTTCCCTGTCTTCAGGTCGAACACCAGGACAGCCTTGTAGGCTTCTGGCGTAGCAAAGAGCCGGTTCCCCGCCAGATCGATTGCGAAATGATCGAAATTTCCCTTCACATCCGCGGGAAGCTTGTAGGTCTGAGCCAGTTTCAGCGGCGCTGCTTCCTGAGTTTTGGTTTTCACGGCAAAAAGGCAACATGCCACCAGCAAAATCACAATCGTTCTCTTCATCTTTTCCCCCGAAGGCTGAGTCAATCGTAATTTTAAAACAGTTGATTGCTGATAGCGCCCCGCGGCCGGCAACCAGCATGGAAGAGCATAATATCTATCCGTACCCAATCGAACTTAAGGCAACATTAATTTCTGTTTAGCCGGACCCGTGCGCGGAACGAAAAATCCCTTTCAAATACTGGATATTCCCGATTCCTTCCCCGGATCTGCACCGGAGTAATTGCCACCTATCGTTGACGCACCTGCCGCTGTGGCGTAGCATCCGCGTGGTTTTGGTGGCCCCTGCATTCTCGTAAAGCCAGTTCACATCAGTCCTTCGGAGCGGAACACATGAAGCGCACTCTCGCAATCCTGTTCACCCTGTCGATGTCCCTGCCCCTCGTCGCGGCGGCGCAAGAAAAGATACCGTTGAAGCTGGTGGCAACCATTCCCTTGCCGGGGCTCAAAGACGGAGACTTCGACCATTTTGCGGCAGACGTTGATGGCCACCGTTTATTCCTGACGGCGGAGGAGAATGACAAGTTTGAGATTCTGGATACGAAATCGAACCAGCGCCTTCACACCATGCAGGATGTAAAGGCGCCGCATGCGATTCTCGTCCGCAAAGATCTGAAGAAGCTCTTCGTGGTCGAGGGCGACGCATCGGCAGTGAAAATCTACGACAGCGACACCTACAAACCGCTGGGCGAAGTAAAACTTTCCGTTGATGCGGACTCAATCGCATACGACGCTTCGACCGCGTACTTATATGTCGTGAACGGCGGCCGCGAGGCACATACGCCCTATTCGTTGATCAGTGTGATTGACACGAACAACTCGAAGAAACTGCGGGACATCACAATTCCCTCTGATCACGTGGAGGCGATAACGCTGGAAAAGTCCGGTCCGCGCATGTTTATTAACATCACCGGTCAAAACGCCGTCGGAGTCATGGACCGCAACAAATCCGAGCTTAGCGCAAAGTGGCCGCTGCCAGCGGGTGATAAACTCAATGTCGCAATGGCTTTTGACGAGGCGAATCACCGGTTGTTCATCGTCACGCGAAATCCGGGCAAGCTGATCGTCCTTAGTTCAGATAACGGAAAAGTTATCGCCGATCTTCCGGCCGTTGGCTTGGTGGACGATGCCGCTTATGACGCGCAACACAAACGCATTTATCTTGCAGGTGACCAGTTTCTTGACGTGTTCGAGCAGAAGGATGCAGATCACTACGCGCTTCTGGCCAGGGTTCCGGGCGCGTTTCGGGCCAAGACCGGGATTCTGGTGCCCGAACTCAATC
The DNA here is from genome assembly GCA_013289665.1 of Acidobacteriota bacterium. Taxonomy (GTDB): domain Bacteria; phylum Acidobacteriota; class Terriglobia; order Acidiferrales; family UBA7541; genus Acidiferrum. The sequence continues at coordinate 53,298 of JABCZN010000001.1, read as the reverse complement.
GCTACTATCTGGCTGTCCCCCATCATGCGGGCAAGGAAGCCGAAGTTCGAGTGTATGAGATTCAACCATAGCTTGCTCCGCATCCCGGTGAATCATGCGACGCCGTGATTTCGGCAAGACTTCTCTCGGAGCGATTGGCGCTTCCGTTTTCGCAAACCCGGCGAAAGTTGGAGAACATCGAGGGCCGGGCGACTTCGCGAAAACTCCCGGCCTCACAAACTACGTCGGCAACTTTGTCATTCGGACGAAGTACGAAGATATCCCAGCAAACGTAATTGAACTGGGCAAGAAGTCGATCCTGGACGGGCTAGGACTGGCGCTGGCGGGTTCGAAGGCGGAGAGCGGCCCGATTTCCCGCAGGTTCGTTGAACAATCCGGGGCATGCATCGGAAAGTCCACGATTATTGGCACGACTCAAAAAACTTCGGCGAGATTTGCCGCGCTCGTGAACGGAATTTCCATTCACGCCGATGACTTCGATGATACTCAACTCGCCGCCGCGAAAGACCGCGTGTACGGACTGCTGATGCATCCCACCGTTCCGGTGCTGCCGGCGGCCTTCGCGCTTGCGGAACAACGCCCGGTCAACGGCAAAGAATGGATGCTGGCGTATCACATGGGAGTTGAAGTGGAATGCAAAATCGCCGAAGCCATCGCCCCTCGGCACTATGAGGATGGCTTTCACACCACCGGGACTTGCGGAGCGTTCGGCTCCGCGGCTGCTTGCGCCAAGCTCCTGAATTTCGATCTTTCAAAAACATTGAGGAGTTTTGGGCTGGCAGCCAGCAACTCAGGGGGACTGCGCGAGAATTTTGGCACTATGACCAAGCCGTATCAAGCGGGACACGCTTCGGAGAGCGGACTTGTTTCCGCCGAACTTGTGGGCCTCGGCTGGACCGCGGCGGAGCAAATCCTGGAAGCGGATCGTGGATTCTTCCACGCGGCGGGAGGATCCTACGATGCCACGGCGATCATGGATCGTCTGGGTAACCCATGGACTTTTGCTTCGCCCGGAGTTTCGTTGAAGCCGTACCCTTCAGGCTCCCTCACCCATCCGGCGATGACGGAACTAGCTCGCCTGATTCAAGTAAACAACATAGAGGCACCTCAAGTGGAAACGGTAGATGTCGGTGCCAATCACAATATGACTACGACGCTTCTGCATCACGATCCGAAGACCGGGCTGGAGGCCAAGTTCAGCATGGAGTTCTGCCTGGCAATCCTCCTGCTCGAGCGCAAGGCCGGGCTCAGCCAGTTTTCGGAAAAGGTTGTAGGGCGCCCCGATGTTCAGGCCATGATGCGGAAGATTCATTTCTATGTGGACCCCGAAGCAGAAGGCGCGGGCTTCGACAAAATGACTTCTATCCTTAAAATTACACTTAAAGACGGAAGAGTGATCAAAGGACAGGCCGCCTTCGGCAAAGGGAGCCCCGCGAACCCGATGACGTTCGACGAGGCAGCGGCGAAATTTCGGGGTTGCGCGGAGTATGCTGATTGGCCGCGGGACAAGTCTGAAAGAATAATTGCGTTCGTCCGGGCACTGGAGACGGCCGCCGACATGTCGATGCTGTCGCCGCTCCTCTCTGCGAACGCAGGATGAAAGACGACCAATGAAAATGTTCAACATAGCGGTGATCGCGGGTGACGGAATCGGAAAAGAGGTAGTTCCAGAAGGCGTCCGAGTGCTGGAAGCCGCGGCAAAGCGCTTCGGCTTTGGACTCAACTGGCGTGCATTCGACTGGAGCTGCGAGACGTATGCGCGAACGGGCAAAATGATGCCGGACGACGGCTTGACGCAACTGCGCCCATTCGACGCCATCTTTCTGGGCGCGGTGGGCTACCCGAACGTACCGGATCACATTTCGCTTTGGGGGCTTCTGATCCCAATCCGTCGAACTTTCCGGCAGTACGTCAATCTTCGTCCCGTGCGCCTGTTCGAAGGCATTGATTCGCCACTGAAAAACTGGAAACCGGGCCAAATCGATTTCACAATCGTTCGCGAGAACAACGAAGGCGAGTATTCAAATATCGGCGGGCGGATTTATCAGGGTACTGAGGACGAAATGGCGGTGCAGCAGGCCGTGTTCACCCGCCGGGGCGTGAACCGCGTGCTACGTTTCGCGTTTGAACTCGCACGCGGACGAAACCAGCATCTGACTTCGGCCACGAAATCAAATGGGATTATTCACACCATGCCCTTTTGGGATGAGTGTTTTCACGAAATGGCTGTGAAATATCCGGACATTCGAACGGACCAGTATCACATTGACATTCTTTCCGCGCACTTTGTCCGTCATCCGGATTGGTTCGATGTGGTGGTGGGTTCCAACCTTTTTGGCGACATTCTGTCCGATCTCGGCCCCGCCGTCGTGGGCTCTATTGGAATTGCCCCTTCGGCAAACCTCAATCCGGAAAAAGAATTTCCTTCGATGTTCGAGCCGGTTCACGGCTCGGCGCCCGATATTGCGGGCAAAGGCATCGCCAATCCCATCGGACAGATATGGTCCGGCGCGATGATGCTGCGCCACTTCGGGGCCGCCGAAGCAGCCGATGCCGTCGAGCAGGCAATCGGCGCGATTTTGGCCAGCGCGAAGGTGCGCACACCCGATATCGGAGGAAGAGCGTCAACAGAAGAGCTTGGCGAAGCGATTGCAAACGAGGTCAGCGCGAGTTAATCAGATTTCCGTGAAAGCCAGCCGGAGCGTATACGAATCCTGAATCGAGATTGCCCACTCACATGAACTCAGATCACCGTGAAAATGCCGGCCGCAAGTCGCTGGAGCTTTCCCGCCGGAATCTCCTGGAATTGGCTGGATTGACCATCGGCGCGGCAGCATTCCCTTCCCCGCCCGCCTTCGCGCTGAATTCGGCGGGACCAGACAAGGCCGTGAAGCCCGCTGCTTCAGTTATGAATCCGCTCAGCATCTATATGAGCGAGGCGGCCAATCGTCCGCTGCCCGATGAAATCACCGAAAAAGCAAAGCACCACATAGTGGACACAATCGCGGCGATGATTTCCGGCTCTACCTTGCTTCCCGGAAAACGCGCGCTGGAATTTGCACAGAAATACGGCGGCGAGGAAACCTGCACCGTGGTTGCCTCAAAGCTCTCTCGCGGCGCGATCGAAGCCGCGATGACCAACGGTATGCTGGCTCACTCCGACGAAACCGACGATTCTCATTCGCCGTCTCAATCGCATCCGGGTTGTGCGGTCGTTCCAGCCGCACTGGCCGCGGGAGAACAGTTTCGCATCAGCGGCACACATTTCGTTCGCGCAGTCGCGCTTGGCTACGACATTGGCACTCGGGTCACGATGACCCTGGGCAGCCAGCAATTCGAAGCCGAAAGCCACTGGAGCACTCACAGCATCGCGCCTCTGTTTGGAGCAGCAGCGTCGGCGAGTTGTGCCGCAAGACTGAACCCCCAACAGATGCGGTGGATGCTGGGCTATACCGCGCACCAATCGTCTGGGCTCGGGTCCTGGAATCGCGATACGGAACACATCCAGAAGGCATTTCACTTTGGCGGAATGACGGCTCGCAACGGAGTAACGTCTGCGTTGCTGGTGCAATCCGGATGGACAGGCGTTGACGATATTTTCTCTGGGAAAGACAACTTCTTTCAAGCCTACAACCCCAAAGCTGAACCCTCGGGATTATTGGACGGATTGGGTGTGCGTTACGAAGTTGCACGCACCAACATAAAAAAGTGGCCGGTGGGTTCGCCGATCCAGGCCGCACTCGATGCCCTCGAACTTTTGCGCAAGCAGCGGCCCTTCGAAGCCGGGCAGGTAAAACAGTTGGACGTCCGCCTGGCTACAGACGAAGCCGCCATTGTCGACAACCGCGAAATTCCAGACATCTGTGTTCAGCATATGCTGGCGGTTGCGTTGCTCGATAAGAGGGTCAGCTTCGCCCCGGCGCATGACCCAACCAAGATGAAAGACCAAGCCGTGCTGCGGGAACGCGCCAAAATTAATCTGATCCCCGACGCCGACCTTGAACGCCTCATGCCGTTGCGTGTCGCTATCGTGGAAGTGACGCTGGCGGACGGCACGCACCTTCGCCAGCGCGTGGACAACGTGCGTGGCACTCCCGAAAATCCGATGACCCGCGACGAAATCCTTGCCAAGGCCCGCGACCTGATCACACCCGTCCTCGGCGCGGAGAAGTGCTCGGCCCTGCTACTCAAGATCTTCGATTTCGAAAATGTTTCCGACATTCGCGAACTGCGGCCGCTGCTGCAACTTTCATGAGGCGAAACCGCCGCTAGCGAAAGGTGAACTCGTGAGGATTGTTGACATCCGCGAAACGGTGGTGCCGATCAAATCCCCGATCCGCAATGCGTTCATCGATTTCAGCCAGATGACCGTCAGTGTTCTTGCGCTCGTCACGGATGTCGTTCGTGGCGGCAAGCCTGTAGTTGGATTTGGTTTTAATTCCAACGGGCGCTATGCGCCGAGTGGCCTCTTGCGGGATCGATTCATCCCGCGCTTGAAGGCCGCGGAGGCTCAGGCGCTGCTCGACGATAGCGGCGACAATTTAGATCCCGCCCGCATCTGGCACGTTCTCATGCGCAACGAAAAGCCCGGCGGCCACGGTGAGCGATCGGTCGCTGTAGGCGTGCTGGACATGGCCGTGTGGGACGCAACCGCGAAAATTGCGGGGGTCCCGCTATTTCGGCTCCTTGCGGACCGTTATCGCGGCGGTGTCACAGAGAGCAAGGTTTTTGTTTACGCGGCGGGGGGCTATTACTATCCGGGCAAAGATTTGGCCGGGCTTCGCGATGAAATGGCGAGCTACCTGGACCTCGGCTATTCCGTTGTAAAAATAAAAATTGGCGGGGCCTCATTGTCGGAGGACATCGAGCGGATTGAAGCCGTCCTCAAAATCCTGAAATCGCCCGATCAACTGGCTGTGGATGCCAACGGCCGCTTCGACGTGCAGACGGCGATTGCCTACGCGCGCGCGCTTGCCCCCCTTGGGCTGCGCTGGTATGAGGAGCCGGGCGATCCGCTTGATTACGAACTTCTGGCCACGCTTGCTCCGTTTTACTCCCCGCCCCTGGCAACGGGCGAGAATCTGTTTTCAGTGCAAGACGCGCGCAATCTGATGCGTTATGGCGGACTCCGGTCAGATCGAGATGTATTGCAGTTCGATTGCGCGCTCAGCTACGGCCTCGTGGAGTATCTGCGCATTTTGGAAATGCTGCGTGAGCACGGATGGTCGGCCAAGCGCTGTATTCCGCATGGCGGCCACCAGATGTCTCTGAATATCGCCGCGGGTTTGGGGCTGGGCGGGAATGAATCCTACCCGGGAATCTTTCAACCATTTGGCGGGTTCGCGGATGGAATTCCTGTGGAAGACAGTTACGTTCAGCTGCCGGAAATTCCTGGAATCGGCTTTGAGGCAAAAAACGAATTGTTTCGGGTCATGAAAGCAATGGTCGAGTAACCAGTGCTAGGTTCGGTCGAGGGGGGACGCGAATGAGTTATTCGCCCGAAAATCAGGAATGCAAGCGCCGGCCGGCAGGACTTACCCGTCGCCGGTTGGTCAAGTTGGGCGGCTTGTCCGGCGCCCTCGCTGCGATCTCCCCGGGTTTCCTAAAGTCGGCCGTGCGCCTCGGTTCAGAACAGCCATCGAGCGCAGTCGGCCCCGTCATGCAGCAGCTCAGCGCCTACATGGGTGCTGCGGGCGAGCGGGCGCTGCCGGAAGATGTGGTCGAGAAGGCCAAGCAGCACATTTTGGATACTTTTGCCGCGATGATCTCCGGTTCCGGACTGCCGCCGGGCCGGGCCGCACTGGAATTTGCCCGCGCTTACGGTGGGAAGGAGATTGCCACCGTTGTGGCGTCCAAAATCGTTTGTGGTCCGATAGAGGCTGCGTTCGCGAACGGAGTGCTCGCGCATTCCGACGAAACCGATGACTCTCACGGCCCATCCCGTTCGCATCCCGGCGTTTCGACCGTCCCCGCCGGATTTGCTTCCGGGGAACAGTACGAAATCAGCGGGGCGCGTTTTATCCGCGCCGTCACGCTGGGTTACGACATTGGCGCCCGTGTGTCCATGAGTCTCGGTGGACCCGGCTACCAGGCGGCCACACACCGCAGCACGCACGGCACGGCGGCATGTTTCTGCGCGGGAGCTTCGGCGGGATGCGCGGCGGGCTTGAGCACGGGACAGATGCGCTTGCTCCTCGATTATACCGCGCAACAAACGTCGGGAATCGGTGCATGGTCGCGCGACGCCGAACACATGGAGAAGGCGTTTCTCTTCGCCGGAAAGCCTGCGGGCGTGGCGGTTCTGACGGCGTCCTTGATACGTTCCGGATGGAGCGGCGTGGAAGACATCTTTTCCGGCTCGGACAATTTTTACGAAGCTCTCTCCCCGCGCGAGAACGGTGCTATCAAAGCCGACCCGTCGCAGCTTGTGGATAAGTTGGGGGAACGCTACGAAATCACTCGCACCAACATCAAGAAATGGACCGTAGGCTCGCCGATCCAGGCGCCGCTCGACGCAATGGTGATTTTCTTCAAGCAGCGATCCTTTACGGCCGACGATGTTCAGAAAGTGGTCGTCCGCATCGCCACTGATGAAGCCAACACCGTCAGCAACCGCGACATTCCCGACATTTGCATGGAGCATATGGTCGCGGTCATGCTCCTGGACAAGACGGTCACCTTTCAGTCGGTCCACGACAAGGCCCGCATGAAGGATCCTGCCGTTCTCCGTGTTCGCGCCAAGGTAGAAGTGGTGGCCGACCCGCGCATTGACGCTCGCCGCCCGCGCCGCGAGGCCATTGTAGAAGTGGCTTTGCGGGATGGAACGCAACTCTCCGAGTGGGTTCGCGATGTTCGCGGCACTGCGGACAATCCTATGACTCGTGAGGAAGTTGTGGATAAAGCCCGGGACCTCATCGCTCCAGTCCTTGGCTCCGCCGCTTCGACGGCTCTCATCAACAAATTACTCGCGCTTGAGAATTTGAAGGATGTTCGAGAACTGAGACCTGCGCTTCAAAGGAGCTAGTCCAACCAATGCCGGTCGAACCCGTCATCACCACGCCTGAACCTGCTTCGCCGCCGCGCAAGAAGCCGTTCTATACGGGCCTCTCGTTCCAAGTGCTCGCCGGTGTCGCCGTTGCGGTCATTCTGGGATACGTAAATCCCACGATGGCCATCTCCATGAAGCCCCTGGGGGACGTGTTTATCCGGATGATCACCATGATCATTACTCTGGTGATCTTTTGCACCCTGGTGACCGGCATCGCCGGCATGGAGGACATGAAAAAGGTTGGGCGCGTTGGAGGAAAAGCGCTGCTCTATTTCGAGCTCGTCTCCACCATGGCCCTGCTGATCGGGTTGCTCGTCGGCAATCTCGCCCATCCCGGCAGCGGGTTCAACATCGACCCCAAAACACTCGATGCCCGCGCCGTTGCGGAATATGCTGGGCAAGCAAAGGCCCAGAACATCACCGACTTTCTGGTCCACATTATTCCCAACACCATCGTTGATGCCTTCAGCAAGGGGGACATTCTGCAGGTCCTGCTGGTCTCGGTGCTCTTCGGCTTCGCCCTGTCGATTGCCGGGCCACGCTGCAAACCTCTGCTCGACGTGATGGAGAGCCTAACCCGTGCCGTCTTTGGCGTGGTGGCGATCCTGATGCGTTTCGCCCCGATTGGCGCTTTTGGGGCGATGGCCTTCACCATCGGAAAGTACGGCCTGGCTTCGCTGGGTCCGCTCGTAAAACTGATTGCCACGCTCTACCTCACGTCCCTCTTTTTCGTGGTTGTGGTGCTTGGGCTAATCGCCCGCGCCGCGGGATTTGGGATTCTGAAGTTTCTCTGGTTCATTCGCGAGGAGATTCTTCTGGTGCTGGCCACCAGCTCTTCCGAGCCCGCGCTGCCAAACCTTATGGCCAAGCTAGAGAGGTTGGGCTGCTCGAAGGCTCTCGTCGGCCTGGTGGTCCCGACGGGCTATACGTTCAACGCAGACGGCACGAGCCTATACATGACACTCGCCGCGCTCTTCGTTGCCCAGGCCACCGGCACCCATTTAACCCTGATTCAGCAATTCACGATCCTCGGCGTGGCACTGCTCACTTCGAAAGGTGCCAGCGGGGTGCAGGGCGCCGCCTTCATCGCCCTGGTAGCCACGATGATGGTGATCCCCACCATCCCCGTTGCAGGAATGGCCCTGATCCTCGGAATCGATCGCTTCCTCAGCATGTGCCGGGCGGCTGTGAACATGATTGGAAACGCGGTCGCCACCGTTGTCGTGGCCCGCTGGGAAAACGAACTGGATCGCGGCGCCCTCGCGCAGCAATTAGCCGGGCATCAAGCCGCGCCCGAAGCGTCTCAACCAATCTGAAAATTATCTGTTCTCACTTGATCCGGGCAGGTAGGAAATTCTTCGGGAAGTTTATAGGTTCGACCAGAAGAGTTACCCACTCCCATCTTCCGCGCAGTTGATAAAGATTAGGCGGCCCTTCTGGTCGAGCACTTACTCTACGGTGAAGTGAAATTTGAATTGTCACAACCAAGTCATAGACGAGCAAACTTTTTGTCCCGAACGGGCCGGTCGCGGGGCAGGCACGGCAGGTTCAGTACGCGTTTTTATTCGAAAACCCGCGAAAAAAGGTCATCACAACGATCCAGAGGTCGAAAGCCAGCGTCCAGTGACGCACATAATAGAGATCGTATTCCACCCGCTTTTCAATGGAAGTGTCCCCCCGCCAGCCATTCACTTGCGCCCACCCGGTGATTCCCACTTTCAGGTAGTGACGTGTGTTGTAATTGCCGACGGACTGCATGAATCGCTGGACCAGGACGGGCCGCTCTGGCCGTGGGCCAACCACGCTCATGTCTCCCTTAAGCACATTGAAAAACTGGGGCAATTCATCGAGCCCAGTCCGCCGGAGGATCCTGCCGAACGGGGTGCAGCGGGGATCATTCTTGACGGTCCAGCGCGAGTCGCTCTCTTTCGCCGGAGTGATGAGCATGGTTCGAAATTTATACATCCGGAACAGTGCGCCGTTCAGGCCAACGCGGTCCTGCGCGAAGATCACCGGTCCCGGAGAAGATAGGCGCACCACGAGCGCAATGAGCAAGAAAACCGGCGCAGTTAGGAAGAGCACGAGGCTCGAAAACACAAGGTCGAAGGCGCGTTTGAGAATCACATAAATCGCCGATTCCGCGTGGGTGGTCTGCAGATCGAGCATCAAGAGGTTGCCGAGGCGAAAAAGGCTCTGGCCGGGCTCCACCAGGGCGCCGAAGTTCAGCACCAGACGCATCGGCGCACAAAGCGGAGCGAGTTGCTGGCGAAGCATTGGCAAGTCCGCCAGGCGATCCGGAGGGATAGCCAGGATCAAGTCCGTGAAGCCATTCCCGATGGCCAGCTTCTCCACGTCGGCGAGTTCGAAAACAGGCCGGTCCTTGACAACGACGCTCTGGCCGGGAAGCCGAATGTGTCCCTTAATGCCGCAGGAGGCAACGCGACTCGATAACAGAGAGGATGCGATGCGTGACGCGAATTCATCCGCGCCGACGATCAGAAAGTGGATCGAGGAAGCGGAAGAAGAAGCGCTCTGTTTCAGGAATTTCCGGAACAGTCTAGGGACCAACACAGCCAACAGCGCGATATTCATGCTGCTAATCCAGATGAATAAGCGCGAGAAGGTAGCTTCCCGGTAGAAAAACGTCACGGAGAGTGCCGCGAGATACGTAAAAAGGCACGCAAGGATGACGCGACTTGCTTTCGACCGTGTCTGGAGATGGTCTTCAAGAAGCGTCAGCCCGTAATGCTCGGAGATGACCGCCCAAAAAACGGTCGTCAGTAAAAGCAGGCCGAAATAGGGGCCAGCATCCACGTCGCTTGAGTAGCGCGGCAGAAGATGCGTGCCAAACCGCAGAAAAGCGGCCGCGGAAAAAGAGACCAGCGGCACAAAAAATACCAGCATGGTCAGAACAAATTGCGCGCGTTTGAGTTGTCCGTAAATCATCTGGACTGCCCGCCGGCCTGAAATTCCCGCATTTTGTCGGCGAGGAACTCTCCGAAGCCCGCTATGAAATAAGATTCGTCGAAACGTTCCACATTCTGCCTGATCCAAAAGGGTGAGAACTGGCTTTGAACACTTTCGAATGCGAGCATCGCATCACGGAGTGAATCGGCCGTTTGCTCCTGAAAGAACATTCCAGAGCATGTTGCGGCGGCGGTTGAGTCCTGCGGAGAAAATCCCCTCACCGTCTCTGTAGCGCCACCGCGCGCATAAGCGATAACGGGTCTGCCGAACGACATTGCCTCCACCGGCACAATTCCAAAATCTTCCTCCCCGGGAAAAATCAGCGCGCGGCAGTGAGCGTATTGTTCGCCGAGCTCGTGGTCGGAAAGTGGGCCGCAAAAGGTAATCGAGGGCCCAGCAAGCCGGCGTAGAGCCCGATACTGCTCGCCCTCACCAACGATGCGGAGAGGACGTCCCAGACGGTTGCAGGCCTCAATCGCAATATCCGCGCGTTTGTAATCGACAAGCTGGCCGGCCAACAGGTAATAATCTTCGATTCGACTGGCGAGGTATCCTGCGCCGACGTCTACTGGAGGGTGAATAACCTCGGCTTCACGGCGGTAGTGCTTTCGGATGCGCCCCGCGACCGTCCGTGAATTGGCGACGAAATGATCCACTCGCTGCGCGGAGGCCGCATCCCACATCCGCAAATAGTGCGAAGCCAGCAAAAACACGGGACGCGACAATACGCCCAGGCTGCGGCCCTTTTTGTACCTTTGATAAAAATCCCACAAATACCTCATCGGGCTGTGGCAATAGCAAACATGGCAGGTCCGTGAGTTGGTAAGCACACCTTTTGCCGGGCCGGACTCCGAGCTGAGCACCAGATCGTAGTCGCTGAGATCAAATTGCTCCAACGCCAGCGGATAGAAAGGTAGCATGTGGCGGTGCCATCGCCTGCCACCTGGAACTCCTTGCAGGAAAGAAGTCTTGATCGAACGTTCGCGAAGAACTGGGTGAAGTTTCCCTGGATCAACCACCGGCGAGAAGAGGTCGGCCTGCGGAAACATTCTCGCCATCGTCTCCACGACGCGCTCGCCGCCTCTGCGATTGACGAACCAGTAGTGAACGATAGCGATCTTCAATTTCTGCAAAGAGGCCGGTCCCTGCGGGGTCCCGCCAATCAGCGGGGATGCGAGTCCGTGCTGAGTTGACAGTGTCATCAAGAGGCCACAGCCTTCGGGGCCCTGCGCACAATGTAGCGGTGATACGACGTCAGTCGAGTCAACTCTCCGGCAATCTCGAGTCCCGCACGGCGGATGGCCAATTCAATCTCTTCCGGATGCCTGCGAATGCGCCGGATTCCCTTCCGCCAGAATCGCGGAAGCAAAATATCGGGCATCCAAGTCTTAACGTGATAGGCGAAATTTTCGGGGCGCGTGTCGAACTGGAGATAGGCAATTCCATCTTCCGCCAGCAGAACGCCGATTACGTGCAAATACCCTTCGATCACCGCCATATCCGGAATGTGCTGTAAAACGAGGAGCGAGTAGAGAAAATCAATTCTTCCAGAGCAATTCTTTGCGCGGTGCAGCAAATCTTCCGGGCCCGCGACCGCGCAAAAGCTGACGTTGCCAATGCCATTGTCACTCGCGAAACACTGGGCCCGCTGAATCATGGACTCTGCGATATCCGCGCCCACCACTTCTTGAAAATGGGAAGAGAGAGGAAAAACCAAACGCCCGACGCCGCACCCAATTTCCATGGCGACGCCCCGACTGACCCGATGGGTTGCGATTGTGGGGAGCAACTCCTGTTGTACCGTCTGCCGCCCGCTCTCCCAGAATTCGCCCGGATCGTTGGACTTCAAGCTGGTGAGGATATAGGTGTAAGGATCCTCTTGGGCAAATTTCTCCCAGTATCCGGCGGAGCCTTCCCGCGAATGGCTGCTGCTTCTCATCGACAATTCTCCTGGTCTGAGGAAGCGCGGAGAGTCGAGCGAGCGCGAGAGATCCCGTCGTTTGGCTCGAATCCTCATCAATTCATGCCTAACAGTTGACTGTAAATTTCCATGTGCTTGCGTATTGACTCCTGCCAACTGAACTTTTTTGCTCTCTGCAACCCGAGTCTGCGCAGCGACCCGCTCAGTTCGCGCGATTCCAAAATGCGCTGAATTTGCGACGCAAGCTCTTCCTGGCTCGCCGGATCAAAATACAAAGCGGCGTCACCCGCCACTTCCGGAAGGCTTGCGGCGTTGGAAGACAGAACAGGCGTGCCGCAGGCCATCGCTTCAAGAACCGGTAAACCAAATCCCTCGGCCGTGGAAGGCATCACCAGCAGATCCGCGCCGGTATAAATTTGTGGCAATATCTCGGCGGAGACATAAGGGACTAGCACCGTGGAATCGCGGATACCGAGCCGCACGCATTCTTCTACAACTGACCTTTTCCAGCGGGCATCGTCTCCCACGATCAACAGCGAGTGCGGAATCTTTCCGCCGTTTCGAAGGCAGGCAAACGCGCGCAGCAGCGTGGAAACGTTTTTGTGCGGCTTCAAATTGCCGACATAGAGCAGATAGGGCCGGCGGATTCCGACGGCTTCAGCGCTGGATTGGGAACCCTCTGGGCAACCGCTCTGATGGAACCGCGCGTCCACTCCGCAGTGAATCACGGAGATCCTGGATGCGGGAGTCCCGAGCGTCTCCATAATCTGAACCTTCGAGTAGTTCGAAACCGTGAAGATGTGATCCGCCCTGCGAGCCGCGGCCGCCAGCATGGGCCGCGCGTAGAAAAGGGAGCTCAGGGAATTTCGGTACTCGGGAGACCGCAGATGGATCACGTCCATGATGGAAACCACCAGGGGCCGCCGGTGCAGCAGTGGGATGTTGAAATGCGGAACATGCAGAAGGTCGCATTCGCGCGCCGCATGCGGAATCAACAGTTGTTCCATCATGGTATAAATCGGCACATCCACTACCGTCACTCGGGAACACAACTCTTTTACGCGGCCAACGTCCGCGCGCCTGGTGATAGCCTGAAATTCCATGCCGTCCGCTCTGTTCCCAAGGCCGTGCAGGAGATTTTCCGTGTAGGTACCTATCCCCCCCACGAGCCAACGCGCGTCAATGACAACGGTTTTTGTCATACCAAGGAACTCGAAAGGTTTGGTTTCTCGGAAATACGAACATCGCCTAGCACGGGAACCGGAGAGTCCGAAGAGTCCACATGTGGAGCCAGTAACGCCTTGGACCGCATCAAGAGCCAAAATCCCGCCAGCATGCCTGCTTCGCGAATGACGATGGCGGCCGCAACTCCCTCAGGTCCGAACGCTCGCCCTAACAGGAAGTTCAAACCAACGGCGACTGCCGCCGTCCCCGCGTACAAACCTGTGAAAACGGCCCGTTTCTTCAAGGCGATGGCAAAATTTGTATATACAGAATTCAGCAGAATGAACGGGCAAGCCAATGCCATAACCGAGGCGAGCGGTCCGCTTCGATAAAAGGCGGGCCCAAAAAGAAGCAAGACACACCCGGGGGCCGCCAGCCACGCGAGGATGGCAATCGGCAAGGAGGTAATTGAAAGAAGCTTGACGCACTTATTTACGTAATGCTTTAAAACCCCGACGTCGGGTGACAATCGCACCATTTCCGGCAAAAGAATGCTGCCCATCAGCCACGCCGCCACGTATACGATCAGAAGCATGGAATTTGGTGCGGAAAAAATGCCCAAGACAGACAAGGGTGCAAGCGTGGAGAGCACCAGCGTGTCCGAACGAACGATTAGATTGGCAAGCCCGGATGCGATTCCAAAGGGAGCCGATTTTCGCATTGATTCCCAAAAGCGCAGCCTCGCAGGCCAGCTCGGGTGAACTCCGGTCCGGAGCAGAGTGAGAATCAGGAAGACGAACTCCAAGAGCTGTCCCGCACAGAACCAGGCCAGGAGCGAAAAGATCGTCCAGTGACCTAATAGCGTCACCCCAATCCCGGCGAGGAGAAACAGACTGTGAATTACCTGGATCACGCCAATCGCGTTCGCTTTTGACAAGGATTTCAGGATGGCCATCTGAAGCTGCGAATACGACTGCAAGATGGTCCTCGCAGCAACCCATGTTCCGACGCCCCACAGGAACGTGGACACACTCAACGAGCTGGCAATTGCGCCAAGCAGGGCAATCGCGACGGCAAAAAGTATCGTTTTGTAGAGATATACTTGGCTGATGATCGATTCACGTTCGGCGGGTCTGCTGGTCAGCTCGGTAATCACAAACGTTTGCAGCCCATTATCGGCGAGCATGACCGCAACGGTGACCACGGCCAGGGATGCGGCGTAAGCCCCTAAGGCAAAACCACCGAAGGTGCGGGCAATGAAGAGTGCCGCAGCGAAATTTGCCGCTCGAACCGCGGCTTCACCGCCTATGACGCTTACCAGATTTTGCAATACAGTTCTCATCATGAATTTCGCAGGCTGCTCTCCCGCTCACCAATCAAACTGGCGATCCGAGCGCTAAGTTCTCCATTGACGACGGTAGCAAGGGGTTCAAGGATGTTTTCCATCGTTAACACGCTGTGTTGACTTGGTAGACCTACCTCTCTTTCTGCCAAAGCGATATCGGTCACGAAACGGTACCCGGAGATTCGAAGACTAGATTGCCAATTAAAGTGCGCATAGGGAGTTCAACGGAACACCTCGTGTCCCGCACTAGAACGAAGACACCAAAGGCCGCAGACAAAATTCCGATATGCAGCCAAACATAACTACGGAGGATGGTCTCGTTGAACTGGAGAATGAGAATCAAAAATAAGAGCGACCAGCCCAAGGCTTTGACCGTCACTCCTAAATCGCTATAGTCCTTGATGCGAATCGTGGTCCACATCAAGCGTTTCATGTAAAGGAAATAGGGTATAAATCCAATCAGACCACTGGCGGCCAGAATTTCAGCGGTGGTGCAAATTCCTTCATTGTCCTTTATAGCGTCGTTGTCGTTGACGGCGTTATGCCGAGAACGGCCGATTTCCGTGGCAACACCTCCCAAGCTCACGCCAATCAAGGGATGCTCGTAAAACACATCGAGGGTTTCCTGGAAGACAACAAATCTTTCCCCGCTTGAATGCGAGGTGGTGTCAAGGGTGCCTATGCCGGCTGCCAAAAACTCTAAATCGTCAGAATCGATGTGCAGCCTAGCAAGCGCATACGGCACCAGGAGAAATGGAACGACGCTCGCCAGAACAACTTTTCTCGAAATCCAGGCGAATCCATGGTCACTCATCCGCCAATACATTCTCAGGGCGAGCCAAGCTAGCATCATTAGCCAGCCCATTCTCGAGCCGCACAAGAGGAGTGCAGCTGTGATCAGCCAAGCGATCCATCTCATCCCTCGCACCAGGGCAATTTTCCGATAGCGCAAATAGTCCACCAAAACCCAGCCCGTGAGCATATAGGTCGCATAATAGGACGGTTCATAAGTAAATCCATTGATGCGGGCCAACTGCTCTGGAAACCACCATTGCTGCACCAGGAGTCCGGGAAGTCCTACCAATGGCAATCCAAATTGCAGGAGCCCGAACAAACCCGAAAAAACAAACGAGTAGATATACCAGCACAGCAGGACGTTGAGTTGGCGGGGCGTCTTGACGAGTCGCGTTACTCCTAGAACAACGAGAACGTCGAAAACAAGCCAGGCCGCATAGAAAATGTTGCGCGTCAAAAACGTCGCGTTCGGAACAAAAGCAACAATGAAACAAACCCAAACAACGAGCATCTTGAACCCCAACGGAAGATACGGCGAACCGAATCCCCAGGCGGAATCCCAGACAGACTTAAGGATTAATGGCAGAACCAGAACTTGAAAAGCGCGCACGGTAAAGCCGCCTAACTGAAAGACGAAAAAGACGTCCGCAGAGACGACAAAAACGGCCGCAATGAGAAGTGTGAGCATCGGTTATTTTGGCCTGTCACCTAAAGGGGCACGGGACCTACCCGTTTCCGCAAAGAGTTGCAAAACAACCTCACTGCTCCTGCTTGGATTCCGCGGAAGTCACTTCGCCACCGAATCGATCCAGAAAACTCTTTGTACGATCGGTGAGCGCGGAACTCTGTTGAGTCACATACTCCAATTGCGGCTTCACGCTTTTCACCACTTCCAGGGCCAGCAGCTTCCCCGGATCCTGCGGATCGATTTTCCTCCAACGGTCGGAAAGCAGAACCCAAAGCACTCCCACGGCCAAGGCCAGGAGAGTTCCGGTGAGCACCAGTAGCGTTCGCGGCGGAAAGACTTTTTTCTCCGGCACGTCGGCGGGATCCAGGACCTTTACGCTCGGGACTTCCTTGGCCTCCTGAACCTTTGCCAATTCATATTGCTGGGTCAGGGTTTCAAACACGGCCTCTTCCACTTTGGTATGCCGGAACAAGTCGGCGTAGGTCACTCCAAGCAAGGGGAGCTTGCGAATCGAGGGATAAACCGCGTTGTCTGGAGAAGCGGCGTTCTCCGCCGCGCTGGCCGTTCCTCCCATCTTGCGGATCTGCAGTTCTAGTTCGTTCACACGCGCCTGCGAGGAGCGAACGCGCACATTGTTGTCCGTGAAAATCTGGCGAAGCCCCTGCAATTCCGTCCGGGCAGCGATCAGTTGCCCTTCCAGAAGCGCCGCTGCTTCCACCATCGCTTTGCCCTGTTCCTTAATATCGATCGCGCCATTCTTGCTGGCGAATTGGCTGAACTCTTTTTCAGAGGCTTCCAACTCCTGCTTCACCTCGGAAAGTCGCTCCTCAAGGAAAATACGTTCGCGGTGAGCGGAAGACGTGTTGAGCTGCGTAACCACGTTATTCAACTGCGAGACATATTCCTGGGCCATCGCGCAGGCCCGCTTTGGGTCGCGGTCGGTCACCTGGATCGTGAGGATGCCGCTCTTCCGATCTATGCCGACGTCGGTATCGCGAGTTAATTCCTTTCGCGCGTCGATCCAACGCCGCTCACCATAAACCTTGCGCAAATCAAACTTGGTGATCAGATCGTCCTGAACGGTCCGGCTCAAAAGAACTCCGGCGAAAAGATCGTCGGAAGTTTTCAATCCCAGTAGTTCATTGCCGATCGAGCCGAGATTTCCGCCGAGTCTGCCGGCCGCGGCTGCGAACATGGCCAGTCCCTGTCCCGGGCCCGAATCGGGTGGCATCAGGCGCGTCGTTGATGTGAATCGTGAAGGGATCAGCACCGCAATCAAAATGGAGGCAGCGGCACCTGAAGCAACAAATCTGGCCAGGTCTTTCCTGCGAGACCACAAGTAGCCAGCGCGCTCAATCCGCCGCTCCCGGGTCTCTTGCTGATCCTGGCGGATCCGCCTCTCGAGGAGCTGATCGAGATCATCATCGCGCAGGACTTCGGGGGAAGTCTTCGCCGCCGTCGAACTCATCGGAATGCCTCCTGGGAGGCTGGGTTTGGATCGGATACCCGTCCAGCGGGGGAACTGTCTTGGTGCCGTCGCCACTGGGGAAGAAATCCAAACTCAACGGAAGCGACGACGTTGTTTCGCGCGCCGGGAAATAGCAACGGGAACGAAGAGATGTGCTCAAATTGCACAAAAGATTTCACGTATACACCGGAGCGCGACGTGAAGGAATATGTGGACTTATAGTCTTGCCACTTGCCGCCACCCGGAACGAAATCGTCCAAAACCCGGCACTGTTTCCAGGAAAGATCCAGTGTCTGGCGCGGTGAAATCCAGTATCGCGTCCAAGCCTGCAGCGTGATGCCCTCACGGCCGACGGTGCTGCCCATCAAATTGCCGTCGTTTGTGTAGCCGCTGGTGTAGTCCAGGTTCCAATAGTTGAGGTTGCCATGAGCCTGAAAGGGCTTGCGGCCTGGCGTAGTGGAACTCGCCCACTCGAAATGCAAATCCCATTTCGACAGATGGGGTAGTCGCGGGAGATAGATGCCCGGGCGCAAAACGTTTTTTGTCAAATTTTGCAGTGGAATCGGATCGTCATCGTCTTCGAGTTCGCCATAGAAAGTGGCCCCATTCCGCAACTTGGGAAGCCGCCAGGTCCACTCCACGGCGGTGCGCGAATCGCCAGGAACGCTGTTTTCCTTGGCGTCCACACGGCCAAACAAACTCTTGAAGAAAGAACCCGCAGTAAGTGGATGCCCGGTGCCTCCGATGAGTGTCGTCCGGCCATAGGCAAATTCCAGCGAACGAAACGGCTTGAAGCTGATCTTCTGTCCGTAGATCCAGGGTTGCGAGGCGCCGGGGTGTCCATCCACCCGGCCATAAAATTGTTCTACGTGGAAAGGCCCGAGAATTCTGGAAAGCCCCGGAATCTCGACTGGGCCGGCGGGAGAAATCCGCAGCATGGGAAATGGGGCAGCATTATTACTCAGCAAGAGCGAACCGCCGATGCCGGGTCCCCAGGACAGGCTCTGGTTGCCAAACGAGAACTGCCAATTGTGTACATTGACGCCGGCATAGGCATCGAGAAGTTGGAACTGATTGATTGTGGCGGAAGGCGAGCCTGCCGGCGGGGCCACTTTGTCTGCGGTGGCGATGAATTGAATCTCCGCGGGAGACAAACCGGGCTGACCCGGAGAGTGCTGGTATTCGCCGCTCACATAGAAAAATAAACTGCCGTATGTTCCACTTGCCGAGGCGCCCGATATCAAATTTGTGCCGCGCCCGAACGGCCTTCCAAAATCGTACGCATAGGTCTGGCCGAAGTGATAACCATCGTTCAGAACCGTGCCGCTGGCGCTCAAAACGCGCGTATAGACCGAGTCGAGTTCGGCGGAGACGTTGGCGCCGGTAACGTCTGCCTCTTCACGGGCAAATTCGCGATGCAGGCCGAGCAGCAGGGCGCTGGCCTGCGAATCCAGGGAAGCATTCGAACCGGCAACAGTGCCAATACGCTCTTCGGCATCCCGAAGCAGTTGGACGCATTGCTCGCGAGACCAGGGTCGCGTTCCCTGAAACGCGGAGTCAACGTAGCCGAGCGCGGCGAGCCGGTCGAACGCGGAATACACCCAGCTATCGAGAGAAACGTACGGAGACCCTTTAAATTGCGGTGGCCCGGATTCGTCTCCGTGAATCAATGTTCCGAACGGACTCCAGGCAGAGCCGCCGAGCTCCGCACGATGATGCGTCCGGTAAACATACTCGGAGACCAACCAACCAAGACCGCTGCCGATAAAAGCATCGGAAGAAAAGTGTTCCCTGCTTCCCACGCTGAGGAAACTCACGGAACTGGCAAGCCCGTACGCGAGGATCTTTGTCATCGGGCCGGGATATTCGTGCGCCAGGATTCCGGCGGCCGCCCACGCCGCGGCAGAGTGCTCGGAGGGGAAGGAATTGCCGCGCTGGAAAAAGTTGCCCTGGCCGTTTCCTTCGAGCGGGCGTTGGCGACCGGTGGCGAATTTCAGGCCCTCGGTGATGACCAGGCTGTCGACGATAGCCTCACTCGCAAGAAAACCGGCTTCGCGTTGATGCGGGTCTCGTGTGTGCAGACTCCACAGATACATGCCGCCCGACACAGCGCCCAATGCGGCCACCTCGCCAGTTCGAACGTCGTTGAAGTGGCGGAGCGTATCCGGGTTATGAGAAAGGCTGCGGCTGAGACTTGTGTCGGTGAAAAGCATACCGGTCGTTAATCCTGCAACCGGAATAATCCATTCTGTGTCCGACCAACGAAGCCTCGCTGGGCTTGTCCAGATTGCCTTCTGGTCCGAAAGAAATTGCTTGCCTGTGCTGGAGAAGCCAGATTCCGGTTTGGCGGGCCGCTGGCCCTGCTTCTGCCGCGGAACATCTTCGTGCTTCGAGTGGGGCGATTCCACCTGCGGCGCTCCGCCCTCGGGAGCAGCGCTCTGCTCTTTTTCTTGCTGCGGTCGCGAAGCGCCGGCAAGATTCGAGGTCAACGTCATATTCGCTAAGATGAGCCCAACCAACATGCAAAATCCTCTCATGACCTTTCAGTGGCTTCTCTCATGGATGGATGTAAGCAACCGCGAGTGCCACTGAAGTGGCGATCTGCGCCGTCTGAATCACCGGTGCCCAATTGCGGACTGCGACCTTCGGCGGCTTCTCCGGCACAACGATAGAGTCGCCCGGCAGTAGCACGGCGCTCATCGGATCGCCGGACCACATGCCGCCGTTATTCTTTGCGGCGAAAACGGAGCCGTTGGCGCGAACGACGAAGACAGCCTTCTTGTCCGCGAGTTGGGTTAGGCCTCCCGCTTGTCCCAGGTACCACTTCGCGCTTCTTCCGGAAACATATCCAACGGCCGTGGCGTTGTAGACTTGTCCGTTCACGAGCACGTAGCTCGATTTTTTCGGCACCACGATCACATCGCCTTTCCGAAGCGGGGTGTTCGCCGCGGATTTTTCGAAGGACTTCAAATCGGGTGAGGACTGAATCACAACACGCCCAACCGGCAGAGTGGCTTGCAACTGGCTAAGAGTGGTTTCGGTTTCCGCGATCGCTGCGAGCTTGGCTTTTTTCTGGTCGGGATCCCCATCGGGAAGCGCCTTCAACTGGGTTTCCTCGGCCTGCACGCGGGCAACCATCTCGTCATGCGCTTTCAACTCGATGTCGCGCACTTCTGTGCGCGTGAGCACCGTGCCGAACGCGAAGGCTTCAGTTGTGAAACCTCCCGCCTTGGCCAAGACCGTGGCGAGGGAGTCTCCTGGCCGGATGCCGTAGGTGCCCGGATGAGCGACTTCACCGCGAATCTTCACGCTGGCGCCGAGATTTTCCCAACCGGATGTCTGCCGTATGGTGAGCACATCTCCATTGCTTAGAGACGCATTCGCGGATGGATCGCCATTCATTGCAGCTGCAAGCTTGACGGGAATACTCGAAGCATAGGAGCCCCTCGACGTTTCTACCTCCTGATGCGCGAGCACGGCGTTTATCGAATCCGCGCTGCGCTTCAATCCGCCGGCAACGCGCACCAGATCTTCTACATGCATGTTTGACGTCAGCGGGTAACGCCCGGGCTTGGCAACCTCGCCCTTCACGTAAACGGTGGGTGGATCTACCTTCGCGGAATTCCGGTGAACAATCAGGCGGTCATGCGGCTCCAGCAACAAGTTATCTACAGCGTTTCCCGCCAGCGCTTCCGATAAATTCACGCTTAGAATTTTCATCGTGCCGTCTTTGGAATTCCGGAAAAGTTGTGCTGAATCCAGTTCCGCGTCGGCTGTAACTCCCCCCGCAAGATGGACGGCGTCGCGCAATCTGACCTGTCCAGCAGTTGGATACAGACCGGGTTGCCGGACTTCGCCTCCGACCCAGACATCCGGGGCAGGCTCGAATTCAAATTTGCTGAAAATCCGCACCGTATCGAGCGGCATCAGCCTGGGCGCCGTCCCGGGGTTGGCAAGGGCAGAGGTGAGATCGAAACTCTCCACAGTCGGGCGGAAATCCGGCGGATTCAGCCGGATGATTTCGGCGTAGTTACCCGCGGGTTCAGGCAATAAATCGGAGTAGGAACTGACCAGATCGCTCAACTTCATGCCGTCGCGATAGGAATAGCGGCCTGGCCGCAATACATGGCCCTGAAGATAAATCGCCTGATTGTTGTAAGGCGCGATCGGGAAAATGTGAATCCGGTCGCCATCCTGTACCTGGAAGTTGCTCAACTTGGGCGTTACTGCGTCGGCGCCATCCTCGGGGGACAAATTCAGGCTGAACATGGTGCGCTTTTCATGGGCGACCAGGCGCTCGACCTCAACGTGTTGCAGCGCGGCTGCCGGAAGCACTCCTCCCGCAAGTTCCAGCGCGTCTTCCAGCGTCTTTTCGCCCGACAATTCGTAGATTGCCGGCCGGCGGACCATCCCTTCGATCGTGACTTGCGCACCGCCGGGAGGCACTAGCAGCGAATCTCCGTTCTCCAGGCGTTTCGCGTCGGTCCCAACCCCGCGAAGGAGCAGATCGTACGCGTCTACGACCTCGATTAACTGGTTTCCGCGAAAGTGCTTCAGGGAACGAAGCGAACCGCGTGGCGTGATTCCTCCGGCGGCCACCAGTGCATTGAGCGGCGTCGAGAGCGAACTGATGTCGTAGGCGCCCGGTTCAAGCACTTCTCCAACGACGTAGACGCGAATCGTGCGCAACCTCGACAGGGAAACATCCGCGGAGGTATCTCGGAATTGCGAGCGCAAGGCCTGCTGCACGGTCATCTGCACATCGCCAAGCGTCCTGCCGCTTACAAGCAGGGGGCCCGCTTCGGGAAGCGAAACACGCCCTTCCCGATCGACAGTGCGCACCAGCCTCTGCGAAACGCCGCCCCAAAGATCGATCGCCAGACTGTCGCCGGGACCCACCACGTAGTCCGGCCCCACAGGAAGATCCATGGGCACGACGTTGGGCTCGCGCAGGCCGTTGCTCAGGATATCAATGCCGAACCGCGCGGGTGCCCGCTCGCGCGCGGGAGCTTGAACGTATAAATCATAGAGCGATGGAATATCTGCGTACGGGTTCTGCTTGTGGACAATTGTGCCCTGCGAGAAATCTTTCTCCAGCTGCAACGAGCTGGAAACTCGGCTCCTCATCGTTGGGTCGGAATTCGGCCGCATAGAATCGGAACTTGGGGTGGACTTGGAGTTAAGAAGTGCGGAACTCGGGTCCAGACTGGCTCCGAGACTCGCAATTCCTCCGGTTACGCCGTCTCTAGTCTCCGGTAAATTTCGAGAGGAAAGCGTGTCACGCGAGGTGGCAACGGTAGCGAGGCGCGAGGCATCGCTTCCATTCTCGAGACCAAGCGTCGCAGCTTCGGCGGGGCCATAATTGAGTCCAGTGCGCAAGATCGGGTCACTGCTGTAGGAATCATTCGGGGCGGGGGCCGCTTGCGAGTCTGACCTCGGACGCCCGGGCGCGCTCGGCTCGCCGTTCCCCATCCTCGAACGCTGCGGCGCCTTGTCACCCTCATCGCAATTTTCGTCTCGGCGAGGATCGCACATCCCTTTTCGCTGAGTCGTTCGCTGGACTTCGTCGTTTTCGCCAGGCCGCTTGATGGATTCTGCATCCTCCTGCGCTTCGATCTGCACCAGGCGGCGGGCGCGTTCTTTCAGAACGAGTTCCCGTTCCTTTCCGAGTTCCGAATCCGGGTTGACCGCCGGCCGAAGATATCCATAACGCTGCAGGATCCGGGTGGCAACCCCGCGAAACACAACATCCTCTGCCAACCGGTCGAAAATGGCGTGATCGGTCAGATCCGCATCGTCAACCACCTGGCCGTTGGAAGTCGCCTCCCCGGATACCCAGCGCTTCAATTCCACAAGCAGTCCGGGATCCTTCACCAGGATTTCCCGAATCTGTTCCGGCGATGCGGCAACCCGATCGGAATTCTCCTTCTCAAGGGCGAACGTCTCGGATTTTAAGGAAGCCGGGGCGGAATCCGGAGATGTGCGCTGCGTGCCGCTCGTTTGGGCATTCAAACCCGCGCAACAGAACAGCGACGCTAGCGCCAGTGAAAAGAAGACAGCTCCTGCGCGACGCAGTGATTCCCCGTTTTTTCGCCAGACGCCAATCACGAAACGCTCCTTCCAAAACTGTTTGAATTGCGAACCGCGCTCAGAATCCCCGCCGCTGAAGATTCGATGTCGTCGGAGTGAATATCGAAGGTTGCCCAGTAACAAATGGTTCGGTCCTTGCGCGACGCCACCGCAAGAATGCGAACCGCGGGATATTCGCGCAGCACCTGGTCGCAGATTTGTGGCCGCGCTCCCGATTCGTCCAAAGCGACGACTAGGAGATCCGGTAGAGTTGCTTGAACTCGCGTCAGGATTTCAGCTTCATCAGAAACTTCGCCAACAATCTCGATGTCCGGCTGATCGGCAAGCGTTGCCACAACCGCTTCCCTCATCAGGCGCGGCGTGTTGGCCACCAGAATGCGCTTCATCTTCTCCATTGCTGCACCCTCGCGACACGAGTATCGGCTGGAAGCCTGCATGGGTTCAGGTCCAATCGTGGACAGGTGCGGGGGCCAATTCGGACTATCGAGCGAGTACCTATTTGGACTAGGCCCGGTAACACCCGTTCGTGGCACGGTTATTGCAAGCAGTAAGATGACTTTCGTTTGACTTCCTCGTGACAACTGGAAACTCAGCAAGCGCTAGCCTGTAAATGGTTCAGGTGTCGCGGCGTCTCTGTCTTAACGCCAGCTTAGAGGGGCGCTCAAATTCAGGTTCGGCTGTGAAGGAGATAAAGTCAGGATGTCATTTTCGAAAAACGTGTTCGGGACCCTTCTATTGTTCCTCTGCAGCGCCTCGGCGCTCTTTGGACAATCCGATACTCCCATCCTGTCCGGCACGGTGCAGTTTCTGGGCACTTCCAATGCCGGCGCAAACTTTTACCAGCCGGTGATTGTCCCCATCCTGGCCGTGCCGCTGGGCGATCACTTCTTTATCGAATCCCGCGCCGAGATTCAGGGATTCATCGCACGCGACAATGGAACCACGGGGCCGTACTCGGGCCAGTTCATCGCCACCTTTGATTACGCTCAGCTCGATTACATCGCCAATTCCCATCTCACAATTTCCGTCGGACGTTTTTTGACTCCGTTCAACATCTATAACGAGCGGTACAACGCGCCATGGATCAAGAATCTTCCAGACGCCGCAATCATTTTCCCGATCGGCACACGAACCTCCGGTTCGAGCGACGGCGCCATGGTGCGGGGAGTCGCCGTCGCGCGAAAGAAGTTCGAAGTGAACTACACGGCCTATTTCTCGGCTCTGACCAACGTCGAGAATTTAGGGTCGGGGAGAGCAGCGGGAGGCCGCGTAGGCATTTTCTTTCCGGAAAAGGGATTCGAAATCGGCACGTCTTATCAGCGATTTCTTCAGAATGGAGAGTTGAACGCCTCCGGAGCCTATCTGGTCTGGCAGCCGCCGCGCATTCCACTCGACATTCGCAGCGAATTCGCGCACTCGCCGAACGGCCAAGGTTACTGGCTCGAAAGTGCCTATCGCTTCGCCAAGGACCGCCGCAATATCTCGGGTATTGGCCGGCTCCAGGCCGTCGCCCGGATTCAGCAATACTTCAACGGAACTCCGCAGGCCGGCGATTCGCTTCCCCTGGCGGACACAAACCGGTTTGATTTCGGATTGAATTATTACCTGCCGCATGACGTCCGCTTGAACGGCAGTTACGGAAGGCAGTTCAGCTCGCTGGGCAACGCGAACATTTGGGAGTACGGGATTACGTACCGGTTTCTGTTTCCGGCTTGGCCAGGAGGATCCAGATGAAGGGTCGAGTAACGGCATTTCTTGCAACGGCTGCGCTGCTCGCCTGCGGCTTAAGCCCGGTGGCCAGCCCTCAGAATCCAGCGCCGGCCCAGAAGTCAGCCACCGTGACCCGCACCACCGCACAACAGTCTAAAGAGGGCGAGCGCAGGTTTCAGGCCAATTGTGGTCGTTGCCACAATGCCCCGGAAGCAATCTCGCCACGGGAAGTGAAGGCTGTCCTGCAGCACATGCGCGTCCGGGCAATGTTGAGCGCGGAGGACGAGCAGCTGATTCTGAAATTTCTTGCACCTTGATTGCGACACCAAATCAACCATGGGACTTTTTCTATGAAACTTAAAACTTTTCCTCTTATCACCATTTCGTTTGCAATACTCGCAGGCTATGCGGCGGCACGAACGGCCCGCGCCCCCAAGGCCAGCCACAATCCCCAGACGATTACGATTCGGGCCAGCCGCTTCGCATTTGAACCGAGCGAAATCACCGTGAAAAAAGGGGAGCCGGTGAATGTCGTCATTCAGTCTGAAGACGTGAGTCATGGCCTGGTCGTCGAGGAGCTCGGTATCCGGACAGAGGTGAAGAAGGGACAGAGTGCGACGGTTACCTTCACTCCGGAAACCTCAGGCACA
This sequence comes from Acidobacteriota bacterium, assembly GCA_013289665.1. Taxonomy (GTDB): domain Bacteria; phylum Acidobacteriota; class Terriglobia; order Acidiferrales; family UBA7541; genus Acidiferrum. The sequence goes on along the minus strand of JABCZN010000001.1, from coordinate 27,452 downwards.
TTCGAAGGCAAATGCGCCCACTTTTGCGGCTCGGGGCATGGATCCATGACGCTGACCGTCCATGTGACTGATTCAGAGGGTCAATGAAACGCACGGCATTTGTGGCGAGCGCCGCCCTCAGCATTTGCTTCGCAGGGTGCAGGGTTTCGGCCCCGGGAAAATGGGAGACCTCGGCTATAACGCGCATCAAGCATTCGGTAACGGTGGGCGGAAAAACCGCCCAAAATCCCTTGAGTTCTTCCCCGGAAACAGTGGCGAATGGAAAAGATGCGTTTTCCCACTATTGTGTGGCGTGCCATGGCCTAGATGGACAAAATACCGGTGTTCCCTTCGCGGATCGAATGTCACCCCCGGTCCCCTCCCTGAACTCAGCCACGGTGCAGTCTTACACCGACGGTCAACTCAAGTGGATTGTGGAGAATGGCATTTCTCCTTCCGGCATGCCTGCCTCCAAGGGGATTCTGACCGACAAGGAGATTTGGGCGATCGTCGTCTATTTGAGGCATCTGCCGGAGGCTGGCAGTCTGGGAGAGCCCCGGATGTATTCGGGCGATGATTCCCCAAAGTCGGGCGTCACCCGCGTAAATCACAAGCGGTAGTTCAACGAACAAACACAGCGATTGCAAATCGGGTTGGTCGGAATGTCGAGTTCCTTGCGGAAATCCTGCGCTGATTTACCGTTGATGATATTTTCCAGCGAACGCTCGTGCAAATTGCCGATGGGCTGGTGGAAAAAACATGGGCGCACGGTGCCATCGGTTTCCACAACGGCGGAAACCCACGGGGCGTTGCACACCGGCGATTCGCTCTTCCTCAACCCCAATTGAACGCTGAAGTGGCGCGCGATGCGGCGCAGTTTATCCGGCGCCTCACTGATAAAGCCGTCTTCCCAGTTCTGAGACGACTCCTGAATCAGAAGCTCAATTTCCGACTCCAACGCGTGCAATTCCCTTACTGACAAGCCCACCTCTTCCTGGCGGCTCGCCGGCCAAACCAGCGGACGATTAAACGCGGTGGATGTGAGGTCCGCGGCCAGAAAAGAAATCGCGTCCAGCTTGAGCGCCTTTGCGGCCCGCGCAGTTTCCCGCAGACTGGCGTGATTTGCCTTCTGCACCACCGTGCGCGCGGTAATGTGAATACTGTTGCGGCGTTCCCGCAGCGCCTTCACCCCAGCTTGCAGGAGCGCGAAAGCGCCCGCGACTCGGCGGATCGCATCGTGAACGGGTGGAGGGCCATCGAGCGAGACGATTACGTCGTCAAAACTCCCAGCGACCTGATCCGCATTCTTTCCCAAGAGCAATCCGGTGGTCAGAAGCGTCAGGCGAATTTTCTCCTCTCGGAGCATCGCGCACAATTTGGGCAGCTCGGGGTTCATCAGCGGCTCGCCACCGGAAAACACAATCCAGCGAACTCCCAGGCGGCGAATGGATCCCAGGTGCGGCTCGAGATCTCGAGCCTGAAGCGCCTTTCCCGGGCTGGTCTTCCAGATATCACACATCAGACAGCGGCAGTTGCAGGAGGTGTGCGCGTGCACCACCAGCACTGGCAGGGAATTGACAATACGCGGATCGGCGGAAGCCCGGCCGGAATCCGCAACACGTTCAGTGACGGGTGCCAAGGCTCACTCGCTTTCCACCGAGGAAGATTCCTTGCGGGAGGTGTGTTTCGGTTTCCCGGAAGAGTCGCTCCAGCGGCGCACGAATCCAACGCAGCGCGCCCTCGACCAGGATCGGTTGCAGTCCTGCACGGCTACTCTCGGGCAAACGGTGCCATATTTCGTCGGACGCCAGATGTACTGACCCGCCGACCAGGACAAGTTCGACGTCGCGGTAGGATAAAGCAGTCAACGTCTCGGCCGGCGCGCGGCTTTCGTCGCGCACGGCAACAATGTCTGCGATCCCTCCCGGGTGGAGCTTTCCCTGCCCTTCCCTCAAGTGCAGCAGTTGCGCAGCTTGGGTTGTGACCAGGCGATACAGCGTATCCGGATGGAGTTGCGTGATGTCTCGGGCAAATCGTACTTCATCCAGCAAATCGCCCGTGGACGTCAATGGCGAATCGCTTCCCAGCGCCAAACGCGGCAAGGACTCGACCACCCGCGCGGAAAGTGTGCGCCCGAAAAGAAAGATGTTCGAACTGGCGCACCAGACTAAGCCTGCCCCAGACTCGCGAACCAACTCTCTGGCCTTTTTGTCCAGCGCGAGCCCGTGGACGAGTACGGTATCTTCGTCGAGCGCACCCGAGCGGTGAAGTTCAATGATTTCGTCCTCGCTCCGTTTGTCAACCCCCTCGCCGAGATGAATCACAAACGGCAACCCGGCTTGCGTTTGCTTCTTCTTTTGCACTGCGCTCGCATCCATCGGCAGGGAATGAGCCCAACCGTATTCGCGCAACACGCGTACCGCAAAATCGTTGTCAAATACCCCGGCGTCATAAGGATTGTGGTGTGAAACTGTACAGGCACCACACAGCAGATTGCGAATTCCTCCCCACCACAAACGCACATCCTTTGGAACCTGCCTGTGCACGGCGATGACGGCGGACTCTTTGCGATGAATGTCCTCGGCCCATTCGACGCTATTGTGATATCCGCCGGCCCCGAGTCGGGGAAACAACGCAAATTCCAGATGATCGTGAGCGTTGACTAGTCCTGGCAACAGCAGGAAACCCTCAAGGTCTATGGAGGAATTGGAATCAGTGGGCGGGGAGGCGCTTCCTCTTACTGTGCCTATTGATTCGATGTGAGAATTGGACAAACCGAGTGTCCCCCTCACGCGTTCCCTCGGCCCGATGGAAATGTCGGCGTTGCAAATCGAGCCAATCGCCGATTTGCTTTTCATTTCTGTGAATCCAATCCGTGGCGTGCTCGCGGGCCGAAACTCCAATAAGTAAATTGCCGGATAACCCACCGCTCTTTCGAATTCCGCAGCTTTCCCCGACGCAGCGAACATCCCTCGCTCCGCTTCACCGAATGCCGGTTCAAGACGCGCCACAAGACGCAGGCCGGCCGTTTCGCAATGGGAGATTACCAATTCGATGGATCTCTCCACGGTTCTGATGATCTGAAATCCCGATTCGCCACGGACGCCGCGTTTCCAATGGAGTGCTGCACTTGTTTCCGGATGCACATCTGTAAGGAAGAGCGAGGCATTTTCCCGCAACGCGGCCCGGGCGTTCGATAACAGTCCTGGAGCATCTTCCATGTAACTCAGCAGAAAGCTCGCGAGCACCAGATCAGCCGAGGCCGGGGCGAGGGACACTCCGGAGCCGTCCGCATGAACCAATCTTGCGGCCCCGTGCAGCTTTCTTCTCGCCTGCCGCAACATTTCCGGGGACGAATCAATGCCCAGCAGGCTGCCTGGCGCCGTGTCTCTCAGGATCTGCAGCCACCGCCCGGTGCCGCAACCGAGGTCGACCACGTCCATTCCCTTTGCTCCGGCAATCATCGGCTCCAGATAGCGCTTTTCCAGCGCTAGCATGGGATTCGGATCGGTGTCGTAACTGCGGGCCCAGCGTCTATACCCCTCGCGGGGCGAAAGGCTTGGCGTTATGGAAGTGCTGGCCATAATGTGAGTCCGGCCGCGCTAGAGGCTTTCCTGTTTTGGTTTGCGCAAGGTGATGAATTGCTGCGCTAGGCGAAGCTCCTTGGGGAATGCATAGAATCGCGTCGCATATCGCCAGGAGCTGAGCGACTTCAACAAGGCGCGGCTCCAGCGTGGCGCGCGAATGTCTTGCACCGTCGGCCAGCGTGAATTGATCACCACTTCAAAATTGTCGATCAAATTCTTGGTCTTGCGGGTCAGCCAGGGCGTGTTTGGATCAATGCGCAGAGTGAAATCCATCCACTGTTTCGAGGCCCACTCTTCGGGGCTGGAGGGAAACGTCACCTTGCCGTCTATCTCTCCATACATCCCGGTGCGCTGCGGCACTGGCGTGTAGTGATAAATGATGATTTCCGAATCCACGTTAATCTTCTTGAGCTTCCGGATGAATTGCAATGTCTCGCGCGTGTCGCGTTCCGGGTCGCGCGGATTCCCAATCACAAAGGAAAATTCCGGAATAATCCCGAACTCCCGGGTACGTTCGGCCACCGCGACCGTCTGCTCCGTCGTGATGTCCTTTTGCATCTCTTTCAAAACCCAGTCGGAACCCGACTCGGCACCGAAGAAAATCATCGTGCAGCCGGCGCGTTTCAGGGCCTCGAGGGTCTCGTTGGAATAGCGGTTGAAGATATCCACACGCGCTTCGCACCACCAGCGCAGCCCCAGCGGTTCAATCCGCCTGGCCACTTCGCGTGCGTGGTTTTCTCCCATAAAAAAGTTCATGTCATAGAACTGCACGGAGTCCGCGCCATACTCCGTTTTCAGGTGGCGCAAAATTGCTTCCGTGCGCGCGGGGCTTTCCAGTAGCTCGCGGGTGCCATACGCCGCATGGACTCCGCAAAAACTGCAGCGGAACGGGCACCCGATACTGGCGTGATGCGCGGTGGTGCGCTTCCCGAAAAAAGAGGGCCGCAAGTATTTTTCGGCTGGCACGCGGTGGAACGGCGACCATGGAAACGCGTCCGGACCCTTCATCAGCCGTTCCGGATTGTGGCGGTGCAAACCGAACATGTCCTTGTAGGAGAGCCCCTGAATTCCATCAAACGAGCGCTTGCCGCGGAGCGCGTCAATCAATTCCAGAAGTGTCTCTTCTCCCTGCCCGCGCACCACGTAATCCACATAACGCGCATTGAGCGCTGCGTCCGTATAGATCGAAGGGAAATAACCTCCCCACACGATGGGGAGCTTCGGATGAAGCTGCCGAATGGCCCGGCAGATATTCATAGCCGCGGCCATCTGAGGCCCCGGCATCACGGTGACTCCGAGCAGTTCCACATGCTGCGTGCGAATCAGCTCGTGGATTGTCTCCACGGGGTTTTCGTCAACGTGCCCGTCCACAATCTGGTAAGACTCGCGGCCTTCCAGCACCGCGGCCAGCGCCATCACCGATAACGGAAAGCGGCGGTTGCGCGGCTTTGTCGCCCTTGGATTCACAAGAATAATCATCGAGTCTTCACCTGGGTGCTATAAATAACCAGCTGTGGTGGCTCCGCCTTTTGTCCCCACCTCGCCAGCCATCGGCGGCCAGCCCAGCGAAGGCCGTGCCAGCAACGGTGGGTCGACCAGTCAAATTCATGACGCACTTCCAGAGCGATCAGGCGCTCCGCAGTCAAGTATCCGCGGCCTGCCATTCCTTCCGCGCATAGCCCAATTTCTTCCAGCCGATGATTCCTTGTTATTGCATGCCGGCGAGACATATTATTCTCCACCCTATACGTCGGCGAATCCGCGATGATCAAACTTCCGCCCGGGTGCAAACAACGAACAGCTTCCGCAATCGTACGGTCAAAATCTTCGGCGTAATGAAACGAAGCGTTGAAGATGGCGCAATCGAACTGCCCGTCCGCAAAAGGAAGATTGTCGAACTCGGCCTGGAACCGCGGAAAAAGTTCCGGCAACTCCGACCGGTAATGGGAAGCTGCTCCCAGCCCATTCCTGGAGTTCGTGAGCAGATCAACCGCCACAGGTTGCTGCCCCGACTGCGCCAGGCGGTACGACATCCAGCCGTTTCCCGCACCCAGATCGAGAATCACTAGCGGCGAATCGCCCTCTCCCGTAATTTCCGGCAGAATTTTCGTTTGAAGCAAACGAAACGTCTTTGCGCGGATCATCCGCCGCCTGGCCGCAATTTGCTTGGAATCATGAAACGGCAACGCCAAATAAGACTCCGGATCACTGCCGGGCCCGCCAGCTTCCTCGCCGGACTGCTCGCTGGCCTCGATGAACTGCGCATAATAGGCCAGGCGTCGCTTCGGCAGACCCTGCCAAATTCCATTGTCTTGTTCAAACGCAGCGTCGCATCTTGCACAATACGCGCTTGAATTGCCGCGTGCTAGCGACCGGTAGGAGATAGCAATCTGGAAATCACGGCACTCCGGACATCGCAATCCTATGGACGCGGACCGCACCGCTGCCTCGGGGGGGATCCACGGGATACGGGGCATCGCCGCAGGCCTGATTCGGTCGCTCACCGACTGCATCGCGTAAACTCCAGAAGAACGTGATCGCCCAAATCGCGAAGCACAGGAAATTCCGCAAACACGTCATCCAATTTTCCCAGGTATCCGATCGCGGCGCTGTGTTCTCTCACCCAACTTTCAACATAGGATGGCGGCACGAAAAGCCCGATTGCGCAGCGATCCTCCAGCTCAAACCATGGCGCAAACGCCCGCTGCATTTTGCCCACTGTGGGATAGGAAACCGTGATGGTGAGTCCCCCAACCCGCGCTCGAGCCTTACCGGAGAAACGCCGGAACGCCTTGGTTGCCTCTCCGTGAAGCAGATACCAGACAAGCTCTCCCACACACACGCGGCTCCACAGGCAAACCAGAACGCGGCCGCCCGGCCTGACGAGCGACGCCAGATCTCGAGCAACGGGCTGCAGATCGGAGACACAATTCAGACCGGAAAAATTGGAATACGCCCCGTCAAATGGTTGACGACGGAACAGCAAGCGTAAGTTCTCGTTGGACAATTGCTGGAAACTGACGTCGGCGTCTTTCGATTCCCCTTGCATACGGGCATTGGCCACCTTGATCATCTCGGCCGAAGCATCACACGCGATAATCCTTCTTCCACGACTGGCAAGAAATCTTGCATCCACGCCAGTTCCGCAATTCAATTCCAGAACCCGATCTCCGGGAGCGAATGCTTGCAGAAGCCGCTTCCAGACCTGTTTGCGTTGCATCTGCCCAATCACGGTGCTCGTGAACGAGTCGTCGTAGGAAGCGGCAACCCGGTCGAAGGCCTCCGCCGGTGTCGAAAACTGCGCGTTTGTAGCCGAGCTCATGCGGACACCTGGCCGGCTTTCGCATACAGGGACTCGCGAAGAGCAATCACCTGTTGCTGCAACTCCCGTTCCGCCGGCTCGCTCTCAGCGTTATGCGGCAGGCGCGCGAGTTTCACTTCACTACGCAGCAGCCGGTCCGCATTGTCATAGAAATCAGCGGAACGCCGGCCCTCGACGACAATTTCCCGGTCTGACGAAATTCCCCAGGGTTTCACCTGCACCAGCGAAGTGGCGATGCGGTCGTAATATGCCGTGCCCTTGATGGGGTATGACACTGTCGTCAGAAATACATCGGGATCCGTGCGCTTGACGTGCTCGATGGTCGCCTCGATATCCTCGATCTCTTCCCCTTCGTAACCCCACATCAGGAACATACCTGTTTGAATGCCGCGCGCTTTGCAAAGAGCAACCGCGGCATGGACTTGCTCAACGGTCACACCGCGGTCCATCGCATTCAGGATTCGTTGCGAGCCGCTTTCCGACCCAATCCACAGGCGGAAGCAGCCAAGTCCCGCAAGGATGTCCGCCGCTTCGGCATTCAAGCGGTCAGCTCGGGAAATGCATTCGAACGGCACGCGCAATCCGCGCCGCCGCATTTCTTCCGCATACTTGCGCAGCCAGCCGTGATGAATCGTAAACACGTCGTCGGCGATCCACGCCATGTCCGGCTGATAGCGACTGAGCAACCACTCGACTTCGTCCACCACCTTGATGGGATTCCGGCGCCGGTGCGTCATTCCGAAAACCTGGTGACTGCACCACCGGCACCGGTACGGGCACCCCCTCGCGGTTATGAAGGAAAGAGAACTCTTCCCGTGGGCTTCGCTCCAGGTTTTCATGTAGCGTTCAATTTCCACAGTGTCTCGAGCGGGCCAGGGTTGTGAATCCAGATCCGCAATTTGCGGCCGTTCGCCGGTCCGATGCACCCGGCCGTCTTCCTCGTGGAACGCAATTCCCCGGACCATCCGCAGCGCTCCAGGTGAATCCGCGCGCAGGGCAAGTAGGAGCTCTTCCATCGTTTCTTCGCCCTCTCCAAACACCACGACGTCGGCGCCAGCCTCAAGATACTCGGCGACATAAGCGCCGGGCTCTGGCCCTCCGACAATGGTCTTCCATCCCGCGGCACGCGCCACGCTCAGAATCTCGATGACCTTCTTGCGGGTCATCAGGTTGGCGTAGATTCCCAACACAGTAGGCGGCTGAGCCTGCAAATGCGCGATCAAATCCGAAGTGGTGGAAAACGTGGTATCAAACACATCCACGCTGAAACCCTTCTGACGAAGGTGGGAACAGATATAAAGAATGCCGAGTGGAACGTACGGCTTGCGAATCTGCAGCTCTTTGGCGTCTTCCGCCATGAAATATCCGTGCGTCAGGAGGAGATCAGTCATGGCCGCCTCCTGCGGTTCCCGTCTGCGCAACGCGAAAGTCAAAGGGCGAATTCGAGATGATCGGGAACTCGCGCTGGACGGCAACTTCGCTGAATTCCATCGCATCGGGATTCCTGCAGATCGGCTCCAACGCCTCCACTTCCTTCCACAAATCCGGGTGCAGCTCGCCGGTCAGGCCGGGTTTCCAGCTTTCCACTTCCGCGTGCAGGGCATCCCTCACGGCGCGATACATCCGGTCCGAGTAAGCCCCTTTGAACATTACGCAGAGGTCCTCGCTGTCCGACCAGTTTTGCTTCGCGCCAAGCTGCTGTTTCACTTTCGCGTAGAAACGCGTATTCGGAAGCGGGTACGAAAACGAAACCCCCACGTCGTCCGGGCGCGTTTCGCGAACCAGGGCAATCGTTTTCTGGAGGTCCTCCCATCGTTCCCCGGGGTAGCCCAGTTGCAGGAAATAACAGGCGCGAATCCCTTCGCGCTTGAGGTGGTCGCGGGCAACAATGACTTCTTCGACGAGAAGTCCTTTCTCCATCGTATCCAACACTTTTTGCGAACCGGACTCCACGCCCATCCATACTTCGGCGCAGCCCGCGCGCTTCAAAGCGTGAACGCTCTCCTCCGTCAGGAGATCCGCGCGTGCCTGAATTTTGAACGGCACCGGGCAATCTTCTTCTTCCACGTATCGGGCAAACTCCAGCAGCCAGTGCCGGTTCAGGCCAAAAATGTCGTCGGCAAACCAGAGGTGTTCCGCACCGTAGGTCTCCTTCAGCAGTTTCATCTCAAGCGCAACTTCCCTGGCATCCCGCAATTGAAAGGCATCCCCGAAAATCGGCTTTGCGCACCAGTTGCAGCGGAACGGGCATCCGCGGCTCGCGATCAGGTTCAGCGAAAAAGGGCGGCCGGCGCTTTTCCATGCGCTGCGATAGCTCGCCACATCGATCAAGTCGCGTGCCGGAACCGGCAAGTCTCCGCGCCCACGCACCGTTCTGTGCGCGCACATTTCCACCGACGCCTGCCTTCCGCTGCCGTTCAGCCATTTCACGCCGGGAATCGTTGTCGGATCGCCGCCACCGATCATGGCGTTCACCAATTCAAGCAGAGAGTATTCGGCTTCGCCCTCCAGCACATAGTCGCAGCCGTTCCGAAGGTATTCGACTGCATGATCCGTTGCGTCTGATCCATGCACCACAACTCTGGCACCGGCATGCCGCGCGGCTTCGATCATTCCCCAAGCCACATCCCTCATCCGCGTAAGGCACATCTTGGTGAGGAAATTGAAATCATCCTCATAAATAGCGACGATGCGGGGGCAATGCTCTCGCAGAGCTTCCCGGAAACCCGCTTGCGGCTCCTGTAACATCGTGTCGAACACCGCAACAGAATGCCCCTGCGCGCGCAAAAGCGCCGCCGCATAGAGCGTCCCGAGCGGCGGGTACGGCTCCATCTTTCGCACCTGCTTGCGGTCGAACGGCAAGTGGTAAGAGTGGGTCAGCAGTACGTCAGCCACTTTTCCTTCTCCCGCGAATCGAATGCGAGGCGCAAAACGCGTCTAACATGCTTCAGCGCCCTCCTGTTTCAATTGCTGCCCCGTCACCAGGGATCGCCGTCTGACAATTTTTTCGAGTCTTCGCCCAATCCAGAGCTCCCAGGGAAACGAGTACTGGTTTGTCCGGATACGCCACCGGATCGGTGCGCCGAGCATCCGCCGGAGTCCTGTGCGAAGTTTTGGATACTTCTTGGTTGCTCTGCGCAATTGATTATTCAGCAGGAAGAAGTCAAGCATCGTTCGCAGGCGGGTCAGCTCGCTTCCCTGCAGCCAGGGCAAGACATTGCGGCCCAACGGCAACTCTGCCCATTCCTCCAGAGATTGCGGTTCTCGCAGGCCCATGGCTCGCAGTTCGGGCCAGATCGGAATTCCGGGATAAGGAGTGAAGATGTTCGGTGAAAAACTCACATTCCAGAACTGGCGCGCCATGTCGCCCATCGTACGCAGCGTCTCCACGCGATCCGCTTCGGTTTCTCCGGGATACCCAAAAATCAGGTTGAAGGTGACGTGAATCTCTCCCAGGGCTGCCTTGCGCGCGGTTTCGTACATGTCCTCGACGTGCTGGTGGCGCTTGTTCATCAGCTTCAGCACGCTGCTGGACGTTGATTCCGTGCCGAACCCCATGTGCTTTACGCCGCTCTCACCCAGCAGTCTCACGTCGTCGTCGCTCATCCGGCAGAGAAAATCGGTGGATGCCTGAAAGGTCCACCTGAAATTGCTCTTTGCATCAACGAATCCCTGGGCAATATCCCGCGCCCGGCGCCAGTCGACAGGAAGGTTGGAGTCAAGCATGGCCACTTCGTCGATGCGATAACGGTTGGCCAGTTCCGTCACTTCGCTCACCACGCGCTCCGCCGCCAGCGCGTTAAAGCGCCGCTTGTAAAACACCATATCCGTACAGTAATTGCAGGCGTAGGGGCAGCCTACGCTGGTCGCATATGAGAGTTTTCGCTCTCCCGAAACACGCTCGTACGCATCGAAATCGGTCAGCTCAAATGCAGGCGTCGGCAGATCATCCAGCAACGCCACGCGTCGTTCGGGCATGTGGCGAGGCATTCCGAACTGCCGTGACGACACACCGGCGGTGTCGCGAAAGTCTTGCCCTACTCTCAACTTTTCCGCTATTTCGAGCAGCGTAAGTTCGCCTTGCCCGCGTACCACGGCGTCGATGTAACTCTCCTGAAGCGTCTGCGCGGTCGCGAGGCTCGCGTGCCAGCCACCAAAAATCACCGGCACTTCGGGAGCTTCCTTTTTCATGGCCTTCGCCATGCGAACGGCTCCGCGAATCATCGGCCCGGTGAGCATCGAGATGCCGAGGCAGAGCGCATCACGCGCTTCCCGCAGAACTGTCTCGTACCACCGGGGATCAATCGCTGCGTCCACCACGGTGACTTCGAATCCTCCGGCAAGAAGCGGAGAAGCAAGGCTCAGCAGGCAGAGCGGGGCGCCCAGCGGTGGTCCATCGTACGGCGGATAGAAAAGGACGACCTTGTTCTTCTTCAACATGTGGCCCCATCTGACGCCGTTTCCAGGCGTTTCGCATCAACAACCGGTTTGAACTCCGATTTCTTCCGGTTTAACCGGCCGTTGACCCACAATTCCGCCGGGAACCGATAGACGTCGTGGTCCAGTCTCCAGCGTGCCGGCAGCGACAGAACCTTCTGGATGATCCGCGTCGTCCGCTTCCGCGTGTCCGCGCCAATCGGGAAGCGGTCAAAGGCAATTCTGAAATATTCCCTCATTATTTGAAGGCGTTTGTGCTCTGTCCCGCTCAGCCAGGGGAGCACGGTGTAGCGCGGGAAGAATTCGGCCCAGCCTTCGAAAGAGGACGGCACGCGAATCCCGAGTTCCTCCGCTCGTTCCATGATCGGCGAGCCCGGGTAGGGAGTAAAAATGTTTGTCCAGAACTCAGAGCCGGGAAGGCGCCGGCAAACGTCCATCATGAAATCAATGGTTTCGCGGCGCTCCCTCGACCCTTCGCCCGGAAATGCGAACATGACATTGAACGAAGGCCGAATCCCCGCCCGCAGGCAGCGCGCCGCGCTTTCATAGATGGAATCAAAGTCCTGAAACGTCTTGTTCATCAACTTCAGGACCTTTTCGGAGCCCGAATCCACACCCTGGCAGATCTGATGGAGGCCGCTGCGCCGCAGCAGCTTCAGGTCTTCCGTGCTCAGCCGGGCGGTCAAGTTCGTGGTGGCCTGGATACTCCATTTGAAGTCCGCTCCGGCGCGCACCAATCCTTCGGCGATGGCCCGGGCGCGATCAAGATCCACAAGAAAGTTGTCGTCGACCACCCAAAGCAATTCCAGGCCATAGCGCGTAGATAGGTCCATGGTTTCTTCAACAAATTGCTCCGGCGGCAACGCGTTCCATTTCCGGCCGTACACCCCGGCGTTTGTGCAGTACGCGCAGTTGAACGGGCAGGCGAGGCTGGACACATACATGGCCCAACGCCGGCCGCAACTTCGCTGGTAGGCATCAAAATCGGCAAGTTGATAAGCCTTCGGCGGCAAATCCACGATCGGCCGCAGGGGGCGTTCCGTGGTGAAAATCACCTTGCCGTTTCTCTTGAAGCCAATACCCGGAATCAGATCCATCGGAGCGCGATTTTCAAGATGCTGAACCACTTCAAGGAGCGATTCTTCGCCCTGGCCCCGAACCACGATGTCAATATAGGGCGCTTCCAGGGTTTGCTTTGGCAAAAGAGAGGGGTGCCACCCCCCGAGAATGATTGGAAATCCCGGATTCCACGCTTTCACGGCGCGAGCAATCTCCGCGGTCTCCCGGATCATCGGCCCGGTCACCAGAGAAATCGCCAGACATAGCGCGTCCTTCACTTCCTCCAGCACGCGCTTCTTGAAATTTGGAGTTATCGTTGAGTCCACCAGTTTCACGGAGTATCCGTTGCGAAGCAGGGGAGTGGCCACAGCCAGAATCCCCAGAGGAGCTGTAGCCTCCGAACTGGCGAACGAAGGGAAAAAGAATACTACTTTCTTGGACATCGGCCTCATCTCGAAACCATACGGGAAACGTTACCCGAGGCCGCAACGCATAATTGTCACGATCATGTCACATGGCTGTCATTTCTTCTTCTGTGGCGTTTTGCGCGCTCGTTTTCGCGTTACAGTGGATTTCATTGTGACGGCAACCATCGCCTTTGACAGGAACACACTCCCCTTGTGCGCGGAATTTTCTCTCGTGGGAACGCGCTGCCTGCTTTCCACAAATTCGCCGTATGTCTTGCGTCTCTCCGCGCAGTGGCAGGCTGTAAAGAGTCCACCCGCAGCTCATTCCTTCCAGATGGAAATTGTCGAGGATCCTTCTCTCGCATTTCATGCTCCCGGTATTCCACATTTTCGGGGCCAGGGTCATTTGGTGTTTGCGCTCTTGGAGCCGACAAGCCTCTTCAGTTTCGATCTGCTGCGAAGACGGGTCGCGGGCGCGCTCTCTCCGGCGGCGGCGCGCGATTCTTACTTTTGGAATGTGCAGTTACTCCCGATCGCCATTGGCCTGCTCGGCACAACAATGGGCGTGGCCCCGCTCCACTGCGCTTGCCTCGATCGCAACGGCAGCGGACTGCTCGTGGCCGGCGATTCCGGCGCGGGAAAGTCCACGCTTACCGCGGCGCTGGCCAGGAGCGGCTTCCCGGTCGTCTCCGATGGTTGGACGTATGTTTCCCAAGATGCAGGCCGATTGGTTGCGCATGGATTATTCGCCCCGATCAAATTACTCCCCGACACGGTCCAGTTCTTTCCCGAACTCCGGTGCAAGACTCCGAAAAGAACTTTGAACGGTGAGCTCGCTCATGAGGTTGATCCGGAAAATGTGTTTCGTTCGACCGTCAAATCCAGTGCACCTCCCAAGTGGCTTGTGTTTCTTGAACGCACTTCCCTGCCGGGTTGCCAGTTTGTCCCCTGTCGCCCCGAGCATACGATCCAATTCTTCGAGAGGAATGCCGAGAAGCTTCCCCTTGGATTGCCAGAGGCGGTCCGCGCTCGTTCGGAAGTCATCAAAAAACTTTCTGGCTGCCAGAGCTGGATTCTCCGCACCGGTAGCGACCCCATCCAAACGGCACGTGCGATCGATGAATTCCTACCGAAGGAGTAAGATGGCGCTTCTGGAAACGGCAAATTACAGTGACCCGCTCGATCCCTTGCGGCGGTTTGTCCCCACTCCGCTCAGGACGCGGTTCCGCATCGGCGCTCTCACCGTGCTGGTCGAAACCAATGATTTTTCTCTTCTTCCCGCTCTCTCCCTCCATACTGCCACGGATGATTCCGGCTCCTCCGCCCGCACATGGAAGCTTGTTCGGGATTTTGATGCTCACGGCTCGCTTCAGGAACCTTTGACGCTGCGCACGGGTCAGCTCACCGTGGTCGGCATGGGACCAGCGTGCGTGCTGGGGCTCGATCATGAGCGGCGGGAATTGTTTTGCTTCATTGGACGGGATGTTGACAGGAAAACTTTTCAGGAATATCTGGTGCCTTTCCTGTGCCGGCTGTCGGCAGAAACACCAGAACCAAACTCATGGCAAACCGCTGACGGAGTGAGGGAAGATGCCCTGGAAGTGTGACGCCTGCGCAAAACGAAGCCTGCTTCTAGCCCTCAAGCGCAACGCTAATCTTGCGGGGATTCGATCCTTGCCACCGCTCCAATCCCGCCAAGGCGCCCGGTTGATGCGATGGCTGGACGAAAGCGGCCTCGCATTGAGCCTCCTCAAATCCGCTCGTTCGCATTCCACCGGCGGGGGTTTGTCGGCCGAATGGCGTAACGCGCTGGAGGGACGAAGGGAGCGGAACGACGGCAGACTTCAGGACATGCTCGGGGAGTTCCAGCGTCTCAACGATGCGTTTCGCGCACAAGGGATCCTGGCAGTCACGCTGAAGGGATTCTCCCTCGTTCCAGATTTTTGCGCGGACCCCAGCCTGCGCCACCAAACCGACTTCGATTTCCTGGTCGGCCCGGAAGACGTCGACGTGGCGGCTGAAGTACTCCGCTCGTGCGGGTACTCGACGCCGCAACTGTCCCATTCCGAGGAATCGTTTTTCACAACCCCGCTCCACCATGTGCCGTCACGCACCGATGATCTCTATGCGATCCAGCACCACCGCCAGGTGGATCTGCACGTTTCACTCACGGAGAGCTTGCCATGGCTCCAAGTGGATTTTCCCGGCACGGGCGCGGAAGCCGTGATTCCAATGAGCATCTCGGGTATAAGTTTCAATTGCCTGCCACTCGAGACTCGGTTTCTTGTCCAGGTTTTGCATGCCTTCCGGCATTCTTTCCGCTCCTGGTTGCGTCTCTCCTGGCTGATGGAGATCGGCCGTTGCATGGATCTGTATCTGGATGACGATCGACTCTGGGCAAGATTGCGGAACCACGCTGGCGATGGCCTCATGACGAAGCGCATTTTTGCTTTCATCCTTTCGCTGACAAACCGCCTTTTTGAAACTCGTATTCCTCCTGCAATCGCCGACTGGGCCACCGAAGGCATGACTCCATCCCTGCGCGCATGGCTGGATCATTTTTCCGAGGGCTGGGCGCTCACCGATTGGCCCGGAAGTCTAAGCAATCTGTTTCTCGCACCCGACTTCATCGCCGACCCCAGGCTCAGATACGAATATTTCTGGAGCCGCCTGATTCCGAAGCGCGAACGATTGACCATCGAAACTCGCAGCGGCAATGACTTGGAAAGGCCCTTCCTGTGGCAGCTACAGCGGTGGAAATACGTTGCCCATCGTGCCGGTGTCCACCTTGGAGACTTGGTCCGGTTGCCGCTTGAACAATTGCGCTGGCAGCGCGCCCTTGGCTCCGCCCGCGCCGGACTCGACCAGGCGCATTCATGAGTCGTCGCAACACAAGAGAGAGGTATTATTATGAGAACGATGAACGCATCAACTTGGAGTACCCCTAAAGTGCCCGGAAGAGACGTTCTGCCTGGAGGCTCGATTTCGATGTCCGCAGATACCGTTCTGATTGTGGAAGACAGCCGCGCCATGCAGCGCACGCTCCAGCGGCTCTTCGAATCCGACTCTCTCCAGGTGCAAATCGCCTCGGATGGGCCCAGCGGCCTCGAGCTTTTCCGCAAACAGCTTCCCTGTGTGGTGGTCCTTGATCTGAAGCTTCCGGGCATTTCCGGCAAGGAACTCTGCCGGGAGTTCAAGGCCCTGGCCGCTTCCGTGCCCATCGTCGTCCTCAGCGCAAATTCCGAGGTCGAAGACAAAGTTCTCTTGCTGGAGCTTGGCGCGGATGATTACGTAACCAAGCCGTTCAGCCCCAAGGAGCTCCTGGCCAGGGTTCGCCGTGCGATGCGCCGCACGGGAGCCGGATTGCCTCCGGTAACTCAGATTCCCACAAAGTCTGTTCAACACGAAGTCCTCACCTTCGGCGACGCGCGCATTGATTTCACCAGCATGGAGGCCATGCGCGCGGGGAAGCCCATCACTCTGACCTCGCAGGAATTCAAGCTATTGAAATATCTGGCGGCTTCCGCCGGACGCGTCATCTCCCGCGAGGAGTTGCTCAACGAGGTGTGGGGCTATCAGAATTATCCGTCCACGCGGACGGTTGACAATCACGTGCTTCGTCTGCGCCAGAAACTGGAACCGGATCCTGCCACGCCACGGTATTTGATGACCATGCACGGCGCCGGATACAAATTTTCTCCTGGAGGTTCAGCTGCCGGAACTGCTGTATGAATTCGATCGCTGACGCTACATGACTACGTTTCGACTACGATCCCAGCTCTTTGTCGCGGCCCTGTTAATCATTCTCGGACTCACGGGCTCACTGCTCTTTTTCATCCGGCATACGGTCGATGCCGAGATTCAAAAACAGGTGAAGGACGGAACGGACGAGTCCGTCCGCGCGTTTGAAAGTGTTCAGCGGCAGAGAGAACTGCAGTTGTCGCGTATGGGAGCAATGCTTGCGGATCTCCCCACCATGAAAGCGTTGATGTCCACGCAGCACGCTCCGACCATTCAGGACGGCTCCGAATCCTTCTGGAAACTCGCGCAAAGCGACCTTTTGGTCTTGGCCAAACCAAATAGAAGTGTCGTTGCCCTGCACATGACAAAGCCGGGATGGTCAGCCCAGACTGCCGAACGCGACCTCAAGCGCTCCACTGATGCCGGCGAAGATGCTTCCTGGTGGTACGACGACGGACGACTCTATTGGGTTTTCCTTCATCCCATCACCTCCGGCGCCGGCCCGACCGTTCAACCCCTGGGATTTCTCGCGGTTGGCTATCAGGTGGATTCCGCCGTCGCTCAACAACTCTCGGTTGCCACCAACAATCAGGTGGCCTTAACCACCGGCGACACCGTGATCGCCTCTACCCTCCCCGGCAGGGATGCGGCCGAACTGCAGCGGCGCATGCGCTCCGGCACATTTTCAACCGCGAACACTTCTGGCGAAATCGCGCTGGACACCGACAAGTACGCCTATTCTTCGGTGCTTCTGCACGGCTCGTCGCCTTCACCGGTCCGCTGTTATGTGATGATGCCGCTTGTGCCGGTAAACTCCTTTATCAAACGCTTGAATTACTCGATCTACGTGGCCGGTGGTCTCGCGGTGCTTTTCGGAGTAATCCTCTTTGGTTTCGTCGCGCGCACCATCACCCATCCCTTGGACAATCTTGTGGCCGGCGTCAAAGCCCTTGCGGCGGGCGATTTCACTTATTCGATCACGCCCAGGGGAAGCACCGAACTCGTGGAACTCAGCACCTCCTTCGCCCAGATGCGTGGTCAATTGCTCGCGCTGCAGCAGCATCGCATCGAGTCAGAGCGCATCGCCGCCCTGGCCCGCGCCGCCGGCTCCATCTCGCATGACTTGCGCCACTATCTCGCTGCGGTTGTGGCCAACGCGGAATTTCTTTACGAGGCGGACGAACTGAAACTCAAGAAAGATGAAATTTACGAAGAGATCAAAACCGCGGCCAACCAGATGACCGACTTGATCGACTCCCTGCGCGAACTTTCCTATCAGCGCAGCGCCATTACCCCTACTCGCACACGAATCGATCAGGTGATCCGTCGCGCCATCGAAGCCATCCATTCCAAACCTGAATTCCGCGATACCCGGATAGTGCTATCGTCCTCGGGCGATCTGGAGGGCATGTTCGACGCTCGAAAACTGGAGCGCGTCTTTTTTAATCTGATCCTGAATGCTTGCGAATCGATGGCCGAGGCCGAAGGCTCAATCGTTGTGGAAGCCAAAAACTCCCCCGCTGGATTTGAAATCCGCGTGCACGATTCGGGGCGGGGCATCCCCGGTGCTATCCGCGAATCGCTGTTTGATCCCTTTGTCAGCTTTGGCAAACCGAACGGGACCGGACTGGGCCTGGCCATCGTCAGCAAGATCGTACAGGACCATTCCGGCAGCGTCTCCATCGAACAGACTTCGGAGTCAGGAACAACGGTCCTGGTTCGTCTCCCTGCCGCGGAACAGAACGTCCTCTCGAGCGCTACATCGCCAATCCGTTAGGGTGCTCGACTTGCCGCCGGCGGTGATATTTCCCAGACAATTCGCCTTCCATTCCCGGCTCCCAATCGCCGGGGACACAAACGTGACATGTTTTTGACACAGCGTAGATTGACCATCCGTGCTCGTAGTCATAAGGTCTAAACGGTGGCTCCGGAGGACCTGGACCATTTCTCTACGGTGCACCCATTGAGCATGAAAACTTCTCGGGACACTCACGCAACCCGCGCTACGAGACTGTTTCTCGTTATCGAAAATCGCATGCTGCGCGAAGTGATGTCCGCTATATTCCAAAAGCGGTCTGAATTTTCCATCGTTGGCTCCATTCGCTATGGTGCCGATGCCTACCAGCAGGCCGCTGCGTCTCAGTGCGACATCCTGCTGGCCGACCAGGCATCCGCCTCTGCCTTTCCCAATAATTTCATCCCAGACCTTTTGCGCTTGGTGGACGGGCGACGGGTACTCTTCTTTGGGATGGAGAATGATTCGGAGGCCTTCCTGCAAGCCGTGCGTTCGGGAGTCAGTGGCTATCTGCTCGGGGAAGCGAGCGCGGAAGACATGATTGCCGCGGTTCGCCGGGTCGCCCTCGGCGAGGCTGTATGCCCCCCGGGGCTTTGCCACGATTTATTTCAATTCGTCGCCCGTACCTCGCGTGAAGGTTCGATGATTTTGAATCAAAGCCTTTGCAGAAAACTCGGCCTGACGGCCAGACAGCAACAACTGGTGGCCTTGCTTGCTCGCGGCTTCACGAACAAGGAAATTGCCGGAAGCTTGCATCTCTCTGAATTCACGGTCAAGAATCACGTCCACCGCATCATGCGGCAATTGAACGCGGAAAGCCGCCACGCGGCGGTTCAGACGGTCTGCGAACAAAACCCTGCACTGACGCAGTAGTTCCTTAAACACAATCAGGGATGCGAGTAGCTTGGACCAGGGGGCGGCGAATAATCCTGCCCATACTTGTTCTTGTGCGCGGACGTAAAGCTGGGATTCTCCGGAACCTGAATGGTCCCCAGCTCATTGGACGAAGAGGAAACGTTCACGGTGCGAGTCAGGGCCTTCAAGTCTTCGGGGAGGCTTCGTTCATACCAGACGCGTAGTTCATACCTTCCGTCGGGGACATTCTGGATCGTGATGTTTCCCTTTCGATCGGACAGCCCATAATACGGCGTATCTACGGCCACCACCACGGCGCTCATCTCCGGGTGAATGTTGCAAAAAAGAAAGCTCACACCCAGTCGGTCAAACCGCACAGAGTTGCTTGCCCCGGCTTCATAAAGTCCAAGATCAAATCGCTTGCCATCGAACAGCGAGAATACATTGTGAAAAAACGGATCGCGATTCGGGAAATCCACTACCGAGCCTACCGGAACGACCAGCACATGCGGCTGGAAACTCTTGTTGTGCTGAACGAGTTGAAATTTCTTTGCATCGGAGATGCCCTCTTGCTCACTCTTGGCCGGCGAACCCAGAGGCTTCAGCCAGACCACAATATCCGGCGCATCCACCCTCGCTTTCACAGATTTGTCCTGCTTCACTGCGGTCTCCCTGCGGACGGCCATGTGGATGGTCACGGCGTTGTTTTGCCCGCAGGCTGGATCGGCGCTCGAGGCGAGAACGATCAGGGCGGCGAAAGCCAACCCAAGCTTTTGAGAGGTGTCGAGCATTGCCACTAGAATATGTATCCCACGCTGAAGCTGGCTATATTAGCCGCATTTGCCCCGCTGTCCAGCGTAAAGGTCTTGATCCGCCGGTATTCCATCGAGAACACAATATCGGATCGCGGTTGATAAATGAAGTTCACAAGACCGCTTTCATTTTTCGACAATGGTACCGGATAGTAATTCGTATTGCCCCCGTGTTCACGCAGCTGGCCTGCGTATGGATTGTCCAGACCGTACGCGCCGTTAAACTGCAGCTTGGAAGTCGCCTTGAACTTCAGCTGTGACCACCCGCCCAGGGCATTCAATCCGTAGATGTCCGTTGCAGGATCGGCGAGCGACCCTTGCCAAAGGGCGCTCTGCCCGATCCCGCCGCCCAGACCGCCAATCGCGCGTCCGCGGAAGAACGCTGTCGTCAGTTCGAATTTCTGGCCGAGCGGCAAACTGGCATCCACCGTCCCCGCCCATCCGTCCACGTGGCGCCCGAATCCCCAAGTCTGCCGGCCGTAATAGCCGCCTGCACCCAGCGTAAGACTCTGCCCGTGGATGTCCTGCGTCCAGGAAATTCTCGTCGCATACGCTGGCTGGCCGGAACGCTCGCCCCAGGTCGGCGATCGATAATAGGTCGATGGAGGCGTGTCTCCCGTCAGCGAATCTAGAATTCCACCTTGGATCAGGAATGAACCTGACTCCGACAACGTGAACTTGTGCTCAACGCGTATCTGCGGTGTCCAATTCCAAAGTGTTCCCGAGTACGCCAGCGCCGGAACCGCAAGCGTCGCAAGAGAAGTTGGATTATTTGGCACAAAGAACAAAGTGTCCTGTCCCGCCACAACTGAGGCTTTTGGCCAGTCAAACCGTACCGTTCCCGTGCGCAACCGCATAATCCCAAAACTGGATCCATTCGGAACTTCCGTAAAACCTCCGGAAAAATCAAACTGGACATTTGCGCTCGTCTGCGCTCCGGCAACGGTAGGGCCAAACGCCTGAATGCCTATCTGTGATTGACGTAGCGAACCTCCGAAGGAACCTCCTGAAGACAGAAACTGGGATTGTTGGCCCTCAGCCAGCAATGGGAAGTCCGAGTTTTCGACCGTGCCCCGATTCTCAAACATGTTAAGCAGCACAATACCCGTGAGTCGCAGCCGGTATTTTGACCCGCTTTCCACCTTCGTCTGGCTCTGCTCAGCTATTTTCGAGTCGGCAAGCTGTTGGTTTTCCTCGAGTCTAGTGATGCGCTCTTCTGTCGTAGCGATGCTTCCAGACGGCGCGGCTACCGCCTGAGCTGGCGAGCCCGCGCTGGGCGGAGCCGAAATTGCCACCAATTGTGATTTCGCGATCTCCAGCTCTTTTCTCAATACCGCGGACTCTGCCTTTGCCGATTGCTGGTCCGCCTTCAGGTCATTTACCTGCGCATGCAAGTCCTGGACCTGCGCTTGCAGCTTTTCTAGCAATGCGCCAACCGTTGCGAGGTCCAACTGCTGGCTGGCGGGTTGCACCGTACCCTGGCCCCAGGATGGGTTCCCCTGGGCCAGCAACGCACCTGCAAGCGCCGCTGCACCTACCATGCGCTTCGCCCATACTTTGCCTCGCATACCTGCCTCCTCATCAAACGACACTTCGCCCCGTGGCGATGGATAAATTATCTAAGAGCGTCTGGTCCCTGCGACCGGGAGTACATAGAGAATCAGACGCATGGCCTCTTGCACGATTCAAGCAGGGTAATTCGATTAAACGTGTCTTGCAAAACTTGAGTTTCCCCGCACACCAAGATCAAGATGCGGTTATCCCAAGCCCTGGGGAATCAGATGCCGATTCCAGGGTCCAGATTCGTCCACGACAAACCATTATTGTTCCGTTTCAGCCAACACCAAGCCTTATCTTCCCCTGCACACTAGCGGTCTGTGAAACCCGACGGTCCGCAACGCATCGCGCATCACCGCGGTGGTATCTCTGGATTCGAGACACCTGCACCAATACGCTCAGTTTTTGATCTCTGAGAAGGCGCCCAAGCCGCACCAGCAACTCCGAAGGCTTGGTGAACTCTTGTAAGGAAGAGTATAGATTTCCTTGAAATTCCTGCCCCGCGCTCTCCTGTGTGCTTAGTGAAGCACGTTCAATGTATTCGTGGCGTCATCAACGAACACAACTCCATTTTCCGGATCAAAAATCACCCCAAACAGAGCGCCGGCTCCGGGTGGATTGCCATTGCTGTCGATGAGCTTGCTGGCAATTTGCGCTCCGTGGGCGGTGATCTCCGTGATGAAACCATCGTTTCCATTCACAACAAGGATGTGTCCATTGGGCGCAACGGTCAGCCCTAGCGGATCATTCAGTCTACCTCCGCTGCTGAGCACCACGGCCGTTCGCGAGGGTCTCGCTCGCGTAAGCGGCTCGGTAATGACCACAACGCGATTATTTAAGCTATCCGCCACATAAAGAACCGGCTCGTCTCCGCGTGAATGAAATTCGCAGTCGTCCTCTCTGTCTCGGCAAGCTGGAGACAAGGCCAGCCCCGTCGGTCCTATAACCAGCGCAGCCGGATCGGTGCGTTCAGAAAAACCTGCGCCTATCACAGTAATGGATTCCAGAAATGGCATCTTGGTTTCTGAGACCCGGAGATTGACTCGAACCACCGTCCCCTGATTCACCACGCTGCCATTCGCCGCGACCGTTCCGTTTAGCACGTTGGTCACAAAGAGCGCCGCCTGTTGCTCATCGTCCAGCCATGTCATATCCCAGGGCCCATTGATCAAGGATCCCTGAATGGTTTCCACCGCGTTGCCCAGATTATCCAGCACGATAAGGCATCCCGCCTGGGCCGTCGCAGACATTCCATCTGCCGTCGGCAGACTCCCAACTATCACCCAGCCGGTTTGCAAGACCGCCAGCGCCGTCGTCAGCCCGACTCCCCCAGGACAAGGTCCCGGCACCGAGTTCGGATTTAGCTGAGCGAACACGGAGAGCGACCCGCTGGGAGACACATCCATGATCGTTGTGCCCGTGCCTTGCAGGTTCGAGCTCGCATTGAAATTGCTCACCAGATAGTGCCCTTCCCGCAGATTCCCGATGCTCTTTGCAACGCGGACCAGCCCATATGGATTCACATCCCCGTTTGCGGGTACAGTGGAGGAAATTGTGTCTATGGTGTTGTGGTTCTTCAGAATCGAATCGTTGTCGTTCGCAAACAGTGGGACAGAAAGGAACACAAGCGCTCCCAGCAATCCCATCAATGTGTGCGGTGGATTTGTGGAACGTGACTTCATCGTACCCTCCTTCAAGGCGACTTGATTGCCCGACCAGGTGAGTCCACTGGAGTATGCCCACCACAAGTTGTCAGGCGGACGCGGGGACTTTTCCGCCTGAATGCTAACCCGCAGAGATGCACAAGAGATTGAAGGGGCGCTGATTTTGCAAATTTTTGACAATTTGCAGACGGAATGAAGACACTTCGAGGCCCCTCGGCACCCCTGGGCAAAACGTTCCGGAACTCCTCAGCTGGGAACCCGGCATCACCGTTATTGGAAACACGCTCGGCACGTCGCCAGCGTAGAAAGATCGCGACACGCGCAATGGAGCCGCGAACGGCGCGCGCAGCGATCAAGGCAACATCACCCTCGACGGCGTCGACGTCAACAACTAGAACAGCGGCTGCCTACTTTGATTTGGCTGCTTCTTCTTCAACTCCAGCGAGGAGGCGATCGAGATCTCCTCGCGAAAAATAGTGTCCAGCCAGCACTACGCCCTGAATTTTTCGCGTATTTTTGATGTCCAGCAGTGGATCGGCGTCCAACAGGACCAGGTCGGCTCGCTTCTCAGGTTCGATTGTCCCCGTATCCGCGAGCCCCAAATATTTCCCGGCGTTCCGTGTCGCTGCCTGCAGCGCTTCCATCGGGGTCAGCCCAGCCTGCACCAGTAATTCCAATTCTTCGTGCAAACTGAAGCCGGGATACACGCGCACTCCGGCTGCCGTATCCGTCCCCGCAAGCAAGGGCACGCCAGCCTTGTTCATATCCCCCACCATTTTCAACTCCGCCTGGAAAAACTTCTCCCTATCCGGAAAAGGATCCGTCGACCAGTCCTTCTCTATTCCAGTCGTAAACATCGGCCATGCCCGCTCTCTCCACGCCGCCGGTGCATATTTCGCCAGCGGGTCCAGCCCTGAACTCGTCTTCTCGATCAGCCATTCGCCACGCTCCCAATAAAGAGTCGGCACCTGCCACGTCTGATTCTTCACAAAAAGGGCGATCAGCGCCTTTGCGCGCGCCGGGTCATAGGTCGAAAGGAATTTACCTCTTCCGGGTCCTCGCGGCGCGGCCATCAATTCGTCTTCGACCGTCGAGCATCCCTCGAAAACTCCGGTCAAATGCTCGATACTTCTCTGCCCGGCATTTGAAGCCTCTGTCGCGCGCACTTTATCCGGTACGTGCCCGGCAAACACGATGCCAACCCTCTTCGCCTCCTCGGCAGCCGCAAAATATCCGTCGCGGGGAACCAATGACTGAATTTTGATGAAGTCCGCTCCATCCTTTTGCAGTTCATCTACAATTCGTCGTCCCTCCGCGGCGTCCTTCACCGGCGCGGAACTCGGAAACTGCGGAACCGGCCCATCCAGCATCGGCCCGGAAATCACCATCCGTGGTCCCAGCATCTTCCCTTCATCAATCCTGCTGCGCCACTTCTTGAGCGCCTCCAGGTCGCCTCCCATATCTCGCACCCCGGTCACGCCGTTCGCAACAAACAGCACAGGCGTGATTTTCTCGTCTGCGGGGATCCACGCTCCGAACATCTCGTGAACATGCATATCCCACAGCCCCGGGATCAGGTATTTGCCCCGTCCATCCACGATTCTCGCTGCCTTGGGCACCGGTGTTACGCCACTTTTGCCGACCTGCGATATACGTCTGCCCTCCACGATCACCGTCACATCGGCCTGCAAGGGGGATCCGGTAGCGTCAATCAAGTTGACGTGCGTAATCGCCAGAACGGCCTCCTGCCCGGTAAGAATCGCGGCGCCTGAACCGAGAACCACGAGAAGTACGGAAATGAACACAATTTTCTTCACCATGAATGGCCTCGCAAGGGGGCAAATTCTACTCGCAGCGCAAAAGAAACACAAATCCCTCCCGCACGTCGCGCAATCGGCGATTCAGTAATAGGCCCTCGGTATCCGGGGACGCTGCAATGACGAACTGGATGGGAGCAGGGACGAAAAGTTATGACTCTATCGGACTGGGCCTTGGAGCAAGATTGCCGGAAGCGAAAGGTGAATTTCGATATTTTCCAGATGCTACCAAGTGGGTTTCCAAATAATCTCGTCGCTTGTAGAACGCTGCTGCCAATCCACTCCGCAAGGTCTGCGTTGGAGAATTTCGTTCGGGATGAGTCAAATCGCTATAGCCATCAAACTTGCGAGTGGACGGCCATCTCGAGGCTATGGAATCGACAACCCCCGTATCGCTGACGCATCCATCACTAGAGATGTGACCAGGCCGCGAGAAATAGATCGAATGGTCCGGCGTGTGGGAAGACAGCCGTCGCATAGGTGACGGCCCCTGTGGGTCGGGCACCACGCTCAATTCGCACCGAACGTCCGAAAGAGGAACGTAGTCCGAGTGAACTGCGAAACGGGTTTGCCAGGGAAGCCATTGAACGTCGCAGCCCCGTTTCTATAGCCGCCCACCACGTATTTCCACGCGAAAACAGTGTCAACACTGCTCAGGGTGATGCTGTAGATTTCTCCCGGTGTAACGCGCAAACCGCCTTTAGGAAGAACGAGCAGGACATGGCGACAGTCTGTAACCTGCACGGTTTTTGATACATAAGCCAACGGTTGTCCCTCTGCATTGGCCAGCGCCATCGTGACTTCGGAACTGGCCGGGCCAGGGTTGGCTACCACGAGTTCCACTTCAACGCCGGTCAGCATTGGCAGCGAGGGCGTGAAGGTCTGAGACAACGAGTTGCGCACATTTATCGACGCGTTCTTCCAAGACGCGGTGTTCGTTTGGTCCGGTGTCATGAATGCATTCGGTGCGGGTGAAGTCTTGGCTGAGCCGACACGAATCCTCACCGTAAAAGTAAGCCTTTTCATCAAATCTTGATCTTGTGAGTTAATAATAGGGATTTTGACCTGGGCCTCTCCTTCGGCAGCCGCTTCGAACATGTAGATAAAAGTTGGGCCGCCGGGGTTTACCGGGGTGGCCAGCGCGACACTGTCCAGCCGGATTACCGACGAAGAGATCTGTGGATCGCCATATTGCCTTGGACCAACTGTTCCAAGGGTTATCTCTATCCTTTGACCCACCGCGGCAGCCACTTGTTGACCATTGTTCGAGAAATTGAGTGATAGCAGCGGCTGATTGCTGGTCGTCGAGGACACGCCGCCCTTTTGAACGTCGGCACGAAGCAAGGGGATACACAAGAGGTTCATTGTCGCGAGAAAACACGCTAATCGTGCGGTTGTCATGGTCTCATCCTGTGCTCCAAAGCCATATACACTTAGAATTACGCGGGCCCGATTTCTTGCAGGGATAACTGTTGAGAAGGTCTTTGCCTCATGTATCTAGCGACTCGGAGGCTGGCTGCGATCCGGGTGAGTATCTTGCCGCGACGGTGCCGCTTTGTGCGGTGACTTTCAGGGGGAAGGCGCAGTGCCCTACGTCCAGAAGCTTTTTGGCAATTCGGAGGCGTCGCGAGAGCTTGTAATTGTGAGCACAGAGAAAAAAACGAACTGGACACGTTACGACCCGCCTGCGACCATTGTAGCAACCACTATCTTTATATCTTTGGAGTCTTTCATGTTGGATGAAGGCGTTTGTGCAGAAGTAAAAGTCGGTTCAGAACACTTGCGGCTCTTCTCGGAGCAGAACGCGCAAGGATTACAGGCGTCGGTCTACAACGTCATTTCCAAAAAATGGATTGCACCTTCGGAACCCGTCGAGAGTATCGAACAGGGCAAACTGAAGGCAGCAACGTACGCCGAAGCCTACCTCAAACAGGTCGCCAACCTAAAGTTACCTTTACTGAAGTGGAAGGAATCTCGCGCAGCGTAAGAAAAGCCTCTTCTTGCCCTGTATTGCAGCCTGTGGGCTATCGTTCTTTGATTTCCCGGAAGGATGAGAAGAACGATGGAAGGGGCAACTGACGTCCTTTTCGGCGGCCAGGGACCACATGGACGGCTAAGGACTTATTGTAATTTGCGTTTTCTGTCCAAGTGGGAGGCTTCCGAAATGCCCGCGACTCGGGGCAAGCACCCGCAAGAGTCCGGGGGAATCATTCACGGTCAAATCACGGCTCCAGTCCAAGGCCGTGAACCATGTCTTTGAAACGTTCTCCCTTTCGCAGCGGGTCGAAAATGGCGTGAGCGCTACGTGAAGCACAGGGTTCAGGAATCGAGAGGGGGTATTCCCAAAGCCTCGCATCTGGCATCGTGAGCTTGTTTCCAGCGGTCAGGGAGCCAGGCGTCGAGGTCACTTGCCGGCCACG